>NZ_JADOVJ010000001.1:0-1200000 GCF_015752315.1 Nocardioides luteus
CAGGGAGGCGGCTCACAGCCAGTTCGCCTCCGGGGTGGATGTGGTGGTGCATCTGCGGCGGCGTGACGGCCGCCGGGTGCTGACCGAGATCGCCGTCCCGCTTCGCGGGGCGGACGGACTGGTCCGGATGGAGACCGCCTGCTCGGTGTCCGCCGACGGCGACGTCGTCGCCGGGCCGGCCTCAGGCCGGCTGGAGGCGCTGCTGGGAGCCGACCGATGAGCGGGATGGCCCTCGGGCTGGTCGCCTGCCTGGCAGGTGCCGCGGCAGCGCTGATGATCCGTCCACGGTCCGTGGTCGGATCGCGGACGCCTGGGTGGCGGGTGCCGCGGTGGTCGTTCCTCCTGGTCGCCCTCGTCCCCATCGTCTTCCCGGGCAAGGCGGTCGTCGCGGCTGTCTTGCTCGGGATCGCCACCTTCGGCGGCGTCGCCCTGTGGCGGCGCCGCTGCGAACGGATCGAGGCGGGACGTACGGCTGAGCGGGTGGTCGAGGCCTGCGAGCAGATGGCCGCCGAGCTGGCCGCCGGGCATCCGCCCGGACCGGCGCTGTCGCAGCTCGCGGCGGAGTGGCCGGTGATCGAGCCGGTCGCGGAGGCTCAGCGGATGGGCTCCGACGTCCCTGCCGCCTGGCGGGAGGCCGCCGAGGTGCCCGGGGCGGGTTCGCTCCGGGTCGTCGCCGCGGCCTGGCAGATCGCTCATCAGACCGGCAGCGGTCTGGCGGATGCGCTCGACCGGGTGGCGCTCGACCTGCGGGCGGCCGCCGCCACGCAGCGGGTGGTCGACGGCGAGCTCGGTTCGGCCCGCTCCACAGCCCGTCTGATCGCCGGGCTGCCGGTGGCCGCCCTGGCGATGGGCAGCGGAGTCGGCGGCGACCCGCTGGCATTCCTCTTCGGCTCGCCCGTGGGCCTGGCCTGCCTCGGTCTCGGCCTGCTCCTCGGCTGGCTGGGCCTGTGGTGGATCGAGGGCATCGCGCGTGGGGTCGAGGCGAGATGAGCACCTGGCTCGTGGCGATCGCGCTCGGGCTGGCGGCGGCGTTGCTGCCGGCGCCGACCTCGCCAATTCCCGCACGCGTCGCGGTGCTCGAGGACCGGGGCGAACCCGGCGATCCGGGCGGCTGGATGATGCGTTGGCGGCCGTTGCTGGTGCTCCTCGCCGCCGGCGCCGTCTACACCTTCGTCGGGGGCACCGTAGGCGCTGTGCTCGCGGCCCCGGCCGGCGTCGTCTGCTGGGTCGTCATCGGCCGGGTCGAACCCGCGGAGGTCCGGCGTGAGCGCGAGGCGGCCAAGGCCGACCTGCCGGCGCTGGTCCGCCTCCTCTCCGCCGCGCTGTCCTCCGGTGCGGCGCCCGCGGAGGCGCTGGTGGCGGTCGCGGCCGCACTGCCCGGACCGGCGGCAGCCCGGCTGCTGTCGGCGGCCTCCCGGCTCCACCTGGGAGCCGACCCGGAGAAGACCTGGCGCACCCTGGTCGACGATCCCGCGCTCGCGCCATTGGGCCGCGCGTTGGCTCGGGCCCAGGCGACCGGTGCCCCGGTCGCCACGACGGTCGAACGTCTTGCCGACGACCTCACCAGGAACGCACGCGCCGAGGTCGAGGACCGAGCCCGCTCGGTGGGCGTCAAGGCCGCCGTCCCCCTCGGCATCTGCCTCCTCCCCGCCTTCCTGCTGCTCGGCGTCGTCCCGGTCGTCGGCGGGCTTCTCTCCAACCTCGGCATCTGACCCACCGCCGAGGCGTCACCCGCGTCGGCCGAGGCGTCGCCTGCGTCGGTCGAGCTGGCACCCGAGTGCCGACTCGACCGACGTACGTGACGTCTCGGCGCTCCTGTTTTCCCTGATCAGCGGGCCGATTGTCATCCACAGGGAGGGTTCGGGAGCGGGTTGTCCACAGCCGACGACAAGGCGGTCGCGAATGTCGGCGGAGCGGGTCATTGTCGTCCGTGAACGGCCGTACGGACGGCCATCGATCAGAGGAGACCAACCATGGCCAAGGCACATCTTCGTAAGAACGAGAAGGGGATCACGACGGCTGAGTACGCCGTGGGCACGGCGGCCGGCGCGGGGCTCGCCGGCCTGCTCTACAAGCTGCTCACCGGTGGCTTCGGCAACGACCTGCTCAACAGGCTGTTCCAGCACGTGCTCAGCCTCCTGGGGATCTGAGCCATGGTCCGTGGGCAGCGAGGCGAGCGGGGTGAGCGGGGTGCCGCCACCGCAGAGCTGGTCATGGTCATCCCGCTATTGGTGGCCGTGACCATCGGCCTGGTGTGGCTGCTGTCGGTGGGAGCGGCGCAGATCCAGGTGGTCGACGCGGCCCGGGAGACCGCGCGTGCCGTCGCCCGAGGTGATGACAGCGGCTCTGCCGCCGCCCGCGGACGTCGGGTCGGACCTGCGGGCACCCAGGTGAGCGTGAGCGCCGGCGCGGAGGAGGTCGTCGCCTCGGCGCAGGCCCGGGTCACCGGGCCCGGCGGGATCTTCGGCTGGATGCCGGGCGTGACGGTGCGCGGCGAGGCGGTTGCCGCGACCGAGGCGACACGGGGGGAGCAGTGAGCGCGATTCGAGCCGGGCAGGACGAGCGTGGATCGGCGGCACCTTTCGCGGTCGGCGCGATCGGGCTGCTGCTGTTCCTCGGTGCGGCGCTGGGTGTGGTGGGCGCGGTCTTCGTGGCCCACCGCACCGCGCAGTCCGCGGCCGACCTGGCAGCGCTGGCGGGCGCCAACGCGCTCCAGATCTCCGAGGATGCATGCGCGGCAGCGACGACGATCACCGAGCGCAACGGGGCCAGGTTGGAGTCGTGTGAGGTCGCCGGAGAGGACGTCACGGTCACGGTGCGGGTCGAGGGGCCGCGCTGGCTCGGTCAGCCGGGGGATCCGGTCGCCAAGGCGAGGGCCGGCCCGACAGGGCCGGACTAGTTGGTGGCGTCGTCCTTCGACTCGGGCGCGGCGTCCTGCAGCGACTGGGCCAGCTTCCGCAGATGGCGCTTCTCCTTCATGTTCTTGGCCTGGAGCTTGCCGCCCCACTTGGTGAGCCAGAGACCGAGGAGGAGAAGCACACCGGCGACGAGGCCGATCACGAAGATCGTGGTCGCGCCGACCGGAAGACCGAGCAGAGTGGCGGTCGGGTCATCGAGGTCACCGTTGCCGGTGGTGAAGAGTCCGAGAACGACGAGTGCTGCGGCAACGACGATCAGCACGAGTCCCAAGATCAGCATTTCCCCAGGGTATGCCTATTTCTGCAGCAGGAGACGCAACAACACGATCGCGCCATGCTTGTCGAGGGGGTTGTTCTGGTTGCCGCACTTGGGCGACTGGACACAGGAAGGACAACCGTCGTCGCACTCGCACGCCTCGATGGTCTCCAGGGTGGCGCCCAGCCACTCCCGGGCGGCGCGGAAACCGCGCTCGGAGAACCCGGCGCCGCCAGGGTGACCGTCGTAGACGAAGACGGTGAGCATCCCGGTGTCCGGGTGGGACGCGGTGCTCACGCCACCGATGTCCCAGCGGTCGCAGGTCGCGATCAACGGGAGCAGGCCGATCGAGCAGTGCTCGGCGGCGTGGGCGGCGCCCGGGATGTCCGCCTTCTCCAGGCCAACCGCCTCGAGAGCCGAGGCGGGGACGGTCCACCAGACGGCGGAGGTGCGCAGCGTACGTTCGGGGAGGTCGAGGAGCTCCTCTCCGAGCACCTCGCCGCTCGGCTGCCGCCGGCGCAGGAAGGAGACGACCTGGTGGGTGACGTCGACGTCGCCGTACGCCAGCCGGCACTCTCCCCAGGCGACCTGCTCCCGCTCGGCGACGATCGAGATCTCGGTGATCTCCCGGGCGGACGTGGAGTAGCCGGGGTCGTCGCGGGAGATCACCGCGACGTTCTCCTCCAGGTCGAGCTCGTGCACCAGATAGGTCTCGCCGCGGTGGACGTAGACCGCGCCGGCATGTGCGCTCGCGTGCGAGCTCGCGGCGTCGACCGTGCCGACGACCCGGCCGGTCTCGGCCTCGATCAGCTGCACCTGGGACCCGCCCGAGGAGCGGATGTCGGCGAGATCGGCGGCACGCCGACGGTCGGTCCAGTACCAGCCACGAGGCCGCTTGCGCAGCAGCCCCGAGGCGACCAGGGTGTCCACGATCTCCCGCGCGCCCGGGCCGAAGAGCGGTAGATCCGGCTCGGTGAGCGGAAGCTCCTGGGCGGCGGCACAGAGGTGGGGGCCGACGACGTACGGGTTGGCCGGGTCGAAGACGGTGGCCTCGACCGGCTGTCCGAGAAGCGCATCCGGATGGGTCACCAGGTACGTGTCCAGCGGGTCGTCGCGGGCGACGAGGATGCCGAGGGCGTCGCCCGCACCGCGTCCGGCGCGGCCGATCTGCTGCCAGAAGGCGGAGCGCCTGCCGGGATACCCCGCCAGTACGACCGCGTCCAGTCCGCTGATGTCGATGCCGAGCTCGAGGGCGTTCGTCGCCGCCAGCCCCAGCAGCTCGCCCGACCGCAGTGACGCCTCGATCGCCCGGCGCTCCTCGGGCAGATATCCACCGCGGTAGGACGTCACCCGTCCCGGCAGCGACGGATCGACCTCGGCCAGCTCGGTCGCCGCGGTCATCGCCACCTGCTCGGCGCCGACCCGGGAACGTACGAAAGCCAGGGTGCGTACGTCCGAGGAGACCAGGTCGGCGAGGAGGTCGGCGGTCTCCGCCGAGGCCGCGCGGCGCACGGGCGCGCCGTTCTCGCCGGCATGCGTCGTCAGCGGGGGCTGCCACAGCGCGATCGAGAGCTCGCCGCGCGGTGAGGCGTCGGCGGTCACCGGAAGCACCGGGAGGCCGATCAGCCGTTCGCCGGCGGTCGCCGGCTCGGCGACCGTTGCCGAGGCCAGGATGAACGTGGGCGAGGAGCCGTAGAGCTCACAGATGCGGCGCAGCCGGCGCAGTACGTGCGAGACGTGCGCCCCGAAGACACCGCGGTAGTGATGGCACTCGTCGATGACGACGTAGCGCAGCGACCGGAAGAAGGCCGTCCACCGCTGGTGTCCGGGAAGCAGCGACCGGTGCAGCATGTCGGGGTTGGTCAGGATGTACTCGCCGTAGTCGCGGGCCCAGTCGCGCTGCTCCCGGGTGCTGTCGCCGTCGTGCGTCACCGCACGGACGTCGACGCCCAGCTCGCGCAACCCGGTGAGCTGGTCCTGGGCGAGTGCCTTCGTGGGCGCGAGGTAGAGGACGCCGGCGCCGCGCTCACCACGTGGACCGCGTCCGTCTCGGATCGCGGTCAGCGCGGGCAGCTGGTAGGCCAGCGACTTCCCGGAGGCCGTGCCGGTCGAGACGATCACGTGGCTGCCCTCGTGGGCGGCCTCGGCGGCCACCGCCTGGTGCTGCCACGGTCGCCGGACCCCGCGGGCGACGAACGCCTCGACCACATCTGGCGACGCCCACGTCGGCCAGTCGGCGAAGACGGCCTCGCGGGGCGGTACCTGCTCCAGGTGAGCGAGGCGGTCCTCGCGGCCCGGGACGTCAGCGAGTCGGCGTACGAGATCACCGGTCGCTGTCGTCAACACCTTCATATTCTCCCAGAATCCTGGTGGTCGTCACGCTTGCGGCCCCGCATCCGGCGCACGACGTTGCGAGTTTCTTGCGCGCATCCTGGTGAGCCGTGGTTACATTACGATCGACTCCGGGTATCGGACGCGAGGATGCTCGATACCGGAGTCAGTTGTCTCACGTTCCTTGGCAGGAGAACTTCGAAGTGGATCTGACGCTTGCGACTCGCGAGCTCGACTCGGCCACCGTCGTGGCCGTGGGCGGCGAGATCGACGTCTATACCGCGCCGAAGCTGAGGGACAAGATCACCGAGCTGGTCGCTCGGGGTCACTACGACATCGTCATCGACCTCGAGGCCGTGGAGTTCCTCGACTCGACCGGCCTCGGCGTCCTGGTCGGCGGCCTGAAGAAGGTCCGCCAGCACGACGGCATGCTGCGCCTGGTCTGTACGCAGGAGCGGCTGCTCAAGATCTTCCGGATCACCGGCCTCGCCAAGGTCTTCGACATCCACGCCAGCGCCGAGGGCGCGGCAGCAGGCTGACCCGGCGCCACAGACGACTGAGCGAGGTCGAGCGGCGAGCTTGCTCGTCCGCTCGCGCCGAGCGAGGGAGTGAGCGCGCGAAGCGCGCACTAGGCTCCAGGTGTGAGTGACCTCCCGCACCGGCTCCGTGACGCCCTTCAGCAGGCTGACTTCTCCTACGACTCCGTCGCCGAGCTGCTCGGCCCGATCGCCCACTCCGCGCTCAGCCGCAACGAGACCCTTCCAGGCCGGCGGCGCACTCACGGCGGCTCTCCGCTGGAGACCCTCGTCCGGCTCTTCCTGCTGCAGACGACCGTCTCCCTCGACCACGCCGAGGCGGCCCTTCCCGGGCTCGTCGACCGGCTCGCCGTCGAGGGCATCCTGGAGCAGTCGGTCGGCGAGGTCGCGGCCCGCCTGGACGTGCGCCCGTACGCCACCGATGACACCACCCTGTGGGTCGTCTCCGACCTCACGCCGGGCCTCGATGGCCGCCCGCAGCGCGTCGGCCCCGAGCACGTGCTCGGGATCAGCCCCGCCTCCACCTCCCTCGCCCAGCTGACCATCCGTGACGAGGTCGGCACCGCCCTCGACCTCGGCACCGGCTGTGGCGTACAGGCTCTCCATCTCGCCACCCACAGCGACCGGGTGGTCGCGACCGACGTCAACCAGCGAGCCCTGTGGATCACCGCGTTCAACGCCGCGCTCAACGACGTGGCGGATCGGATCGACGTACGCGACGGGTCGTTCTTCGAGCCCGTCGCCGGCGAGCGGTTCGACCTGATCGCCACCAACCCGCCGTTCGTGATCAGCCCGGCGACCGGCGAGCGCCTCGTCTACCGCGACTCCGGCCTCCCCGGTGACCGGGTGGTCGAGGACATCGTCAGGGCCGCTCCCGGCATGCTCACCGAGGGTGGCTGGTGTCAGATCCTGGGCAACTGGATCATCTCCGAGGAGCAGCCCTGGGACGACCGCCTCGAGGGCTGGCTCGGTGACGAGGTCGACGCGTTCGTGGTGCAGCGTGAGGTGCTCGACCCCGCGGCGTACGTCGAGCTGTGGCTCAAGGACTCCGGCCACCACGGCGCCGAGGACTACCTGACCCGCTACGACACCTGGCTGTCCTGGTTCGAGGAGCAGAAGATCGAGGGCGTCGGGTTCGGCTGGATCAACCTCCACCGCACCGACAGCGCCGACCCGAAGCGCGAGCTGCTCGAGTGGCCCTACGACGTCGAGCAGCCGATCGCGCCGGCGCTCAAGGCATGGGGCGACGCCGCCCGCGTCGAGGTCACCGAGGACTCCACGCTGGTGCTCGCCGAGGACGTCCAGCAGGAGACTGTCGGCCAGCCCGGCGCCGAGGACCCGAGCACCGTCATCCTCCGCCAGCAGCGCGGCCTGCGCCGCGCCCGCCAGGCCGACACGATCGAGGCGGCCTTCGCGGGCGCCTGCGACGGCGACCTGGCCGTCGGCCAGATCCTCGACGCGCTCGCGCAGATCCTCGACCGCGACCCCGCGGTCGTGCGCAGCAGCTATCTGCCGATCGCCCAGGAGCTGGTCAGCGAGGGGTTCCTCCGTCCCGCGCCAGGCACGCCTGGTCCCGCAGCCTGATCAGGCGGCGGCGCACGCTCGAGACGAGCAGATCGGGATAGCCCAGGGGCTCGAGATCGGGCAGGTCGCGCATGCCCCAGGGCCGCTGCGTCCGCCACGGCCAGAAGCCACGGAGCGCGGCCGCCAGCTGCTTGCCGTAGGCCGTCGGCATCCTCGTCAGGCCCAGCCGCTCCTTGAGCGCGGTCGCGGTGACCAGGCCGTTCGGTCCGGCGAGCCCGTTGGCGCCCAGGATGGTCCACACGATCCCGGCGGCCACCTGGGCCGGCTGCGTGGGCCGGTCGACGACCAGCGGGTCGATCTCCCACAGCCGCAGCAGCGCCCGCCGCAACGCGAAGCCCACCTCCTCGACCGGGAAGCCGGCCGCGACCTCGTCGAGCAGCCCGGCCACCGCCTCCAACTGTGTGCGCCCCGCAGCATCCTCCACGACCGGCAGGTCCAGCCCGTCCTCGACCAGCGGGGCGGCATCCAGCGCGGCGACCGCCTCGTGGCCACCGCAGAGCGCGGCCAGCCAGTCCAGCGCCACCTCGTGCTCGGGACGCGGTGGCGTGACCGGCCGGGTCAGCTCCGCCTCCAGTCGCTCCAGGATCATGTTGGTCCTGGTGAGCAGCTGGGCGCACTCGGAGCACACCAGGTGCTCCGGGGGCGTGGCCATACCCTCGATGTAGTCGATGTATTCGGTGTCGATCATCAGCAGAGACCTCTCGGTTGGATGGGTCTCGCCGTCCTCGAAAGACACCCTACGGACGACCACCGACAGAATCGGCGGGGCGACTTCCGGTGGTCGTCGCGGTGACCACGATGAGACACGGATTTCACGCTCCCACTCCCCAGCGTGCTAGGTATTGTCATCGCGGCGCCCAAGGCAACACGCCATGTTGTCCGAGAGCTCAGCGCCGCATGAACCGCGGTGACTGGACCCATGCCGGCTGGAGACACGCGCTAACGTGTCTCGCCAGAGCTTGTCAGTGGTGCCAGGCTCTGCTGCAGTGAGATAAGGACGTCAGTGGCACACAAGTTGGTGATCGTCGAGTCCCCGGCGAAGGCTCAGAAGATCGGCGGATACCTCGGACAGGGGTATGTCGTCGAGGCATCCGTCGGGCACATCCGCGACCTTCCGCAGAGCGCGGCAGACACCCCCGCCAAGATCAAGGACAAGCCGTGGGGGCGCTTCGGCGTCGATGTCGACAACGGCTTCACCCCTTACTACGTCGTGCCCAGCGACAAGAAGAAGCAGATCGCCAAGCTCAAGTCGCTCCTCAAGGACGCCGACGAGCTCTACCTCGCCACCGATGAGGACCGCGAGGGCGAGGCGATCGCCTGGCACCTCCTCGACGAGCTGAAGCCGAAGAAGGACATCCCGGTCAAGCGGATGGTCTTCCACGAGATCACCAAGCCCGCGATCCTCGCCGCCGCCGAGAACCCCCGCGAGCTCGACATGGACCTCGTCGAGGCCCAGGAGTCCCGCCGCATCCTGGACCGTCTCTACGGCTACGAGATCTCCCCGGTGCTCTGGAAGAAGGTCATGCCCCGGCTGAGCGCCGGGCGGGTCCAGTCCGTCGCCACCAGGCTCGTCGTCGACCGCGAGCGCGAGCGGATCGCCTTCCGCACCGCCTCCTACTGGGACCTGGCCGGCACCTTCGACGCCGGCTCCGACCACGACCCGCGGATGTTCCCGGCCAAGATCACCTCGATCGACGGCAACCGCGTCGCCCGCGGCACCGACTTCGGTCCCGACGGCCTGCTCAAGAGCGACAAGGTCGTCCACCTCGACCGCAGCCGCGCCGAGGCTCTCGTGGCCGCTCTCGACAACCAGACCTACGAGGTCCGCAGCGTCGAGTCCAAGCCCTACAAGCGCAGCCCCTACGCCCCCTTCCGCACCACCACGATGCAGCAGGAGGCCAGCCGCAAGCTCGGGATGAGCGCGTCGACCACGATGTCGGTCGCGCAGCGTCTCTACGAGAACGGCTTCATCACCTACATGCGTACCGACTCCACCACCCTGAGCGGCGACGCCATCAGCGCCGCCCGAGCTCAGGTGAGGGAGCTCTACGGCGCCGAATACCTGCCCGATGCTCCGCGGACGTACGCCTCCAAGGTCAAGAACGCGCAGGAGGCCCACGAGGCGATCCGGCCCGCCGGAGACTCCTTCCGGACGCCGGCGCAGACCGGGCTGACCGGCGACCAGTTCCGCCTCTACGAGCTGATCTGGATGCGCACCGTCGCCTCCCAGATGAAGGACGCGGTCGGCAACTCGGTCGCGATCCGCCTCGGCGCGACGGCGACCACCGGCGAGGACGTGGTCTTCTCCGCCACCGGTCGCGTGATCACCTTCCACGGCTTCCTGAAGGCGTACGTCGAGGGCACCGACTCCGCCGACCAGACCTCCGACGACCAGCAGACCCGGCTTCCGAACCTCGCCGAGGGCGAGACGGTCAACGCGGCCAGCATCACCGCCGACGGTCACGAGACCAAGCCCCCGGCCCGCTACACCGAGGCGACCCTCGTCCGTGAGCTCGAGGAGCGCGAGATCGGCCGCCCGTCGACCTACGCGAGCATCATCCAGACGATCATCAACCGCGGGTACGTCTTCAAGAAGGGCACCGCGCTGGTGCCGGCCTGGGTGGCGTTCTCCGTGGTCAGGCTGCTCGAGGAGCACTTCCCCCGGCAGATCGACTACCGGTTCACGGCGAGCATGGAGGAGATCCTCGACGAGATCGCCAAGGGCGCCAAGGACATGACCACCGAGCTCGGGGAGTTCTACTTCGGCTCCGAGCGGGTCAAGGGCCTCAAGCCGCTGGTCGACGGTCTCGGCGACATCGACGCCCGCGAGCTGGCGACCTTCCCGGTCGGCGGCCCGGAGTCCGGCGTCAACCTCCGGGTCGGTCGCTACGGTCCCTACATCGAGGGCCCCGGCGACGACGGCACCCCGTTCGCGGTCCGTGCCAATGTCCCCGACGACCTGCCTCCCGACGAGCTCACCCTGGAGAAGGCCAAGGAGCTCTTCGCCAACCCGGCCGGCGAGGAGCTGAACCTCGGCGTCCACCCCGACACCGGGCTCACCGTCGTCGCGAAGAGCGGCCGGTTCGGTCCGTACGTCACCGAGCAGCTCCCCGAGGACGCCAAGAAGGGCGCCAAGCCCCGCACTGCCAGCCTCTTCAAGAGCATGAACCTGCAGACCATCACGCTCGAGGACGCGGTCAAGCTGCTGACCCTGCCCCGGGTCGTCGGCACCGCCGCCGACGGCGAGGAGATCACCGCCCAGAACGGCCGCTACGGGCCGTACCTGAAGAAGGGCACCGACTCCCGCACCCTGAGCTCCGAGGACCAGCTGCTCACCATCACCCTCGAAGAGGCCGAGCAGATCTACGCCCAGCCGAAGCAGCGGGGCCGCGCCGCCGCCAAGCCGCCCCTCAAGGAACTCGGCCCCGACCCGGTCTCCGGGCAGCCGATGATCGTCAAGGACGGCCGCTTCGGTCCCTACGTCACCGACGGTGAGTACAACGCCACCCTCCGCGCCGCCGACGACCTGGAGACCCTGACGGCCGAGCGCGCCGCCGAGCTCCTCGCCGAGAAGCGCGCCAAGGGCCCGGCGAAGAAGACGACCAAGCGGACGACGAAGAAGACCGCCAAGAAGTCCACGGCGAAGAAGTCGACCACGAAGAAGTCCACGGCCAAGAAGACGACCAAGAAGGCTGCGACGAAGAAGTCGTGATCAGGTCGATCTGAGCGTGGTGCGAAGCGAACGCCTGACTTCTCAGGCGTTTCCTACGCCCGTCAGCCGAGCGCCCCGGCGACCTCGTCGTAGTCCAGCCGGTCCGAGGCGATGTAGAAGAGCCGGGCGCCGGGGGAGACGGGCAGATCCCACGACGGGCTGACCTGGATGCCGTCGACGGTGCGGACGGCCAGGAGAGTGGCACCGTGGCCGCGCCCGAGGGCTCCTTGCCATGCCTCGACGGTCGCCGTGGCACCCCCGGAGGGGACCGTGAGCGAGTAGGTGCCCTTGCCGCCGGCGGTGGCGAGCTCCTGGTAGACCTCCGCGATCCCGGGGTCGCTGAGCTCCTCGGCGATCAGCTGGGTGTTGTGCCACTGGATGCAGTGGACGGTGGTGTCGATGCGGAAGATGGTGCGCTGCACGCGCAGGTCGCGCAGGGCGACGATGGTGTGCACCGAAGGAGCCGACGTGTGGGCGGCGACGGTGAGCGTGACCGCCTCGTTGTCGTCCCGCGCGTCGATCAGCACGCTGTGCGCACCGGCCAGCCCGGTCCGGCCCAGCACGGAGAGGTCGGTGAGGTCGCCGCGTACGAAATGGAGCCGCTCCTCCCCGGCCAGCGGGTGCTCGGAGAGCTGGTCCTCCCAGGTCGCGAGCACGACCTCCCGTTCGGGCTCGGAGAGCAGCTCGGTGAGAAGCCGCTCGGTACGGCCGGCGGTGTAGCCGAGCAGCACGATGTGGCTTCGTCCGCTGAAAGAGATCTCTCCACGCATGCGGCGTCCTTTGGCGTTCTCGATGATTGCCGAGATCCGGCTGAACAAGATGGCGAGGGTGGTGATGGAGCCGAAGACGACGTACGCCCCGACGAGCCGGCCGCCGGTCGTCTCGGGGAAGAAGTCGCCGTAGCCGACGGTGGTCGCGGTGACCAGGAACCACCACCAGTAGTTGGCGGGGTGCACGATGTCGCTGCCGGGCTGGGCCACGGCCATCGCGATCCAGCCGGTGACGAATACGAAGCAGATGATCGCGAGCGGGAGCACCCAGGCGGAGTGTCGCGAGGTGCGCCGGACGAGTCGGATCAGGAAGTACATCAGTAGCCCACCCAGCCGTGCCGGGCGTAGTCCAGGATCGCCGGATCCAGCAGCGTGGTGACCGAGGTCGGCCGCTCGGCGCGGTCCGGCGGGAACGAGGAGGCCGCCGCGAGCACGGCGTCACTGGCGTAGCGGAGCCCGCCCGGTGCCTCGTCGTCGAGGGCGAGCTCGGGGGCTGTGCCACCGCGGGAGGCGAGGACGTAGCCCCAGTTGCCGAAGGAGGGTACGTCCGCCTGGTAGGGCGTGGTCCGGTAGCCGGCCTCGGCGAGGGTGTGCCGTACGGACCAGAACGCGTCCGGCGCGAAGAACGGGCTGCCCGACTGCACGACCAGCCGCGCTGCCGGAGCCATCAACCGGGAGATCATGCTGTAGTTCTCGACCGAGTAGAGCTTGGCCAGCGCGGTCGAGTCGGGGTCGGGAAAGTCGGCGATGACCACGTCGAACGGCGCCCCCGAGTAGTCACGGACCCAGGAGAACGCGTCGTCGGCGACGTACGTCAGCCGGGGGTCCTCCAGGGAGCCCGAGGTCAGCGACGAGACCGGGTCGTAGGAGCGCGCCAGCGACACCACCGCCGGGTCGAGGTCGACCAGGGTCACCGACGACACCGACCGGTAGCGCAGCACCTCGCGCGCCGCGAGCCCGTCCCCGCCGCCGAGGATCAGCACCCGCTGGTGGGTCCCGTTCATCGCCGGATGGACGAGCATCTCGTGGTACCGGTATTCGTCCAGGGACGAGAACTGCAGGTCACCGTCGAGAAAGAGGCGTACGTCGTCGAACTCCGGCCCGAACGGAGCGCCGCGGGTCACCACGATCTCCTGGTAGTCGGAGCGCTCGGCGTGGATGATCGGGTCGCGGTAGAGCGCCTGCCGGGCGTTGAGCTCGAAGGCGTCGGCCGTCACCGCGGTCGCACCGAGCGCGACGGCCAGAGCGCCGCAGACCGCCGTGACGAGCCCCCGGCGCCGCCGGGTCCCCGCCAGCGCGACCCCGACCGTCCAGGCCGCGAGCACGTTCAGGGCAGCGGTGGCCACGGTGCCTACCAGCAGCCCCAGCGTCGGCAGCAGCACGAACGGGAACGCCAGCCCGCCGATCAGCGCCCCCACGTAGTCGACGGCGTTGATGTCGGCGACCGCGAGCGAGGCCTGCTGGCGCCGCAGCCGCTGGAGAAGCTCCATCAGCAGCGGGATCTCGGCGCCGACCAGGGCGCCGATCAGGAACGTCACCAGCAGCATCATCGGGGTGTAGAGGTGCAGCCACGCGAACGAGGCGTACAGGGCCGGCACCGAGGCGCCGCCGACCGCGGCGAGCGCGATCTCCACGCCCACGAACGCCCGCAGCGGCCGCGCGGTGAGCGGCTTGGCGAGCACGGCGCCGACGCCCATCGCGAACATCGACACCGCGATCACCAGCGACGTCTGCGCGATCGAGTTGCCGAGCAGATAGCTCCCCAGCGTCACCAGCGCGAGCTCGTAGACCAGCCCGCACGCCGCGCAGACGAACACCGCCGCGAGGACGAGCAGCCGGGCCGCCCGTCCCGCCGGCAGCGCAGGCAACGAAGGGAGGGACAGGCTCACGTGATCGAGGCCGCCACGATCACGCCGACGGAGAGCTGCACCGCGACCGCGACCCAGATCGCCGGGTCGTCCTTGTCGTCGGTCATCAGCTCACCGAGCCGACCCGGGGTGAGCAGGTCGAGGATCACGAACGCGACCGCGAGCAGGGCGATCCCGATGAGCCCGTACGCAGCGGTCTCGGCGAGCCCTTGGAACGTGTCCGCCTCCGCGGTGTAGATCGAGGTGGCCACGATCGTGGCGATCGCCAGGACCGAGGAGCCGAGCAGCAGCGCGGGGTCGCGGCGGTGCTCCACGAAGATCAGCTGGCCCAGCTTGCCGGGCGTGAGCAGGTCGATCACGTAGAAGCCGATCACCAGCAGGACCAGCCCGAGGGCGGCGAAGGCGACGGTGGACAGCAGTCCGCTCATGAGGTCAGTCATCGGTTCATCTCCAGGTCTGAGGTGGTCACTTGCCGAATCCGCTGCCGCCGCCGCGGAAGGAATCACCGCTGCTGCCGCCGCTGCTGTTGCGGCCGTAGTAGCTGTTCCAGCCCCACAGGCCGATCACGGTGCTGTGGTGCCGGTAGCCGCGGTCGTACTCGTAGAGGGTGATCGTCGATCCCGAGGGCGTACGCGGCTCCACGACCACCAGCCAGTCGTCGTCGTAGCGCAGGTAGTGGTTGAAGCCCTCGGCCCGGTTCTCGTCGGCGTCGGTGCCGCTCGCGATCTGGTTGGCGACCGAGGACACCGAGCCGTCGTCCTCGAAGACGATCCCGGCATCGCTGTCGGGGTCGGAGCCGCTGACGTGGTCGAAGTTCTTGCGCAGGTACTTCTCGGGGTTGTTCCCGTCGCCCGCCACGACGATGGCGATGATGATGGCGATCACGACGCACACCGCGACGATCGCCCAGCCGATCAGCTTGCGGTTCGATCCGTTCGATTCAGACACGTGCGACCTCCTCGGGCCGGTAGCTGGTGACGGTGGCGACGATCTCGCCGGTCTGCGGGTAGGTGTGCCAGGTGCTCCAGGAGATCTGCTGCTCGCCGAGCTCGTCGATCGCCAGCGCGGTCACCGCGTGCGGGTCGCCCGGGAAGTGCGCGACAACGGCGTCGGTACGTCCCTCCAACCGCTCCACGAGCTCCGACGCCCGCTCGGCGAGCTCCTCGGGCTCCAGCTTGGCGACGTAGGAACCGAGGCTGTAGCCACCCTCCGCGTGAGCCGCGGGAAGAAAGGTGGCCTCGGCGATCCCGCACGCGACCGTCTCGTGCAGGAGCGGGCGGTCGTGGCGGCGTACGACGACCTGGTGGCTGGCGCCCAGGACGCTCAGCGTGACGGTCAGGCCGCCCCCGAGCTGCACCGAGCAGGAAGCCAGGGGAGTGCAGGCGACCGGTGCGAGGGTCCAGCGCAGGGTGTCTCCGCGTACGTCCGCGAACGGGACGTCGAGGAGGGTCACTCGTCGTCCAGGGTCGCGGGCCGGTCGGTGGAGGGGTAGACCGTCAGCTCGAACGGCTGCAGAACCTCGCCGAGGGAGGGCTCCCAGTTGCTGCCCCACTTCTCGAAGCCGAGCAGCTTGCCGTCGACCGACTTGTAGTCGGCGTACTCGGCCGTGCCCGACGGCGCCGTGCCGGTCGCGCCGGTGGCGGTGAAGGCGGCCGAGCCCTTCTCCTGCAGCCGGTAGGCGACGCCGCCGACGATGACGTCGCGGTCACCGACGGTGCCCTGCTCGATGTCACCGAGCGGGATCGCGTGCCACAGCGAGACCTCGAAGCTCTCGTCGTCCTCGATCGAGAGCCACTTCTTGCCCTCGGCGTCGTCGATCATGTGCTCGGTCCAGCGGTAGCCGTCCTCGTCGAAGTCGATGCGCCCGCGGACGAACCAGTTGTGGCCCAGGTACTCGACGACGTCGCCGTTGCGCAGCTGGCGCAGCTGGTCGGAGGCGTGCTTGTGCTGGTCGCCGATGAAGTCGTCGGGCTCCCGCTGCGCCGTCGGCTGCTGCCTGCTCCTCCAGAGCAGATAGGCCGCGACCGCGAGCGCGGCCAGCAGCAGGACGATCAGGACGTAGATCACCAAAACTCCTTGAGGTCAGCGTGAGGACGACCCGAACCTTAACCTGGCTCAGGGGCCTTCGACAGCCTCAATCGCCGCACCTGCGGGCGGCGTACCTCGGGCTTGTCGGTCCCACCCCGTAGGTTGGGTGCGTGAGGTTTCCCGGTGTCTACGCCGAGCACGGCGTGTTCGTGTGTTTCGAGGGCGGCGAGGGGTCGGGCAAGTCGACCCAGTCGCGGCTGCTCCACGAGGCGCTGACGGCCCGCGGCCACCGCGTCCTGCTGACCTTCGAGCCGGGAGACACGGCCGTCGGAAAGGACGTACGCCGCATCGTGCTGTCCCCGGAGACCGGTGATCTCGACGACCGGACCGAGGCGCTGCTGTTCGCCGCCGACAAGGCCGAGCACATCGAGTCGATGGTCCGCCCGGCGCTGGAGCGGGGCGAGGTGGTGATCACCGACCGCTACGTCGACTCGATGCTGGCCTACCAGGGCGCCGGCCGGGTGCTGGACGCCGCACAGCTGGAGGAGGTGGCTCGGTGGGCGACCGCCGACCTGCGCCCCCACCTGACCGTGCTGCTCGATCTGGACCCGACCGCAGGGTTCACCCGGTTCGAGGAGCGCGACCGGATGGAGCAGGAGTCGCAGCAGTTCCACGAGCGGGTGCGGTCGGCGTTCGTGGCGCTCGCGGAGCGCAACCCCGACCACTATCTGGTGCTGGACGCCCGCGCTCCGGTCGAGGAGATCCACGCCGCAGTGCTGGCGCGGCTCGAGCCTCTTCTCGCCCAGGCGGTGACGGCATGAACGTCGCCACCACCTCGGTGTGGGACAACCTCGTCGGCCAGCGCCACGTCATCCCCACGCTGCAGACCGCCGCGGCCGGCCACGGCATGACGCAGTCGTGGCTCTTCACCGGCCCACCGGGCTCGGGCCGGTCCAACGCCGCGATCGCCTTCGCGGCCGCGCTGCAGTGCCCTGACGGCGGCTGCGGCCGGTGCCACCAGTGCCACACCGTGCTCACCGGCAGCCACGCCGACGTCAACCTGGTCCGCACCGAGAAGCTGACGCTCGGGGTCGACGAGATCCGCGACCTGGTGCGTCAGTCCGCCCTGAGCCCGGCCGGAAGCCGCTGGCAGATCCTGATCATCGAGGACGCCGACCGGCTCACCGAGCAGGCCAACAACGCCCTGCTCAAGGCGGTCGAGGAGCCCGGCGCCCGCACGGTGTGGATGCTCTGCGCGCCGACGGTCGAGGACGTCCTCCCGACCATCCGGTCCAGGTGTCGCCTGGTCACGTTGACCACCCCGACCGCGCCCGACGTCACCGCCTTCCTGCAGCGCACGCTCGGTGTCGACGAGGCACGAGCCGCCTACGCGGCGCGCGCGAGCCAGGGTCACATCGGCCGCGCCAAGGCGCTGGCCCGCGACGACGACACCCGGCGCCGCCGTGAGCAGGTCGTCGCCTACCCGGCCAAGCTGAGGACCCTGGCCGACGCGCTCCGGGCCGCCGGCGAGCTGGCCGCGGTCTCGAAGGAGGAGGCCGACGCCGTCACCGCCGACCTCGACGCGCGGGAGAAGGCCGACCTCGACGCCGGCTACGGCGTGGTCGACCGGGGCCGCCGTCCGCGTGAGTACGGCCCCGCGCTGGCCGCGCTCGAGAAGGACCAGAAGCGCCGTGCCACCCGCCGTCACCGCGACGTGATCGACCGCGGGCTGATGGACCTGGTCTCCGTCTATCGCGATGCGATCACGCTCGCCGCCGGTGCGCCGGTGACGCTGGTCAACGAGGAGCACCGGCGCGAGATCGAGCAGATCGTCGCGTCCTCGACCCCCGAGCTCAACCTGCAGCGCATCGGCGCCGTCTTCGAGGCCCGTGAGCAGCTGCTGGAGTTCAACGTCCAGCCCCAGCTGGTGCTGGAAGCCATGATGGTGGCGCTGCTGCCGCCCGGAGGAGATCAGTGAACCGCAAAGCCGCTCTCGTCGTGATGTCAGCGCTCGCCCTGACGGGCTGTGGAGGCGGTGGCGGCACCCCGGATGCCGACCGGGTCAGTCCGAGCGCCGAGGCGACCGCGGCCCCTGCGGAAGGGTTGCAGACCTTCTACAGCCAGAAGCTGGACTGGAAGGACTGCAACGGCGCCTTCGAGTGCGCGACCCTCGAGGTGCCGCTCGACTACTCCGACCCCACCGGTCGCACCATCGACATCGCCGTCATCAAGGACCCGGCCAACAAGAAGAAGATCGGCTCGCTGGCCATCAACCCCGGCGGCCCGGGTGGCTCGGGCATCGACTACGCGCTCTACAACAACCAGTCCTTCAGCCCCGCGGTCCGGAACTCCTACGACATCGTCGGCTTCGACCCGCGCGGTGTCGGGCAGAGCACCCCGGTCGACTGCCTCGACGACGACGCCCTGGACGCCTACGTCGCGGTCGACCCCGACCCGGACACCCCTGCCGAGGAGAAGGCCTACGTCGACACCGGCGTGCAGATGGCCAACGGCTGCGCCGCCCAGAAGGACGGCATCTCCGCCCACGTCAGCACCGTCGAGGCGGCCCGGGACATGGACGTACTCCGGGCGGCGCTGGGTGAGGACCAGCTCGACTACTTCGGTGCCTCCTACGGCACCCAGCTCGGCTCGACCTACGCCGAGCTCTACCCCGACCGGGTCGGCCGGTTCGTGCTCGACGGCGCGATCGCCCCGGGCCTGAGCGTGCTCGACGCCAACCTCGCCCAGGCGAAGGGCTTCGAGGTCGCGCTGCGCTCCTACGTCGAGAGCTGCGTCGACGAGGGCAGCTGCTTCCTCGGTGACTCCGTCGACGAGGGTGTCGAGCGCGTCCAGAAGCTGATGGCCGACATCGACGCCGAGCCGCTGCCCGCCGGTGATCGTGAGCTCACCGCGGGCAACGCCCTCTACGGCCTGATCACCCCGCTCTACGTCGAGTCCTACTGGCCCTACCTCACCGACGCCCTCGAGGCGGCGCTGAAGGGCGACGGGTCCCAGCTGATGAGCCTGTCCGACAACTACGCGGGCCGCGACCCCGAGGGTGGCTACATCAACAACACGATGGAGGCCAACTGGGCGATCAACTGCCTCGACGACTCCTCCGGCCTCAGCCCGGAGGACGTACGCAAGCAGCTGCCCGCCTTCGAGAAGGCCGCCCCGACCTTCGGTGCCGCCCTCGCCTGGATGCTCAACGGCTGTGCCGCCGAGAAGTTCAAGGCCACCGAGCCCGAGCCGGAGATCGACGCCGAGGGTTCCAACCCGATCGTCGTCGTCGGCACCACCCGTGACCCGGCCACCCCCTACGAGTGGGCAAAGGAGCTCGCGAAGGCCCTCGACGCCGGCGTACTCGTCTCCCGTGACGGCGACGGCCACACCGGCTACATGCAGGGCAACGGCTGCGTCGACGACGCCATCGACGGCTACCTGGTCGACGGCAAGGTCCCCGACGACGGCTTGGAGTGCTGAGACCGCTCCACGAGCGGATTTACCCGATGTGGGGTGGGTCTTCGTCATGACGCCACCGGCCGATCCCGCAGACTCAGAGGATCACTTCTCGAAAATTCAACGTCGAGAAGAAGGGTCACGAGCACGTGATCATGAACCAGCGAATCCGTTCGATGACGAGAGCTTTCGCTGCCACCGCCGTCGCTTCACTGGCGGTCGCGGTAGCGCCCGTAATAGGTGCCCAGCCGGCGCAGGCAGATACGGCCCCGCTGCCGTACATCGGTGGCTCCGCCACCCTCACCGTCAACGACGTGACGAAGGCCCAGAACTGCGACCTCTACGGGGTCAAGGGCACGAACATCCCGGTCTCCGTGGACGTCTCGTTCGGCGAGAACTACAGCGACGAGTTCACCAACCCGACCGTGAGCTGGGAGGTCACCGTCTTCGACTCCGACGGAGAGGACGTGACCAACTACATCGAGGGCGGCGGATTTTCCGAGGGAGCGGCCGACGGCAACCTCTGTTCGTTGCTTCCCGTCGGTAGTTATCGGGCGGTCGCCTACGTCTTCACCTCGGATGCGGAGGGCACATATACCGACGCTGCCGAGGTCACCGATGCGTTCACGATCCGGGCCGCTCATAGCTACACCCTGTCGGCCAGCCGGTCGGGTACGACGATCAAGGCGCAGGTGAAGGACTACGGCAAGCCCGTGGTCGGCAAGTCGGTCGCGATCCAGCGGAAGTCCGGGGGCAGCTGGAGCACCGTCGCGCACCGCACGACCAGTTCGACCGGCTGGGTCTCCGCTACCGGCGTCCGCGGCGCGACGTACAGGTTCGCCTACGGGGGCAAGTACAGCTCGGCCGTGTACGTCCCGAAGATCACCACCTCCGTCGTGAAGGTGTCGGTGAGCAAGTACGGATCGAAGTCGTATCGCGTCGTCGGAAAGCTGACCGCGGGCGGCAACGCACTGAAGGGCAAGCGGATCTACCTGCAGAAGCAGGTCAGCGGGAGTTGGAGCAGCGTGACGTCGTGCGTGACGAACAGGTACGGAAAGTGCTCGGTCATCACGACGCCGGCCGCCAGCCGCTACTACCGCTGGAAGTTCCGCGGGGACGCCACCAGAAAGGCCGATGTCTCCGCGTCGTTCTACCTGAGGAAGCGCGGCTCCACCAGCACCACCACCTCGGGCTTGGACTACACCTACGCCAACGGGGCTACGGTCTACAACGCCACCTCGGCCAACGACCTCGACTGTGGCCAGATCCCGGCCTACAAGAAGCCGGTACGGATCAACAACAGCTCCGACCCGTGGGGTCTCGACCGGGACAACGACGGCTACGGCTGCGAGTGACCTGAGCCTTCGAAGGGCCGCGCGCTAGCGCCGGTGGACCGGGTCCGCGATGGCCTGGATCCGCTTGGTGGCCAGCTCGATCATCAGCGTGGCGGCGGGGGAGAGGGTGGCGTCGGTGCGATGGACGATGGCGAAGGTGTCGTACGTCCGGGGTCGCAGTGACACCCAGCCGGCCTTCGGCGCCAGCCGGGGGAGCAGCTGCTCGGCTGCTCCCTTGGCGATGACGCTGTCGGCGTAGCCCATCCCGACCAGCTCGACCGCCGTCTCGATGTCCTCGACCTCGATCCGGCTCGGTGGGTTGCGGCCGGTCTCGTGGAGGAGGTTGCGCAGGGTGACCCTGGTGGGGTCCTCCGAGCTCCAGGTCGTGTCGGCCATCACCAGCGTGGCCAGCGAGAGTCTGTGGGGCGTGACCGGCGTCGCCAGGTGCGCCGGATCCGCCGAGATGTAGACGAGCTCGTCGCGGGCCACAGGCGTCACCTTCAGCCCCGGGCCGGAGACGCTGCCGACCAGCAGCATCGCCGCCTCGAGCCGGCCGCGTCGCAGGTCTTCCTGGACCTCGGTGGAGTTCTGCCCGATCAGCTCGACGCGTACGCCCGGGTATCGGTCGAGCACGTCGGCCACCAGCCCGGCCCCGCCGTAGAGCCGCGCGATCCCGAACATCCCGAACCGGATGGTTCCGGTCTCGAACTGCTTCACCGCCTGGACGGCCTTGCGCGCGTCCTCGGCGGCCGCGACCGTACGCTCCGCGTGCGGCCTCAGCTCGTCGGCCACCGCGGTCGGCACCACCCCGCGTCCGACGCGTCGGAACAGCTGGACGCCGAGCGTACGCTCCAGGCCTCTGACCTGCTCCGAGATCGACGGCTGCGCATAGCCGAGCTCATCGGCCGCCGCGGTCAGTGAGCCATGCTCGTAGACCGCGAGGAACACGCGGAGCTGGTGCAGCGACAACATAGAGACATCCTATGTCTTTTCAAGGAAAGATCGTCTACCTCTATGAGTCGCCGACGGTCATCATTGACTCTGGCAATTG
Source organism: Nocardioides luteus (assembly GCF_015752315.1). Taxonomy (NCBI): domain Bacteria; kingdom Bacillati; phylum Actinomycetota; class Actinomycetes; order Propionibacteriales; family Nocardioidaceae; genus Nocardioides; species Nocardioides luteus. The sequence goes on from NZ_JADOVJ010000001.1 coordinate 21,848, forward strand.
ACTGGCCACCACTGCGTCCGCAGTCGGTGGTTGATACATGTTCATAGGGGAGTAGAGCAGTAATGAAGCACGGCGTTCGCCGCCTGGGCCGCCTGATCGGCAAGGGGAAGCCCACCCGTACGACCATCGACGAGCACGTCGAGGCGCACCGTTTTAGTGTCGAGCGCGCAGTCTCGGTACACTCATCCGGTCCGCTCAACCAGAGCCGCTTCATGCGGTAACGGATGACGGTACGCCGCCTTAGCTCAGTCGGCAGAGCGTCTCACTCGTAATGAGAAGGTCGTCGGTTCGATTCCGACAGGCGGCTCAGCAAACCCCGGTCTCACCAGCGAAAACGCTGGCCGCGAGACCGGGGTTACTTGATTTTCGACCGCCCGATCGCCGCCTCTACCGCCTTCGGGCGGCGTGGCCGAACGTGCCCGTTACCAGTTGGTGATGTTTGTCAGCGCTCGACCGCGGATGCGTGCTATCACTTCCGTGTGCGGTCCGGGCGCCCACGTTGCTGGAGTACCCCCCACTCGGTCGCGAGGGCGTCCAGGACCGCACGCCAGGCTCGGCTACGCAACGATTTCCCGGGCAGCGACCGGATGTGTCCGGCAGGATGAGGCCATGACGATTCCGGAGTCCGGTGCGGCGGACGCGGCACCTGGTCGCGATCGACCGATCGAGACCCGCAAGCCGCTCGGATATGGGCTGTTCGCCGTTCTGGTGGTCACCTACCTGGCGATCATCCAGGGCGGCGGGATGCTGATGAAGGCGCTGGTCGACGTCGGCGACGACCCGCTGACCACGACGAAGGGCGTCGTCATCACCATGGTGATCCCGCTGGGCGTCGCCCTCGCCTTCGTCTACGGGGCCGCCGCGGCGCTGGGGCGTCTGCGACCGGTGATGCGTGACGACCGACCCGTCAGCCGCTGGGTCATCGTCGTACCGGTCATCTTCGTGGTGTGCATCCTGCTGGCCATCGACTACGGCGCGCTGTCGGAGAAGACCGGCGGATACATCGTGGTCCTGCTGCTCGCGACCCAGCTGGTCGGCTGGGGCGAAGAGGGCATGTTCCGTGGCATCGGGGTCACGACGCTGCGCGAGCACGGGCTGACCGAGGGCAGGGTCGCACTGTGGTCCAGCCTGATCTTCGGCGTCGTCCATCTCTCGAACGCGATCGGCCGAGGTGTCAACGCGATCCCGCAGGCGCTCATCGTGAGCCTGGCCGGCTACTTCTTCTACCTGACCCGCCGCCGAGCCGGCACCAACGCGGTCAACTCGGTGATCCATGGTCTGTTCGACTTCTCGCTGCTCACCGGCACCGCGATCCTCGTCGACCAAGGCGCCTACCTCGGGTCGCTCGCCGGGATCCTGGCCTACGTCGTGACCGGCGCCGTGCTCCTGGTCCGGCGTCACCACATCGACCCGAGCCGCACCTGAGCACCCCGGCGGCTGCAGACTGGGAGTCAGGCGTGATCCGCGGACACGGGCTCGACCGACGGCTCGGTGTGGGGCCCCGCCCACCACACGACGGTGGTGATCACGCCGATCACGAGCAGCGCGCTGGTCAGCCAGAACGGATAGGTGCGGTCGATCCCGGAGAGCCAACCGGAGATCCAGCCGAACGGCGCGGCCGCGAGCATCACCGCCGTGCGCTGCAGCGCCATCACCCGTGACCGCTCGGCCTCGTCGACGTGGAAGGCGACGAGCGACTCCGAGAGCATGAAGAGCATCCCGGCACCGAAGCCGTCGAGGAGGAGGCACACCCCCAGAAGCGCGTACGTCACGACGTCGGCGTCACCCTCGGCGGCGGGGATCAGGACGAGGACCAGCTGCCCGGCCAGATAGATGCCGAATCCCCACAGGGTCGCCTGCTTGAGGTCGTGGCCCGAGGTCAGCCGGCGGATCAGGGTGAAGAGGAAGAGCACCGACAGCAGGGAGCGCACCATCGGGAAGAACGGCAGCACCGGGTCGGGCACGTGCAGGTGCTGGTTGACCATGACCTGCCAGAACGTCCCGTTGACGAGGGTGACCGCCGCGACCAGGGCAGCGATGGCCAGCGCCAGCAGCGAGCCGCGCGAGCGGCCCAGCAGCCTCGCGGCCTCGCGGTAGCCGACGAAGAGCCGCCAGAGACTCTCGTGGCGGGTCTCCTCCATCCGGATCAGCCCTCGGCGGGTCTCGGTGGACGCGGCGTACAGCAGGATGATCTTGGCCAGCATCACCACCGCGGCGTTGATGAAGAGCACCCGCACCGCCGGCTCCAGGCCGAACTGCGCGACCATGAAGGCGGCGATCGGGGCGAAGAGCGCCGAGCAGTCGGCCGCGACCCGCACGAGGGAGTAGATGCCGGTGAGCTGGTCGCGCTCCGCGTCCTCGACCATCAGGCAGTCCCAGGCGTTCGCGGTGACCTGCAGGGCGCCGTTGAGCAGCGAGGCGGCCAGGAAGGCCCAGAAGTCCTGGGCGAACGCCCAGATCAGGCACGGGATCACGAAGGCGATGACGTCGAAGACCGCGTTGGTCAGCCGGCGCCCCATCCGGTCGGTGATGATGCCGCCGGCGAGCCCGAAGAACACCTGCGAGATCATCCCCGCGGTCGCGAGCAGGCCGATCTGCGCGTCGTGCAGGCCGAGGGCGAGCATGAAGACGGAGAGGTAGGGCAGCACCAGCGCCATCGACAGGCCCCACATCGGCTCGGTCCACACGCAGGCGCGCGGGTTGCCGCGGAGATGGATCAGGGTGTGCCACAGGGAGCCGGGGGAGGATGCCACCGGGTCAGTGAACCAGGTGTGATGTCGAAGCCGAAAACGATTTCGCGATGGACGATCCGGCGACGTCCGATTACCGCCGGATATGCAGGTCGGAGCCCCGTTGAGCATGCGTCCGAGACGGGTCGGTGTCACCTGGTTCTCTTGACGACCGCGTCAGCCGCCTGCTTATGTTAGCGCTCACATTCCGTGTGACTGAGGTCACATCGAATGGTGCCCCGGCCCAACGACGACCCCTGGAGCGCGCAGATGGACCTGTCGAAACCGACCGCATACGACCGGCGCCGGAGGCATCTCGCGCGCACCGTCACGGCGCTTGCGTCGCTGCCCCTGATCCTGGCCGGCCTGGTGACCACGGCCCCGGCGCAGGGCGCGAGCGATGCCGGGCTCGTCGTCCACTACCCGCTCGACCAGACCAGCGGCACCACGGTCGTCGACGCGTCGGGGGCCGGCCGCAACGGCACGGTCGCCGGCGGCACGACCTGGCTGGGCGGTGAGGGGCTCGCCCTCGGCGGCACCGACGGGCACGTCAGGCTCCCGAACGACGTGATGGCCGGGCTGACGTCGATCACCGTCTCGCTCGAGGTGAAGATCGCAGCGGACCAGGCCACCCCCTACTTCATCTGGGGCCTCGGCAACACCGGCTCCAACGGCTCGGGCAACGGCTACCTGTTCACGACCGGCAACGCCTACCGGACGTCGATCGCCACCGGCAACTGGAGCACCGAGCAGACCGTCACGGCCGGCCGGAACCTCGCCCGAGACACCTGGAAGACCATCAGCTACACGCTCGCGGACGGCACCGCGGTGCTCTACGAGGACGGTGTCGAGGTCGCCCGCCGCACCGGTGTCACCATCACGCCCGGTCAGATCGGCAACGGGGTCACCACGGCGAACTACCTCGGCCGATCCGTCTACAGCGCTGACCGCCACCTGAAGGGTCAGGTGCGCGACTTCCGGATCTACGACCGTGCGCTGACGGCGGCAGAGGTCCACGACCTGGGCTACGTCACCGACGAGCAGCGCGTCGAGCGCGACCTGGCCTGGCTGGACCTGGGCGACACGTCCCGCGTCGTCAGTGACCTCTCGGTCCCGAGCGCCGGCCCGAACGGCTCCACCTTCTCGTGGGCCTCCTCCGATCCTGCCGTCGTCTCCGCGACAGGTGACGTCACCCGCCCGCCCTACGGCAGTCCCGACGCCGCCGTGACGCTCACCGCCACCGCCACCCACGGCTCCGCCAGCCGGTCCGAGGAGTTCACGGTCAACGTACCGGCCGACATCAGCGACGCCGAGAAGGTCACTCGCGCCACGGCTGCGCTCCGCGTCTGGGACGCCGACGAGATCCGCGGCAACATCACCCTGCCGACCCAGGGTCTGCACGGTACGACCGTCAGCTGGACGTCCAGCGAGCCCGCCGTCGTGACCCCGACCGGCGAGGTCCACCGTCCGGCGTACGGGAAGAACGCGGTCCGTCTGGCGCTCAACGCCACCGTGAGCCTCGGCAAGGTCAAGGAGAAGCGGCAGTTCCGGCTGACCGTCCTGCCGCTGCCGAGGAAGGAGCCCCTCGAGGGCTACACCTTCGCCTACTTCACGGGTGAGGGGACGGCCGACGGCGAGCAGGTCTACCTTGCCGCCAGCAGGGGCAACGACCCGCTGCACTGGGACGAGCTCAACGGCGGTCAGCCGGTGCTGCGGTCGCAGTACGGCGACAAGGGTGTACGTGACCCCTTCATCATCCGCTCCCCGGAGGGCGACAAGTTCTACCTGATCGCCACCGACCTCAAGATCTACGGCAACGGCGACTGGGACGCCGCTCAGCGGCGGGGTAGCCGCTACATCGAGATCTGGGAGTCCACGGACCTGGTGAACTGGTCCGAGCAGCGACACGTCCGCGTGTCCTCGCCCCAGGCCGGGAACACCTGGGCGCCCGAGGCCTACTACGACGAGGGGATCGGCGCGTACGTGGTCTTCTGGGCCTCGAAGCTCTACGACGAGTCCGACCCCGAGCATGCCGGCAACACCCACAACCGGATGGTCTACGTCACCACCCGAGACTTCCGGACCTTCAGCGAGCCCGAGGTGTGGATCGACCCGGGCTACTCGGTGATCGACTCCACCGTCGTCGAGCACGAAGGCACCTACTACCGGTTCACCAAGGACGAGCGGAACAACACCTCCACGACGCCCTGCAGCAAGTTCATCGTCGAGGAGAAGGCGACCTCGCTGCTCGACCTGGACTGGAGCTTCGTCGCGGAGTGCATCGGCAAGGCCACCGCCGAGAACCCGGGCGTCGACCGGGGCGAGGGGCCGACGATCTTCAAGTCCAACACCGAGGACAAGTGGTACCTGTTCATCGACGAGTTCGGCGGCCGCGGGTACGTGCCGTTCGAGACGACGGACCTGGACTCGGGCAACTTCTCGATCTCCAGCGACTACCAGCTTCCCAGCCGCCCCCGCCACGGCACCGTCCTCCCGGTGACCAAGGCCGAGCTGGACCGCATCCGCACCGCCTACCGCGCGTTCTGAGGAGACCATCGTGCAGCGCATCCGCCTACTGACCGCCCTGTCCGCCGCCACCGTCCTGGCCCTGCCCCTGACCTACGCCACGCCCAGCCTCGGCGCGGACGGCCGAACCGCTGCGGCCGAGCCCGACTACACGATCACGGCCCACGCGGGTCAGTCCGGGCCGGAGATCAGCGACACCATGTACGGCGTCTTCTTCGAGGACATCAACTACGCGGCCGACGGCGGTCTCTACGCCGAGCTCGTGCGGAACCGGTCGTTCGAGTTCCTCCCGGTCGACAACCGCTCCTACACCGGCCTGACCGCGTGGACCCCGCGAGCCGTCGGCGGCGGCGCCGGGACCGCCACCCCCGTCAACGACGGCTCCCGGCTCAACGAGCGCAACCGCACCTACCTCCAGCTCTCGCTGGCCAACGCCGGCGGTGGGACGTACGGGGTCTCCAACAGCGGCTGGAACAACGGTGTCGCGCTCGAGGCCGGGAAGCGCTACGACTTCTCGGTCTGGGCACGCTCGGACACCGCGGGCGGTACGCCGCTGACCGTGTCGCTGCAGGACGAGGCCGGCACCACCGCGTACGCCGCTCCGGTCCGGCTCCAGGTGAACGGCGACACCTGGAAGAAGTACGCCGGCACCTTCACCGCGAGCGCCACGACCGACTCCGCTCGGCTGTGGCTGCAGGGCGAGGGTGTCGGGACGCTGCGCCTCGACATGGTCTCCCTGCTGCCCGAGGACACCTTCATGGGCCGGGAGAACGGGCTGCGCAAGGACCTCGCCGAGAAGATCGCGGCGCTGAAGCCGGAGTTCGTCCGCTTCCCGGGTGGCTGCCTCGTCAACACCGGCAGCATGGCCGGCTACGACGCGTCCTCCGACTGGCAGCGCGCCCGGTCGTACCAGTGGAAGGACACCGTCGGCCCCGTCGAGGAGCGCGCGACGAACGCCAACTTCTGGGGCTACAACCAGTCCTACGGCCTGGGCTACTTCGAGTACTTCCAGTTCGCCGAGGACATCGGGGCGATGCCGCTGCCGGTCGTGCCGGCGCTGGTCACCGGATGCGGCCAGAACCGGGCCACCGACGACGAGACCCTGCTGCAGCGTCACATCCAGGACACCCTCGACCTGATCGAGTTCGCCAACGGCCCGGTCGACTCCGAGTGGGGTGCGCTGCGGGCGGAGATGGGGCACCCGGCGCCGTTCGGGCTCACCCACCTCGGCGTCGGCAACGAGGAGAACCTGCCGACGGAGTTCTTCGAGCGGTTCGAGAAGTTCCGTGCGGCCATCGAGGCGCGCTACCCGGAGGTCACGATCATCAGCAACTCGGGCCCCGATGACGAGGGCGCGCTCTTCGACCAGCACTGGGCCCAGAACAAGGCGGCCGGTGTCGACATGGTCGACGAGCACTACTACAACTCTCCGACCTGGTTCCTGCAGAACAACGACCGTTACGACAGCTATGACCGCAACGGGCCGAAGGTCTTCCTCGGCGAGTACGCCTCGCAGGACAACAAGCTCTTGAACGCGCTGTCCGAGGCGGCCTACATGACCGGTCTCGAGCGCAACGCCGACGTCGTCCGGCTGGCCTCGTACGCCCCGCTGCTGGCCAACGTGGACCAGGTGCAGTGGCGCCCGGACATGATCTGGTTCGACAACGACCAGTCCTGGGGCTCCGCGAGCTACCAGGTCCAGAAGCTGTTCATGAACAACGTCGGCGACCGAGTTGTCCCCAGCGAGGCGACCGGCAAGGTGATCCAGCCCCAGCCCATCACCGGCGGCATCGGCCTCTCCACCTGGGCCACCTCGGCGGCGTACGACGACGTGTCGGTCACCGCGCCCGACGGGACCGGGCTGTTCGCCGACGACTTCGCGGACGGGGACGCCGAGGGCTGGAGCTCGCTGGCCAACCGGGGGACCTGGTCGGTCGTCGACGGCGCCTACACCCAGACCGACGCAGCTGCCCAGGACACCCTGGTCAGGGCCGCGGACATCACCGCGAGCGACTACGACCTCGAGCTCGAGGCCAAGAAGCTGTCCGGCTCCGAGGGCTTCCTGATCGCGTTCGGGGTGAAGGACTCCGGCAACTTCTACTGGTGGAACATCGGCGGCTGGAACAACACCCGCACGGTCGTCGAGAAGGCGACCAACGGTGGCAAGGAGACCCTGATCGCCCGGGAGGGCCACTCGGTCGAGACCGGACGCACCTACGACGTACGCATCGAGGTCCGCGGCACCCACGTCCGGCTCTTCCTCGACGGCCAGCTCTTCCAGGAGTTCGACGACGACCAGGTCACCGAGCCGTTCGCGCAGGTGGTCACCCGTGACGCGGCGACCGGCGACCTGATCGTCAAGGTGGTCAACGCCCAGGCCGAGCCGGCCGTCACCCGCGTCGACCTCGGCGTCAAGGTCGCCTCCCGGGCGCAGATGACCGTCATCAGCGGCGACCCGGAGGAGCAGAACACGCGTACGGCGCAGCCCATCAAGCCGGTGACGAGCACGATCCGCGGCGTGGACAGCACCTTCACGCGCACGTTCGCGCCGTACTCCGTGACCTTCATCCGCATCCAGACCCGGTAGGGGAGCATCCATGTCCGACCACCTGAACCACCTCGCCCTCCGAGCCGGCCTCAGCAGGCGCCACCTCCTGCAGGCCGGGGTCGGCCTCGGGGCAGCGGCCGCGCTTGCCGGCTACGCAACGCCCGCCGCCGCAGCACCGGCGGGATCGATGCCCAGTGACGCCGAGATCTGGGGCGTGCCGACCCTCAGCCCGCTGGTCGAGCGCCAGGCCGACCCGTTCGTCACCCGGCCCGTCGACGGCATGTACTACCTGACCGGCTCCGTGCCGGAGTACGACCGTCTGGTGATCCGCGGGTCGGCCTCGCTGGCCGGGCTCGCCACCGCGGCGGAGTCGGTCATCTGGCGCCGCCCGTCCAGCGGGAAGATGGGCGGCCACATCTGGGCGCCGGAGCTGCACCGCATCGACGGCCGCTGGTACGTCTACTTCGCGGCCGGCGACTCCGACGACGTCTTCCGGATCCGGATGTACGTCATGGAGTCGACGCTCCCCGACCCGCGCGACCCGGCGGGCTGGGGTGCGCCGCGGCAGATCATCACGCCATGGCTGAGCTTCGCGCTCGACGCCACCACGTTCGAGCACGCGGGCCGTCGCTACCTGGTCTGGGCGCAGAGCGAGCCCGAGATCGCGGTCAACACCAGCCTCTACATCGCCGAGATGAGCTCCCCGTTCGCGATCAGCACCTTCCCGGCGCGGATCGCGACCCCGACCCGCAGCTGGGAGGTGCAGGGCTACAAGGTCAACGAGGGCCCTGCCGTGCTGGTCCGCAACGGCCGGGTCTTCATGACGTTCTCGGCCAGCGCCACCGACGCGCGCTACTGCATGGGCCTGCTCACCGCCCCGGCGGACGCCGACCTGCTCGACCCGGCATCGTGGACCAAGAGCCCCGAACCGGTGTTCACGACCAACGAGCAGACCGGGCAGTACGGGCCCGGGCACAACTCGTTCACGGTGGCCGAGGACGGGGTGACCGACGTCCTCGTCTACCACGCCCGGGACTACCGCGACATCACCGGAGACCCGCTCTACGACCCGAACCGGCACGCGCGCGTGCAGAAGGTGGTGTGGCACGAGGACGGCACCCCCATGTTCGGCGTTCCGGTCGGGAAGGGCGGGCCGATCGTACGGCTCACCCCGCTGGATGCGCCGGGCTCGTTCGTACGCCACTACGAGTACACCGTGCGGGTGGACCGTGCCCCGAAGGAGCTCGCCGACAGCCAGTTCCGGTTCGTCCCGGGGCTCGCGGGCGACGGGTCGGAGTCGCTGCAGTCGGTCAACTTCCCCGACAGGTACGTCCGGGTCGCCGGTGGCGCCGTCCGGATCGAGCAGGTCCAGCCGGGCCCGGCGTACGCCGCCGAGGCCAGCTTCCGCAGGATCCCGGTCAGGGGCGGCATCTCGCTGCAGGTGGCCACGGACCGCGGCGACTACCTCCAGCACGACCGCGGTGCGCTCACCGTCGGTTCCACCCCCGGACGCCGCTCCAGCACCTTCGCCCTGACCTGACGTCCGCGGCGCTCGTCAGCCGGCCGCGATCTCCACGAGGAGGTCGGCGGCCGGCGCGGGGTGGACGAGCCAGCGGAGGTGGCTGGAGGCGAGGGTGTGGACGGCGTACGGGTTGTCCGGGGTGAGGGCGTCGCCCTCGCGGATCAGCCGGTCCTGCATCGCGGGCGGCAGGCTGACGTCCTCGCTGAGTCGTACGTAGGCACGGGGGACCGTGCCCCACGTCGTGGCCTGGGCGCGGTCGTCCGGCCCGCCGGCGTCGAGGTTCTCGTCGGGCTGGAAGGTGTTGAGGAACGTACGGAACTCGTCGTCGGTGCCGTCGGCCATGAAGGCGTGCTTGAGGCCGGCCAGCACCTCGGGGGAGGCGGTGCGGAAGTTGCAGCGCAGCAGGCCGACGTCGGCGGGGTTCGCGGCCGCGGCTCCGATCAGCACCGAGGCGTCGAAGGAGGCCATCTCCGGCTCGGCGTTGTACGCAACGGCGTCAAGGGACACCGGGGCCCAGGCCGACACGTAGACCATCCGGTCGATCAGGTCCGGGCGGGCGTTGGCGGTCGCGGTCAGGGTGATCCCGCCGCGGCTGTGCGCGACCACGACCACCGGGCCGTGCGCCTTCGCCCGCTCGAGCACGGAGACCAGGTGGGCGACGTTGTCGGCGAGCGTGACGCCCTTGATCCCGCCCGGCGCGGACGCGAGCGCGGCGAGGTCCTGGGGTGCCTGGTAGGCCGCGGGGAAGGTCGCTCCGAAGCCGTGGCCGGGGAGGTCGACCGCCAGCGAACGGAACCCGCGCAGCGCCAGCTCGGCCTGGAGCGGGGCGAACGAGAACGAGTTGGCGAAGGCGCCGTGGACCAGGACGAAGGTCGGCTCGGGGGAAGGCATGGCCGAGACACTAGCGCCGACTCGGCGCGAGCCACCGGTCAATTTCCGAACGGCGCCGACCGTGGTGCGCGGCCCATCGGTGTGCCGCCGTAGACGACCGATCCGTCGGCCTGCTGGTAGGTCAGCCAGGGCTCGGTCTCGGTGAAGCCGACACCCGGCTTGCTGTAGTCGCAGACCCCGTCGGGGAAGACCGCCGCGAGGCGCGACCACTGGGCATCGGTGAGGCCGAACGCGCCGTAGTCGTCGGTGCGGCGCAGCGGCTTCAGGTGGCACTTGGCGTTGTCGGAGTAGTTGTTGTCGCCGGCCACGATCCGCGGGGTCGCGAAGTCGGTCTTGACCAGGTCGCTGACCGGACCGAGGCCGCACACCAGGTCCGAGACCGGATCCACGACGAGGTTGAGCGCGGGATCGAGGACCGGGTTGACGGCACCGTTCAGGCCGTCGAGAGCACCGCCGGTCAGGTCGTCCAGGAGCGGGTCGGCGACCGGCAGGAACAACCCGTCCTCGCTGGAGACGCCCTGCGTCTGGGTGCACCGGTCGTGCAGGTCGCCGGGGCGGTCCTGGACGATCTTGTCCGCCAACGCCACCGTGCGTTTGTCGGCTTCGACGGCCGACAGCCACCGGTCCATCGCGAGCAGCGCCTCCTTGGAGTAGCTCGGGTCGCCGATGAGCGGCGTCACTCCGTACCAGATCACCTGGTTGTCCGCGTGGCCCTGCTCCCGGGTCAGCCGTTCGCGCATCGCCCACGCCCAGCGGGCGTCGTGCGCGACGCCGGGGTCCGGTCCGCGATGGTCGATGATCGCCACCCCGGACAGGTTGCTGGCGGTGTTGACCATGCCGCTGCGGTAGGCGTTGGTGAGCGCCGCCGGGTCGGCGGTGGAGCGCTCCGCCCGCGGCTGTACGTCGATGTCGAGGCCGCCGATCTTCTCGTTGAGATCGACGAACTGCTCGGGCGTGATCGCCCCGGACCGGAGCGCCTCGAGACCGTACTGCACGCCGGTGTTGTCCAGCGGCGAGCCCGCGAAGCCGCGCCCGATCTGCTTCTCCTGAGGTGTCCACACGCTCTCCGGCCGTGGGCCGAAGACGTTGATCGCGCCGTCGATGATCGAGCAGCGTACGCCGCCGGGGTTGCGGGCCGCGTCGTAGCGCTCCTGGTCCCTGACCCCGGCGCAGGGGTGGGTCGGCATGACCGCCTGCTTGAACAGGCCCTCGTCCGCGGTGACGGCGTTGAGCGGCAGCAGGTGGCCCTCGACCGCCGCCCACTGCAGCGGGTTCCAGAACTTGCCGTCGGTGAGGCGCTCGGAACTCTCGAAGTACTTGCGGAGCAGGTGGTAGTCGGAGAACTGCAGGCCGGGCGAGAGCGAGTCGGGGTAGGAGCAGGTCACCACCAGGCCCTGGTAGATCCCGGGGTAGGCGTTGGCGATCGTCTGCTGCGCGATCGAGCCGCCGGAGCAGCCGCTGCCGATCGTGTAGCGCAGGTCGCCGTACGTCTCGACGAGATGCTCCTTGGCCATCATCAGCGACTCGGCCTCGGTGGTGACGTTGCAGTTGTGACCGGTGTTGGCCAGCGCGGTCGAGAGCATCGCGAAGCCACGGCCGAGGGCGACGGTCGGGCTGTCACCGAGGGCGTCGGCGACGACGGGGATGCCGAGGTCGAAGGTGCCGGCGTAGTCGGTGGTCGGGGCGGTGCCGACCTCGTGGTCGACCCCGCAGCTGCCCCCGTGCGGGATGAAGAGCTTGTTGTTCCACTGCTCCTGCGGGCGCCAGCGCTGCCAGGGCTTTCCGGGCTGCCAGAGCACGGCGATCCGGTACTGGTCGCGGTTCTGGTAGCCGGTCTCCACGCGTACGACGAACGGCACGGTCACGCCCTCGTCGGTGGTCGTGGATGCGATGTCACGAGGCGGGTTCGCCGGGTCGTAGGGCTGGAGACTGTCGAGCAGCGGGTTGGTGGACCGGTAGAGCCAGCTGATCGTCGGCTCCTGGTTGCACTGCGCGTCCTCGGCGGTCGGCTGGCAGCGCCACGGCTGCAGCTGCGGCCCCGAGAAGATCGGCCCGCCGCGCGGGTGGTTGGTGATCGTGAGCCAGGCGCCCCGACCGTCGGGAAGGCGGGCGGTCAGCTCGTTGGTGCCGAGCCGCAGGCCGCGTACGACGCCCTCGATCTCGCCGTTGGGCCGCTCGGCGAAGGCGTCGGTGACGTCGCGGTCACCCGTGCGGCTCGAGGCGTGCCGGCTGTCGCTGAGCCACACCCGCAGGTCATCCGGGTCGGCCCCCTCGGGGAGCGTGACCCGCACCAGCGCGTTGTCGTCGAAGACCAGGTCGGCCCGGTTGGAGAGGGTCTCCAGGACGACGTCCTCGGCCGGCGCGGGCGCCGCCGACGCCGGCGTCACGCCGAGCAGCAGGCCGGCGACGAGAGCGGACACCGTCGCGATCGAGGTGGGCAGAGCGCGAGCGGCCATGGCGTGCCTTTCCGAGAGCTGCGCACGTCCCCCGAACAGACGCTCGCCGTGACAGGAGAATGCCCCGTGCCACGGCGAGCGTCAAGGAAGCTGCCGAGGCAGCCTCAGCCGGCGACCGCCTCCCCGCGGGCGACCATGCCGGCCTCGTTGGAGAGCTTGACCTCCTTGAGGAACAGCGCGAGCGCGAGGCCGAGGAGGACCAGCGGCACGAGGTACCAGAACGCGGGTGCGAGCGCCTCGGTGAAGGCGTCGACGACCCAGCCGTGGATCGGCTCGGGCAGCTGGTCGACCGCCGCCGGGGTGAGGCTGTCGCCGGAGAACCCGGCGCCGTCGGCCGGCATCAACCCCGAGGAGGCCATCTTCGCGGCCAGCCCCTCGAAGTTGTCGGTCAGCCGCGTGGTGAACACGGTCGTGAACAGGGCCGTGCCGACGGTTGCGCCGATCTCCCGGAAGAAGTTGTTCGCCGAGGTCGCGGTGCCGAGCTCGTGCGGGTCGACGGCGTTCTGCACGGCCAGGACGATGGTCTGCATGACCAGGCCCATCCCGGCGCCGAGCACGAAGATCATCAGCCCGAAGACGACCATCGACATGTCGCCGGTGATCGTGGTCATCCAGGCGATCCCGGCTGCGGTGACGAGCAGACCGACGATCGGGAAGATCTTGTAGCGACCCGTCTTCGAGATCGCGACACCCGAGCCGATCGCGGTCAGCATCATGCCGGCCATCATCGGCAGCATCAGCAGGCCGGAGCCGGTGATCGAGGCGCCCGTCGACATCTGCAGGAACGTCGGCAGCATCGCCATCGCCGAGAACATCCCCATGCCGAGCACCAGGCCGATCAGCGTGGTCACGGTGAAGGTCTGGTTCTTGAAGAGGCGCAGCGGAATCAGCGGCTCGGGCGCGAGGGTCTCGGTGACGATGAACGCGGCCACCGAGGCGAGCGTGCCGACGAGCAGGCCGAGCAGCTGCGGCGAGGACCAGTCGTAGCCGTCGTGGCCGAGCGACTCCCACGAGGTCAGCAGCACGATGCCGCTGGTCGAGAGCACCATGAACATGATCCCCAGCCAGTCGACCGGCCGCCCGGAGCGGTGCGAGGGCAGCTTCAGGGCGTACCAGGCGACGACGAGCGCGATGATGCCGACCGGCACGTTGATCCAGAAGGTCCAGCGCCAGCCCGGGCCGTCGGTGAGCCAGCCACCGAGGAGCGGCCCGATCACCGCGGAGATGCCGAAGAGCGCACCCATCGGACCCATGTACTTGCCCCGCTCGGAGGCCGGCACGATGTCGGCGATGATCGCTTGCGACAGGATCATCAGGCCACCACCGCCGAGACCCTGGAGGCCGCGGGCGGCGACCAGCTCGGGGAACGTCTGCGCCATCCCGCCGAAGAGCGAGCCGAGCGTGAACAGCGTGACCGCGACCAGGAACGGCCAGCGGCGACCCCACAGGTCGCCGAACTTCCCGTACAGCGGCATCACGATCGCGATCGCCATGATGTAGGAGGTGATCACCCACCCCTGGTGCGCGACCCCGTCGAGCTCGCCGACGATCGTCGGCATCGCCGTGCTCACGATCGTCTGGTCGAGGGAGGAGAGGAACATCGAGGCCATCAGGGCCCCGAAGATCAGCCAGATCGTACGCGGCGTCAGCACGACCAGCGGCTTGTCGGGCGCGTCGGGCGCGACCGTGTGGCTCATGGGTTGGACCTTCCAGGCAGGAGTTGCAGAGGTGAGGACACACGTGTCCCGTGTGCCGTGAGAATCCCGAGAGGTGCGGCTGGTCGTTCTAGTCGTCGAGGAGCAGGCGGAGCTGAGCGACCGCCTCGGGCAGATGCGCCGCCGCATCTCCCGCGTAGCCCGACCGCGCCCAGGCGAGCGCGCTCGACCGCATCAGCAGCCCGGCGACCATCCCGATCGTGTCGTCGTCGACAGGGGAGGGCCGTGCCTTGCGGCGCTCGGAGAGCAGCTCCTCGAACTCGCCGACGACGCGCTGGTGCCAGGCGACGTGCCGTTGCATGAGGCGGGGTTCCGAGGTCAGCAGCCGCATGGCTCGCTCGACCTGCTCGATGTTGGGGGCGGCGTCCTTGAGGAAGCCCGCCACCAGCGTCTCCAGGTCGGTCATCAGCCGTCCCGACGGCCCGCCGGAGACGAACTGCGCGCGCACCTCGGCATCCAGCTCGATCTCCTGGATGCCGAGAACCGCGTCGTCCTTGGAGTCGAAGTAGTTGAAGAACGTACGCGTCGACAACCCCGCCGCGGAGCTGATCTCCTCCACGGTGACGTCATCGAGCCCACGCTCGCCGACCAGTCGCTGAGCGGCCTCGATCAGCGCCAGCCGACGCTCCCGCTTCTGACGCTCGCGGGCGTTCGGAGGCGGGGCAGAGGTGGGCACGGCACTATTCTTGCATTGAGTGCAAGTTGCAGTCAATGCAAGAAAGGTGTGCTGGGGGTTACACCGAGATCAGACTCCGGCGGCCGCCTGGTGGAGCGCGTGGATCTCCTCGACCAGCTCGGGGACGGGCCCGATGACCTCGACAGCCGGCGCGACCTCCTGGATCGGCAGCGCCCGCACCGGCGACTCGCCCGCGCCCCAGCCGGCCCGCCACTGCGTCAGCTGCTCGGAGGACGCGATGTAGACGATCCGCCCGACCCCGGACCAGCCGTGCGCCGCCGAGCACATCGGGCAGTGCTCTCCGGAGGTGTAGACCGTCGCTCCGGCCCGGGTCGCCGGGTCGAGCTGGACCGCGGCCCAGCGGGCGAGCTCGATCTCGGGGTGCGCGGTCGGGTCGCCGGTCGTGTGCTCGCGGTTGCGGCCCTCCTGGAGCGCGTTGCCGGCGCTGTCGGCCAGGACGGACCCGAACGGCCCGTCGCCGTCCGCCAGCGCCTCCGCCGCGAGCTCGAGGCAACGTCGCAGGTGGGTCATGTCGGTCGGGGTGAGTTCGGTGGTCACCGCCCCAGTCTGCGGCCCGGCGCTGCGTACGTCCCCTTATTTCGGGACGGTCAGCCGGCCTCGATCACGGCGCAGGCGATCCGGTCACCGGCGTCACCGGTCTTGGTGGTGTCCTCGTCGGGACCCTCGGGGGCGTAGCGCTCCGGGACGTTGGCGTAGTTGTCGCGGCCCGCGTGGATCATCACCGCGCTGCCGTCCGCGTCCCGGAGGTCGTCGAGGGTGAAGGGTCCGGTGAACTCCAGGCTGGCGGTGCCGTCCTCGGTCACGAGGAGCGCCGGCAGGTCGCCGAGATGCTCGCCGTGGGCGCTGTCGTCGGGGTTGAGGTGGCCGCCCGCGGAGAGGAAGTCGCCGGTCTTCGACGGGTCGTCGGGAGCCGCGCTGTCGGCCTCGCACTTGCCGGTCGTGTGCACGTGGAAGCCGTGGTAGCCGGCCGACAGACCGCTCACCCGGACGCTGATCTGGGTGGCCCCGTCGTCCTCCTCGATCTCGACCGTCCCGACCTTCTTCCCGTCGGGGCCGGCGAGCTCGGCACTCACCTCGTTGCGGTCTCCCGGGTCGGGGTCTGCGTCCTCCCCGCAGGCAGCGAGAGTCAGCAGACCACAGGCAGCGAGCACGGCAGCGGTTGCACGGCGGGACATGGGACACCTCCACGAGAACGGAATCCGGTCACCCCCACCGTACGTCGAAGGGAGGTGACCGGAGCGCAGGGATCAGCAGCCGTCGCGGAGGAGGCCGGGCTGGCGGCCGACGGAGACCTCGATGAACTCGATCTTCGAGTCTCGGGAGTCGCCGGTGAGGAGGAAGCCGATCCAGCGGTCGCCGTCCTGGACGACCCAGGTCGTCTGGCCGTAGTCGTTGGTCTTCTGGGTGCCCGTCCCGTAGGTGTCCTTGAGGACCATGAGCGTGTCGCCGATGGTGATGCCCCGGGCGGTCTCGAGGACGGGCTTGCTCATCCCGAAGGAGCCGATGTTGCCCTGCTGGTCGTGGATGACGTCGATGCCGTCGCCGAGCTGGTCGGCCCACCGCCAGTGCTTCCCCTCGCAGACGGCCTCGCGCTTGGTGTCGCGGGTCATCCAGCCCTGATCGACCAGGGTGCGTACGTTGCCCTCGGCCTTGATCTTCCCGAAGGCCCCGGGCGCCAGCGGGCCGCCCCAGTCGAGCTTCGGCGTCGGCTCGGCCGACGGGGTCGCGGAGACCGGCACCTCCGACGGAGCCGGGGTGGGAGTCGCGGACGGCTCGGAGGACGGAGCCGAGGACGGCGCCGAGGACGGCACGGGCGAGGGCGATCCGGCAGTCGGGGCGGCGTCGCTCCCGCACCCGGCCAGGCCGAGCAGCCCGACCACGGCGGTCGCCGCGAGCGCGGCACGGAGCGGGAGGCGGGATGTGGTCATGGGTGGCTCCTCGTCGGTCGTACGCCCCGAGTGGGCGTTCTGCCGATCCAGACGGTTCACGGCCCGTCCCGGTTGCAGCCGGGACGGGCCGATTCCGTCCGCCTACGCGGAGGCCACCTCCGGGACCGGCCGAGCAGCCCGGCCGGTCCGCAGGAAGAGCAGCGCGACGGCGGAGAGGGCGACCACGACGGCGGCGCCGACGTACAGGTTGACCGGCGTCCACGAGGCGTCGAGCAGGCGCCCGGCGAGCATCGGCGACAGGATGGCCCCGATGCGGCCGATGCCGATCGCCCAGCCCATACCCGTGCTGCGGATCTCGGTGCCGTAGATGGCCGGGGTGATCGTGTAGAGGCCGGCGATGCAGCCGTTGATGAGCGCGCCGACGACGACGCCGATGACCAGCGCGACCGTGAGCAGTGCCGTGCTGGTGATGAACACGACCATCGTCAGCGCCGACAGCACGGTGAAGCCGATCAGCACGACGCGGCTGTCCAGCCGGGAGGCGACGAGGCCGTAGAGCACCGAACCGGCGGTGCCGCCCAGGGCCAGCATCATGCCGGCGGTGACCGCGTCGGCCTCCGACATCCCCGAGGTCACCAGCAGCTGCGGGGTCCAGCTGTTGACGAAGTAGAAGCCGAACATCGTCGCCAGGAAGGCCACCCAGACGAGCAGGGTCGAGCGGCGCAGGTCCGCACCGAGGAGTACGCCGGGGTTGCCGCTGCGACGCCGAGCGGCCGGGCGAGGAGCGGATTCCAGGACGTCCGAGGTGACCGCGGGCTGCCCGAGCCGCCCGAGGATCCGGTTGACCCGCTCCAGCGCCTGCCGCGGCCGGCGCTGGACCAGGAAGTCCACCGACTCGGGCAGCAGCACGACCAGCAGCACCAGCGCGATCCCGGTCGCGACACCGCCGGCGACGAAGACGCTGCGCCAGCCGAGGTCGGCGAGCATGCCGCGCGCGGCCACGCCGCCGAGGGTGGCGCCGATGCCGTAGCCCGCCGTGTAGAGGCCGATCGCCAGGCCGCGCCAGCGCGCCGAGGCGTACTCGCTCGCGATCACGTTGGTGCTGGCCAGGATGCCGCCCACGCCCAGACCGGTGACGACCCGGGCGAGGCCGAGCAGGAGAGCGGACGGGGAGGCGGCGGAGAGCAGCATCCCGGCGGTCGCCAGGCCGACGCTGATCAGGATCAGCGGCCGGCGGCCGATGACGTCGGCGACCGGGGCCAGCGCCAGCGAGCCGACCGCCATGCCGACCAGCCCGGCGCTCAGCAGCACGCCGAGCTCCGAGCCGCTCAGCGCGAACTCCTCGGTCAGCGAGGAGGCGGTGAAGGCCATCGCCATCACGTCGAATCCGTCCAGACAGTTCAGCAGGACGCAGAGCGCGACGACCATCCACTGGTAGGGAGTCATCGCAGCGGCGTCGATGCGCGCACGAAGGTTCATCTCGGGTCTCTTTCGGGGTGGGGGTTCACGGAAGATGCAGGGTCACGGCCGCCAGCTCGGCGGCATCCGCGTCGGCGGAGTCGCCGCGGGCGGCGCGGGCGACGCAGAGGCACAAGGACGCGTACGTCTCCTTCTGCTGCTGGCTCAGGAAGACGTCGCGGTGGTCGATCCGGCCGCTGACGTCGAGCACCTTGACCTGGCAGATCCCGCACTCGCCCTTGCGGCAGTCCCACATCACGTCGACACCGGCGTCCTCGAGCGCGTCGAGCATCGAGCTGTCCTTGCCGACGCGGACGGAGCGGTCGAGCTGGGGGAGGTGCACGACGAAGTCCTCCGCCGCCCAGGCGCCGCTGCTGCCGAACGTCTCGAAGCGCAGGTTCGGCTCCGGCAGCTCGTGGGCCGCCCAGGCGCGACGGATCGCGTCCATCAGCCGGATCGGTCCGCACATGTACATCTCGGTCCGCGTCGCGGCCGGGGAGCCGGCGATCTCGCCGACCAGCGCCTCCACGTCGAGGCGTACGTCCTCGTCGTCGACGAACACCCGGACCCGGTCGCCGTGGGTGTCGGCGAGCTCGTCGAGGTAGGCCATGACGGCACGCCGCCGCCCGGCCAGGACGAGCGTGTAGTCGGCGCCGCGTCGGCGGAGGGTGTCGGCCATCGCCACCAGCGCGGTGACGCCGATGCCGCCCGCGACCAGTACGTAGCGGTCGGCGCCGACCCCGAGCGGGAAGCTCTGGACCGGCCCGGTCATCTCGACCACGTCGCCCGCCTCGAGGCCGTGCATGTGGCGCGACCCGCCGCGAGATGACGGGGCCAGCTGGACGCCGAGGGTGAGCCGGCGGCCGCCGTCCTCGGAGCGGACGACCGAGTAGGACCGCTTCCGGACGTGCCCTGCGAGGTCGAGCCGGAGGTCGACGTGGGTGCCGGGGGCGGCGTGGACGGGGCGGTCGGGGGCGAGCACGATGCGGCGTACGCCTTCGGCGAGGTCGGACGTCTCGACCACACGGCCCTGCTGCCACCAGGTCTGGGTGTTCACTGCCATGGTGGCGGCCTCACTTCGCAGCCGCGGCGGCGGGGAGACCCTCCGCCTGCAGCATGCGGTCCAGGATCCGGCGCACCCACATGCCGCCGGCGTCGATGTTGAGGCTGTAGAACTCGTGGTCCGGGTTGGCGTCGATCGCCCGCTGCTGGGCGGCGAGCATCTCCTCGTCCTCGCCGAAGACGCCGTGGACGCCTTGGCGCAGCTGGGTCGTGATGGTCTGGCTCTCCAGGCGGTAGTTGCGCATGAAGGCCCAGAAGTAGTGCGACGTCCGCGCGGTCTCCGGGGTGATCGTGTTCATCACGAAGCCGTTCACGCCCTGGCTGCGGTCGCCCTCGGGGGCGCCGGTGCCGGCCTTGGCGACGCCGACGTCGATGCAGATGGTCGAGGGGGCCTCGAAGTGGATGATCTGCCAGCGGTCGACCTTCCCGGTGAAGCCGGGGAACTTGTCGCGCATGTTCTTCAGCCAGAACGGGGGCGCGTCGATGTCGCGCATCCAGCGGGTCACGGTGACGTGGCGGTCGTCGTGGCTCACCTCGAACTCGGCCTCGGAGAGCTCGTCCTGCCCGATGCTCGAGCTGTGCACGAATTCCTCGTGGGTGAGGTCCATCAGGTTGTCGAGCACCAGCTGGTAGTTGCAGGGCGCGTAGATCGTCTCGCCGTCGCCGGCCCAGTCCGGTGAGTCCATCTGGTGCATGTCGGGCACGGTGGCGGGGTCGGCGAGGTCGGGGTCGCCCACCCAGACCCACACGTAGCGGTAGCGCTCGACGACCGGGTAGGACGGGACGATCGCGCTCGGGTTGATCGTCTCCTGCGCGGGCATGCTCGTGCAGCGGCCGGCGGAGTTGTAGCGCAGCCCGTGGTAGGGGCACTGGATCTCGTCGCCGAGCACCTTGCCCTTCGAGAGCGGTGCCAGCCGGTGCCAGCAGGCGTCGGCCAGCGCGACCGCGCGGCCGTCGCTGTTGCGCCACAGCGCCAGCGGCACGCCGGCGATGGTGCGGGCGAGCGGCTGCTTCGCGGTCACCTCGTGGTCCCACGCGGCGACGTACCAGGCGTTGCGGGGGAAGTTGAAGATCTTGCTGGCCGCGGTGATCGGCGGGGAATCCAGGATGGTCATGGGGAACTCCCTATGGAGATAGGTGTTGTGCTCGTCACAAACTACCTATCTCTATAGTTAGTGGCAAGGGGCAGGTACGCTCGCCGCACGGTCGCTGCGTGGAAGAGGGGGTCACGATGTCGCTGAGATTCGCGCTGCTCGCGCTGCTCACCTCGCGCCCGATGACCGGCTACGACGTCTCCAAGCAGTTCAGCCAGTCGGTCGCCCACGTGTGGCACGCGCCCGACTCGCAGATCTATCCGGAGCTCAACCGGATGGAGCGCGACGGCCTGCTCGAGTCCGCGGTCGTGCCGTGGGGCAAGAAGGGCACCAAGAAGGAGTACGCCGTCACCGAGGCCGGGGTGCAGGCCTTCCGGGAGTGGATGGACGCGCCCATCGAGATCCGCCGGCAGCGCGAGCCCGCCTACCTCAAGGCGGCCTATCTGGAGTGGGCCGAGCCCGGCGCCGCGCGCGCCGAGCTGGAGCAGTTCCGCGACTACTGGACCGAGCACCTGGCGATGCTCGAGGCCACCCGCGCGACGCTGCTCGACCGCAGCCACCCCACGCTGGCCCGGCGTCTGGAGCACTACGACAAGAGCCAGTGGGACCGGATCGTGCGCTACAAGGTCTTCGCCTACGACGGCCTGATCGACCAGGCGCGCGCCGCGATCGCCTGGGCCGAGCGTGGCCTCGTGCTCGTCGACGAGCTGGAAGGCTCCGCGGTCGAGTCCTAGGCGGGCAGGCGTACGTGGAACCGGCAGCCGGTCGCGGCCGGAAGGTTCTCCACCCAGACCCTGCCGCGGTGCGCGTCGACGAGGCCCTTGACGATGGCGAGGCCGAACCCGGCGCCCTGGGCGCTGGTGCCGTCGGCGCCCTCTGGCGCGGCCGGGGTACGGGCGGAGCTGCCCTGCCAGCCGAGGTCGAAGACCCGCTCCATGTCGCCGGGATCCAGGCCGCCGCAGCCGTCGCTGACGCTGAGGTCGATGCTGCGTACGTCTCCGGGGGCCAGCTGGCAGCGCACCTCGACCGTGCCGTCGGCGGGGGTGTGGCGGATCGCGTTCATCAGCAGGTTGGAGACGACCCGGGACAGGCTGGCCGGGTCGGCGGTGATCTCGAGGCCGTCCTCGACCTGTCCGCCGAGCCGGACCCTGCGCTCCCGGGCCACCGGGTCGGCCCCGGCCAGCGCCTCGCTGACCAGGTCGCCGAGCAGGACCGGCTCGGGTGTCAGGGTGAGCGCCCCGGCCTGGATCCGGGAGAGCTCGAAGAGGTCGTCCACGAGCCGGGCCAGCCGCTCGACCTCGACGCGGATGCGCTGGTGATAGCGGTGCGGGTCGGCCGCGATCCCGTCCTCGAGCGCCTCGGCCATCGCGCGCAGCCCGGCCAGCGGCGTACGCAGGTCGTGGGCGACCCAGGAGATCAGCTCGCGACGGGACTCCTCGAGCCGTGCCTCCCGGGCGCTCGCCTCCTCGAGCCGCCGCTGCGTCTCGGCGAGCTCGGCCGACAGCGACCGGAGCTCCCGTGGCCCCCTCTCGGAGGGCTGCTGATGTCCGCCGAGAGCCATCTGCCGGGCCTGCAGCTGGACGGCTCCTGACCAGCGGACCATCGCGGAGCCGATGACGAACCCGACCAGGATCGCCACGACCACGGCGATCGAGGTGACCACGGTGATGACCAGGAGGTCGTGGCCGGAGAGGAACATCAGCCAGGCGACGGCGAGCACGCCTCCGAAGACCGTCAGCACGGCCACCGTGGCGGCCAGGGTGAGCTGCCAGCGGATCGACCAGCGCCGCGTCAGCCAGGCGACGAGGAGCCCCAGCAGGCCGACGGCGAGACCGGCCCCCGCGGCGACGAGCGAGATCAGGACGGCATCGGCGAACTTCATGCACCCACCTCCGCGGGCTCCCAGCGGTAGCCGACGCCCCAGACCGTGACCAGCCGCTCCGGCCGGGTCGGGTCGGACTCGATCTTCTCCCGCAGCCGGCGTACGTGGACCGTGACCGTCGAGCGGTCGCCGATCGTCCACCCCCAGACGTGCTCGAGCAGGTCCTCCCGGGTGAAGGCCTTGCCGGGGTGGGCGATCAGGTAGCGGAGGAGGTCGAACTCGCGCGTGGTCAGCGCCAGCTCCGCTCCGCCGTTCGTGGCCACCCGACGGTCGGCGTCGACCACGATGGAGCCGTCCGAGACCACGCCGCCCTCGCCGGAGTGGCCGGTGCGCTTGAGCACCGAGTCGACCCGGAGCACCAGCTCCCGCGGACTGAACGGCTTGCCGACGTAGTCGTCGGCTCCGAGCTCGAGCCCCATGATCCGGTCGGCCTCGCTGCCGAGCGCGGTGAGCATGATGATCGGCACCTCGCCGGCCTGCCGCAGACGCCGGCAGACCTCCAGCCCGTCGATGCCGGGCAGCATCAGGTCGAGGACGACGATGTCGGCGGGTCGCTCGCTCATCGCGCGTAGCGCCTGCTCGCCGTCGCCGGCCTCGACGACGTCGTGCGAGCCCGCGCGCAGGTAGGAGGCCAGCACCTCGCGTACGGTGAGGTCGTCGTCGACCACGAGCACACGTGCCATCGGCCCTACTCCTCCTCGGCGATCCGCTGGGGTGAGCGTAGTTCGCCGAGCGCCACGGCGACACCGGCGCACACGCACAGCAGCGCGAACGCCAGCAGCCCCTGGGTGTAGTCGCGGTCCAGCAGCGTCGGGTTGTCCGGCTTCGCGCCGAACCGGCCGAGGACCGGGATCGCGACCAGGACGGTCGGCCCGAGCAGCACCAGCACCGTCACCGCGCCCCGCGCGACCGCCCTCGGCAGCAGCCGGCCGCCGAGCCACCCCAGCGCCAGCACGGCCGGAGCCAGGATCCCGTCGTGGATCACGACCGCGGCCGCCAGCCAGACGACGACCTCGACGATCTGGTCGAGGTCCTGCCTGCTGAGCAGCAGCCAGGCGCCGTACGCCATCCCGACCGTGCCGAGGCCGATCAGTCCACCGCGCAGCCCTCTCATGCCAGCACCTCGATCCGGGATACCCACTTGGTCTGCATGACGCCGGGACGGTCGGGGGCGATGAGCCGGACCGGGTAGCCGTGGTCGATCGAGAGCGTGTCGCCGTCGAGCTCGAGGGCCATCAGGGTCCGCTCGTCGTCGGCGAAGTTCGCGGGCAGCACGGTGTCGGAGGAGGCGCTGAAGGTCTGGATCGACCGGATCCGCACGTCTCGCCCTGGCGGGGCGCCGACCAGGTCGAGCAGGTCACGCAGGCGTACGCCTCGCCACTCGCCCGTCGCGCTCCATCCCTCGACGCAGGCGATCGGCAGGGTGGAGGTCCGCTGCTCCATCGCGACCAGGTCCTGACGGGACAGGGCCAGGGACGTCGCGCCGTGGACGAGCTCGAGGCGGTAGGCGGAGCTGCTCGCCTCGGCCACCACACCGGCCGAGTGGGCCGTGCGGTTGATCGGGATGCCGTGCTTGCGCGAGCGTGGGGAGAGAGCCGCGATGCGGCCGACTCCGGGGACGGTGCCGGCGGTGTAGAGGAAGGCGGCGGCCAGGGCCGAGGTCCCGGCCAGGATCAGCACTCCGCGTCGGCTGACCGGCCCCTGTCTGCGTGCGTTCGGGCGGTCGTGGGCGGTGTCGTCGACGTCGCCGGTCAGGGCGTCGCGGATGATCGGAAGCTTCACCGCGATGTGGACCAGAAGCGCCCCGACGGCGACGAAGGCGAGCGCGTAGTGGGTGGCCCGGAAGCTGAAGCCCCAGGGGTACCACTGCGCGACGTTGAGCAGGCCGGTCGTGAGCTGGACCAGCGAGGTGCTGACCAGGATCGCGATCGAGCCGCGCTCGAGAGCGGTCGGCAGGGCCTCGCGGACCCGTCGCGGCACGGGCTGGAAGAGCTTGGGGAAGACGACCCACAGCTTGATCAGCAGGAGCGGGATCGCGGCGGTCCCGGCGACGACGTGCAGCCCCTGGGTGACCTGGTAGAGCCACGACGGGCTCGTCGGCAGCGGTACCGGCTGGCTGTCGTTCTGGGCGTAGTGGCTGATCAGCCCGGTCGCGAGCGCGACCCCGAAGCAGATCCCGAGCCACAGCCCCACCCGCGCGGCGACCGCGGCGCTGCGCAGGCGCGAGGTGAACGAGTCCTCGGACGGGATCCTCATGACGCCTCCTCGACGAGCACGGCCACCCACCGCTCACCACCGGGCGTCAGCGCCCGGGGTCGCGCCCATGCCGTGCGCAGGGGTTCGGCCTGGCCGAGCTGCGGCAGGGGCGCCAGCCGGGTGACCGCGAACCCGGCCTCGGTCGCGATCGACCTGATCGCGTCGGCGCCGACGGTCGCCCACGGGAACTGGGAGGAGCCACCGCAGTCGCAGACGAGCTCGGCCAGCAGCGGGCCGCTCGGCGTTCCCGGCGGGTGCACCTCGGCGACCACCCGGCCGCCCGGGACCAACAGCCGGCGTACGCGGGCGAGGAGGGCCAGCGGGTCCCCACCGATCCCGAGGTTGCCGTCGGCGAGGAGGGCGGTCGCCCACCACCCTTCGCCGGGAAGGGGTTCGAAGACGTCGCGGCACACCGCGCGACCGCCGCGTGCCTCGGTCTCGGCGACGGCCTCCGGGACGACGTCGACGCCGAGCGACGGCAGGCCGCGAGCCGTGAGCGCGGCGGTCATCCTGCCGGGGCCGCAGCCGAGGTCGATCGTCGGCCCGGCGCAGTAGGAGAGCAGCGCGAGGTCCGCCGCGTCGGCGGTGCGGGTCCAGTCCTCGACCGGCAGCCGCGAGGCCCTGCCGTCGACGTTCACCACCCGGCACCGCTCGCTGGCGAAGGCGTGCCCGAAGGCCGACTCCACCACCGCCGCGGTCATCGGGTCACTCGCGCGATCTCGGCGGCGATCTCGGCGGCGGCCGCGGCGAAGCGGGTCCCGGGGGCGGCTGCGGCGACGGGTGCGACGTCGGCGAGATGGTCGACGTCGCGAAGCCGTTCACCGGCAGCGACCCGGAGACCCCGTGCTTCGAGGGCGGACCGGGTGGCTGCGTACGTCTGGGGGGTGGACATCGGCACGTCGCGCAGGACCGTGGCGGCGGAGGGGTCGCGGAGCGCCAGGGCCCACCAGCCGCCGTCCTCGGCGGGGGCGAGCACGGCGTCGGCCGCGTCCAGGCCGGCGGCCACGGCCAGCAGGCTGGCCGGCGTCACCTGCGGGGTGTCCATCCCGATCTGCACGACCGGGCCGGCGACGTCGGCGTGGGCGTTCGCGAGCCGCTCGCCGAGTCCGCTCCCGCGCTGCGGGGTGACGGTCCAGCCGGCGACGGCCGCCTCGATCTCGTCCGCCCGGAACCCCACGGAGACGTCCCCGGACAGCGACAGCCGGCACCGGTCCGTCCCCACGGCCAGCGCGCAGGCGTCGATCGTGTCGAGCAGCGCGGCCGCCGCGACGGCCGTCGCGGTCGTCTCCCCGACCTCGGCCGCGAGCCGGGTCTTCACCAGGCCCGGAACCGGTGCCTTGGCGACGAGCAGGAGCGTCGCGGTCGTCATGCGAGCACCCGCCAGAAGTCGTACGCCGCGCGCAGGCTGCCGCGCACCGAGCCGGAGACCTTCGAGCGGGTCCCGGCGGTGCGCGGGTGGTAGTCGACGTCGATCTCGTGCACCCGCCAGCCGGCCCGGGCCGCACGATCGAGGAGCTCGACCGGGTAGCCGGAGCGCCGGTCCTCCACGCCGAGCCCGAGCAGCGCCTCGCGGCGGGCCGCGCGCAGCGGGGCGATGTCGCGCACCCGCAGTCCGGTGCGGCGCCGCAGCGCGTTCAGCACGATCCGGTTGCCGACCCGGGCGTGCCACGGCTGGGCGCCCGGGGTCACCGGCCGGCGGCAGCCCAGGGCGAGGTCGGCCTCGTCGCGTCTGATCGTCTCGACCAGCGGGAGCGCGGCCGCGGGATCGAAGGAGCCGTCGCCGTCCATCACCACGACGTAGGGGGCGGTGGCGGCGAGCAGACCGGCGTGCACCGCCGCCCCGTATCCGGGCTGCGACTCCGACACCACCCGCGCCCCCAGCGCGCGGGCCACGTCGGCGGTGCCGTCGGTCGAGCCGTTGTCGACGACGATCACGGACAGCTCCGCCGGCACCCGCGGCAGCAGCTCACGCAGGGCGGCGGCCTCGTCGCGGCAGGGCAGCACGAGGTCGGTCTCGGGATGGTTCTGGGCCATGGAATCGACTCTAGGAACGCCTCGCCCTCGATGGGGCCGGCAGATCTTACGGTCCGATGACGGGGCGCCTCCTTGGCGCTGACCGGGCCTACATCCACCTACGCTCGCAGTCGTGAACTCCTCAGCTCACCGCGCCACCCTGGTGGGGCTCCTCGCCACACTGACTCTCGTGGCCGCGGCCGTCCTCGTGCCGCCGCTCCTCGGCTGGCAGGTGTGGACCCGGGTGCACATCGAGGACGGCACCTTCCCGCCGCTGCACGGGTTTCCGCAGGTCAAGGTCGGGATCGGCACGGTACCCGCAGTCCTGCTCGCCCTCGCCTCGCTGCGCTGGGCCGACGCCGTCGCGACGCGGTTGCCGTGGCGGCGCCTGCTCGTGGTGGCGTACGCCGCCGGGCTGGTGTGGCTGCTGTCGCTGGCGCTCGTG
Organism: Nocardioides luteus; assembly: GCF_015752315.1. NCBI lineage: Bacteria > Bacillati > Actinomycetota > Actinomycetes > Propionibacteriales > Nocardioidaceae > Nocardioides > Nocardioides luteus. The sequence continues at coordinate 49,031 of NZ_JADOVJ010000001.1, forward strand.
GACGGCGCCGAAGGCATCTCCGGGGTGCTCGGGAGCCGGTCCGAGTACCTCGGCACCGCCCGGGCGGTCGACGACGTGGGCGGCCTGCTGCGGGAGTACGTCGCCCGGATCCCCTACGACGCGTCCGACGGCAACTGGCCGGTCCACATCGCCGGCCATCCGCCCGGGATGGTGCTCTTCTTCGTGCTCCTGGTGAAGGTGGGTCTCGGCGGCGACCTGGCCGCCGGGCTGGTCGTCACGGTGATCGCCGCGACGCTGGCGCCGGCGGTCATGACCACGGTCCGTGTCCTCGGCAGCGAGGCCGGGGCTCGCGCGGCCGCCCCCTATCTCGTCCTCACCCCGTCGGCCGTGTTCCTCGCCGTCTCCGCCGACGCGGTGATGGCGGCGACCGCCGCCTGGGGGATGTGCTGCCTGGCCCTCGCCTGCCGGGGCGGCTTACGCCGCGGCTGGCCGGCGGCAGTCGCGGCCGGGCTTCTCCTCGGCTACCTGGTGATGATGTCGTACGGCCTCCCGCTGGTCGGCGTGCTCGCGCTCGCGGTGCTCTGGCTGGGCAGCGGCCGGCGGTGGGGCTGGGCCCGCGGATGGTGGGTGCTCCCGGCCGCTGCGGTCTCGGCGCTCGGGGTGGTTCTCGTCTTTGCCGCGGGCGGGTTCGCCTGGTGGGAGGCCTACCCGGTGCTGGTCGACCGCTACTGGGACGGTCTCGCGAGTCAGCGTCCGGGGGCCTACTGGACCTGGGGGAACCTGGCCGCGCTCGCGATCAGTGCCGGCCCGCTCGTCGGCGCCGGGATCGGCGCCGCCTGGGCCTCCCGGCGCAACATCGAGGACCGGGTGGTCGTGGGCCTGGTCGCCGCGGCGCTGATCATGGTCGCCCTGGCCGACGTCTCGCAGATGAGCCGGGCCGAGGTCGAACGGATCTGGCTGCCGTTCATCCCCTGGCTCACCCTCGGCTGCGCGCTCCTGCCCGAGCGGTGCCGACGGCCGGGTCTCGTGCTCCAGCTCGCCACCGCGCTGCTCGTCGAGCACCTGCTCCACACGAGCTGGTGACTCACCCCGCGGCGGGGCGCAACGGGGCGGTGGCGAACGCCGGCAGACCGATCTCCGGTAGCACCTCGGCGCGGAAGCCGAGCTCCTTCTCCGCGAGCACCGGTGAGGCGACGACATGGCGTACGTCGCCGATCCGGTAGCGCCCGGTGACCACCGGCGCGACCTCGTGCCCGGCACCTCGCGCGATCAGCGAGGCCACCTCGCTGATCGTGACCGGGTTCCCGGACGCGACGTTGTAGGCCGCCAGGGATCCGGGTGACCGGTCGGCTGTCGCCTCGAGCGCCGCGAGGTTGGCCCGGGCGACGTCGTCGACGTGGACGAAGTCGCGCTGCTGGCCGCCGTCCTCGAACACCTGCGGCGCCTCACCCCGCTCCAGCGAGGACCGGAAGATCGCGGCCACGCCGGAGTAGGGGGTGTCGGCGGGCATGTGCGGCCCGTAGACGTTGTGGTAGCGCAGCGCGATGGCGGTCGCGTCGGCCTGGCGTGCCCACGCGGAGGCGTAGTGCTCCTGGGCGACCTTGCTGGCTGCGTACGAGCTGCGGGGGTCGAGCCGGGCCGACTCGGCCACCGTCGCCCAGGCCAGCGCGCCGCCGCAGAGGTCGCAGTGGTTCTCGAAGTCGCCGGCGTCGAGCGCGGCGCGCGAGCGGGCCGGCGGCACCCGGTCGCCGTGGGCCTCGCAGACGTAGCGGCCCTCGCCGTAGACGACCATCGACGAGGCCAGCACCAGCCGGGAGACGCCGTGCGCGCTCATCGCCGCCAGGAGCGCCGCGGTGCCGAGGTCGTTGTGGGCGGCGTACAGCGGGAGGTCGGCCACCGTGACCCCGGCACCCACGACGGCGGCCTGGTGGCAGACCGCGTCGACGCCGTCCAGCAGGTCGCCCCATGCGCCAGCGTCGCGTACGTCGAGCAGGTGGGTGTCCGGCGGCGCCGGGGCAGAGGAACCATGTGCCATCGGAAGCAGCGCATCGACGCGTACGACCTCGTGGCCGGTCTTCTCCAGAAGGCTGCCGATGGCGGTGCCGATGAAGCCGGCCGAGCCGGTGAGCAGGACCCTCATGGGATCTCGTAGGCGAGCTGCTTGCCGTCGGCCCAGGTCGAGCACGAGCAGCCGGCCGGGTCGGGCAGACCGGCGATCGTGTCGGTCAGGACGGTGCGCATCCGCTCCAGGTTGGCGGCGAAGAGCGCGTAGACGTCGTCCTCGTCGACACCCTCGCCCTCGGCCGCACCCGCGTCCATGTCGGTGACCAGGCACAACGGCGCGTAGCACATCCGCAGCTCGCGGGCGAGCGCCGCCTCCGGCGCCCCGGTCATCCCGACCAGCGTCCAGCCCTGGGCCGCGTGGTGGATGGACTCGGCTCGCGTCGAGAACCGCGGACCCTCGATGACGATGAGCGTGCCGCCGACCTTCACCGACTGGTCGGCGGCCACGTACGCCTTGGCGATCCGCGCGCAGTAGGGATCCGCGAGAGGTACGTGGGTGGCGCCCGTCTCGACATAGCTGGGGATCCGGCGCCAGGTGCGGTCGACGAGCTGGTCGGGGGTGACCAGGTCGCCGGGGGCGACGGCGTCGGGCCGGAGGCCGCCGACGGCGCTGGGGGAGAGCACCTGGGTCACCCCGAGCGACCGCAGCGCCCAGAGGTTGGCGCGGTAGGGGATGGCGTGCGGCGGATACTCGTGGGAGCGCCCGTGTCGGGGCACGAAGGCCACCGACCGGCCGGCGACCGTGCCGACCGTGATCGGCGCCGACGGTGCACCGTAGGGTGTCTCGACGACCACCTCCTCGGCGTCGCTCACGAACTCGTAGAGCCCGGTCCCGCCGATGACCCCGACCTCGGCGCGAGGTGCCTGTCCCTTGTCCAGCCCAGTCATGCCTTCACTCTGCCAGCGCCGAGACACTCGGCAACAGGGCACGATGCATCCGTCACCGATCGGTAATACCTCGCTGGTGCTGTAGGTCTCGACCCGCTTCGCGGGTTCGCAAGCTCACCCGCTGCGCTCGCTCGACCTCCTCCCGTTGCGACCGCGCTCGTTCCTCGCGCGGTCGCAGGCTCGGATGTCGGTGGTCACGGGCACAATGCGATGCCGTGGGGAGACGTACGTCGCTGGGAGTCCTGGTCGTGCTGCTTGCGATCGCCGGCTGGGCGGTCTCGCTGTGGCTACCGGAGGAGGCGCCGGCGACGCGGCATCCGGCGCCACCCGCGACCGAGACCGCGACCGCGGGACCGCCGCCGGGGCCGGCGAGTGTACGCGCGGTGCGCGGTGAGCTTGCTTCGTTGGCGACGGTCGCGAGGCGACCGGAGGGGCTGGTTGCGTACGAGCGCTCGGTGTTCGGCGGAAGCTGGGCCGACAGCGACGGCAACGGGTGCAACCAGCGTGACGACGTGCTCCTGCGTGACGCCCTCGAGGTGCGGACCGGGCAGCAGGGGAGGTGCGACCACGACGTGCTCGCCGGGACGTGGGTGGACCCCTACACCGGCCGGCGCCTGACCTTCACCGACCTGAAGGAGCCCGGTCAGGCCCAGGCGATCCAGATCGACCATATCGTGCCCCTCTCCGAGGCCTGGCGCTCCGGGGCGAGCAGGTGGCCCGAGGACCGGCGCCGCGCGTTCGCCAACGACCTGGACAACCTGCTCGCCGTCGACGGCCCCACCAACATGAGCAAGGGCGACGCCGACCCCGCGGGCTGGCGTCCGCGGAAGGGGTTCCAGTGTGCGTACGCCACCCGCTGGGTCGAGTCCAAGGCACGCTGGTCGCTCGCCGTCGACGACAGCGAGCGACGCGCGCTCGGCGAGATGCTCGGCTACTGCTGAGGGCGGGCGACTCAGACCGCGCGGCGGTAGGCGGCCATCGCGCGGTCGTAGGCCTCCCAGGCCCGCCAGGACTCCAGCGCCCGCTCGCCCTGGGGCTTGAGGCCGTCGACCTTGTGGTAGGAGTCGCCGCTGGCGTACTGCGACTCGCGGCCGGTCACGAGCGAGAGCAGCATCGGTAGGACGCTCTCGTCGGTGACCGTGATCGTGGCGACCCGGAAGGTCTGCCGCACCCACTCGGCGCGCTGGTCCGAGCCCAGGACGAGCACCACGGGCAGCTGCGACGCCCGCGCGATCGCGTCCAGGATCGGCCCGAGCCCGTGCGGGACCCACCGCTCGCCGGGCGGCGGGGTGGGCGCCTTGGGGATGCTCATGGTCGAGGGGGCGGCGGGGACGACGTAGGTCGAAGACGTGTCCGGGAGGATGTAGGTGGATGAGTACGCCGGGATCTGGCCGGTCATCGGGCCGGCGATCTTCTCGACGGCCGGCGCGGTCGCGTCCGGGGCGATGCCAGGCGCTACGTCCGGAGCGACGACCGGAGCGACCTCCGGAGCAGCGACCTGGTCGGAGGTCTTCTCCGTCGCCCTCCGGCGCGGCCTGATCGCGGGGATCTTAGACGTGAACGTGAAGCCGCCCGTGCGGGTGGGGTCGATGTGCTTGCCGGGGACCGGCTCGGGCGCCCGGCCGATGACCGGCGGCGCCGGAGCGGTGGCCGTGGCGACCAGCTCGGCGGCGTGCTTCCCGTGCGGCCGGATCGAGCCGTCGGCGGCGAACTCGAACAGGGCCACCCGCACTCTGTCGGCCCACTCGACAGCGTCCGGCGTGAAGCCGGCCCGGCTGAACAGCGCGACCGTCCGGGCGTCGTAGGCATAGCCCGCGCCGCGTACGGCACAGACGCTGCGGGCGTCGGTCGGAGCACGGGTGAGCACCACCTGCGCGACGATGACGTTGTCGGGCCGGCCGCCGATGATGTCGACGTCGGCTGCGGCCGTGCTGCCCGAGGGGGCGGCGTCGGGCCAGCCGAGCGAATGCAGATGCTCCGCGGCGTACTTCTCGGCTTCTTCGCCCGTTCTGGGCTGCCTCGGGGATGCCAACGTAGGTCCTTCCTCGATCCTCCACTCGGGCCTCCCTGCCCGATCGAGATTGGGGAGGATGATAGGCCCGCGGCGTACGCCCTGTCCGGCGGGGTGGCGAATCGGGTCGCGGTGTTCGCTCCTGGCGGATCGGCCGCGAATGTCGGCGCTCGCCGCTAGCGTGATGTTCATGAGGCGCCCGCATGAGAACGTCGCTACGGTCCTGGTGGATCCGCGCATTCTCGGCGACATCGAGATCGAGCTGATGTCGCTCGACATGCCGCTGTGGCGGGTGTGTGCGGCGCCGATCGTGAAGGACGGGCAGCGGCTCGCGTTCCAGGTCCGCAACAAGCTGCTGATGTCGAAGCGGGGCGAGTGGGACTGCGCCAAGGACTGGGTCCCGGTCTGGATCGGCTTCGGCTCGACCTGGGCGTTTCCCGGTGAGGCGATCCCGTGGCCGGCCCACAAGGCGCTGTGGACGCTCCTGGAGGGCTACTCCGACCACGTCCGCTACAACAAGCGGCTCGGCGGGATCCCTAGGATCCCGCGGTTGCGGGAAGCCTGCTAGCCGCCGGCTCCGATCGCCGTTCGATCTGCTTCCAGGTCGGGTCGATCGCGGGGAACATCGTGACCACGAAGTAGGCGATCCCGCAGGCCACCAGCGCCGTGGTCAGGCCGAACGCGGAGACCAGGCCGCCGCCGAGCAGCCCACCGAGCGGCATCAGCCCCCAGGCGAAGGCCGAGATCAGCGACATCACCCGGCCGAGCACATGCGCGGGGATCCGCTCGAACTGGAGCGATCCGAGGATCGGGTTGATGAACCCGCTGGCGGTCCCGCCGATCGCGAACACCACGAAGACCACCCACAGCGGCGCCCCGAACGCGATCACCAGGAACCGGGGGATCCCGGTGATCAGGAAGCAGACCAGGTACGTCGGGTAGCGCCGCATCCGGTCGCCGATGGCTGCCGCCACGGCCGAGCCGACGGCGGAGAAGCCGGAGAAGGTGGCGAACAGCAGACCGATCGTCTCCGGGCCGGCGTGCTGCTGACCCCATACGGGCATCAGCACGCTGCTCCAGGCCAGGTCGATCAGGTTGGTCAGCGCGACCATGAACGCGATTCCGAGGAGCACCCGGTCGCGGCGGAGGACGTGCCAGCCCTCGGCGAGCTGGGCACCGTACGAGGCGGGGTCCTTCCTCGGCTGCTCCGCGGGTCCCGGGGAGCGGTGCCCGGTCAGCCCGGCCGTCGTCGCCGCGAGCACGAGGGCACCGAGCGCGAACGAGGCGGCGTCGATCACGATCGCGTTCGTCGCGCCGACCAGCCCGATCAGCAGCCCCGCGGCGGCGGCGCCCAGCATCGAGGCGGTGCGCTCGACGAACGAGTGCAGCCCGGTGGCCCGCTCCGTCGAGACGCCGGCCGCCTCGACCAGCTGCGGGATCATCGACGACTTCGCGGCGTCACCGGGGCCGCGCAGTGCGCCGGCGAGGGCGACGAGCGCGAGCAGGATCGAGAGGTGCAGCAGGCCGGCTGCGTACAGCAGGGGGATGAGGCCGACCACGACGGCCGAGCCGAGGTCGCAGGCGATCGCGACGCGGCGTGGGCCGATACGGTCGATGACCGGGCCACCGAAGATCTTGCTGAGTACCAGCGGGGTCATCTCGAAGAGCGCGATCAGGCCGGCCTGGGCGGCGCTGCCGGTCGTCTCGAGCACGAACCAGGGCAGCGCCAGCATCGAGATGCGGGTGCCGACCAGCGAGATGGTCTCGGCGGCGAGCCAGCCGTAGAGGGGGAGCTTCATCGTCAGTCCTTCTCGGGGCCGAGGTGTCCCGGCAGGGCGAAGGTGTGGAACTGGACCGCGACGGGCTCGCCGTCGGGGTCGTCCTCGAACCCGAAGACGACCTCGTTGACCTGCTCCTGCAGCCGGCGGACCTGGCTCGGGGTGAGGCGCACGACCCGGTCGTTGAGGTTGAAGACCTCGCGCCATTCCTTCGAGATGAGCTCGCGCTCCTCGAGCGCCTTCTGGAGCTGCTGGGTGTAGATGGTGACGACGGTCTGCAGATAGGCGCCGAGGGTCTCTTGTCCCTCGGCGGTGTCGGGCACGTCGCTGTCGCCGGTCACGGTCATCTGGTGGGCGGCCTTCCACCAGCGCTCCCGGGCGTTGCCGCGGCTCTCGTCGTCCTCGATGAACCCGTGCTGCGCGAGCTGCCGGAGGTGGTAGGACGTCGCGCCGCTGTTGATCCCGAGCCGGGCGGCCAGGGTGGTCGCGGTCGCCGGGCCGTCGACGCGGAGCATCCCGAGCATGCGCACGCGCACGGGGTGGGTGAGGGCCTTGAGCTGGTCGACTCCGGGGACGATCTCGCGTGCTGCCATGGGTCAACCGTAGACCGCAAAGAGATCTTTGCAAATGGAATTGTGCGATTTCCCTGATATACGAGTAACCCGGTGAACAATGCCTGGAAAGCGCCGTTACCCTGTCGGAGTGACGACAGATGCCGCGCCGCCGACGCCGACCTCCGCCCCGACGGTGGCGATCATCGGAGGAGGAGCCAGCGGTACGCTGACCGCGATCAACCTGCTCCGCCGAGGTGCGTCGGTCACGCTCTTCGAGTCACGGGGAGAGGCCGGCTACGGGGTCGCCTACTCGACCACCGACGCCCGCCATCTGCTCAACGTCCGGGCCAACAACATGTCGGGTTTCCTCGACGATCGTGACGACCTGCTCAACTGGGCGGCGGAGGTCGGCATCGAGCTCGGCCCGATCGACTTCCTGCCCCGCCGCGACTACTCCCGCTATCTGCGCGACCGGCTCGCTCAGGCCGCTGCGGCAGGTCCCGGGGCGTTGGAGACGGTCGGGGAGACCGTCGTCGACGTGGAGCCGGTCGGCGCCGGCTTCCAGGTGCTGACCAGCGACGATGGTGAGGGCCATGTCGCGGACGCGGTCGTCCTGGCGTACGGCAACCCGCCGCCGCAGCCGCTGGCCGGGCTGCCCGAGGCACCGTGGAACCTGTCGGATCCCTGGGACGTCGCCCGGATCAGCGCCCTGCCCGGTGATGCGACCGTGCTGGTCGTCGGCACCGGCCTGACCGCCGTCGACACCACGGTCACGCTCCTCGACGACTCCCCGGCCCGCCGGGTGATCATGGTGAGCCGCCACGGCCTGTTGCCGAACCCCCACGTCGACGACCAGTTCACCTCCTGGGTGACCCCGATCCCCGACGGCCCGCTCACCGCCGACGGCATCGCCGGCCTCGTCCGCGACCAGATCGAGCACGCGGCCGCCCTCGGCGTCGACTGGCGTGCGGTCATCGACGGCCTGCGCGGTCCGACCCAGTCGATCTGGCGCCACCTGCCCGAGCCCGAGCGCCGTCGCTTCCGCGAGCTCTACGCCCGCGAGTGGGAGGTACGCCGCCACCGCATGGCCCCGCGCATCGCCGCCCTCCTCGACACCTACCGGGCCGAGGGACGCCTGGAGATCCTCGGCGGCGGGGTGCTCGGCTGCCGGGCGAACGCCGAGGCGGACGGCGCCGAGAAGCCGGTCGTCACCCTCGCCGACGGCGACCGCGAGGTCACCGCGGTGGTCAACTGCACCGGCCCCTCACCCGACATCACCCGCACCGACAACCCGCTCCTGCTCGCGCTCCAGAAGCGCGGCCTGATCGCCCCCGACCCCCTCCGCCTCGGCATCGACGTCACCGAGGACGGCCGCGTCATCGGAGCAGACGGCAGCGTCGTACCCGGTCTTGTGACCGTCGGCCCGCCCTGCAAGGGCGCCCTCTACGAGGCGACAGCCATCCCCGAGATCCGGGTCCAAGCCGCAGCCGCGGCCGCCCACCTCGCCGCCGAATAGGTGGTTCTGGCGGCCGAGAAATCAGTTGTGGGCGACGAAACTGTCGTTTCGTCGCCCACAACTACAGACTCGGCGCCCAGAACCACCGATTCGGCGGGTGGTCAGCCCAGGTTGAGCTGGCGATCCGTGCGTGCGAACGTCTCGGCGGCGAGCTCGGGGTCGGCGCTGAGCTCGGCACCGGTGGCCGGGATCATCGTCTTGAGCTGGGGCTGCCAGTCGTCCCAGCGGTCGGGGAAGCAGCGGCGCAGGACGTTGACCATGATCGCCGGCGCCGTCGAGGCGCCGGGCGAGGCGCCCAGCAGGCCGGCGATGGTGCCGTCCTCGGCGGTGATGACCTCGGTGCCGAACTGCAGCACACCGTCGGGGCGGATGACCTGCACCCGCTGGCCGGCGATGATCCGCTCCCAGTCCTTGCGGTCGGCGGCGGGGAAGAAGTCGAGGAGGTCGTCGAACTTCTTGCGCGGGGAGCGCAGCAGCTCCTTGACCAGGTAGACGGTGAGGTCCATGTTGGTCAGCCCGGCGCGCAGCATCGGCAGCAGGTTGTGCGGCCGCACCGAGAGGAACAGGTCGGTCAGCGACCCGGTCTTGAGGAAGCGCGGGCTCCAGCCGGCGTACGGACCGAACATCAGGTGCGTCTTGCCCTCGACGTAGCGGGTGTCGAGGTGGGGCACCGACATCGGCGGCGCGCCGACCGCGGCCTTGCCGTAGGCCTTGGCGCGGTGCTGGGTGACCAGCTCGGGCTTGGACGTACGCAGGAACTCACCCGAGACCGGGAAGCCGCCGAAGCCGCGGATCTCCGGGATGGCGGCCTTCTGCAGCAGCGGCAGCGCGTAGCCGCCGGCGCCGACGAAGACGAAGCGCGAACGCAGGTGGTACTTGCCGGACTCGTTGCGGCCGTAGATGTGCCAGAAGCCGTCCATGGTCTGGTGCAGGTCGGTGACCTCGGACCCGGTCTCCAGGTCGGCACCCTTGTCGACCAGGGTGCGGGTCAGCATCGAGGTGAGCGAGCCGAAGTCGACGTCGGTGCCGGCGTTGGTCCAGGTGGCCGCGACGGGCTCCTCGGCGAGCGACTTGGCCGAGCGGCCCTCGAGCAGCAGCGGCGCCCAGCCCCGGATGACCTCGGGGTCGGTGGAGAACTCCATCCCGGCGAAGAGCGGGTGCTGCGACAGCGCCTCGTGGCGCTTGCGGAGGTATTCGACGTTGTCCGCACCCCACACGAAGGACATGTGCGGGACGGTGTGGATGAACTTGTCGGGGTCCGGGATGCGGCCGTTCTCGACCAGGAAGGACCACAGCTGACGGGAGACCTGGAACTGCTCGTTGACGTTGACGGCCTTGGAGATGTCCACCGAGCCGTCGGCCTGCTGCGGGCTGTAGTTGAGCTCGCACAGCGCGGAGTGACCGGTGCCGGCGTTGTTCCACGGGCCGGAGGACTCCACGGCGAGCGAATCGAGCCGTTCGATCATCTTGATGGACCAGCTGGGCTCGAGCTCCTGGAGGAGCACGCCCAGGGTGGCGCTCATGATGCCGCCGCCGATCAGCACTACGTCAAGAGGTTCGTCCACAGGTCTTTTGTCTCGCTTTTGAGGCCGCAATGGTTAATCGGGGTCCTTAGATCGGTCTAACTTGTGGGCAACTTCACTGCCCTGCCCCCGGGATGAGTCCAGCGTGATTCCGTCCTTCATTGTGGCTCACCGCACATGCCGGTGGTAGTTCAGGGTGGAGTTACGCTCGGCCGGTGCCACGCCTCTCTGACTCCCATCGCGCCTGGATCGACGAAGCCGTACGCCGCGTCGAGGCCGACGCCCAGCGCTCCGCCGACACCCATCTGCACGTCGTGCCGCTGCCGGGATGTCCGGGCATCGACCTCTATCTGAAGGACGAGTCCGTCCACCCCACCGGCTCGCTGAAGCACCGCCTGGCGAGGTCGCTGTTCCTCTACGCCGTCTGCAACGGCTGGCTCCACGAGGGCGCGACGGTCGTGGAGGCGTCCTCGGGGTCGACCGCGGTCTCCGAGGCGTACTTCTCCCGGCTCCTCGGTCTCCCGTTCGTCGCGGTGATGCCGCGCTCGACGTCGAAGGAGAAGGTGGCGCTGATCGAGTGGTACGGCGGCACCTGCCACTTCGTCGACCGCGCCGCGGACGTGTACGCCGAGGCCGAGCGTCTCGCCCGCGAGTGCGGCGGCCACTACATGGATCAGTTCACCTACGCCGAGCGGGCCACCGACTGGCGCGGCAACAACAACATCGCTGAGTCGATCTTCGACCAGATGTCGCAGGAGCGGCACCCGGTACCGACCTGGATCGTCGTCTCGGCCGGCACCGGCGGCACCTCGGCCACGATCGGCCGCTACCTCCACTACCGCCGGCACCCCACCAAGCTGATGGTCGCCGACCCGGAGAACTCCGCCTTCTACGGCGGCTGGGAGATGGACACCTCCGACCACGCCACCGGGATGCCGTCGCGCATCGAGGGGATCGGCCGACCGCGGGTCGAGCCGTCCTTCGTCGGCGGGGTCGTCGACGACATGGTCCAGGTGCCCGACGCGGCCTCGATCGCGACGATGCGCTGGCTCTCGAACCGGATGGGCCGCTCGGTCGGCCCCTCGACGGGCACCAACGTGTGGGCATCGCTGGGTGTCGTACGCGAGATGGTCGACGCCGGTGCCCAGGGCAGCGTCGTCTCGCTGCTGTGCGACTCCGGGGATCGCTATCGCTCGTCCTACTACGACGACGGCTGGGTGAGCGAGAAGGGCATCGACCTGGCGCCGTACGCCTCGGCCCTCGCCGACTACGAGCGCACCGGCATCCTCGTCGACCCCTCCTGACGCGCCCAGACCCGCATCCCCGCGGTGACCAGCGCCCACACGCCCGCGACGAGCACGATCTCGCTGAGGATGTAGAGCGGCCACGGCCCGAGCACGTCGAGCAGCGAGTCCGACGGCGGCTTGTAGCGCAGGTAGCCGTAGTTGGCGTCGAGGACGAGGTTGAGGACGTACGCCGCGGCAGCCCATGCCGCCGTGGTCACGACCGCCCAGCCGTAGTCGCGCCAGCGCGGGAGCAGCTTGAGCCCGAAGACCAGGTAGACCGCGGCGAGCACCACCATCAGGTGCATGACCCAGAAGGTGATGTAGCTGACCTCCGGGAAGTCCCTCACGTCCGGGGTGAACACGCCCTGGGTGGTCAGCGTGAGACCCCAGAAGCAGGTCAGCGCCGTCGGGTAGGGATGGTGGGTCCACAGCGCGACCGTCGCCGCCATCCACGCCATGTCGCACAGATGGATCGGCAGATCGATGAACAGGTCGAAGTCGGTGACCCACTCGTGAGCCTGCAGCGGGATGATCGTCAGCGGGATCGCGAGCGCGAATGCTCGGGAGAATCTCGACGGATCCAGGTCGTCCCGCTGCCGCCTGCCCAGCCAGACCACGGCCACGATCCCCGCTGTGAGCAGGGACAACGGCACCAGATGGGTCAGACCGTAAGCCTGCATATCGGAAGTCTGACGCGATTCCCGAAGAAATTCTTCCCAACCCGCGTCATGGGTCGGCGGGTCGTCCGTTTCATCGGCGAGAAGGTCGTCCACCGGTGGGGGGTGGACGACCTCTCACACAAAGTTGGTGGCTGATCCGGGGGGATTCATCAACTGGGTGGAGGTCCCTCTGAATGCACACTGCGGGGGTGGTGTGCAATCAGAGGGACGCCTCGCTTTTGTGGTGTCTCAGCGGGCTGTTCCGGTCACCGCCGTCGCGTAGAGCTCCTCGTCGTGATGGATCTGCGCGACGAGCCCCTGCGCCCGCATCAGGCTCGCGGTGACGGGCGCCTGCTCCTGGCCGGCCTCGATGACGAGTACGCCGCCGGGTGCCAGATGCTTCGGAGCCTGCTCGATCACGCGCCGCTGGACCTCGAGCCCGTCGGCTCCGCCGTCGAGCGCCACGTGGTGCTCGTGATCGCGCGCCTCGGGCGGCATGTTCCGGATCTCGTCGCTCGGGACGTAGGGGGCGTTGGCCACGATCACGTCGAACTCGAGGTCGCGGGGGAGCGGGGCGTAGAGGTCGCCGAGGAGCACCCGGTCCGGCGGCAGGTTCCGCCTGGCACAGGCGACGGCGGCCGCGTCGATGTCGGTGGCCCAGACCTCCGCGCCCTGGACCCGGGCCGCGACGGCCGCGCCCAGCGCTCCGGTCCCGCAGCCGAGGTCGAGAACCCTCCGGGTCGTGCGGTGCGCAATCCCCTGGACAGCGAGGTCGACCATCAGCGCCGAGCGCTGCCGGGGCACGAACACCCCGGGCGCGACCCGGATCCGGAGCCCGCAGAACTCGGCCCAGCCCAGGATGAGCTCCAGTGGCTCACCGGCCACGCGGCGTACGACCATCGCCTCTCGTTCCTGCGGCGAGACCGGTGCTTCTTCGAGGAGGGCCGCCTCCTCCTCGGCGAAGACGCAGCCGGCGGCGCGGAGGCGGGCGACGAGCCCCGAATCGGGAACGACGGAGGTCATCAGAGAATATTGGCACGTGGACGCCCTGACTCCGATCGGAATCATCGTGGCCGCGTACGCCGCGTTCGTGACGATCGCGGCCGTCGTCGGCCTCGTCCTGAAGGCTCCGCGTCCGCGGTGGCTCGATCAGCTAGCGTGGATGCTCGAGATCCTCGCCGTCGTGCTCGCGATCGGGGCGCTGGCGGGCTGGTCGGCCGGGCGCAAGCCGGAGTCGCTGTCGACCTTCCTGGGCTACGTGGGCGCGCTCGTGTGCCTGATGCCGCTGGCCCTGCAGACGATGCGTGAGGACCGCTCGGCCTGGTCCTCGGGCGTGATCGCGGCGGCGGCCCTGGCGACGGGGGTCGTGGCCGTACGCGTCATGATGGTCCGGTGACCGAGACCGCTCCCGCCAAGACCCGTTCCGGTCCACACCTGGTGCTGCTGACCGTCTACGCGATCTTCGTGCTCGCCGCGGGCGCCCGGTCGCTGGTGCAGGTCCTCACCCGCTTCGACGAGGCCCCGATCGCCTACTCGCTCTCGGTGGTCGCGGCGGCGACGTACGTCGCGGGCTGGTTCGCGATCCGCCGGGCTGCTGCCGGGTCGGCGGGCTTCGCGAAGATCATGCTGTGGGTCGAGCTGGCCGGCGTGTTCGTCGTCGGTGTCCTGTCCCTGGTCGTGCCGTCCTGGTTCCCGGATGCATCGGTATGGTCGAAGTTCGGGAGCGGATACGGTTTCGTTCCTGCCCTGCTGCCGATCCTGGGTCTCCTCTGGCTCTGGAAAGGTCGAACTCCAGGGCCGACCGAAGGAGCCTGATGAGTCAGTCGACAGCCACCGCCATCTCGCCTGACTCGGGGGAGCACTGGTCCGCTCCGGGAGCATGGACGGTCGCCGACGGCGTACATCGGATCCCGTTGCCGCTGCCGATGGACGGGCTCAAGGCGGTCAACATCTACGTCCTCGAGGGTTCTGACGGCCTTTCGTTGGTCGATGGTGGCTGGGCGATCACCGAGGGGCGCGCCGCGCTGGAGAGCGGGCTGAAGAAGCTCGGCTTCGCGTTCAGGGACGTCCGGCGGTTCCTGGTCACCCACGTGCACCGCGACCACTACACGCTCGCCTCGGTGCTGGGTGAGGAGTTCGGCGCCGACGTGCTGCTCGGCGCCGGCGAACGGCCCACCCTCGAGCTCACCAACGGCGACCTCGACGGCTGGATCTCGACCGACCGCCTCCTGGCTCATGCCGGCGCACCCGAGCTGGCCGAGAAGTGGGCCGCCAACCCGCCTCCGCCGCCCGATCTCTCGCACTGGCGGATGCCTTCGCGTTGGCTGGAAGGGGACGTACGCCTCGACGTGGCCGGCCGCGACCTCGACGCCGTGCACACCCCTGGTCACACCCAGGGTCACTACGTCTACGCAGACCTGGCCGGCTCGGTCCTGTTCGCCGGCGACCACGTGCTGCCCACGATCACCCCGTCGATCGGCTTCGAGCCGGTTCCGGTCATCGACCCGCTCGGCGACTTCATGGCGTCGCTGACCAAGGTCCGCTCCCTGCCCGACCTGCAGCTTCTGCCCGCTCACGGCCCCGTCGCGACCTCGTCGCACGCCCGCGTCGACGAGCTCCTCGCCCATCACGAGACCCGGCTCGCCCAGTCGCTGGCCTCCTTGCGTCTCGGGCGACGTTCGGCCCTCGAAGTCGCCAACGACCTCGGCTGGACCCGCCACGAGCGCGCCTTCGCCGAGCTCGACTACTTCAACGCCGGCCTCGCGGTCATGGAGACCAAGGCCCACCTCGAGCTGCTGGTCGCTCGCGGTCTCGCGACCCGCGAGGAGACCGAGGCGAGCGTGCTGTTCGCCCCGGTCGACGCCGTCAGCGCCTGAGCCGCATCGGGGTGTGCGGGATGCCGTCCTCGAGGAACTCCTCGCCGTCCTTCACGAACCCGAACTTCGCGTACCAGCCGGCCAGCGGCGACTGGGCGTCGAGGACGATGTCGCGGTCGGTGACGGCCTCGACGGCAGCCTTCATGATCACGTCCGCCAGGCCCTGGCCGCGGTGGGTGGGGGCGAGGACGACGCGGCCGATCCGCCACACGTCACCGTCGTCGAGGATGCGGGCGGTGCCGGCGAGCCGGTCGCCGTCGGTCAGCACCACGTGACGCGTCCCGGGCTCGAGGTCACGGCCGTCCAGGTCGAGGTAGGGGCAGTCCTGCTCGACGACGAAGACCTCCTGGCGCAGCTGCCACAGGGCGTACGCGGTCTTGGGGGTGAGGTCGTCGAAGGACGAGATGGAGACGTCGGTCATGGGTGGATTCTCGCAAGCAAGTAGTGTTGCCCGGAACAGACAGGGGAGGCCGGGAGGCCTGAGAGTGCGGCGAACAGCGCCGCAGACCCTCCGAACCTGCTCCGGTTGACACCGGCGAAGGGAGTCAGAGTGCGCATGCGTACGCCTGCCATCACTGCCACTGCGATCACTGCGGTCTCGGCGCTGCTGCTGTCCGCGTGCGGGGGCACCCCCGCGAAGCCGGACGCCGAGAAGTCGAGCGGCGCCGACGACAAGACCGTGGTGCTGCTGACCCACGACAGCTTCACGCTGCCGAAGGAGGTGCTGGCCGAGTTCACCGAGAAGACCGGCTACACCGCAGAGATCCGGCACGCGGGCGACGGCGGCGAGCTGACCACCAAGATCGCCCTGGACACCGGCAACCCCGACGGTGACGCGGTCTTCGGCGTCGACAACACCTTCGCCAGCCGGGCGATCGACCAGGGCGCGCTGGAGGCCTACACGCCGTCCGAGATCCCCGAGGGCGTCTCTGATTTCAATCTCCCCGGCGACGAGGAGCACTTCCTCACCCCCGTCGACAACGGCAGCGTGTGCGTCAACATCGACACCGAGTGGTTCGCGGCCAAGAAGCTGACGCCGCCGAAGTCGCTCGACGACCTGGCCGAGCCCGCGTACAAGGACCTGCTCGTGACCCCTGGCGCGGCGACGTCGACGCCCGGGATGGCATTCCTGCTGGCGACCGTCGCCGAGTACGGCGAGGACGGCTGGGCCGACTACTGGGGCAAGCTGATGGACAACGGCGCCAAGGTCGTCGACGGCTGGGACCAGGCCTACTACTCCGACTTCACCCAGGGCGGCGGCAAGGGCACGCGTCCGATCGTCGTCTCCTACGACTCCTCGCCGGCCTTCACCGTCAAGGACGGCAAGACCACGACGGCCGCTCTGCTCGACACCTGCTTCCGTCAGGTCGAGTACGCCGGTGTGCTGAAGGGTGCCGACCACCCCGAGGGCGCACAGGCGCTGATCGACTTCATGCTTTCCGACAGCGTGCAGGGGGCACTGCCGGAGAGCATGTACGTCTTCCCCGTCTCCTCCGACGTGAAGCTGCCCGCCGAGTGGGCGAAGTTCGCCCAGCAGCCCACCTCGCCGCTCTCCGTCGAGCCGAAGGAGATCGAGGAGAACCGGGAAGCGTGGCTGGCGACCTGGAGTGACACGATCGCGCAGTGAGCTCCACCCGTCGCGTAGGCACCCTGGTCGCGCTCGCCGCCCTCCCGGTGGCCGTGCTGGCGGTCTTCTTCGTCCTGCCGGTCACGGGGATGGTGCAGCGCGGACTGTTCTTCGGTGGCTCCTTCGACCCGTCCGTGGTGTCCCGGGTCGTGGGGCGCCCGGAGATCCAGCGGGCGCTCTGGTTCACGCTGTGGTCCTCGGGGCTCGCGACGGTGCTGAGCATCGCCCTGGGGCTGCCGGCTGCGTTCGCGCTGCATCGACTGGCGTTTCCGCTGCAGCGCGTCATCCGGGCCGGGCTGCTGGTGCCGTTCGTGCTCCCCACCGTCGTCGTGGGCGTCGCCTTCCGCGAGCTCATCGGCGAGGCGGGGCTGCTCGCATCTCTGGGTCTCGATGGCACGCCGACGGCGATCATCCTCGGGCTGGTCTTCTTCAACGCCTCGGTGGTGATCCGCGCGGTCGGGGCGGCCTGGGAGTCGCTCGACCCGCGACCCGGTGAGGCCGCCGCCGCTCTCGGGGCGTCGCCCTTGCGGGTCCTGCTGACGATCACCCTGCCCGCGCTGCGTCCCGCGATCGTCTCGGCGGCGTCGGTGGTCTTCCTCTTCTGCGCGACCGCGTTCGGGATCGTGCTCACCCTCGGCGGGGTGCGCTACAACAGCATCGAGACCGAGATCTACAAGCTCACGTTCACCCTGTTCGACCTGCCCGGTGCCGCGGTGCTGTCGGTGCTGCAGCTGGTGGTCGTCGTCGGGCTGCTGGTCGTGGCCGGTCGGCTGCGTTCGGTGCCGGATCCCGCGCAGTCCCGGGTCGTCGTACGCCGCCGGCGGGTCTCGCCGCGGGACCTCCCGGCCCTGTTGTCCACGTCGGTGCTGGTCCTGCTGGTGGCCGGTCCGCTGCTGGCGCTGCTGCTCGGGTCGCTGCGGGTCGACGACCGCTGGAGCCTCGGGAACTATGTCGCCCTGCAGACCCCCGGGTTCGACCCGCCGCTGCCGGTGCCGGTCACCACGGCGCTGATGACGTCGCTGGCGGTCGCGGTGCAGGCGACGCTGGTCGCGCTGGTGCTCGGGCTGCTGGTGGCCTTCGCGGTGACCCGTCGGTCCCGGACGCTTGCGGAGCGTCGGGTGCGCGCCGTGCTCGACGGGCTGTTCATGGTGCCGCTCGGGGTCAGCGCCGTCACCCTGGGGCTGGGGCTCTATCTGACGCTCGGCTCGGGCGTCTTCGACTTCCGTGACGAGCCGTGGCTGGTACCGCTGGCGCAGGCGCTGGTCGCGTTGCCCCTGGTGGTGAGGACGTTGGTGCCGGTCCTGGGATCGGTCGACGACCGGCTCCGCCAGGCCGCCGCCGGGCTCGGGGCCGGGCCGCTGCGCGCGGTGATGACCGTCGACGTACCCGCCGTCTGGAAGCCGCTCCTCGCCTCCTCCGGCTTCGCCTTCGCGGCCTCGCTGGGGGAGTTCGGCGCGACGTCCTTCCTCGTCCGCGAGGAGCGCCCCACCCTCCCCGTCGTCATCCTCCGGTTGCTGTCCCGTCCGGGCTCCGACAACTACGGCATGGCCCTCGCCGCCGCCTGTGTCCTCGCCGCCGCCACCGCCGTCGTGATGCTCCTCGTCGAGCGTCTCCGCGTCCCTTCGATCGGAGCACTGTGAACACCGCACCGCCGAAACCGCACCTTTGGGGGCCGAGTCCGCACTTGTGGCGGACGAAACGGCAGTTTGGTTCGCCAGAACTACCGATTCGGCCACCAAAACCACCGCTCCGGCAGGATCGAGGTTGCGATGCTGTCGCTGCGTGAGGTGTCGGTGGCGTACGACGGGAAGCCTGCCGTCGAGGACGTCAGCCTGGAGCTGGCGGACGGTGAGGTGCTGGCGCTGCTGGGGCCTTCGGGCTCGGGGAAGTCGACGCTGCTGCGGGCAGTGGCCGGGCTGGAGCCGGCGACGGGGGAGATCGGCTGGGACGGGCGGTCGATGCGCGGGGTGCCGACGCACAAACGCGGGTTCGCGCTGATGTTCCAGGACGGGCAGCTGTTCCCGCACCTCAGCGTCGCGGGCAACGTCGCCTACTCGATGCGGCTGCGGCGGATCCCGGCCGCCGACCGCGAGAAGCGGGTCGCCGACCTGCTGGAGCTCGTCGGTCTGGGTGGCTACCAGGATCGCCTCCCGGGCACGCTGAGCGGTGGCGAGCGGCAGCGGGTCGCGCTGGCGCGGGCGCTAGCGGTCGAGCCGCGGCTGCTGCTCCTCGACGAGCCGCTCTCCGCGCTCGACGCTGGCCTGCGGGAGCGCCTGGCCGGCGACCTGCGACGGATCCTGCACGAGGCCGGCACCACCGCGCTCATGGTCACCCACGATCAGGAGGAGGCCTTCGCGGTGGCCGACCGGATCGCGCTGCTGCGCGACGGGTGCCTCGTGCAGGAGGGGACCCTCCGTGACGTCTGGGCGAGGCCGACCGACACCTGGGCCGCCCTGTTCCTGGGGTACGCCCGCGTGCTCGAGGGGCCGGCGGCGTACACGGTCCTGAAGGCCGCCGGGCTGAGCCCCGCCGGCGCGGTGGCGCTGCGCCGCTCCGCCTTCGTCGCCGACCCGGCGGGGCCGCTCACCGGCACCGTCGTCTCGGCAAGGGCCACGCCGGAACAGCACCGGCTCGTCGTACGTCTCGACGACATCGGCGAGGTCGACGCGGTCGCCGACTCGGCGCCGGCACCGGGGGAGTCGGTCAGGCTGCGGGTGGAGCCGAACCGGCTGGCCATTCCAGAATCTGTTGTCCCCGAATCGGCAGAGCAGCCACCCGCCATTTAAACTTAGCGGCTATGTATCGCCGCGCTCAGATCTTCCTCGTCAGTAGCGCGCTGATCTTCGGCCTGATCGCAGTCGTGACCGCGCAGATCGTCGACAAGCGCATGCTCGACCCGGAGGGCTTCCTCGGACCGTCCTGGCTCCGGTTGCCCCTCCTCGTCGGAGCCGCCCTGCTCGTCGACCTCGTGCCACGCACGCTGTGGTTGGCGAAGTTCAAGTGGAAGGACATGGGCCCGATCTTCAAGGAGCGGGTCCGCACCCACTGGACCCGTGAGCGCCTGACGCTCGTGGCGATGGGCATCGTCTGCTTCTACCTGGTCTACGTCTGCTACCGGAACCTCAAGTCCTTCCTGCCGTTCGTCGTGCCGGAGACCTACGAGTTCGACCACGAGCTGCACCTGATCGACAAGGCGGTGCTCTTCGGCGCCGACCCGGCGATCCTGCTCCACGACCTCCTCGGCACCGGCTGGGTGGCCTGGTTCCTCTCCTACATCTACATGTGGTTCCTGCCGCTGGTGCCGTTCGCGGTCGCCGCGTGGCTGGTCTGGTCGCGCAACCTGGCCTACGGCTACTG
The DNA here is from genome assembly GCF_015752315.1 of Nocardioides luteus. Classification (NCBI taxonomy): domain Bacteria; kingdom Bacillati; phylum Actinomycetota; class Actinomycetes; order Propionibacteriales; family Nocardioidaceae; genus Nocardioides; species Nocardioides luteus. Next base: position 69,131 of record NZ_JADOVJ010000001.1, read on the forward strand.
GTTCGTCGCCTCGCAGTGCATCGCCTGGATCCTCGGCACGGTCTCCTACTACTGCCTGCCGACGGTGGGCCCGGGCCTGCAGTACCCCTATCTCTACGCCGACCTGCCGGACACGCCCGCGAGCAGTCTGATGGAGTCGCTGGTCTTCACCCGGCAGCATGTCCTCTTCGACGTCGACGCCAACGTCGTGCAGTCGGTCGGTGGCTTCGCCTCGCTGCACTGCGGCATCACCCTGCTGGTGGCGCTGATGATCCACGCCACGATCAACAACAAGATCGCCCGCTGGGCCGGCTGGATCAACTTCGGCATCACCGTCGTCGCGACCGTCTACTTCGGCTGGCACTACCTCGCCGACGACGTCGCGGGCTGCATGATCGCGCTCGTCGCCTACTACTTCGGTGGCCTTGCGGCCAACCAGAAGTTCCGGCGCAAGGGCGTACGCCGCCTCGTCGCCGAGTCCGAGGCGATCGCCGGGGCCGAGGCGAAGGTCGCACACGAGCTGACCTGATCCGGGCATGATCGGGGCTTAGTCTGGTGGCGTGACCGCCATCGATGCAGCCTCACTGACCGCACTTCTCGACGGGCGATACGCGGGAGTCCGGGAGGACGTACGCAAGTCCCTGATCGAGCGCGCCGACTTTCTCGGCGAGGTTGAGGAGCTGCCGCGGACGGAGTACCGCGAGCGGGTCCGGGAGGTGCTCCTCGACGTCTCCGCGACCGGTCTGACCGGGCTGGGGTTCCCGAAGGAGTACGGCGGCGGCGGTGACGTCGGCGCCTCCATCGCCGCCTTCGAGGAGATGGCCGGTGGGGACCTGTCGCTGCTCGTGAAGTCGGGCGTGCAGTTCGGCCTCTTCGGCGGCGCGATCCTGCAGCTCGGGACCGCCCGTCACCACGACCGCTATCTCGCCGACATCGTCTCCGGGCGCCTGCTCGGCTGCTTCGCGATGACCGAGCACGGACACGGCTCCAACGTGGCCGCCGTCGCGACCGTGGCCACCTACGACCCGGCCACCCAGGAGTTCGTCATCGAGACGACCCGGGAGGATGCGTACAAGGACTACATCGGCAACGCCGCCGCCCACGGCGAGCTCGCGGTCGTCTTCGCGCAGCTGGTCGTCGGCGGCGAGGAGCGCGGGGTGCACGCGTTCGTCGTGCCGATCCGGGTCTCCGGTGCTCCGGCGCCCGGCGTGCGGATCGCGGACGACGGGCCCAAGATGGGGCTCAACGGCGTCGACAACGGGCGACTGTGGTTCTCGGGCGTGCGGGTGCCGCGTACGTCCTTGTTGAACCGCTTCGCCGACGTCACCGAAGCGGGCGAGTACGTCTCCGAGATCGAGTCGGCCGGGCGGCGCTTCTTCACGATGCTCGGCACGCTCGTGCAGGGCCGCGTCTCGGTCGGCGGCGCCGCGATCCGGGCCTCGGAGGTCGCTCTGACGATCGCGGTCCGCTACGCGCTGCGCCGGCGGCAGTTCGAGGCCTCGGCGGAAGCCGAGGAGTCGCTGCTCATCGACTACGGCCAGCACCAGCGCCGGCTGCTGCCGCTGGTCGCGCGGACCTACGCGCTGCGCTTCGCGCAGGAGGTCGTACGCGACGACCTGCACGACGTCTTCTCCGGCGTCACGACCTCCGAGCACGCCCGGCGCGAGCTCGAGTCGCGGGCCGCCGGCACCAAGGCCCTGGCGACGTGGCACGCGACCCGAACCATCCAGGAGTGCCGCGAGGCGTGCGGTGGCGCGGGCTACCTGGCCGCCAACAGGTTCGCGGCCCTGAAGGCCGACACGGACGTCTTCACGACCTTCGAGGGCGACAACACCGTGCTGCTGCAGCTGGTCGCCAAGGGCCTTCTCACCGGTTACTCGAGCGAGTTCGAGGAGATGGACCAGCTCGACCTCGTACGCTTCGTCGCCGGTCTCGCCGTCGAGACCGTCCTGGAGCGCACCGCCGTGCACAAGCTGCTCGAACGGGTCCGCGACGTCGTCCCGATCGCGGGCGAGCGCGAGCCGGACATCCTCGACGCCGACTACCACCTGGCGATGCTGCGCTTCCGCGAGGAGCACATGCTCGCCGGCGTCGCCCGGCGCCTGCAGTCCGGCGTGAAGGCCGGCCGCGAGCCCGGGGAGGTCTTCTCGACCGTCCAGGACCACGTCATCGGGGTCGCTCACGCGCACGTGGAGCGGCTGATCCACGAGGCGTTCCGGGAGAAGGTCCGGGTGCTGCCCTCGGGGCCGGTGCGGGATCTGATGGACACCGTCTGCGACCTCAGCGCCCTCTCGGTCATCGAGGCCGACCGCGCCTGGTTCATGGAGCACGGCCGGCTCTCCTCCGAGCGCTCCAAGGCCATCATCGGCGAGGTCAACCGCCTCTGCCGCGACCTCCGCCCGCACGCGCGGCTGCTCGTCGACGGTTTCGGGGTGCCCGAGGAGCTGCTGCGGGCGAAGGATCTGATCGGCTGAGGGTTGGCTGGGGTGAGCATCCACCGGCACGTCGTACGTGACATAGGCCGCTGACAGTGCGGATCGCCAGCTGAACACCCGCGGGTGGTTGACTGGTCCGGTGGCCAGGCTGATCCTCATCAACGGAATGCCCGGGGTAGGAAAATCGACACTCGCCAGGCGCTTCGCGGCCGACCACCCCGGCACGCTGGTGTGTGACATCGACCTGCTGCGTACGTTCATCAGCGGGTGGAGAGACGACTTCCTCGGTGCCGGTTCCCGGATCCGGCCTGCGGCGCTGGGACTGATTCGCGGATACCTCAGCGAGTCCGGCGACGTGGTGCTCCCACAGCTGTTCGCCAGGGTCAGCGAGCTCCAACGCTTCGAGCGGGCGGCGCACGACGCCGGCGCGGAGTTCGTGGAGGTCATGCTCGAGGCCGTCGAGGACGACGCGCTACGCCGATTTCACGGACGCGATGACGGCAACGATCCCTGGCATCCGATCGTGCGGGAGATCGTGGCGGAGTCCGGTGGCGACGAGCACCTGCGTGCGTACGCCTCCAAGCTGGCCGAGCTGGTGGCGGAACGCCCCGCGACGAAGGTCGTCCCGAGCGTTGCGGGCGAGATCGACGCAACGTACGAATCCTTGCGCGCCGCGCTCGGCGAATGCTGACCGAGTTACCTCGGTGAACATCCACGCCCGCCGACCGAGTCCCCCTTCGACAAGCTCAGGACATCGCCTCGGTCAGCAGACGGACTCAGTGAGCGGTGTTCTTGAACCGGTCGACGGAGGCGGCGATCTCCGACTCCGCGGCGGCCTTGCCGACCCAGTCGGAGCCCTTGACGGTCTTGCCGGGCTCGAGGTCCTTGTAGTGCTCGAAGAAGTGCTTGATCTCGTTGAGCGTCCACTCGTCGACGTCCGCGAGGTCCTGGATGTGGTCGAAGCGGGGGTCGCAGGGGACGCAGAGGACCTTCTCGTCCTGGCCCTTCTCGTCCTCCATGACGTACATCGCGACGGGGCGGGCCTGGACGAGCACGCCCGGGAAGAGCGGGTAGGGGGTCAGGACCAGCGCGTCGAGCGGGTCACCGTCCCCGCCGAGGGTGTCTTCGATGTAGCCGTAGTCTGCGGGGTACATCATGGAGGTGAACAGAACGCGGTCGAGACGAAGCCGATTCGACTCGTGGTCCACCTCGTACTTGTTGCGGGATCCCTTGGGGACCTCGATCAGTACGTCGAACTCCTGCGTCACTTCTCTGCCTCCAGACAAACCCAAAAACGGAATGCCGGACAGTCTGACACCGATCGGCGTCAGACCCGGCATCGAGGAGGATATCCGTGGAGCCTGACACCCCGCCGAAGTGGCCGTCAGAGGAGACGGACGAGGCCCGCGGGAAGCTCGCGGTCGTGGTGCCGCTGGTGCTCGCGCTCCTGGTGGGAGCGGCGGCAGCGGCGTACGCCCTGGGGTGGGTGCGCTATGCCCAGGGAAACGTCGCGCCGACGCCGCCGCCGGCACCGCTGAGCATCGCCACGGTCAGCCCCGCGCCGGTCGCGGGCCAGCAGTCGAGGACCCCCGGAAAGCCTGATCAGGCCGCGCTGCAGCGGGTGATGCGCGAGATGGTCGGCGACAAGCGTCTCGGCCGGCACCTCAAGGCGGCGATCGCGCCGCTCGAGGGCGCGCCGGTGGTCACCCACGGCACCGGAGCCGCCACCCCGGCCAGCGTCACCAAGGTGCTGACCAGTGTGGCGGTGCTGGAGGCGTACGGCCCCGAGCGCAGGTTCGAGACCAGCACCACGCTCCAGGGGAGCACCGTCACGCTCGTCGGGGGAGGTGACGCATCTCTCACCAGCAACGACCTCGACACGCTGGCCGCCGAGACGGCCCGGGAGCTCGGCGCCACCAAGACGGTGAGCCTGGCCTACGACGACAGCCTGTTCGCCGGGCCGGTGCTGAGCCCGACCTGGCGACGCACCTACCTGGGGGAGGAGGTCGGCGGGATCACCGCGCTGCTGGTCGATCACGGCGGGTCCCAGGCGACGGGATACAGCCGCGATCCGTCCCTGCAGGCCGCCGAGCAGTTCAAGAAGGCCCTGGCCAAGCACGGGATCAAGGTCGACGGCAAGCCGGTGCGGGGGACCAAGGCGGGCACCCAGCTCGCGGTACGCCACGGCGACACCCTCCGCGAGATCGTCGAATACACGCTGCAGCACAGCGACAACCAGCTCGCCGAGGTGCTCGCCCGCCACGTCGGGCTGGCAGCCGGCGAGCCGACGTTCGACGGCTCCACCGCGGCGATCACGGCCACGCTGAAGGAGCTCGGCATGGACACCACCGGCCTGGTCCTGCGCGATGGCTCCGGCCTCTCCCGGCAGAACCGGATCCCGCCGACGCTGCTGGTCAGCGCGCTCCAGACCGCCGCCAGCCCCCACCGGCCCGAGCTCGCCCCGGCGATGACCGGTCTCCCGGTCGCCGGCTGGGTCGGCTCGCTCTCGCGCCGGTTCAACTTCGACGCCGAGCCGGGGCGCGGTCGCGTCCGGGCGAAGACCGGCACCCTCACCGGCGTCTCCGGCCTCTCCGGCATCGCGGTCGACGCCCGCGGCACGCCGTTCGTCGTCGTACTCATGGCCGACGGGTTCAAGCCCGAGCAGACCCTGGACGTACGCGACGCCCTCGACGATGCGATGGCGTCGGTCGCGACGTGTCGATGCTCGGCATAGGTTCGGTCGGCTACGGTCGTAGGCATGACCCATCGAGCTGAGGAGCCCAGGCCGTCCGGAGCGACCATGGTCGACTGGGACCTGGCCGTGCGCCTCGGCGCGAAGGTCGCCGGAGACGGCCCGATCGTCTCGCGCAACGAGGCCCGGCAGGCCGTCGAGGAGCTGCGCGAGGACGCCGCGAAGGCGACCGAGTTCGTGCGCGAGTTCACCGGCCTGGACGCGCCCCGCGACACCGCGCCCGTCCTCGTGGTCGACCGCAGGGGCTGGATCCAGGCCAACGCCGACACCTTCGCCCACGTGATCTCGCCGGTGGTCGACCGGATCACCGCGAAGCGCGCGCCGGGTGCCCTCTCCCTGGCGGTCGGCTCCAAGATCAGCGCCGCCGAGGTGGGCGGTCTGCTCGGCTTCATGTCCTCGAAGATCCTCGGCCAGTTCGACCCGTTCTTCGGGCCCTCGGGCCGGCTGCTGCTGGTCGCGCCCAACGCCGTCCACGTCGAGCGCGAGCTCGGCCTGGACCCGACCGACTTCCGGCTGTGGGTCTGCCTCCACGAGGAGACCCACCGGGTCCAGTTCACGGCCAGCCCGTGGATGCGCGACCACCTCTTCGCGCAGATCGAGGGCCTCTCCGAGGCGATGGACCCGTCCTCGATCTTCGACGGCGGCCTGCAGCGCGTCTCCGAGGCGCTCAAGGGCAACGGCAGCATCGTCGACGCCTTCGCCAAGCCCGAGCAGAAGGAGATCATCGACCGGGTCACCGGGATGATGTCGCTGCTCGAGGGCCATGCTGACGTGGTCATGGACGACGTCGGCCCCGGCGTGATCCCGAGCGTCACCACGATCCGCAAGGCGTTCAACAAGCGCCGCCAGGGCATCGGCGTGCTCGACCGCCTGCTCCGCCGCCTCCTCGGCCTGGAGGCCAAGATGGCGCAGTACCGCGACGGCGCGAAGTTCGTACGCCACGTGGTCGACCGGGTCGGCATGGACGAGTTCAACGCCGTCTTCGCCGGCCCCGAGAACCTCCCGTCGAAGGCCGAGATCGTCGAACCGGACGCCTGGGTCACCCGCGTTCTGGCATGAGTCTCCACCCCTCGATCGCAGCCGTACGCCGCCCCGTCCGCGCCACGCTCGAGCAGCTGGAACCGGGCGACAAGGTGATCGTGGCCTGCTCCGGGGGAGCGGATTCGCTGGCGCTGGCGTCCGCGGCGGTGTTCGAGGGCCACAAGCTCGGGCTGCACGTCATCGGTGCGACCGTCGACCACGGGATGCAGGAAGGCAGCGACGCCCAGGCGAGCAAGGTCATCGCCCAGCTCGCCGAGATGGGCGTCGACGAGACCGTCACCGCGACCGTCGAGGTGAAGGCCGACGGCGAAGGCCCGGAAGCAGCCGCCCGGCAGGCTCGCTATGCGGTCCTCGACCAGCTCGCCGAGCGCCTCGACGCGAGCGTGATCCTGCTCGGCCACACCCGTGACGACCAGGCCGAGACCGTGCTGCTGGGGCTGACCAGGGGCTCGGGCGCCCGCAGCCTCTCCGGGATGCGCGCCGCCTTCGACCGCTATCGCCGTCCGCTCCTCGGGACCACCCGGATCGACACCGAGACCGCCTGCCAGATCGAGGGCCTCGACGTCTGGCAGGACCCGCACAACCGCGACTTCGCCTACACCCGCGCGCGCATCCGTCACCGGGTCCTGCCCACGCTCGAGGAGGATCTGGGGCCGGGGGTCACCGAGGCGCTGGCCCGCACGGCCGAGCAGCTCCGCGAGGACGCCGACTTCATCGACGACATCGCCGAGTCGATGCACCGCGAGCTCGGCGGAACCCTCCCGGTCGAGACGCTGGCGCAGTATCCGGCCGCCGTCCGCACCCGAATCCTCCGGATCGCCGCCCTCGCGGCCGGCAGCCCGCCCGCGGAGCTCACCCGCGACCACGTCAAGGCCGTCGACGAGCTGATCACCGGCTGGCGCGGGCAGCGCTGGATCGACCTGCCGGGACACATTCGGGCGCGTCGTACGAACTCTTCGATCGTCTTCGAATCAGGCCCTTTCCCCACCAGCATTTAGAGTGGCGCTCATGGACACCGAGTACGTCGGCGACGACCTCGTGAAGACCCTGTTCACCCACGACGAGATCCAGGCGAAGGTCGAAGAGCTGGCCCGCCGGATCGAGAAGGACTACGAGGGCGAGGAGCTCCTGATCGTCGGCGTCCTGCGGGGCGCGGTGATGATCATGGCCGACCTCGCGCGCGCCCTGAACCGCCACGTCGAGATGGACTGGATGGCGGTGTCGTCCTACGGCTCCGGCACCAAGTCGTCCGGTGTGGTGCGGATCCTGAAGGACCTCGACACCGATGTCACCGGCAAGCACGTGCTCGTCGTCGACGAGATCATCGACTCCGGCCTGACCCTGACCTGGCTGACCTCCAACCTCAACAGCCGCGGCCCGGCGAGCCTCGAGATCGTCACCCTGCTGCGCAAGCCCGAGGCGGTCAGCATGCCGGTCGACGTGAAGTACGTCGGTTGGGACATCCCCGACGAGTTCGTGGTCGGCTACGGTCTCGACTTCAACGAGAAGTACCGCAACCTCCGCGACATCTCGACCCTCGCCCCGCACATCTACAGCTGAGCGGGGCCGATCGGTCCGTCAGCGCGTGGGCCGGATGCTGGCGATCACTCTCACCAGGGTCGCGTCGCTGTCGGCGCCGTCGACATCACGGCCGGCGACCATCACGAAGAGCGCGGTCTTCCCGGCTGCGCGGGGCACCGACACCACGGTGACCTCGAGGGTCGGCACCGCGCACTCCGGGTCCACCGGGGTCGTCGTGGCGGTCACGGCCGTCGCGGTGGTCCTGCCGCCGTCGACCTCGACCGGTCGGGGATCGCCCAGCGATCCGGTCGGGGTCTTGCCGTCCTCGCTCTGACCTGCCGAGACGGCCCAGTGGGTCGCGGTGGCCTCGATGGTCCCCTTGTCGGACCTCGACCCCGGCGTGACGAAGCCGACCAGGGTGTGCGAGCTGCCCGGACCGCACCAGTCGTCCCCGCCGAAGGCGACCCCGTGCATGATCGCCTGCACCTCGCCCTCGCTCGACTCGAACCCGGCGAGCGTCTCGGGGCCCGGCCTCCAGCTGCCGGGTACGTCGTACGCCATCGCGTCCTTGGCCGAGGTCACCGACTGCCACGGACCGGTGGGCTGGGCCATGCTCGGGGTACCCGAGGGACCGGCGGGACTCGGCGTAGCGGCCGCCGAGGTCCCCGGCGCCGCCGACGTGCTGGGCGCCGTCGGAGGTGGTACGTCGCCCGCCGGCTGCGCCACGAGCCGCCAGGCGAGCACGCCGGCAGCCGCCACGAGAACGACCAGGAGCACGAGCAGCGCTACGACGATGATCACGGCGAGACGGCTGCCGGAGCCACCGGTCGGACCCGGTGTCGAGGCTTTACTTTCGGCCATGGCGACACAGTAGGACGGTTTCGCCCCGGCGCCTCGCCGGATCGCCGCTTTCGCTGATGGCAGAACCGCTCAGGTGGGTTCGGGCACGATTTGGCGTGTACCGTCGTTCTAAATGACGAGCACGCTCCCCGGCGTGCGATGTCTGACCCCGTAACGGTTGAAAGAAGCCTGTGAAGCGCATATTCAAAGGTCCCTGGCTGTGGATCATCCTGGCAGTGCTCGGTGTGATCCTGGCTCTGCAGTACCTGGCCCCTCGCAACGGCGGCGACGAGATCACCACCAGCGAGCTGACTGAATACATTCAGAAGGACCAGGTCAAGGAGATCACGTTCGTCGACGGCGACCAGGAGATCAAGGCGACCCTGACCAAGGACGCACGCAAGGGCAGCGCCGAGGTCACCACGTCGTGGGTCGACGGCGACCAGGAAGCGCTCATCGAGATGGTGCGCAAGACCGAGGCCGAGGGTGACAACCTCAAGGAGTTCAACTCCGAGGTGGCCAAGCCCTCCGTGCTCGGCTCGATCCTGAGCTTCCTGCTTCCGTTCGTGCTGATCATCGTGCTGTTCCTGTTCCTGATGAACTCGGTCCAGGGCGGTGGCGGTCGCGGGGTCATGCAGTTCGCCAAGTCCAAGGCGAAGCTGATCACCAAGGACATGCCGAAGACGACGTTCGCCGACGTCGCCGGTGCGGACGAGGCGGTCGAGGAGCTCCAGGAGATCAAGGAGTTCCTGCAGGAGCCGGCCAAGTTCCAGGCCGTCGGCGCCAAGATCCCCAAGGGCGTGCTGCTCTACGGCCAGCCCGGAACCGGTAAGACCCTGCTCGCGCGAGCCGTCGCGGGCGAGGCCGGGGTGCCGTTCTACTCGATCTCCGGTTCGGACTTCGTCGAGATGTTCGTCGGTGTCGGTGCGAGCCGTGTCCGCGACCTGTTCGAGCAGGCCAAGGAGAACGCTCCCGCCATCGTCTTCATCGACGAGATCGACGCCGTCGGCCGTCACCGTGGTGCCGGCATGGGCGGCGGCCACGACGAGCGCGAGCAGACGCTCAACCAGCTCCTCGTGGAGATGGACGGCTTCGACGTACGCGGCGGGGTCATCCTGATCGCGGCCACCAACCGTCCCGACGTGCTCGACCCGGCGCTGCTGCGCCCGGGCCGCTTCGACCGCCAGATCCAGGTGGACGCTCCCGACCTCGCCGGTCGCGAGAAGATCCTGCAGGTCCACGCCCGCGGCAAGCCGCTGGCCGGCGACATCGACCTCGACTCGGTCGCCCGACGGACCCCCGGGTTCTCCGGTGCCGACCTGGCCAACGTGCTCAACGAGGCCGCGCTGCTGACCGCTCGCAGCGACCAGAAGCTGATCACCAACAAGGCTCTCGACGAGGCCATCGACCGCGTGATCGCGGGCCCGCAGAAGCGCACGCGCCTGATGAGCGAGCAGGAGAAGCTCATCACCGCCTACCACGAGGGTGGCCACGCTCTGGTCGCCGCGGCGCTGCCGGGGCCGGACGTGGTCCAGAAGATCACGATCCTGCCGCGCGGCAAGGCGCTGGGCTACAACCTGGTCATGCCCGACGACGACCAGTACAGCCAGACCCGCTCGTCGATGCTCAACAAGCTCTCCTACATGCTCGGCGGCCGTGCCGCGGAGGAGCTCATCTTCCACGACCCGACGACCGGCGCCGGCAACGACATCGAGAAGGCGACCAACCTCGCCCGCGCGATGGTCACCCAGTTCGGTATGACCGAGCGCCTGGGTGCGATCAAGCTCGGCGAGTCCAACGGCGAGCCGTTCCTGGGGCGCGACATCGGCCACCAGCGCAACTACTCGGAGGAGGTCGCGGCCATCGTCGATGACGAGACCAAGAAGCTCCTCGCGACCGCTCACCAGGAGGCCTTCGACATCCTCGAGGAGAACCGGGACGTCCTCGACAACCTGGTCCTGCAGCTCCTGGAGAAGGAGACGCTCTCCAAGCAGGAGGTCGCTGAGATCTTCGAGCCGCTGCGCCGCCGCGACCCGCGTCCGGCCTGGACCGGCTCCGACACCCGCCGCCCCTCGGACCGCCCCGCGGTCGAGATCCCGCAGTGGATCGTCGAGCGCGACAAGGCCGCGGTTGCCAAGGCGATTCGTTCCGCCTCACAGAAGTCCGCCAACGGTGTCGACCTCAGCAAGCCGACCGAGGCCGGCTCGCCCGAGGCCACCCCGCCCGCCTGATACGGAACACATGTCCGAGACCTTCGATGATGTAGCGCCCGTCCACGTCCCCGAGCGGGACGTGGCGGACGTTCCTCCGTTCGACCAGAAGCGGGCCGAGGCGGCCGTGCGCGAGCTGCTCTACGCGATCGGGGAGGATCCCGACCGCGAAGGGCTGCTCGAGACCCCCGCCCGGGTCGCCCGCGCCTACCAAGAGGTGACCCGAGGGCTCCACCAGGAGCCCAAGGACGTGCTCACCACGACCTTCGACCTCGGCCACGACGAGATGGTCCTGGTCCGCGACATCGAGCTGTGGTCGATGTGCGAGCACCACCTGGTGCCGTTCACCGGCGTCGCCCACGTCGGCTACATCCCGGCCGAGTCCGGCAAGATCACCGGCCTCTCCAAGCTGGCCCGGCTCGTCGACGTCTACGCGAAGCGACCGCAGGTGCAGGAGCGGCTCACCACCCAGGTGGCCGACGCTCTCACCGAGATCCTCGAGGCCCGCGGCGTCATCGTGGTGATCGAGGCCGAGCACCTGTGCATGACGATGCGCGGCGTCAAGAAGGCCGGCGCCCGCACGATCACCAGCGCCGTACGCGGCACGATGCGCTCCAACGCCACCACCCGGGCCGAGGCGATGGCCCTGATCCGGGGCGGAACCAGGTAGCAGCCCCTGGGTAGGGTCGTCCCCGTGAACGAGCGCCAGCGAGTGAATCATGAAGTCATCACGCGGCCGCGTCCGTATTCTGGCGCTTGCGCTACGGAGGTGGCCGCGTGAAGGTCATGGGGATCGTCAACGTCACGCCCGACTCGTTCAGCGACGGCGGACGGTTCTTCGCGACCGATGATGCGGTGGCCCATGGCCACACGCTCCTGGAGCAGGGCGCGGACCTGCTCGACATCGGCGGCGAGTCGACCCGGCCCGGAGCGACCAGACCGCTGGTGGCCGACGAGCTGGCGCGGGTGGTGCCGGTCATCGAGACGCTGGCCGCGGAGGGGGCGACCCTCTCGGTCGACACGATGCGTCCCGAGGTCGCGGAGGCGGCGCTGAAGGCCGGGGCCAAGATCATCAACGACGTCTCGGGCGGTCTGGCCGACCCGGGGATCCTGAAGGTGGCGGCCGACCACGGTGCGACGTACGTCGTGATGCACTGGCGCGCGCACGGCGCGGAGATGCAGCACCAGGACCATCTCGTCTACGCCGACGGCGTGGTCGCCACGGTGAAGCAGGAGCTGGAGCAGCGGATCGAGGCGGCGCGGGCAGCGGGGATCCAGGACGACAACATCGTGATCGACCCGGGCCTGGGCTTCTCCAAGACGGCCGACGACAACTGGCGGCTGCTGGCCGGGGTGGAGGAGTTCCACAAGCTCGGCTACCCGGTGCTCATCGGAGCGAGCCGTAAGACTTTCCTCGGCCGCCTGCTGGCTGCCCCCGACGGCACGCTGCGTCCGGTGACCGAGCGGGAGAGCGCTCATGACGCGATCACCGTGTTCCTGGCGCAACGCGGTGTCTGGGCGACACGTGTTCATGACGTACGTGCTGCCAAGGACGCCCTTGCGGCGGCAGCGAAATTGGGGAGTATTCGATGAACATTGAGGAACCTGCCGACGAAATCCAGATCCTCGGTCTGGAGTGCTACGGACACCACGGGGTGTTCGACTTCGAGCGCCGTGAGGGGCAGAAGTTCATCATCGACCTGGTCATCGGCACCGACTCCCGCAAGGCGGCGGAAACGGACGACTTGCAAGACACCGTGGATTACGGAAGTCTCGCGATGGCGGTCAAAACCAATGTTGAGCGCGACCCGGTGGACCTCATCGAAACGCTTGCCCAGCGGATCGCGGACATTTGCCTTGCAGACATCCGCGCACTTTGGGTACGTGTTACGGTTCACAAACCGGGGGCGCCTATCGAAGCGACGTTCAAAGACGTCACCCTGACGATCACCCGGAGGCAGAGCACGTGACAGAGGTACCCAACCCGTACATCATCGACGCCGACACGCTCACCGGGGAGATGCGGCCGATCCGACGGGCGGTGCTGTCCTTGGGCTCCAATCTCGGGGACCGGTTGGCAAATCTGCAGGACGCGTTGAACACGCTCGCCGAGACCCCGGATGTCTGGGTGACCACGATCTCGCCGGTGTATGAGACCGAGCCGGTCGACTCGCCCGAGGGTTCCGACCTCTATCTCAACGCCATCGTCCTGGCCGACACCACGCTCACCCCGACGCGCCTGCTCGAGCGTGCGCTCACCATCGAGGACGCCTACGGACGCTCGCGCAGCGGCATCTTCAACGAGCCGCGCACGCTCGACATCGACGTCATCTCGGTCGGCGACAAGATCCTCGAGGAGGAGTCGCTGACCCTGCCGCACCCGCGTGCTCACCAGCGTGCCTTCGTGCTCAAGCCGTGGCTCGACCTGGAGCCGAGCGCCGACCTTCCGGGCGTCGGTCCGATCGCCGAGCTGCTCGAGCAGTCGGACCAGACCGGCATCACCCGCCGCGACGATCTCGTCCTCGAGCTCTGAGCCGGATCTGAGCACGACACCGGAGGACCCCGACCGGGGTCCGGAGAAGGATCCCGTCGACGACGAGCGCCGGCTCCGCCCGATGTCGGGCGGAGCGATCACGGCATGGGCGGTCATCGGAATCGTCGGCGGCTGGCTGGCCCATCCGGTGCTGGAGGCCTGGCTCGGAGTCGCCCCGGTGGTCACCTGGGCGCAGCCGTTGGTGCTGCTGCTGATCGCCGGAGTCCTGGGCGTGACCGCCTGGATCACGCACCGTCAGCTGCAGGTACGCGGCGAGCGGATCGAGGCTCATCAGGCGGTCAACCGGCTGGTGCTCGCCCGTGCCTGCACCCTGGTCGGTGCGCTCCTCGCCGGGGGCTATCTCGGCTACGCGGTGAGCTGGCTGGGCTACGACGCCAGCACCGCGGCGGGCGAGCGACTGGTGCGCTCGGCCCTCGCGGCGGTGGCCGGCATCGCGATCGTCATCGCCTCGCGACTCCTCGAACACGCGTGCCGGGTCCGCAAACAGGATGAAAACTAGCCGTACCGTGGAAGCATGCCATCCCCATCCGCAACTTCAGTCACACGCAGGCGTCAGCGCAGCACACGCCTGACGGTCGCTGTAGCCCTGCTGGCGCTGGCCGCCATCACGATCACCGCCGCGGTGGCCTCCGGGTCCTGGCTGGTCGTCGTGCTCGCTGCCGTTCTCGGGCTCGCCTGTGGCGCTGCCGCTACCAAGATCACCCACTCCGAGCTTCTCCAGACCCGTCGCGACTGGGCGCGTGACCGCGCCGAGCAGGCCCAGGCCTACCGCGTCGAGTCCGAGAAGCGCGCCGAGGAGAACGCCGAGTTCCGCGCGCACATGGACGCCAAGCTCGCCGACCGTGTCCAGGCCGTCGAGGAGCTCGAGGCCGCTCTGGCCGCTGCTCACCAGCGTGCCGCCGACGCCGTCCGCCGTCGTGGCGAGGAGGCCCGCCGGGCCGCCCAGGCCGAGGTCCGCGGTGAACAGCTCGAGGCCCGCCTCCAGGCGGTCGAGGCCGACGCCGCCGAGGCGGCCATCCGGGTCGCCGAGCTCGAGTCCGAGCTGGACGCCGTTCGCGCCGAGCTGGAGGCCGAGCGCACCAGCTGGACCCGGGCTCAGTCGGCCTGACCGGCGCCCCACCCACAGATGTACGGATGGTGACGAAGCGCCAACATCGTCACCGCCCACCAGCCTCCCCACGCGTGAAAGAACGCCGCGACGGCCAAATCGATACTCGGGCGGGTAACTGTCGGGCTGCTCGCTCGTTATGATTTTTCCGAACGGGTAACGCGACCGTCGGGTCTCCGCGCTCTGCGGCGACACTTCGACACGGGTCGCTGGAAAGGGGAAGCCGGTGACGTTGATCGCCGAACGGGCAGTCACGATCACTGAAGGCCTCGCCTACCTACGCGATCTGATGGCCACGTACGCGAAGAGGACGCCGGTGACCTCGGTCGCCGTCCTCGGGAATGCTCCTCTGGGGCCCAGCGACGCCCGGGCCGACGCGATCGACGACTCCGATCTCGTCATCCGGGTCAACAGCTTCGTGCTGGACGTCCCCGGTGAACCGCGCTGTCAGGGATCGCGGGCAGACGTCGTGATCTGGAACCGGATCACCCGCCCGACCCGGTTCACCTTCGACCGCTACCGCGAGCGCCTCTATCTCCTCGCGGAGCCCATGCGCTTCCACGGCCGCCCCGAGGTGTGGCCGATGTCGTGGCCGCCCGACCTGGGTTTCCTGCCTCTCCCCAACGCGGAGGTGCTCCCTCGTATCGGTGACGAGCTCGACATCCCCTGGCGGACCGAGAAGCTGGCGCCGACCACCGGCTTCACCGCCGCGTGGCTGGCCTTCCACCTGTTCCCGGAGTCCGAGATCAGGATGTCCGGGTTCTCGTTCATCGACAATCCCGGCCAGACCGAGTGGATCTACCAGGTCGGCGGGTCCTCGCCGGTGGCTCCGGAGCACCGGATCGAGGCAGAGGCGCGTGTGATGACTGACTGGCTCAAGGAGGAACGGGTGTCTCTATGGCGTTGAAGCGACTGCGCGGCGAGGTCATCAAGAAGGTCCGGTCCGCTGCCGAGGCGGAGGAGTCGCGGGCCATCATCGAGGAGCTGCGCGCGATCACCGATCGGCAGCGGGTACGCATCGGAGACCTCGAGCGCGAGCTTGCTCGGGTGAGCCCGCAGGTCGCTGCTCTCGAGGCGCGCCTGGAGACCCTGCGCGACACCGTGGAGCGGGGCAACATCGCAACGACCGCCGCGGCGGGCGGCGACGTCGACACCGCCGCGATCTGGGCCGAGATCCAGCGTCAGCAGGAGCAGGTGCGCGCCCGCATCACCGCAGCCATGCGTTTCGAGGAACGGCTGCGACGGCTCGAGGACGGCAACCGCGTTGGCTGAGAGCATGTCGCAGGCTGCCCTGAGCATCGTCATCCCGTTCCACAACGTGGCGCCCTACTTCCAGACCTGCTTGGAATCGCTTCGCACCCAGACCTTCTCGGACTTCGAGGTGGTCATGGTCGACGACGCGTCCACCGACGGATCCGCGGAGATCGCGGAGCGGTTCGCCTCGATCGACCCCCGGTTCCGGGTGGTCCGTACGCCGAAGGTCGGTGTCGGCGTCGCGCGGAACATCGGCATCGAGAACAGCCGGGGTGACCTGCTCGCGTTCGTCGATGCCGACGACTACGTCCCGGAGTATGCCTACGAGCTGATGACCGACACGTTGGCCGAGACGGGTTCGGACTTCGTCGCGGGCAACGCTCGCCGCTTCGACTCGGTGTCGGTCTGGCAGTCGTGGTCCCACCGCCGCCCGTTCGTCACCGCCCGGAAGTCGACACACTGCAGTCGCACCCACATCCTGGGCATCGATCGCTACATCTGGAACAAGGTGTACCGGCGCGACTTCTGGGACTCGGCCGGTCTCAGCTATCCGGACATGCTCTACGAGGACTACCCGGTCGCCCTCGCCGCCCACATCCGCGCCCGACAGGTCGACATCCTCGCCGACCCCGTCTACTACTGGCGGCAGCGCGACGGTGGCGAGGCATCGATCACCCAGAGCCACTGGCATCTGGACAACCTCGAGGACCGCGTACGTTCCGCCGAGATGCTCTTCGACATGGTCGAGGAGCAGGCTCCCTACCTCTCCGACCTGGTGAAGTCGCATCTCACCGCGACCGATGTCCAGGTGCTCGCCCGATCCATCGAGGACCATCCGGCCGAGGAGGCCGGACGCATCTTCGACCTCGCCGGGCGCTACCTGGCGCGCATCGACGATCGGATCCTCGATCGGCAGGGCCCGTTCGAGCGACTCGTGTTCGACCTGCTGCGCCGCCGTCAGCGGGACGCGCTGACGGCGCTGACCCGCTACCGGGCCGAGAACGGCACCCAGGCGCCGCTCGCCCGTCGCCGGGACGGCTGGTACGCGAAGCTCCCGTCCTTCGGGGACGCTGCTGTCGGCGTCCCCGACTCGGTGTTCCGCCTGTCTCCGGCCTACATGAAGGCCAAGGCCGTGGCGACCGAGGCCTGGTGGAGCGGCTCCCGGATCGAGGTTCGGGTCAACATCGGTGCCAACACCCTCGCGCTCGCGCCGCGTACGCGCTTCAAGGTGTGGTTGGAGAGTCCGGCCGGCGTCAGGATTCCGGTGGATCACGTCGCCCGGCCGCGGGCGATCGCGTTCGGCCAGGTGGACAGGTCCACGCTCGAGCTGAGCATCGATCCCTCGCGCCTGGCGGGCGATCGCCAGTGGCGCCTCATGATCGGCATCCGCAACCGCGATCTCCGCGACGTGATCCAGGTGACGACGTCGGGCGACGGACGGGAACGCTGGCAGGGCTGGCGCCGCATCGGCAACCGCTGGTGCCGCCCAGGACGCCTCCCCGGGGGCTTCGGGCTCACCGTTCGCGACCTGCCGGACGCCTGGGTGGACCACGCCACCGACCTCGGCGACGAGATCGAGATCCGGGGTGCGTTCCGGGGCGCTGCTCCCGCGAGCGCGGAGCTGACGCTCACCGGTCGCGGTGGCTCGGTGGTGACCCACCCGTTGACGATCGGCGAACGCGGCGAGCGGGGCATCACCCCGTGGCGGGTGACGGTGCCCGTCGGCGCCGTTCTCGAGCGGTCCGGGCTGGACATGCCCATGGAGGAGATCGTGCCGACCCGGGTGAAGCTGACCCGGAAGGGACGTACGTCTCCGCTGCCGGTGCACCCGGACTTCCTCGGTTCGCGATCGCTGATGAAGGGGCGGGCGGTGAACGCCACCCGCGACCCGAACGGCTCCTTCGTCATCACCGCGACGCCCGACCGCCCGGTCGTGCACGACGCCTGGTGGCAGGGTGAGGATCTGGTCCTGCGTGGCCCGGACGGTCCCCGGCTGGAGTCGACCGGTGCGGTGCTCCGCACCTGGCCGACCCCGGAGAAGCCGCTCGACGTCCCGCTGGACGTGGTCGATCGCGACGGGGTCTTCCTGATCACCGTGCCCGCCGGTACGTTGCGGAGCACGGCGATCGAGCACGGTGCCTGCGAGACGGCACCGTGGTCGCTGCTGGACGGCCGCGAGCACAAGCCGATCGTGGTGGCCCGCGAGCTCAGCGAACGGGTGCCTCAGCCCGCCGCGAACGAGGCGGCGAAGCTCGAGTTCGGCTGGTCGGACGAGATCCACCTGCGGCTCGCGCCGGTCACGCCCACCGCGTGACCGGCTGACGCCTGGTCGGGCCGCTAGCGCCTGGCCAGGCGTCGGAGCGCGGCGCGAACCCTTCTCAGCACACGGGCCGCGCGCCGGGCCCCGGGGACGCGCCCGAAACCGGCCCGCGCCCGCCCGGGGACGGCCGTCGCGCGCCGGGCGACCCGGTTCATGGACGTGGCCTGACGAGCGCTCAGCTGGTCCTCCAGCTCCTTGATGCGACTGTTCAGGGCCGTGACGTCGCGCCGGGCCGCCGTGCGAACCTCGTGGGTCATCGTCTGACGCTGACGCATCTGCTGCTTGAACCAGGTCACCTGACCGCGCAGCGCCTCGTTCTCGGCCATCAGCTTCCGCAGCTCGCTCGGGTCGGCGTCCTGCGGCGCCTGCCGGCCCGCGACCACGGGTGCCATGCCGTTCGACGAGAGCGAGGACTCGCGGCGCTGACGCACGCGGCGGACCTCCGCCGGAGTCACCGAGAGATCGACGGTCGCCGCGAGCAGGACGGCGAGCTCGTCCCGGCCGCGACCGGCCGGCCACGGGTGACGCCACCCCGCCACGCAGAGGTACGCGGCGAGCTCGTCCAGCAGCCCCAGCAGAATCTCGTCAGCGGACTCGCCGAGCTTCACCGTCGACTCGTGAACAGGGACGACCTGGTCGGCGTCGAGGCCGATCTCGTCGACCTGAAGACCGCACCATCGCTCGGGAGCGCCGGCCACGGCGTCGCGCAGCCGGCGTACGTGATGGCGCAGGCCGGACGCGTCCCGGCGGGCGGAGTCGCGCATGGCCTCGATCAGCCAGGACCGGTCGGCAGCCGTCCAGGACGTCTCGTCACCGGTCCGGTCGACACCGAGGACGGACGGCACCGGGGCGAGACCGCGCGCGACCAGCCAGCCACCGGCAGCCGCCGCGGCCCCCAACGTGTCCAGCGTCTGGCCCAGCGCCGGCTGGAGCTCACGCAGCGTGGGGGTGTCGGCGGGGCGGCCGTGAGCGACCGCGAGCGCCACCGAGCAGGCCTCGGGAGCCGCGGCCAGGGTCGGAGAGTCGACGTCGGGCCACAGCGTGTATCCGCGACCCGCGAACCGTGCGCTCGCGTCCGCGAGGCTCAGCGGGTTCCCGCGATCGTGGACGGGGAACGACCAGTCGGCGTTGTCGTCGGAGGCCTCGGGGGTCACGGCCCTGAGCTGCGCGAGCGGCGATCCCGGGTTGGGCACGACCAGCGCCAGGCGAGAGCCGCCCGGTGCGATGCCGGCGAGGTGCTCGGCGATCGCCTGCCAGTCCGCGGGGTCGGCGTCGATCGTCGCGACCCGGCCGAGCCCGTCCAGCGCGAGCACGGCGTCGACCGGCCGATCGGGGGTCCACGCCCGCAGGTCACCGCAGACGACGTCCACGGACCTGGCGGCGTACCGCTCGGAGACGAGGTCGGCGTCGGCGTGCGTGCGCACCACGACCGTGGTCGTCGCGGCCGCGTCGACGGCCGCGTCGAGCAGGTCGAGGTCGTGCGGGCCGACGACGAGCAGGTGCGACGCTCCGCTCGCCGTCGCCACGGCGAACCGGGTCAGGACCGGTCCGCGGGGGAGCGGTCGGGTCCCTGTCAGGTCGGACCAGTCGTACATGTCGCCGGGGACGACGCTGTAGGCGGCGGTCTTCGCAGGCGTGTCGGTGTCGTTCATGCAGTGATCTCCCATCCGAAGAGCGCGCGCAGCTCAGCAGGCGACGCCATCGCATCCAGCCCGAGCTCGCGCACGGTCGTGGCGCGTACTTCCTCTGCGTCGGTCTCCACCCCGTGGAACTCGGGGAACAGACGCCTGGCCTGCTCGTTCCCGTCCCTGACGCTGGCGTCCCGGACGTCGGCGAAGGTCATCGGGTCACCGTAGACCGCGACCTCGGAACCGACCGAGGCACCGTAGAAGATCGCCGTGGTCAGCCGGTTCGACGCGACCCGGCGGTGACGGATCTGCTCCGCGTACTGCTTGTGGAGGAAGCGGATGTCCGTGCCCTGGCGCAGCGTGCCTCGCTTGCCGTGGCAGATGACCCGGAAGCCGGCGTCCTCGTAGCGGCGGCGGATCTCCGGCATGTCGTACTCGATCCAGTAGAGACAGACGGTCACCGGGCCGTCCTCGGTGTCTCGGATCTCCGCGATCAGCCGGTCGTGGTCGCCGCTGACCTCGCCGTGGTCCCAGGTGTGGAACGGGTAGAAGATCGTGCCCTCACGCTCGTCGGCCGGCGGGATGGGCTCGACGTCCTTCTTGAGCTCGAGCAGGTAGTTCCACGGGGCGCCGATCACGGCGTAGTCGCGCCAGCCGGCCGCCTGACCGCGGCGCAGGTTCGCGTGGGACCAGACGAACTTGGGGAAGCCGTAGGGCGGCGCGTGACCCGGGCCGAAGCCGTGCAGGAGGTTCCAGCCGTGCTGGAGCACTCCCCAGATCGGACGCGGCTCCTCGAACGGGAGGCCGCAGTACTCCGAGAGGATGTGCGCATGTCCGTACCAGTGGTTGCTCGTGTCCAAGTCTCAGTCTCCGAGAGGTAGCGAACGGATTCGGTCGGTCTTGACCGCGACCAGGAGCACCGAGGACCCGAACGGCAGGTCGAGCCGGGGCAGCATGCGCTCGTCGATGCGGGTGGCGCCGAGCAGCACCTTCTCGACCCCGGGGGAGACCTCGGGGAGCGGTGCGACGCCGCCGTCGGGAAGCTGCCGGGCGCCGGCCGCACCGCGCTCCTTGAGTCGGGTGACCAGGCGCTGAGCGGCGAACATGGGGAACGTACCCGCGAAGCCGTACGTCGCACGCACCGGCGACAGCCCGGCGGCCCTGACCGCCGCCACCGCCCGCCGCCGGGTGTAGCGCCGGTGGTGGTGGTTGTGGTCGTCGTGGCTGGTCCAGGCCCAGTTGTACGCCGGCACCGACATGAGCAGCCGCCCGCCGGGGGCGAGCACGCGCTGGATCTCGGCGAGGGCGGTGGCCTCGGGCTCGCAGTGCTCGATGACGTCGAAGGCCGCGACCACGTCGAAGGAGCCGTCGGCGAACGGCAGTCCGGTCGCGGAGCCGCACACGCCGCCGTCGACCAGGCCACGTGGGTCGACGTCCAGCGAGACGTGGTGCTCGGCGGTGCCCCGGAGCCAGGTGACGCTCGGCCCGTCGGCGCTGCCGACGTCGAGGAGGCGGCGTGGTGCCCCGACGTACGGCTTCATGACGGTCTCGAGGATGCGGGTGCGCGCCCGGTACCACCAGTAGTCGCTCTGGGCGATCGAGGGAGAGCCGCCGGACCTGGTGCCGAGCAGCATGCCCATGTCGGTCATCGGATGGAGATCTCGCTCACGTGGGTCGGAAGTGCGGAGGTAGCAGCAGAGTAGGCCAGTGCGATCTCATCGGCGATGCGACGCACGCCAACGGCGAAGGGCGTTTGCGTCCGTTGGTCGAGCTCCGGCCACACGACGCTGCGGACGCGCAGGTCGCGCACCTGGCCGGGCGTGCCGGCCCCCGGGATGCGCAGCCTCGCCCGTCGTCGGAAGACCCGGTTGATCTCTCCGATGACAGCCGCGAGGGTCACCCCGGTGCCGGTGGCGAGGATCTTGACGACGGCGTTCGATCCGGAGCGTTCGACCTGCTCGTGGAGCCCGTCGAGGGCCTCGACGACCATCTCGGCGCAGTCGCCGACGTAGAGGTAGTCCCGGATGGTGTCGAAGGAGACCCAGACCGGCAGCGGTGTGCCGCGCAGCTGGGCCAGGCACAGCTGAGAGACCAGGCCCTGGGGCTTGGAGAGCTTCTGGCCGGGCCCGTAGAGGTTGGTGATCCGGCCGAGCAGCGCCACCGACCCGGTCTCGGCGCAGAACTCGGTCAGTGCCTCCTCCATGGCCAGCTTGGCCCTGCCGTACGCCACCAGCGGGCGAGCCTCGGAGACCTCGGTGAACGGGGGCTCGGCCGAACCGGCGTAGACGCCGCCGGCGGAGGACGCGAAGAAGAACGCGAGCCGGGTGGTGGGCAGTAGCGCCGCGCGCAGGTCGGTGAGCACGTCGCGGAAGAGCGACACCTCGGTCTCGAGCTCGTCCGCCGGGGTGGCCACGAAGCCCGCGCCGGCGCACCAGGCGATGTTGACGCGGCCGTCCGGCGCGGAGCCGAGGAAGGCGGCGAGCTCGGACCTCAGGACGGAGCGGGCGGCGACCGGGTCGTGCCAGGGCACGCTCGCCGTGCGGACCGGCGCCCCGGAGCGCTCGAACGCGGTGCGTACGTGGCGGCCGAGCAGGCCGCCGCCACCGACGACGAGCGTGGGCGGTCCGGACGGGCTGACGGCGCCGGTCACTCGGGGCGACCGGGCCGGGGTCCCTCGCGAAGCGGGCCGTTCGCGGGGTCGCTGACGATGACGTAGAGCGGCTTGCCCATGGCCATGTTGACGGAGACACCGAGGTATTCCGCGATCACGCCGAGGGTGAGCATGATGGCGCCGGAGCAGACCAGGACGGCCGCCATCAGCGAGGTCCAGCCCTGCACCGGGACCCCGCCGGCGAGACGGGCGACGACCAGCGCGACCGCGAGGACGATGCCGGAGGCGGCGAGCAGGGCTCCGCAGATGCTGACCGCACGCAGCAGCCGGGTGCCGCCGGTGAGCACCATCCGCCAGAAGTGCGACATCAGGGAGCGGTAGTTGTAGCCGGAGGGCCGCTCACCCTCCTCGCGCAGCTCCACCGGGCAGGTCGCCACGTCCGAGATCACCCAGCTCAGGGCGACGTCGAGGTAGACCCCGTTGGCGGCGTAGGCGGACACGCTGCGGCCGTACTCGCCGAGGATCAGGCGGAAGCTGTTGAACTGCCGGGCGCTGCCACCGGGCATCAGGCGGTCGATGACGACCTTAGAGCCGCGCGACGTCAGGTTGCGCAGCGGACCGTGGGGTGCCGCGTTGGTGGGGCGGGCGTAGACGAGGGCGGCCCGCTCCTGGAGCGCGGTGTCGAGCATCGGCCGGATGTAGGCCGGGTCGTGCTGGCCGTCCTCGTCCATCGTGACGATCCAGTCCGATCCCGACGAGGCCAGGCCGGCGAGGGTCGCGGCGTGCTGGCCGAAGTTGCGGCTCAGCCAGATCGGCCGAACGATGTCGTACTTCTCGGCGAGCTGTCGCATGGCGAGATCGGAGGCGTCCGGGCCGTGGTCGTGGACCAGGAGGATCTCGGTGACACGTCCCTGGTGCCCGTCCGGGGTCACGAACGGTTCGGCGAGATCGACGATCTCGCTCACCACGTCCGGAAGCGTCTCGGCGCCCCGGTAGACCGGGATGACGACGGAGACGGTGTGGGTGAGGGACATCGCTAGGAAAATAGCGCATCCGGAGGGTCTTGGGTGTACTCCATGTAGGCGTTTTGTTGGCATGATCGCCCGCGTGACTGCAGACCCGGCAACCGTGGGCGTCGCACCTGACGCAAAGCCCTCCTCGGACCGCACGTTCTCGGGCCGTGCGCGCTCGGGAGGGACGTGGTCCGGTCTGCTCCCCGGGGTGCTCGTCGTGGGCATGACCCTCGTCCTCGCGATGGTCGTCGCCGGCGTCGCTCTCGGCGACGCCCTCCTCTTCACCGGGTACGTCCTGGCGTTCCTCACGTTCCCCGGCACGGTGGTGTGGCGAGCGGTCGCGAAGCCGGGGCCGGGCCTCGGCAACGACCTGGTGCTCGGCACCATCCTCGGGTTCGTCCTCGAGGCGCCGCTCTACGTGCTGCTGCGAGCGATCGACCTCCCCTCGCTGATCTACGGCTATCCGGTCGCGGTGCTCGTCGTGACGCTGGTCGTCGTCCGGCGCCGTCGACGGGTCGGTCCGGTCGTGGTCGGACGGGCTCACCTGTGGTCCTGGGCCGGAGCGGCGGTGGCGTGCGTGCAGGTTCTTCTGGTCACGAACCAGATGTGGTCCTACAGGCCGCTCGACGCGTTGCGGGCGCCGTACGTCGACGAGCCCTTCCACCTCGCCATCGCCGGCGACCTGCTGCACCACTTTCCCGGCCAGATGCCGTGGGTCGAGGGCACCCCGCTCTTCTACCACTGGCTGGTCTACGTCCACCTGGCGTCGGCGGCGACGGTCACCCACATCGAGCTCATCGTGCTCCTGCGCAGCCTGTCGATCGCGTTGCTCGTGCTGCTCACCGTCGGCGGAGCGTACGCAGCGGCCACACGCCTCACGGGACGGAAGTGGACCGGCTTCGTCGCTGCCCTCGTGCTCGCCATGGGTGCCACTCCGGACTTCTTCGGCTGGACGAGCCTGGTCAGCCCGGCGGAGCTCGCCCTCGACTCCGTCACCCGCGCGTTCTACAGCCCGACGCACGCGTTCGTGATGCCGCTCCAGATGGTCCTGATGGTGCTGGTTGTCGAGATGATCCGGGGTGAGCGGTGGCGGTGGCGGCCGTGGCTGCTGACGGTGGTCGTCATGGTCGCGGTGGCCGGCGCGAAGTCGTCCGCCCTGCCGACGGTGATCGCCGCCCTGCTCCTCGCGCTCGTGGTCGCGGCCGTGCTGCGCCGCTGGCAGGCGGTCCGCACGCTCGCGGTCCTGTTCGGGTCGGCCGTCGCCGTCTTCCTGGTCGCGCAGCAGGTGTTCTACGGCGGCGGCACCCGGGCGACGACGATCGATCTCAACGGAAGCACCGTCCAGCGGCTGGGGATCCTGATGCTGCCGGAGGGGGAGACCCTCCCCGGGTCAGCGCCGGTGTCGATCTGGATCTGCTTCACCGTCGGGTTCGTCCTCGGTGCCGTGCCGCTGATCATCGGCCTGGTGCGCGGCGGCTGGCGCCGCCCCGACTTCGTGTTCCTGATCGGCCCGTGGGCCGCCGGGGCCGGTGCGTTGATGGTCCTGAGCCACCCGGCGCTGAGCCAGGCCTACTTCCTCCTGGGCGCCGCCGGGTTCTTCGCCGTGGCCACCGCCGTCGCGCTCTCGGACCTCCTCCCTGTCGACCTGCCACGGCGCGACGTCGTGCGGATCCTCGGCTGCGCCGCTCTGGGCTGGCTCGTGCTCGTGGCCGTGAGGCTGATCGTGGGCGGCAAGATGCCGGCCACCGGCTCGGTCTTCACGCCGACGTTGCTGACCCAGCTCGCGGTCGGGTTGCTGGTGCTCGCCGTCGCGGTCGTCCTCGTGCTCGTGTACGCCAAGCGCACGACGGTCGCGGCGATCCCGGCGGTCGTGGCGCTGATGCTGGGAGTCGTGCTCGCCGGCGCACCGCAGACCACCGCGCTCGCGGTCGCCGGCCCCTGGCTTCCCAAGGCTCCCGCCACGGACATCATCGGCCCGGGTGGGATCGCCGCCGCACGGTTCGTCCGCGAGCACTCGCAGCCGGACGAGCTGATCGCGACCAACGCCCACTGCATCGGGCTGCCCGTGCCCGACTGCGACCGCCGGAACTTCTGGATCGCGGGTTATGCCGAGCGGCGGGTCCTGGTGGAGGGCTGGGCCTACATCGACCCGACGGTGGTCGGGCAGCCGTCCACGGACCTCAACAACTCCGCCTACCTGCCCTTCTGGGACCCGCAGCTGCTCGAGGCCAACGACGCGGCCATCACGCGTCCCTCACCGCAGACGATCGGCACGCTGCGTGACGAGTACGGGGTCGACTGGCTCGTCGTCGACCGCCGCTACCTGGCCGACCTCCCCGGCATCCGCCGCGAGCTCGGCCAGCCGCGCTTCAAGGGCGGGCTCTACTCCGTGTTCGACCTGCGCTGACCGGTCACGCCGGTCAACGGCGCAGGAGGCGACGCAGCCGGCCCCGCTGTCGGGCCGCCTCCGCTTCCCTCCTGCGGGCGCGGGCGGCTTCGACCTCCTCTTGGATCTCCTCCGGGATCGTGTGCAGGCCCTGCATGACCAGCTTCACGACCTGCAACACCTCATCGCCCGGGATCTCGGAGTAGTCGCCGATGTTGTAGTCGGGGAAGGTGCTCCGCTCGATCATCTCGGTGAAGGGGAAGCCGCCGAGCTTGCCGATGAGGAGGTTGTCCTCGCGGTAGTCGTCGAGGAGCTCCTGGCGGAACTCGGGGGTCATGTAGACCGCGCTGGTGTTGTTCCACCCGAGCTGGGTGGTCAGGGTGACGAAGTCGCCACGGATCATCTGGATCCACCGCAGCCGGGTGGCCTTCCAGGAGTCGGCGCCCCGGAGCCGGCCCCGCATCGGCGCGGCCGCCACGATCGGAGCCAGGTGCCGTGCGGTCTCGACGGTCCGCCAGCCGGAGCCGACGTTGCTCGAGGCGGCCCCGGTGGCCTTGATCGGGAGCTCGCACGTGCTGAAGAAGTCCGCCACGGCGTTGCCGTCGCGGAGCTCCTTGCGGATGAAGGGGCGCAGCCGGAGGTCGACGTCCGGGATGGCGGTGGTGATGGTCTCGGCGAACTGTCCGTAGTGGAGGAAGCTCATGTCGAGCGGTGACCACTCGCGGAACTCCTCGAAGGGGAGATCGACCAGCTCGGCGTGCTCCGGTCGCATCACCATCAGCCGCTCGACGTAGAAGGCGTTGTAGAACGTGGCCTGGTCGCGGACGTAGTGGACCCAACGGACCTGCGCGCCGGCCTGGCGCGCGTACTCACCGATCGCGCTGATGTGCTCGGGCGTGAGCAGCGAGAACGACTCGCACGAGATCACGGTGGTCTCGGCGCTGCCCGAGGCGATCGACTCGACGAGCTGCTCCCAGGTGCCGAGGGCCGGCATGAAGAGCACCTCGCCGACCAGCTGGGAGTAGAGGTTCTGGTGCTGGATGCTGTGCTCGCCGCGGCCGATGGTGGGGTAGACCACCTCGGGCGGGAGGCTCCCCTCCTTGTTGGCGCGGGCGAGGAAGGACTGGATCGCCGTGCTCCCGGTCTTGAAGGTGCCGGAATGGACGATCAGAGTCTTCTGCATGCAACGCTCCAATTGTCGCTGCTGGGATGGGGTGCGGCGCGACGTCCCGCGTGGTCACGAATCCTACTGGCCGAGGCTCACTGACCGAGCTTCTTCTGCTCGATCTGGGCGTTGATCTCGACCAGCTCGGGATGGGCCTCCAGGAGCGAGACGAGGCCGGCGGCGTCGAGACGAAGCGCGTCGTGGTCCTCGATGAGGATCCGCAGGAGCTGCATGTCCTCGGGGGTGTCGAGCGTGATCCGGTACGCCGAGGCGTCCCGCTCCCACGGCAGGTTGAGCTTGGGCCGGGCGCTGTCGGTGTAGAGCCACGGGGTGACGTGCTCGCGGTGGGGAGTCTCGGTGGCGTTCCGGTCGGCCTCCAGCAGCGCCTCCGCGGAGAAGACCTCGAAGTCGAGCCCTCGCGGATAGGTGCGCTCCAGGGCGTTGCTGGCATAGAGCGCGGGGTCACCGGCGGCCACCCAGGCGTCCACGCCGCGGCGTACGACATCGCCGTCGATCAGGGGGCAGTCGCTGGTCACCCGGACGACGACGTCGGGCTCGAACTCTCGCACCGCCAGCGCGAAGCGGGACAGCACGTCGTGCTCGCTGCCACGGACCACCCCGGCGCCGAGCTTGTCGGCCAGGACGGCGACCGGATCGTCGTCGGCGTTGGTGGTCGTCGCGACGATCACCGCGAGTCCGGCCGCGGTGAGCCGGGTGAGGTGGTGCTCGAGCATGGTGATGCCGGCCGCCTCGCGCAGCACCTTGCCGGGGAGGCGGGTGCTGGTCATCCGGGCCTGGGTGATGACGGCGGTCTTCACAGGATGCCGATCAGGGTCTCGACGACCTGGTCGACCTGGTCGTCGGTCAGGTCGGGGAACAGCGGCAAGGAGAGCTCCTCGGCGTAGAACGCCTCCGCGTTCGGGCACATCCCGCGCCGGTAGCCCAGGTCGGCGTAGACCGGATGCCAGTAGACCGGGATGTAGTTGACCTGTACGCCGATGCCGGACGCCCGCATCTTCTCGAAGACCTCGCGCCGGCGGTCCTCGAGGATGCGCACCGGGTAGAGGTGCCACGCCGGGTCGACGCCCTCGCGCCGGACCGGCAGCCGCAGCCCCTCGACGTCGGCGAGCGCGGCGTTGTAGCGGGCGGTGATCTCCGCACGCCGCTGCTTGAACCCGGCCAGCCTCCTGAGCTGGGAGAGGCCGAAGGCGCACTGCAGGTCGGTGAGCCGGTAGTTGAGCCCGAACTCGTGGACCTCCTGGTGCCACGGCCCCTCGTCCTTGATCCGGAACCGGTCGGCATCACGCATCAGCCCCACGAAGTGGAACTCGTGGGCCCGCTGCGCGATGGCGGCGTCCTTGGCGACGACGGCGCCGCCCTCGGCGGTGGTGAGGTTCTTGGTCGGGAAGAACGAGAGCGTGGTCAGGTCGGCCAGGTCCCCGACCGGGCGTCCGCCGGCGGAGCCGCCGATCGAGTGGGCCGCGTCGCCGAGCGTCAGCGCGCCGACCCGGTCGGCGATCGGCTGCAGCGCGGCGTAGTCGGCCGGATGGCCCGCGTAGTCGACGGCCGCCACGACTTTGGTGCGGTCGGTGACGAGGGCGTCGACGGCGGCCGGGTCGAGGAGGGCGGTGTCCTCCTCGACGTCGGCGAAGACGACCTTCGCGCCGAGCAGCGAGGCCCCCGACGCGGTCGCGACGAACGTCATCGGCGTGGTGACGACCTCATCACCGGCACCCACCCCGGCGGCGGCGTAGGCGATGTGGAGGGCAGCGGTGCCGGAGGTGCACGAGACCGCCCGGTGCCCACCGACCAGGTCGGAGAGCGCCTGCTCGAACGCATCGACCGTCGGTCCGGTGGTGAGCCAGTCGCCACGCAGGATCGCCGTGACGGCCTCGATGTCCTCCTCGGAGACCGACTGGCGGCCGTAGGGCAGCATGCTCAGATCCCCGACTCCAGAACCGCGCGGAGGTCGTCGGCGTCGTACCAGATGTCGTTCTTGTCCGAGGCGCAGTGGAAGCCGTCGGGAACCGGCACGGCGTCCATGATCGGCTTGTAGCCCCACTGCGGGTTCTCGGGCTCGATCACGTAGTACTTCCCGTCGCGGATGCTGACCGCCCGGCGGCCCTCTTCCGGGCTGATCATCTCCTCGTGGAGCTTCTCGCCGGGCCGGAGGCCGATGTCGACGAAGGTCGCGTCGGGGGCGACCGCCTTCGCCAGATCGACGACCTTGTGGGAGGGGATGTGCGGGACGAGCAGCTCGCCGCCCTGCATGAGCTCGAAGGTGTCGAGCACCATCTGCACCGCCTGCGGCAGCGTGATCAGGAACCGGGTGCACCGCATGTCGGTGATCCCGAGCGGCTCACCGCGCTCGGCCATCGCCTTCCACCTCGGGATGATCGACCCGCGCGAGCCGGTGACGTTGCCGTAGCGCACCACGGAGAACCGGGTCTCGTAGGAGGCGGCGTAGTTGTTGCCGAGGATGAAGATCTTGTCGGCCGTCAGCTTGGTCGCGCCGTAGAGGTTGATCGGTGAGGAGGCCTTGTCGGTCGAGAGGGCGACGACCTTCTTGACGCCGGCGTCGATCGAGGCCTCGACGACGTTCTGCGAACCCAGGACGTTGGTCTTGATGAACTCGAAGGGATTGTACTCCCCGGTGTCGACCTGCTTGAGCGCCGCGGCGTGGACGACGTAGTCGACGTCGTGGAGCGCCCGGTGCAGCCGGTCGCGATCGCGGATGTCTCCGATGAACCAGCGAAGCCTCGGGTCGTTGCCGAACAGCTGGCGGCACTCGTACTGCTTGAGCTCGTCGCGTGAGAAGACGATCACGCGCCTCGGGTTGAGGTTGTCGAGGACGTTGCGGATGAACGCCTTCCCGAACGAGCCGGTCCCGCCGGTGACCAGGATGCTGGCGCCATCGAGAGGATGGTTGGCGGGGGACTCTCGGACTTCCGAATTCGGCACGGTCACAGGGATGCTCTCTAGTCTTGACCTCATCTGCAGCGCCAACGATACGGCGCGCAAAAGGTGACAGATGCCGTTCGCCAGAAACGGACGGATCCGGGGGGTTGCACAGACATGTCCATGGGATCGCCCGACGACGAGCGTCTCCGGGTGGCGATGGTGTGCGACGCCGGACCCGGTGTCGGGATCGGGCACGTCATGCGCTGCCTGGCGCTCGGGGAGGAGCTCGTCGCGCGCGGAGTTCCCGTGGTGGTGGTCGCGGACCTCGACGAGGTGCCCTGGGCTGCCGAGCAGGTGCGGCGGCGTGGGATCGAGATCGCGTCACCGGGATCGGGCGATCTCCGCGACGTCCTCGACGCGCTCGCCGGCATCGAGCCGTCGTCGGTGGTCGTGGACTCCTATCTCCTCCCGGTCTCGGTCTACGCCGAGCTGCGGCAACGCTGGCCGCTGCTGGCGCTCACCGACGGCGACCCCGGTGGCCGGGTCGCCGACCTCTTCCTGGACCAGAACCTCGGTGCGGAGTCCTCCGCGTGGACGCTCCCCGAGGGGGCCCGGCATCTCGGTGGGCTCGACTACGCCCAGCAGCGGCGCGACATCGTCCGGCAGCGTCCGAGCGTGGCCAAGGCCGCCGCCGACGAGCACACGCCTCTGCGGGTGCTGGCGTTCTTCGGTGGCACGGACGCCTTCGGGGTCTCGCCGCGGGTCGTGCGCCTGGTCGTGCGCACCGGCATCGCCGTCGACCTGACCGCCATCGCGGCCACCCCGGAGCTGGCCGAGGAGATCGCCGGCATCGAGCCGGCGCCGGGGCAGACCGTCCACGTGATCGGGCCGACCGACGTCCTGGCCGAGCTGGTCGCCGACGCCGACGTGGTGCTCAGCGCCGCCGGCACCTCGGCCTGGGAGCTCTTCTGCCTCGGCGCTGCGGTCGGATTCGTCTGCGTCGCCGACAACCAGCGGGAGGCGTACGTCCGGATGGACGAGGACCGGCTGGCGGTCGGGATCGCCACGCTGGCCGAGCTCGACGGCGATGCCGAGGCTGCGGTGGCCCGGATGCGTGACCTCCTGGGCGACGTACGTCTGCGGGAGCGGCTGCGCGCGGCCTGCTGGGCCACGGTCGACGGCCGGGGGCCGGAGCGCGTCGCCGACGCCCTCCTGGCCCTCGAGCGCGTCTAGACCGATCTAGACCAGGTCCCAGCTCAGCGGCGTGCCGGCCGGGACGTCCTGGGTGAAGGAACGGCCGAAGACGATGTCCACGTCGCCCGGCGGAAGCCCGTCGGCAGGGCGGACGGAGCGTACGTTGTCCGGCCCGACCTTCTCCCCGGCGCGTACGTCGCGGGTGACGAAGAGCGAACGACGGAACCGCAGGCCCTCCCGCTCGGCCGACTTCGGGCCGATCCGGGCCTCGCCGAGCGCCTGCCAGGCGATCCTGGTCTCGCTGACCAGCGAGGCGAACTCGTGCGGCTCCAGGGAGAAGTCGGAGTCGACGGCACCGTCCGCGCGGGAGAGCGTGATGTGCTTCTCGATCACGCAGGCGCCGAGGGCGACGGCGGCGACCGAGGCACCGATGCCGAGCGTGTGGTCGGAGAGGCCGACAGCGACGTCGAGCCCGTCGCGCAGCACCGGGATCCCGCGGAGGTTGGAGGCCTCCGGAGGAGCCGGATAGGACGCCGTGCAGGCCAGCACGACGAGGTCGTCGTTGCCGGTCGCCCGGGCCGTACGCACCGCCGCGTCGATCTCCGCGAGCGTCGCGGTGCCGGTGGAGATGATGGTCGGCAACCCGGTCTCGGCGATCGCCCGGACCAGCGGCAGGTCGGTGATCTCGGAGGAGGCCGACTTCAGCATCGGGACACCCAGCTTGACCAGGAAGTCGACCGCGGTCGGGTCGAAGGCGGCGGAGAAGGGGACCATGCCCAGCTCGGAGGCGAGCGCGAAGATCGGCTCGTGCCACTCCCACGGGGTGTGCGCCTCCTCGTAGAGCTCGTGGAGGCGGCGGTTGGGCCACAGCGGGTGGTCGGCCGAGAGCCGGAAGGCGGGGGTGTCGACGTCCAGGGTGATGGTGTCGGCGGTGTAGGTCTGGATCTTGAGCGCGTGCGCGCCGGCCTCGCCGGCGGCGCGGACGATGTCGAGCGCCCGCTCCAGGTCGCCGCCGTGGTTGCCGGACATCTCCGCGATCACGAACGGCTCGTGCCCGGGACCGATTGTGCGGCCCCCGACGGTGATCTCGTGGGTGGTCATCACTGCTCCTTGCCGGAACGTCGGGTCGGTCGGTCGTCGCGGTGCAGGCTGACCGGGATGGCGGTCACCACGCCGCCGTCGACGGTCTGATCGTAGGGCTCGCCCTCGGTGAACCCGAGCCGGCGGTTCATGGCGCGGACGGACTCGTTGTGGGGGAGCACCTCGCCCTCGAGGAGGTCGATGTCGAGACCGTCCGGCTCCGGGGCGAAGGCGTACGCCACGGCCTCACGCATCACCTTGGTCCACGCCAGCAGCGCGGTGCCGTCGGCGGTGGTGCCGTCGTGGTCGAGGTAGAACCCCCAGGACGCGGACCGGGCGACGGGATCGTGGTCGAAGAAGGTCACCACGCCGAGGGGGCGGTCGGCGTACTCGAACATCAGCACCCGGCGGGTGGGGTCCCGGGCGACCCGGGACCACCAGGCGGCGTGCTCCTCGGCGGTGATCAGATGCTGGTTGATGCTCACCGACCGGTTCGCGTCCTGGTTGCGCCACGTCAGCATGCTCGTCAGGTCGGCGTCGGTCGCCGGTCGTAACATCGGTCTCCTCGGACGTCATGGGATGCGCCCTCACGTTATATGGTCCGAGGCCATGGAGACTCTTGACCGACCGGCGGTCCGCAAGCTCATGGGCGAGGTGCTGGCCGTGCAGGGAAAGACCCTGCCCGCTGACGACACGGCGAAGCTGGCCGACATCGGCTTCCGCTCCCTCGACTTCTCCGAGCTCGCGCTCCGGGTCGAGGACGAGATCGGTGACGAGCTCAACTTCGAGGCGGCCGGACTCCGCTCGATCGAGACGATCGGAGACGTGCTCGACCTGCTCGTGGAGATCCAGGGGCAGTGATCGCCGACAACCTCGTCGTCGACGCCCGGACGGGGAGGCGTACGACCTGGGGTGAGCTCGTCCAGCAGGCCGGCCCACGGCCCTCGCCGACGGCCCACGTGGTGGAGCACAGCGTCGACGCGCTGCCAGCGGTCGCCGCGTTGGAGGACGGCGGCGAGCTGCTCGTCGTGGCCGCCGGACGGCTCGACGAGGCGCTGGCCGAGGAGCTGCGTGGGGCGGGGTTCGACCTGGCCGCCGGGGACGACGTCCAGGCGGCCACGAGTCACCGCGCAACCGAGGACGGCCGGGTCTGGCTGCTCACCTCGGGGTCGACCGGCCGGCCCAAGCGGGTCGGTCACACCCTGGCTTCGCTCTCGACCGTGACCGGCGAGCTGGCTCCGCGCACCTGGCTGTGCCCCTACTCACCTGGCACCTACGCCTGGTGGCAGGTGATCACCCTCGGGCTCGGTGTGCCCGGTCAGGACCTGGTGCTCGTCGATCCCGCCGACCTGGACGACTGGGTGACGCCCGCGCTCGAGCATGGTGTCACCGCGGTCTCCGGGACCCCGACCTTCTGGCGGCGTACGTTGATGCGCCACGGCGCCGAGCTGCGCAAGCTTCCGCTCGAGCAGGTCACGCTCGGTGGTGAACCGGTCGACCAGGCCGTGCTGACCCAGCTCGGCGAGGTCTTCCCGGACGCGCGCGTGTCCTGGATCTACGCCTCCTCCGAGGTCGGCGCCTCGATCGTCGTCCACGACGGCCGCGCCGGGTTCCCGGTGGAGTGGCTGGGTCGCGAGGTCCCCGGCCGCCCACGGCTGGCGGTGGCGGACGGTGAGCTGGTGATCACCTCGCCGCACCACGGCGTCGACGCCTCGGGCACCGAGCTGGCCGGCGCCGTACGCACCGGCGACGCCGCCCGCATCGAGGACGGCCGGGTGCTGGTCACCGGTCGCCTGGACCGGGACGAGCTCAACGTCGGTGGCTCCAAGGTGTCCGCCGGTGCCGTCCGGGACCTGCTGCAGTCCCACCCGGACGTGGCCTGGGCCTCCGTACGCGGCCGGAAGGCGCCGCTGGTCGGCACCATGGTCGTCGCCGACGTGGTCGCCGGCCAGGGCTCCGACGTGAACCCCGACGACCTGACCCGCTGGGCGGCCGAGCGGCTGCCCGAGTACGCCGTGCCCCGGCGTATCAAGATGCTTGCCGAGATCCCGGCCAAGGAGACGCTGAAGAGCGATGTCTGACTTCCCACCCATCCCGCCGGTGTCCGTGGTGCTGGTCTCCGGTGCCTCGCGCGGCCTCGGTCTGGCCATCGTCACCGACCTGCTCGAGCGCGGCGTCAAGGTCGCGGCCTTCGCGCGCACGGTGACCCCCGAGCTCGAGGCGCTGGCCTCGAAGTACCCCGACGCCACCCATGTCGGCTCGGTCGACGTGACCGACGAGAAGGCGGCCCAGGCGTTCGTCAAGGAGGTCGAGGGAAAGCTCGGCGTCATCGACGGCCTGGTCAACAACGCCGCGATCGGCCAGGACTCGCTGCACGTGCACACCTCCTCCGACCGGATCGCCCAGATCATCGAGACCAACCTGACGGCGCCCCTGGTGCTGACCCGGTTCGTGCTGCGGCGGCTGATCGGCAAGGGCCTGAAGGGCCGGGTCGTCAACGTGACCTCGATCTGCGGCCAGCGTGGCTATCAGGGCCTCGTGGCCTACTCGGCCACCAAGGGCGGTCTCGACGCGGCGACCCGCTCCCTGGCCCGTGAGCTCGGTGGCCGGGTGCTGGCCAACGCCGTCGCTCCCGGGTTCTTCGCCTCGGAGATGTCCGCGGTGCTGGGGGCGAACCAGCTCGAGTCGATCGCGCGACGGACGCCGTCGGGTGCGATGACCACTCCCGAGGACGTCGTCCCGACCGTCCGGATGCTGCTGCTCGAGCAGACCAACATCAACGGCCAGTCGATCGTCATCGACGGCGGCGGCTCGATCTGATGCTCCGCGACCAGCTCAGCGTCGGCAGCGATGCCGAGCTGGCGGGATATCGCGCCCGCAGCCACCTCCACGACGGCCGGGTGGTCGCCTGGACGGGTTCCTACGACGTCCCCGTGGCCGTCGACGGCGAGGTGGAGCGTACGGTCCCGGCGGCCCTGGCGCGGCGGTTCGGCGCCGATGGGTTCTGGGAGCGATGGACCCGGGCGGAGTGCGTCGCGAAGCTCACCGGCCGCGGCGTCGTCGACCTGGTCGACCTGATGGCGGCCGAGGTGCCCGGCACCGGCGTGCGCCTGAGCACCCTGCGTCTACCGGGCGGGATCGTGGTGTCGGTCGGTCGGCTGGGCGATGCCCCGAATTCCTGATCCGTTCACGGAATCGCCATAATCCTCCGGGTGATTCGCACCGAGATCCAGGCGCTGAGGGCGTTCGCTGTCAGCGCTGTCGTCCTGTTCCACCTGTGGCCCAACCGACTTCCCGGGGGCTATATCGGTGTGGATGTCTTCTTCGTGATCTCGGGGTTCCTGATCACCTCACACCTGCTGCGGAGCCAGGAGAAGGGGCGCCTGAGCCTGGCCGACTTCTGGGCCAAGCGGGCGCGGAGGCTGTTGCCCGCGGCGTACCTCGTCCTGGTCGTCACCGCGATCGGGACGCTCCTGTGGGTGCCGAAGGTGCAGTGGCAGACGTTCTTCCTCGAGATCGGTGCGGCGGCGATCTACATCGAGAACTGGGAGCTGGCACGCAACTCGGTGGACTATCTCGCCGCGCAGCACGCCGCTTCGCCGGTGCAGCACTACTGGACGCTCTCGGGCGAGGAGCAGTTCTACCTGATCTGGCCGCTGCTGGTGCTGCTCGCCGGCTGGATCGCCGCGCGCAGCGGTGCCGACCGGCGCCGGATGACGGCGATCATCCTGGGCCTGGTCACCGCCGTCTCGCTCGCCTTCGCACTCTGGTGGACCGTCGCCTCGCCGGAGACCGCCTACTTCATCACGCCGGCACGTGCCTGGGAGTTCGGGCTGGGCGCAATGCTCGCCTTCGTCCCGGTCGTCGCCGGCCGCGACAACCTCCGAGCCGCGGTCTCGTGGGTGACGCTCGCGGTCCTGACGGCGAGCTGTTTCGTGCTCGGCCCGACGACGCCGATGCCGGGCTTCGCCGCGGTCGTGGTCTGCGTCGCCACCGCCGCACTGATCTGGGCGGGCAACTCGGCCGCTGCCTGGTCGCCCACCCGGATCGGTGACCTGCGGCCGGTCCAGTGGCTCGGCGAGATCTCCTACTCGCTCTACCTGTGGCACTGGCCGCTCATCATCCTGACTCCCTACGCCCTCGGCGTCGACCACCTGGGCCTCGTCGAGCGGCTCCTCGTCGGCGCGGCCTCCGTCCTGCTCGCGGCGGCGACGAAGTACTGGGTCGAGGACCCGGTCCGTACGCATCGCAGGCTCGTGCACCACCCCGGCCGCAGCCTGGCCGCCACCGGTATCGCGGCGGTCCTGCTCGTCGGCGTCAGCAGCGCGGGGTGGGGGTACGTCGAGAAGCAGAACCGCGAGGACGCGGCCCTCGCCGCCGAGATCACCGAGGACGCCCCGCGCTGCTTCGGTGCGGCCTCCCGCGCGCCGGGTGCGAAGGACTGCCCCAACCCCGAGCTCGATGGCGTGCTGATCCCGACCGCGGCCGGCGTACGCGAGGACTGGCCCGACTTCCCGGGGTGCGACGAGCAGCTGCTCCAGCGGCCGTTGAAGGGGTGTGCCGTCGGCGAGCGAGCGCCCGGTCGCCCGCACATCGCCGTGATCGGCGACTCGCACAGCCGGGTGCTGATGTCGTCGCTGGAGACGCTGGCGGACCGCGGCATGCTCTCGGCCGAGCTGTTCTGGGGCAGCGGTTGCTCCTGGACGGCTGGAGAGCCGTACGTGAAGACCACCGAGTTCAAGGACCAGTGCCGTTCGCTCAAGAAGGACCTCGGCGCCAAGCTCGAGAAGAACGCCACGGACTACGACTTCGTGATGACCACGGCGTGGTCGAAGCTGATCACCGGTCCCAAGCCGGAGCGGGTCAAGGCGGTCAAGGACGCCTGGAAGCCGGTGCTGAAGCAAGGCGTGCCGGTGGTCGCGGTCCGCGACAACCCCACCTCCGGTGAGACCCGCGAGGATCAGCCGGCCTGTGTGGAGGAGGCCGGTGTCGCGCGCGCCAACGAGGAATGCAGCCTCGACCGGAAGAAGTCGTACGACTCGATCTTCGACCCGTTCGGCCCGGCGGCGCGCCAGTCCAAGAACGCCCATTTCATCGACCTGACCCGCTTCTACTGCGACGAGGACAAGTGCCCCGCGGTCATCGGTGGGGTCAACGTCTACCGCGACCGCGACCACATCAGCGTGACCTACGCCGAGACGCTGGCGCCCTACATCTACCGCGAGCTGCGCGGCTTCGGGTTGATCGACTGAACCGACGGGCGGTTCGGCAGAACCGACGGGCGAGGCGGTTTATCCTTAACCGTCGCGACCGGGTCGGGGCCGGCCGATGAAGCCGCCCCGCACGTCATGGAGCGACGGGTAACCGGCACGGCAGCTCGGACGCACGGCCACTGGGTACGAAGACGAGGTGGCTGTGCACAACCCTGATCGAGCAGCGAACGACGTGGCCCCGGCGGGCGGTGGTCCTGTCCTCGCCAACCTATTTCCCGATCCGGGCCTGCGCGGATCGCCGGTGCTGACCGCCGATCTCGCCCCCGACGGGCATCACCGCCTCGGGCCCGGCGACTGGATCTACGTGCACAAGCACGGCCGCGCGAGCCTGGTCGACGACGGCGACGTGCGCGCGGTGCGTATCGAGGGCAACGGCGCCAGCAACGACACCCACATCAGCCCGGGCGGGCGTGACGGTGGGCTACGGCTCGGCATGTCACCCGGGCGCACGTACACGTTCGCCGCTGATGTCGAGCTGGAGGCACCGCTCGGGGGCGTGCTGCATCCCGACGCGCTCCGGATCGTCGCCGGCTGGGAGGCGGACGGACAGCGGACCTGGCGCGGCGCCCGGTCCGCCGCCGCACAGAACGCGCCTGGGCGCACCCGTCTCGCGGTGACCTTCAGGCTGCCTCCGGAGGTCGACGGTGCCTGGGTCCGGCTGTTCTGCGGTGCGGCCAAGGGCGCCGTGCAGTGGTCCCGCTTCCAGCTGTCGGAGGGGGCGAACGGACGCGTCTTCCTCGATGCCGCCGCTGCGCCGCCCGCCGGCCTGATCGCCCGCTGGGATGGAGAGCCAGACGCCTCCGCCTCGGAGCTGGTCATCCCGGACACCCTCGCCCCGGATCTGCTGGACGACCTGCTTGCCGGGTGGGTGCAGCTCGAGGCCTTCGAGGCCTCCGCGCGTGCCGCGGCCGCGGTCGTTCCCGGCTCCGACCTCGCCTCTGCGCTGGGGCAGGCACGGGAAGACGCGTGGGCCGAGGCCCTCGAGCTCAGCGAAGCGGCCGTGGACAAGGAGCCGGAGGCGCTGGCGCCACGGCTGCTGATGGGCGCCGCCGCCGCGAGACTGAAGAAGCCCGAACAGGTCGTCGCGGCGCTGACCCCGGTCTTCGAGCGCCCGGCCGTCGATGCGACCACCTGCTACGCCCTGGGTCGGGCCTGCCATCAGCTCGGCCGACTCGACGAGTCCGCCGAGGCCAGCCGGGTGGCGATGTCCAAGGATCCGAGGATCGACGACGGTGCCGCCGCGGAGCTGTTGGCGGCGTCCCCCGGTACCGTGCCGGAGCGGGTCGCCGTCCGGAGGTTCGTGAGCGCGCATCTCGACCAGATCAGGAGGATGGCGCGAGCCAGCCGTGCCGACAAGAACGGCGACATGCCGTACGTCTTCGTCTACTGGGCACAGGGCATGGAGGCTGCGCCGCCGATCGTCCGGGCCTGCTACGAGCGGCTGAAGCGAGTGCCGGGGATCGAGCTACGGCTCATCACCGAGGCGAGCGTCCCGTACTGGGTCGATCTCCCGAACCACGTGAAGCAGCGCGTGCCGGCCACGAAGGCCGCGTTCTCGGACTGGCTGCGGATCGCGCTGCTGAAGGAGTACGGCGGCATCTGGGTGGATGCGACCTGCTACGTGACCGGTGACCTGGACGTCGTCGACGAGCTGGTGGGTGACCGCCGCTTCTTCGCCTTCAGGTACAACGATGCCCGGATCTCGAGCTGGTTCCTCGCGGCTCGCAACAACTCCTACATCGTGCACATGATGCACGCTGCCCTGGAGGTCTACTTCCGGTCGCACGACAAGGTGACCCACTACTTCTTCTTCCACGACCTCTTCGAGGCCTTGGCCCAGCTCGACGACCGGTTCGGCGAGATCTGGGAGACCAAGGGGCAGCACCGACCCACCAGCGTGCCCCACCAGCTGCAGGGTCTGCTTCGCGGACCGTCGGGGACCGGCGAGGACATCGCCGCGATCCATGGTTCGTTCGTGCACAAGCTGACCTACAAGCTCAAGGCGCACGAGGTCGGTCCCGACACCGTCGCCGGAGCGCTCGTGAGGGGTGACTACGAGGGGAATCTGGTGCGAGCGGAGGAGCCGAGAAAGCGTCGGTTCCCCGGGCGGGGGTGAGGCGACGCACAGGTGAACGCGGGGAATCCGCCAGGGGACGCGGGGTTGGACGATGAGTGGGCCGCGTGGAAGAATCCGCCCCTATGTCTCGCACAGTTGTCACCTTCGGAACCTTCGACGTCTTCCACGTCGGTCACCTTCGAATCATCGAGCGTGCTGCCGAGCTGGGTGATCGACTCGTGGTGGGGGTCTCGGCCGATGCGCTGAACTTCAGCAAGAAGAACCGCTATCCGGTCTTCAGCGAGGACGAGCGGCTTGCGATCGTCTCCGCGCTCAAGCCGGTGGACGAGGTCTTCGTCGAGGAGAGCCTCGAGCTCAAGCGTGACTACCTGATGAAGTTCGAGGCTGACGTGCTGGTCATGGGGGACGACTGGGCCGGCCGGTTCGACGAGTTCAAGGACATCTGCGAGGTCGTCTACCTGCCGCGCACCCCGGCGATCTCGACGACGGCGCTGATCGAGAAGATCAGCACGACGTAGTGCGTGGGTCGATGGCGCTGCACCATCGATCGTCCGTCCCCCCGACCTGAGAGTTCCCATGGTTTCCACGACCTTTGCGGCGTTGGCACGTCGATTCCGTACGCCGCTCCGCGATCTTCCCGGTACCAACGTGCTCTTGCCCTCCCTCGGCTACTTCGGCGGCATCGAGGCGAACCGGCTCGCCATCGGCGTCCGAGGACCGGTGTCGTCGATCCGGATGCACGTCCCCGACGACGTCGAGGGACAGGTCGACCTGCGGGGCATCGAGCTCTACGACGGAGGGGTGCGCGTCCCCGTCGAGCGCGGGAACGCCGAGATCACCCAGAGCTCCGTGGCGCCGACCCAGCCTGCGGGTGCGGACCCGTTCACCTACGGGACGCTGCGGACCACGAAGGAGAAGGGCGCGTGGTGGTCGGTGACCTTCCGCGAGCCGATCGCTGCCGACGAGGTGAGGGTCTACAACCGTCGCGACCGATGGGGTGACCGCTCCCGGCGCCTCTCCGTCGAGGTCACACCGGCGGACCACGGCCAGCCGACCGTCTTCACGGTCGACTCCGACGCGGTGATCGCCGACACCTTGCGAGTGCTGAGCCGGATCACGGGCCTGCGGGTGGACAAGTCGGTGCTCCGGACGGCCGACGGCGCCCGAGCGACGAGGCGCGAGATCCTCGATACGCTGGCGCGCCGGGCGGGCGAGGGTCTGCTGACGGCGGACGCCGAGGAGCAGCGCCTGCTGGCATCGGTGCTGCCGACGAGGCTCCCGGCCCAGCGGACGCTGTCGGATGCCGCCTGGCAGCTGCTGGGACACCTGCTCGCGGCGGAACGACTCCGCGTGCACGGCACGGCGACGTCGATGATGGCGTTCTCGGGTGTCCTGCGCAGCCGCGACGAGCTGGGCCGGCTCGAGCGCGAGGTCAATCGGGCCAGCGAGATCCTCGGCGGCGAGCAGTCGGTGGTGACCCGCCACGGGCTGCGCGACCTCGGGCTGCTTCGCAAGCGCTCGAAGGAGTACGTCACCGCCATCGTCCGCGCGACGGAGATGCTTTCCGGCCTCGGCCAGGACGCGATGCTCGCCTACGGCACGCTCCTCGGCGTCGTACGTGAGGGCGACTTCCTCGCCCACGACGACGACGTGGACATGCTGACCCCGATCCATGCCCCGTCGCTGGAGGAAGGCCGGGCGATGCTCGGCGACCTCCACGAACGGATCACCGCCCAGGGCTGGAGCGTGCACCGGCCGGGCGGGGGGATGAACTTCCACGTGCGCGACCCGGAGACCGGGCTTCACATCGACGTGTTCCCGATGATCGTCGGGGGTGAGAAGACCTCGCTGCACATGGAGCAGATGGTGATCCGGCCCATCGACACCACGCTGCTGCTGCCCTCGGTCGGGCAGACGTTCAAGGGCGCGGAGGTGCGCGTCCCGGCCGACCCCGAGGGCTTCCTCGAGGAGCGCTACGGCACGACGTGGCGTACGCCCGACCCATTCCATGACTGGCCCTGGACGCTGACCGACTAGATTCTGCTAGGACCCCACGTGATCGACGCTCTCGAGGCCACGGCCTCCAAGACCGACGCTTCCAAGACCGACACCGCCAAGCCCGACGCGACCAAGCCCGACGCTGCTCCGAGGACGCCTGCCAAGGCGCCCTCCCTGGGCCGGATGGCGGCCCTCGACGGCCTCCGCCTGCTCGCCGCGGTCGCGGTCATGCTGTATCACTTCACCGCCCGCGAGAATCCCGCGTGGGGCGAGGGGACGGTGCCGCCGGACATCTTCCCGGAGCTCTCCCGCTACACGATGTTCGGCCAGTTCGGTGTCGATCTCTTCTTCGTCATCTCAGGGTTCGTGATCCTGATGTCCGCCTGGGGCCGGCCGGTGTCCGCCTTCGTGACCTCGCGAGTGACGAGGCTCTTCCCGGCCTACTGGGCGGGGGTGCTGCTGACCGCGTTCCTGCTCGTGGTGCTCTGGCCGGAGCGCAAGGAGGTGCAGCTCAGCGACATCGCCACCAACCTGACGATGGTCCAGAGTGCCTTCGGGGTGAGCAGCGTCGACGGCGTCTACTGGACGCTCTGGTTCGAGCTCCGCTTCTACGTGATGATCGGTGTGCTGCTGCTCGTCGGGCTCACGGGTGCCCGGGCGCTCGCCTTCGCCGCGCTGTGGCCGACCGCTGCGGTGATGGCCGACACCGCCGGGTCCGGGTTGCTGGCCAACCTGCTGCTGGCCGAGTACGCCCCGCTGTTCGCCTGCGGGATGGCGATGTACATGGTCGCCCGCGACCGCAGCTCGATGCTTGCCTGGCTGGTCCTGGCGCAGAACGTCGTGCTGAGCGTGACCTGGTGCGCCGGAAACACCCGAGACCGGTTGATCGGGTGGACCACCCTGGAGCCGACGGTCATGCAGTGTGTCCTGATGACGCTCGGCTGCATCGGACTGGTCGCGCTGGTCACCCTGACCCCGCTGCGACGGCTGAACAGCAGAATCCTGACCACGGCGGGCCTGCTGACGTACCCGCTCTACCTGATCCACCAGTACTGGGGCTGGTGGATCATCAGCGGCCTCCACAACGACCTCCCGCCCTACGCCGTGCTGGCGATCGCAGGGGGCGTCGCGATCACTTTGGCCGCGCTGGTCCACGTCCTCGTCGAGCGGCCGTTGGCGCCGATCCTCAAGCGCGGGATCGCCCGATCCTTCGCCAGCCTCGCCGCGCAGGAGCGACAGGTCTCGACCCGAGAGCGGGTGTGAGCTCAGACCCGCAGGACGTACGGGTCGACGCCGCTCAGATCGAGGTCGGGGATCTCGATGGAGGTGCCGTCGGCGCTCCGCGGGACGCGGCCGTGCTCGGCGATCCAGGCCGCCACATGCTTGGCGACATCGTGCCGGTCGTTCTCCACGAGCCAGCCGAGGAGACGCTGGCCCGGCGGAAGGTGGGTATCGGCGAGCGACTGCCCGGACCAGATGTCGCGCACCATGGCGACGAGCAGATCCCACCACTCGTCCGAGGCGGTCGGGATCGCCGCGAAGTAGCGTCGCAGGTCGCCCGGCAGGGTCTTGCTCAGGAAGGTCTCGAGCACGGCAGGAGAGCCGCCGTCGGCGACGTACTTCTCGACGGTCGCCAGCGACATCCTCTTGGTGGTGTGACGATCGCGCAGGTCGGCGACGGTCGAGCGCTGCTGGGTGATCGAGGTGCCGTCGGTGCGGATGCGCCAGTGGTAGACGAAGTCCGGGATGACGTCGAACGCCCTCGCCCTCAGGTAGGCCTCGGTCAGCGTGGGCTGGTCCTCGTAGCGCAGCCCTTCGGGCCAGGAGAGCTCGGCGTCGTCCCAGAACGTACGCCGGTAGACCTTGTTCCACGCGAAGACGTCGCCCAGGATGCGCGGGTCGGCGTCGATGGTGGTGCGTAGCCGCGCCGGGTTGTGGAAGCGGTGCATCCAGGTCGGCTCGGTGTAGTCGCCGTCCTCCCACCGGTAGATCGACCCGGTGACGAAGTCCGATCCAGTCCTCTCCAGCGTGTGCACCATGGTCGCGTAGGCCTTCGGCGGCACCACGTCGTCGGAGTCGGCGAAGGTGATGTAGTCCGCGCCCGCCAGGTGCCGCAGACCGATGTTGCGGGCGGCACCGAGGCCGTGGTTCGCGGTGCGGCGGACGCTCACGCGGGGGTCGCGCTCGGCGTACTCCTCGGCGATCACACCGGTCATGTCGGTCGAGCCGTCGTCGACGACGACCACGTGCAGGTTCTTGTAGGTCTGGCCCAGGATGCTGTCGAGGGCGGCGGGGAGCAGCGGCGCGATGTTGTAGGCGGGTACGACCACGCCGAGCATCGGCCGGCTGCGCCTCAGTCGCATGCCTCCGCCGCGGACAGCAGCGCGTCCACGGCGCGGGAGGCGGCGGCGCCGTCGTCCCAGGGGGCGAACTTCTCCCGGAAGGCCGCGCGCGCTCCGGCGTAGGCCTCGTCGGCGGCCGGTCCGGCGGCCAGGTGGGCGATCAGGGACTCGTTGTCGCTGAACAGCGGTCCGGGAGCGGCCTCGGCGAAGTCGAAGTAGAACCCGCGAGAGGCCTCGTACTCGGCCAGGTCGGGCACCAGGAACAGCTGCGGTCGGTCGAGGATCGCGAAGTCGAACATCACCGACGAGTAGTCCGTCACCAGGACGTCCGCGGCCAGGAACAGGTCGTTGATGTCCGGGTAGAGCGTCACGTCGCGGATCCGGCCGGCGAGCTCCGGGGCGACCGAGGCGCCGCCGGAGGTGTTGACGTGGCCACGCACGAGCACGGTGACGTCGGGCAGGGCCTCGACGACCTGCGCCGGGTCGAGGTAGAGCACCTTGGAGAAGGTGTCACGCCAGGTCGGGGTGTAGAGCAGCACGCGCTGGTCGTCCGCGATGTCGAGACGCCTCCGGATCGCCGCCCGGGCCTCGTCACGGTCATCGGCGGCGAGCACGTCGTTGCGC
The DNA here is from genome assembly GCF_015752315.1 of Nocardioides luteus. NCBI lineage: Bacteria > Bacillati > Actinomycetota > Actinomycetes > Propionibacteriales > Nocardioidaceae > Nocardioides > Nocardioides luteus. Next base: position 113,437 of record NZ_JADOVJ010000001.1, read on the forward strand.
GGGTAGCCGGACTCGAGCACCTCGCCGTCGAACCCGAAGGCCCGCGGAAGGATCTCGGAGCAGTAGGGGCTCGGGCTGATCAGCCGGTCCCAGGCGCGTGCCTCGGCATCCATCGTCTTCATGTAGAGCACCGAGAGCCCGCCCTTGGGGTCGGTGATGTCCTTGGCGATGCGCTTGAGCGGAGTGCCGTGCCAGGTCTGGATGTACGCCTGACCTGCTGCCTTCCGGAAGAAGAACGGCCAGTTGTCGTTCGTGACCAGATAGCGCGCGCGAGCCAGCAGCTCGAACCACTCCTCCGAGAAGCGGACGACCGACCGGATCCCGTCGGGGACCAGAACCGAGCGGTCGTTGATGCTGTAGACCGGCTCCGGGCCGTCACCTGCGCGGTGACGGGCGAGCAGCTCCCGCGCCATCGCCGCGGGGGAGTCGCCGGCCATCTTGCCCTTGAACGTCTCCAGCAGGACGACGGGAAGGCGCGAATCGAGACGCTGCTCCAGGTAGCGATCGCGCAGCTGCTGCTGCCTGCGTCCGGCGCGTACGTCCACGGGCAGGGCGTGCGAGATCACGATCAGGCCCCACGAGTTGCTGATGCCGATGCGCACCGGAGCGCCGTGGATCTCGATGTCGATCGGGCCGTCCGCGCGCAGCGAGGTGGCGACCTTCAGGTGGGCGAACTCGCGCACCGCACCGGTCGCGTCGAGGAGCTGCAGCTCGTAGCGGCCGGTCGGCAGCGCGGTGCGACCGAGCTGCCAGGCGTTGCGCGCGACCGGGAGCTCGATCTCGAACTCTCCGGCCGGAAGGGTGGCGCTCGCGATGGCGTCGGCGCGGCCCGAGGTCAGTTGCAGACGGTGGTCGGCGGCACCGAGGCTCACGCCGCGGAGCACCAGGCGCTCCTCGGTCGCGTCGATCGCGGTGATGTGCACCGACGGCTGGCGGTGGGTCACCCGGACGGTGTTGCCGCCGCTGCGCACGACGTACGCCTTTCCGGGGGCGGCCCCGGCCTCGGAACCGAGGACGTTGGCCTCCTCCGACCAGCGGACCGGGACGTAGGCGCCGGAGGTCAGCTTGACCTCGAGCTCGCGCGAGCGCCGCGGCTGGAACAGGACGGTCAGTGCGCCGTCAGCATCACGGCCGACCACCTTGCCGAAGTCGGGAGAGACGATCGGGTTGCGCGCGGGGCCGACGACGGTGAGCTCGACGGAGCCGTCGGGAGTGATGCGGTGGCCGTCGGTGCGGGCCCAGTCGTCGTAGACGTGCACGCGGAACCCGTTGGCACCGCTGCCACCGAGACGGACCAACCGGTCGGCCAGGACCCGACCCTCACGGAAGCCGGCCGGGCCCGACGGCACCTGGCCGGTGATGCCGGAGACCCGGGTGAAGTCACCCTGGGTGTGCTCGAAGTCGAACACCAGGTCCTGCTGGCCGGCGGGGGTCACCTCGGCGAGCTTCTGGGCGTCGATCCGGGCCTCGAAACCGGAGCCGGCGCGGTCCTCGTAGGCGCGGTTGGCGACTTCGTCGAGCCACGGGTCGGTGAACCGGGTCACCGGGACCTCCACCTCGACGCCGTCGCCGTCGCCGCCGTCGCCGCCGTCGCCACGCAGGTGCAGCCGGAGCTCGTGCGGGGCGTAGTCGTCGGTGAGGTTCTGCAGGAAGGCGGCGCCGCGCAGCACCAGGTCGGAACCGTCCCAGGCGGCCGAGGTCAGCTGCACGCGGGGAAGCAGATCGACCTCCTCGACCCGGAGCGTCTCGGGCGGGAGCGTGCCGCGCTTGTCGAGACCCTCGGGGAGCACGAAGACCGGTCGGCCGTCGGCGACCCCGATCGGACGGCCCGACTGGAACTGCTGGAACCATCCGCGCAGGTCGTCGACCAGCTCGAAGTCGTCGTGGCTCAGGGCCCAGGAGACGACGCGGTTGCGGAACTGGAGGCGCGCCCAGGTCTCCTCGGGGATCTCGTCGCGCAGGAACGCCAGGCGCTCGCGTACGGCATCGGCGTACTCGGCGTTGCCGGCGCCGATCGCGGCCTCGACGTAGTTGGGGAAGTCGTAGTCGAGCAGCTTCACGAACCAGGTGTTGCGCACCTCGGTCGGGGCGTCGTGGACCAGCTCGGCGCAGCGGTCCTGGCTGAGGATGCGGTCGGCGAGGTCCTGCAGCGTCGCCTTCTGCTGGGTGATCGAGGTGCCGTCCTCACGCGTACGCCACAGGTAGACGCAGCGGTCGAGGATGTCGAAGGTGGCGTTGAGATAGGCACGGGTGATCGGGACCTGGTCCTCGTAGCGGACGCCCTCGCTGAACTGCAGCCCGTGCGACTCCACGAAGCTGGTGCGGAAGACCTTGTTCCACGAGGTGATGTCGAGCAGCGCCCAGGGCTCGTCCTCGATGGTCAGGCCGGTGCGGGTCTTCCGGGTCAGCTTCTTCACCCAGTTGGGGCGGGTCGCCTTGCCCTGCTCGCCACGCTCGAAGGCGGCGGTCACGAAGTCGGAGCCGGACTGCTCGAGCAGCTCGACCATCGCCTCGTAGGACCCGGGGAGGATGATGTCGTCGGAGTCGGCGAAGGCGACGTAGTCACCGCGGACGTGCTCCAGGCCGGTGTTGCGGGCCGCGCCCAGGCCGCCGTTCACCTTGGTGACGATCTTGACCCGCGGATCGCGACGGGCGATGCGGCGTACGACGTCGGCGGAGCCGTCCGGGGAGCCGTCGTCGACGACGATGACCTCGAGCGCCTGCAGCGACTGGGTCAGGATGCTGTCGAGCGCAGCGCCGACCCACTGCTCCACGTTGTAGATCGGCATGACCACGCTGAGGACCGGCTTCGGGGCGAGCCCGACGGCATACCTCGCACGGCGCGCCTCCTGGCGGGCAACGCGGGCCACGCGCCTGGAGTCGACGTTCATCGTCCGGTCGATCGCGTCGGCGACGCGATGGGCCGCACGGCGGCGCGGGCTCATGGCTGACAAGGAGGGGGACCCTTCCCACAGGGATACAAAGAAGTCGGCTGATGAGTGTAAGCGTTCAGTTCCCGTTCACCTGAATCAGTGGGGGTGGTCATCGTGTCGTCTGAATCACCCTCGTGTCCGGCGTGGTGCCAGGACGGGTATGGGTGTCGGCAGGAGGGGTGACGCGTGCCACACCCGCGAGATGTTTCGGAAGGGTGACCGGCGGCGTACCTTTGTTTCGGCTCGGTCACGGTGGCCGAGCACGCAGGCACAACGTCTGGTACCCAACCCGGCTCCGCTCACAAGGGGGAGTGGTCGGAGGGACTGGAACGAAAGGTCTACCACCATGAACCCACTCAGGGTGGGCGTCGTCGGCGCGGGTCGCGTCGGGGCCGTCCTTGCTGCAGCGCTTCGCTCCGCGGGTCACTCGATCGTCGCGGTGGCCGGAGAGTCCGACGCCTCTCGCGCACGCATCGCCTCGCTTCTCCCGGGGGTCCCGGTCGAGAAGCCGACCGCGGTCGCCCGTGCGTGCGACCTCCTTCTGCTCACCGTCCCCGACGACATGCTCGGCAACGTCGTCCGGACGATGACCGACGCCGGCGCGATCCGGCCCGGGATGTACGTCGCCCACACCTCCGGCCGCCACGGCCTGGCCATCCTCGAGCCGGCCGCCGCGATCGGCGCCCACGTGATGGCCGTCCACCCGGCGATGACCTTCTCCGGCACGTCGGTCGACCTCGCCCGGCTCTCGGGCTGCGTCTTCGGCCTGACCGCCGCCTCTCCCGCCGACCGGGCCTTCGCCGAGGCGCTGGTCCACGACCTCGGCGGCAACCCGATGTGGGTGCCCGAGGAGATGCGGACGCTCTACCACGCCGGGCTCGCCCACGGCGCGAACCACCTGGTCACCCTCGTCACCGAGGCGATGGAGATCCTCGCCGCGGCCGGCGCCACCGACCCCGCGGGGACGCTCCGCCCGCTGCTGACCGCCGCCCTCGACAACGCCCTGGACCACGGCGACGCGGCACTGACCGGCCCGATCGTCCGCGGCGACGCCGGCACGGTGGCAGCCCACCTCGACGACATCCGCACCAACGCGCCGCAGACCCTGGCCTCGTACGTCTCGATGGCGCGAGCCACGCTCGACCGGGCCGTCTCCGACGGGCGGCTGCTGCCGATCCGGGCGCTCAAGATCAAGAACCTCCTCGACGAGGCCGACCGCGCCGCCGTACAGCCGCTGCCGCGTCCCGCCCACCTCTGGAACCAGTGATGACCGAGATCGCATCCACTCGCGAGGAGCTCGCGAAGCTCCTCGACCCTGCCCGCCGCGACGGCGCCGTCGTCGGCTTCGTGCCGACGATGGGCGCGCTCCACGAGGGGCACGCCTCGCTGATGCGGGTCGCCCGTGAGCGGGTCGGCGGAGGTCCGGTCGTCGTCTCGATCTTCGTCAACCCGCTGCAGTTCGGCGCCGGTGAGGACCTCGACCGCTACCCGCGCACGCTCGAGGCGGACCTGGAGGTCTGCGAGCGCGAAGGCGTCGACGTCGTCTTCGCGCCGTCGGTCGACGAGGTCTACCCCGGCGGGCTGCCGCAGGTGACCGTGGCCCCCGGCGAGCTCGCCGAGGTGCTCGAGGGCAAGACCCGGCCGGGCCACTTCGCCGGCGTGCTCACCGTCGTCGCGAAGCTGTTCGGTCTGGTCAAGCCCGACGTCGCCGTCTTCGGCGAGAAGGACTACCAGCAGCTGACGCTGATCCGCCGGATGTCGGCCGACCTGTGCCTCGGTGTCGACGTCGTCGGCGCGCCGACGCAGCGCGAGCCCGACGGCCTGGCCCTCTCCTCGCGCAACCGCTACCTCTCGCCCGAGCAGCGGGAGGAGGCGACGACGCTGTCGCGGGCGCTCTACGCCGCGCAGCGTGAGGCCGCCGCAGGTGTCGAGTCCGCGCTCCAGGCGGCGCGCGCCGAGCTGCGCCGGACGAAGGGGGTCGACCTCGACTACCTCGTGGTCACCGACCCCGCGCTGGGGGCGCTGCCCACCGACCCGGAGCCGGGCACCGAAGCCCGGATCCTCATCGCCGCCCGGGTCGGCACGACCCGACTCATCGACAACATGAGCCTCACGATCGGAGCATCCCGATGACTCGTCTGCGCACCATGATGACCGGCAAGATCCACCGCGCCACGGTCACCCAGGCAGACCTCCACTACGTCGGCTCGGTGACCGTCGACGCAGATCTCCTCGACGCCGCGGACATCCTCCCCGGCGAGCTGGTCTCCATCGTCGACATCACCAACGGTGCCCGCCTGGAGACCTACACGATCGCGGGTGAGCGCGGGTCGGGCGTCCTGGGGATCAACGGCGCCGCCGCCCACCTGGTCCACCCCGGCGACCTCGTCATCCTCATCGCGTACGCGCAGATGACCACCGAGGAGGCCAAGGCGTTCGAGCCGCACGTCGTCCACGTCGACGAGGCCAACCACATCGTCGCGCTCGGCTCCGACCGGAGCGAGCCGGTTCCAGGGACCGACCAGATGCGTGGACCGCTCGTTCTCACGCAGTAGCGTGCCGCTATGAACATCGAGCTGCTCTCCGCCCGCGATCCGGGCTGGACCGAGTGGGCGGACGTGATCGTGGTGGGCTCGGGGATCGCCGGGCTCACCGCGGCACTGCGGCTGAAGGACCAGGTCGAGCGGGTCGCCGTCGTCACCAAGGACGTGCTCCAGGCAGGCTCGACGCAGTGGGCCCAGGGCGGCATCGCCGCCGCGCTCGGCGAGGGTGACACCCCCGCTCAGCACGAGGTCGACACGCTCGTGGCGGGCGCCGGGGCGTGCGACCTGGAGGCCGTACGCGTCCTGGTCGGCGAGGGCGCCGAGGCCGTCCGTGAGCTCATCGAGTGGGGCGCCGACTTCGACAAGGACCCCGAGGGCAACCTGTCGCTCACCCGGGAGGGCGGCCACCGCCGCGACCGGATCGCGCACGCCGACGGCGACGCGACCGGAGCCGAGATCCAGCGCGCGCTGATGGAGGCCGTCCGGCGGGCTCCGGAGATCCTGGTCTTCGAGCACGCCATGGTGGTCGACCTGCTGACCGCCGCCGACGGCGGCGTCGCCGGCCTCACCATCCACGTGATGGGCGAGGGCGACCCCGACGGCGTCGGGATCGTGCGTACCCGGGCCGTCGTGCTCGCCTCCGGCGGCCTCGGCCAGGTCTTCTCGCAGACGACCAACCCCGCGGTCGCCACCGCCGACGGGATGGCGATCGCGCTGCGGGCCGGTGCGACGCTGCGCGACCTGGAGTTCGTGCAGTTCCACCCCACGGTGATGTACCTGGGTGAGGACTCCCGTGGCCAGCAGCCGCTGATCTCCGAGGCAGTACGCGGCGAAGGCGCCTTCCTGGTCGACTGGGACGGCAACCGGCTCATGAAGGGTGTCCACGAGCTCGAGGACCTGGCGCCACGCGACATCGTCTCCAAGGCGATCATGAAGCGCATGCTCGAGACGGGCCGCCCCAACATGTGGCTCGACGCCCGTCATCTGGGCCGTGAGTTCTGGGAGAAGCGGTTCCCCAACATCCTCGCCTCCTGCGAGCAGCACGGCGTCGACCCGTCTGTTGATCTGATTCCCGTCGCCCCGGCGTGCCACTACGCCTCCGGTGGTGTGCGCACCGATCTGTGGGGCCGTTCGGACGTGCCCGGTCTCTACGCCACCGGAGAGGTCGCGTGCAGCGGTGTCCACGGCGCCAACCGGCTCGCCTCCAACTCGCTGCTCGAGGGGCTGGTCTTCTCCCGCCGGATCGCCGAGGTGCTGCCCGGGGAGCTGCGCCAGCTCGAGGATCCTGCCCCGGGTGCCGGCCGCGTGCTCGTCCCCGGCACCACCCTCAAGCAGCTGCAGGAGACGATGACGACCAAGGTCGGGGTCCTCCGCAACGCCACCGGCCTCGCTGAGGCGATCGACGAGCTCGAGCAGCTCGGGAGTGAGCCGGCGACCGAGATCGACCCCGCCGCCTGGGAGGCGACCAACCTGCTGACCGTCTCCCTCGCCCTGGCGAAGTCCGCGCTGCTGCGCAAGGAGACCCGCGGGTCCCACTGGCGCGAGGACTTCGCCGAGCGCGACGACGCCGGGTTCGCCGGCCACTTCGACGTTCGGCTCCGGGACGGCGAGACTGTCGTCAGCTTCACCCCGGCCCCAGCGACCGACCGCACCACCACAACCATGGCAGGAGCCTGATGACCATCCGACGCGTGCCCTTCGACGAGATCCCGCAGTCGCTGCGCGAGGAGCTGACCAAGGCCGGCCTGGACGCCGGCGAGGTCTACGACGCCGTCGAGCTCGCCCTCGACGAGGATCTGCCCTCGGCCGCTCCCGGTGAGATGCCCAGCGAGGACGTCACGTCCGTGGCCACGATCGCCCCCGACTCGACCGGGATCGGCGTCTTCGCCGCCCGGGAGGACGGCGTGGTGGCCGGCCTCGGCGTGGCCGAGCTCGTCTTCGCGTACGTCATGGGTGACTCGGTCACGGTGACCGAGCGCGTCAAGGACGGCTCCAAGGTGAAGGCCGGCGACGTCATCATGCGGATCGCCGGGCCGACCCGCGGGCTGCTGACCGCGGAGCGTACGGCGCTCAACTACGCCTCCCACCTCTCCGGTGTCGCCACCGGTGTCGCGGCCTGGACCGAGGCTCTGGAGGGCACCGGCGCGCAGGTCCTCGACACCCGCAAGACGCTGCCGGGCTTCCGGGCCCTGGAGAAGTACGCCGTGCGCTGCGGCGGCGGTGCCAACCACCGGATGTCGCTGTGCGACATGGCGCTCGTGAAGGACAACCACATCGTCGCCGCCGGCGGCGCGGTGCAGGCCTACGAGGCCGTGAAGTTCGCCTACCCGGACGTGCCGATCGAGGTCGAGGTGACCACGCTCGAGGAGCTCAAGGCGCTGCTCGACGCCGGGTGCGGCCGGATCATGCTCGACAACATGTCGACCGCGATGATGAAGGAGGCCGTCGAGATCACCGCCGGACGTGCGGTGCTCGAGGCGTCCGGCGGCCTGACTCTCGACCGGGCCCGCGAGGTCGCCGAGACCGGTGTCGACTATCTCTCCGTCGGTGCGCTGACCCATTCGGTGAAGGTCTTCGACATCGGCTTCGACCTGTCCGAGGGCTGAGGCGCTCCGCCATGTCCCTGCTCGCTGTCAACATCGGCAACAGCCACACGGTTCTCGGGCTGATCGCCGATGGCGTCGTGTCCGCGGACTGGAAGGTCTCCACGCTCGAGCACCGCACCGCCGACGAATGGTGGGCGCTGCTGCGGGGGATCCTCGGCGATGCGTTGGTGGCGAGCGTGGACGGCGTGGTGGTGTGCGCGACCGTGCCCTCGGTCCTGCACGAGTGGCGCGAGATGCTCGCCCGCCATCTCGGCTCGGTCGAGAGCGTGGTGGTCGAGCCGGGCGTACGCTCCGGTATCCCGATCCTCATGGACAACCCGCGCGAGGTCGGCACCGACCGGATCGCCAACGCGGTCGCGGCCGTGGCGCTCCACGGCGGCCCCGCGATCGTGGTCGACTTCCGCGGCACGGCGACGACCTTCGACGTGGTCAACGCCTCCGGCCAGTACGTCGGCGGCGCGATCCTGCCGGGGATCGAGCTGTCCCTCGAAGCGCTGGGGCGGCGTGGCGCGCAGCTGCGGAAGGTCGAGCTCGCCCGGCCGCGGTCGGTGATCGCCAAGAACACGGTCGAGGCGCTGCAGTCCGGAATGGTGTTCGGAGTGGCCGCGCAGGTCGAGGGTCTGGTCGCCCGGATCATTGCCGAGCTGGGTGTCTCCGCCGACGAAGTGACGGTGATTGCGACCGGCTATCTCGCGGAGTTCGTTCTCGATGAGAGTAAATGCTTCTCGGTGCATTCTCCGTGGCTGACGATGCAAGGTCTGGAACTGATATTCCAGAGGAATGTCGGCCGTTAGCGTTTTTCGGTATGCCACCCTGTTGATTCATCTGGATGATATGTAATGCTATGCGCATCTCGCTTAACCGCGGGGCCTATATTCGGCCCGTTTCCGGGTGAAGAGCAGTGAAGGTAGGAACATGGCTAAGAAGGTTCAGATCATCCTCGAGGATGACATCGACGGCTCGGAAGCTGCGGAGACGGTGTCTTTCGCCCTGGACGGCACCTCTTACGAGATTGATCTCAGTGACGCCAATGCGGCAAAGCTCCGTGATTCTCTCGCGCTCTTCATCGGTCACGCCCAGAAGGTGAGCGGCCGTCGCGGCAGCGCCAAGAAGGCTCCCGCCGCCGGCGGGTCGACCCCGAAGGTCATGCGCGAGTGGGGGAAGGCCAACGGTTACACCGTGCCCGACCGTGGCCGCATTCCGGCCGAGGTCCGGGCTGCTTTCGAAGCGGCTCACTGAGCGGCTGATCTCGCCGCACCGAACGACCGGCTGCCGTGCCCTCCGGGGCGCGGCAGCCGTCTTTGTGTCGTCGTCCGTGTGGGCGGCGCTGTCCGGCGTACGGAACGCGTGTTCGCTCTCAGCGCACGGATCGCGTTGTGTTGTCGGGAACGCGTAGGCTGTCTGCGGGGTTGAATCTTGGTGACGCCCCAGAATTCTTAGGAGAGATGCGTACATGTTCGAGCGGTTCACTGACCGAGCCCGCCGGGTGGTCGTGCTGGCCCAGGAAGAGGCCCGCATGCTCTCCCACAACTACATCGGGACCGAGCACATCCTGCTCGGCCTGATCCACGAGGGCGAGGGCGTCGCGGCCAAGGCTCTCGAGTCCCTCGACATCTCGCTCGAGGCGGTCCGCAACCAGGTCGAGGAGATCATCGGCCAGGGGCAGCAGGCACCGTCCGGGCACATCCCGTTCACGCCGCGTGCCAAGAAGGTGCTCGAGCTGTCCCTGCGCGAGGCGCTGCAGCTCGGCCACTCCTACATCGGCACCGAGCACATCCTGCTCGGCCTGATCCGTGAGGGCGAGGGCGTCGCCGCCCAGGTGCTGCAGAAGCTCGGCGCCGACCTCAACCGGGTCCGCCAGCAGGTCATCCAGCTGCTCTCGGGCTTCCAGGGCAAGGAGGGCCAGGCCGGCACCTCCGGCGCGACCGCGTCGACCGGCACCACCTCCACCGAGGCTCCTTCTTCCAGCCTCGTGCTCGACCAGTTCGGCCGCAACCTGACCCAGGACGCCCGCGAGGGCAAGCTCGACCCGATCATCGGTCGCGAGGGCCAGATCGAGCGCGTGATGCAGGTGCTGTCGCGGCGTACGAAGAACAACCCGGTCCTCATCGGTGAGCCCGGCGTCGGCAAGACGTCGATCGTCGAGGGGCTGGCCCAGGACATCGTCAAGGGCAACGTGCCCGAGACGCTCAAGGACAAGCAGATCTACACCCTCGACCTGGGTGCGCTGGTCGCCGGCTCGCGTTACCGCGGTGACTTCGAGGAGCGCCTCAAGAAGGTGCTCAAGGAGATCAAGACCCGCGGCGACATCGTGCTGTTCATCGACGAGATCCACACCCTCGTCGGCGCCGGTGCGGCCGAGGGCGCGATCGACGCCGCCTCGATCCTCAAGCCGATGCTGGCTCGTGGTGAGCTGCAGACCATCGGTGCGACCACGCTCGACGAATACCGGAAATACCTGGAGAAGGACGCCGCTCTCGAGCGCCGTTTCCAGCCGATCCAGGTGCCGGAGCCGTCGATCGCCGTCGCGATCGAGATGCTCAAGGGCATCCGTGACCGTTACGAGGCCCACCACCGGGTGACGATCACCGACGAGGCCCTGGTCTCCGCGGTGACCCTGGCCGACCGTTACATCTCCGACCGGTTCCTGCCCGACAAGGCGATCGACCTGATCGACGAGGCGGGCTCGCGTCTGCGCATCCGCCGGATGACGGCCCCCGCCGACCTGCGGGAGTACGACGACAAGATCGCCGACGTGCGCCAGCGCAAGGAGGCCGCGATCGACGGCCAGGACTTCGAGGCGGCCGCGCGTCTGCGCGACGAGGAGAAGCAGCTCATCGCCAAGAAGGCCGAGCGTGAGAAGGCCTGGCGTGCCGGCGACATGGACGAGGTCGCCGAGGTCGACGAGGAGCTGATCGCCGAGGTTCTCGCCGTGGCGACCGGCATTCCGATCGTGCAGGTCAACGAGGAGGAGTCCCAGCGCCTGCTGCGCATGGAGGACGAGCTCCACAAGCGCGTCATCGGCCAGGACGAGGCGGTCAAGGCCCTGTCCCGCGCCATCCGACGCACGCGTGCCGGTCTGAAGGACCCGAAGCGCCCCGGCGGTTCGTTCATCTTCGCCGGTCCGTCTGGTGTCGGTAAGACCTGGCTGTCCAAGACGCTCGCCGAGTTCCTCTTCGGTGACGAGGACGCGCTGATCCAGCTCGACATGTCCGAGTTCGGCGAGAAGCACACCGTCTCGCGGCTCTTCGGTTCGCCTCCGGGCTACGTCGGCTACGAGGAGGGTGGTCAGCTCACCGAGAAGGTGCGCCGCAAGCCGTTCTCCGTGGTCCTCTTCGACGAGGTCGAGAAGGCTCACCCGGACATCTTCAACTCGCTGCTGCAGATCCTGGAGGAAGGTCGCCTGACCGACTCCCAGGGCCGCGTGGTCGACTTCAAGAACACCGTCATCATCATGACGACCAACCTCGGCACGAGGGACATCGCGAAGTCGGTCAACCTGGGCTTCTCCCAGGCCAGCGACGCCGCGGGCTCCTACGAGAAGATGAAGTCGAAGGTCTCCGACGAGCTCAAGCAGCACTTCCGTCCGGAGTTCCTCAACCGTGTCGACGAGGTCATCGTGTTCCCGCCGCTGTCGCAGGAGCAGATCATCTCGATGGTCGACAACATGATCGGTGCCGTCGAGATCCGCCTGAAGGACCGCGACATGGGCATCGAGCTCACCACGGCCGCGAAGAAGCTGCTCGCAGAGCGCGGTTTCGACCCGGTCCTGGGCGCCCGTCCGCTGCGCCGCACGGTGCAGCGCGAGATCGAGGACGTGCTCGCCGAGAAGATGCTCTACGGCGACATCGGCCCCGGCTCGATCGTCGTGGTCGACGTCGAGGGCGAGGGTCCGGCCGCGAAGTTCACCTTCGAGGGTCAGAAGCGCTCCTCCATCCCGGACGTACCTCCTCTCGAGGGCGCGACCGTGACCGATATCGAGCTCCCCGACCAGGATGAGCCGATCAACATCGAGAAGCCGAAGCCCGACTCGGAGTAGTCGGTCAATAGCGACGCCCCGGCCGTTTAGGCCGGGGCGTTTGCTTTATCCCCCGCCGAGTCGGCAGAAATGCCGGCCGAGACGTCAGTTGTGGTGGCCGAGACGGCAGTTGTGGCGGACGAAAGTAGAGTTTCGTCCGCCATTTCTGCAGTTTCGGCTGGAGGTGGGCTGGAGGTTAGGGGAGGGCGAAGAAGTCCGGCTCCACCTCGGCGGCCAGATTGTCCTTCAGCAGGCCATCCAGGGCTCGTTTGCGTTGGGCCTCGTCGGACCAGACGACGTCGAGGCGGCTGCGGTGGACGGGGGAGTCGGCGTCGCGGAGCACGGCGAGAAGCCGGCCGCGACACTGGCGGTCGGTGCCCGCCCAGGTCTGGACCTTGCGAGGAGGGCCGTCGTACGCGGGGTGGCCGGCGGCGCGCCAGGCGCACTGGTCCGTGACGGGGCAGCGGGCGCAGGACGGGTTGGCGGCCGTGCAGACGAGGGCGCCGAGCTCCATCACGGCGACCGACCAGGTGGCGGCGGTGGGCTCGTCGTGGGGGAGTACGCCGGCGGCGAGCTCGCGCTCGGCCTTGTTGACCGACTGGGCGGGGAACTCGACACCGCTGAGCGTCCTGGCGAAGACGCGGCGTACGTTCGTGTCGAGGACGACGTGGCGCTTGCCATAGGCGAAGGTGGCGATGGCCGCCGCGGTGTAGTCGCCGACGCCCGGGAGTGCGATCAGCTCGTCGTAGGAGTCCGGCACCTCGCCGCCGTGCTGCTCGACGATCGCGGTGGCGGCGGCATGCAGGCGCAGCGCGCGACGGGGGTAGCCGAGGCGCCCCCAGGCGCGTACGGCCTCACCGGTCGGCTCCGCGGCCAGGTCGGCCGGGGTCGGCCAGCGCTCCAGCCAGGCCTCGTGGATCGGCAGCACGCGGGAGACCGGGGTCTGCTGGAGCATGAACTCGCTGACCATCACCGACCACGGAGTCGCGGTGGCGGATCGCCACGGGAGGTCGCGGGCGTTGGCGTCGTACCAGTCCAGAACGGCGTCATGGAGTTCGGTCACACCCCGATTGTGCCGTGCGACAGGTATTGCCACGGAGTGGCACCCCGAAACCTGGGCGAAGGGTCATTACGGTGTCGCCTATGGCCCGTGCGAGAAGGAGTGGAGGACGACTGCCGGCCTCGGTCTACTGGCGCCGGCGGCTGGCGGTGCTCGGCATCGTCATGCTCCTGATCGTCGGGATCTCGCGCTTCTTCCTCAACGGATCCGACGCGTCGGACGACACCGCGACCCCGGTGGCCGACGAGCCCACCGCGACGGTCACGGTCACGCCGACGCCCAGCGCGGAGCCGTCGAAGAAGGCGGGGAAGGTGGGCGGTGGCAACAAGCCCGCGAAGCCGAAGAGCAGCGCGCCGCCCGAGCCGACCGGCGAGTGCTCGCCCTCCGACATCGTCGTCGAGCCCGCCGTCACCAACGGCTACTCCTACGACAACGTCACCATCCCGCTGCAGCTGCGCACCGTGAAGGCGACCGCCTGCACCTGGAAGCTGTCCGCGGACGCGCTCCAGGTGCGGATCTCGCAGAAGGGTGGCGACCTTGTCTGGTCCACGGTCGACTGCCCCAAGGCGGTGCCGACCAAGGAGATCGTCGTACGCCGCGACGTCGTCACCACGCTGCCCCTGACCTGGACCGGCCGCCGGGTCGTCGCCGGCGAGTGCACCGGTCACGGCCCGTGGGTGAAGCCGAACTTCTTCACGATCGTCGCCGCCGCCCTCGGTGGCGAGCCGTCATCGGCCACGTTCGGCCTCTATAAGCCGGGCACCGCCCTGTCGCGTACGGAACCGGACTCCCCGGTCAGCCGATAGCCGAGACGTCGGCCAGGTCGGCCGAGACGTCACTGACGTCGGCCGAGTTGGCAGCGCGTGCCAGCTCGGCCGACGCGACTGACGCTTCGGCCGACCGGGCCGACGCCTCGGCCGACCGGGCCGACGCCTCGGCGAGGGGTCAGACGTAGCGCTCGAGGATGGTGGACTCGGCGAGGCGGGAGAGGCCCTCGCGGACCGAGCGGGCGCGGAGCTCGCCGACGCCCTCGACGGCCTGGAGGTCGTCGACGCTGGCGGAGAGGAGCTTCTGCAGGGTGCCGAAGTGGTCGACGAGGCGGTCGACGACGGCGGGTGGGAGCCGGGGTACCTTCGCGAGGAGGCGGTAGCCGCGCGGGGCGACGGCGCCATCCAACGCGTCCGATGTGGTCAGGCCCAGGACGCGGGCGGTGGCGGCGGGGTCGACGAGCTCGGCGGAGTTGAGCGCCTCGAGCTCGGCGAGGAGCTCCTCGGGCGAACGCGCGCGACGGCCGCGGGGAAGGTAGTCGCGGATGACCATCTCGCGCTCAGCATCGACGCCGGTGATGAGCTCCTCCAGCTGGAGGGACAGCAGCCGGCCGTCGGTGCCGAGCTCGAGCACGTAGTCCTCGATCTCGCGGGCGATACGGGTGACCATCTCGAGGCGCTGGGCGACGACGGCGACGTCGCGCACGGTCACCAGGTCCTCGATCTCCAGCGCCGACAGGGTGGAGGCCACCTCGTCGAGCCGCAGCTTGTAGCGCTCCAGGGTCGCCAGCGCCTGGTTGGCGCGGGAGAGGATCTGGCCGGAGTCCTCCAGGACGTGGCGGGTTTCCCCGACGTACGCAGCGATGATCTGCATCGACTGGGACACCGAGATCACCGGGTGACCGGTCTGCTTGGCGACCCGGTCGGCGGTGCGGTGCCGGGTGCCGGTCTCGGTCGAGGGGATCGTGTGGTCGGGCATGAGGTGGACCGCGGCCTGCACGATGCGGCTCAGCGAGTCGTCGACGATGATCGCCCCGTCCATCTTGGCGAGCTCGCGCAGGCCGGTGGAGGTGAACGGCACGTCCAGCGTGAAGCCACCGGTCGAGATGGCATCGACCATCTTGTCGTGGCCGAGCACGATCAGCGCGCCCGTGCGGCCGCGAAGGATGCGCTCGAGCCCGTCACGCAGCGGTGTTCCGGGCGCGATCAGAGCGAGCGTCTCGCGCAGTCGGATGGAGTCCGCGGTGCGGTCGGCGGGCACGAGATTCCTTTCGGAGTGGGATGGGGTGATTCTAACCGTGGATCCAACCGTAATGCCGAGAACGATCGGCCACGAGTCACCAAGCCGATCACACCAAGCGGAGGAATTCCAGCGCGGCACTGATGCTGTGGACCTCAAAGACACGCATCCCGTCGACTTCACGCTCATTCGGGCGATTGGGCACCGGAGTCCCGGGATCGGCCGGGACGACTGCGACCGTGAACCCCAGCCGCGCCGCCTCGGAGAGCCGCTGGTCGAGGTCGCGCACCCGTCGCAGCTCGCCGGCCAGGCCGATCTCACCGAGCGCCACCACGCCGCGTGGCGTCGGCGTGCCGGTGTGGCTCGAGGCGACCGCGAGCGCCATCGCCAGGTCGGCGGCCGGGTCGCTGATCCGGGCCCCGCCGACGGTCGAGGCGAACACGTCGCGGCCCGAGAGACCGACCCGCGCGTGGCGCTGCAGCACGGCGAGGATCATCGCGAGCCGGGAGCCGTCCAACCCCGAGGTCGTACGCTTCGCCCGCTCCTCCGCACCCAGCACGGTCAGCGCCTGGATCTCGGCGAGCAGCGGCCGGCGACCCTCCATCGTCACGGTGACGCAGGTGCCGGGGACGGAGACGTGATGGGTCTCCACGAAGAGACCCGACGGGTCGGTGACAGCGACGATGCCCTCCGAGGACAGGTCGAAGCAACCCACCTCGTCGACCGGGCCGAAGCGGTTCTTCATCGCCCGCACCATCCGGAACCGTGAGTCCCGAGCACCCTCGAAGTGGAGGACCACGTCGACCAGGTGCTCCAGCACCCGTGGCCCGGCGATCGCCCCGTCCTTGGTCACGTGGCCGACCACGACGGTGGTGATGTTGCGGGTCTTGGCGACCCGGATGAGCGCCGCCGCCACCTCGCGCACCTGGGTCACGCCACCGGGGACGCCCTCGACCCCGGAGGCGCCGATGGTCTGCACGGAGTCGACGACGATCAGGTCGGGCCGGGTCTCCTCGATGTGGGTCAGCACGGCGCCGAGGTCGGTCTCGGCGGCGAGATAGAGCTCGTCCTGGATCGCGTTGGTCCGGTCGGCCCGAAGCCGCACCTGCGAGGCGGACTCCTCACCGGTCACGTAGAGCGCCCGGCGCCCATAGCGTGCCGTCTGCGCGGCCACCTCCAGCAGCAGCGTGGACTTCCCGACGCCCGGCTCACCGGCCAGCAGGATCGCGGCTCCCGGCACCAGCCCGCCGCCGAGCACCCGGTCGAGCTCCGGCACCCCCGACGTACGCCGCTCCGACTCGGTCACCGACACCTTCCCGATCGGCACCGCCGCGGTGGAGACGGGGGCCGCCGGCGTACGTCCGATCGGGGCCGCCGTCTCGGCGACCGACCCCCAGGCCTGGCACTCGCCACAGCGACCGACCCACTTCCCGGTCTCCCAGCCGCACTCCGAGCAGCGGTAGGTGGCGCGTTTGGACGAGCGTGCGGTAGCCATGGCCAGCAACTTAGACCAAGGCACCGACATCCGATCCTGCGTCGCCGCGAGGCACGAGCGGCGGCGCAACGGGAGGAGGTCGAGCGAGCGCAGCGGGTGAGCCCGCGAACCCGCGAAGCGGGTCGAGACCAACATTGACCCTGAAAGCGTCCCAAGGGGCCGGCAGTCGTTACCATGGCTTGGAACGATCCAGAGTTCCACATCGGCATCAAGGGAGGCAGAGCGTGGCGGTGCCGCGTTCCGGCGGTCATATCTCGGCCGCTCCGCCGACCCTGGCGG
Source organism: Nocardioides luteus (assembly GCF_015752315.1). Lineage (NCBI taxonomy): Bacteria > Bacillati > Actinomycetota > Actinomycetes > Propionibacteriales > Nocardioidaceae > Nocardioides > Nocardioides luteus. The sequence goes on from NZ_JADOVJ010000001.1 coordinate 130,378, forward strand.
ACGTCGCGGAGCTGGCCGGCGTGTCCCGGCAGACGGTGTCCAACGCGGTCAACAACCCTGACCTGCTGCGTGCCGACACCCTGGCCCGGGTGCAGGACGCGATCGACAAGCTGGGCTACCAGCCCAACCGCGCCGCCCGGAGCCTGCGGACACGAGCCAGCCATCTGATCGGCCTGCGGATGCCCGCCCTCCAGGAGGGCACGGCCAACGCGATGATGGACCGGTTCGTGCACAGCTTCGTGGAGGCCGCGGCCGAGACGGGCTATCACGTGCTCCTCTTCTACGGGGACCCCGCCGACCCGCTCGACGGCTACGACGAGCTGCTCCGCTCGACCGCGGTCGACGCGTTCGTGGTGACCGACACCCACCTCGGCGGCCAGCAGACCACCTGGCTGCAGTCCCGCCGAGCACGGTTCGTCTCCTTCGGTCGCCCGTGGACCCAGCCCGACGCCAAGCATCCCTGGGTCGACGTCGACCTCGCCTACGGTGCCGAGATCGCGACCGAGCACCTGATCGAGCGCGGCCACACCAAGATCGCTTGGATCGGCTGGCACAAGGACTCGCTCCTGGGCGAGGAGAGGCGAAGCGGTTGGATCCACGCGATGCACACCCACGGCCTCTCGACCACCGGCCTGGCCTCGCGAACCGAGGACTCGATCAGCTCGGGCAAGGCGGCAGCCGACGCGATCCTCGACGAGACCGAGCCGACCGCGCTGGTCTGTGCCTCCGACACGCTCGCGATGGGCGTGCTCCACTCGCTCTTCGAGCGGCGCCTGCGGCTCGGCGAGGATGTCGCGGTGGTCGGCTTCGACGACTCCCAGGTCGCGCAGACGGTGCCGCCGGGGATCACGTCCGTACGTCCTCCGCTGGAGGAGGCCGCGCGCGAGCTGGTCAAGGCGCTCGAGGAGTTGCTGGCCACTCCGTCCTACGCCGCGCCCGGCGTGATGCTGAAACCGGCCCTGACCGTCCGCGGGTCTTCATAGCCAGACCGATCCGCGGGACGATGGCGTCATGGGAACTGAGCAGATCGTCGTCATCGGTGCTGGTCTCGCGGCGGTCAGCGCCATCGAAGCCCTTCGCGACGAGGGGTACGCCGGCCGTCTGACCCTGGTGGGGAAGGAGCCGGAGCTGCCCTACGAGCGACCGCAGCTCTCCAAGGACTTCCTCTCCGGCGCCAAGGAGTTCAAGCTCTCCCACGACGAGGCGTGGTTCGCCGAGAAGGACGTCACCGTCCTGACCGGCACCACCGCGACCGCCCTGGACCTGGACGCCGGGACCGTCACGCTCGACAACGGCGAGGAGCTGCGCTTCGACCAGCTGCTCCTGGCCACCGGCGCCGACCCGAGGACGCCGCCGATCCCAGGCGTCGAGAACGCGATGACCCTCCGCACCGTCGAGGACACCCGCCGCCTCAAGGAGGCGATCGAGCCCGGGACACGGGTGGTCGCGGTCGGCGGCGGCTGGATCGGGCTCGAGGTCGCGGCATCGGTGACTGCGCTCGGCGGGAAGGCGGTGGTTCTCGAGGCGGCCGCGCAGCCGCTGCTCAACGTCCTCGGCCCGACCCTCGCCGAGCACGTCGCCGCCCTCCACACCCGTCACGGCGTAGAGGTCCACACCCAGACGACTGTCGAGGCGATCGAACCCGGGCTCGTACGCACCAGCGCCGGCGAGATCCCCGCCGACATCGTGCTCGTCGCCGTCGGAGCCGCACCGGCCACGAGCCTTGCCGCCGACGCCGGCCTCGAGGTCGGCGACGGCATCGTGGTCGACGAGGGGCTGCGTACGTCTGATCCTCGGGTCTTCGCCGCGGGCGACGTCGCGCTCGCGAAGCACACCGTGCTCGGCCCGCTGCGGGTCGAGCACTGGGACAACGCGATCAAGCAGGGCCGGCTGGTGGCCCGGTCGATGCTGGGGAAGGACGGTGCCTACGACTGGCAGCCCTACTTCTTCACCGACCAGTTCGAGTTCTCCATGGAGTACGTCGGCCGCTCAGCCCCCGAGGACGAGGTGATCCTCCGCGGCGACACCGAGGGCGACGCGTTCATCGCCTACTGGCGGCGCGGCGCCACCGTCACCGCCGGCATGAATGTCGGGATCTGGGACGTCAACGACAAGCTCCGCAAGCTGGTCGGGACCGATGCCGATCCCGACCAGCTCACCGATATGTCCTGATCTCAGCGGATCGCGCTCACCAGCGCATCGGTCGCGGTGCGGACGACCCCACCTCGGCTGGTGCCTGCGTACAGCCACCTGCCGTCCTGGCTGACCGCGAGATCGCGGATGTCGAGCGCGGTGAGGCCACCCGACGCCGGCTGCCACGTCCTGCCCTCGTCGGTGCTGACGAAGGCCCCGGCGCCCGAGGCGAGGACCCCGTCGCGGACGAGGTCGGTGCTGCCGGCGATGAGCACACGCACGGCCTTGCCCGGTCTGCCGCCGGCGTCGGCCGAGACCGCGACGTCGACCGAGGCGACCGCGCCGACCGCCGCGCGCAGGTTCGGGATCGCCGACCTGTGGAACTTCTTCCCGCCGTCCGTGCTGACCAGCGCGCCGCCGTCCGTGCCCGCGAGCACGACATCCTTCTCGACGGACAGCGAGCGGACGGGGCCGTCGGCGACCTTCGTGAGCGTCGCGCCGAGGTCGTCCGAGCGGTACAGGCCCTCGCTCGCGGCGATCCACAGCCGCTCGGGCCGGGATGCATCGAACTCCACCGTGCGGATCGAGAGGTCGTACGGATGTGTGGTCCACGTGGCGAACCCGTCGGTCGAGACGAGGAGGCCGTGCTCGGGCTCCGCGCCGTACGTCACCGCGACGGTGCCCGCACGCACCGGTGACACCGCGACGTCTCCGACCTCGACGTGGGGGCCGACGCGGGTGTCGGTGCCGTCGAGCGAGCGGCGGATCAGCTGCGTGCCGAGGAAGCCGTCCTGCCGGACCCACCACACGTCGCGCGCACCGACCGGCGACTGCTCGACGTCCAGGGCCGTCAGGCCGATCCAGCCCTCGTCGCCGGTCAGACCCCAGTCGAGAGCGCGGCCGGTACCGAGATCGCCCTGCTTGCGCTCCTTGATCCCTTGGGCGTCGCCCGTACGCAGCACGGGCTCCTTCGCGGCATCGGCGCCGACCGCCAGGCTCCACGTGTTGCCGCCCGCCAGCGGATACCTCGTCCAGGCGTCGCGGTCCTCACCCCAGACGCCGGCGCTCGTGGTCACCACGAGCCCGTCCCCGCCCTGCCACGCGTCGACGTCGCGTACGTCGCGCGTCCCCTCGGGCAGTGCGACCGGCGTCGCGGTCGCGCCGTGGTCGGTGCTGGCGTACAACCGGTCGAAGAAGCGCAGATAGGTGGTGTCGCCCGCCACCGACAGGCCGAGCGTGTAGGCGCCGGGCACCGGCTGCGACGACTTCCAGGTGGCCCCGGCGTCATCGGACCGCAGCACGGTCGCATCCTCGGTGTCCCACACGGTGGCGATCACCGTGTCGCCCGCGACCGCCACGTCCGAGAGCGAGCCGATGCTGCTCTCCGGCGCCAGGACCTGCGTGACGGTGCCGCGTGCCTGACCGGTCAGGTCGACCCGCCACACTCCGTCGAACGTCTGCACGTACGCCCGTCCGTCAGCCACCGCCAGGTGATCGACCGACTCCGTCCAGCCGGTCGGCACGAGGTCCCAGGTCCGGCCGTGGTCGTGGCTGAACCGCAGCCCCGTGGCGGTCGCGACGGCGACCGTGGAGCGGTCGGCGCTCACCGCCTGGATCTGCTCGTCGGGGAGTGACGTCACCTCCCAGCTCTTCCCGCCGTCCGCGCTGTGCAGCAGCCGGCCCTGGTACGTGGCGTCGAGCACGTCGCGCCCGGCCATGCCGTTCACGGCGAGCCAGAACCCGCCGGGCACGGCCGGGTCGGCCGCCGGCAGGCCGACGCCCGCCGCGACGGGCATCGAGCGCACCCGCGTCCAGGTCTGGCCGCCGTCGCTCGTCCAGAACGGGCTGACGCCGTCCTGGACGACGTGGATCGCCGTGCCGGCGCGGTCCGGCGAGGTCACCGTGAGCCCGCCGGTGAAGATCGGGCCCACCTGCTCCCAGTCGCCGCGCCTGTCGGTTCCGAGCGCTACGAGAGACCCGGTGCCGCCGAGTCGCCGTCCCTCGGAGGTGGTGCCGGTCGCGTCGATCCGGTGGACGCCTGCCTCCCGCAGCTCGAGGTCGGCGGCGTACCAACCGGGTCGGCCGTCCTGCGGCAACAGCGTCACGGTCGTGCGCCGGCCCGAGGGGGCCACGACGTCGGCGGACGGACGGTCCAGCGCCGCCGGCGCCTGCACGACGACGCGCGTCGCGCTGTCGACGACATCCGGTGTCGCTCGGACGACGAGCGGGCGCACCAGCAGCGCGTACGGCACGCGCACGCTCGCGGCGCCCTTGCCGGCGCCGGTGGCGACGAGCTCACCCGACACCTCGCCGGACCGGTCGCGGTGGCCGGGCGTGAGGGTGATCCTCACCTCGGCCCTGCCGCCCGGCTTCAGCGTGAGCGACCCGGCCGACAGATCCACGCGGCCGTCGCTGACCGCGGAGGTCTCGGCGCGCAGCTTCAGCCTCTGCGTCGTCCTGCCCGAGTTGGTCAGCGTGACGGTGGCCGTGCGCGAGCGGACGTCGCCCGCCGTGTCGGCGAGGCCCAGCGAGAGCGCGTCGGGCGAAGCGGTGACGTCCTGCGCCACTGCGCGGTCGACCGCGAGGGCGCCCGCTCCCTGGGTGAACGGGCTGACGTCGGCATCGGTGCTGTCGAGCTCCCGTGCCGACCCGATCAGACGGGCGCGGATCTTCAGGGCCGACTCGTCGGGGTGGGCCTGGCGTACCAGGGCCGCGGCACCCGCGACGTGCGGTGCGGCCATCGACGTTCCGGACAACCGGTACGCGTTGCCCTCGATGCCCTGCCAGGCGGGGATGTCCGAGCGGATCTCGACGCCGGGGGCGACGATCTCGGGCTTGACGGCCGTGCCGGCCGGACCACGCGAGCTGAACGACGCGATCAGGTCGGTGGCGTCCTTCCCCGTGATCGTCGCGGTGACCTTGCCGTCGAGCACGGCCCGGCGGATGTTGCCGTAGTCGCCGCCGTAGAGCGACATCATCACGAGCGTCGTCCGGCGCTGGTCCCAGCCGGCCTGGGCCGTGAGGTCACCGCTGCCGCTGGCGTCGGTCTCGAAGCCACCCATCGGGCCGTCGCCGGTCCCGGCCTCGGCGTTGGTGGGCTGGTAGACGAGCGCTCCGACCGCGCCCTGCTGCTCGGCGAGCTCGGAGAGATACATGTCGTAACCGGTGACGGCCTGCGCCGTCGGGCTCTGATAGACGACGATCGCGCCGGTCACGTCGCCGACGCGCTCGTAGTCCTCGGGAGTGCCCGAGCCCACGTCGATCACGCGCGCGGTCACGGGCTTGGGGCCGGGATTCGCGGACAGCGGGTAACGGCGCATCGAGCCGGCCGGCACGGTGGCGCCGCGGAGGGTGATCGACGGCGTACGGATGCCGGTGGTCGAGGCGCCGACCGCGATCACGCTGGGCGCGCTCGCGGGCGAGCCGACGGTCTCGTCGTACGGCCCGGAGTTGCCCGCGGCGGCGACCACCACGGTGCCCGCCTCGACCGCTGCCGTCGAGGCGCGGGCGAGCGGGTCGTCGTCCTCCACCGGGCCGCCCAGGCTCATGTTGACGACGTCGGCGGGGTGCGCGCCTGTCGGGTCGACCGCGGCCTCGAAGCCGGCGAGGACGTCGGACATCATGCCCGAACCGCTGGCGTCGAGCACTCGCCACGCGGTGATCGAGGCGTCGGGTGCCACGCCGGTGGTCGTCTCGGCCCCCGTCCCGGCGACGATGCCGGCGACATGGGTGCCGTGGTAGTGCTCGTCCATCGGGTCGTCGTCGCCGGCGACGAAGTCGTAGCCACCGACGACCTTGTGGCCCTCGCCGAAACCGCCGCCCAGGTCGGCGATCCCGTAGTCGACGCCCGTGTCGATCACGGCCACGGTCATGCCCTCGCCGCGTAGCGCGGTGCCGTCGGCGCCCTTCTCCTCCCAGACCGCGGGGGCGCCGGTGGACGGGACGGAGTCGATGGTCAGCGCCTGCATCCGCACATCGCGGGTGACGTACGCGACGCCGTCCGCGGCGGAGAGCTCGTCGAGGCTGCGCTCGGGCACCTCCGCGATGACCGCGTTGATCAGGCCCGTGACGCTCCGGCTCTCGTCGACCGGGATGCCGTCCGCCCGGAGACGGTCGACAACGGCGTCCTGCTCGGTGGCGATGTCGTTCGCGGCCGCGCTGTAGGTGGCCGACAGAGCGTCCTGGATGCCGACGTCGCCGGTCGCGGATCGTGACTCCGCGATGCGGTCGGCGCCGACGCGCTCCACGGCGCCGGGGCTGTCGAACTCGATGATGACGGCGACGGACTCGCCGGGCTCGGCCGCTGCGCTCATGGGTACCAGGACCGAGCCTGCGAGCACGGCGGGCACCGCCAGCGCGACGGTGACGCCGCGACAGGAAATGGGGGACATGGGTGGCCTTCCGGTGAACGTTCTGAGATCCGCGCATGACGGCTCAGCGCCCATGAAAGCGCTCCGGTGTTTCGACCGCACGCGTGCCGGAGTCCGGCAGCGGCCAACTGGCCGCAGGCGGCCATCACCCAGGTTGCGGGCCTGTCACCTCGACCCGTCGGCCCAGGTCAGACCCAGCCGCGCCGGGCTGCCTGCACCCCGGCCTGGAACCGGTTCGCGGCTCCGAGCCGTCGCAGGAGCAGCTGGCTGCGGCGGCGTACCGTGCGGGTCGAGACGTGCAGCTCGCGGGCGATCACCTCGTCCTTGGCTCCGGACGCGAAGAAGGCGAGCAGCGCTCGCTCCTCCGCCGTCGGGCCCCGTCGCTCGGCCGGAACCGGGCCGCGGTGCGCGGGCTCGTCGGGCGGCACGTCGGCGGCCTGCTCCCAGTGCGCCTCGAACATCTCGCACAGCAGGGCGACGAGCGGTTGGGAATCGGTGAGGATCGCCTCGGGCCGCAGGCCGTCGAGGCGCGTCGACACGAGCGCGGCGCGTCGGTCGGCGATCGCGAGCTTGACCGGCAGCTCGCTCGTGAGCCGCGCCTGCTCGCCGGACTCGACGGCGCGGCGTACCTCGTCCCACGCGCCGGGCCGGTCCAGCGCCGCCGCCGCGTAGACCGCTCGCCAGCGCACACCGCGCGCGATGACCACGGGCTCGAGCGGGTTGAGCGGCGCGAGCACGTACGGCGGCCGGTCGAACGCCATGAACTCCTCGACGGCCTGGTGCTCGAGCCTGTTGTACGCCGCGCCCACCGCGTCGGCACCCACGAGCACGCTGACGCTCGAGCCCGGGCGCTCCGCCGCACCACGGTTCTCGTAGACCTCGGCCAGCAGCGGGATGGCGGCACGGAGCCGGGCGAGCCCGTCCTCCGCACGCTCCGCGACCGCGCGCAGCGCGACCCGGGGGTCGACGGCGGCGAACCGGCCGTCGCCCGCCGCTCGGTTGACCAGTCCGGCCGCGCGGAGCTCGTCGAGCGTGCGCGCGGCCTCGTCCGTGCTGATCCCTAGGGTGCGGGCGACCTCGGCGTCCTCGATCGCTCCGGCGGCGAGGACGGCGCTATAGACCGCCTCGGCCTCGGCGTCCAGACCGGCGACGGCGAGCCCTCCGTGGGCGGCCAGGCCGGGATGCGTGCTCACCGCACCGCCCGGGTCGCGGAGCGGGCACGACGCTCGCGCGTGGGCACGCCGAGCCGCGGTGTGGGGATGAGAGCTTCGAGGTTCACGGCACAACGATGCCACGCGGCGAGCTGGTCGGGACCGATACCGATCCCGACCAGCTCACCGGCTCACCGGCTCGCCGGGCTCAGAAGCACTGCGAGGCGCTGTGGTAGACGCTCGACTGGATGCCGAGGTGGATGTGGTCGCTGTGGTCGGGGTAGCCCGGCCCGAGCACCTGCGGGAACGACTGGCGGGAGGCACGGGCGATGCCGCACATGGTCGTCGCGCTGCTGCCCGGGACCAGGTCCATGGCCCGGCCGTAGAGGTGGTTGCTGTTGGAGGCTCCGCCGACGGCGTCGTTGCACGCCTTCGAGCGGTAGGCCGAGGTCACCCGCAGCGGGTTGTCGCCGAGCCGGTGCCGGATGGCCTCGGCCCGCCACATGGCCTGCATCAGGTTGGCCTTGACCTGCGTGATCGTCACGCCGGAGATCGGCGTCGGCCAGCCGCCGTAGCAGACGTCGTCGACCTCGCTCCAGTCGAAGTGGATCGGGGTGCAGTCGTCGTCCTGGAGCGCGTAGAGCTTGTTGAACGTGTTCGTCCCCGCGACCCCGTCGGCGGCGAGCCCGTAGGCGGCCTGGAAGTTGCGGACCGCGGTCGTCGTCGCCGGGCCGTAGGACCCGTCGATCGAGAAGATCGTGCCGGTGGCCGCCCAGCCGGCGACGCGGATCTGGAGCTGGGTGACCGCGTTGCCCGAGGACCCCTGCTGAAGCGTGCCGCTCCAGGTGTAGCAGGCGTCGGCGTGAGCAGGGGCGGCCGTGGAGGTGATGGCGACCAGGCTGGTCGCCAGCGTGACGAGGAGGGAACCGATGACCGTGCCGAGTCGGCGTGGGGTGAGGCGCATCTGTGGAGCTCCTAACTTTTCCGAGAGGTCCGAGGGGACCCGAGTCGCTCCCTAGAGTGGCCTCCTTTGACGTCGTGTACCTGGATTTCGCGTGAATGTAATCACCAGGGGATGACGCCGGCGTCCTCGAAGTAGCCGCCGGTCGGGCCGTCGTCGGGCAGGGTCGCGAGGCTGATCGCGATCCGGGCGCCCTCCTCGGGCGTGCGTACGCCGCGGAAGCCGTTCAGGTCGGTGGCCACGAACCCGGGGCAGCCGAGGTTGATCAGGATGTTCGTGTCGTGCAGCTCCTTGGCGTACTGGATCGTGACGGCGTTGAGGTAGGACTTCGTCGGGCTGTACGCCACCGAGATCGGCCCCACGGCCAGCGGGTCGTCCGTCGAGGTCTGCCGGGCGAGGGAGCCCACGCTGCTCGACATGTTGACGATCCGTGGCGCGGCGGAGCGACGCAGCATCGGCAGCATCGCGTTGGTGACCCGGACGACGCCGAAGACGTTGGTCTCGACCGCGACCCGCATCTGGTCGATCGAGATCTCGGTCGGGTTCTGCGGCATGCCGCCGGTGACGCCGGCGTTGTTGACGAGCACGTCCAGTCCGCCCTGCTCCTCCAGAAGCCGGGCCGCGGCGGCGACGCTGGCGTCGTCGGTGACGTCCAGCGGCACCCCGAAGGCGTCGACGCCGTTCGCCCGCAGCTTCTCCACCGCGGCCTCCCGGCGGGCGTCGTCGCGGGCGCCGACGCCGACCTTCCAGCCCCGTGCGCCGAGGCCCGCGGCGATCTCGTAGCCGATTCCCTTGTTGGCGCCGGTGACCAGCGCGATCGTGTTCTCGCTCATGTCATCCAGCCTGGCCAGCGGCCGCGGAACACTCCAATATCACCTCGGTGGCCGCCGATACCGCTCGGGTATGTTCCCAGGTCGGAGTAGGGTTGTAGTCATGGAGACCCGGGAGCTTCGCTACTTCGTCGCGGTCGCCGAGGAGCTTCACTTCAGCCGCGCGGCCGCTCGCCTCGGGATCGCCCAGCCGCCGCTGTCACGCGCGATCAGCCGGCTCGAGCGGCGCCTGGGTGGCCCGCTGCTCGAGCGCAACAGCCGAGGCGTCACGCTGACCGACGCCGGCCGGGTGCTCCTCGCCGAGGCCCGCGCGGCGCTCGACGCGGTCGATGCCGCCGAGCGCCGCACCCGCCGCGCCACCGGCGACGGTGCCGAACCGGGCCTGGTCCTGGTCTCCAAGGCCGGAGCCTCGACGGAGCTGCTGACCAAGCTGCTCGACGCCTACGCCGCGGAACCGGGGTCGGTGAAGGTCGAGGTCGACCTGTGCGGCATCGGGGAGCAGGGGCCGAGGCTGCGTGACGGCCGGGCCGACGTCGCCCTGCTGCACCTTCCGTTCGACTCCGTCGACGGGCTCGACTCGGAGGCCCTGCTCACCGAGGGCCAGGTCGCGGTCCTGCCCTCCAGCCACCCGTGGGCGACCCGGTCGCAGCTGCGGCTGGCCGACCTCGACGAGGTCCCGGGCCTTCCGCCGATGCGTTGGCCGTCAGGGGGCGGCTACGACGACGGCCCCGGCCCGGAGGTCCGCGACTCGGCGCAGCTCTATCAGCTGATCGGGCTCGGCCGGGCGTACGCGCTCCTGCCGGAGTCGGCGCGCGCCGAGCAGTATCACGGCGTCGCCACCGTCCCGGTCGTGGACGCGCCCGAGGTCACCACGGTCATCGCCTGGCCGCAGCACAGCCGCTCGCTCGCCCTGGCCACGCTGGTGCAGACCGCGACCCGCCTCTAGCTCTGCTGATCAGAAGCGCTTCCACCAGAGGTTGACCGCGTAGTCGACGTACGTCCCCTGGTGCTCCTCCAGGATCGCGGCCGCGGTCGCGGGGTCGAACTCGATCCGGACGACCGCCTCCAGGTCGGCGCGCGAACCGAAGGACCAGTCCATGTCGACGGGGACGCGCGTCCAGCCGTGCATCGACCAGAACCGCTCCTGCTCGTCGGGCGGCGGGACCTTCGGGTAGCCGCGGCGGAACCACCCGCCGAAGGTCGACCGGGAGCCGTCGTTGTCGATCACCATCGCGACGCCGCCGCGGCGCATCACCCGGTCCAGCTCGCCGAGCCCGGGCTCGGAGCCCGGCCCGAAGAAGTAGGCCCAGCGGGCGTGCATGACGTCGACCGACGACGGCGGGAGCGGCAGCTGCTGCGCGACGCCGTTGTGGACGGTGACGTTCGGGAGTCGTCTCGTACGCCGCCGGGCCAGCGTCACGAGGTCCGGGTGAGGCTCGATGCCGGTGACGGTGCGGGCCTCGTCGGCGAACGTCGGCAGGTAGAACCCGGTGCCGCAGCCGAGGTCGAGGACGTCCCGCCCGGCCCATGGTGCGGCCTCGGCCATGGCGGCCCAGAGCCGGCCGTGCGGGTCGAGCGCACGGTTCTCGATCTCGTACGTCGCGGTGTGGTTCCAGATGTTGGGGCTCGGGATCGCTCCCGTTGCGCCGGGGAGGTCAGCGCGGCTCATGTCTGCTCGACGGGGGGTCTCGACAAGCTCGGGGCCACTACGTTCAGACCCCGGAGGTGGAGGATCGCTCCCGTCGCCCCCGGCAGGTCGAGCCTGGTCAGATCCGGACCTCGCCGCGCGGGGTCACGAACTTGGCGGCCAGCAGGCCGGGGGTGCCGTGCTCGGCGACCCAGTCGATGTGGACGTTCTCGGCGGGCTTGCCGGTCCACGGGTCGACGCGCTCCTTCAGCTCGTCGCCGAGGTAGTCCTTGACCCGCTCGGGGTCGCCGGAGATCTCGAGGTCGGTGAGGGTGATGTCGGAGCCGGCGTTGCCGGGGTGGAGCTCGGGGGTCTCCCACTTGATGAAGTAGGGCAGCTGCGGGTCGGCGATCAGGCCGTTGATGCCGATCTGCTGCCAGTGGAGCTCGCGGCCGTCGGGGAGGTGACGGTTGCCGGGAACGGCCTTGCGGCCGAGGCGCTGCTCGATCGGGGTCATGTCGTCGACGCCGATCACGAAGCCGATCCAGCCGCCACCGAGCGCGGAGCGGGCCTTGACGGCCTGTCCGAACGGGGCCTTGTCGCTGGCCGGGTGCTCGAGCGCCTCGACGACCTCGAGGTAGAGGCCGCCGCGCATCGGGAGGATGTAGTTGCGGGTGCCGAAGCGGGGGTGGACGCCGCCGTCGACGAACTCCTGGCCGAGCAGCTCACCGAGCTGCTTGGCGGTCTGTACCAAGCCATCGGGTCCTGCAGCGTACGAAACATGGTCCAGGCGCATGTAACGATTCTGAACTCTCCCTGAGAGAGAAACCAATCCAGGGTCGCTATCTCTTGATGTCGAGATACACCCGGGGGTTCAGCGCGGGCTCGCGGGATGGAGGGCCAGCGCGGACCGCGACCGGACATGCGCCTCGCAGTGACGGACGAGCTCGGCGTACGCCGCCTTGCCCATCAGCTCGGTCAGCTCGGCCTGGTTGGTGAGGTAGACGGGCTCGACGGCGACGTGGGCCTCGGTGTTTCCGGAGCAGTACCAGTCCAGGTCGTGACCGCCCGGGCCCCAGCCGCGCCGGTCGTACTCGGTGATCGTCACCTCGGTATAGGTCGTCCCGTCGGTGAGCTCGACATCCCGGAACGTACGCCGGATCGGCAGCTGCCAGCACACGTCAGGCTTCGTCTCGAAGTGCTCTCTGCCCTCCTTCGCGGCCAGGATGTGCAGCGCACACCCCGATCCGCCGGGGAAGTCCGGCCGGTTCGCCAGGACGCACGACTCCTGCCCACGGAACTCCGTGACCCGGGTCTTGCGCTCGCCGTCGTCGTCGAGCTCGACCCAGTCGTCCGTCGTCACCGCACGGCCCGGGTGCTGCTCCCAGATCTCCGGCGTCAGCTCGGCGACGAAGCCCGCGGTCCGCGCCTCGTCCTCCTCGTCCGCGAAGTGTGCCCCGAGCGTGCAGCACCCCACGTCCGGCGAGCTCTCGAACATCCCCGGGCAGCCGTTGCCGAAGATGCACGAGTAGGCCGACGTCAACCAGGTCAGGTCGCATCGCATCCGCTCGTCCGGGTCGTCGGGGTTGACGAACTCCACCCACGCGCGCGGGAAATCCAGGGGTACCTCAGGCACCTCGTAAGCCTACGTGGTCGAACGGCGCCGGGATGTTCACCGTGCGATCCACGGACGCAGCTTCTCCGGGTTCCGTACGGCCCAGATGCGGGTGATACGGCCGTCGGTGACGTCGAAGGCATAGACGGAGACGGTGACACCGTCGACCTGGCCGACGAGGCCGGCCTGGCCGTTGACGAGACACTCCTGGAGCGTCACCTCGGGGGCGCGCGCGGCGATCTCCATCCAGGCGCCGGCGATCTGCTCGGCGCCGCTGATCGGCTCGAGGAAGGCCAGCGCGAGGCCGCCGCCGTCGGCGGTGGCGACCGCCCGGGGGTCGAGCAGGCCGACGAGGGCCTCGATGTCCTGGGACTCCCAGGCCTGTTTGAAGCTGCGGACCAGGCCGGCGCGCTCGGCGGCGGAGTGGTCGTGGGAGAGGTCGATGCGGCGGCGGGCGTTGGAGGCGAGCTGGCGGCAGGCGGCCGGGGTGCGACCGACGACGTCGGCGATCTCGTTGAAGGTGTAGCGGAAGATGTCGTGCAGGACGAAGGAGACCCGCTCGGCAGGGGTCATCGAGTCCAGCACGACCAGGAAGGCCATGCTGATCGACTCGTCCAGAGTGACCCGGTCGGCGGGATCGGCCGGCGCGGAGCCGGTGTCGAGCCAGCCGCCCGGCACCGGCTCCGGGATCCAGTCGCCCACGTACTGCTCCCGCCGGGCCCGTGCGGAACCGAGCAGATCGAGGCAGATCCGGCTGGCGACCGTCGTCATCCAGGCGCCGGGGGCGTCGATCGCCTCCCGCTGCTGCTCGGTGAGTGCGTACCAGCGGGTGTAGGTCTCCTGCGCCACGTCCTCGGCCTCGGCGAGCGAGCCGAGCAGGCGGTAGGCGAGGTTGATGAGCTGGCGGCGCTCACCGATCACCTCGGCGAGGTGCGGGTCGGTCATGGCGGCTCCCTTCGGTCTGCATGTCTACAACCGGTCCGACGAAACAGCGACCCGATCTGTGAGACCGGCCTGACACTTCGGTCGCCTGCGTCGTCGGAGGGGCAGCACAGCCACCACGGAAGCACCACGGAGAAGAAGGAGTCCGTACGTGATCAGCATCGGCATCATCATCGGCAGCACCCGCCCCCACCGCAACGGCCCACAGGTCGCCGGCTGGGTCCACGACCTGGCCTCGCGCCGCGACGACGCGACCTTCGACGTGATCGATCTGGTCGATCACCCGCTCCCGCACCTGGACGAGCCGGTGCCGCCGATGTTCGGGCCGTCGGCGAACCAGCACACCCGCGACTGGGCCGCGCGGATCGCCCCGTTCGACGGCTTCGTGATCGTGACCCCGGAGTACAACGGCGGCATGCCCGGCGTCCTGAAGAACGCCATCGACCACGCCTGCACGGAGTGGACCGACAAGGCGGTCGGCTTCGTCTCGTACGGGGTCAGCGGCGGCGCCCGCGCGGGCGCCCAGCTGCGTACGGTGTGCAGCGCGCTGGGGATGGCCGACGTGAGCCGTCCCGTCGAGCTCTCGCTGTTCACCGACTTCGAGAACAACACCACCTTCGTGCCCGGCGACCGTCACGCCGCCACGCTGACCCTGATGCTCGACCAGGTCGTCTCCTGGAGCACCGCGCTCGCCCCGCTGCGGTCCACCGACGGTCTCGTCGGTGCCTCGGAGGTGCGGGCATGAGCGCCGCGGAGGAGGCCGCGATCCGCGGCCGGATCGGGAAGATCATCGAGGGACTGCGGGCCAAGGACCTCGACATCCTGCGGGAGCCGTACGCACCCGATGTCGTCTCCTTCGACGTCGAGCCGCCGCTCCAGCACGTCGGGATCGAGGCGAAGCTCGCGAACTGGGCGAAGGTCTTCCAGGTCTTCGAGACCGTCGACTACGAGATCCGCGATCTGACCCTCACGATCGGCGGTGACGTGGCGTTCGGTCACGCCTTCGGCCGGCTCAGCGGGACCATGAAGAACGGTGTCGCCACGCCCGGGATGTGGGTGCGGGTCACCTACGGACTGCGCCGGATCGACGGCAGCTGGGTGATCACCCACGACCAGGTCTCGGTGCCGTTCGACATGCTCAGCGGCAAGGGCATGGTCGATCTCGAACCGTAAGGGGCGGCCGGCGGTGCGGGCTCCGCGTTTCCTTGTCGGCGGAGTCCGCACCCCGACTCACGTGGCTGTCAGGCCGGATCTCGCCGTATCCGCCAGAAACAGAAGGCGATCAGCGCCCCCGCGACCACGAGAAGAAGCCATGTCTCGATCCATTGCAAGGTCCAGTAGCGATCCGCCGTCTGGTAGACCACGTGGTGCCGGTATCCCGCGTCGTTGATCGCGGCCGCGCAGTTCGCCGGTGGACCCACCTTGCCGGTGCCGGCCTCGTCCGGCATGCAGGACTTGGGAAGCGGCAACGGGGTGGCCACCTGCCCCTTCGAGTCGACGATCTCGTTCGTCACGATCCAGGCACCCGGATCGTCGAGGCGTACGCCGATGCTCAGGATCTCGTCGGTGCCTGGCGAGACACGCATTCCTCGCATGTTGTCCGTCGTGATCTCCAAGGTCTTCTCTTCGGTCGGCAGCAACATCGGTTGCACCAGCAGAGGCATGGCGACCTGCATGGCGATGGTCGCGATGAGTGTGGCGGCCATCGCCGGCACGGTCCGCTTCAGCAACAGCCCAGCTGTGACACCGAAGGCGAAAGCGACCATGGCGAAGCCGATCGGAACCAGGCCTCGTGCGCCGAAGAGCAAGCCGGAGAGCCGGGTGACGCTGAAGAAGCCGGAGTCCTCCGCCCCGCTGTTGATCGCCGCATCGAGCGGGGCGCTCCACCAGCTCGCGGCGAGACTGACAAGCCCGGCGACGAGGGTGATCGCCACGACAACGCCGATCTTGGTGGCGAGCCAGCGCGTCCTGGTGATGCTCTGGTTCCAGATCAGCCGGTGGGTTCCACCTTCCAGCTCGCGAGCGACGAGGGGAGCACCCCAGAACATGCCGACGAGAGCGGGAAAGGCGTACACGACTGCTGCTGAGACGTAGTAGATGCCGGGGTAGACCGAATCCGCGGCGAACGCCTGCGGGAACTGGTCGCCGGCGACGTCATGGAGATCCGCCACGCCCGAACGGGTGAGTGCGAGGGCGGCGACAACCGCGGCCAGCGCACCGAGGATCATCAACGCCTGGGTCCGGAACTGTCGCCACGTGAGCCAGATCATCGGAGCACCTCCAGAGTGGGAGCGGGCGCATGCTTCGAGGCGTTGCGCAGGTAGGTGAGCACGAGGTCTTCAAGGTCGAGGCTGCTCACCGCCCACGAGGGATCGTGGACAGGGCTCTCGGTTCGGACCAACAGGGTGGTCTGCCGGTCGGTGTGACTTGCCGAGATCACCCGTTGGCCCGCGGGCAGGTCGGCCGGGTCACGCCGTGGCCCGGTCAGGCGATGGTGAGTCGCGAGCAGGTCGTCGATGTCACCGGCCACCTGGACACGCGATTCGCCGAGCACGATGAGGTGGTCACAGGCGCGTTCGAGGTCCGAAACCAGGTGGGAGGACAACACCACGCTGAGCTCGTGCTCGGCCACGGCCTCCATCAGCTCCTGCATGAACTCGCGACGAGCCAGCGGATCGAGACTGGCAACCGGTTCGTCGAGCAGCAAGAGCTCCGGCCTCTTCGCCACGGCCAGCGTGAGTGCCAGCTGGGCGCGCTGGCCGCCCGAGAGGCGCCCGGCGCGCTGGTGGAGGTCGAGGCCGATCCTGGCGATCCTCGCCTGTGCCAAGGACTCGTCCCAGCGAGGGTTCAGGCGAGCGCCGAGCCGGAGGTGGTCTTCGACGCTCAGCGCGCCATAGGTGGGCGAGTCCTGCGCGACGAAGCCGACTCGTGCCAGCTGTTCAGGACCGGCGCCCGGTCGGGACCCGAGAACCTCGACGCTGCCCGTAGTCGGTGTGAGCACACCGACCGCCAGGTTCAGCAGGGTGCTCTTGCCTGCGCCGTTCGATCCGACCAGGCCGACAACTCGCCCCGCCGGCACCTCCAGGTTGCAGTCGGACAGTGCCCACCGGCGACCGAACCGCTTGCCCAGGCCGTGGGCTCGTACCGCCGTGCTCACGCGATGTCCTGGACGGCCGAGCTGCGGACCGTGCTCTGGAACAGCGCCTCGATCGTCTCCTCGTCCAGCCCGGAACGGCGTGCCTTGGCCAACCAGCGTTCCAGGCCGGCACGGAGCGATCGCTGCGCGGCGAGGGTGTCCTCACTCATCGTTGCGGTCACGAAGGTCCCGACGCCTGCCCGGGCGGTGACGAGGCCGGCGTGCTCCAGCTCGCGGTACGCCTTCGACACCGTGTTGGGGTTGATCGCCAGCCTTGACACCACGTCCTTGACCGTCGGGAGCTGGTCGCCCTCGCGCAGCAGGCCAAGCCGCAGGGCATGCCGAACCTGCGTGACGATCTGCTGATAGGGCGAGATCCCGGACTGTCCGTCGAGATGAAACTCGATCACCATCAATACCTCATTTCACTAGATAAATAGGACTATAGGAGTGCGGGGCAAGCAAGGCAAGAGAGGTGGACCGGCGACCCGGCCTCGGCGATTCCGGACGGGCGGACCGGGCGGCGTATCCTTGTAGGTGCGGAGCGACCGCTCCGTGTCCAATGTGTGTATCACCTCGCGCTGGCCCCGCCGGCGGACCAAGGCGGCACAGAGCCGCGGTTCGCAGCGGGAGGTTCGAAAGAGATGTCGGAGCAGGGCGAGCAGAGTCTGGTGCGCGCCGTCGGAGGGACGTACTTCCCGCTCGCGCTGGTCGCGCGGCTGCCGTACGCGATGGTGGTCGTCGGGGTGCTGACGCTGGTCGTCGCCGGCCGCGGGTCGCTGGCGCTCGGCGGTCTGAACTCGGCGATGGTCGGGATCGGCGCTGCGGTGTGCGGGCCGATCCTCGGTGCCGCCGTGGACCGGTTCGGCCAGCGCCGGGTGCTGCTGGCGATCAGCGTCGCCAGCACCGCGGCGCTCGGCGCGATGGCCTGGGTGGTCTACAGCCCGCTGCCCGACGCGGCGGTGCTCGCGGTGGCCCTCCTGGTCGGCGCGACCGCCCCGCAGATCGCGCCGCTGTCGCGGTCGCGGCTGGTGGCGATCATCTCCGCCTGCATCGTTCCGGGTCGCCGAGTCCGGGTGCTCAACTCGACGATGGCCTACGAGTCGGCGGCCGACGAGATCGTCTTCATCGTCGGTCCCGTCGTCGCCGGCGTCCTCGCCGTGACGATCGACCCGTGGGCGCCGGTCGTCGCCGCCGCGGCACTCACCCTGGTCTTCGTCTCCGCCTTCGCCCTCCACCCGAGCGCCGCGACCGCACAGGCCTCGGCCGGACGTACGCCGGCTGCGGGCTCCGTGCGCGAGCTGGCCCGCCCGGGCGTGGTCGTCATCGTCGTGGGCATCCTCGGCGTCGGTCTCTTCTTCGGCTCGATGCTCACCTCGCTGACCGCGTTCATGGCCGACCACGGTCGTCCGGAGCAGGCGGGTCTGGTCTACGCCGCGATGGGCGTCGGGTCGGCCGCGCTGGCGCTGGGCGTCGCCGCCTTCCCGGTGGGCTTCACCCCGGCCGCGCGCTGGCTGGTCTTCGGCGGCGTGATGCTCGCGGGCGCCCTCGCGCTCCCGGGCGTCTCCTCGGTGACCGGGATGGTCCTCGCGCTGCTCGTCATCGGCCTCGGCATCGGCCCGACCCTGGTCACCCAGTACGGCCTCGGTGCCCGTCGCAGCCCGGTCGGCCGGTCCGCCACGGTCATGACCATGCTCGGCTCCGCCGTCATCCTCGGGCAGTCGCTGGCCTCCGCGGTCACCGGCGACGTCGCCGAGCGCTGGGGCACCGACGCGGCCCTGCTCCTGCCGGCCGCCGCCGCGCTCGTCGTCGTGCTCGCCGGGGCCGTCAACGCCCGGATCGGGGAGCCTGCCGCCCCCGTCACCGCCGGCTCCGAGCGCGCCACGGCTACGGCCGGCCGCTGAGCGCCTCGGCGACCCGCGTCCGCAGCTCGGGCAGGACGTCGGACACGAACCAGGGGTTGCGCGACTGCCATCGGAAGTTCAGCGGTGACGGGTGGACGAGTGGGAACCGATCCGGCAGAAAGTCGCGGAAGCTGCGTACGCGCTCGGTGAGTGAGCTCTTCCCGTCGAGGTAGTGGCGCTGCGCGTAGTCGCCGACGAGCAACGTCAGACCGATCTGCGGCATGAGCTCGAGCAGGCGCGGGTGCCAAATCGGCGCGAAGTCGGCTCGTGGTGGCAGATCCCCCGTCGCGCCCTTGCCGGGGTAGTAGAAGTCCATCGGCAGGATCGCGAACGCCGTGGGATCGCGGAAGGTGCGTTCGTCGACGCCGAGCCACTCGACGAGACGCCGCCCGCTCGCGTCGTTCCACGGGATACCGCTCTGCTGAGCCCTGATGCCTGGCGCCTGACCGATGATCAGGCACCGGGCTTCCGGATGGGCGACGTAGACGGGCTCGAATCCCGCCGAAGCGGCCCACGCGTTGCTCGGGTCGGCCGTGATCTCCCGGCGGATGCGGTCGAGCTCCAACATGTCGCCATCATCATGGACGTACGGCAATGATCGTCTTTCCTCTGCGACGTTCGGTCGAGTTGAGGGTCGCGACGGCATCGTCGAGGTTGGTGACCGTTCCGATGTTCGTCCGGAGCCGTCCGTCCCGCACTCGCTGCACGATCTCGCTCAGCTGGGCGCGATCGGCCTCGACCACGAAGTCGATCGCTCGGCCATCCGTGGGCCTGGCCTCGACCGGGCCGATGACGGACACCAGCGTCCCGCCCGGCTTGATCAGCGCGGCGGAGGTCTTCTGGACATCGCCACCGATGGTGTCGAAGACGAGATCGACGGCTCCGACATCTGAGAGGGCGTCGTGGTCGAGATCGACGAACTCATGCGCACCGAGGTCGAGCACCTTCTCCCGGTCGGCCGCGCGTCCGGTGCCCACGACGTGCGCTCCGGCCTCGCGCGCGAGTTGAGTCACGAGCGCTCCGAGCGCGCCGCCCGCACCGTGGGCCAGGACACTCTGCCCCGAGGTAAGCCGGCCGTGCTGGAACAGTCCCTGCCAGGCGGTCAGTCCAGAGATCGGCAGGGATGCGCCCACCGTGAAGTCGACCTCCTCGGGCAGCACCGCGAGGTTGCGCGCCTCGAGTGCCACGTAGTCGGCGAGAGCGCCGTCACGGTGCCAGTCGGCGAGGCCGAACACGCGCTGACCCACCTCCAGACCTGTCGTGCCGTAGCCGAGTTCCGTGACCACACCTGCCAACTCGTGTCCCGGGATCGGCGGGGTCCTGTCCCGTCCGGTGCGATCGGCCCAGGTCGAGGGCCAGTCCAGCTCGTCGCGTACGAAGCCTGATGCGTGCACACGGACGATGACGTCGTTGATGGCGGGGGACGGTGCTGGTCGCTCGGTCAGCGACATCCCGGCCGTTCCAGCGGCCTCGTCGGTCACAACGATTGCTCTCATGGTGAATCGCCTTCTTCCTCGGGTGAGCCCTGAGATCGAGTTTGGGCTGGGCAGCCCATTTTTGATTGAACACCGGGAAAAATGGGTTGTCAAGCCCAAAACGGGTATCGTGTGGCGCGTGAACGCCAAGACTGGAGCGTCGGAGCCTCGCAAGCTCACGGGGAAGGGGCAGGCTACGCGCGCGCGGATCCTGGAGCAGGCCGCGAACCTCATCTACGCGCATGGCGTGCACGCGACCAACAACGAGCAGATCCGTCGAGCCACCGGAGTCAGCGGATCGCAGCTCAACCACTACTTTCCGACGAAGGAGAAGCTTGTCCTGGCCGTGATCCAGTGGCAGGCGGAGCGCGTCCTCGCGGTGCATCGCGGTGACGAGTTCGACGGCTTCGACAGCATCGACGCACTCCGGAGGTGGGCGACCTTCTACGTCGGTTACGAGCGCGCTTGTCGAGAGGGGTGCACCCTGGGCTCTCTGGCAAGCGAGATCATCAAGGCGGACCTCGACGTCCGTGACGAGCTCGCCAGTGCGTTCGGTGAGTGGCGAGACGTCTTCCGTGACGGGATGTCGAAGATGCAGCGGCTCGGACGGATGCGGGCCGACGCGGATCCGACCCAGCTCGCCAACCTGCTCCTCGCTGCGTTTCAGGGCGGCATGATGCTTGCCCAGGTCGCTCGGGAGATCACTCCGCTCGAGGACGCGCTGCAGGCGGCCATCGACCACGTGCAGACCTTTGCGACCGAGGTCGACCCGGACGTGGGTGGCGCGGTGGCGGACGGACTAACGTAGACCCATGCGTCTGGGCGTACTCGACATCGGATCGAACACGGGACACCTGCTCGTGGTCGACGCCCACGGCGGGGCGGCCCCGCTGCCGGCGTTCTCGTTCAAGCAGCCGCTGCGGCTGGCGGAGCACCTCGACGACTCCGGCGACGTGACCGAGGCCGGGATCGAGGCGCTGACCGAGTTCACCCGCGACGCGGTGCGCGCCGGGGAGGAGAAGGGCGTCTCGGAGATGCTGGCGTTCGCCACCTCGGCGGTGCGCGATGCCGGCAACTCGCAGCAGGTGCTCGACCACGTACACGCCGAGACCGGCGTCGAGATCGAGGTCCTTCCCGGCGACGACGAGGCGCGGCTGACCTTCCTGGCCGTACGCCGCTGGTTCGGCTGGTCAGCCGGGCGGCTCGCCGTCTTCGACATCGGCGGCGGCTCGCTGGAGATCGCGGCCGGCCTGGACGAGCAACCGTACGTCGCCTGGTCGCTGCCGCTGGGCGCCGGCCGGCTCGCCCGCACCTACTTCGGTGACCGGCCGGCCGAGGAGGAGCTGCGCGACCTGCGCCGGATGATCCGCGCCTCGATCGCCGAGGATGCGGGCAGGATCCTGCGCGACGGCCAGCCGGACATGGCGGTGGCGACGTCGAAGACGTTCCGCTCGCTGGCGCGCATCTGTGGTGCCGCCCCGAGCGGCGAGGGACTGCGCGTACGCCGCCAGCTGCCGCTGGCCGAGCTGCGCCGCTGGATCCCGAAGCTGCTCGAGATGTCCCTCGAGGAGCTCTCCGAGCTGCCCGGGGTCAGCCCTTCGCGCGCCCACCAGATCGTGCCCGGTGCGCTGGTCGCCGAGGCGTGCCTGGACATCTTCGACCTGGAGGCCTTCGAGATCTGCCCGTGGGCGCTGCGTGAGGGGTTGATCCTCGACCGTCTCGACCACCTGTCCTTCATCGGCAGCTCCGATCTCGGACGGTCCGAATAGGAGACCCGCGATGATCTCGCTGTCGACGTCCTCGACCTATCCCGAGTCGACCGCCCACGCCTTCACGTACGCCGCGGAGGTGGGCTACGACGGGGTCGAGATCATGGTGGGCATCGACGCGCTGTCGCAGCAGACGCATGCGGTCAAGCAGCTCGCCGAGCACCACGGCCTGCCGATCGCCGCGATCCACGCGCCGACGCTGCTGTTCACCCAGCAGGTCTGGGGCTTCGAGCCCTGGGGCAAGCTCGAGCGGTCCGCCGAGATGGCCGCCGAGGTCGGGGCAGGGGTGGTCGTCGTGCATCCGCCGTTCCGGTGGCAGCGCGAGTACGCGGCCGGGTTCGTGGAGGGGATCGCCAGGCTGGAGCGCTCGACCGGGCTCCGGTTCGCGGTCGAGAACATGTATCCGTGGCGGGCGGCCCGGCGTTCGACGCCGATGTACCTGCCCCACTGGGACCCCTCGACCGAGGAGTACGCCAACACCACCATCGATCTCTCCCACGCCGCGATCGCGGGCGACGATGTCATCGAGATGGCCACGAGGCTCGGCTCGCGGCTGCGCCACATCCACCTCACCGACGGCACGGGTTCCGCCAAGGACGAGCATCTGGTCCCCGGCCGCGGCCACATGGGCGCCGACAAGTTTCTGCGTCATCTCGCCGCCATCGGGTTCGACGGCGAGATCGTCCTCGAGATCAACACCCGCCGGGCTCGTACCCGCGCCGAGCGCGTCGCCGACCTCCGCGAGTCGCTCGAGTTCGCGCGGGAGCACTTCCAGGCCTGACGCGCCGGTCGAGCCGCGAGCGCCAGCGAGCGTGTCGAGACCAACACAGTCGAATCGAGCGCCGAGGGGACCGTGTTGGTCTCGACACGGATTCGCTCGTTCCTCACGAATCCGGCTCGACCAGCGGCGTGACCGTCAGTCGCGGGCGGCCAGCCAGGACCAGGTGAGCGAGGTCAGGGCGAGGACGAGGACGGAGGTGGCCACGCCCCACCAGCCGACGACGTAGGCATAGCCCAGCAGCCAGCCGAAGAGGCTCGAGCCGCCGTAGTAGAAGAGGTTGTAGAGGGCGCTGGCCTGGGCCTTGCCGACCTTCGCGCGGGCGCCAACCCAGCCCGAGGCGACGCCGTGGGCCCCGAAGAAGCCGGTGGTGAGGACGAAGAGGCCGGTCAGGACCATCGCCAGGTTGTCCGGGAAGGTCATCACGACCCCGACGATCGTGATGACGACGCAGGTCAGCATCACCTTGCGCCGCCCGTGGGTGGCGGCCAGGCGGCCGGCGACCGAGGAGGAGACGGTGCCGCCGAGGTAGGCGAAGAAGATCTGGCTGGAGATCGCCACCGGCAGCCCGAAGGGCTCGCGCTCGAGGCGGAACCCCAGATAGTTGTACGTCGCCACGAACCCGCCCATCAGCAGGGCCGCCTGCCCGTAGAGGACGAGCATGCCCGGGTCGCGGAGGTTGGCGAGCACCCCGTCGCGTACGGATGTGGCCGGCTTGCCGGTGGGGCGCACCCAGCCCTGGGCGCGGGGGATCAGGGTGATCGCGACGATCGCGGCGATCGCCGAGAGCACGCCGCCGGCGGTGACGCCCAGGCGCCAGCCGCCGAGGTCGGCGAACGGGCCGGTGATGACCCGGCCGAGGAGGCCGCCGACGGTGGTGCCGGAGATGTAGATGGCCGCGGCGACGCTAACGTGGCGTACGTGGATCTCCTCGGCGAGGTAGGCGACCGCGAGGGCCGGCACACCGCCGAGCGCGAGGCCTTCGAGGCTGCGCAGGACGAGGAGGGTGGAGAAGCCTGGAGCCAGCGGGGTGAGCAGGCCGAGGACCAAGGAGATCGAGAGCGCGATCTTCATGGCGGGTGCCCGGCCGATGCGGTCGGCGACCCAGGACCAGCCGAGGACGCTGACCGCGAGCCCGAGGGTCGCGGTGGAGACGGTGAGCGCGGCCGAGGCCTCGCTGACCTCGAGCGCGTGCGCGACGGTGGGAAGGATGCCCTGGGTGGAGTACATCTGCCCGAAGGTCGCGATCCCGGCGGCGAAGAGGCCGATCAGGATCCGCCGATAGCCGCTGCTGCCGGCATCGTGCCCCACCCACGAGCGGGTCAGGGCGGTATCTACGGACATCGTTCCCACGGTAAAGCAGGTGCTGGGGGTGGGTGAACCCGCGGGCTGCGTGAGATATCTCTACTCTTGGGGCGATGTCCGCGCTCACTGATCGACTCTCGACGCGTCTCGTCGGTGTCGACGTGGCGCGGTGCCTGGCGCTGCTGGGCATGATGGCGACCCACGTGCTCGATCCGGTCGACGCGACCGGCGAGCTGACCAGGGTCCAGGCGGCGGCCGGCGGCCGGTCCGCGGCGCTCTTCGCGGTGCTCGCCGGGGTCAGCCTGGCGCTGATGACCGGACGTCAGCAGCCCGTGCAGGGCCGGGTGCTCGCCTCCCGGTTGCTGGGGCTGGCCGCGCGAGCGGTGCTGATCGCCGCGCTCGGGCTGGTGCTCGGGTCGCTCGGCACCAACATCGCGATCATCCTGACCTACTACGGCGTGCTGTTCCTGCTCGCCATCCCGTTCCTCGGGCTGCGGGCGCGATGGCTGTGGCTGCTCGGTGTCGTCTGGGTCGTCCTCGGACCACTGCTGTCCCAGGTCGTCCGGCCGATGCTCCCGACACGGCAGTTCGAGAGCCCGGAGCCGTCCCAGCTGCTGGAGCCCGGCCGGCTGCTCGCCGAGCTGCTCTTCACCGGCTACTACCCGGCCGTGCCGTGGCTGGCCTACCTGCTGATCGGGATGGCCATCGGCCGCATCGACCTGCGCAACCGGCTCGTGGTCTCGATGCTCTGGACGGGCGGCGTCATCATCTCGGTCTCGGCCACCTGGCTGTCCGGGAGGCTGACCCGGTTGCCGTCGGTGGCCGAGGTGTTGCTTCGTGCCTACCCGGGGATGGACATCGACGACGCGCTGACCTCGATGAGCCACGGTCTCTACGGGCAGACGCCGGTCGACGGCGGCTGGCAGTGGCTGCTGATCGTCGCGCCGCACTCGTCCACGCCGTTCGACCTGGCGCAGACGATCGGCAGCTCGATGTTCGTCATCGGTGCCTGCCAGATGATCGCGCTGCGGCTGCCCGAGCGGTGGCGGGTCGGGATGGCGGTGCTGTTCGGCGCCGGCACGATGACCCTCACCCTCTACACGCTGCACGTGGTCATGAGGACCGAGGCGGTCTGGCCGCCGGAGACCCCCGACACGTACGTCCTGCATGTGCTCGTCGTGATGGCGATCGGCGCCCTCGTCACCGCGTGGGGTCGCCCGGGGCCGCTGGAGTGGCTCGTCGGTCGCCCCGCGGCCTGGCTGCGCCGGACGGAGCCCCGTCGCGAGCGGACGCTGTCGGGTTAGCGTGCTCCCATGAGTACGGCACCGCGGCGAGGACGCAGGCCAGGTTCGCCGGACACGCGGGCGGCGATCCTGGCGGTGGCTCGTCAGCGCTTCGCGCAGCAGGGGTACGCCGCGACCTCCGTCCGCGGGATCGCGACCGAGGCCGGGGTCGACTCCGCTCTGGTGCACCACTACTTCGGCACCAAGGAGGACCTCTTCGTCGCCTCGCTGGAGCTGCGGGTCGATCCTCGAGACGTCGTGCCCGTGGTGGCTGCCGGGGGTCGCGATGGTGTGGGGGAGCGGCTCATACGTCTCCTCCTGAGCGTCTGGGACGACGAGGAGTCCCGGCTCCCGCTGATGGCGTTGATGCGCAGCGCCTTCGAGCCGGAGGGGAAGGCTCTGGTGCCGGACGCCTTCGGCAGGCTGATCCTGGGCCCGGTGAGCGAGGCACTCGAGCTCGACGAACCGGAGCGACGGATCACGTTGGTGGCCTCGCAGCTGGTCGGGCTGGTCGCGCTGCGCTACATCGCGCGGATCGAGCCGCTCGCCTCGGCGCCCCCGGAGACGCTGGTGGCGACGTACGCGCCGGTGGTCCAGGGCTATCTCACCGGGCCTTTGCCCTAGTCCTCTTGCGCGCGGCGCCGTGGCGTGCCACATTTCATCATGTGATGAATAACGTGGTGGAGGCCTCCGGTCTCCGAGTCGTACGCGGGAAGCGCGAGGTCCTCCATGGCCTCGACTTCTCCATCCGGGCAGGTGAGGTCACCGGGCTGCTCGGACCGTCGGGGTGCGGCAAGACGACGTTGATGCGGGCCCTGGTCGGCGTGCAGGCGAAGGTCACCGGGACGCTCACCGTCCTCGGCCGCCCGGCGGGCTCGGCGGCGCTGCGCCCGCGGATCGGCTACGTCACCCAGGCGGCCAGCGTCTACGACGACCTGACGGTCACCGAGAACCTGAGGTTCTTCACCCGGGTGCTCGGGGCGCCACGGTCCTCGGTCGCCGAATCCATCGAGACGGTCGACCTGACCGACCACAAGGACCAGGTCGTCCGCGATCTCTCCGGTGGTCAGCGCTCGCGGGTCGGCCTCGCCGCCGCCCTGCTCGGCTCGCCGGACCTGCTGGTGCTCGACGAGCCGACCGTCGGGCTCGACCCGGTGCTCCGCGAGCAGCTGTGGGACACCTTCCGCGACCTGGCCGCCGCGGGGGCCGCGGTCATCGTCTCCAGCCACGTGATGGACGAGGCCGAGCGCTGCGACCGGCTGCTGCTGATGCGCGAGGGTGCCTTCCTCGCCGACGGCAGCCCCGCGGAGATCAAGCAGAAGGCGAGCGCCGACGACATCGAGCAGGCCTTCCTGGCCCTGGTGAAGGGAGCAGCGCGATGAGCCTGCGACGAACCCTCGCGGTGACCGGGCGGGTGCTCGCCCAGATCCGGCGCGACCACCGGACCCTGGTGATGCTGGTGGTCCTGCCGACATTGCTGATGACGCTGCTGTGGTGGATGTACGAGGAGTCGCCCGCGCCCATCTTCGACCGGATCGGACCGGCCCTGCTGGCGATCTTCCCGTTCATCGTGATGTTCCTGGTGACCTCGGTGACCACGCTGCGCGAACGCTCCTCCGGAACGCTCGAGCGGCTGCTCGCGATGCCCCTGGGCAAGGGCGACTTCCTGCTCGGCTACGCCCTCGCGTTCGGGCTGTTGGCCGCCGTCCAGTCGGGGGTCGCGGTGGCGGTGAGCGTGGGTCTGCTCGGTCTGGACATCACCGGATCGGTCGCCCTGCTCGTGGTCGTCGCGATCGTCGACGCCGTCCTCGGCACCGCGCTCGGGCTGCTCGTCTCGGCCTTCGCGACCACCGAGTTCCAGGCGGTGCAGTTCATGCCGGCCATCGTGGTCCCGCAGATCCTGCTGTGCGGACTCCTGGTTCCGCGCGACTCGCTGCCGGGCGTCCTGGAGGCCATCTCCGACGTACTCCCGCTCTCCTACGCCGTCGACGCGATGACCCATCTCGTGACCTCCGCCGACACCGGTGACGTCTGGACCGACCTGGCCGTCGTCGGTGGATTCGTCGTCGCCGGTCTCGCGCTCGGCTCGGCGACGCTGCGGCGGCGTACGCCCTGATCGCCGAGGCGTCGCCCGCGCTGGCCGAGACGTCGCTTGCGTCGGCCGAGATGGCAGTGGGTGACGCCTCGGCCGACGGGGCTGACGCCTCGGTCGACGGGGGTGACTTCTCGGCGGGATTGTGAGGTGGTGAGCGGAAGTTGACGGAAGGGGTACGGAGAGCGGATCGGCGCGAAACGTTGACACCGGAATGTAGAGGTCGCCCACCCCCGACCTGAAACGGTGTGAGTACGTGACCGACACCCACTGTCCTTACTGCAGTCTGCAGTGCGGGATGACCCTTGTCCGCAAGGGTCCCCGGCTGGAGGTCAGTGAGCGCTCGTTCCCCGTGAACGAGGGTGCGCTGTGCCGCAAGGGGTGGACAGCGGCGGGACTGCGCGGCAGCCGTGAGCGGCTGACGACGCCGATGGTGCGCGACCGGGCGACGGGGGAGTGGAGCGCGGCGACGTGGGACGAGGCGCTCGACCTGGTCGCCTCGAAGCTCTCCGACCTGCGCGAGGTCCACGGTGCCGACGCGAACGCCGTCTTCGGTGGCGGTGGGCTGACCAACGAGAAGGCCTACCAGCTCGGCAAGTTCGCCCGGGTCGCCCTCGGCACCTCCCAGATCGACTACAACGGTCGCTGGTGCATGAGCTCCGCGGCTTCGGCCGGCAACCAGGCCTTCGGCGTCGACCGCGGGCTGCCGTTCCCGCTGGCCGACATCGAGAAGACCGACGTCTGCGTGCTGGTCGGCTCCAACCTGGCCGAGACGATGCCCCCGGCGGCCCGCCACCTCGACCGGCTGCGCGAGAACGGCGGCAAGGTCGTCGTCATCGACCCGCGGCTGACCCCGACCGGCGAGCGTGCCGACCTCTTCCTCCAGCCGGTACCCGGCACCGACCTGCCCCTCGCGCTCGGTGTCCTGCACCTGCTCGACGCGGCCGGCGCGGTGGACGAGGACTACATCGCGGAGCGGACCACGGGCTTCGAGGACGTACGCCGCTCCGTGGCCGCCTGGTGGCCCGAGATGGTCGAGCGGGTCAGCGGGGTCGAGGCCGCGCAGCTGCGCGAGCTGGCCTCCCTGCTGGCGAACGCGGAGAAGGTCATGGTCCTGACCGCGCGCGGCGCCGAGCAGCACGCCCAGGGCACCGCGACCGTCCTGGCCTGGCTCAACGTCGCACTCGCGCTCGGCATGCCCGGCAAGGCGTACGCCGGTTACGGCTGCCTCACCGGACAGGGCAACGGCCAGGGTGGCCGCGAGCACGGCCAGAAGGCAGACCAGCTCCCCGGCTACCGGATGATCGACGACCCCGCGGCCCGCGCGCACGTCGCCGCGGTCTGGGGTGTCGACCCGGAGACCCTCCCCGGCAAGGGCCGCTCCGCCTACGAGCTGCTGGACGCGCTCGGCACCCCCGAGGGCCCCAAGAGCCTGCTCGTCTTCGGCTCCAACATCGTCGTCTCTGCCCCGAACGCCACCCACGTCACCGAGCGCCTGGCAGCGCTCGACCTGCTCGTCGTCGCCGACATGGTGATGAGCGAGACCGCGGCCCTGGCCGACGTGGTGCTGCCGGTGACCCAGTGGGCCGAGGAGACCGGCACCATGACCAACCTCGAGGGCCGGGTCATCCTGCGCAACCAGGCGATCAGCGCTCCCGACGGGGTCAGGAACGACCTCGACATCATCACCGGCCTCGCCACGCGCCTCGGTGCCGCCTCGACCTGGTCGACCGACCCGGAGGAGATCTTCGAGGAGCTCCGAGCCGCCTCGAAGGGTGGCAAGGCCGACTACAGCGGCATCACCTACGACCGCATCCGCGAGGAGGACGGCGTCTTCTGGCCGTGCGCCGAAGGCACCGAGGGCACCCCGCGCCTCTTCGCCGACTCCTTCTTCCACGCCGACGGCCGGGCCCGCTTCATCGACGTCGACCACCGCGGCGCGGCCGAGCAGCCGAGCGCCGGCTATCCGCTCCACCTGACCACCGGCCGGGTGCTCGCGCAGTACCAGTCCGGAGCCCAGACGCGGCGGATCAAGGACCTTCCCGACGAGGGCGCCTTCGTCGAGATCCACCCGCTGCTGGCCGACCGCGTCGGCGCCCACGACGGCGACCCGGTCGTCGTCCGGACCCCGCGGGGCGAGATGAAGGCGCCCGCCCGGATCGTGACCACGATCCGCCCGGACACGGTCTTCGTACCGTTCCACTGGATCGGCGCCAACAAGCTCACCAACGACGCCCTCGACCCCTCCAGCCGGATGCCGGAGTTCAAGGTCTGCGCCGCGGCGGTGAGCGCATGAGCGAGCAGTCCGTCGGTCGAGCCGCGAGCGCCAGCGAGCGTGTCGAGACCAACACAGTCCCGACGAGCGCGACAGTCGACCGTGTTGGTCTCGACACGGATTCGCTCGTTCCTCGCGAATCCGGCTCGACCAGCGGTCGGCGGATCGTCATCATCGGCGGCGGCATGGCCGCGGCACGCCTCGTCGAGGGACTGGTCGCGCGCGGCCTCGGCCCGCAGACGACCGTGCTCGCGGAGGAGCAGCACGTGCCGTACAACCGGATCCTGCTCTCCGCCGTGCTCGAGGGCACCCACCGCCCCGGAGCGCTCGCGCTCCGCGAGAAGCAGTGGTACGCCGACCGCGGGGTCGACCTCCGCCTGAACAGCCTGGTCGTGGACATCCACCGCGACACCAAGACCGTCGAGCTCGCCGACCGGACGAGGGTTCCCTACGACGCAGTGGTGCTGGCGACCGGGGCCATCCCGACCCTGCCGCCGATCCGCGGCGTGGTGCGGATGGACGGTTCGATGGACCCGCGGGTGCAGGCGTTCCGCAGCCTGGACGACTGCGCGCGACTGCTCGACACCCTCCGTGACAACCCGCGCATCCCGCGCAGCGCGGTGATCGTCGGCGGTGGCCTCCTCGGCCTCCAGGTCTCCCGCGCCCTGGCCGTACGCGGCATCGAGACCGAGATCGTCGAGGGCCGCGACCACCTGCTCAGCAGCCAGGTCGACGCGTCGGCCGGCAAGGTGCTGAAGCGGTCGATGGCCAAGCTCGGCACCCAGGTCTACCTCGGCGCCCGGGCGACCCGGCTGACCGAGGAGGGCCTCAAGCTCGACAACGGCTACACCCTCGAGACCGACCTGGTGGTGCTCACCGCCGGTGGCCGTCCCCGCGCCAACCTCGCCCGCCGCGCCGAGCTCACCGTCAACCGCGGCATCGTGGTCGACGACCAGCTCCGCAGCGTCGACGACCCCGACGTCTACGCGATCGGCGACTGCGCCGAGCACAACGCGACCGTCACCGGCTTCGTCTCGCCCGCCTGGGAGCAGGCCGGGGTCCTCGCCGACGTGCTCGCCGGCAACCAGGCGGCCTACGAGGGTCACCGGGTCGTCGCCCGCCTGCGCGCCACCGACCTCGACGTCTGCGTCCTCGGTGAGCCCGAGAACGAGACGGGCGAGGTCGTCGAGATCGCGAACCCGGTCAAGGGCACCCACCGCAAGCTGGTCGTACGCGACGGCCGCATCGTCGCCGGCGCCCTCGTCGGCGACCTGAGCCGGGTCGGCCTGATCACCCAGGCCTTCGACCGCCAGACCGTCCTCGGCGAGCACGAGGCCGGACAGCTGCTGCTGCCCGAGCCGTCCTCGTCGGGCTCCGGGATCCCGCAGCTCCCCGACGACGCGGAGGTGTGCGCCTGCGCCGGAGTCAGCGCCGGCCGGATCCGGGCGTGCCGGTCCCTCGAGGACGTACGCGACTCCACCCGTGCCACCACCGGCTGCGGTGGCTGCGCGCCGACCGTACGCCAGCTCCTGGCCACCCGGCCCAGTGGCAGCCAGCTCAACGCCAGTCAGATCAGTGCCAGCCAGATCAGTAACGGGCAGCTCAGTGTGGAAGGAACAACATCATGAGCCCTCACCTCCGCAAGAAGGTCGTCGTGGTCGGCCACGGCATGGTCGGTCACCGCTTCGTGACCGCCGCCATCGAGCGCGGTCTCACCGAGACCCACGACATCGTCGTCCTCGGTGAGGAGCCGCGTCCGGCGTACGACCGGGTCGCCCTCACCAGCTTCTTCGAGGTCGGCGCCGAGGCACTCTCCTTCCTCCCCTCCGGTGCCTACGAGGACCCGCGGGTCACGCTGCGCACCGGCACGAGCGTCGTCGAGATCGACACGGCTGCCCAGACGGTGATGCTCGCCGACGGTGAGGAGATGGCGTACGACGAGCTGGTGCTCGCCACCGGAGCGGCACCGTTCGTGCCGCCCGTGCCGGGCGCCGAGCTCGGGAACGTCTTCGTCTACCGCACGATCGAGGACCTCGAGGCGATCCGCGAGGCCGCGAAGACCGCGAAGGCCGGCGCCGTGATCGGCGGTGGCCTGCTCGGGCTGGAGGCCGCCAACGCGCTGCACCAGCTCGGGGTCGAGACCCACGTGGTCGAGCTCGCGCCGCGGCTGATGGCCGTGCAGGTCGACGACGCCGGCGGCAACACGCTCAAGCGCCACATCGAGAAGCTCGGCCTCACCGTCCACACCGGGGTGATGACGGAGTCCATCTCGCCGGACGCGGTGGTCTCGGTCGTCGACGAGGACGAGAGCGGCATCCTCGACGGCAACGTCAGCGCGCTGAAGTTCAAGGACGTGGAGGAGCCGCTGGCGGTCGACATGGTCGTCTTCTCGGCCGGCATCCGGCCGCGGGACGCGCTCGCCCGAGCGGCCGGTCTGGACCTGGCCGAGCGCGGCGGCGTGCTCGTCGACGAGCAGTGCCGGTCCTCCGACCCGCACGTGTGGGCGGTCGGCGAGTGCGCCGCGCCCGGCGGGAAGATGTACGGCCTGGTGGCCCCCGGCTACGACATGGCTGAGGTCGTCGCCGACGCCCTGCTCGGCGGCGCCGGCACCTTCACCGGTGCCGATATGTCGACAAAGCTCAAGCTGCTCGGCGTCGACGTCGCCAGCTTCGGCGACGCCCACGGCACCACCGACGAGTGCCTCGAGCTGACCTACTCCGACGCCGTCGCGGGCGTCTACAAGAAGCTCGTGATCAGCGAGGACGGCACCCGCCTGCTCGGTGGCGTGCTGGTCGGCGACGCGAGCGCCTACGGGCTGCTCCGGCCGATGGTCGCCTCGGGCATGACGCTTCCGGAGAACCCGGAGGAGCTGATCCTCCCCCAGTCCACGGGCGGTGGGGGAGGGATCCAGCTTCCGCCGGAGGCGCAGGTCTGCTCGTGCAACAACGTCACCCGGGGTGACATCGAGGCGGCCGTCGACAACGGCTGCGAGAGCGCGGCGGACGTCACCAAGGCCACCAAGGCGGGAAGCACCTGCGGCTCCTGCAAGGTGCAGGTGAAGAAGATCGTCGAGGACTACTTCACCGCCCAGGGCAAGACCGTCGACACGAGCCTGTGCGAGCACTTCGCGATGACCCGCGCCGAGCTCTTCGACGTGGTCCTGATCCACGGCTACAAGACGTTCGACCAGATCATCGAGGCCCACGGCACCGGCCGCGGCTGCGACCTGTGCAAGCCCGCCGTCGCCTCCATCCTGGCGTCGCAGCTCAACGGCCATGTCCTGGCCAAGGAGAACCGCAAGCTCCAGGACACCAACGACGCCTACCTGGCCAACCTCCAGAAGAACGGCTCCTACTCGGTCGTCCCGCGCATCCCCGGCGGCGAGATCACGCCGGAGGGCCTGATCGTGATCGGCGAGGTGGCCAAGGAGTTCGGCCTCTACACCAAGATCACCGGTGGCCAGCGCATCGACATGTTCGGCGCCCGGATGGAGGACCTGCCGGCGATCTGGAAGCGCCTCGTCGACGCCGGGTTCGAGTCGGGCCATGCGTACGGGAAGTCGCTGCGTACCGTGAAGTCCTGCGTCGGCTCCACCTGGTGCCGCTACGGCGTCCAGGACTCCGTCGGTCTCGCGATCATGCTGGAGACCCGCTACCGGGGGCTGCGCTCGCCGCACAAGCTCAAGGGCGGCGTATCCGGGTGCGCCCGCGAGTGCGCGGAGGCCCGTGGCAAGGACTTCGGTGTCATCGCCACCGAGAAGGGCTGGAACCTGTACGTCGGGGGCAACGGTGGCGCCATCCCGGCCCACGCCCAGCTGCTCGCCGGTGACCTGAGCACCGAGGATCTGGTCCGCTACCTCGACCGCTTCCTGATGTACTACGTCCGCACCGCCGACCGCCTCCAGCGCACCTCGACCTGGATCGACTCCCTTGACGGCGGCCTGGACCGGGTCCGCGAGGTCGTGATCGACGACGTCCTCGGCCTGGGCACGGAGCTCGAGGCCGCGATGGCCACGCACGTCGACGGCTACTTCGACGAGTGGAAGGCGACGATCGAGGACCCGGAGAAGCTCAAGCGGTTCGTCTCCTTCGTCAACGCCCCCGAGATCCCGGACCCCAACATCTCCTTCGGGTCCACCCGTGGCCAGATCGTGCCGGACGTCGCGGACGGCCCGGCTGTCGTCGGACCGGTGGGGCTCGGTGCCACCATCCCTGTCGGCGCACCCAACCTGGAGGAGTCGCGATGACCCAGACGCAGACCCAGACGTACATCTCCGTCTGTCGCCTCGACGACATCGACCCCGAGACCGGCATCGCCGCGCTGGTCAGGGGCGAGGCGGTGGCCGTCTTCCGGACCCTCGACGACCGCGTCTTCGCGCTGTCCAACTTCGATCCGTACGGCCACGCCTCGGTGCTCGCCCGGGGCATCGTCGGCACGCGTGGCGAGGTGCCGTTCGTCGCATCGCCCCTGCTCAAGCAGCCGTTCGCGCTCGAGACCGGTCTGTGCCTCGACGACCCGTCGGTGTCGGTCCCGACCTACGAGGTCGACGTCGTCGACGGCGAGGTCCGCATCGGGGCCCGCCGGGACTAGATCGTGCCTGTGAGGCCGTGAGCGAAAGTTTGCGCCGACGATCGAGCAGGCCGCGCGCGGTGAAACGCTGTCGCCGCAAGGTGGAAGCATGGCGGTGCACAATGCGCAGGAGATCTACGATGCGGATGTGGAGAGCGGCGCGCTGAGCGGCTTCCGCGTCGGCGTGACCGCGGCGC
This sequence comes from Nocardioides luteus, assembly GCF_015752315.1. NCBI lineage: Bacteria > Bacillati > Actinomycetota > Actinomycetes > Propionibacteriales > Nocardioidaceae > Nocardioides > Nocardioides luteus. Next base: position 164,790 of record NZ_JADOVJ010000001.1, read on the forward strand.
GGAAGGCCGAGGAGCAGATCAACCTGCTCGAGAGGCGAGGCGCCCAGGTGGTCTGGGCGCCCGCCCTCTCCGTCGACCCCAACCGGGTCGACGCCGGCGCGCTGCGCGCGGTGACCGAGCAGATCATCGGCCAGAAGATCGACATGTTCCTGGCGACGACCGGCATCGGGACCCGCGCGTGGTTCGACGCCGCCGAGGAGTGGGGGCTGCTCGACCGGCTGCTGGAGACGCTCGGCCGTGCCGAGATCCTGGCGCGCGGACCGAAGTCGGTCGGGGCGCTTCGGCGCAGGGGCCTGCGCGAGCTGTGGGCGCCGGAGTCGGAGGAGTTCGACGACGTCCTGGAGCACCTGCGTGGCCGCGACCTCACCGGCAAGCGGATCGTGGTGCAGGAGCACGGCCAGTCGCTGTCGATGGTCGCGCACGCGCTCACCCGGCAGGGTGCCGAGGTCATCAACGTGGTCGTCTACCGGGTCGAGTCGGCTTCCGACCCGGAGCCGATGTTCCGCCTCGTCGAGACGTTGGCCGACGGTGAGCTGGACGCGGTCACCTTCACCTCCGCGCCGGCCGTGGCCGCGTTCATGCAGGCGGCCGGCTCGGTCGGCCTGCGCGACGAGGTCGTGGCGGCGTTCCAGGCCGATGTGGTCGCGGCCTGCGTCGGCCCGGTGACCGCCGCCGCCTTCGAGATGTGGGGCGTACCGACCATGGTCCCCGACCGCTCCCGCACCGCTGCGATGGTCAAGATGCTCCAGATCGAGCTGCCGCTGCGGCGCGAGGGTCTCCTCGTCGAGCTCGCCGGCGGCCACCAGCTGCTGCTCCACGACGACGCAGTGATCCTCGACGGCGCCGAGGTGAAGCTCTCCCCGGCTCCGGCCGCTGTCCTGGGCGCTCTCGTCGCCAACCCCGGCAACGTCGTCTCCCGGCAGGTCCTGCTGGCCACGCTCCCGTCCGGCACCGCCGGCTCCGAGCACGCCGTCGAGATGGCCGTCGCCCGGCTCCGCTCGGCGCTGGGCACCAAGACCATCCAGACCGTCGTGAAGCGCGGCTACCGGCTGGCGGTGGCCTCATGAGGCTCGTCGTCGCCGCCCACGGCACCCGGCAGCTGCTCGGCAACGCCGTCGCCTCGATCATCGCCAAGCGCGCCGGCCGCGTGCTCGCGATGGAGTCGAAGGCTGCGTACGTCGAGCTCTGCGAGCCGCTGCTGACCGACGTCCTGGCGGACGGGCAGCCGTCCGTCGTGGTCCCGCTGCTGCTCTCGACCGGCTACCACATCAAGGTCGACCTGCCGCAGGCCGCCGAGGGGCTGCCGGTGACGATGGGTCGTGCCCTCGGCCCGGACGTGCTGCTCGCCTCCGCGCAGGTCTCCCGGTTGGTCGCGGCGGGTGTCTCGCCTGGTCAGCCTGTGGTCCTGGTCGCCGCCGGCTCCAACGACGCGGATGCCCGCGCCGACATCGCCGCGGCCGGTCGGCTGCTGGAGGAGGCCTGGGGCGGTCCGGTCCGGGTCGCCACCGTCTCCGGCTCCGGAGCCCCGGCGATCGACGAGGTCGTACGCCCCGGCGACGCCGTCTCGCCCTACCTGCTCGCGCCCGGCTTCTTCTCCGACATGGTGCGGGCGCGTGCCGAGGCCGCCGGCGCGGAGACCGTCGCCGACGTCATCGGTCCCCACCCCGACGTGGTCGAGTTGGTCGTACGCCGCGCCGCCGCCCTTCTCGCCGAGGAGAGCTCCGCGCAGGCCGGTTGACGGTTGGTTCAGGTCGTGTAGTCGGCGTTGATGCGGATGTAGCCGTCGGTGAGGTCGCAGCCGTAGACCGTGAACCCACCCGCGGCGATGCCGAGGTCGACCTCGATCGAGACCTCGTCGCCAGACAGATAAGTCGACAAATCCGCCAATAGATTTGCCGAGACCTGGGCGGGGTAGGTCTCGGTGCCGCCGAAGGCGATGCGGACGTGCTCGGGGGAGATGTCGGTCTCCTCGCGGAGCTTGCCGATGGCCATCGCGACCCGGCCCCAGTTGGGGTCGGCGCCGTGGACGGCGGTCTTGACCAGGGGCGAGTTGACGATGGCCTTGCCGACCCGCTTGGCCTGGGCGTCGTCGCGGGCGCCGGTGACCGAGACCGTGATCAGCTTGGAGGCTCCCTCGCCGTCGGAGGCGATCTTCTTCACCAGCGCCAGCGCGGCGTCGTAGAGCGCCGCCTCGAACTCGCCCAGGTCGACCGCGCCCGCAGCCCCCGAGGCGAAGATCGCCGCGGTGTCGGAGGTCGAGGTGTCGGTGTCGATCGAGACCGCGTTGTAGGTGAGGTCGACGACCCGGCGGAAGGCCGCGTCGAGGTCGTCGGCCGGGATCGCGGCGTCGGTGAAGAAGTAGGTCAGCATCGTGGCCATGTCGGGCTCGAGCATCCCCACGCCCTTGGCGATGCCGACGATGGTCGCCCCACCGACGGTCCGGGTCTCGATCTTGGCGATCGTGTCGGTCGTCATGATCGCCGCCGCGGCGGCCTCGAAGTCGGCCTCGCCGGCGGTGCCGGCGAGCTTCTCGAGGGCGGGCGTGAGCACGTCCATCGGGTACTGCACCCCGATCACGCCCGTCGAGGCGACCAGCAGCTCCTCGGGGCGGACGCCGACGATCTCGGCCGCCAGGCGGCGTACCTCCAGGGCGTTGGCCTCGCCCGTCGGACCGGTCGCGACGTTGGCGTTCTTCGAGATGGTCACCATCCCGCGGAACGCGGCCAGGTCCGAGGACCGGGAGAGCAGCACCGAGGCGCCGGCGAATCGGGATCGGGTGAAGACCGCGGCGCTCGTGACCGGGCCCGAGGGGGCGGCGACGACGGCGAAGTCGTCAGCGCCCTCCTTGAGGCCGAGGTTGGCGGTGACTCCGACGAATCCGGCTGGCTGAGGCATGCGGACAGCCTAGAACCAGTCGCGGCCGGGGTGCGCCCTATGTCCGCAACCAGGCGAACGCCGCCGCCTCGAGGATCATCCACGAGCGGAGTACGCGGCCCACGAACGTGATGCCGACGAAGAGCATCAGGTTGGCCTTGAGCGAGCCGTAGACCACCGCGAGGATCGCCAGCGGCGGAAGCCCGCTGAGCGCGGCGACCGCGAGCAGACCGCCGGCGTAGGCGGGCCGGCCCTGCGTACGCCGCTCCCACTTCTCCATCCGCTGCTGCCACTTCTCGCACGACATCTTCTTGCGGACGAAGGGAAGAGAGGTGGTGCCGTGGCCGGCGTAGTACCAGAGGACCTTGGAGCTGGTCTGGCCGATTCCCGCCACCAGGGCGAGGATCAGGGCCGAGAAGGTCAGGTTCGAGGCGGCCACCGCGAGGTAGGTCTCGAAGTTGATGACGGGGAAGAGTCCTCCGGCGAAGGAGGCGGCGAAGGTCCCGAGAATGAGGTCCATCAGGCGACCTCTGGACCGTTCAGGAATTGAAACAATTCAACGTCTTTGTGTTGGGGGATCACTCGCGAAACCTTAGATGTAATCCGTGTCACCATGCGACATCGGCGTCACATCCACATTACGGACCACTCGCCGAAATGAGGCGTTTCTCACTTAAACATGGGGGTCACAAGGGTATCGGGACCGGCTATCGGAACATCGCCTGCGGTTGGATCGATCAATTGTCCAGGCCCGTGATGGATGACCCACTCTGGTGCACGGTACCCCGGTTGGAGGCCTCTTCAACTGGGGTAACGTGCCTGCAATCGGCGAAACTTTTGAAGGGTGTCGGAATGGTTGACGTGGACAAGGTCCTCGATGAGGCGGGGCTGACGAATCCTCATGTGCGGGAGTATGTCTCCTACTGGGCAGGGGTGACCGGAGCCGAGCAGATCGAGGTTGTCAGCGCAGCCGACGACGAGCGGCTTCTCCAGGAGTCCCTGGAAGCTGGTGAGCTCCTCCCGGTGACGGGCGGCCGCTACTACAGCCGTTCCTACAGCAAGGACACCGCGCGCTCCGAGGAGCGCACCGTGGTCGCCACCTCCAACCCGGAGGACAAGGGCGTCTACAACAACTGGAAGCCCGCGGACGAGACCGTCAAGACGCTCACCGAGCGGATGACCGGCGCCTCCAAGGGCAAGACGATGTACGTCATCCCCTACCTGATGGCTCCCGCCGGCAGCCCGCTCGAGGCCTACGCCGCCGGTGTCGAGCTCACCGACAGCCGCCCGGTCGTGCAGCAGATGATCCGGATGGCCCGCGTCGGCATCGACTACATCAACAACCTCGAGGACCCGAACTCGTTCGTCCGTGCGGTGCACGTGACCGGCGACCTGCCCAACCTCGGGCAGGGGACCGACAACGACCAGCGTCTGTTCGCGACGGTCGCCGACCAGCGTACGATCCTGCACTTCGGCTCCTCCTACGGCGGCAACGCGCTGCTGGGCAAGATCGCCCACGGCCTGCGCCAGGCCTGCTACGACGGCCGCGCCTCCGGCAAGTTCCTGGCCGAGCAGTTCCTGCTGCTGGGCATCAAGGACAAGGAGACCGGCGAGGACTTCCACGTCGTCGGCGGCTTCCCCTCGGCCTCCGGCAAGACCAACCTCTCGATGACGCTCTCGCCCGACGCCCTCGGTGAGCGTTACGAGGTCACCTTCTACGGCGACGACATCGCCTGGATCTGGGTCGGCGAGGACGGCAAGCTGCGGGCCTTCAACCCGGAGAACGGCGTCTTCGGTGTCGCTAAGGACACCAACGAGAAGACCAACCCGGGCGCCATCGAGGCGATCCTGCCGGGCTCGGGCGCGATCTTCACCAACGTCGCCTACAACGAGAAGACCCAGGAGGTCTGGTGGGAGGGGCTCACCAAGCACCACCCGGACGACCTCGACGGCTGGATCGACTGGAAGGGCGAGCGTCTCGCCGACCGGCTCGACTCCGAGCTCCGTGAGCCGTGGGCGCACCCCAACTCCCGGTTCACCACGCCGATCTCGAAGGTGCCCAACGCGGCCCCCGACTTCGACGACCCCGCCGGCGTTCCGATCGACGCGATCATCTTCGGTGGCCGCACCCGTGACCGCGAGCCGCTGATCCGCGCGATCACCGACGTGGCCGAGGGCGTCTACGACGGCCTCACCCTGGGTGCCGAGGCAACCGCCGCGGCCGACGGCCTCGAGGGCGTGCTCCGCTACGACCCGATGTCGATGCGTCCGTTCCTCGCCTACGAGGAGGGCGACTACGCCCGCCACTGGCTGAAGATCATCGGTGAGGCCACCGACAAGCCGGTCTTCGCCCACGTGAACTGGTTCCAGCGCGACGCCGACGACGGTCACTTCCTGTGGCCCGGCTACCGCGAGAACGTCCGTGCGCTGCTGTGGCTGCTGCAGTTCAAGAAGGGTGAGGTCAAGGGCCAGCAGAGCCCCGTCGGCATCATCCCGACCGAGGACGAGCTCGACCTGCGCGGCCTCGAGCTGCCGCAGAAGGACCTCGACCGGATCCTCACCCTCGACCTGGCCCGCTGGAAGCAGGAGATGGGCTTCCGCGAGGAGCACCTCAAGCAGTTCAAGCTGCCCGAGGAGATCTGGGAGGCGCACAAGCGCGTCGCTGCTGCGATCGACGAGGCCGCTCAGGCCTGATCGAGACCACAGCCGGGGGCGGCGTACGGAGTTTCATTCCGTACGCCGCCCCTTGATGTTTCGGTGTGCGTCCGTTTCCTACGGGAAGATGAACTTTGTTCTCATCTGGAACAGATGCCCTGCCAGACATTTACGTAGCCGATCTCCGCCACCTAAGGTTCCTGCCCGTGACGATCCCCCTTGACCAGCCGCTTCGTGCGGCCTCGATCACCGAGGCGTACGCGCGGTTCTGGAAGAAGTACGCGACATTCTCGGGTCGCGCCAGCCGCACCGAGCTGCTCTGGCCGATGCTCGTGAACCTTCTGATGCTCATCGTCGCTGTGCTGGCGCGAAACGACGTCGTGAGCCTCGTGATCGGTCTCTACGCGCTGGTCGTGTTCGTGCCGACGATCGCACTCGGTGCACGGCGGCTGCACGACATCAACCGCTCCGGGTGGTGGCAGCTGATCCTGGTCGTACCGATCATCGGCGACATCGTGCTCGCGGTGCTGTGGCTGACCTTCCCGAGCCCCGAGGGTGTCAAGTACGACCTGGCCGCATGATCCCTCGCAAAATTCCCCTAGTTGATCTCGGGGTTGTCCCCGAATGGCAGGCTATTGGCATGAAGTCCCTCGCAGGAGCCGCAGCGAAGCGGCTCGCCTTCGAGACCCTCGGCTGGCTGCTCGTGGTCGCCGGGATCGCCGCGATGGTGCTGCCGGGTCCGGGGCTGCTGATGCTCTTCGGCGGGCTGGCTGTGCTCTCCCGCCAGTACGCGTGGGCCCGCCGCTACGTCGAGCCGGTCCGCCTCCGGGCCCTGCGCGGGGCCGCCGAGGGCGTCGAGACCTGGCCGCGGATCATCCTGTCCACCCTGGGGGCGCTCTCCATCGGTGCCGTCGGCGTCGTCTTCCTGATCAGGCCGCCCGCGCCGCACTGGTGGCCTCTCGAGGCTTCGCTGTGGCTCCTCGGTGGTGACTGGACCGGCGTGACCCTGCTGGGCTCCTGCGTCATCGCCCTCGCCGTCCTCGGCTACTCCTACAAGCACTTCCACGGCCACCCCGACGCCCGCCATCAGCTCGACGAGTCCATCGAGCACACGGGCGAGATGAACAAGGTCGCCTGACGTACGCGAAACCGGCCGTCGGAGGAATCCGACGGCCGGTTTCGCGTCGTGCTAGGCCTTCCGGCCGTTCTTGTCGGTCTCGTCGCCCTGCGGCGCGCTCGGGGTCCAGCCGCGGGACGCGTTGGGATCCAGGACGTCGCTGGCGCTCTCGGTCCAGTCGTCGCTGTAGTCGGCCTGCCAGTCCTGGTCCTGACCGTTCCGCCGGTCGTTCTTCTTGCCACCGCGGCCGCCGGCCCCGCCGACTCCGCCGCGCCCGCCGCGGCTCCCCGCTCCGGTCGGACCGCCCCGGGCGCCACGCCCGCCAGCGCCGCGGGCACCTGCTCCGGCACCTGCGCCACGCGCGCCGGCCCCGGCTCCGCGTGCCCCTGCGCCGGCTCCTGCACCCGCGCGGGCACCAGCGGCGCCCGCCCTGGCGGCTGCCGACCTCGACGTGGCTCCGGGCGTCGCTGCCTTCGCCGACGCGCCGGCTGCGAACTTGCTGGCAAGTGCCTTGGCCACACCGGCTCCGAGCAGAGCCCCACCGCCACCGATCGCGAGCGCGGTCATCCCGCCCGTACCGCCCGCGAGCGGCGCCAGGCCATCAGCCGTCTCCACCATCGCGTAGGACGTCGAGGGCGCCGGCGAACCGTCGGCGTTGATCCACTGGGTGCCGTTCCACTCGGGCGTGTTCTCCGCCTCGTGCGCCGCGATGTTCGCCTTCTCCTGGGCGATCAGCTCGTGGCCCCAGCCGTCGGGGTAGAGGGTTCCGGAGTTGTACTTCTCCATCCGGGCCTTGGATGCCGCGATCGCGCTGTAGGAGCCGGGGGATGACGGGGCGGTCGGTGCGTTACCGCGCTCGGCGTTGGGGTCGTCGGTGATCGCGCGTACCGGGGGCTCAGCCGTGTAGTTGTCGTTGTCGACGACCTGGATCTGCTGGGCCGCCGCCGCTTCGGCGTCCGCAATCGCCTGCTCGCGGGCAGCGTGAGCTGCGCGGTCAGCCTGGAGCGCCTTCTGGTTCTGGACGGCTTGGGCAGAGTCGACCCCGGTGCCGGTCTGCGCGTACTTCGGGTCTGAAGGGTTGGGTGCGGGCCCGTGATTGGTGGGGAGGGACGCCTCGAGTCGGGCGTACTTCTCCTTGGCGGTGCGGGTCGTCGACTGTGCCGCACTCAACGCCTGGATTGCCGCGTCCAATTGGTCGGCTTTATGGCTCAACTTCTGGGCGGAGTCACTGAACGCCCTCTTGGCAGCCTCAGCAGTGTCGGACGTTTCTTCGAACGCTTTCGGAACGTTGTTGGATGCGGCGTCGAGAGACTGTGATACGCGCCGCAGTACTCTCCTGGCCTGATCCCAGTCCGTCAAGCGGTTCTCGACATCGTCGGGATCCGCCTTGGCGACGTACTCCTTGAGTACGGCCATCATCCCGCCCTTGACTGAAGACATCGCTCAGCCCTCCTGGTTCTGGCCGTACTCGGAGCGTGACGCGATCTCCTCAAGCGTCTCGCCAGACAGCGGGAAGAACGGGAAAGGGATATCCGGAAGATTGAGACGCTCGTCCTTCGTCAAGTTCTCGAAGAACGGCTTGTCGATCAATTCGGCTCCCGCGTCCAACTTGCGGATCGCTGCGGCTGAATCTTCGTCAGCGTCTTTGATCGCGCGTACAGCATCATCGAGAGCATCGACGAAATTCACGAGAGCCTCGTTGGTCTCTGAAAGGGTCGAGTTGATCCGATCGGTCGCCCGGTTCATCAGCTTCTCGAGTCGCTCACCGGTGCCACTCCCTCCGAGGGACCCGGCTGCAGGCTTGTCGACGTGGACCTTGTAGACCTCATCCTTCGCCTCCATGAGGACATCTTTGATCCTGTTGACCAGGGTCTCATCGACTCCAGTGGATTTTGATCCTGCCATGTCGGCCTCCCCCGAGTGTGTGCAAGCGGTGGGCAAAGTCTAGACACCTTCCCGCTGATCGTCACGGCCAATGACGACGGTGACGGAGCCACTATCCTGTCCAACATGACTGGATCTCGGACTCGCCTGTCCCGACGCCTTGCCCTGACTACTGTGTCGGTCGTGACCGGCCTCTTGCTCTGCTCGTGCAGTGGCGGAGCGGAGGAACCGTCCGGACCTGGGACGGAGTCCACCTCAGCCAGCCCTTCAGCCTCCGAAACTGCGTCCGTCCCCATGACAGCTGAAGTCGACGGGGCCCAACTCTCCGCCCCCGCCGGTTGGACCGTCGAGATGGAAGACGGGAACCCGATAGTTGGAGCCCCCAAAGACGCCGATGGATACTCGCCTGGCTGGGGCATCTTGGATGCGAACATGACCCTCGCCGCTGACACGGATGAACTTGCGGTCTCGGCACTCAAGATCCTCAAAGGCTCGAAGCCGGATGCCAAGCGCCTCTCAGACGTCGAGTACGCCGGAGTCACCTTCTACCACCTGCGCAGTGAGGATAATGTCAACTCCTACGACGAGTACGGCGCGGTCATCGGGGACTCAGAGGCGAGTGTGGCGTGGACGTTCATCAACGACTTCGCTAGCCGAGAGCAGATGGATGAGCTGATCAATCAGGTGATGCCGACGTTCAAGTTCGAGGGCTGAGGGCGGCCTCGAAGCGTGACGTCATCACCGCGAGACCTCGCTGCCCGCTGTTTCGTCGCAGCCGTTGTATCTGGACTCCTCGCGGTCGTTGTTGGGGCATGTGGGCGTGCCGGCGAGGAACCGGATGGAACTACTTCGTCGCCATCCGCCGACAAATCCGCGACGAGCGCCCAGTCGCCAGCGGCATCACAGATGGCGGAGGTCAACGGCGCCCAACTGTCGGCTCCTGCTGAGTGGAGGGTCGAGCCGGCGCAGTCGTCGAGGATGATCATCAGCGCCCCCAAGGACGATCTCGGCTACTCGCCTGGTTTCGCGCTCTTGCATGCGAACGTCACACTGTCCGAAGACACCGAAGCCCTGGCGGTCAACACACTGAAGCTGCCTGGTGCGAAGCGCTTGGCCGATGCCGAGTTTGGTGGAGTCACGTTCTTCCACGTCCGCGAAGGAAACGATACGAACACCATCGACACCTACGGAGCGGTCGTCGACGGCTCGGCGGTCACCGTTACGTGGACGTTCTTGAACGACTTGGCCAGCCCGAAGCAGATCGATGATCTGGTCAACCAGGTGATGCCGTCGTTCAAGTTCGAGGGCTGAGTTGGGTTTGAGAACGTGAAGTCATCTCGGACGGGCCATGTCGTCCGCAATCTTGCTTTGATCGTCGTGGCGGCGGTCCAGCTGCCGTGCTGACATCCTGCGGTAGTGAGAAGGGCGAGCCAACTGGGCCGGATGCGTCAGCCCCGCCGAGCAGCTCGCCTTCGGAGTCGCCAGCCACGACAGGAGGCTCGGGCGGGACGGCGGGGATCCTCGACGCCGACATCACGCTCGCTGAGACAACCAATGAGTTGGCCAAGGTCAGCATGAAGACTCTTGAGAGCCAAGGTTATGAGAACCTCGAACAACTAGCAGACGCCAAGTTCGGGGGCGTTACCTTCTTCCATATCCGGGGCAAGAGCGGGAACAGGTCCTACGACCAGTACGGCACGGTTATTGACGGCTCCCAAGTGACAGTCGATTGGAACTTCATCAGTGGTTGGCCGATCGGAAGCAGGCCGACGCGCTGATCAATCAGGTGATGCAGACGTTCACGTTCAACGGCTGACCGGGGCGGCCTGTAGTACGCCCGCGGACTGTGTCGGCGGTGCCCGATAGGTTGCGGTCTGTGGTCGTACATCTGCACCGCGCGCCGCGGACCGATCTGCTCGCCGACTCGCTCGGCGAGCTGTTGTCGGTGCCGTTGGGGGATCCGTTCGCGACGGAGGTCGTGGTGGTGCCGGCGCGGGGGGTGGAGCGGTGGTTGTCGCAGCGGCTGGCGCATCGGCTGGGGGCAGCTGAGGGAAGGTCCGACGGGATCTGCGCGGGGGTCGATTTCCGGACGCCCTGGTCGCTGTTCGCCGAGATCGCGGGGACGGGGGACGAGGATCCCTGGGCGCCCGAGTCGCTGACCTGGCCGGTGCTGGCGGCGATCGACGCATCGCTGGACGAGCCGTGGGCGAGGCCGCTCGCGCAGCATCTGGGGCATGGGGATGTGACGGAGGAAGGCGTACGCCGGCGGGGGCGGCGGCTGGCGCTGGCCCGGAGGCTGGCGCGGTTGTTCGCGGCGTACGCGGACCAGCGGCCGGCGGTGGTGACCGACTGGAGTGCGGGGCGGGACACGGACGGGCTCGGCAACGAGATTGCCGAGGACCTGGCATGGCAGCCACCGCTGTGGCGTGCGGTCGCTGAGCTGGTCGGCGGTCCGACGCCGGTGGAGCGGCAGGCGGCCACGGTCGCAAGGCTGAAACAAGCCCCGACGGAGTTCGAGCTGCCGGAGCGGGTCTCCTTGTTCGGGCACACGAGGCTGTCGGCGACCGACGTCGAGCTCGTCGCGGCGCTGGGGGAGCACCGCGAGGTGCACCTGTGGTTGCCGCATCCCTCGGAGGCCCTGTGGGAGGCGCTCGCCGGGCTGGACGGGACGGTCGCGCGGACCGCGGACCGGTCCCACGACGCGGTCGGGCATCCGCTGCTGGCGACGTTGGGTCGGGATACGCGGGAGCTGCAGCGCTCGTTGAACGGGTTCTCCGGAGAGGCGATCACCGACGGCGTGTTCGACACCGACGGCCGGCTGCTCGGGTGGCTGCAGGCGGACATCCGTGGCAACACCGTCGGGGAAGCGGCCGCCCGGGTGCTCGCACCGGAGGACCGCTCGATCCAGGTGCACGCCTGCCACGGCGAGGCGCGTCAGGTCGAGGTGCTCCGGGAGGTGCTGCTGGGGCTGCTCGAGGACGACCCGACGCTGGAGCCGCGGGACGTGCTCGTGATGTGCCCCGACATCGAGACGTTCGCGCCGCTGATCGAGGCCGGGTTCGGGCTCGGCGAGATGATCGGCGAGACCGGACACCCGGCCCACCGGCTGCGGGTGAAGCTGGCCGACCGGTCGCTGACGCGTACGAACCCGCTTCTCGACGTGGCCACCAGGCTGCTCGACCTGGCCGGCGGCCGGGCGGGGGTGAGCGACGTACTCGATCTGGCTCATCTCGATCCGGTGCGGCGGCGGTTCGGGCTCAACGACGATGCGCTGGAGCAGCTCGAGGACTGGGCCAAGGACGCCGGGATCAGGTGGGGCTTCGACGCGGAGCACCGTGAGCCCTTCGGGCTGGAGACGTACGTCGCCAACACCTGGCGCTTCGGGATGGACCGGATCCTCACCGGGGTGGCGATGTCCGAGGACTCGGCGACCTGGCTGGATACGACGCTGCCGCTCGACGACGTGGGGAGCGGGTCGGTCGAGCTGGCGGGTAAGTTCGCCGAGCTCGTCGACCGCCTGGAGCAGGTGACCGACGAGCTGGCCGGGGTGCATCCGCTGGAGCACTGGCTGAAGGTGATCGAGGAGGGTGTCGCCGCGCTGACGTCGGTCTCGGCCAACGACGAGTGGCAGTCCGGCCAGGTGACGAGGGAGTTGTCGCGGGTGCGGGACGCCGCCCGAGGTCACGAGGTCGACGAGCTGCGACTGCCGGACGTGCGGGCGCTGCTGGGGGCGCGGCTGGCCGGACGAGCGACGCGCGCCAACTTCCGCACCGGGACGCTGACCGTGTCGACGCTGGTGCCGATGCGGTCGGTGCCGCACCGGGTGGTCTGCCTGCTCGGTATGGACGACGGAGTGTTCCCGCGGGTCGGGATCACCGACGGTGACGATCTGCTGGCCCGCGATCCGCAGACGGGGGAGCGCGACCTGCGCAGCGAGGACCGGCAGCTGTTCCTCGACGCCCTGCTGGCGGCGACCGAGACGCTGGTGGTGACCTACACGGGGGCCAACGAATACTCCGGCCAGCCGCGGCCGCCCGCGGTGCCGCTCGGGGAGCTGCTGGACGCGCTGGACGCGACCGCGGTCTCCGCAGACGGCAGGCCGGTCAAGGAGGTCGTGACGACCAGGCATCCGCTGCAGCCGTTCGACCCGCGCAACCTGACGCCCGGGGCGCTGGTGGCGGGGCACTCCTTCTCCTTCGACAGATCTGCCGAGGCAGGTGCCGTCGCCGCGGTGTCCGACCGTGTCGAGCCACCCGAGCTCCTGCCCGCGCCCCTGATGCCGACCGCCGCCGGGGACGTGACGCTCGAGGAGCTGCTGGCCTTCTACCGCGGGCCGGTGCGCGCGTTCTTCCGCGACCGGCTGGAGCTGGCGTTGCCGCGCGACGACGACCCGCTGTCCGAGGCGCTGCCGGTCGAGCTCGACGGGCTGGGGCAGTGGTCGGTGGGTGACCGGCTGCTCCACGACCTGCTCGCCGGCATGTCGGAGGAGCAGGCGACGCAGCAGGAGTGGCGACGCGGCGTACTTCCGCCGAAGTGGCTCGGCTGGCGCATCCTCACCGACGTGATCACCAAGGCGAAGCCGATCGCGGCCGAGGCGCTGCGCGTGCGCCACGCGGGCATCTCCACCGGACAGGCGCGCGCCGTCGACGTCGAGGTCGACCTCGGCGACGGACGCCGCCTGACCGGCACCGTCCCGCAGGTCTACGGCGACCGGCTCGTCCCGGTGACGTACTCCCGCCTGGGCGCCAGGCAGCGGATCGAGTCGTGGGTGCAGCTGGTCGCGCTGGCCGCCTCCGACGAGGACCGGGCCTGGAGCGCCTGGACGCTGGGCCGTCCGGGCAACTCCAGGTCGCGTACGCCGTTCGGGCTCTCCCAGCTCGGGCCGCTCGACCACACCGCGGTCGATGTGCTGCGTGACCTGGTGCGGTTGCGCGACAAGGGGCTCTCCGCGCCGCTCCCCCTGCCGCTGAAGACTTCGCTCGCCTACGCCCGCCAGCGGCGCACCCAGGCCGGCGTCGACGACGCGCTCTACAAGGCCGGCTGGGAATGGAACGACGGACGGTTCGAGGGCGAGGAGTCCGACGTGGAGCAGGTGCGGGCCTGGGGTGCGAAGTCCGCGATCCCGGGCCTCGGCGACCCTCCGGAGCCGGGCGAGGAGTTCGACGGGGAGACCTCCCGGTTCGGCGCGCTCGCGATGCGCGTCTGGTCGCCGTTGCTTCAGGCCGAGCAGGGGAGCTGGTGACCGTGGACGGATTCGACCTGACCGGCCCCCTCCCGACCGGGACGACCCTGATCGAGGCCTCGGCCGGCACCGGGAAGACCTTCACCATCGGTGCTCTGGTCACCCGCTATGTCGTCGAGGGGGAGGCGACGCTCGACGAGATCCTGGCGATCACGTTCGGCCGGGCCGCCTCGCAGGAGCTGCGCGACCGGGTGCGCTCCCACCTCGTCGAGGCCGAGCGGGCGTTCGCGGCCGCAGTCGCCGGGCGGCGTCCGAGCCCGCTCGACGCCCACCTCGAGCTGCTGCTGGACGTGCCCGACGACGAGGTCCGCGTACGCCACGAGCGCGTGCGCGACGCGCTCGCCTCCTTCGACGGGGCCACGATCGCGACCACCCACCAGTTCTGCCAGCTCGTGCTGCGATCGCTCGGCGTGGCCGGTGACACCGACGCCGGCGCCGAGCTGGTCGAGTCGCTCGACGAACTGGTCGTCGAGGTCGTCGACGACCTCTATCTGAAGTGGTTCGGCGAGGCCCGGGAGCGGCCGCCGTTCGACCGCGACGACGCGCTCGGGCTGGCGCGCACCGCGGTCGAGGACCCGCAGTCGGTGCTGGCCCCGGCGCCCGCCGAGGACCCGGTCGCGGGTGCTCGGGTGCGGTTCGCCGAAGCGGTGCGGGACGAGGTCGACCGGCGCAAGCAGATGCGCGGCGTCCTCTCCTACGACGACCTGCTCTCCCGGCTCGCGGTCGCGCTGGAGGACGCGTCCGCGCCCGCACGGGCGCGGATGAGGCAGCGGTGGAAGATCGTGCTGGTCGACGAGTTCCAGGACACCGACCCGGTGCAGTGGCAGGTGCTGTCGCGAGCATTCTCAGACCACGCGACTTTGGTCCTCATCGGCGACCCGAAGCAGGCGATCTACGCCTTCCGCGGCGGTGACGTCCTCACCTACCTGGCGGCCGCCCGGACGGCCGAGACGCAGGCGACGCTCGACACCAACTGGCGCAGCGACGCACCGCTGGTCGAGCGGCTCCAGGTGGTCCTTCGTGGTGCCGCCTTGGGCTCGCCCGAGATCGTCGTGCACGACGTCAAGGCCCATCACACCGGCTCCCGGCTGGTCGGGGCCCCGCATCCTTCGCCGTTCCGCATCCGCCGGGTCGGCCGCAGCGGCTTCAAGCTGACTCGCGGCAAGATGGTCACGGCCGGCGACGCCCGCAACCACATCGCCCGGGACCTCGCCGGCGACATCGCCGAGCTGCTCGGCTCGGACGCGACCTGGTGCGACCGGCCGGTCCAGGCCGGGGACATCGCGGTCATCGTCGCGATCCGCTCCCACGGGCTGCTGGTCCAGCGCGTACTGCAGGAGCACGGCATCCCGGCGGTGATGGCCGGTGGCGGAGACGTCTTCCTGACCCCCGCAGGTGAGGACTGGCTAGCGCTGCTGCAGGCGCTCGACTCGCCCCACCGGGCGCCGCTGGTGCGGGCGGCCGGGCTGAGCGTGTTCTTCGGCTACACCGCGAGCGAGCTCGACGCGGGCGGCGAGGCGCTGACCTCCCGCATCGCCGACACCCTGCGTGGCTGGGCGCTGCTGCTGCGCGGTCGGGGTGTGGCCGCGCTGATCGAGGCGGCGGAGGAGCGCGGCCTCACCGCGCGCGTGCTGCAGCGCACCGACGGGGAGCGGCTGCTCACCGACGTACGTCATCTCGGGCAGCTGCTCCACGACATCTCCGTGCGCGACTCGCTCGGGCTGCCCGCGCTGCTGACCTGGTTCCGTGACGAGCGGCGGCGCTCGGCCGCCACCGAGCGGCCGCGGCGGCTCGACTCGGACGCCGCGGCGGTGCAGATCGTGACGGTGCACGGCTCGAAGGGGCTGCAGTACCCGATCGTCTACCTGCCCTTCGCCTACGACTTCTTCGTGCGCGACCCCGAGGTCGCCCGTTTCCACGACGCCGACGGCCAGCGGACGATCGACGTCACCCGCACCGGCGCGCAGTGGGCGCAGCATCTGGCCCGCCACCAGGACGAGGAGCTGGGGGAGGAGCTCCGTGATCTCTACGTCGCGCTGACCCGGGCGCAGTCGCAGGTCGTCGCGTGGTGGGCGCCGACGGCCAACACCGCCACCGGCGGACTGCACCGGTTGCTGTTCGGACGGCAGCCCGGCGTCACCGAGGTGCCGGCGTCGCAGGAGGTCTTCGACGACGCCTACGCCGAGCGGGTGCTCGGACTCATCGAGAAGATGGGCGGACCGACCGCCGAGCCATCGGTCGTGGCGACGGCCGTCGCGTCCGTGAGGCCGGAGACGACCGGCGTCCTCGCCGCGCGGGCGTTCACGCGCGAGGTGGACGCGGAGTGGCGGCGTACGTCCTACTCCGGGCTGATCCGCGTCGACGAGGGCGTCGCCCCGACCTCGGAGCCGGAGGTCGAGGGCACCGACGACGAGCCGGTCGCCGACGACGCCGATCTCTCGCCATCGGAGGTCGAGCTTGTCGAGACCCCGGAGGAGCACCTCTCGCCGATGGCCGAGCTGCCCAAGGGCGCCGGGTTCGGCTCGCTCGTCCACGCGGTCCTCGAACACACCGACCCCGAGGCCCCTGACCTGGGCGAGGAGCTGCTGGCGAAGACCCGCGAGCAGCTGCGCTGGTGGCCCGTCCCGGCCTCGGCCGAGGACCTGGCGACCGCGATCCTGCCGCTCAACCTGACCCCGCTCGGCCCGCTGGCCGACGGGCTGACGCTGGCCCAGATCCCGCTGCGCGACCGGCTGCGCGAGCTCGACTTCGAGATCCCGCTGGCCGGTGGTGACGCTCGGGGGCCGGGTGCGCCGGACGTGCGACTGAGCGACCTCGCCCCGCTGCTGCGGGCGCATCTTCCGGCGGACGACCCGATGGTGACGTACGCCGGCCGGCTGGAGGCTCCGCCCTTGGGCGAGCAGTCGCTGCGGGGCTACCTGAACGGTTCGGTCGACGTGGTGCTGCGGCTGCCGAGCGGCCGGTTCGTCGTGGTCGACTACAAGACCAACTTCCTGGGCGTGGAGGCGATGGACTACACCCAGCCGAAGCTCGCCGAGGCGATGCTGCACTCCCACTACCCGCTGCAGGCGCTGCTCTACTCCGCGGTGGTGCACCGCTTCCTGCGTTGGCGCCTGCCCGGCTACGACCCCGAGACGCATCTCGGCGGCGTGCTCTATCTCTACGTCCGCGGGATGCTCGGTCCGGACACTCCTGTCGTCGACGGCATCCCGACCGGCGTCTTCACCTGGCAGCCGCCCGCTTCCCTGGCGGTCGCACTGTCCGACCTGCTGGATGGAGGCACGGCCGCATGATCGAGCGCTGGGAGTCCGACGACCCCTTCGACGCACGCCTGGCCCGGTCCGCGACCGGCCTGTTGGAGTCGTTCAACAAGGAAGGCGTCCTGACCGCCGCGGACGTACACGTCGCGACCCGCGCCGCCGCACTCGCCGGCGAGGAGCGCGACCAGGTGCGACTGGCGGTGGCGCTGGCGGTCCGCGCGGTCCGGCACGGGTCGGTGTGCGTCGACCTGGCCGCGCTGCGGGAGACCGAGGAGACGCTGCCCTGGCCGGCCGCCGACGGCTGGCTGGAGGCGGTCGCCGACAGCCCGCTCGCCGCGCAGTCCCTGGTGCAGGTCGAGGACGGCCTGCTCTACCTCGACCGTTATCACCGCGAGGAAGGACAGGTACGCGACGACCTGCTCGCCCGCCTGGCCTCACCCCGACCCGTGGCCGATGAGGCGCTGCTCGACGCGAGCGCTGCCCGGCTCTTCCCGGGCGAGGGCTACGCCGAGCAGCGCGCCGCCGCCCTGGCCGCCGCCCGGCAGTCGACGACCGTGCTCACCGGCGGCCCCGGCACCGGCAAGACCACGACCGTGGCCGGGCTGCTGGCGCTGCTCACCGAGCAGTCCCCGACCCCGCTGCGGGTCGCGCTGACCGCTCCGACCGGCAAGGCGGCCGCGCGGCTGCAGGAGGCGGTCGAGGGCGCCCAACGGGCACCGCAGTTCACCGACGACGACCGAGCCCGGCTTCACGGCCTGACCGCGTCGACCCTCCACCGGCTGCTCGGCTGGCGGCCCGGCTCCTCGACCCGCTTCAAGCACCACCGCACCAACCGGCTGCCGCACGACGTGATCGTCGTCGACGAGACGAGCATGGTGTCGCTGACGATGATGGCCCGGCTGCTCGAGGCGGTGCGCCCGGAAGCACGGCTGATCCTCGTGGGCGACCCCGACCAGCTCGCCAGCGTCGAGGCCGGGGCGGTGCTCTCCGACCTCGTCGCCGGCCTCGCCGTGCGCTCGCCCGAGGCGGTTGCCGCGCTCCGCACCACCCATCGCTTCGGTGGCGCGATCGGTGCCCTCGCCGCGGCGCTCCGGGACGGCGACGCCGACGCGGCGCTCGAGGTGCTGAAGTCGGACGATCCCGCGGTCGAGCTCGTCGACCCTGCCGACGAGGCCCGGATGGCCGAGGTCGAGCGCGGCCTGGTCACGCACGCCGTCGCGCTTCACGAGGCCGCGCTCGCGGGCGATGCGGGGGGCTGCGTACGGATGCTCGACGAGTCGCGTCTCCTCTGCGCCCACCGCGACGGACCCTGGGGCGTCGCCCACTGGAACCGGCAGATCGAGCGCGGCCTCGCCGAGACCACCGGCGAGCCGCTCGGCATCGGCTGGGGCCACGAGTGGTACCCGGGCCGCCCCGTCCTCGTCACCGCCAACGACTACGGCCTCGGTCTCTTCAACGGCGACACCGGCGTCACCTACCAGGACGGCTCTGGCGACCTCCGCGTCGCGATCGCGGGCGGTGCGACCTACGCGCCGTCGAGACTCGGCGACATCGAGACCCTGCACGCGATGACCGTCCACAAGTCCCAGGGAAGCCAGGCCCGGTCCGTCACCGTCCTGCTCCCGCCCGACGACTCGCCCCTGCTCACCCGCGAGCTCTTCTACACCGCGGTCACCCGGGCCCAGGAGCGCGTACGCATCGTCGGCACCCCCGACGCCGTCACCGCCGCGATCACCCGCCGAGCCCAGCGCGCCTCCGGTCTCCGCCAGCGCCTCGGCCACGAGTAGGCGCGCGTCAGGACCTCGCGATGGAGGTGGCGAGGGAGGCGAGGTGACCCAGGCGGGCGAGCTCGGAGTCGAGGAAATCGGGGCCGCCGCGGCGGCCGATGATGACGATCTCGTTGCCGTCGATGCGGGCGCCGGCGAACATGTTCTCGTCCTCGCCCTCGACCTCGATCCGCTCGGGGCGGTCGAGCTCGATGAAGGGGACGTTCTCGGGCGCGCCGTCGGTGGAGCGGGCGATGCCCTTGACGCGGTGGACGCGGATGGCCCAGTCGGCACGGAAGGTCAGGGGCAGGACATCCACGAGCCGGTCGAGGGCCTCATGAGAGTTCTCGGTGAGGTCCTCGACCGCCTCGAGGTCGAGGAAGAGGTTACCGCCGGCGGCGTAGCGGGAGATCCAGACGACCTGCACGCCGTCGAGCTCGTTGCACGCCGAGACGATGGAGTCCGGCATCGTGCCCGGAGAGGTCTCGAGAAGCACGTCGTCGACGGCGAGTCCCTCGGCCTTGTTCTTCTCGACGATCTCGATCGCCTCGATGTCGCCGCCGGCTTCACCGATGGCAGAGGCGAGGCGACCGAGTGAACCCGGGACATCAGGCAACTCGACGCGTAGCAGGAACGGCATGGCCATAGACCCTAGCGCCGCGAACCGACAGCCGTGGCACTGTCCCGGTTACACACCGGTCAATTGGTGACCTGTTAGCCGGCAGGCTCCAGCAGGAAGAGCGGGAAGATCCGGGACGTGTTGGGCTGGTATTCGCCGTACGTCGGCCAGGTCTTCACGGCGTAGTCCCACCACTCGTCGCGCTCGGCCCCGGAGAGCTCGCGGGCAACGTACGCCTTCTTGGTGCCGCCGTCCTGGAGCACCATGTCGGGGTACTTGCGGAAGTTGGCCACCCACGCCGGGTTCTTGTCGCTGCCGCCCATCGAGGCGACCGCGAGGTACTTCCCGTCGCGCTCGACCCGCATCAGCGGGGTCTTGCGGATCGCGCCGGTCTTGGCGCCGCGGTTGGTGATCAGGATGATCGGCTTGCCGTCGCGCTCGAGGACGTTGGCCTCGGCGCCGTTGGAGGCCTCGAACGCGGCAACCTGCTCGCGCACCCAGTCGGCCGTGCTCGGGACGTATTCACCTTGCAGTTCGGTCATGCCCACTACAACACCGCGACACAGCACCTATTCCGAGAGGGCCGGATCAGGCGAGGGCCTTGTCGATCTCGCGGTCGAGATGCGACTTCGGCCGTGCGCCGACCATCTGGAGCACCGGCTTACCGCCCCGGAAGAGGAGCATCGTCGGCACCGCCATGACCCGATAGTCGGCGGAGGTGGCCGGGTTCTCGTCCTGGTTGAGCTTCACCACCCGCAGGCTCCCGGCCCGCTCGGCGGCGATCTTCTCGAGGATCGGCGCGAGCTGACGGCACGGCGGGCACCATTCGGCCCAGATCTCCACGAGCACCGGCGTCTCGGACATGAGTACGTCCTCGACGAACCGGGCATCGGTGATGTCCTCGATCACGGCGGTCTGACTCATCGCTTCTCTCCTTCGGGGTGATAGGACTCGGCTTCGTGCAGCAGCCCGGCGAGCTCGCCGCGCAGGGCGGTCAGCTCGGCGACCCGCCGGTCGATCTCGGCGATGCGCTGCCGATACGCCTCGAGCGAGGCGGGGCACACGTCGGCTCGGTCGTTGCCGGCGCGCAGGCAGTCGACGAACGGCAGCGTCTCCTCGGCGGTGAGGCCGAGGGAGAGCAGCGCCCGGATCTCCCGCACGACCTGCACGTCCACGTCGGCATAGTCGCGATACCCGTTGCCCGCCCGCCGTGGCGCGAGCAGTCCGCGCGACTCGTAGTAGCGCACGGCTTTCACCGTCACACCGGCCCGATCCGCGAGCTCCTTGATCTGCACGCGTACGACCGTAGACCTTGCCCCTGGGGGCAAGGTCAAGCCTGCGATCATCCGGCCGGATAACCTCACCCTCATGAGCGCAATCGAGGGAGTCTCCGACACGTTCGACCCGAGCCGCTGGGACGAGGTGAAGGGCTTCGAGGATCTGACCGACCTGACCTATCACCGGGCCAAGGAGCACGGCACCGTACGCATCGCCTTCGACCGCCCCGACGTGCTCAACGCCTTCCGGCCGCACACGGTCGACGAGCTCCTCCGCGTGCTCGAGCACGCCCGCACCTCCGCCGACGTCGGCTGCGTCCTGCTCACCGGCAACGGACCCTCGGAGAAGAACGGCAAGTTCTCCTTCTGCACCGGCGGCGACCAGCGCATCCGCGGCAAGGCCGGCTACCAGTACGAGGAGACCGATGCGTACGCCGCCGGCCGGACCGGCGCGGAGGAGCCCACCCCGATCGACAAGGCCAAGCTCGCCCGCCTGCACATCCTCGAGTGCCAGCGACTGATCCGCTTCATGCCGAAGGTCGTCATCTGCGTCGTCCCCGGCTGGACCGCCGGCGGCGGCCACTCCCTCCACGTCGTCTGCGACCTCACCCTCGCCTCGCTGGAGAACGCCCGCTTCAAGCAGACCGACGCCGACGTCGGCTCCTTCGACGGCGGCTACGGCTCGGCCTACCTCGCCCGCCAGGTCGGCCAGAAGTTCGCCCGCGAGATCTTCTTCCTCGCCGAGGAGTACTCGGCCGAGGACGGCGTACGCATGGGCACCGTCAACCGCGCCGTCCCGCACGCCGAGCTCGAGGACGTCGCGCTCGAGTGGGGCCGCAAGATCAACGGCAAGTCGCCCACCGCCCAGCGGATGCTGAAGTACGCCTTCAACCTGCTCGACGACGGCCTCGTCGGCCAGCAGATGTTCGCCGGCGAGACCACCCGCCTGGCGTACATGACCGACGAGGCCCAGGAGGGTCGCGACCAGTTCCTGGAGAAGCGCGAGCCCGACTGGTCGCCCTATCCCTGGTACTACTGATCTACGCAACCACGCGGCGCTAGCCGTCGGCCGGCCTCCGACGCGTCACCCGGCAGGGTCGACCAGCGGAGCCCCGCCCATCACCCGTCCGTGGCGTACCGCGCGAGCATCGTGCGCACCGCGTCCTCGACGACCTCGGTCGTACGTGCCTGGCTCACCGTCCATCCGGGGATGAGGAGGCGGGGCCAGAAGAGATAGTTCGAGATCATCCCGAGGAGCTGGGTGGTGGCCAGGTCGAGATCGTCGACCGCTGCCGTGCCCGCCTCGCGCTCGGCGTCGAGATAGCGGCGGACCGACGCGAAGTAGGGCATCTTGCCCTGGGCGAACTGGGCCTGCGCGAGCTCGGGGAACCGTGGGAGCTCGGCGATGACGATCCGGAACAGATCGGTCATCTCGGGGCGGGTCAACAGTGCCGCGTAGCGGTGGCCGATGGTCGTGAGACCGGCCGCCAGGTCGCCGGCCGGCGGTACGTCGAGCTCGTCGTCGCTCGCCCAGGACTCGGTCACGATCGCGTCGAAGAGCGCTGCCTTGGTGGGGAACTGCTTGAACAGGGTGGCCTTGGAGACCCCGGCACTCTCGGCAACCCGCGCGAGGGAGGCGCGGTCATAGCCGAGCTCGAGGAACAGCGTCGTCGCCGCGCGCACGATCAACGCACGCTTCTCCTCGGCCACACGCTGGTGATACGTCGAGGGGGCGGACTCCATGGACCCATCATAGCGAGGTGAGTGGCTTGACTCACCATTGGTCGTCTGCCTACCCTCGTTGCGAGGTGAGTCACTCGACTCACCATTGGACTCGTCTCGAGGAGAACCTCATGACCACCTTCCACAACCAGACCGTCCTGGTCACCGGCGGCACGGGCGGGCAGGGTGCCAGCCACGTGCGCGCCTTCCACGCCGCAGGTGCCAACGTGGTGATCGGCGACATCGACACCGAGCGCGGCGCCACTTTGGCTGCCGAGCTCGGTGAACGAGCCCGGTTCGTACGCCTCGACGTCACCGACGAGAGCTCCTGGGCGGCCGCGATCGCGGCGGCCGAGCAGACCTTCGGCCCGGTCGCGGTCCTCGTCAACAACGCCGGGGTGCAGAACCCGCCCGCCGTCATCGAGGACACGGACCTGCGCACCTGGGCCCGCATCCTCGACATCAACCTCACCGGAGCGTTCCTGGGTATCAAGGCGGCGGCACCGGCGCTGCGCCGTGCGGGCGGGGGCGCCATCGTGAACATCGCTTCCACGTCCGGCGTCGGCGGCACGGCCCACTACGCCCCCTATGTCGCCAGCAAGTGGGCCGTGCGAGGCCTGACCAGGACCGCCGCCCTCGAGCTGGGTCGCGACAACATCCGGGTCAACGCCATCCATCCCGGTGTGATCGCCACGCCCTTCATCACCGAGCCCGCGGCCGGCAGCGACGCCCCGATCTCCGACTTCTACTCGCCGGACCCGTTCGCAGTGCCACGGCTGGGGGAGCCGGCCGACGTCACTCGCCTGCTGCTCTTCCTCGCCTCGTCCGAGGCGTCCTTCATCACGGGGTCGGAGTACGTCGTCGACGGCGGACTCCTCCTCGGCCCGGCGCTGAAGCACGAGGCCGCATGAGCGTCGACGATCTCTCGTTCCTGCCCGATCCGGTACGTCGCGCCATCGAGATCACTCCGGCGGCCGGGACCAGGGAGCGCATCGTCGACATCACCACCACCGGACGACGGACGGGGCTGCCCAGGCGGATCGAGATCTTCTTCTACCGTGCCGGCGGCCGCACCTACCTCTGCAGCGGTGCCGGCGGAGGAGCCACCGGCTGGTATGCCAACCTGCTCGCCGACCCCGCCTTCACCTTCCATCTCAAGCACGGCCTCCGGGTCGACCTGCCCGCGCGGGCCACGCCCGTCACCGACCCGGCCGAGCGCCACGCCGTCCTCGCAGCGGTGGTCGACGACCTCAACCAACCGCACGACCCGGGCACGATTCGCCCGACCCGGCTCGCCGACTGGCTCGACAGCCGGCTCATGCACATCGAGTTCGACGCCCCTGCTTGATGCCGGGGCGGGGCGCTGGAGGAATCAGTCGGAGCGCTTGGGCGGTGATGGCGGCGCCCAGCCGTCCTCGTCACGGATGGCGCGCATGATCCGGTGGCTGATCTCGCGCAGCTGCCGGGCCTGGGGCTTCGTCAGGCGGTCGAGGACGAGCCGGTGGACGACCTGCACATGACCGGGGGTCGCCTGCAGGACCTTCTCGTGCCCGGGTTCGGTGAGGATGGCCAGCGTGTAGCGCCCGTCGGCGGGGTCGGGGGTGCGGCGCAACCATCCCCTGGACTCCATCCGCACCGCCGCGCGTGAGAGCCGTGAGAGCGTGCTGTTCGCGTAGCCGGCCAGCACGCTCATCCGGAGCGTGCGTTCGGGTGCCTTGGCCAGGGCGTACAGGACGCCGTACTCGAAGTGGGTCAGCTGGGCGTCCCGCTGGAGCTGGCCGTCGAGGGCCGGCGGCAGCCACTCCAGCACCGTCGCCAGGGCGGCCCATGTCTCGAGGTCGTCGCCGGTGAGCTCCGGGTGGGTGGCGGTGGTGGGTCTGCTGGCGTCGGGCATGCCCGCAGCGTACGCGAACCGGGTGCCTCCGCGCTGCGTTGTTGACTTGCTCGGGAAAGTCATCCGACCTACCTTTGACTTGCTTGAGCAAGTGAACTGAATGCCGGAAGCGGCAATGGAGGTAGGAATCATGGACCTGGGTCTGGCCGGCAAGAGGGCCTTCGTGAGCGGGTCGACGCAAGGCATCGGCTATGCGATCGCGCGAGAGCTGGCCGAGGAGGGGGCGGCTGTCGTCGTCAACGGGCGCACCGCGAAGCGCGTCGACGCGGCGGTCGAGCGGCTGCGGGGCGACGTACCGTCGGCGGACGTCAGTGGGATCCCGGCCGACTTCGCGGACCCCGGTGAGGTGCGCGCGCTCGTGGAGTCGCTCGGCCGGGTCGACATCCTGGTGAACAACGTCGGCGTCTTCGAGGTCAGTGCCTTCCAGGAGATCTCCGACGAGGACTGGCAGCGTTACCTCGATGTCAACCTGATGAGCGGTGTCCGCCTCTCGCGGCACGCGCTGCCCGCGATGCTGGCCGGCGGATGGGGCCGGATCATCTTCGTCAGCAGCGAGTCCGGCGTGAACGTCCCGGCCGACATGACCCACTACGGGGTGACCAAGGCCGGCATGCTCGCCCTGGGCAACGGTCTGGCCAAGCTCACCCGCGGGACCGGCGTCACCGTGAACACGATCCTGGGTGGGCCGACGTACTCCGACGGCGTCGCCGAGGCAGTCGCGCAGATCTCCCGTGCGCAGGGGATGCCCGCCGACCAGCTGAAGAGTGCCATCGCGGCGGGCAACACGACCTCGTTGCTGGAGCGCTTCATCGAGCCCGACGAGATCGCCCACCTCGCCACCTACCTGGCCAGCCCGCTCTCCTCGGCCACCAACGGTGCCGCTCTACGTGCCGATGGAGGAGTCCTGACCGGCATGCTCTGAAGCCGGTCCGACACCTGGTCTCAGCGGGGCAGCGCGGCGAGATCGCTCAGCTCACGTTGATAGGCGCTGTAGGTCTCGCGTAGGGCTGCCGCCGGCCAGTCCGCCGGGCGGAGCTCGACGGGGAGGAGCGGGTCTTCGCTGAGGTGGCGGACGATCGCGGCGGCCGTGGCGAGACGCAGCGCGGGCTGGGGTGTGGCTGCCAGGAGCTCGAGCAGACGCTCGCCTTCGCGTGCCCAGCCGCCGAGATCCCACAACGAGGCGGCGAGCTCGACCGGATCCTGCTCCGGTGTCGCTGTGAAGTCACGCAGCACCGGGTCGGAGAAGCGCGGACGCTGAAGGTTGGCCGGCCGGGTCCAGACCCCCTCGCGCAGCTCGGCGAGCCGGTGCGCCTTGAGAGCGTCGCGCAGTACGGCGCGCTCGGGGCCGGGGCGGCCGGCGGCGACGACGACGGCCATCTCCCAGGAGCCGTCCCACGGCTTGTCCGCCGTGTGCACCGCTTCGTCCTGATGGGCCTGGCGCTGGACGAGCCGCTCGCCGAGCCGGTAGCCGGCCCCCGTCCTGCGCAGGTCGCCGTCGCTGACGGCGCGGGCGGCCGCGACCCGCACCGTCGCTGGTGCGATGCCGAAGAACTGCCCCGCGCGGGCGAGGTCGGCGGGAGTCAGCGGGTTCGGGTGCGCGCCGAGCATCAGGCTCAGGATGGTGGAGCGGGCGGAGAGCGGAGCCAGTTCATCGCGCACGGTAGCCACCCGGGCATCCTCTCATGCAACATTCATGGACACGGTTGTTGCGAATTATGTAACATCCTGATCATGACCAGCACGCACGAGGCCCACTCCACCCACGTGGTCACCAACCAGGTCCCGCCGTTGGCGGGGCACAACACGGCCGGTGACCCGGTCCTGCGCGAAGGCCTCGAGCGCGAGGGCGCCGCCTGGGCGCTCCCGGAGATCGACGAGCTCGGCCGTCTCGCCGGCAGCGCCGAGGCGCAGGAGTGGGGCCGGCTGGCGGAGCGGGTGCCGCCGCGTCTGCACACCCATGACCGCTACGGGCACCGGGTCGACGAGGTCGAGTACGTCCCGGCGTACCACCAGCTCATGCGGACCGCGGTCGAGCACGGTCTGCACGCGGCGCCCTGGGCCGACGACCGCCCCGGCGCCCACGTCGCGCGGGCCGCGAAGTTCTACACCTGGAACGTCGACGCCGGTCACGGCTGCCCGATCTCGATGACCTACGCCGTGGTCCCGGCGCTGCGGGCGAACCCGGAGCTGGCGACGAGGTTCGAGCCGCTGCTGACCAACCGGGAGTACGACTTCGGCCTGCGTGACCCCGAGACCAAGCGCGGTCTCATCGCCGGGATGTCGATGACGGAGAAGCAGGGCGGCTCCGACGTACGCGCGAACACGACGACCGCGACCGCGCAGTCGGACGGGACGTACGTCCTGCGCGGTCACAAGTGGTTCACCAGCGCTCCGATGAGCGACCTGTTCCTCACCCTGGCCCAGACCGAGGCCGGCGTCTCCTGCTTCCTCGTCCCGCGCGTCCTGCCCGGCGGCGAGCGCAACGCGATGCGGTTCATGCGGCTCAAGGACAAGCTCGGCAACAAGTCCAACGCCTCCTCCGAGATCGAGTACGACGCCGCGACCGGCTGGCTCGTCGGCGAGGAGGGTCGCGGGGTGCGCACGATCGTCGAGATGGTCAACATGACCCGCCTCGACTGCGTGATCGGCTCCTCGGCCGGCATGCGCACCGCGCTGACCATGGCGGCGCACCACGCCAGCCACCGCTCGGCGTTCGGCAAGCTGCTGATCGACCAGCCGGCGATGCGCAACGTGCTGGCCGACCTGCAGGTCGAGTCCGAGGCGGCGACGACCGCGATGCTGCGGCTGGCAGGTGCCAACGACCGGGCGATCCGCGGGGACGAGGGGGAGGCCGCGTTGCGCCGGATCGCCCTCGCCGTCACCAAGTACTACGTCTGCAAGCGGGCGCCCTTCATGGTCAACGAGGCCCTGGAGTGCCTGGGCGGCAACGGCTACATCGAGGACTTCGACGTGGCGCGCATCTACCGCGAGATGCCGCTGCTCTCGATCTGGGAGGGGTCGGGCAACGTGGCCGCGCTCGACGCCCTGCGAGCGCTCGCGAAGGAGCCGCACACCCTGGACGCGTTCCTCGCGGAGGCCGAGCTCGCCGCCGGTGCCGACGCCCGCTACGACGCCGCGCTGGACCGGCTGAAGAAGGAGTTCACCTCTTTCGACGACCTCGAGCTCCGGGCCCGGCGGATCGTGGAGCAGCTGGCTCTGGTCTTCCAGGGCTCGCAGCTCCTGCGGCACGCACCGGCAGCCGTCGCCGACGCGTTCTGCTCCTCGCGTCTCGGCCGGGACTGGGGCGGCGCGTTCGGCACGCTGTCGCCACGTGGCGACCTCGACGCGATCCTCGAGCGGGCGCTCCCGGCATGACGGTCGAGGTCACCAAGGACGGTCCGGTCACGACGATCGCGATCAACCGCCCCGACGTACGCAACGCCGTCGATCGAGCGACGGCGGAAGCCCTGGTCGCCGCGTTCGAGGAGTTCGACGCCGATCCCGAGGCCGCCGTCGCGGTGCTGCACGGCGAGGGCGGAACCTTCTGCGCCGGCGCCGACCTGAAGGCGGTCGCGGGCGGCGACCCCAACCGGTTCGAGCCCGACGGGCACGGCCCGATGGGTCCGACCCGGATGCGCCTGGGCAAGCCCGTCATCGCCGCCGTCGCCGGCCATGCCGTCGCCGGCGGCCTGGAGCTGGCGATCTGGGCCGACCTGCGAGTGGTGGAGGAGGACGCCGTCTTCGGTGTCTTCTGCCGGCGCTGGGGCGTACCCCTCATCGACGGCGGCACCGTCCGGCTGCCACGGCTGATCGGCACCAGCAACGCCATGGACCTGATCCTCACCGGCCGCCCCGTCGGCGCCGGGGAGGCGCTACGGATGGGGCTGGCGAACCGCGTCGTGCCACCCGGTCAGGCGCTCGCGGCGGCGCAGGACCTGGCCCGTCAGCTCGCCGCCTTCCCGCAGACCTGCATGCGGCACGACCGGCTCTCCGTGCTGGAGCAGGAGGGGCTCGGCGAGCAGGACGCCCTGGCCGCGGAGTATCGCCACGGCGTCGTCTCGGTCACCACCGACACCGTTGCCGGCGCAACCCGGTTCGCAGGCGGAGCCGGGCGTCACGGTTCCTTCGGCACCGACTGAGTGACGTACTGGCCCATCAGCACCTGGATCAGCCGACGACCGACGGACATGGCGTGGGTGCGGTCGGAGCCGGCGAGTCCGAGGAGCGGGTCCAGGCCGCGTACGTGGGGGCCGAGGGCGATGTGCGGAAGCAGCATGATGATGGCGGCGACGAGCGCGTCGCGGTCGGTGTCCTCGCGAAGAGCGCCGATGGCGATGCCGAGATCGATCATGCCGCCGATGACCTCGAGGTAGTCGACGTAGACGGCCTCGCGGACGGCGGCGAGTGCGCTCGGGTTGTGCTCGAGGTTGGCCGAGACCAGCATCTGCCGGTGGCGTGGCTGGTCGTAGAAGTAGTCGATCCAGGCATCCATGAGCAGGTTGACCGAGCCGATGTAGTCGGTCATCCACGGGAGGTCGACGCTCGCCGCCTCCATCGCCACCCGGATGTCGTGGCTGGCTCGGGCGATCAGATGGACGAAGAGATCGGACTTGTCGGGGAAGTACTGGAACAGGCTGCCCTTCGAGATCCCGGCCTCACGACAGATGGTGTTGAGGCTGGCCGCGTTGTAGCCCCGGACCCCGAACTCCTCCTCGGCCGCGCGGCGCACGGCATCGCGTTTGGCCTCCGGGAGGCGCTCCCAGGTCGGCGTAGGCACTGGCGCCACCCGCCCCCTCTCATGGCTGGACGCTCGCATCGTAGCGTGCTCCGCTCGGGTCCCTTGACCGTGCTGCGGCGGCGCCCCTAGTCTGTGACCGCTGGTCATATGACCACTGGTCACGTTCGGGCGGAGGCGCGATGTCGAGCACGGGGAATGACATTCTGAGGCGCCGATCCCAGGCGGTCGCCGAGGCGGTGGCGTCCCGCTTCGCGCCGACGACCTACACGCAGGTGGACCGCGTCGGTCGCACCGAGGTACGGCTGGCGATGCCGCACTGCCTGGTCGAGTTCGAGCTGGACTGGATGGACGACCTGGTCGAGGTCTTCATCCGGCCTCTGGGGTCGGGGAGGCCTGCTCGGCAGCGGCTGGTCGGGATGCTTCCCGCCTACGAGCGCGCGCTCTTCGAGAGCGAGACCAAGCGCGCGGTCGGACGCGGCGGCCTGCGCGGCATGGCAGCCCAGATCGACGCCGCCGCGCGAGCCTTCGAGCGGTTCTACGTCGACACCCCGGCCGGCCGCGAAGCCAGCTCCTGACCGCGGGCGCTCACCCCAGCGGCAGCGGGGCGCTCTCCTTGGTGTTGCCGAAGGCGAACGTGGTCTCGATCGAGGCCAGGGCCGGCATGGTGCGGAGGTTGTCGCGCAGGAACTGCTCGTAGGTCTCGAAGGACGGCGTGACGATCTTGAGCAGGTAGTCGTGATCGCCGGCCAGGACGTACGCCTCGGTGATGTCGGGGATGGCACGCAGGTGCTCCTCGACGGCCTCGACGGCGGCGTTGGTGTGGGTGGCCATCTTGATGCGCACGAACGCGGTGATGTTCATGCCAACGGCGTGCGGGTCGATGACGGCGCGGTAGCCGCTGATCACGCCGGCCTCCTCCAGGGCTCGTACGCGGCGCAGGCACGGCGAGGGGGAGAGGCCGACGCGGTCAGCGAGCTCCTGGTTGGTCAGCCGGCCGTTCTGCTGGAGCTCCCAGAGGATGTGCTTGTCGGTCTCGTCGAGGGCGCGCATGGTGGCAGATTCTGCCACCTATCGACATGAAGGTGGCAGATCCGGCAATCATATGCGCCTCGGTTTTCCCTATCGTGGCGCGCCATGGGGATGCGACAGGAGAGCGGCACGCCAGCGCTGGCCGGGTGGGCTGCACTGGGGATGACGGTCGTTCTCTGGTCGTCGTTCGCGCTGAGCACGCGCGGCATCGGCGGGTCCAGCCTGACCGTCGCCGATGCCGCGTTCCTCCGGTTCGTGACCCCGGTCGTCCTGCTGGCCCCGCTGCTGCCGAGCACGATCCGAGCCGTACGCCGCGAGCGGCCGCAGGTGCTCGCCCTGCTGCTCGTCGGTGGGCTCCCGCACTTCCTCGTCTTCGCGTTCGGCGCCCAGCTGACCAGTGCAGCGCTCACCGGGATGCTGGTCCCGGGCACGGTGCCGCTGTTCGTCACGCTGCTGGCGATGGCCCACGGCCGGACCTCGATCCCGCCGCGGCGGCTGGCGGCGCTGGGGCTGATCACGGCGGGGGTCGCGGTGAGCGGGTTCCTGGTCGGCGGCGGCGCCTCGCTCGGCGGGGTCGGTCTGCTCCTCGTCGGCGGGTTCGCCTGGGCCGTGTTCACGTCGGGTCTGCAGCGTACGAGCCTCACGCTTCTGCAGATGGTGCTGACGATCTGCACCGTCTCCAGCCTGGCCGCGATCGTCCTGGCGGTCTCCGGTGCGATGCCGTCTCATCTGCTCGCCGGGACCGCCGCGGCCGGTGACGTGGTCGCCCTCACCGCCCTCCAGGGCATCGGGACCGGCCTGATGTCGACGCTCTGCTACGCCTTCTCGGTCAAGGCGCTCGGCAGCAGCCGCGCCTCAGTGGGTGGCGCGGTGAGCCCGGTGCTGACCGCGGTCGTCGCGGTCCCGATCTTCGGCGAGCGGATCGGCCTCGGGCTCGCCGTCGCCCTGGCGCTCATCGTGGCCGGTGTGGCGACGTTCAACGTGATCGGTGCGGCGCCCTCATCGGCCGACGATGCGACCCGACTCGAACCGGAGGACGTGGTCGGCGGCGGCGATGCTCTCCTCGTCATGGGTGACGCACACGATCGTGGCCCCGCGCGCGGCCTCCTCGGCGAGGATCTCGCGGGTGCCCTGCCGGCTGGCGGCGTCGAGCCCCGCGGCGGGTTCGTCCAGGAGCAGGATCTCCGTCTGCTGGACGATGCCCTGAGCCAGTAGCGCACGCTGGCGCTGTCCGCCGGAGAGCTCGCCGAACGTACGCTGCTCGAGGCCGTTGAGGCCGACCCGGTCGATCGCCTCGGCGATCGCCTGCTCCCGCTCGGCCCGCCGGACCCGGCGGCTCCGGCGGCCCCAGGTTCCGATCGCGACGACGTCGCGGACGGTCACCGGCAGCGTGTCCGGGGTCGAGGGCCGCTGGACGACCAGGGCGAGCTTTCCGTGACGGGTGATCGCGCCGCGTCGAGGGTTGTGTACGCCGGCGAGAAGCTCGACGAAGGTCGACTTCCCCGACCCGTTCGGCCCGGCGACGGCGGTGACCGTGCCGGGCGAGAAGTCCGCGCTGACCTGGTGGATCACGTCGTGGCTGTCGTAGCCGAAGCAGACGTCGTGGGCGGACAGGAGCGGCGAGGCGGTCTGGTCGTGGGGGAGCACATGCCGCACTATATCAATTGGTAATCATTCTCATTAATGGTTAGAGTCCCGCTCCGTGTCATCGATCATCGAGCCGTTCCGGACCGACTTCATGCTGCAGGCGTTGGCCGGCGGGGTGCTGGTGGCGGCCATCTGTGGGGTCGTCGGCACCTGGGTCGTGATCCGGGGAATGGCGTTCCTCGGCGAGGCGATCGGGCACGGCATGCTGCCCGGCGTCGCCCTCGCGACGGTCCTCGGCGCGCCCGTCGTGCTCGGTGGCGCGGTGAGCGCGATCGTGATGAGCGCGACGATCGGAGCGCTCCAGCGCCGTGGCCGGCTGACGTACGACACCAGCATCGGGCTGCTGTTCGTGGCGATGCTCTCGCTCGGCGTCATCATCATCTCCCACTCGCGCAGCTTCGCCACGGACGCGACGGCGATGCTGTTCGGCGACGTACTCGCCATCGGGCCCGACGACATCACCGTCCTCGCGATCGCCCTGGCGGTCACCGTCGCCGTCGCCGGCGGGTTCCACCGGGCGTTCGTCGCCTCGGCCTTCGACCCCCGCATCGCCCGTACGTTGGGCCTGCATCCGCAGCTGGCGCAGGTCATGCTCGTCGGTCTGGTGACCCTCGCCGTGGTCGCGTCCTACCAGGCGGTCGGCTCGCTGCTCGTGATCGCGCTGCTGCTCGCACCGGCCGTGGCCGCCGGCCGGTGGACCACCAGGATCCCCACGACCATGGCCTGCGCCGCCGCCATCGGTGCCGTCGCGGTCCTCATCGGCCTGACCGCGTCGTGGTACGCGGGCACCGCCGCCGGTGCGTCGATCGCCTGCGCCGCGATCCTCACCGCGGTCGTCTCCGGGCTGCTCCGCAGCGGCCTCGGTCTCCTTCGACGTCTGTCCCCCACCTCCGAAAGGACCTCATGCACCGCAGGACACTCGCCGGCATCGTCACAGGGCTGACGCTGACCGTCACCACGGGATGCGGCAGCAACGCGGCCCCCGCTGACGACGCCGATCCCGGCTCCGGGAAGGACCACGGCGCCGTCGAGGGTGCCCAGGAGGTCGCCGAGCCGCAGCTGCACCTGACGACGATCGACGCCGAGGGTGCGGTCGGCCAGCTCGATCTCATCGCGGGCAGCTCGGCGAAGGTCGGGACGATCGGAGCGCCCAGCGCCGTCGACAGCGACGGCCGCTACCTGTTCGCGACCACCGGCGACGGCGTCGAGATCGTCGACAGCGGCATGTGGACCTGGGACCACGGCGACCACTTCCACTACTACCGGGGCGAGCCGAAGCTGCTCGGCACGGTCGAGGGCGGCGAGGCGACGGTCGCGACCGGTCCGCTGTCGACCGCCGGGTCGACCGGGGTGTTCTTCGCGGGGAGCGGCGAGGCGGTCCTGCTCGACAACGAGGCCCTCGCCGACGGTGAGGTGCGCGAGCTCTTCCGGCTCGACGTCGAGCCGCACGCGGGGCTGGTCGCGCCGTTCGGCGACGGAGCCCTGGTGACGGTCGCCGATGGCGGTGAGGTCACCGGGCTGAGCTATCACGACGCCGACGGGGACATAGTCGGCGAGCAGGTGCCCTGCGCTCGGGCGAGCGGCACGATCACCACCAGGGTCGGTGTCGTCGTGGGCTGCGCCGATGGCGCGGTCCTGGCAACGGAGTCCGACGGTGAGCCCGGCTTCGAGCGGATCGACTATCCATTGGGCATCTCGGCCCCGCGGGCCTTGGCGTTCGACGGTCGCAAGAGCCGCCCGACCGTCGCGGCGCTGTCCGGGAAGACCGGGATCTGGCTCCTCGACACCCGCGAGCGGAGCTGGAGCCACCTCGACGCGGGGGTACCGCTGCGCCAGGTGGTCGCTGCCGACGACGAGGACGGACACGTCCTCGCGCTCGACACCGCCGGCCGGGTCCGCGTCTACGCCGCCGAGGACGGCAAGCAGCTCGCGGCGACCGATCCGCTCGTGGACCTGAGCGACGCCACGGGAGTCGACCTGGTCGTCGACCAGGAGCGGGCCTACCTGAACGTGCCGGCCGACGGGGTCGTCCACGAGATCGACTACGCCGACAAGGCACGGATCGCGCGGACGCTCGAGACGCCCACCGCCCCGGTGTTCTTCACGGAGACGGGCCGATGAGGCGCCTGATCGGCGTCGTGGCCGTCGCGATGACGCTCTCCGGGTGTGCCGGGGCGGGCGCCGACGACGACCGCCCGCACATCGTGGTGACCACCAACATCCTCGGCGACGTCGTCGCGAACACGGTCGGCGACGCCGCCCGGGTCACCACGCTGATGCGGCCGAACGCCGACCCGCACTCCTTCGAGATCTCCGCCCGCGAGGCCGCGACGATGCGTGACGCCGACCTGATCGTCTCGAACGGGCTCGGCCTCGAGGAGGGGCTCCAGCGCCATCTCGACCAGGCGGCCGAGGCCGGCGTCGAGACGTACGTCGCGGGGGAGCAGATCGACGTCCTCGACTACTCCGACGGCGAAGCCGAAGGCACCCCGGATCCGCACTTCTGGACCGACCCGGCGCGGATGCGCGACGTGGTCGACGGCCTCGAGGCGGCGGCCAAGGACATCGACGGGATCGACGAGACCGCCGTGGAGCAGGCAGCGGCTGCGTACCGGACCGAGCTCGACCAGCTCGACCGGGAGATGACCGAATCCTTCGGGAGCATCCCGGAGCAGCACCGCAGCCTGGTCACCAACCACCACGTCTTCGGTTACCTGGCGGACCGGTTCGGGTTCCGTGTCGTCGGTGCGGTGATCCCCGGCGGGACGACCCTGGCCGCACCCAGCGCTGCGGACCTGCGCGACCTGACCGCGGCGATCGAGCAGGCGGACGTACCGACGATCTTCGCCGAGTCCTCCCAGCCCGACCGCCTCATCCAGGTGCTCGCCGACGAGGCGGGCGTCGATGTCGAGGTCAGCGAGCTGTTCACCGAGTCCCTGACCGAGAAGGGCCAGGGCGCCGACACCTACCTCTCCATGATGCGCGCCAACACCGAGCGCATCACCAGCGGGCTCTCACCCGGGCCCACCGATTGAAAGGCACACCATGCACACCCCACAGAACCGTGCCCTCCGAGCCGTCACGGCGGTGGCCGGCATGTCGCTGGCGCTCTCGGCGTGCGGCTCCACCGCCGAAGGCGAGGAGCCCACGGCAAAGGCCGACAAGGGCAGCCGCCTCGCGGTGTCCTACGCCAACGGGATCGCCGTCCTCGACGGTGAGACCCTCGAGGTCGTCGACGAGTTCGAGACCGAGGAGTTCGTACGTCTCAACCCGATCGGTGACGGTCGCAACCTCGCCGTCACCACCAGCAAGGGCTTCCAGGTGCTCGACACCCGGACGCCCGAGCTGACCGACCTGGTCTTCCCGGCCGACACCGGCGGCCACGTCGTCCACCACGGCGACACGACGGTCCTCTACGCCGACGGCAGCGGCGAGACGACCATCTTCGACACCGCCGCCCTGGGGGACGCCGGCAAGCTCCCGGAGACCACGACCTGGACCGCCCCCGAGGCCCACCACGGCGTCTCGATCGTGCTCGAGGACGGCACCCTGCTGACCACGGTGGGCACCGAGGAGAGCCGTTCGGGCGCGATCGCTCTGACGCCCAAGGGCAGCAGCTTCGAGCAGATCGCCGCCAACGACACGTGCCCCGGCATCCACGGTGAGGGCACCGCGGCCGACGAGGCGGTCGTCTTCGGCTGCGAGGACGGCGCCCTGCTCTACCGCGACGGTGCGTTCGAGAAGCTCCAGGCGCCCGACGAGTTCGGCCGGATGGGCAACGCGTACGTCTCCGAGACCAGCCCGCTCATCGTCGGCGACTACAAGACCGACCCCGACGCCGAGGGCTACCTGCTCGACATGGTCACGCTGATCGACACCGAGAAGAGCACCCTGAAGACGGTCTCGCTCCCCGAGGGCGTCGAGTACACCTTCCGCGACGTCGCACGCGGCCCCGAGGACCTCGCCTACATCCTCGCCACCGACGGCTCCATCCATGTCCTCGACCCCGCGACCGGCACGATCACCGACGAGTACCCGGTCGTGAAGCCCTGGGAGGGCCCGGTCGAGTGGCAGGACCCGCACCCGGCGATCAAGGTGGACGGCGACATCGCGTACGTCACCGAGCCCGCCACCAACACGGTCCACGCCGTCGACCTGACCTCGGGCGAGATCACCGCCTCCGTCGAGCTCGACGAGCAGCCGAACGAGATCGCCCTGAGCTGACGTCACTCGACGCCGAGTCGGCGCATCTGTCCCAGCTCAGAGTGCCGAGTCGGCGCGTCTGTCCCAGATCCGAGGCCCGAGTCGGCGCATCTGACCCGCGCCTCGATCACGGGCGGGACAGACGCGCCGACTCGGCGGCTTTTCGCGGGACTGACGCGCCGGGTCGTCAGGAGAGGGCTCGGCGGGCGGTGTCCAGGAACGTACGGAAGGATTTGCGGTCTTCCGGGCCGAGGTCGGCCAGCATCTGCTCCTCGAGCTCCTCGACGCGCGGGTCGTAGGTGTCGAGGAAGTCGCGGCCCTCGGCGGTGAGGCTGATCAGCATGCGGCGCCGGTTGTCGGGGTCGGTGCGGCGCTCGATGAGGCCGCGGCGCTCGAGGGCGCCGATGAGGTCGGCGGCCGACTGGGCGCGTACGAACGAGGCGCGGGCCAGGTCGGCGGCGCTCATCGTGGGGCGGCGCTCGAGCACGGAGAGCGCGGTGTACTGCAGGGCGGTGACCCCTGATTCCTTCAGCACGGCGTCGAGGCGGGCCCGCGTGGCGAGCTCGAGCTGCTTGACGACGTAGAGCAGCAGGGGTGCGTCGGTCATGCGGTCATTCAAGCATCGCGGCGCTTGCGGGAGGCGACTACTTCTGAGATTATCAGGATTCCTGTCAATCACGAGGAGTTCATCATGCTCGGAACCCCCCTGCCCGATGCCCTGCGAGTGGAGCGCATCGACGACGTCGCGGTGCTGACCCTCGCCCGTCCGGCGAAGCGGAACGCGCTCAGCGACGAGGCGGTGCTCGGGATCGAGCGGTTCTTCGACGGCCTCGACCCGGACGTACGTGCCGTCGTCATCGACGCGGACGGCGACCACTTCTGCGCGGGGCTCGACCTGGCCGAGATGACCGAGCGCGACACCCTCGCCGGGGTCACCCACTCGCGGATGTGGCACCGGGTCTTCGAGAAGATCGAGTTCGGGCCGGTGCCGGTCGTGGCGGCGCTGAAGGGCGCCGTGGTCGGCGGTGGGCTCGAGCTCGCCGCCGCCGCGCATGTCCGGGTCGCGGAGGAGTCGACCTTCTACGCGCTCCCTGAGGGACAGCGCGGGCTCTTCGTCGGCGGCGGCGCCTCGGTGCGTGTGCCGCGGCTCATCGGCGTCCCGCGGATGGCCGACATGATGCTGACCGGCCGTCGCTACGACGCGCAGGAGGGGCTGGCGCTGGGCCTGAGCCAGTACGCCGTGGCCGATGGACTGGGCCGCAAGACCGCCCTCGAGCTGGCCGGACGGATCGCGCAGAACGCGCCCCAGACCAACTTCGCCGTCGTGCAGGCGCTGCCACGCATCGCCGAGGCCAATCCTCGTGACGGCTTCCTGATGGAGTCGCTGATGGCCGCGATCGCGCAGGGGACCGACGACGCCAAGGGCCGGATGCAGGACTTCCTGGCCGGGCGGGCGAAGAAGGTGACGGACCAGTGAGCATCGAGCAGGGCGACATCGTCTGGTCCCCGCCCGCAGACATCCTCGAGACCTCCCGGGTCGGTGAGTTCCTGGCCTGGCTCGCCCGCGAGCGCGACCTGGAGATGACCACTCACGAGGAGCTGTGGCGCTGGTCGGTGACCGACCTCGACGGCTTCTGGTCGGCGGTGTGGGAGTTCTTCGGGGTGCGGGCGCACGCTGCGTACGACACCGTGCTCGCCTCCCGCGAGATGCCGGGGGCGCGCTGGTTCCCGGGCGCGACCCTCAACTACGCCGAGCACGCGGTCGGCACCGACGAGGACCTCGACCGGGTCGCGGTGCTCGGCCGGTCGCAGACGCGTGACGACGTCGAGCTGACCTTCGGCGACCTGCGCGACCAGGTGGCCCGGGCGCGGGCGGCGCTCGAGAAGCTGGGCGTACGCCGCGGCGACCGCGTCGCCGGCTACCTCCCCAACATCCCCGAGGCCCTGGTCGCCTACCTCGCCACCGCGAGCCTGGGCGCGACCTGGGCATCGTGCGCGAGCGAGTTCGGGCCGCGCAGCGTGATCGACCGCTTCGCCCAGATCGAGCCGGTGGTGCTGCTGGTCGCAGGCGGCTACCGCTACGGCGCCAAGGACGTCGACCGACGTTCCCAGGTGGCCGAGATCCGGGCCGAGCTGCCGTCGGTGCGGCAGGTGATCGACGTGGAGTACGGGGCACACCGGGTGGATGACACGCTCTCCTGGACCTCCCTGCTCGACGCGGAGGACGACGCCGAGCTCGCCTTCGAGCCGGTGCCCTTCGACCACCCGCTGGTGGTGCTCTTCTCCTCCGGCACGACCGGCCGGCCGAAGGCGATCGTCCACGGCCACGGCGGCATCCTGCTCGAGCACCTCAAGAACCACGCGCTGTCGTGGGACATGGGGCCCGACGACCGGATGCTCTGGTTCTCCACCACGGCCTGGATGATGTGGAACGCCCTGGTCTCCTCGCTCCTGGTGCGCTCCTCGATCGTCATGGTCGACGGCAACCCGATGCACCCCGACCTGACCTGGCAGTGGCGGCTCGCGGTCGAGACCGGGGCGACGGTCATGGGTGCCAGCCCCGGCTTCGTGATGGCCTGCCGCAAGGAGGGCGTCGAGCTCAAGGACCTCGGTGACCTGCGGATTCGTGTCCTCGGATCGGCCGGCGCGCCGCTCCCGCCCGAGGGCTACGCCTGGTTGTCCGACCAGCTCCCCGACGCCCAGATCAACGTCGGCAGCGGCGGCACCGACGTCTGCTCCGGCATCGTGCAGAACAACCCGCTGCTCCCGGTCTACGCCGGCGAGATCTCCGGCCGCTGCCTCGGCGTCGACGCCCACGCCTACGACGAGTCCGGCCGCCCGGTGACCGGCACCCTCGGCGAGCTGGTCATCACCTCGCCGATGCCCTCGATGCCGGTCGGCTTCTGGGGCGACTCGGACGGTTCCCGTTACCGCGAGGCCTACTTCGACCACTATCCCGGCGCCTGGCGCCACGGCGACTGGATCCTCTTCCACGACAACGGCAGCTGCCACGTCGCCGGCCGATCCGACGCCACCCTCAACCGCGGCGGCGTACGCCTCGGCACCGCCGAGTTCTACCGCGTCGCCGAGGAGGTGGACGGCGTCGCCGACTCGCTCGTCGTCCACCTCGAGGACCCCGACGGGGGCAACGGCGAGCTGCTGCTCTTCGTGGTGACCGACGGAGGCACCCGTCTCGACGACGCCCTCCGTTCCCGCCTGGTCGGTGCGCTGCGCTCCGCGCTCTCCCCGCGGCACATCCCCGACCAGGTGATCGAGGTGCCCGCGGTGCCGCGCAACCTCACCGGCAAGAAGCTCGAGCTGCCGGCCAAGCGCATCCTGCAGGGGGTCCGCATGGAGGACGTGGCCAGCCGAGACGCGCTCGCGAACCCGGCGTCGCTCGACCCGTTCATCGCGCTGGCCAGGTCCGGCGCTCTGCGGAAGGTGGACGCATGAGGAGCGGTGAGAACGTTCGTACGCTCGGGGTCGTCGGCACCGGCGCGATCGGCGTCAGCTGGGTGGTGCTCGGGCTCGAGCACGGGCTCGACGTGGTCGCCTGGGACCCGGCCGAGGGTGCCGAGGAGCGCTTGCGCGCCCAGGTCCCGGAGGGGCCGCTGCGGTTCGCGGGCGGCCTCGCCGAGGTCGGACGCGACGCCGACCTGGTGCTGGAGAGCGGACCCGAGCGCCTCGACGTCAAGCGCGAGATCTTCGCCGCGCTCGACGAGGCGGCACCGGCGGATGTGCTGCTGACCAGCAGTTCCTCGGGCCTGATGCCGAGCACCTTCCAGGACGCTTGCTCGCAGCATCCGGAACGGGTGCTGGTCGCCCACCCGTTCAACCCGCCGCACCTGGTGCCGCTGGTCGAGGTCGTCGGCGGCGCGGCGACGTCGAAGGAGGCCGTCGAGGCCGCCCTGGAGACCCTGCGCCACCTGGGCAAACGCCCCATCCACATCCGCCGCGAAGTGCCCGGCCACGTGGCCAACCGGCTCCAGGCGGCGCTCTGGCGCGAGGCCTACCACCTCGTCGACCAGGGCATCGTCTCCGTCGCCGACATCGACACCGCGATCGCCGACGGCCCGGGGCTGCGCTGGTCGCTGCTCGGACCCTTCGCGACCCAGCACCTCTCCGGCGGTCCCGGCGGGCTGGGCCATGTGCTCGAGCACCTCGGCCCGCCCATGGTCGACTGGTGGGACGACCTGGGTCACCCCGAGCTCACCACCGGCCTGATCGACAAGCTGGTCGACGGGGTCGACGAGGAGCTCGACGGGACCTCCGCCGAGGACCTGGTCGCACGCCGCGACCAGGCGCTGCGGCGACTGCTGGAGATCAAGACCGACCTCGGGCTCAGCTGACACCCGAGCCCACGAGACGAACGAGGATCGACATGTTGGACAGCGGCATCGGATCGTGGCCCGCCCGCCGGGCCCGGATGACCCCTGGTGCGCGGGCGTTCGTGCAGGACGACGCGGTGGTGACGTACGCCGAGGTCGACCGCCTCGTCGAGGCGGTCGCCCGCGGGCTGCGTGCCCGCGGCGTCGCGGTCGGCGACCGGGTCGCCTTCCTCGGCCTCAACTCGATCGAGCTCGCGGTGACGCTCTTCGCCACCGCGCGGCTGGGAGCGGTCTTCCTGCCGCTCAACACCCGGCTGGCGCCGCCGGAGCTGGCCTGGATCCTGACCGACGCCGAGCCGGCGCTGCTGATCCACGCCGACGACTTCGACGAGGCGGTCGCGACCCTCGACCTGCCGAGCCATCGGTTCACGGCCGCCGGTGGACACGGCCTCGACGCCCTGGCCGTCGAGCCGGCGGGGGAGCGGGCCGAGCGGATCGACGTCGAGGTCGGCCTCGACGACGTCTTCATGATCCAGTACACCTCCGGCACCAGCGGCCGCCCCAAGGGCGTGATGTTGACGCACGGCAACATCGCCTGGAACGCGTTCAACCTGCTCGTCGACGTCGACATCCGCTCCGACGAGATCGCCCTGGTCACCGCCCCGCTGTTCCACACCGCCGCGCTCAACCAGGTGCTGCTCCCGACCTTCCTCAAGGGTGGGACGTCCCTGATCGCCGCCCGCTTCGACCCCGCCAAGGCGATCGCGACGATCGAGCGGGAGCGGGTCACGCTGCTCTTCGGCGTCACCTCGATGTACCAGGCCCTCGCCCAGGAGCCGACCTGGGCGAGCGCCGACCTCGACAGCCTCCGCTCGGCCCTGAGCGGGGGCGCGCCGATCCCGCGTACCCTCCTCGACACCTGGCAGAGCCGCGGCCTGCACATCATCCAGGGCTACGGCCTCACCGAGGCCTCCCCGGGGACGACCATGCTGCGGGCCGGCGACGGCCT
Organism: Nocardioides luteus; assembly: GCF_015752315.1. Taxonomy (NCBI): domain Bacteria; kingdom Bacillati; phylum Actinomycetota; class Actinomycetes; order Propionibacteriales; family Nocardioidaceae; genus Nocardioides; species Nocardioides luteus. Next base: position 206,054 of record NZ_JADOVJ010000001.1, read on the forward strand.
CGAGAAGCTCGGCTCCGCCGGCACCCCCTGCTTCTTCACCGACGTACGTGTCGTCGCGCCCGACGGCGAGGACGCCACCCCCGGCCAGCCGGGTGAGGTGCACGTCAGCGGCCCCAACGTGACCCCCGGCTACTGGCACAACGGCGCGGCGACGGAGGCTGCCTTCGACGGGCCCTGGCTGCGTACGGGCGATGTCGCGGTGCTCGATGACGACGGCTTCCTCTACGTCGTCGACCGGGTCAAGGACATGTTCATCAGCGGCGGCGAGAACGTCTACCCCGCCGAGGTCGAGCAGGCCGTCTACACCCATCCCGACGTCGCCGAGGCGGCCGTCATCGGGGTTCCCGACGAGCGCTGGGGCGAGGTGGGCAGAGCCGTCGTCGTACGCCGCCCCGACTCCGCCCTCACCCAGGACGACCTGCTGAATCACCTCGACGGACGGCTCGCCCGCTACAAGATCCCCAAGGCCGTCGTCTTCGTCGACGAGATCCCGCACAACGCCTCCGGAAAGCTGCTGAAGTCCCGGGTGCGCGAGCTGTACGGCACCCCGGAAGGAGCCACCCCATGACCGGCCGCTACCAGCCCCGGATCGACACCCGAACGATCCGCGCCCTCGACATGCACGCCCACGTCGAGGCCGACCACCACGGCCACCTCTCGCTCGACCAGGAGCTGATGGACGCCAGCGCCGCCTACTTCCGCGGCGACCACCCGCGCACCCCGACCGTCGACGACCTCGCCGCCTACTACCGCGAGCGGGACATGGCCGCGGTGATCTTCACCGTCGACGCCTCGACCGGCCTCGACCACCCGCCGCTGTCGAGCGAGGAGATCGCCGAGCGCGCGACCGAGCACGCCGACGTACTGATTCCGTTCGGCTCCGTCGACCCCCGCAAGGGCGAGGTGGCCGTGAAGCAGGCCAGGAGGCTGGTCGAGGACTACGGCGTACGCGGCTTCAAGTTCCATCCCGGCCTGCAGGCCTTCTCGCCCGCCGACCCCGAGTTCCGCCCGCTCTGGGCGACACTCGACGAGCTCGGCGTGGTCGCCCTGTTCCACACCGGCCAGACCGGGATCGGCGCCGGCCTCCCCGGCGGCCGCGGGATCAAGCTGCGCTACTCCGACCCGCTGCTCCTCGACGACGTGGCCGCCGACTTCCCCGGCCTGCAGATCGTGATGGCGCACCCCGCCGTCCCCTGGGTCGACGTGCAGATCTCGATCGCCACCCACAAGGCCAACGTGCACATCGACCTGTCCGGCTGGTCGCCGAAGTACTTCCCGCCGCAGCTGGTCAAGCAGCTCAACGGCCCGCTGCGCCACAAGGTCCTCTTCGGCTCCGACTTCCCGGTGATCACGCCGGACCGCTGGTTCGCCGACCTCGAGAAGCTGGAGATCAAGGACGAGGTCCGCCCCCTGCTCGTGAAGGACAACGCGATCCGGCTTCTCGGACTGGGATCCTGACCACCGGAGCACACCATGCCGAACTCGAGGACCATCTCCGCGGACATCACCGACATCGACGAGGCGCGCGCGGTCGGCGGCGAGCTCTTCTATCCCCACGACGTCAGGGTCACCGATCGCGATGACCGGTTCGGCGTCCATCTTGCCGTACGCTCCTTCGGCGCGGTCACGGTCGGCAGGCTCTCCTACGAGTCCGCCGTGCGCGTCGAGACGGGCCCGCTCTGCGACGGCTATCAGGTCAACGTCCCGGCCACGGGCGCTCTCAGCACCGCCTACGGTCAGGACACCGTCATCGCGACGCCGACCATGGCGGTCGTGCACGGCCCGCACCGGCCGACCCGCCTGGAGGGATGGGGCGGCGGCGAGGACGTCATGACGATGAAGCTGGATCGGTTCGCCGTCGAGGACACCCTCGAGCGGCTCCTGGGTCACCCGCTGCGAAGCCCGCTCGAGATGGCGCCGGGCCTGGCGGTGGACCGCGGCCCCGGCCAGGAGCTGTGGCGGTTGGCCCGCGTCCTCGTCGACCAGGTGTACGGCGTGGACGGGCATGGGCCGGACGTGGGCGGATCCGTCTTCGATGCGTCGCCGTTTGCCGACTCGCTCGCCCAGAGCATCATCACCGGTCTGCTCTACGCCCACGAGCACAACTACGCCGAGGAGCTGCGGCATCCGACCGCCGCCGGTGGTCCGACGGCGATCCGGGCAGCGGTCGCCTACATCGAGGAGCACGCCGCCGAGCCGATCGGGGTCAGCGATGTGGCGGTCCACGCCGGGCTCTGCATGCGTGCCCTCCAGCAGGGTTTCGCCCGACATCTCGAGACCACTCCCAGCGCGTTCCTGCGACAGGTGCGGCTGGGACGGGTTCGCGACGCTCTTCTCGCGAGCGACGCCGACGCGACGACCGTGGCCACGGTCGCCTCGAGCTGGGGGTTCTTCAGCCTTGGCAGGTTCGCGGCTCAGTACCGAGAGGCGTACGGCGAAGCGCCGTCGCAGACGTTGCGCCGAAAGCTCTGAAGAGGCGGTTCGCGTAGCGAACAGGACCGTTCGCCTTCTGGATTTCCGCAGGGTCTCGACCTCCCTAGCGTCGGAGTGACAGCCGTCACGCCGACCAGGAGGACCCGATGTCCCGCACCTTGCCACCCGACCTCACCGAGCAGGGCCTCTGAGATGCCCGCGACGTACGAGGACCAGCAGCTCTTCATCGCCGGCCGCGAGGCCGCCTCGGCGGCCGGGCGCCGGATGGACGTCATCGACCCCAGCACGGGAACCGTGCTGACGACCGCTCCTCTCGGCGACGCGGCCGACATCGACGCCGCGGTCGTGGCGGCGCGACGCGCGTTCGACGAGGGTCCGTGGCCGCGGATGAGCGGCCGAGACCGAGCCCGGATCCTGCACCGGGTCGCGGACCTGATCCGGGAGCGGGCCGACGAGCTGGTCGAGATCGAGAGCCGCGACGTCGGCAAGCCGGTCACGCTGGCGCGACACGTCGACGTCGAGACCGCCGCCCAGCAGTACGAGTACTGCTCCGCGCTGGCGCAGACCCTCGACGGCTCGGTGCGAGACACCCCGATCCCCGCGCTCGCCTACACCCGGCGCGAGCCGCTGGGCGTGGTCGGCGCGATCACGCCGTTCAACTTTCCGCTCATCCTGTCGAGCACCAAGATCGCGGCCGCGCTGGCGGCCGGAAACACCGTCGTGCACAAGCCGGCCGACGACACCCCGCTCAGCGCTCTGTTCATGGCCCGGCTGCTCGTCGACGCCGGGGCGCCCGAGGGCGTGCTCAACGTCGTGACCGGAACCGGCCCGGAGGCCGGCGACGCGCTGCTGCGCCACCCGGGAGTCGACAAGATCGCGTTCACCGGCTCGACCGCCGTCGGCCGCCGGGCCGCGAGCGTTGCCGGCGAGCACCTGAAGCCGGTCACGATGGAGCTCGGCGGCAACGGCGCGCACCTGGTGTTCGCGGATGCCGACCTCGAGTCGGCCGTCGGTGCCGTGATCAAGGCGTTCGTGTTCAACACCGGCCAGTTCTGCATGGCCGGTCCGCGGCTCCTGGTCGCGGCCGAGGTCCACGACGCGGTGGTCGAGGTGCTGCGCCAGGCGGTCCCGGGCGTACCCCTGGGTGACCCGCGGGACCCGGCCACGGTGATCGGCCCGATGGCTGGCGACCAGCACCGCAAGAAGGTCGAGGAGTACGTCGCCCTGGCCCGTCAGGAAGGTGGCCGGATCTTCACCGGCGGTGGCCGCCCCGAGCTCACCGGCGACCTCGCCGGCGGGTTCTACGTCGAGCCCACCGTGATCACCGGTCTGCCCGCGGACTCACGAGTCGTCAACGAGGAGGTCTTCGGGCCGGTCCTCACGGTGCAGTCCTTCGCCGACGAGGCCGAGGCGGTCGCGCTCGCCAACTCGACGGCGTACGGCCTCGCCGCCGGCCTGCACACCCGAGATCTCGCGCGGGCGCACCGCGTCGCCGGGCGGCTCGACGCCGGCATCGTCTGGGTCAACGACTGGGCGATGCTCGACCCCGCCGTGCCGTTCGGCGGCGTCAAGCAGTCCGGGTTCGGCCGCGAGTACGGCCCGGAGGCGCTCGAGGCGTACACGAAGACCCGATCCGTCGTCATCTCCCTTCCGACCCCACCTCAGGAGGAGTCATGAGCACCACGACCCAGGCCGCGGTCGTCGAGTCCGCCGGCGCGCCCTTCACGGTCGGAGAGGTCGAGCTCGACGCGCTCCGTCCCGACGAGATCCTGGTGCGGATGGTCGCCGCCGGGCTCTGCCACACCGACCTCGGCGTGGCCAGCGGCGGGCTGCCGTTCCCGCTCCCGGGCGTTCTCGGGCACGAGGGCGCGGGTGTCGTCGAGGAGGTCGGATCCGGAGTACGCAGCCTCGTACCCGGCGACCAGGTGCTGCTCTCGTTCAGCTCCTGCGGCACCTGCGGCCGATGCCGTGACGGCCATCCGGCCTACTGCGACGTCTGGCTTCCCGCCAACCTCATCGGAGGTGCCCGCATGGACGGGACCTCGCCGGTGCGGAGGAAGGGGGAGCCCGTCGGGGGCCACTTCTTCGGGCAGTCCTCCTTCTCCCGCCTCGCGGTCGTCGACGAGCGCAGCGCCGTACGCGTCGGGCCTGAGGCCGACCTGTCCCTGCTCGCACCGCTCGGCTGCGGCGTGCAGACCGGGGTCGGTGCGGTCTGGAACGTGCTCGCTCCGCGTCCCGGTTCCTCGGTGGTCGTCCTCGGCGTGGGGGCGGTCGGCCTGTCGGCGGTCATGGCCGCGCGGCTGACGCCGGCCACCCGGATCATCGCGGTGGACCGGGTGGCCGAGCGCCTCGAGCTGGCGCATGAGCTGGGTGCGACCGACGTCGTCGACGCCGGCCAGGTCGGCGACCTGGCCGGGGCGCTCACCGAGCTGACCGGCGGCGCCGACGGTGTCGTGGAGACCACCGGCAACCCGGGCGTGCTCCGCCACGGCATCGACGCCCTGGCCCCCCGCGGCACCGCCGTCATCGTCGGGGCCCCTCCGTTCGGCACCGAGGTCGGGATCGACGTCAACGCGATGCTGGCCGGCAAACGGGTCGTCGGGCTGACCCTCGGTGACGCCGAGACCCGCACCCTCATCCCGGCACTCGCGCGCCTGGTCGTCGACGGGCGGCTGCCGCTGGAGCGGCTGGTCCGGCACTACCCCTTCGAGGAGATCCAGACCGCCGTCGCCGACATGGTCTCGGGCGCCACGGTGAAGCCGGTCCTCACCTTCTAGCCCGGTCGAGGTCCGCTCGCGGGTCTCCTTGACAGGCGTGACGTACATCACTCAGAATCGACAGGAATCCTGATAAACAGGAATCCTGAATGGAGCCCCCACAATGACCCTCACCTCCGGTGGTAGCACGACCGGTCCACGTACGCAGATGGGCCGGATCGTCGCCAGCAGCTTCACGGGCAGCTTGATCGAGTACTACGACTTCCTGCTCTACTCCACCGCCTCGGCAGTGGTCTTCAACGAGGTCTTCTTCTCGAACCTCGACCCGGTCACCGGCACGATCGCGTCCTTCGGCACGTTCGCCGCCGGCTATCTGGCGCGCCCGCTCGGAGGCGTGGTCTTCGGTCACTTCGGCGACCGGCTCGGTCGCAAGAAGATGCTGGTCCTGACCATGCTGATCATGGGTGTGGTCAGCTTCCTGATCGGCTGCCTGCCGACGTACGGGCAGATCGGGGCGGCCGCGCCGGTTCTCCTGGTCCTGCTCCGGGTCGTCCAGGGCGTCGCTATCGGCGGCGAGTGGGGCGGCGCGGTGCTGATCACCGCCGAGCACGCCACCTCCCGGCGCGGGCTGTGGGCCTCGTTCACGAATGCCGGTGCCCCGGCCGGCATGGTCCTCTCGACCGCGGTGATGGCGGTGATGGCCTCGGTCACCACGCCCGAGCAGTTCACCGCGTGGGGCTGGCGGGTGCCGTTCCTGCTCAGCATCGTCCTGCTCGCGGTCGGTCTCTGGATCCGGCTGAGTGTCACCGAGTCCCCGGCCTTCGAGGCGATGAAGGACCGCAGGGCCGAGGCGAGGACGCCGCTGCTGGAGGTCCTCCGCGACCACCCGCGTACGCTCCTGCTGGCCGTCGGTGTCGGCCTCGGTGCCTTCGTGGTGCAGGGCACCCTGACCACGTTCCTGATCTCGTACGCCCTCGGGGCCGGCTTCGAGCGACCGACCGTGCTCAACGCGCTGACGGTCTCCTCGGCCGGTGCGGTCGTCGGCATCCTCGGCTGGTCCGCGCTCACCGACCGCGTCGGCCGCCGCCCCGTGGTCCTCACCGCTGCCATCGCGACCGCGGTCTTCGCGTACCTGCTCTTCCCGATGCTCGACAGCGGCTCGGTCGCGCTGCTGGTGCTGGCGGTCGTCCTCGGGCAGTCGGTCATCCACGCCGCCTTCTACGGCCCGCTCGCCGCGCTGATGAGCGAGGTCTTCAAGACTTCGTCGCGCTACACCGGCGCCTCGCTGGGCTATCAGCTCGCCGGCATGGGCGCGGGGCTCTCCCCGCTCCTGTTCGCATCGCTGCAGAAGGCCGGTGCGAGCACGGTCATGCTCTCCACGGTCATCGCAGCCTTCTGCCTGCTGAGCGTGTTCTCCCTGATCAGGTTGGGGGAGACCAGCTCGCGAGAACTCGTCGACGCCTGAGGTCCCCATGCAGCAGAGCCCGCCGTGCGAGTCGCGGCGGGCTCTGCTGTCTCATCTGTCCCGGGCCGGCCGGCGAGCCGCCAGGTATTCGGCGGGCATGCCCGGCCCTGGCCGCACCACGACCTGCTCGGGCGGGACGTCCCCGTGCCGCTCGCACGTCGTCTCGACGTGGACCGGCTCGCCGCAGTCGGCGTGCAGGTAGTCGATGGGTCGTCCGTCGGGCGCGAACCAGGTGTCGCCCCACTCGGTCAGCGCGATCAGCGCCGGCCGCAGGCCCTGGGCCATCGCGGTGGGCCGGTAGTCGCCGGCGTCGTCGCGCGTCATCAGGCCGGCCTCGACGAGCGTGGCCAGGCGCGTCTTCAGGATGTTGGTGGCGATGCCGAGGTTGTGCTGGAAGTCGCCGTAGCGCGTCACGCCGGCGAATATCGCGTCCCGCAGGATCAGCAGGGTCCAACGCTCGCCGACCACTTCGAGGGATCGGGCGATGGAGCAGATCTGGCCGTCGTACGTCTTTCCGAGCACGGGACGACTCTAACAAACCACTTGCATGATGAAAGTGTGGGCGCCTACGGTGGTGCTTGCATGATGCAAGTCACGTTCCGAGGAGACAGCCATGAGCGACCTGACCGCAACCTTCACCGTCGATGCCACCCGTCAGCAGGCGTACGAGGCCATCAACGACGTACGTTCCTGGTGGGGGCACCACATTGCCGGGCCCACCGACCAGGTCGGGGCCGAGTGGTTCTACCTGGTGCCGGACATCCACTACTCCAAGCAGCTCGTCAAGGAGCTGGTCCCGGGTGAGCGCGTCGTGTGGGAGTTCACCGACGGCTATCTCGACTTCATCGCGGACAAGAAGGAGTGGATCGGCACCACCGGCCGCTTCGACATCGCCGTCGATGGCGATCTGACCCGCGTGACCTTCACTCACGAGGGACTCGGGCGTGGGGACGAGTGCTTCGACGTCTGCTACGACGCCTGGACCCACTACATCACCGTCAGCCTCAAGGGCCGGATCGAGTCCGGTCAGGGCACCATCCGCACGCAGGACGAGGACAAGGCCGCCGTGGGGCGATAGCGCCGACCTGACCGAGGGTGCACCGTCGCCCTGGTATTACTGAACCATGCTGAAGACCTGGCTCGGCCGCGGTCGTCTGGCGTTGTACGTCGCCGCGACCGTGCTCGGGATCGTGGAGGCGGCGGTCCTGACCACCGACCCCTACGAGGTCGCGGGCGGGGTCGCGCTGCTGGTCGGGTTCACACATGCCGCCTCGATCCCGCTGGCGCTCCGGCGTCCGGTGGAGGCTGCCGGCCTCTCCCTGGTCGCGGTGACCGTGGCCGCGCTGGCGATCGTGAGGCAGGGCGAGAGCGGATGGCCGTGGATGATCCCGCCGCCGACACTGACGCAACTGGTCGTGCTGGTGGTGCTGACCCTGGTCGCCGGGTGGCGGCTGGCGGCGATCACCCTGGGTATCCAGGTCGCTGCCGGAGTGGTGCTGGCCGTGGTCGGGATGGCCTGGAACGACCTCGTCCCCTCACTCATCGAGGTGGCCAACTTCGCCTCGCTCGCGCTGCTGATGGGAGCTCTCGCCACGGTCGCCAGGCGGCTCTCGGAGTCACGCAGCGCGCTGCGCGAGGAGCACGAGCGCCGCTCGGTGGTGGAGGAGAAGGCACGCATCGCCCGCGAGCTGCACGACGTGATCGCCCACAACATGTCGCTGATCACCGTGCAGGCCAGATCGGCGCCGCACCGGGTCGACGACGTCAGCCCGGCGGCGGAGGCCGAGTTCGCCGAGATCGCCGACCTGGCGGCCTCGGCGCTGCGGCAGATGCGCGGGGTGCTCGACGTGCTGCGTACCGAGGAGGGGCAGTCGGGCCGGGTCCCGGTGCCGGACATCGGCGGGCTGGCCGATCTCTTCGAGTCGGCCCGCGGAACCGGGCAACGGGTCGAGGTGCGCGGTGAGCTCCCGGAGGTCACCGACGTCGCGCCCGAGGTCGGCACCGCGGCCTACCGGATCGTGCAGGAGGCGCTCACCAACGCCCGCCGCCATGCCCCCAGCGAGGTGGTCGGCGTCGACCTGACGCTGGGGGAGGAGGATCTCGAGATCCGGGTCGCCAACGCGCTGGACGGGGCCGGTCCCGCCGAGGCCACCGGAGGTGGTCACGGGCTGATCGGGATGCGCGAGCGCGCCGCCGCCGTCGGTGGCAGCCTCACCGCCGGAGCGGTCGAGGGGGAGTTCATCGTCCAGGCCCGGCTCCCGGCCCGAACCGCGGTGCGTACGCCCACGCTGAGCCAGGACAAGAAGAACGGTAGAAAGACCCCGTGACGGTGAAGATCGTGGTCGTCGACGACCAGGCGATGGTGCGCTCCGGCTTCGTGGCGCTGCTCAGCACCCAGCCGGACATCGAGGTCGTCGGCACCGCAGCGGATGGCTCTGAGGCGTTGCAGGTGGTGCGGCGTACGCATCCCGACGTGGTGCTCATGGACGTCCGGATGCCGGTGATGGACGGCATCGAGGCGCTCCGGCAGCTCTCCGAGAACCCGGCCACGGCCCAGACCAAGGTGGTCATGCTGACCACGTTCGACGCCGACGAGTACGTCCACGAGTCGCTGCGTCTCGGCGCCAGCGGGTTCCTCCTCAAGGACGCCTCGCCCGACGAGCTCGCCTCCGCGATCCGGGTCGTCCACGCCGGCGAGGCGCTGCTCTCACCCTCGGTGACCCGGCAGGTGATCGCGCAGTTCGCCCGCGCCCCGCGCAAGCGCAAGCAGGACCCGCGCCTCAAGCAGCTCACCGAGCGCGAGCGCGAGGTGCTGGAGAACATCGCCCGCGGCAGCTCCAACAGCGAGATCGCCGCCGAGCTCTTCCTCGCCGAGCAGACCGTGAAGACCCACGTCAGCCGCATCCTCGGCAAGCTCGGCCTGCGCGACCGCGCCCAGGCCGTCGTCTTCGCCTACGAGAGCGGCCTGGTCGCGCCGCACGTCTAGGGGACATCCCGCACTACCCCGGTAGGGGGTCGAATGGCTCTCGGGAGTGACGCGCCGGCCGACACCTGATTCCTACCGTCACGGCCATGACAGTTGTGACGCCGCTCAGGTACGGCCTCAACGAGGCCGACGGAACCATCGGACCCCGCCTGCTCGCCTGTGACCCGCCGGGAGGGGCGCGGGTCGTGGAGGTCTTCGGGGACGCCGCCATCGCCGACCACATCGCCGTCGTCGTGCCCGGCAACGGCCACCACCTCGGCAACTACTTCACCAGCACCGAGGCCCACAGTCCGCGCTCCCGGGGGCAGCTGCTGCTGCGTACGATGCACCAGATCGCGCCCGAGAGCCGGTCGGCCGTGGTGGTCTGGCTGGGCTACCACTCGCCGCCGGAGTGGTACAACGCGATCACCAACGGGCCCGCTTATGCCGGCGCCAGCGACCTCGCCGCCCTCACGCACTACCTGCCGCGCGCCGCGCACCTCACCCTGATCGGGCACAGCTACGGCTCGACCGTCGCCGGCCTGGCGCTGGCCAGTGCCCGCGCCGAGGACTGCGTGGCGCTGGGCAGCCCCGGGATGGGTGTCGTGCATCGCTCCGAGCTCGGGTCACGCACCCGGCTGTGGGCGGCGTACGGCGAGACCGACCGGATCCGGCTGGTCCCGCAGGTACGCCTCGGCCGCCTCGGTCTGGGGCGTGGCCCGCTGCACCCCGAGCTGGGTGCGACCCGGTTCGGGACCGGTGACATCCCCGGCCACTGCGGCTACTACGCCGAGGGCAGCGAGTCGCTGCTCAACATCGCCCGGATCGCTCTGGGTCGCTACGAGGAGGTGACGACTGCGTTGGCCTCGACACGCCGCCGTTCGTCCCTCACGACGTCGGCTCGACCGACAGAACTGGAGGCAGCAGCATGATCACCGACGAACCCGCCATCTGGACCCAGGGGCTCCGCAAGAGCTACCCCGGCCGTGGCGCCGCCCTGGACGGCATCGACCTCGCCGTCCCGGCAGGCACGGTCCACGGCCTGCTCGGCCCGAACGGGGCCGGCAAGACCACGACCGTACGCATCCTGGCCACCCTGGCCAGCTTCGACTCGGGTCAGGCCTGGGTCGCCGGCCGCAACGTCGCCCGCGACCGGGCCGGCGTGCGCGCACGGATCGGCATCGCCGGCCAGTACGCAGCCGTCGACGGCGTCCTGAGCGGCCGCCAGAACCTGGAGATGTTCGCCCGCCTGCACCGGATGCGGGCCCGCGAAGCGCGTGCCCGAGCCGACGAGCTGCTCGAGCGCTTCGACCTCGTCGAGGCCGCCGGCCGACCGGTGCGCGGCTACTCCGGCGGCATGCGGAGGCGGCTCGATCTCGCCGTCAGTCTGATCCGCAGCCCGCGCGTGCTCTTCCTCGACGAGCCCACCACCGGGCTCGACCCGCGCAGCCGGATCGAGGTCTGGGACGCGGTTCGCGAGCTGGCCGACTCCGGCACGACCGTGCTGCTCACCACCCAGTACCTGGAGGAGGCCGACCGGTTGTGTTCACGCATCACGATGGTCGACCGCGGCCGGGTCGTGGCCGAGGGGACGCCCGCCGAGCTCAAGTCCAGCGTCGGCGGCCGCGACCTCGACGAGGCGTTCCTGCTGATCACCGAGGGGGCCTGATGACCACCCTGACCGAACCCACCGTCCACGGATCACGCATCACGTGGGCGACGGTCGACACCTGGGTGGTGGCCAAGCGCCACCTCCTCCACCTCGTACGCCGCCCCGACGAGCTCCTCGGCACCCTGATGATCCCGGTGATGGCCGTGGCCATGTTCGGCTTCGTCTTCGGCGAGGCCTTCGGGGTCGCGATGGACGTGCCGGGGGCCGAGTACCGCGAGTTCCTGCTCCCCGGTCTCTTCGCGCTCACCATGGCGTTCGGCATCGGCAACACCACGATCTCCGTCGCCGAGGACGTACGCGGCGGGGTGCTGGACCGGATGCGATCCCTCCCCATGTCGCCGGTCGCGGTGCTGGCCGGGCGCGCCCTGGCGGACGTGATCCTGGCCGTGGTGGAGCTCAGCATCCTGCTGGCGCTCGGGACGCTGTTCGGCTGGCAGGCCCATCTCGGGCTCGGCGGGGTGATCGCCGCGCTCGGACTCCTGATCCTGCTCAGGATGGCCTTCTCCTGGGTCGGCATCCTGCTCGGCCTGCTGGTCAGCGGCCCGGAGGCAGCGATGAAGTACTTCGCGCTCGTCTTCCCGCTCGCCATGGTCGCCGACACCATCGTGCCGACCGACCTGATGCCGGGCTGGCTCGCCCTCCCGGCAGAGTGGAACCCGCTGTCCTCGACCGTCATCGCCACCCGCGAGCTCTTCGGCAACACGGCCGGCCCGGCCACCACGTGGGTCGGCGAGCACGCCCTCACCATGGCCGTCCTCTGGCCGGTCGCCATCATCGCGATCTGCCTGCCGCTGGCGATGGCTCGGCTGCGCCGGCTGGGACGGTGACGACGATGACCACGCTCCCGAGCCAGGCGCACCGCCAGGTCAACGCCTACACCGAGCTGATGGGCCGGGTCAGGAAAGAAGGTCTCCTGGAGCGGTCCCCGAGGACGTACGCCCGGCGGGTTGCCCTCCTCGGCTCCGGCTTCGCGCTCGCTCTGATCGCCCTGCTCGCCCTCGGACAGACCTGGTGGCAGCTGCTGGTCGCGGTGGCTTTCGGGGTCCTGTTCACCCAGACCGCGTTCCTCGCCCACGACGGCGCGCACCGCCAGATCTTCGCCTCGGGCCCGAAGAACGAGTGGGCCTCCCGCATCCTCGGCAACCTGGTCGTCGGGCTGAGCTACGGCTGGTGGATGCGCAAGCACACGCGCCACCACGCCAACCCGAACAAGGTCGACGCCGACGAGGACATCCGCCCCTCGGTCCTGCTGTTCACCCCCGAGGACGTGGAACGACGTACGGGTCTCAAGCGGTGGCTCACCGCCCGCCAGGGATGGCTCTTCTTCCCGCTGCTGACGCTCGAAGGCGTCAACCTCCACCTCGGCGCCGTCCTCACCGTCATCAAGGATCGAGACCTCAAGCATCGGCGTACGGAGGCAGCGTTCCTGGCAGCGCGGCTGATCGGGTGGCCGGTGCTGGTCTGCTCGGTCCTGGGCCTCGGCCTCGGCGCGGCGTTCCTGGGCGTGCAGCTCGCCGTCTTCGGCGTCTACATGGGGGCCAGCTTCGCCCCCAACCACAAGGGCATGCCGCTGGTCCCGCGCGACACCAGGATCGACTTCCTCTCCCGCCAGGTCCTGACCTCCCGCAACATCCGCGGCGGACGCTGGGTCGACCTGCTCATGGGCGGCCTCAACCTGCAGATCGAGCACCACCTCTTCCCGAGCATGCCGAGCAGCAGCCTTCGCCGCGCCCAGCCCCTGGTCCGCGCCTACTGCGCCGAGCAGGGCGTCCCCTACACCGAGGCCGGTCTCCTGGAGTCGTACGCCATCGTCGTCCGCCACCTCAACCGCGTGGGTCTCGGCGACCGCGATCCGTTCGCCTGCCCGTTCGTCGCGGCCAACAGGACGGGCTGAGCGGGCAGGCCCTACGGAGTCGGATCGACCGGCACCGCTGCCCGGACCCGTCCGTGATCGGAGTAGTCCGCATCGACCTCCACGGTCCCGGCGCCACCGAGCTCCCTCTCCCACTCCCGCGTGAGGGATTCGGTCTCGCCCTCCTCGCGAGCCCGCCGGTCGAAGGTGACCCCGATGACGTACCCGTCGTCGGACCAGACCAGCACCCCGTCGACCTCGGCCTCGAAGCGTTCGCCGCCGGGCAGGATCAGGTCGATGTGCTCGCTGTCGTAGTCGCGCATCCCGGGGAAGTCCTCGTTGTCCTCGGGCAGGCTGGAGAGCTGGACCGGTTCGCGCAGGTCGAGCTCGATGGTGTCGGGGTCGCGGACGAGCTGACCCCAGACCACGAGCACAGCGACGAACAGCACCGGGATCGCGAGCACGCCGACGCCGGTCCACGCCAGCGGCCTCGGATTCTTGCCGGACGTCCGCACCACGGCGGCCGCGACGAGCAGGACGAGTGCGACCGCCACGAAGATCAGGAGCACGGCCGCGACGACGATGATCAGAACCGCACCACCCGCACCCATGTGCTCAGTATCCCGGCCGCGGCAGTGCCCCGCACCGGCATATGCGCCTACCCGACGGTGGCGACGATGCAGATTGCCAGGGTGGAGAAGTAGACGACGCCGGCGAACATCGCGTGGAAGCTGACCCGGACCGGCAACCGACCCTTGAACATCGAGCGGATGGCGAGCTTGTAGGCGTTGACCGTGGAGAGGTGGCTGCCGCCCATCGCTCGCGTACGCCGCAGCAGGATGTTGTCGCCGAAGCCGTTGCCGATGGTGATGAGGAGGAGGGCGGCCCACGCCCACAGGACCTGGTCGGCCAGGACGTACGTGATCCAGGAGGCCACACCGAGGACGGAGAGCACTACGTGGGTGACGACGACCCGAGGGTGCGCGCGGCCGTGCCCGAGCCAGCCGGTCAGCAGCAGGACTCCGACCGCGGCCTGGACGAGCCACGCCACGAGGACGACGTACGACATGAAGCGACCGTACGGGCCCTCGTGGCGTGCCGGACGGGCCGAGCCGACGATCCCCGATAGAGGGGAGGGGGCCGGTCAGAACGGGGTCAGCGTCACCGTCATCTCGGAGGCGTTGTCCTCGACGTACGAGGCGAAGCCGCCGACGTCGTCGAAGGCGAACCCGTAGGCCTTCCCGTCGACCGTGTGGTCGTGCATCGCCTTGCTGTACGCATGGACGGGCGCGCCCTGGTAGAACCCGCCTGCGTCGCCGGTGGGCTGGTCGGCGGAGGCGAGCAGCGTGGTCCGGTTGAAGCCGGCTCCGAGCACTGCCGCGACCGGACCGGTGATGCCGTCGTTGGGGGCGGCCAGGGCGCCGTCGCAGAAGAGCACGTCCCGGGTCGACGGCCGGCTGAACGCCTTGACCCCGCCGTCGAAGACGAACTGGTCGCCGCTGACCCGGCCGGTGAAGGTGGTGTTGTTCGCCCTCACCACGAGCGGCTCGCCGACGTACTTCGACCACACCTGGTCGATGTAGGAGTCGAAGAACGTCGTGGAGAACCTCCCGGCGTTCAGTCCGTGTCCCGGCGCGAGGATCCGGCGGTCGTCCACGACGAGCGAGCCGAAGTCGGGGGAGGCCGAGACGGCGGAGAAGATCTTCGCGCGGCCGCCCTCGACGAGGGTTCCGGTGGTCGGCGACTGCTCGCCGGTCAGCGCGATCGAGAGCGGCACGCTGAACATGTCGACCATGGTGGTGTTGCAGTAGATCCGGCCGCTCTTGTAGGTGAACTCGACGCAGTCGTGCAGCACGCCGTAGCTGGGGTCGGACTCGACCCAGGCCGCCGGGTAGGCGAGCGCGTTGCCCTCGTTGACCTTGAACTTCAGCTTGTCGCCGAGCGAGAAGTAGATCCGCCCGGACATGTCGGCGGGGATCTGGGAGAGCGTGTCGCCGCTGCTCGAGAACGGGATCGCGTAGTCGGCGTAGCCGTCGGCGCCGTTGTCGGCGAGGGAGACGGGCACCAGCGTGCCCTCGGGCGTGACCCGGGACTGCTCGCCGGTCGCCAGGTTGGTGCCGACGACGTAGAAGTGGATGGAGGCGTTGTCGTAGGCACCGGTCCGGTTGACGAAGCGGAGCCGGATCGTGGCCTGGGCGCCGATGCCCTGCGGACGCATCGCATGGGCGGCCTGCCCGTTGGGTCCGCCGAGGAGCGGCACGGCGAAGGCGGCAGAGGTGGCGGCTAGTACAGATCGTCTGGTCAGCATGGGACCTCCCGAGTGGGGAACTGTAGGAACCCGAATTACAGTAAGGGGCCTTTACAGTAAAAGTCCATACTCTCGTCGGGCGGGCCTCGTGACAGCGTCGGTTCGATCACAAATACCGATCGAGTGACCAAAACGGCGGTTCGGGGGCAGCGGATGTTTCGTCAACCTCGCTAGCCTGAATGCTTGTGAAAGTTGTCGTGCTCACCGGAGCCGGGATCTCGGCCGAGAGCGGTCTCGCCACCTTCCGGGACGCCGACGGGCTCTGGCAGGGGCACCACGTCGACGAGGTCGCCACGCCCGAGGCCTTCCGTCGCGATCCCGCGACGGTCCACCGCTTCTACGACGACCGCCGCCGCGAGCTGCGGGCGGTGGTCCCCAATCCGGCGCACGTCGCGCTGGCCCGGCTCGAGCAGGTCCTGGGTGACGAGCTGCTGGTCGTCACGCAGAACGTCGACGATCTCCACGAGCGAGCCGGCTCCCGCCGGGTCGTGCACATGCACGGCGAGCTGCTCTCGGCGCTCTGCGACTCGTGTCAGGGCAGGTTCGCCTGGGACGACGACCTCGCCGACGCGCCCGCCTGCCCGGGCTGCGGCAACGACACCCTGAGGCCCGACGTCGTGTGGTTCGGAGAGATGCCCTACGACCTCGACCTGATCGAGCGAGCGCTCGTCCAGGCCGACCTCTTCGTCGCCATCGGCACCAGCGGCGCCGTCTACCCGGCCGCCGGTTTCGTACGCATGGCCGCCCTCGCCGGGGCCAAGACGCTCGAGCTCAACCTGGACCCGTCCGAGACCTCGCACCTCTTCGACGACGCCCGTCAGGGACCGGCCGGCAAGCTGGTTCCGGAGTGGGTCGCCGACGTACAGGCCCTCTCGCGTTGACCCCTTCGTAATTTCTGTCACGATAGGCCGCGTGCTTCGCCATGCCGTGCCTACGACCGCCCTCATCGTCGCGCTGACCAGCGCTCTCGCCGGCTGTGGCGAGGGGGAGGGAAGCCTGTCCCAGGCACGCGACTACGCGAAGGAGCCCGGCAACCAGATCGCCGAGGACGCCCGCACCGCGATGCACGACATCGACACCGTCCACGTCGAGGGTGACGTGCTCGATCCGCGGGGCACCAAGATCACCGTCGACCTCGACGTCTCCGCCGAGGACAGCTGTGTCGGCAAGGTCAGCATC
Organism: Nocardioides luteus; assembly: GCF_015752315.1. Classification (NCBI taxonomy): domain Bacteria; kingdom Bacillati; phylum Actinomycetota; class Actinomycetes; order Propionibacteriales; family Nocardioidaceae; genus Nocardioides; species Nocardioides luteus. The sequence goes on from NZ_JADOVJ010000001.1 coordinate 222,645, forward strand.
GGCGACGGCGAGATCTCGCTGCGCTCCATCGCCGGATCGGCCTGGTACCAGGGCGACGAGGAGTTCTGGAAGGCGATCGCCCCGGCCAAGGGCGAGGGCGAGCGCATCGCCAAGCGGGTCGGCGAGAAGTGGGTGAAGCTCGAGGGCGAGATGGCCAGCCTGCGCGCCTTCTGCAGCATCGACAGCCTCACCGCCCAGATGGTCCCGGCCGAGGCCGAGGCGCAGGCGATCGGCCCGGCGATGGCCGCTGACGGCCCTGCCGTGCGCCTCGATGTCACCCATGGCGAGACCGAGAGCCGGACGTACGTCCTGGCCTCGAAGCCCCACCGGATCGTGAAGTGGACCCAGGGCAGCTCCGGTGAGCTCACCTTCTCCGACTTCGACAAGGAGTTCCAGGTCGAGGAGCCCGCCCCCGGCGAGGTCTTCGACCTCGCTGAGCTGGAAAAATGAGAACAACGGCGCCTCTGTTCTCACTTTTCGCGAAATGTGAGAACAACTCGATTGGAATGAATCCTCGGTCGTGAGGATTGCTAAGTAATGTGCCCACCTCGACGACCAGACCAACGCGCAGCTCGGTAGGACTTCGTAGCGAACGCGGGCCGATCCTGCTCGCGGTGATGGTGTCGCTCAGCCTGGTCGCGATCGACATGACGATCCTGGCGACGGCGGTGCCGAGCGTGGTGAAGGATCTCGGCGGCTTCGAGCAGTTCCCGTGGCTCTTCTCGATCTATGTGCTGGCCACCGCGGTGACCACACCGCTCTACGCCAAGGTCGCCGACCGGCTCGGGCGCAAGCCCGTGATGATCGCCGGGATCCTGGCCTTCCTGGTCGGGTCGCTGCTGTGCGGCCTGGCGTGGTCGCTGACCGCGCTGATCGTCTTCCGGGCGATCCAGGGCATCGGGGCCGGGGCGATCCAGCCGATGGCGATGACGATCGTCTCCGACATCTACACGCTGGAGGAGCGGGCGGTCGCGACGTCGTACGTCGCGTCGGTCTGGGCCACCGCCGCCATCGTCGGGCCCACCCTCGGCGGCGTCTTCGCCGACTACCTCGACTGGCGGCTGATCTTCCTGATCAACCTGCCGATCGGGGCGGTCGCGCTGTGGCTGCTGCGTCACTTCCACGAGAACCGCCGGCCGGCCGCGACGAGCGCCATCGACTGGGCCGGCGCCGGGCTGCTGACGGTCGCCGGCGTCGCGCTGCTGCTCGGGCTGCTCGAGGGCGGTCACGCCTGGGCCTGGTCGTCCGCGCCCTCCTACCTGATCTTCGCCGTCGGCATCGTCGCTCTGGTCGCCTTCGGGTTCGTCGAGCGGCGCGCCGCCGACCCGGTGCTGCCGCCGTGGGTCCTCGGCCACCGGGTCCTCGCGCCGGCCAACGCCGCCAGCCTGATCGTCGGGGTCGTGATGCTCGGGCTGACGACGTACGTCCCGCTCTACGCGCAGAGCGTGCTCGGTCACTCGGCGGTCGTGGCCGGGTTCGCGCTCGCCGGGATGAGCATCGGCTGGCCGATCGCGGCTGCCACGGCCGGCCGGATCTACCTCGCGAAGGGGTTCCGGGTCGCGGTCGGGCTCGGCGCCCTGCTGGTCCTCGTCGGCGGGGCTGTGCTGGTCACGGTCGGCGAGAGCTCGTCGTTCTGGCACCTGGCGATCCCGTGCTTCGTGCTCGGTCTCGGCTTCGGCTGGTCGGTCAACCCGGGCGTCGTCGCCGCCGGGTCGGCGGTCGACTGGGAGGTCCGTGGGGTGGCCACCGGGTCCAACATGTTCGCCCGCTCGGTCGGCTCGGCGCTGGGCGTCGCGCTCTTCGGTGCGGTCGCGAACGGGCTGGTCAGGCAGGAGTACGCCGGGGGAGAGGTGCCGCCGCTGGAGGCCCTTCCGCCGGACGTGCTCGCGCCGGCGCTGCACGTCGTCTTCCTCGTCGGCCTGGTCGTCTCGGTTCCCCTGCTGCTGGTCGCCTGGCGTACGCCGGTCAGGATCCGGCAGGACTGAGCTCAGATTGCATCCTGGAAGGGTTACCACCGAGTAACCACTGCGTCGTAGACTCCGATGCATGCTGAAGCGCGACCACTATGAGGAAGACCACGAGGACTTCCGAGCCTCCGTCCAGCAGTGGCTGGAGCGTTCGGTCAAGCCCCACACCGACAAGCACATCGCCGACAAGGCGCTGCCCCGCGAGTTCTGGCTGGAGGCTGGCGAGAACGGCTTCCTCGGGCTCGCGATCCCGGAGGAGTACGGCGGCGCCGGCGCCGACGACTTCCGCTTCAACGCGGTCCTCGCCGAGGAGCTCGCCAAGATCGGCGCTGCCTACCCGACCTGCGTCGGCATCCACTCCGACATCACCGCTCCCTACCTGGTCCGCCTCGGCACCGAGGAGCAGAAGCAGCGCTGGCTGCCGGGCGTGGCCTCCGGTGAGATCCTGCTCGCCATCGGCATGACCGAGCCCTCCGGTGGCTCCGACCTGGCCGCGCTGAAGACCACCGCCGTCCGCGACGGCGACGAGTGGGTCATCAACGGCTCCAAGACCTTCATCACCAACGGCTACTCCTGCGACCTGGTCATCACCGCGGTCCGCACCGACCCGGAGAAGGGCGCCAAGGGCATCACCCTCTTCGCGATCGAGGCGACCAAGGAGGGCTTCTCGCGCGGCCGCAAGCTCGACAAGGTCGGCATGGAGGAGTCCGACACCGCCGAGCTCTTCTTCGAGAACGTACGCGTCACCGACGCCGAGATCATCGGCGAGCTCAACCGCGGCTTCATCCACATGATGGAGGAGCTCCCGCAGGAGCGCGTCTCGTGCGCGGTCGCCAACATCGCGCAGGCCAAGCAGATCCTGCTCGAGACCGTCCAGTACGCCAAGGACCGCAAGGCCTTCGGTCAGTCCATCGGTGCCTTCCAGCACAACAAGTTCCTGCTCGCCGAGCTGGTCACCCAGATCGAGGTCGCCGAGGCGTACGTCGACAAGTGCGTCGCCGCGCACGCCCGGGGCGAGCTCACCCCGGTCGAGGCGTCCAAGGCCAAGTGGTGGTCCTCGCAGGCGCAGTCCGAGGTCCTCGACCACTGCGTCCAGATCCACGGCGGCTACGGCTTCATGAACGAGTACCGCGTCGCTCGCGCCTGGCGCGACGCCCGCGTCACGAAGATCTGGGCCGGCTCCAACGAGATCATGAAGGAGCTCATCGGCCGCGACCTCGGCTTCTGAGTCTCAACATTTCGTACGCCGCGAGGGGCGGTCACCGTGAAGGTGGCCGCCCCTCGTCGTTCATGCTCGCAATCTGGGCTGAACTTACTAAGGTGACCCAGTGATCACCGGCGAGCTGAAGAGCAAGATCGATCGAGTCTGGGACGCCTTCTGGTCGGGTGGCATCTCCAATCCGCTGGAAGTGATCGAGCAGATCACCTACCTCCTCTTCCTGCGTCGCCTGGACGACCTGCAGACACTCGCCGAGAAGAAGGCTCGCGTGACTGGCACTATCGAGGACCCGAGGTTCCTCCCCGACCAGGAGCACCTGCGCTGGAGCCGGTTCAAGAACGAGGAGCCGGCAGTCATGTACCAGACCGTCTCCACCCAGGTCTTCCCGTTCCTCCAGAAGTACGGCCAGCAGGTCGGCGGCGACAACACGACCTACTCCGACCACATGAAGGACGCCCGGTTCACCATCCCGACCCCGGCGCTGCTCTCGAAGGTCGTCGACATGCTCGACACCATCCCGATGGACAAACGGGACACCAACGGCGACCTCTACGAATACATGCTCGGCAAGATCGCCTCGGCCGGCCAGAACGGCCAGTTCCGTACGCCGCGCCACATCATCCAGCTGATGGTCGACATGACCGCGCCGCAACCAGACGACGAGATCTGCGACCCGGCCTGCGGCACCGCCGGCTTCCTCGTCGCGGCCAGCGAGTACGTGCGCAGCACCCATCCATCCACGCTCACCGATGCCAAGCAGCGTGAGCACTTCCACCGCTCGATGTTCCACGGCTACGACTTCGACAACGTCATGCTCCGCATCGGCTCGATGAACATGCTCCTCCACGGCATCGAGGCCCCCGACATCCGCTATCGCGACTCCCTCTCCGAGGGCACCGTCGAGGATGCGGACAAGTACACGCTGATCCTCGCGAACCCACCTTTCGCCGGCTCCCTCGACTACGAGTCGACGAGCAAGGACCTTCAGCGCGTCGTCAAGACCAAGAAGACCGAGCTCCTCTTCCTGGCCCTTTTCCTCAAGCTGCTGAAGCCAGGCGGCCGCGCTGCTGTCATCGTTCCCGACGGTGTCCTCTTCGGCTCTTCCAAGGCCCACAAGGACCTCCGCAAGACCTTGGTCGAGGACCAGAAGCTCGACGCCGTCATTAAGCTCCCATCCGGTGTCTTCAAGCCGTATGCCGGTGTCTCCACCGCCATCCTCTTCTTCACCAAAACCAACTCAGGCGGCACCGACCACGTCTGGTTCTACGACGTCCGCGCCGACGGCTTTTCGCTCGACGACAAGCGCAACCCGATCGACCCCAACGACCTGCCCGACGTCCTGAAACGCTGGAAAGCTCTGGGTGCAGAGGCTGACCGCGCGAGGACCGATCAGTCCTTCCTCGTCCCCAAGGACGACATCGTCGCCCAGTCCTACGACCTCTCCCTGAACCGCTACAAGGAGATCCAGCACGAGGAGATCGAGCATCGCGCCCCGCTTGACATCATCGCCGACATCGAGGCCCTCGACGAGGAGATCGCCAAGGGGATTGCGGAGCTGAAGGGCATGCTCTCGTGAAGACGGTCCCGCTTGGCGATGTTGTCGACTTTCGCGCAGGCGTGGGATTTCCACCACGACTGCAAGGCCGCACGGCGGGGGACTATCCCATGGCGAAGGTCGGAGATATCTCCCGGGCAGGCCGATCGGGAGCGGGCGCGCTCGTCAACGCGGATCACTTCGTAGATGAGTCGGACCTGACAACATTGAAGGCCAAACCGATCCCGGCTGGCGCCGTCCTCTTCGCCAAGATCGGAGAAGCCATCAGACAGAACCACCGTGTCATCGCTGGCCGTCCGCTGCTTGTCGACAACAACGCCATGGCCGCGATCCCACGGTCATCGGAGCTCGATGCGCGTTATCTGTACAGATTTCTCCAATCGGTCGACTTCTACGGACTTGCCTCCTCGACGACGGTTCCGTCTCTTCGGAAGTCTGACCTAGTGCGGGTGGCAATCCCGCTCCCATCCCTCGATGAGCAACGCCGCATCGCCACGATCCTCGACCAAGCCGACGCGATCCGCATCAAGCGCCGCCAGGTCCTCACCCATCTCGACACCCTCACCCAGTCGACCTTCCACGACATGTTCGCTGGTCATGAGGAGGAGATGGCTCCCCTGGCTGATCTGGCCGTCGTGACGTCTGGCATCACGAAGGGTCGCCGGACGGCGGAGCCAACATTCCCGACGCCGTACCTCGCGGTCTCGAATGTTCAAGCAGGTCATCTGAAGATGGACGTCGTGAAGGAAATCGAGGCAACCACCGCTGAGATCGATCGGTACGCCCTGAAGGATGGGGATCTCGTGCTCACGGAGGGCGGCGACCCGGACAAACTGGGTCGCGGCACGGTTTGGCGTAGCGAGTTGCCACTCTGCCTTCACCAGAACCACGTCTTTCGGGTCCGCAGCCGTTCGGTGGAGCCGGACTATCTCGCGGCGTTCATGGCCAGCCGGTCAGCTCGGTCGTACTTCCTTCGAGCGGCAAAGCAAACCACGGGGATTGCGTCGATCAATATGACGCAACTCAAGGCTCTTCCAGTCCTGGTGCCGTCGGGGTCGGATCAGTCGGCCTTCGTAGAGCGGATGAAGGGAGTAGAAAGTCAACGAGTCGCCATGAAGCGGGCCATCGCGGCTAACGATGAACTCTTCGCCTCGCTCCAGGCCAGGGCTTTCAACGGGAGCCTCTGACCGTGACTGATGTGAATCCGACCGAACTCGGCATCCCGCAGTGGTGGCAGTTCATGTACCCCCTGCTCCAAGTCACTTCCGACGGCAGTGACTGGGCGCGCCGGGACCTGTACCCGGCTGTCGTCGAGCGAGCTGGCGTGCCGGATGACCTGCGCAAGCTCCAGCACAAGTCGGGCAAATACATCGCCGAGCATCGTGCGAGCTGGGCGAAGTCGGGTCTTGTGCGTGCTCGTCTGTTGCTGGCCGTCAGGCGCGGCCTGTTCCGAATCACCGACGCCGGGCGCGAGTTTCTCTCTGCACACCCCGACGGCTTCACGCTGGCCGATGTGAAGGCGTTGCCGGCCTGGGCCGAGTACGAACCTGAGCGACGACAGTCGAGTCAGTCCGCTGATGCTCCTGGTGGGGAGAGAAGCAGTGCGGAGCGTGCCCCCGACGAGCTGCTCGACCCGGTCGAGCAAATCGAGGACGGAATCGCCCGGATCGAGGCCGAGGTCGCAGCCGAGCTGCTCATGCGTCTGCACGCCAACGCGCCCGCCTTCTTCGAACAGGCGGTCCTGGACCTGATCGTGGCGATGGGTTACGGCGGCGCCGACGGCACCGCGACGCGTACCCAGCTCTCCAATGACAACGGGATTGACGGCATCGTCGACCAGGATGCCCTGGGCCTGAGCCGCGTCTACATCCAGGCCAAACGCTACGCGCTCGATGCGAGCGTCGGCCGTCCCGATATCCAGGGCTTCGTCGGCGCCCTCCACGGCGCCCAGGCCAACCAGGGCGTCTTCATCACGACGGGCCGCTTCAGCACGGGCGCGAAGGTGTACGCCGACTCAGTCGCCACCCGTGTCGTCCTCATTGACGGCGCCCGTCTCGCCCGGCTGATGATCCGCTACGGCGTCGGTGTCCAGGTCAAGCGCACCGTCCACATTGTCGAGATCGACGAGGACTTCTTCGAGTAGGCGTCCGCTACCAGCGACCAGACGCAAGGTTGGGCCATCTGCGGCGGAGCTCGGCCGCGAAATCGCTCAACTGGAGCTTCTCCAACGACGCGATGAGCCGGAGCGGAGTGAGGTGCGGCCGGGCTGACTCCGCGGACTGGCGCCAGAGGGCATGAACGACCTCCTCTGGATACAGGTCGAGCTGGTCCACGAGGAACGCGTCTGGATGTACCGCCTCGAGTTGGTGCTTCTCCATCGCTGGCTTGGGGAAGTCTTTGAGGTTGTAGGTCACCACGATCTGACAGTCGGATGCGATCGCAGCTGCCATGACGTGCCGGTCCTTCTCGTCGCACTCCATCCCGGAGACAAGATCTTCGTAGCCCGTGACCATCGCGTCGGGGAAGGCCCGGTTCATCGCGTTGACGCGGGACTCGGCCAGACTCTTTGACACCGACGGCACCTTGACCAGGTTTCTCTCCAACTCAGTCATGACATCCGCGGACCAGTGTGGGCGGAAGACCGACTGCTCAGCGATTCGGAGCAGCGTGTCAGTGAGCACGATGGGGTAGAGGACGCAGGTGTCCAGGAAGGCCGGGAAGTGCATGTCACCTCATCGGCGGAGGAGGTGCGTCGAGAACGTCGTAGAGCCCCGCCTCGTCGGCTTCCTTGGCCATCTCGTCCAACGTCGACGCACGGGTTTGCCGCACGCGTTCTGCGTACTCGATGAGATCCACCAGGCGCACGTAGCGATGCCGGTTGGGCCGGCTCATCGGGATCTCGCCGGCGTCGAGGAGACGAACCAAGGTAGGCCGCGAGACGCCCAGGTAGTCGGCAGCCTCCTGAGTCGTCAGTGATGCGTTGAGCGGCGCGACGTTGACCCCCATCCCCGCCTGAAGTGCCTGGGCGACCTGGAGTAGGACGTCATGGAGCTCTTGCGGAAGCGGAACCTCGGTGCCGTCTTCGGCAACCAGGCAAGGACCTGCGTGCGTCGGTCGAGCGAGTGCCTCGGCGAACGCACGATAGACCGCCTCGTCGGCATCGACCGCGAGGTAGGTCCGTGCATCTGTGCTTGCTGCTGAGCGTGCCATCGCGAGCTCCTCTCGAAATGCCCCGCTGTCTGGATCTCCTGTAAACGAACAAATCGAAAATCAGGATACGCGTTCATCATGACAGATGTGTCGCGAACTTCAATGATCGGAGTCGGTCGACCTGATCGTGTCGATCTGCTACGGCGTCGATGTTCAGGTCGACGGTCAGGCTGAGGCCCCGCGACCAGCCTCAGTGAGCCGCTGGCTCAGCCAATCGGGGACGTTGTCGGCTTCACGCGGAAGGTCGCGAATGTTGATGGCGTAGTTGAACACGCGGACGGGCATGCTCCAGCGGGGCTCGTCGTAGTTGAACGTTGCGCGCGTCGGCCTGGCCGTCGCCGAGGTCGGTGATGGTCCACCGGGCTGACATCCTGGTGCCGGCACCGGGTGTGTACATGACCGTGTGGAGTTCGTTGAGGAGGTCATCGACCTCGAAGGGGACGCCTTCGGGTTCGTCGATGGTGCCGTCGGGTGGCGGTCGGGCCGGGCCAACCGTTCTCCGGTACCGCCAATTGGCGAAGGACAGACCTGCGGATCCCATTTACCCCGCAGCTGTCGGTGGACTCGGGCAGTATGAAGGGACGACCTGCCCCGGGAGCTGAATGAGCAACTTCGCCTTCATCAAGGCCGAATGGCCGGCGATCCATGCTGACTGCGCGCTCGCGGAGTCCTATCTCGCAGATGACCCCAGGTCTGCTTGCTTCTACGGTCGCAGGGCCGCAGAGGTGCTGGTGGCGCACCTCTATGACGTCTTGGCGTTGCCGCGACCTTATCGCGACGACCTGTCGGCGCGAATCAACGACGCTGGCTTCAAGGCGGTGGCCGGTGTCGGAATCGCGCAGAAGCTCAACCTGATCCGCAAGGTCGGCAACACCGCTGTGCACGGCGCCAAGCCAATCGCCCGGCGCGATGCGGAGGGTGTGCTTCGCGAGCTTTTCCACGTCGTGGTGTGGGCGGCGTTCAACTACTCGACGAGCCCGTCAGCGGTGCCGACGAGGTCGCAGTTCGATCCGAAGCTGGCGACCAAGGCGAATCCTCTTTCGCATGCCGAAGTCGTGAAGCTTGCCGCGAAGTTCAAAGCGCAGGACGAAGACCTTGCGAAAGCGCTGGCCGAGAAGGACGAGCTTGCCGCTGCCAAGGACGCCGAGCTCGCGGAACTGCGGAAGCGTTTGGCCGAAGCGCAGGCAGCCAAGACGGAGCGGGACGATCACGACTACTCCGAGGCCGAGACTCGTGATCTTTTCATCGATGTGCTGCTCAGAGAGGCCGGCTGGCCGCTGGGTCATGCACGCGACCGCGAGTACGAGGTCAGCGGGATGCCGAATGCGGACGGCAAAGGCTTCGTTGACTACGTCCTGTGGGGCGATGACGGCCGCCCATTGGCGGTCGTCGAGGCCAAGCGGACCTCGAAAAGCTCCCAGGTCGGGCAGAACCAAGCCGAGCTGTATGCCTCGCGCCTGGAGGCCGAGTTCCAGCGTCGCCCGGTCATCTTCTTCACCAACGGATACGAGCACTGGATATGGGATGACGCGGCGGGATACCCACCGCGTCAGATTCAGGGCTTCTACACCCGCGAGGAACTGGAACTGATGATCCAGCGTCGGCAGACGCGCCGACCGCTGGCGCATGCCGAGGTCAACGCGGCTATTGCGGGCCGCCCGTATCAGGCGAAGGCCATCAAGGCGATCGGGGCGGCTTTAGACAGCAAGCAGCGCGAGGCCCTGCTCGTGATGGCGACAGGCGCAGGAAAGACCCGCACCGCGATCGCGCTTGTGGAACAACTGATGGCGGCCAACTGGGTCAAGCGCGTCCTCTTTCTCGCGGACCGAACGGCACTGGTGAAGCAGTCAGCGGAGTCGTTCAAGGAGCACCTCCCAGCGGCGACTACGGTCAACCTACTGAATGAGAAGTCCATTGACGGGCGGGTCTATGTCTCGACGTACCCGACGATCATGAACCTCATCAACGAGGTCGACGACCGTGGCCGACGGTTCGGACCGGGATACTTCGACTTGATCGTGATCGACGAGGCGCACCGGTCCGTATACGCGAAGTACGGTGCCATCTTCGAGTACTTCGACGCGTTGCTGGTTGGGCTCACCGCGACGCCGAAGAACGAGGTCGACCACAACACGTACCGGCTCTTTCACCTCGAGGACGGCGTCCCGACGGACGCATACGAGATCAGTGACGCCGTGAAGGACGGCTACCTGGTGCCGCCAAAGGGCGTATCGGTTGGCACCAAGTTTCTGAGGCAGGGAATCAAGTACGACGACCTGAGCCAGGACGAGAAGGACGAGTGGGACACGCTCGAGTGGGGCGAGGACGGGCCACCGCTGGAGGTCGGTGCAGAGGATCTCAACAAGTTCCTGTTCAACGAGGACACCGTCGACAAGGTCCTCGCCACTGTCATGACCGAGGGTTACAAGGTCGACAGCGGCGACCGGCTTGGCAAGACGATCATCTTTGCGAAGAATCAGGCGCACGCCGAGTTCATCCAGAAACGATTCGACATCGGTTGGCCGGAGCACGCAGGGCACTTTGCCCGCACCATCACGAACCGGACACCGTACGCACAGAACCTGATTGATGACTTCGGACAGACGCGCGAGGCGCCGCACATCGCCGTCAGCGTCGACATGCTCGACACCGGCATCGACGTCCCAGACGTTGTGAATCTGGTCTTCTTCAAGACGATCCACTCGAAGACGAAGTTCTGGCAGATGATCGGACGTGGTACGCGGCTCCGGCCCGACCTGTTCGGTCCCGGCGAGGACAAGCAGGACTTCTATGTCTTCGACTTCTGCGGCAACTTTGAGTATTTCAATGAGGATCTTCCTGGGGTCGAGGGTTCGAACCAGAAGTCGCTGATCGAGCGGATCTTCGAAGCAAGGATCGGGCTCGTTGCCGGTCTCGATGCTGCGCAGACCGAACCTGATCTGAGGCGCAAGACAGCGAAGCTCCTCCACGAGTTCGTGGCTGGAATGACTCTCGACAACGTCCTCGTGCGCCCCCACCGCAGGGCCGTCGAGCACTTCGGTGAGTCGAGAGCATGGGAGAGGCTCTCGAAGGAGGATGCGGGGATAGCGCTCGGGCTGGCGGGACTGCCGACCGCGGTCTCGTCCGCAGACGCCGACGTCGATGCGAAGCGTTTTGACCTTTTGATCCTGAGACGTCAGTTGGCGCAGCTTGAAGGTGACCTGGTGGCTGCCGAGAGGCTTCGGGAGACGACTCAGGTCATCGCGGAGGCGCTCCTCTCTAAGGCCTCGATCCCTTCCGTGGCCGAACAGATCAAGTTGCTGGAGCACGTGGCCGGGGAGGAATGGTGGGTCGACGTCACGCTGCCGATGCTCGAGCTCGCCCGGCTGAGGATTCGGGGTCTCGTACGGTTCGTCGACAAGGCGAAGAAGAAGCCGGTCTACTCCGACTTTGAGGACCAACTCGGAGAGGCGAAGGAGATCGTACTTCCGGTCGTCACACCGGGAACGAACTTCGAGCGGTTCCGTGCCAAGGCAGCGGCGTACCTCCGGGATCATGAGGACCATGTCGCTCTGCAGCGGCTTCGACGCAACAAGCAGTTGACGCCTGAGGACCTCGATTCGCTCGAAGATATGCTGCTGGCATCCGGGGTCGGACAGCGCGCCGACATCTTGTTCGCTGCTGAAGAGTCGAATGGGCTGGGACTCTTCATCCGCTCGCTCGTCGGCCTCGATCGGGCTGCGGCGACGGAGGCTTTCGCGGACTACCTGGATGGCTCCAAGTTCGATGTCGATCAAATCCGCTTCGTCGATCTAATCATCGATGAACTCACCGCCAACGGCGTGATGGAACCAGGTCGGCTCTTCGAGCCGCCCTACACCGACCATGCGCCAACAGGACCGGATGTGTTCTTCCCAGACGCTCAGGTGGACGACATCGTCGGCATCCTTCGTGCCGTGAAGAGTCACGCCTCGCCAACAGAAGTGGCTTAGCCGGCAGAAATCGGCCGTTCGATCCCGGCATGATGACGGCCATGACTCAGCGTTCCTCCGTCGCCATCACCCATGCGTACGTCGTCCCGATCTCGGGCGAGCCGATCGAGAACGGCACGGTCGTGATCGAGGACGGTGTGATCACGGCGGTGGGCGCCGACGTCGTCGTGCCCGACGGCATCGACACCGTCGACGCGGCGGGCAAGTGGCTGCTCCCGGGGTTCATCGAGGGACACGGCCACATCGGCACCCACGAGCAGGGCGAGGGCTGGGCCGGGGACGACACCAACGAGATGACCGACCCGGACGGCGCGTCCCTCCGGGCGATCGACGCGATCAACATCGAGGACGAGGGCTTCCGCGACGCCCTCGCCGGCGGGGTGACCACCGCGGTGATCAAGCCCGGGTCCGGCAACCCGATCGGCGGCCAGACGGTCGCGATCAAGACCTGGGGCGGCCGGACCATCGACGAGCAGGTCGTCTCCGACGCGGTCTCGGTCAAGAGCGCCCTCGGCGAGAACCCCAAGCGTGTCTACGGCAATCAGAACAAGACCCCGTCGACCCGGCTCGGCGTCGCCAACATCATCCGGAAGGCCTTCGTCGAGGCCCAGAACTACGCCGCCAAGAAGGCCTCCGCCGAGGAGAAGGGCGAGCCGTTCGACCGCGACCTGGGCAAGGAGACGCTCGCCCGCGTCCTCTCCGGCGAGCTCGCCTGGGACCAGCACACCCACCGCGCCGACGACATCGCCACCGCCATCCGGCTGAGCGAGGAGTTCGGCTACCGCCTCGTGGTCAACCACGGCACCGAGGGCCACCTCCTCGCCGACGTGCTCGCCGAGAAGGACATCCCGGTCATCTACGGCCCCATGTTCGTGAGCCGCTCGAAGGTCGAGGTGCGCAACCGCGCCAACCGCAACATCGCCGCCATGGCCGCCGCCGGCGTGCGGGTGGCGATCACCACCGACCACCCGGTCATCCCGATCAACTTCCTGGTCCACCAGGCCTCCTTCGCCGTACGCGACGGCCTCCCGCGCGACACCGCCCTGGCCGCGATCACCACGAACCCGGCGAGCTTCCTGGGTCTCGACGACCGCGTCGGCGCGATCGCGCCCGGGCTCGACGGTGACGTGGTGATCTGGTCCGGCGACCCGCTCGACACCGACCACCGCGCCGAGCGCGTCTTCATCACCGGGACCGAGGTCTACAGCTGGGACGGCGAGGCCGATGCGGGGCGCGGCGGCGGGAGCACGCGTGAGCGCGCGACGCGGTTCGGGATCTGAGGATGCGCAACGAACCCCGGACGGAGCACGTACTCGAGGTCATGACCCCCACCCAGAACAGCACCGGCACCGACAAGCGCACCCTCCGCCCCGCGGCGTACCTGCTGCCCGTCCTGGCGCTGACGCTGGCCCCGATGATCGCCGGATGTGGCTCCGAGGCGACCGACCCAGGCGCTAACGTGTCTGACGTGCCGACAACGTCTGACCCGACCCCCGCCGAGGATCCGAAGGTCGCCGCCGCGATCGCCGACCTGGCCAAGCGCCAGGGGGTGAAGAGCGAGGAGATCACCGTCGTCTCGAACGACAAGGTGACCTGGCGCGACGCCAGCCTCGGCTGCCCCGAGCCCGGGAAGATGTACGCGATGGTCCTGACCGACGGCGTGCGCGTCGTGCTCGAGGCGGCCGGGAAGACCTACGAGTACCACGGCGGCGAGAGCGGCCCGGTGAGCTTCTGCGAGAACCCGCAGGAGCCGGTCCCCGGTGGGGGAAGCAGTGACGCTCCCCAGTGAGGGTGCCCACGCGGGGCACGGCGACGCCGAGGAGCGGGCAGAAGGCCTGAACAACCGGCTCAACTGGCTGCGTGCGGGCGTCCTCGGAGCCAACGACGGCATCGTCTCCACCGCAGGTGTGGTGATGGGCGTCGCGGGCGCGACCACCGATGACAGCACGATCCTCATCGCCGGCGTCGCCGCCCTGGTGGCCGGCGCGATCAGCATGGCGGCGGGGGAGTACGTCTCCGTCTCGACCCAGCGCGACACCGAGGAGTCGCTGATCGCCAAGGAGCGTCGCGAGCTGCGGGAGATGCCCGAGGAGGAGCTCCACGAGCTCGAGGGCTTCCTGCGCGACCGCGGACTCGAGCCCGACACCGCCGTCGACGTCGCCAAGCAGCTCACCGAGCGCGACGCGCTGCGCGCCCACGCGGCCCTGGAGCTCGGCATCGACGTCGACGACCTCACCTCGCCGTGGGCCGCGGCTGGTGCGTCGATGATCTCGTTCACGCTCGGGGCGCTGCTGCCGCTGCTGGCGATCACGCTCCTCCCCGACGGAGCCCGCATCTGGGCGACGATCCTCACGGTCACCGCCGCGCTCGCCGTCACCGGCTGGACCAGCGCACGCCTCGGCTACGCGCCGCCCGGCCGGGCGGCGCTGCGCAACGTCGCCGGCGGCCTGCTCGCGATGCTGGTCACCTACGTCCTCGGCGACCTCCTCGGCACACAACTCGGGTGACCCGGCCCCTGCCGCCGGGCACAATGGGCATCGATGAATCGAATGTTCGTGGCGGTGATCCCGCCGGAGTCGGTGATCGAGGATCTCGACGAGTTCTTGTCCGTACGCCGCGACGCGGCCGCCTTCCGCTGGTCGGCGCCCGACCAGCTCCACCTGACGCTCGCCTTCGCCGAGCACGTCCCGGACAGGTCCCTCGATGACGCGATCGAGCGGCTGGAGACGGCCGCGGGGCGGCGTACGCCCTTCGAGCTGACCATCACGGGCGGCGGCGCCTTCCCCAACGTGGCCGAGGGCAAGGTCCTCTACGCCGACGTCGAGACCGATGCCGCCGAGGAGCTCGACCGGGTCGCCGCTGGGACCAGGAATGCCCTGGTCAAGGCCGGGGTCGAGGTCGACGGCGGACGGTTCCGACCCCACCTGACGGTCGCCCGGACCGGCACGCCGGTGGAGCTCAGCAACTGGGTGCGGCTGCTCGATGCGTACCGTGGCCCGACCTGGACGGTCTCCTCCTTCGCGCTGGTCCACTCCCGGCTCGGCGAGGACCCGCGGAAGCGTCCGGTCTACGACGTCGTAGCAGAGTTTCCCTTCGGCTGAAGCGGAAGCCCCGGGCGGTAACGGGCAGGATCCGGGGTCGCTACCGTGTGCGGCTCGTTCTGACCTGACCCAGAGGAGAACCGGACATGAGTCGTCGAGTGGGGCGCAACGCCTACACCGGACTTTTCAACGACGTCGTGCTGCTGGCCGCCCGTGTGGTGGTCGGCGGGATCTTCGTCGCGCACGGCTGGCAGAAGTACGACCAGGGCTTCGCCGGCACCGAGCAGTTCCTGGGCGGACTGGGGGTGCCGGAGCCCGCTCTCGCCGCTCAGGTGGCGACGTATGTCGAGCTCGTCGGCGGGGCGCTGCTGGTCGTCGGCCTCGTCGCCCCGATCGCCGGGGTGCTGCTCGCGGGCCAGATGGCCGGCGCGATCTGGTACGCCCACCGCACCACGGAGGTCTTTGTCGACCAGGGCGGCTGGGAGCTCCCCGCCGCGCTCGGCGCCGCCGCTCTCGTGCTCGGCCTGGTCGCCCCCGGCCGGATCACCCTCGACCAGCTCCTCACCTGGCCCTTCAAGGCCGTCGCCGCCAAGCGGCGCGCCCGGAACGCCGAGGCGGCCGAGGCCGAGACCGTCGAGGCCCAGCCGTACGTCGAGGAGAAGGTCACCATCAAGGCCTGACCCTCCGCCTCCCGGCGGGGCGGCTCAGCCCGCGACGCCGTAGAGCCGGTCGCCGGCGTCACCGAGGCCGGGGACGATGTAGCCCTTCTCGTTGAGCTTCTCGTCCATGGCCGCGGTGACGACCCGGACCGGGGCCTCGATGCCGTCGAGGGCCTTCTCCAGGGCGGCGACGCCCTCGGGGGCGGCCAGGAGGGTGACGGCGGTGATGTCGTCGGCGCCGCGCGAGACCAGGAAGTCGATCGCCGCGGCGAGGGTGCCGCCGGTGGCCAGCATCGGGTCGACCACGTAGCACTGCCGCCCGGAGAGATCGGCGGGGAGACGCTCGGCGTACGTCGTCGCCTCCAGCGTCTCCTCGTTGCGGACCATGCCGAGGAAGCCGACCTCGGCGGTCGGCAGCAGTCGGATCATCCCGTCGAGCATCCCGAGACCGGCCCGGAGGATCGGGACGATCAGCGGCTGCGGGTCGGTGAGGCGTACGCCCTGGGTCGGCGCCACCGGGGTCACGATGTCGACCGGAGCGACCCGCACGCCGCGGGTCGCCTCGTAGGCGAGCAGCGTGACGAGCTCATCGGCGAGACGACGGAAAGTCGACGAGTCGGTCTCTTTGTTGCGCAGCGTGGTGAGCTTGTGGGCGACGAGGGGGTGGTCCACAACGAGGGTCTCCATGGGCTGAACCCTACGATCGGTTCGCCCTCCGGTCACCAATTCCCCCTAGACCCGGGGCGGTTTCGGTGTCACTCTGGTCGTGTGTCTGATCAGCTGGAGCAGATCGAGGGTGTTGACTTCGCCGTCGCGATGTATCGCGAGGACGGCGCCTGGGTTGTGCGCGAGCTCGCTCACGACCTGCTGACCGACGTCGAGACTCTGACGCACGCGCTCCACCGCTTCCCAGGCGATGGTGGCGCGATCGCGATGGCGGCGATCGACGAGGACTTCTTCGTGATCGTCCGGGTCACCGGCGCCGCGACCAGGGTGCTGCTCTCCGACGTGACGGCCGCCGACGAGTGGGAGCTGGCGGCGTCGGCTCTCGACGTGCTCGGACTTCCGCTGCCGGAAGAGGTCGAGGACGAGGAGGAGGCCGACCCTGCCGGTGACCTCAGCATCCTCGCCGACTTCGGGATGAGCGCGGTCGACATGGGCATCCTGATCGACGACATGTTCGAGGAAGACCTCTACCCCGACGAGACGCTCTCCGAGATCGCCCGGGCGATCGGCTGCGGCGAGGCCTTCGACGACGCCGTCGGCCTCATGCCGGCGTGACACCTGCCAACCGATGGGAAGCCCCGATGCGGGCAGCCCTGGAGGAGGGCCGTGCTGCCCTGGCGACCGGTGACGTGCCGATCGGCGCGGTCGTGGTCGATCCTTCCGGTGCGGTGATCGGACGCGGGAGGAACGTACGCGAGGCCGAGGCCGACCCGACCGGACATGCCGAGGTGGTGGCGCTGCGTGAGGCGGCCAAGGCGCGGGGCGAGTGGCGGCTGGAGGGCTGCACACTCGTGGTGACCCTGGAGCCGTGCACGATGTGCGCCGGGGCCGCGGTCCTGGCCAGGGTCGAGCGGATCGTCTTCGGCGCCTTCGACGACAAGGCCGGGGCCGTGGGCTCGCTCTGGGACGTCGTACGCGACCGCCGGCTCAACCACCGCCCCGAGGTCGTCGCGGGGCTGTTGGCCGAGGAGCAGCGCGCGTTGCTGGAGGATTTCTTCGGAGCCCAGCGAGGCGCCCCCGATTTCGGCGAAGACCCCCCGAGGTTGTAACTTATTCGGCGGTGACGTGTCCGAGCGGCCGATGGTGCAACACTCGAAATGTTGTGTAGGGAGACCTACCGTGGGTTCAAATCCCACCGTCACCGCCAGTCAGACAAGGGCGCTTGACCTGCGACAACGCAGATCAAGCGCCCTTGCTGCGTTTCGGAGCATCCAGCCGAGCCAGAGGCGGGCCGGGTCGGCCACTTGAAACGTTTGCGGCTCACCGCGGCTCGGCGCCCCCTATAGTCCGGACGGACATCCTGCCCGCGACCCCCACTGGAGCTCCGGCGTGCCCCTGTTTCCCTTCCCCCGCGCGGTCGTGTCGATGGTCGCGATGGTGGCGATCTTCCTGGGCGGGTGGGCGGTCCAGCAGACCCCGGGCAACCTCGCCGACATGGTCCGGTCGCCGTTCACCTGGGTGGCGCTGATGTTCCTGGGGATCGGGATCGCGACCGAACTGCCGGTCTCCCGTCACCAGCGCTGGGGCCGCGCACTCGTCACGGTCCTCGACCAGGCGGGGGAGCCGGCCGGCTACGGGTTCGTCGTCTCGCCGAAGCGGATCCTGACCACCCGGCGGGTGGCCGAGGCCGCGGTCGGCGCCGGCGACCTCGACCGCGACACGATCCGGGTGCGGTTCCCGCACGTACGCACCGCGACCGGCGACGTCAGCGTCGAGGTGCGTCTGGCCGACCACGAGGGCGGTGTCGTCGCGCTCGACGTGGTCGGTGTGGAGCGGCTGCCCCGCCGCGTACTCCCGTTCCGGTTCGCCTCGCCGGTCGTCAACACCAGGGTGCTGCTGCACGACCCGACCGCGCTCAACGGTGCCGGGGTGTGGGTGGAGTCGGAGATCCGGGCCGCCGGGGTGGCGCACGTCCAGGTCAAGACGGTGCTCAACGAGGCCCCGCTCGAGGTCGGCGACTGCGAGGGCGTGCCGATGGTGCACGCCCGGACGGGCCGCCTGCTCGGCATGTGCGACGGCTCGGTCAGCGACGACGACCGGGTCACGCTGGTCCTGATCTCCTCGGCCTTCGCCCGGCTCAACGCGCGGATCAGCCTGCCGCGGCGCTTCGCCCGCGCGCTGACCGAGATCGTCGCCGCGGTGGTCGCCTGGCTCGCCAACTGGGTGCGCGGCCACGCGATCATGGCGGTGGTCGGCGCGGTGGTGCTCGCGGTCGTCGGGACCGTCCTGGTGATCCGCTGGATCGACGGGCCCGGACCGACGGGCGAGTGCGTCGTCCTCGAGGTCACCTCCTCCACGGAGAAGGACGACCTGGTCCGGGATCTCGCCACCGAGTTCGAGACCGGCCGCGAGGTGGACGGACGATGCGTCGATGTCAACGTCCTGGGCCTGACCTCGGGCGCTGCGATGGAGGCGCTCGCCTCCGACTGGGACATCGAGATCGTCGAGCCGATGTTCGAGCGCAGCCAGACCGGCCGCAGCCGCCCCGACGTCTGGCTGCCCACCTCCTCGATGTGGACCGAGCTCCTCGAGCTCGACACCGAGAAGACGTACGAGACGCTGGGCCCCACCACCGAGAGCGTGATGGTCATCGCGGTGCCGGAGGGCACGGCGGACGGCGAGGACGTGTCGATGGAGTGGCTCAAGGCCAAGGCGGTCGCCGGGAAGACCGAGGGCACCGGGTTCGTCCTCGGCCGTGACGAGCCGCTGTGGTCGACCTCGGGCCTGGGCGCGAGCATGCTGACCTACAACGCCGCGGTCCGGGCCAACGCCGCCGCCGGCGCGAGCGTGGACATCACTCCGCAGACGCCGGAGGACGAGGCGGTGAACGCCTGGGTGCGTGAGCTCGAGTCCTCGGTCGGCAGCTATGGCGACGAGGCGACGACGTACGTCCAGGACCTCTACTGCGGCATCGTCGAGCCCGTCGACGCGCTGGTGATCCAGAAGCAGCTGGTCGAGCTCTACAACAGCGGCCGTCCCTCCGGTGCCGAGCCCGACTGCGACCAGCTGCCGGGCTACGGCGAGAAGAGCCATCCGCGGGTGAAGCGGTTCGAGTCGCACATCCCGCCCGAGGGGACGCTGGCGATGGACCATCCGTACGTCCTGATGCCAGGCCTTGCCGAGGCCCAGCGCGAGGTCGCCGAGGAGTTCTACGAGTTCCTCGGCGAGGACGAGGCGCAGGCCGCCTTCGTCGAGGGCGGCTTCGAGAGGATCGGCTCCGTCGACGAGGACGACACCTTCTCCCAGCCGGAGGCCGAGGCGATCCAGCGGATCCGCGCCGAGTGGGACGGCGTACGCAAGAACTCCCAGGTCATCCTGCTGATCGACAACTCGGGGTCGATGAACGACGAGGTCGCACCGGGGGCCGCCAAGATCGACCGGGTCCAGAGCGCTGCCAACGCCGCGATCGGGCTGCTGGCGCCCAAGGACGAGCTCGCGGTGTGGACGTTCGGGAGCTCAGTGCACAAGACCGCCCTGGCGCCGATAGGCAACCGGATCTCGCAGGTCAGGGCTGAGATCGGGGCCATCGAGGCCGGCGGGACGACGACCCAGCTGCCGGCCGCGGTCCAGGCCGCGCACGACGCCCTCACGCAGACGAATGATCCCGACAACCCCAAGACGAAGGCCGTGGTGCTGCTCACCGACGGCGCGACCAACCTGACTCCCGACGGCGCCGACGAGGAGGAGAACAAGGCCGCCAACGACGCGCTGGTCGCCGACATCCGGGGCAGCGAGTCGCACGTCCGGATCTACACCATCCCCTACGGCAACTCCGCCGACAAGTGCCTCCTCGAGAAGGTCGCCGCCGCCTCGGGCGCCCGCTACTACGGTGCCGGCGCGCGCGAGAGCCTGATCAACGACGTCATGCTCGCGGTCTTCGGCAACTTCGGCACCCAGGCGGCGGCCGCCAACCTCCCCAGCATCGAGGCGAAGGCGAGGATCCCGGCGGGCGACTGCGACGCCTCCGTCGACTAGTCGACCAGTCAGACGTAGCGGGCCGCCACGGTGGCCGCCCGGGCGCCGTAGCCGCCGCCGAACATGGCCGCATGGACGAGCAGCGGGAAGAGCTGGTGGAGGCCCTGGCGGTCCTCCCAGCCCTCGGCGAGAGGAGTCTGCTCCTCGTAGGCGGACATCATCCGCTCCAGGTGGGGGAGGCCGAACAGGGCGAGCATGGCGAGGTCGACCTCACGATGACCGGCGTACGCCGCGGGGTCGATCAGCCAGGCGTCGCTGCTCCGGTCCCAGAGCACGTTGCCGTTCCAGAGGTCGCCGTGGAGCAGGGCGGGCGGCTCCTCCGGGATGAGCGAGGTCAGCTTCCCGACGATCTGCTCGACGCACTCGGCGCCGGCGGCGTCGATGGCGCCGCGGTCACGGGCGGCCTTGAGATAGGGGAGCAGGCGGCGTACGGCATAGAACTCGGCCCAGGTGTCGGCGGGCTTGTTGGGCATCGGCAGCCGGCCGATGAACCCGTCCTTGTCCGCGCCGAAGCCCGTGACCGGGGTGCTGTGCATGCGGGCGAGGGCGCGGCCGAGGTCCTCGGCGGTCTCGGCGGTGGGGCGGCCCGGCTCGATCCAGCGGAGCACCAGGCAGTCGGGCTCGGCGGCGAGCACCTCGGGGACCTTCACGGCCCCCGACTCCTCCAGCCAGCGGAGGCCGCGGGCCTCGGCGGCCACGAAGTCGTCGCGCGCCGGCGAGAGCGCCTTCATCAGCACCAGCGAGCCGTCGCTGAGACGGATCTTGGTAGCGGTCGAGATGTCACCGCCCGCGACCGGAGACGTGCTCACCACCGCCGCCCCGAGCAGCTGCTCGGCGCGACGGGCGACCGCGGGCTGGCGGGTCACGAACCGGGCCTCGACGCGGCCAGGGACGCGACGATCGCATCACTCGTACGCTCCACCATCGCCAGCACCTCCCGGAATCCTTCGGCACCACCGTAATAGGGATCGGGCACGTCGCCGGGGCCTTCGGGATCGAAATCACGGAACATCCGCAGCCCGCCCTCCGGCGCCTGACCAGCCAGATCGGCCAGGTTGTCGGCATCCATGGCGAGCACCAGGTCGTACGTCTCGGGGTCCCCGACCGGCCACTGCTGGGCCCGGTGGCGCTCGGGGTCGTAGCCCGCCTCGAGCAGCGTCGCGGCCGCCCGGCGGTCCATCTTCTCGCCGGCGTGCCAGCCGCCGGTGCCGGCCGAGACCAGCTCCACGTCGTCGAGCCCGGCACCGTCGAGACGGTCGCGCAGGACCACCTCCGCCATCGGAGAACGGCAGATGTTGCCCAGGCAGACGACCGCGATCTTCATGGCCCGAGTTTTACATTTCCGCCAAGAACGCGCGGGGGATGCCGAATCTCGGGCCCCGATCTGCTACTCGTCGCTGTCGGGCCAGACCCGGTCGAGGCCCCAGCCGACGATCGAGATGATGATGCCGCCGAGCACCGCCGCCCAGAACCCGTCGACGTGAAAACCGACCCCGGTCGGGCCGAGGATCCACGCGGTCAGGCCGAGCATCGCCGCGTTGATCACCAGCAGGAGCAGGCCCAGGGTGAGCAGGATGAACGGGAACGCGAGGAACTTCAGGATCGGCTTCACGAAGGCCGAGACGATGCCGAGCACCAGGGCGACGATCAGCAGCGGCAGCAGCTTCTGCTTGATCTCCTCCATGCCGCTGGTCGGGCCGTCGAAGTAGATCCCGCCGACGAGCCAGGTCGCCACGGCCAGGGCGATGGCGTTGGTGATGAGCCAGGTCACGATGCGCATGCCGGTGAGTCTGGCAGGGCTCCGCATCTCCGCGTAAGGGACGCGCGGGAGGTGTGGCGAGTGTGTTACCCCGGGTCGGGGGCACCCGGGTCAGCGCTCCAGACGGAGCGCCTTGCAGATGTCGTGGGCGGCGTCGGAGAGGTGCTTCTGCAGGAACCGCTCGGCCTCGTGGATGCGGTCGGCGTCGAGGAGGCGGACGAGGGCGGCGTGGTCCTCGGCCTGGTCGTGGGCGTTGCGGCGGATGCGGTCGACCTGCGCGAGCGCGAGCTTGAGCTCGAGGACCAGGTGCTCCTGCATCGCGACCAGCCGCGGTGAGTCGGTCAGGGCCACGAGCGAGAGATGGAAGGCGAGATGGCGCTCGTTGAGCTCGCGGTAGGACGCCTTCTCCGAGTGCACGGCCGTGATGTACGCATCCAGCGACTCGTGCACGGCCCGGCGGGTCTCGGCGGAGGCCTGGAGCCAGTTGCGGACACCCGCCCCCTCGAGCACCCAGCGGGCGGCGCACACGTCGCGGACCGAGGCGGCCTCGGGCGTGGCGACGGCGACCCCCTTGTTGGGCGCGCGGGTGGCCAGGCCCTCGGCGACGAGGATGGTCAGCGCCTCGCGGACGGTGGAGCGCCCGACGCCCAGCGACTCGGCGAGACCGTGCTCGCGGAGCGGGGTGCCGGACTCGAGCTCGCCCTCGAACACCGCCCGGCGGAGCTCGTCGGCGACGCGGTCGACCGTCGATGCGGGTTCGTCCAGGGTGAGCGACTCGAACATGGGCCCCATTGTCCTACCTGCGTCGGCTTCCGGTGATGACCGTTCGTGCTCTAACCTAACCGCACAGGATTGTCTGACAATCAGTCAATCAGGCAATCCGTCGATCAGACCTGAGAGGGGTACGAGTGAGCACATCGCTGAGCTGGGGCCGTCACTACCTGATGACCGAGCCGACGCACTACCGCATCGACTACGCCATCAACCCGTTCATGGACACCGAGATCCAGCCGGATCCGGTCCGTGCTCGCGCGCAGTGGGACACCCTGAAGGCGACCATCGAGGAGCTCGGCGGCCGCGTCGACGTCATCGCGCCGCGCGAGGACAGCCCCGACATGGTCTACGCGATGAACCTCGGCTTCGCGGCCACCCTCGCGGACGGCCGCCGACACGTGCTCCTCTCCCACATGCGCTTCCCCGAGCGCCGCAACGAGACCCTCTCGGCCGTCGAGTGGTTCGCCGCGAACGAGTGGGGGACGGCGTACGTCGGCAAGGACGGTGTCGGGCCCACCTTCGAGGCGGGCGACGTCTTCCCGTTCGCCGGCCACCTGGTCGCCGGCACCGGGCCGCGCACCGACGAGATGGCGCTGAAGACCCTCGCGAACGAGATGGGCGTGCGGGTGCTGGGCGTGCGGACGACCCACTCCGGGATGTACCACCTCGACCTGGCCTTCTGCCCGCTCGACGAGCGTCGCGCGATCATCTGCCCGGACGCGCTCGCGCCCGAGTCGGCACAGGCGCTCCTCGACCTGGTCCCCGAGCCGCTGGTCATCACCGAGGAGGAGGCGCTCAGCACCTTCGCCGCCAACTCGATCGTGGTCGGCCGCACCATCGTGATGCCGTCCTGCCCGGACCGCATCCGCCCGATCCTCGAGGGCTGGGGCTTCACGATCCGGATCGTCGACATGAGCGAGCTCCACCTCGGTGGCGGGTCCGTGCGCTGCGTCACCAACCCGCTCGACATCGTGGTCGGCCGTGACGTGCCCGTGGTTTACGGCGGCGAGGTCATCCCGACCTAGGATCTCACGATATGAGCACCCCGCAGCCCCGTCCCAGTGTCGCCGCCATGCCTGCGTACGTCGCGGGCAAGCCGCCGGTCGAGCGGCCCGGTCTGGTGACCTACAAGCTCTCCTCCAACGAGAACCCCTACCCGCCGCTCGACGGCGTGGTGGAGATCGCCGCGGAGGCGGCCGGGCGGGTCAACCGCTACCCCGACGCGGGCAGCACCGAGCTCTACGACGCGCTCGCCAAGGCCTACGGGGTGCACGCCGAGGAGCTCGCGCTCTCGACCGGGGCCGTGGCGCTGATCTTCCAGCTGGTCTCGGCCTACTGCGGCCCCGAGGACGAGGTCGTCTTCGCCTGGCGCAGCTTCGAGGCCTACCCGATCGCGGTCCTCGCCGCCGGGGCGACGGCTGTGAAGGTGCCGGTCACCGGCGACGGGCGCCACGACCTCGACGCGATGGCCGCGGCCGTCACGGAGCGTACGAAGGTCGTGTTCGTCTGCACTCCCAACAACCCGACCGGCACCTCGGTCACCCAGACCGAGCTCGACGCCTTCCTGGAGAAGGTGCCCGAGCACGTGCTGGTCGTGGTCGACGAGGCCTATGCCGAGTTCGTACGCATGGACGACGCGATCGACGGGGTTGCCACCTACCGTGGCCGGTCGAACGTGGTCGTGCTGCGTACGTTCTCCAAGGCCTACGGGCTGGCCGGCTTCCGGGTCGGCTACGCCTTCGCGCCCGCGCCGATCGCTGCCACGCTGCGGGCGATGGCGCTGCCGTTCGGGGTCAACGTCGTCGCGCAGGCGGCCGGCGTCGCCTCGCTCGAGCGGCAGGCCGAGCTGCTCGAGCGCGTCGATGACCTGGTGTCCGAGCGGGCCCGGGTGGTCGAGGGCGTCCGAGCCGCCGGCTGGGACATCCCCGACGCCCAGGGCAACTTCGTCTGGTTCGCCTTCGGGTCGGCCGAGCGCTGCGCCGACTTCGCCGCGGCTGCGGACGAGATCGGCCTGATGGTCCGCCCCTACCCGCCCGAGGGCGTGCGCGTCTCGATCGGCGAGGCCGAGGCCAACACCCGTCTCATCGAGCTCGCGGGTTCCTTCCCGAGGAACTGAGAACGCTCCGCCCACAGCAGAGGTCCAGCAGCGTGAACGCCGCTGGACCTCTGCTATGTGGTTGCTGAGTGTTGAAGGGTGCGTGCCTCTACGGCAGCGGGAGCTTCCCGAGGATCGAGCTGAGCAGGTCGGTCAGGATCGGACCGACCACCGGGAGGCTGTTGACGATGCCCAGCAGACTGTCCGTCACGCTGGGGAGCCCAGGAATGCCCGGGACCGGCAAGTCCGGGACGGGAACGTCCGGAATCGGAACATCCGGCACGGGAACGTCCGGCACCGGAACATCCGGGGCGGGAACATCCGCGGCAGGCTTCTCCGCGGAGTCGCTGCCCGGAAGGGGAACGTCCGGCACCGGGTTGTCCGGGACGGGAACGTCCGGAACCTCCGGGGTGTCCGGAACCTCGGGAACGTCCGGGGTGTCCGGGACCTCAGGAGCATCCGGAACGTCCGGGGTCTCGGGGGTGTCCGGGACTTCGGGTACGTCCGGGGTGCCCGGGGCGTCGGGAACGTCCGGGGTCTCGGGGGTATCCGGGACCTCGGGTACGTCCGGGGTGCCCGGGGCGTCGGGAACGTCCGGGACCTCGGGGCTGTCCGGAACATCCGGAACGTCCGGAGGCGGACAGTCAGTGGCCGGGCTGGCCGGGGCAGGAGATTCCGGCACCGGGCAGTCAGGAACTGGAGGAGGAACGGGGCTCGCCACAGCTGGTGCGGCGGCCGTGGCCAGTGCGAATCCAGCGGCGACAGCGGCGATTCGAGTCCGAGAATTCACGAAATCTCCTTTGTTTGCTGTGATGTCGTGACGGATGCATCCTGAAGCGAATTGAAGCATAAAGTCAAGAACTTTCTTGAACTTATTGATTCCTATTCCTTCGGCCGATTTCGTGGCGTAAACTCATCCGACCGCTTTCGACAAGGGTGAAAGTCAGGTTCCCCTTACAAGCGGGGCCTTCCAGGATCGTCCCAGGTGAAACCGCCGGTTCGTCTGAGGCTCATCGTCCGGCGGCCGTGCCGTTACAGGGCCTGGCGGCCCGGGAGATAACTCCTCGCGATATCGGTTCTCGACACCGATTGGGCGGCCCCATTACCGGACACCCCATGGGGTAATCGGATGATTCGTAGAAGCAGCACCTGGTGTTTAGTCGGGATGAAATGCGTTTACCAACGCGGGGATTCCGGGCCCGTTGGATCGTCGTCGTGGTAACCGACTTCGAGGCCGGATAGGCCGTTAATACACGTCGTCGATCGGTGAGGCTGTCGAGCTCACGTCCGGACGGCCGGTGCGAACCCGGCGGTTCGTTACCGCCGTGCAACCTGGATCGGTCAGGCTTGCCCCATGTCGATCAAGGTTGCGCTCGAGCATCGGACCACCTACGAGTTCGCGCAGCCGGTCCGGGTCAGCCCGCACGTCGTACGCCTGCGCCCGGCGCCGCACACCCGGACCCCGATCGATGCCTACTCCCTCTCGGTGACGCCCTCGGCGCACTTCATCAACTGGCAGCAGGACCCGTTCGGCAACTGGCTGGCGCGGCTGGTCTTCCCGGAGAAGACCGACAAGCTCGAGATCACGGTCGGGCTGGTCGCCGACATGGTGGTGATCAACCCGTTCGACTTCTTCGTGGAGGAGTACGCCGAGAGCTTCCCGTTCGACTACGAACCGGAGCTGAAGGCGGACCTGGCTCCTTACCTCCGCGACGTGGAGTCGGCGGTGGAGGCCGATGCCTGGCGACGGCGTCTCCCGGCTCTGCCCGAGGACGGCGTCCGCACGGTCGACTTCCTGGCCGGCCTCAACCGGGCGGTCAACGCCGACATCGCCTACTCGGTGCGGATGGAGCCGGGCGTACAGACTCCCGACGAGACCCTCCGGATCGGCATCGGGTCGTGCCGCGACTCGGCGTGGTTGCTGGTGTCTCTGCTGCGTCAGTACGGTCTCGCGGCCCGCTTCGTCTCCGGCTATCTGGTGCAGCTGGCCGCCGACCAGGAGTCGCTCGACGGCCCGTCCGGCCCGACCGAGGACTTCACCGACCTGCACGCGTGGTGCGAGGTGTTCGTCCCGGGCGCCGGCTGGATCGGCCTCGACCCGACCTCGGCCCTGTTCGCGGGGGAGGGACACATCCCCCTCTCGGCGACCCCGCACCCGTCCTCCGCGGCCCCGATCGAGGGCGCCACCGACCCGGTCGAGGTCACCTTCTCCTTCGCCAACGAGGTCACCCGGATCCACGAGGACCCCCGGGTGACGCTGCCCTACACCGACCAGGAGTGGGCCCGCATCGACGCCCTCGGCGAGGCGGTCGACCGCCGGCTTCAGGCCGAAGGCGTCGAGCTGACGATGGGCGGCGAGCCGACCTTCGTCTCTCTCGACGACCAGACCTCCGCGCAGTGGAACACCGACGCCGACGGGCCCCACAAGCGAGAGCTCGCGGCCGACCTGGCCGAACGCCTGCGTCAGGTCTACGGCCATGGCGGCATCGTCCACCGCGGTCAGGGCAAGTGGTACCCCGGCGAACCCCTCCCGCGCTGGAACATCGACCTGCAGTGGCGTACGGACGGCGAGCCGCTGTGGTCCGACCCCACCCTCTTCGCCGACCCCTGGGCCCCCGCCGAGTCGGTAGAAGCGGAGGCCGAGTCGGTCGAAATGGGCGACGAAAGTCGAGTTTCGTCGCCCACAAGTGCAGATTCGGCCGCCACAACTGCGGATTCGGCGAGTGCTGTGGCCGACGCCATCGCCAGGATCCTCGGGCTCCCGGAGGAGCAGGTGTTCGCGGCGTACGAGGATCCGCTGGCGAAGATCGCCCAGGAGGTACGTCAGCCCGACGGGCCGAAGCCGGACGACGCGGCCAACCGGGGCGACCTCAACGTCACGGAGCTCGACAAGGAGGTCACCGAGCCGGTCGGGTGGGTGATCCCGATCAACACCAACGACGGGGAGTGGACGAGCCCGCAGTGGCGGTTCCGGCGGGGGCGGCTGGTGCTGGCGCCGGGCACCTCGGCGGTCGGGCTGCGACTGCCGCTGGACTCGATCTCCTGGCACGACCCCGAGTTCCAGGGTGAGCCGTCCTACCTGGCCGCTGAGGAGCCGCTGGACCCGGAGATCCCGCAGGTGACCGTCACCGACCCCGACGAGGCGCCGACCACCGCGCTGGCGATCGAGGAGCGTGACGGGCTGGTCCACGTCTTCCTGCCGCCGACCGACCGCCTCGACGACTACGCGGCCCTGCTCCGGGTGATCGAGCGGGCCGTCACCGAGCAGGGCACGCAGGTCGTGCTCGAGGGCTACGGCCCGCCGCCCGACGCGCGCCTGGCCCGGCTGACGGTGACTCCGGACCCTGGGGTGATCGAGGTCAACGTCCAGCCGACCGGGACCTGGGCCGAGCAGCGCGAGCTGATCACGACGCTCTACGAGCAGGCGCGGCAGGCCCGGCTCTCCACCGAGAAGTTCGATCTCGACGGACTCCACACCGGCACCGGCGGCGGCAACCATCTCACCCTGGGCGGACGGAGCCCCGAGCGCAGCCCCCTGCTTCGCCGACCCGACCTGCTGGCCAGCCTGATCCGCTACTGGCAGCGCCATCCCTCCCTCTCCTACCTCTTCTCCGGCAGGTTCATCGGGCCCACGAGCCAGGCGCCGAGGTTCGACGAGGGCCGGCCGGAGGCGGTCTACGAGATGGAGATCGCGCTCCAGGAGGTCGCCCGGATCACCCGCGAGCAGCCCGAACCCCGCCCGTGGATGATCGACCGCGCGCTGCGCCACCTGCTCACCGACCTGACCGGCAACACCCACCGCGCCGAGTTCTGCATCGACAAGCTCTACTCCCCGGACTCGTCGAGGGGCCGCCTCGGCCTCCTCGAGCTCCGCGGCTTCGAGATGCCGCCCCACCCGCAGATGGCCCTCCTCCAGTCGCTCCTGGTCAGGAGCCTGGTCGCGTGGTTCTGGGAGGAGCCGTACGAGGCGCCCCTCATCCGCCACGGAAGTGCCCTCCACGAGGACTTCCTGCTCCCGCAGGGCTGCCTACGCGACATCGAGGAGGTCGTCGCGGACCTGCGCCGCCACGGGATCCCGTTCGAGTCGCAGTGGCTGGGGGCGTACGCGGAGTTCCGTTTTCCACGGATCGGGTTCGCGCGCGTGGGAGAGATCGAGCTGGAGCTGCGCCAGGCGATCGAGCCGTGGAACGTGCTCGGTGAGGAGGCGACCGGGTCGGGGACGGCCCGCTACGTCGACTCGTCGGTCGAGCGGGTCCAGATCTCGGCGAGAGGGATCGACCTCGACCGGCACCTGGTGACGTGTCAGGGTGTTCCGGTGCCGCTCACCCCCACCTCCGTCCCGGACACCCACTATGCGGGTGTCCGGTTCAAGGCCTGGAGCCCGTGGTCCAGCCTGCACCCGAGCATCGACGTCCAGGCCCCG
This sequence comes from Nocardioides luteus, assembly GCF_015752315.1. NCBI lineage: Bacteria > Bacillati > Actinomycetota > Actinomycetes > Propionibacteriales > Nocardioidaceae > Nocardioides > Nocardioides luteus. The sequence goes on from NZ_JADOVJ010000001.1 coordinate 252,019, forward strand.
CTCCACTTCGACGTCGTCGACATCGCCTCCGAGACCAGCATCGGCGGCGCGACCTACCACGTCGTGCACCCGGGCGGCCGCAACTACGACCACCCGCCTGTGAACGCCAACGAGGCCGAGGCGCGGCGCGCGAGCAGGTTCGAGGCGCGCGGTCACACCTCCGGCCGCCTGGACGTCGCGGAGATGCGCGAGCGCGCGGCCCGCGCGACGACGCCGGACAACCCGCACACCCTGGATCTGCGACGGGCGGTGCGGTGACCGTCCTCCGCGGGTACGCCGACGCCCTCGGCCTCCTCGACGCGACCGATCAGCCCTACGACGAGGTCGTCGGGCCCGACGGCACCCTGCGCCCCGCGTGGAAGCCGATGGCGGAGACGGCTGTGTCCATCACGCCGGCCACGCTGAGCCGGATCGGCCACGACGTCGAGCGCTTCCTCGCCGACGACGGGGTGACCTACCTGCGCCCCGGCGCGAAGCCCGAGCCCTGGCGGCTCGACCCGGTGCCGCTCGTCATCGACCCCGCGCAGTGGCGCGTCCTGGAGGTCGGCCTCGCCCAGCGCGCCGAGCTGCTCAACGCGATCCTGGTCGACCTCTACGGCCCGCAGCGCCTCCTCGCGGACGGGATCGTCCCGGCGGCGGTGGTCTTCGGTCACCAGGGATTCCACCGCGTCGCCGCCCGCGCCAGCAACCACGACCCGCGCCCGCTCGTCCTGGCCGCCACCGACCTCGGCCGCACCCCCGACGGCGAGTGGCGGGTGCTCGCCGACCGCACCCAGGCCCCCTCCGGGATCGGCTACGCGATGGAGAACCGGCGGGTGATCAGCCGGGTGCTCCCCGAGCTCCACCGCGACGCCGGGCTGCACCGCATGGAGCCCTACTTCGCCGCCCTCCGCTCGGCCCTCCTCGAGTCCGCGCCCGGCGACCAGGCCGACCCCCGGGTCGTCGTCCTCTCCCCGGGAACCCACTCGGAGACCGCCTACGACCAGGCATTCCTCGCCTCGACGCTCGGCTTCCCGCTGGTCCAGGGTGCCGACCTGACCGTACGCAACGGCGAGGTCCTCATGCGTGGCCACGGCGACCGGCTGGAGCGGGTCGACGTGATCCTGCGCCGGGTCGACGCGACCTGGTCGGACCCGCTCGAGCTCCGCGGCGACAGCCAGCTCGGCGTCGCCGGCCTGATCGAGGCCGTACGCCGCGGCAACGTGCGCGTCGTCAACGGGTTCGGCGCCGGCGTGCTCGAGAACCCCGGGCTCGTTCCCTACCTTCCCGCTGCCAGCGAGGCGCTGCTCGGGGAGCCGCTGCGGCTCGGCTCGATCGGCACCTGGTGGTGCGGCGACCAGGCCCAGCGTGCGGAGGTCGAGCGGCGGCTGGACGCCGAGACCCTGGTCGTGCGGACGCTCGAGGGCGCCATCGTCACCGGGACCCCCGAGGAGCTGCGCGCAAAGATCGCCGCCGACCCCTACCGCTACGTCGGCCAGGAGCAGATCACCCTCTCCCAGGCCCCGACCTGGGCCGAGGGACACGGCGCGGTCGGCCGGCCGCTGACGCTGCGTACGTTCTCCTTGAGATACGGCTCGGCCTACCGCCCGCTGGTCGGCGGCCTGGCCTCGGTCCGGGCCGACGAGACCGGGCTGCCGCCGTGCAGCAAGGACGTCTGGGTGCTCAAGGAGTCGCCGCAGGACGCCGACCAGGGCCTGGCCGACGTGCTCCCGATGACCCACACCCGCTCGGTCACGGTGCTCGTCCCGCGAGCGCTCGAGGACATGTTCTGGTCGGGTCGCTACGCCGAGCGCGCCGAGGACCTCATCCGGCTCATCCTGGCCACGCACGTGCTGGCCGAGGACTTCAGGACCAGGCCGCGTACGTCCGGCGGCATCAGCCTCGAGGTCATGCTGAGCGCGCTCGACCGGCTGGCCGGGCACGGCCGGGCCGATGCCGACATCGACGCCGAGTTCCGCTCGATGCTGCTCGACGCCGACCGGCCGGGGTCGGCGGCGCAGTCGCTGGCCGGGATGCGGCAGGCCTTCAGCGGCGTACGCGACCAGCTCAGCCCCGACATGTGGCGGATCTTCTCCTCCACCGACCGTGCGGCCGAGGAGCTCCGGGTCAACCCGCACTCCCTGCAGATCGCCGAGTCGGGCGCCGAGATGCTGCACGGCATCCTGGCGATGCAGGGGATCGTGGCGAGCATGATCCGCGACGAGGGCTACCACTCGATCCGGCTCGGCCGATTCCTCGAGCGCGCGATGCAGATCTGCCAGCTCCTGCGCGCCACCACGACCGTACGCCGCGGCCTCGAGGTCGACCGCGCGGTGCTCAACGCGGTGCTCGCCTCGGCCGAGTCCGCCGTCACCCACCGCCGCCGCTACCGCGGTTACGTACGCACCGGGGGAGTCCTCGACCTGCTGATCATGGACCGCGACAACCCCCGCTCGCTGGCCTTCTGCCTCGACGAGCTGCGGATCCACCTCACCAAGCTCCCCGGCTCGACCGGCTCGTCCCGCCCCGAGCGGCTCCTCGACGACATCACCGACATGCTCGACCGCACCGAGGTCGCCGGCCTCGTCGCCATCGGCGGCGTCGGCCGCCCCAACCTGGAGTCCTTCCTCGACCAGGTCCACGCCCAGCTCGTCCGCCTCGCCGACGCCATCACCGACGTCCACTTCGCCACCGGCCCCGCCCCGCAGCCCCTCAACGCCCTCCCGGCGCAATCGCTCACTTGAGCATAGGTTGGTGGCATGGACAGTACGTCTGATCGCGAGCACGAGAAGATCTCGCCCGATCCGCCGCGCGGTCGACGTGTCGTCTGGGTGGGGAAACGACCTCCTGTCGAAGGTGGTCCGCTGGCGCTGCCTGGGGTTGTCATGGATGACCTGCCAGACGGCTGGACGTTCGTCTCGTGGCTCGACAAGGACGGTTGGTACAGCCCTGATGCGGTCTACGAGCTGAAAAGTCTTCGGGTGGTCTCAGATGCGGAGTTCGACGACCTCGTCCGGGCTGTCCGCGAAAGTCCTGGCTGGCAGGGGATCACCCACGGAATCGTGGACGATCCGGAACCGTCGCCGTACGTCGTCGGTGCCCCGGTCATTTGGCTGGGGCCGGTGCTCGGGGACAAGGACTGGGACCCGTCCAACAATTCCTGGAGGCTGGCGGTGTTTGGCAGCGCATCTGGGCCGCCGACTCGTGGACATCGGGGTCGAATCGTCGAGGTCTCGGAGAGCGGGGCGCTTCGTGTGCGGTGGATCGACGAGGATGGCGAGTTCGAAGGACGAGGCTTCGTCGACCCCGGCGACGTGGCGGTTGGATCGGGATAGCATCCCGCGGGTGAGATACCGGGTCAGCCACACGACGACCTACTCCTACGACGAGGACGTGACGAACTCGTTCGGGATCGCCAACGTGACCCCGCGAGAACTGCCTCACCAGCATGTCGAGAAGGCCGAGGTGCGGATCGCGCCCGCGCCCGCGGACCAGTCGACCGACATCGACTTCTACGGCAACACGGTGACGTACTTCCAGGTCCTCGAGCCGCATCAGCTGCTCGAGATCACGGCGGCCTCCGAGGTCGAGGTCACCGCCCCGGTCTATGACGAGACGAGCTTCGACCAGCCGTGGGAGCGGGCGCGGCCGCTGGTCGACCCGAACCTCCCCGGCGCCTGGCGGGCGGCAGACCTGGCGGTGGCGTCGCCGCTCGTGGAGCACACCCGGGAGGCGTACGACTTCGGGGCCGTCTCCCTGACGGAGGGGCGCGGGATCGTGGAGGCGGCAGAGGATCTGATGCACCGGATCCACGCCGGCTTCGACTACGACGACACCGCCACGACGGTCACCTCGACGATCCCGGAGATCTTCGAGGCCCAGGGTGGCGTCTGTCAGGATTTCGCCCACCTGATGTTGGCCTGTTTTCGAGCGCACGGGCTCGCGGCCCGCTATGTTTCCGGCTACCTCGCCACCACCCCTCCGCCGGGGAAGCCGCGGCTCGTCGGAGCCGACGCCTCCCATGCCTGGGTGGAGGTGTGGGTCCCGCACCTCAGCGGCGCGGGGACGGGCCAGTGGCTCGCCCTCGACCCGACGAACGACACCAGGGCCGACGATCGCTACGTGAGCGTCGCCTGGGGTCGCGACTATGCCGATGTGCCTCCTGTGAAGGGGGTCATCTACACCGAAGCCACCACATCGACCCTGACCGTCTCGGTCGATGTGGCCCCCGACCAGCAGGAGTGAAGTTACGGTGTTGCTCGTGGGACAGCCTCCGCGGCGGGCGAGCATCGTGACCCGCGGCAGCCGCTGGCGTCGAGGAGTACGTATCTCCGGAGTGCTGGTGGTGGTCGCGGCTGTCACCGCGCTCACGCTCTGGCTGCTGGCACGCGGCTCGACCCCGGCCGAGGTCACCCGCGAGTTCATGGAGACCACCTCGGTGACCACCCTCTACGAGCTCGCCTCCGATGACGGGGACGAGCTCCTCGACGGAGGTGGTGCGCGGGCGATGATCGACGCCGCGGAGGGGAAGCGCACCTACGCCGACCCCAACCCGCGCACGGTGACCCGGTCGATGGTCTTCGGCGAACCCGAGATAGAGGGTGGTGGCGCCCAAGTCACCGTCAGGGTCTCCTACACCGCCGAGGACGGTCCCGTTCCAGACGAGTCGATGGTCGTCGTCCTCGTCCGGGAGGACGGCGAGTGGCGCGTCGGGAGCTGGGGGACGGCCTCGGACGGCCGATGATGAAGACATGGAAGCGTTCACCTGTCGGGAGTGCGGCAACCGTCTCTACTTCGAGAACTCGGCGTGCGTCTCGTGCGGCACCCGGCTCGCCTACTCCCGCGAGGAGCGCGAGATCGTCCCGGTCTCACCCGAGGGCAGGTACGTCGACAGCGACGGCTACGTCTGGTGGGTCTGCGCCAACACGCTCGAGACGGGGTGCACCTGGCTGGCCCGGCTCGAAGGTGGGATCTGCTTCTCCTGCGAGCTGACCCGGACCCGGCCCAACGACGCCGCACCCGAGTTCGTCCAGCAGCAGTACTCCCTCGCCGAGCAGGCCAAACGTCACCTCGTGGTCGAGCTGGACACGCTCGGGCTGGAGGTCCGCACCAAGGCCGAGGACCCAGTCGACGGGCTCGCCTTCGACCTGCTCGCCAGCGACGGCATCGCGTCCACCGCCGACGTGGTCATCGGACACGACAGCGGCGTGATCACGATCGATCTGGCCGAGTCCGACGACGCCTATCGCGAGCACGTCCGGGCGACGCTCGACGAGCCCTACCGCACCCTGCTGGGCCACTTCCGGCACGAGGTCGGCCACTACTACGAGTGGCAGCTGGTCCGCGGGCCGGAGCTGATGCAGCGGTGCACCGAGGTCTTCGGTGACGAGTCGGTCTCCTACGAGGAGTCGCTGCAGCGCCACTACTCCGAAGGACCGCCCGACGGCTGGACGGAGAACTACATCTCCACCTACGCCACCATGCACCCCTTCGAGGACTTCGCCGAGACCTGGGCCCACTACCTGCACATCCGTGACACGCTCGGGTCCGCGGCGGCGTACGGCCTCGCCGACCCGGTGCCCGCCGACATGCCGTTCCGGCAGGTCGTCACCGACATCTGGGTGCCGCTCTCGGCCGCCCTGAACGTGATCAACCGGTCCATGGGCCACGACGACCTCTACCCCTTCGTCATCCCGCCCGCGGTCCTGGACAAGCTCGACTTCGTCGCCTCCCTGGTACGCGACGCGGGCTGACCTGCGGGGCGATTCCGCCGGGGCGGCGTCCATCGGCACTCTATGCTCCGAACCATGACCCAAACCGCCGTCGTGCCAGGCGCCAAGGAGCGTGCCCGCCCCGAGTCGGAACGGCTGTGGACGTCTGCGACGGTGATCACCTTCGTACGCACCGCCGCGGCGGTGGTGCTGGCGGCGAGCGCGGCCTACCAGGGGAGCCTGAAGCTCCTCGTCATCGCACTGGTCGTCTACTGGGTCGGGGACAGCCTCGACGGGGCGGTCGCCCGGTGGCGCGACGAGGAGACCCGGATCGGTGGGGTTCTCGACATCTTCTCCGACCGTCTCTGCGCGGCGGCGTTCTACGTCGGGCTGGCGTTCCTGCAGCCGGACCTGTCGCCGGCGATCTTCGTCTACCTGGCGGAGTTCATGGTGATCGACTGCTTCCTGTCGATCTCCTACCTGGCCTGGCCGATCAAGAGCCCGAACTACTTCTACGTCATCGACCGGACGCTGTGGCGGTGGAACTGGTCCCATCCGGGCAAGGCGGTCAACTCGGGGCTGTTCGCGATCCTGCTGCTCGTCACCGGCTGGATGTGGGTGGGGCTGGCGATCGCCACGGCACTGCTGGTCATGAAGTGCGTCTCGCTGGGACGGCTTCTCAGGATCGGCCTGCCTGTGCCTCGATGAGACTTCTGATCGGCACGCTCCTCTTCTGTCTCGGCTCGGCGCTCATCCCGGTGATGAACGCCGAGGCGTACCTCTCCGTCGTCGCCCAGAAATCCGACTGGTGGCCGGCGCTGCTCGGGCTCGTCGCCGGGCTCGGCCAGACCGGCGGCAAGGTGATCTGGTACTACGCCGGTCGTGGGTCCACCAGGATCCCCTGGATCAGGAAGAAGCTCGAGTCGCCCAAGTGGCAGGAGTCCTACGACCGTTGGTATGCCCGGACGTCGGGTCGCCCGGCTCTGGCCACCGCACTCCTGGCCGCGTCGGGTCTCTCCGGCTTTCCGCCGCTCGCCGTGATGGCGGTGCTCTTCGGCGCGCTGCGGTTCAACCTGCCACTCTTCACGCTCACGGTGCTCGTCTCGCGTGCGCTGCGCTTCTGGGCGATCCTGGAGGCCGCCGGCCTTGCCTGGAGGTTCCTTTGAGCCGTTCACTTTTCAACCACAACGTAGGGTGACCACATGCAGGAGAAGGCGACGTACGTACAACCGGGCACCGAGTTCAACCGGGACATGAACTACATCCCGGACCGGATCACGCGGGATGCACGGACACCGGAGTTCGGGCCGAGCGACGTGCCGTTGTGGCCGGTCGAGCCGGGGCGCTACCGGCTGGTCGCGGCCGCGGCGTGCCCGTGGGCCAACCGGGCGATCATCGTGCGCAACCTGCTCGGGCTCCAGGACGTCATCTCCCTCGGTCTCGCCGGCCCGACGCACGACGCCCGGTCGTGGACCTTCGACCTCGACCCCGGCGGTGTCGACCCCGTGCTCGGTATCGAGCGGCTGCAGGAGGCCTACTTCAAGCGCTACCCCGACTATCCGCGCGGCATCACGGTGCCGGCGATCGTCGAGGAGGCCTCCGGCAAGGTCGTCACCAACGACTTCCCGTGGATCACCCACGACTTCTTCCACGAGTGGACCGACTTCTTCGCCGACGACGCGCCCGACCTGTGGCCGCGCGCGCTGCGCGAGGAGATGGACGAGGTCGACCAGCGGGTCTTCACCGAGGTCAACAACGGGGTCTACCGGTGTGGCTTCGCCGGCTCCCAGGAGGCGTACGACGCTGCGTACGAGCGGCTCTTCACGGCTCTCGACTGGCTCGAGGAGCGGCTCTCCGGGCAGCGCTACCTGGTCGGCGACCAGCTCACCGAGTCCGACATCCGGCTGTTCACGACGCTGGCCCGCTTCGACGCGGTCTACCACGGTCACTTCAAGTGCAACCGGCAGAAGCTGGTCGAGTTCCCCGCGTTGTGGGCCTACGCGCGCGACCTCTACCAGACCCCTGGGATCGGCGAGACGCTCGACTTCGACCAGATCAAGCAGCACTACTACGTCGTCCACACCGACCTGAACCCGACACAGATCGTCCCCGCCGGCCCCGATCTCTCCGGCTGGGACGAGCCGCACGGGCGCGAGTCGCTCGGCTGAACGAAGGATTCCCGTCAGCCGGTGTAGTAGCCGGGGTGCTGCCCCTGTCGTTGGCGCTGCCTCGCGGCGCCGACCGCGCTGAAGTACGCCGAGGACGGCCGCAGCCACAGCAGCACCAGGATCGCGATCACCAGCAGCGGGTCGAGGACGGCGAGCACGACGTTGCCGGCCGACATCGGCATGGTCGCGCCGCCGAGCGCGGCGTTGCCGGCGAGGTTGCCCACGCTCGACAAGCTGGTGGCCAGCGAGAGCGCGCCGAGGACGGTGGCGGTGATCCGGGCCCAGTTGCGGCCCCTTCCGTTCATGACCGCCATCCAGATCCACACCCCGAGCGTGATCACCCCGAAGACCGCGCCGCCGATCTGGATGATGGGGACGATCACGTCGACCATCTCCCGCGCGTCGAAGACCGAGGGGTCGTACGTCGGCTGCTTCTCCATCTCCGTAACCATCAGCGACTTCATCTCGGCGGTGTCCATGGTGAAGAGGAACGCCGTCGAGACGATGGTCAGCAGGCCACCGAGCCCCATCCCGTAGACCGCGTACGTCAGCGTCTTGGGCCGTTCGATGGGCTGGTTGTAGCCGTACGGATCGGACATGGTGCGCCTCCGGTGGTGTGGGAGGCGCGACTCTAGCGACGCCCCACGGTTGCGACCACAGAAATTCCGACCCTCGGCAGCGGTCGCCGAGTGGCGTGGTCGTGCGGTCAGTCCGCGTCGGGGATGAAGATGTGGCCCACGGCGGGGTCCGTCGATCCGTCGTGGAAGCCGGCGATCACCGTCGGGGCGTCCGCGAGGCCGGCGTGCTCGAGCAGCTTGATCGATGGCTGCTCCGTACCTCCCACCTGCTCGAGGAAGTCCCGCTCGTCGCGTCGATAGCGCTGCATGAACGCGCGCGACTGGCCTTCGGCCTTGTAGGCGTCGAGCTGGAGGGCTGCGAAGAAGAAGACCGGAGCCGGTCCCACGAGGCTGTCGTCGTCCTCGGGAAAGCCGTCGGCTCGGGTCGACCCGATGAGGCAGTCGAAGGCGAGCCGGTCACCGAAGTGCTCGTGAACCCGGCGGCGCAGGTCACCGTCGCCCGACAGGTCGACGTAGACGGTCCGTCTGGTGCTGTCGATGGCTTTCAGGTCGGCGTACTCATGTGTCGCGGTGTAGTGGCCGAGGCCCTCCACGAACTCGATGTTGCGGGCCGAGGTGAGCGCGATCCTCTGTGCCGGTGAGTCGGCGAGGCAGTAGGCGGCGCCGTACGCCGTCTTGCTCGAGGCGCTCGAGATCACGAACTGCTCGGCGTCGAAGAAGCCGCGGTCGCGGAGGTAGTCCGCGGCGGTGTAGGAGGTGATGAACAGAGGGCGGTAGATGGCCGTGAGGCTGTCCTGCCGGGGATCGGTGTCCCGAGGCTGGAGCTCGTAGAGGTTGTAGACGTCGGGCGTGCCGGTGCGGTGGGCGGCACCGTCGACGAAGCTTCGGGCGGTGACCTTCGTGGGTCGCATCGTCAGGTGGGTCGCGATGGGGAAGTAGCCGAAGACCCGCGTCCCCACGGGAACGTCGGCAGCTCTCGACTCGATGATCTCCGCGAACCCCCATGCCGGCATGCAGCCGTATCCGTCCTGCTCCGCGGGGAAGAGATTCCAGTAGCCCAGGGTGTCGCCGTAGACCGCGTAGGTCATGTTGTTCGTGGTGAGAGCGATGCGTTCGATCCGCGCCAGCACCTCACCCTCGGCGAGCTGCGGCGCCGGAAGGTCCACCAGGTCAGCCACTCCAAGGTCGCTCTTGAGCGACTCCACTCGGGCAAATCGAGTCATCGGTTCCTCATCTCCTGGGCCGGGGCGACATCGCTTCTCGTAGAACTTACTAAGCGCTTGCTTAGTTGTCTATGTTCATCTCGCTCCGGCCTCTTCTCTCCCTGGGGCGGGTACCGTTTGCCTATGCCGATGTGCCACGGATCACAAGCCCGTGATCGGCGTAGCCAGCGGTGGCAACCCCACCCCGTGTGAAGGAAGCGTGATGACTGAATTTCTGGATCCCAGTCCCAGCCACACCGACATGGTGCAGCTGCTGAACCCCGAGGGAGAGCGGGTCTCGCACCCGGACTTCGAGTTCTCACCCGACCGACCTGAGGACGAGGCCGTACGCGGCTTCTACCGCGACATGGTGCTGACCCGTCGCCTCGACGTCGAGGCCACCGCGCTGCAGCGCCACGGCGAGCTGGGCCTGTGGGCACAGCTGCTGGGCCAGGAGGCGGCGCAGATCGGCGCAGCCCGCGCGCTCGCGCCCCAGGACTTCGTCTTCCCGACCTACCGCGAGCACGGCGTGGCCTGGTGCCGCGACGTCGACCCGATGCAGCTGCTCGGGCTCTTCCGGGGCACCGACCAGGGTGGCTGGGACCCCGACGAGCACAACTTCGGGCTCTACACGATCGTGATCGGCGCCCAGACGCTGCACGCGACCGGCTATGCGATGGGCGTGCAGATGGACGGCCTCGTCGGCACCGGCGACCCGACCCGCGACACGGCCGTCGTGGCCCACTTCGGCGACGGCGCCTCCTCCCAGGGCGACGTCAACGAGGCGATGGTCTTCGCCGCCTCCTACAACGCCCCGGTCGTCTTCTTCTGCCAGAACAACCAGTGGGCCATCTCCGAACCGGTCGAGCAGATGGTCAAGGTGCCGCTCTACAAGCGCGCCCAGGGCTTCGGCTTCCCGGGCATCCGGGTCGACGGCAACGACGTGCTGGCGACGTACGAGGTGATGAAGTCGGCGCTCAAGCGGGCCCGGGAGGGTGGCGGGCCGACGATGATCGAGGCCTACACCTACCGGATGGGCGCCCACACCACCACCGACGACCCGACCCGCTACCGGCTCTCCGACGAGGTCGAGGCGTGGAAGCTCAAGGACCCGATCGCCCGGGTGGAGGCCTACCTCCGCCGCGGCGGCGGTGCCTCGAGCTCCTTCTTCGCCAAGGTGGAGGCCGAGGCCGAGGAGCTCGGCGAGCGGCTGCGCGCCGGCATCCACGCCCTGCCCGAGCCCGATCCCGTACGCCTCTTCGACAACGTCTACACCGAGCTGCCCGACGAGCTGCGCGAGCAGCGTGACGGCTACGCGGCGTACCTTTCCTCCTTCGACCTCGAGGGGGCTTCGCGATGACTGGGACGAAGATGACGCTGGCGAAGGCGCTCAACGCGGGGTTGCGCCGGGCGATGGAGGACGACGACAAGGTCGTCCTGATGGGTGAGGACATCGGTCGGCTCGGCGGTGTCTTCCGGATCACCGACGGGCTGCAGAAGGACTTCGGTGAGGCGCGCGTCGTCGACACCCCGCTGGCCGAGTCGGGGATCGTCGGCACGGCGGTCGGGCTCGCGCTGCGGGGCTACCGGCCGGTGGTGGAGATCCAGTTCGACGGGTTCGTCTACCCGGCCTACGACCAGATCGTGTCGCAGGTGGCCAAGCTCCACTACCGGAGCGGCGGGCGGGTCGCGATGCCGATGGTCATCCGGATCCCGTTCGGCGGCGGTATCGGCGCCGTGGAGCACCACAGCGAGTCGCCGGAGGCTCAGTTCGCGCACACGCCCGGACTCAAGGTCGTGGCCTGCGCCGACCCGGTCGACGCCTACTGGATGATCCAGCAGGCGATCTCGCATCCCGACCCGGTCATCTTCTTGGAGCCGAAGCGGCTCTACCACTCGACCAAGGCCGAGGTCGACGTCGACGCCACGCCCGGTCCCCTGTTCGCCTCGCGGGTGGCGCGGTCGGGCTCCGACGTGACCGTGCTGGCCTACGGTCCCACCGTCAAGACCGCGCTCACCGCCGCCGAGGCGGCCGCGGGGGAGGGCAAGTCGGTCGAGGTGATCGACCTGCGTACGCTCTCGCCGCTCGACATGGCTCCGGTCTACGAGTCGGTGCGGCGTACGGGGCGTGCGGTCGTCGTCCACGAGGCCCACGTCAACCTCGGCCTCGGCGCCGAGCTCGCCGCCCGGATCACCGAGCAGTGCTTCCACTCCCTGGAGGCGCCGGTGCTCCGCGTGGGTGGGTTCGACACGCCCTACCCGCCGGCGCGGGCGGAGGAGTACTTCCTCCCCGACCTCGACCGGGTCCTCGACGCCGTCGACAGGAGTCTCGCGTGGTGACCTCCGAGTTCAAGCTGCCCGATGTCGGTGAGGGTCTCACCGAGGCCGAGATCGTCGAGTGGCACGTCGCCGTCGGCGACGTCATCAAGGTCAACGACCCCGTCTGCGACATCGAGACCGCCAAGTCGGTCGTCGAGCTGCCGTCGCCCTATGCCGGGGTGGTCCAGGAGCTCCTCGTCGAGGTCGGCACCGAGGTCCAGGTCGGCACCCCGATCATCCGCATCGGCGACTCCGTCGAGGCGTCGCCCCCGCCGGCCGAGGCGTCGCCCCCGCCGGCCGAGGCGTCGGCTCCGCCGGCCGAGGCGTCAGCTCCGGCGCCTGAGACGTCAGCGCCAGAGCCTGAGGCCGAGAAGCCGCTCACGCTGGTCGGCTACGGCTCCAAGGAAGACGCGGTCGTACGCCGCAACCGCACCGTCTCCGCACCGGCCGCCGCCGCGGGCACGGGTGTGCTCGCCAAGCCGACCGCCCGGAAGCTGGCACGGGACCTGGGCGTGGACCTGGCGACCGTGACGCCGGAGCGCGACGACGGCGTGATCACCACGGCCGACCTGGAGGCGCTGACGAACGCTCCAGCATCGTCGCGTGAGCCGGCCGCACCGGTCGGCGGTGAGCGTCGTGAGCCGATCAAAGGCCTGCGCAAGCAGATGGGCCAGGCGATGGTCGACTCGGCGTTCACGCTGCCGCACGTGACCATCTGGACGACGATCGACGTGACCCGTACCTCCGAGCTGGTCGCCGGCCTCAAGACCAACCGCGACTTCGCCGAAGTTCGGGTCAGCCCGCTGCTGATCGTGGCCAAGGCGACGCTCCTGGCGATGCGACGTACGCCCATCATCAACTCCTGGTGGGACGAGGCCGCGCAGGAGATCGTCTTCAAGGAGTACGTCAACCTCGGCATCGCCGCGGCCACCCCACGAGGCCTCCAGGTGCCGAACGTGAAGGGCGCCGACCGGATGTCCCTGGTCGAGCTGGGTGCAGCGATCAACGAGCTCACCGACGTCGCCCGCACCGGGAAGACCCCGCCGGCCGACCAGACCGGCGGGACGTTCACGATCACCAACATCGGCCCGTTCGGCATCGACGGTGGCGCCCCGATCATCAACCCGGGCGAGTCCGCGATCCTCTCCGTCGGCGCGGTCAAGCGTCAGCCCTGGGTCGTCGGCACGGGTGACGACGAGCGCATCGAGCCGCGCGACGTCTGCACCCTCGCGCTCAGCTTCGACCACCGCCACATCGACGGCGAGGCCGGCTCCCGCTTCCTCGCCGACGTGGCGAGGATCGTCGGCGACCCGAGCACGGCCCTGTTGTTCTGACCCGTTCGACAATCGCTCCACAGAACGCCAATTCGCTACCTCGAGGGGTATGGGATCTGGCACGATCCTCAGGCCCGCGCTGACGCGGGCCTGAGGATCTTCTGGAGGCAGGAATGGTGCTCCTGACGGGGCGCACGCTGCTTGCCGGGATCGTCGCGATGGCCGCCTCGGCGACCGTTCTCGTGGCGACCCCCGCGAGCGCGGCGACAACATCCACCGGCGTACGCTGCACGATCGTCGGTACGTCCGGCGGTGATGTCCTGAAGGGCACATCGCGCCGGGACGTCATCTGCGGTCGCGGTGGCGGCGACATCATCTACGCCAAGGGCGGCGACGACCTGGTCGATGCCGGTTCGGGCGGCGATCACATCTATGCCAGCTACGGCGCCGACCGGGTGCTCGCCGGGAGCGGCGAGGACTGGATCCACGGTGGTGGCGGCGCGGACAGCCTCAACGGAGGCACCGGGCAGGACAACATCTGGGGCGAGGACGGCAATGACGTCATCTCCGGCGGCGACCACTTCGACGTGATCTCCGGCGGAGCAGGCGCCGATCGCATCTACGGGGGTGCTGCCGGCGACAGCATCAACGGCGGGACGAGCGGAGACGCCATCTCGGGAGGCGCAGGGTCTGACTCCGTCAACGGAGGCGACGGCAACGACTCGATCTCCGGCGGCGATGGCAACGACCGGATCGCCGGAAGCTACGGCGACGACCAGCTCCACGGGAACAACCATCTGGACACCGTCAACGGTGGCCCGGGCCACGACCGGCTCTGGGGCGAGAGCGGCGACGACACCCTCAACGGTGGCGACGGCAACGACAAGCTGTCCGGTGGGTCCGGGTTGGACGACGTCCACGGCAACGCCGGCACCAACACCTGCTACTACGACATCTACGACTACCTCTACGGATGCTTCCGCGACGCCAGCGCGCCGGTGATCGTCGAGGCTTCCCTGTCCCCGACGACGGTCAACTCCGACTCCGGCGACACGAAGGTCCGGGTGCGGATCCACGTGAAGGACGACCTTCGCGTCGCCCGGGTCCAGGGATGGGTCTCCGGACTCGCCGACGACAACCCGACCCAGCTCTACACTCACTTCATTCCCATGGTCTCGGGCGGCGTGCGCGACGGCTGGTGGCAGGGATACGTCACCGTGCCCAGGTGGACGCCCGGGGGGAGACTGACGTTGGAAGCCTCCGCGATCGATACGGCGGATCGCATGTCGGACTCCAAGGCCGCATCGATGCAGGTGACCAGCACCAACCCGGACACCGCGCCGCCGGTGGTGAAGCTCAAGAGCCTGAGCGCGACGTCCCTCGACGTGCGCACCGGCGCGAAGACCATCAAGGCGGTGTTGTCGGTGACGGACCGGATCGGCGTAACCGAGATGAACGGGTTGAGAACCCTGAGCATGTGCATCGCCCGCACGATGGACGACGACGCGATCTGTGGGTCTGTCGCGTCGCGTACGGCTGGGAGCATCTACTCCGGTGAGTGGACGGTGAGCCTGACGGTCCCGAAGGGAACCCCGAGCGGCGTCTATGACCTGCAGGTCAGTGCGGAAGATCGCATCTTGGTCGGTGAGGACTATTACGGTCCGCACCTCTACCAGGAGTGGGTCGACAAGTATCCGAGCTCGATGCATCCAGAGCAGGAGCTGCCGGGCGCGACCTTCAAGGTCACCGGTTCCTGACCGCCGAGACGTCAGCAACGCCGGTCGAGTGGGCACCTCGGTGCCCACCCGACCGGCGTACGTGACTTCTCGGCAGGTCCTCAGCCGTGGATGTCGCGGCGGCGGAAGCCGACCATCGCCATCAGGAGCAGAGCGAGCGCCACGGCGCTGAGGCCGAGGGTGTGGCTGAGGGGCTGCGACTCGATCATGGTGTTCTTGATCCACCAGAACGGGGACAGGCCGCGGACCCCGTCGGGGAGGTCGAGCACGTCGGCCAGGATGAGCACCAGGAACATCCAGCCGAAGACCGCCCAGCACACCGCGCTGGCCGCTTGCGGCGCCCAGGCGTAGACGGCCAGTGCCAACGCGACGATCACCAGGACCGCAGGGACGTAGGTGAGGGCGAGCACGGTGAAGTCCCCGAATCCGATCTCGTCGACGCCGGTGGCAGCAGCACCCAGACCCATCGCCCAGATCCCGGTGACCAGCACGACCAGCGATCCGAGTGCGGCGACGAGGGTGTTCGACAGCAGCCAGCGAAGCCTTCCGAGAGGCTTGGCCAGCACCAGGGCCGCCCGGGTGGCGTCCTCCTCCGCCTTGACCCGCAGGGTCATGATGATCGCGTACGCGGCCGCGCCGAAGGCGGAGTAGCCGCCGATGAACGCGGCGAAGGTCTTGATCATGTCCTCCGCGCCGCCCTTGACGAGCTCGGCGTAGATCGGGTTGTCGCCGACGGCCTTCAGCATGTTGGGGACCTCGCTCAGGATCGAGCCCGTCGCGAACCACATCAGTCCGAGTCCGACGGCGGTCCAGAACAGGCCGGTACGCTGCCGCACCCACGCCAGGGCGATCGGCCCGTCGAGCAGCGGCGATGCGTCGGCCCGCCCGCGGCGTACCTTCACCATGCCGGCCCCGAAGTCACGGTGGGAGCCGAGGAAGGCGGCGACCGCGAGGAGGGCCAGCGCGACGACCGCGGCGATCCCCAGGGGCCAGATCCGGGTGTCGACGAACACCCTGGTCTGGTGCACCCAGGCGATGGGGGAGAGCCAGGACAGCGGGCTGCCCAAGGGCTCCTGGATGTCGCCGACCACGCGTGCGACATAGGTGGCGCCGACGACGGCGAAGGCCATTCCCATCGCACCGCCGCCGCTCTCCGAGAGCTGGGAGGTCACCAGCGCGACGGCTCCGTAGACCAGCGCCGCCAGGGCGATCCCGAAGGACATCACGGCCGAGTCGACCGGGGCGAGCCCCATCGCGACCAGGGCCAGCATGCCGGCGACGGCGACGATGAGGTTGGTCAGCGCGACCTCGACGATGACCGCGAGGGAGGGCGCGTGCCGACCGAGTACGCCGGCGCGCATCAGCTCCGAGCGGCCCGACTCCTCCTCGGAGCGGGTGTGGCGGACGACCTGCAGGATCGTCATGACGGCCAGCGCGACGACCATCCAGAGGATGAGCTCGTTGGCGACCGCTGCACCCATCGTGTAGTCGTCGAGGCCGTAGCCGGGACCGCCCATCGCGATCATCGCGGGGCTGCTCAGGGTCAGCGCGCGTGCGGCTCGCGCCTCCGGGTCGTCGTTCAGCACCGCGTACTCGCCGCCGGGCGCCAGCGAGACCAGGTAGAGGATCGCGATGACCAGGGTCCACACCGCGATCCGGACCCGGTCGCGGCGGAGCATGAAGCCGATCAGGTGCCCGGTTCCGGTGAAGGAGTCCAGGAGCCCGGCCTTCGGGGTTGTGACCGCAGTTGCCGCGCTCATTTCGCGACCTCGGTCTCGGTCTCGGAGATCACGTCACCGTAGTGCCGCATGAACAGCTCCTCCAGCGAGGGAGGCGTGATGGTCAGGCCGTGGACGTCGAGCGTGGTGAGCGTCTTGAGCACGTCGCCGACCGAGGCGTTGTCGACGTCGAAGGCCACCCGGGATCCGGCGCCGTTGGGGGTGACGACCAGGTCGTTGACCCCCGAGATCGTACGCAGCGTCGAAGCGTCCCCGCCGACGGTGGCGACGACGGAGGAGCGGGTCAGGTGGCGCAGCTCCTCGAGCGTGCCGGACTCGACGGCGACCCCCGCACGGATGATCGTGACGGTGTCGCAGACCTTCTCGACCTCGCTGAGGATGTGGCTCGAGAGCAGGACCGAAGAGCCCGCCGCCTTGGCCTCCCGGGCGTACTCGGTGAAGACGGCCTCCATCAGCGGGTCGAGACCCGAGGTGGGCTCGTCGAAGATGTAGAGGTCGGACTCGTCGAGGAAGGCGGCGACCAGCGCGACCTTCTGCCGGTTGCCCTTGGAGTAGGTACGTGCCTTCTTGGTCGGGTCGAGGTCGAACCGCTCCAGCAGCTCGGCCTTCCGTGCCTTGCGCTTGGCCTTGTCGCCGCTCGGCTTGAGCCGGGTGAGGTAGTCGATGCACTCGCCGCCCGAGAGGTTCGGCCACAGGTTGACGTCGCCGGGGACGTACGAGATCCGCTTGTGCAGCGCGACCGCGTCACGCCAGACGTCGCCGCCGAAGAGGCGGGCGGTGCCGGCGTCGGCGCGGAGCAGGCCGAGCAGGATCTTGATGGTGGTGGACTTGCCGGCGCCGTTGGGGCCGAGGACGCCGGCCACCTGGCCGTGCTGGACGGTCAGGTCGAGGCCGTCGAGGGCCTTGAAGGAGCCGAAGGACTTGTGCAGGCCCGCGATCTCGACCGCGGGGATGTTGTCGGACATGGAAACTCGCTTCCGCGTTGGGAGGGTAGGAGGACGTACGCCGACGGGGCGGGGCGTCATTCGGACGCAGGCTCCGTGGCGGCGTCCTGCGGCGGGTCCGGGACGTAGAGCAGGTATTCGTCGAGCATCCGGCGAGTGGTGAAGAAGCCCTCGGAGTAGAGCTCGATCATCGGCAGGTAGGTGGTGGCCAGGAAGCCGCGCACCAGGCCGCTGATGTCGCTCGGGTCCTCGGGCGGGTTGAGGGTGATCTCCAGCATGAGCGTGCCGAGTGCGGAGAGGACGAGGTAGCGGGCACGGGCCGCCTCGTCCCGGCTGGGCTTGACCAAGCCGGCCTCGATGCCGTGCTTGGTGTAGCCGACGGCGTCCTCGATCATCTGCTCGATGAAGGTGCGCCCGACGGGCCCGCCGTCCTGCAGCGAGCGCAGCACGTAGCCGAGCATCGGTGCGTACTCGTCCGCGGCGGCGAACCGGTGCAGGATGCTCTGGCCCGAGGCGAGCTCGTCGATCGTCTCGTTCTTCGCCCCCCGGATCTCGGCCAGCACCGCCTCGTCGCACTCGGCGTGGAGCTCGTCCTTGGAGCCGAAGTGGTGGATCACCAGCGCGGGGCTGACCCCGGCGTCGGTGGCGATCGAGCGGACCGAGGCGCCGAAGCCGTCACGGGCGAACCGCAGCACCGCCGCGTCGCGGATTCGCTCGCGGGTGGTCGGATCGGCAGGGGCTGAACGCATGTTCAATGCTAAACACGTGTTCAGTCGGAGCGCAAGAGAAAACCCTGCGTTCCAGTGGACGCAGGGTTTTTCAGTCGCCTACGGCGCCTCAGCCGGCGTAGCGAGCTGCCCGGGCCGTCGGTTCGCCCGGGCCGGAGGCGAGCAGCGCGAGCAGCTCGTCCTCCAGGACGGCGCCGACGCGGCGGCAGAACGTCTCCGGCTCGTCGGCGGCGTCGGGGGACTCTGCGACGATCCGGTCGACGACCCCGATCTGCTGCAGGTCGACGGCCAGCACCCGCTGAGCCTCGGCCATCTCGGCCGCGTGGTCGGAGTCGCCGTGCACGATCGCGCTCGCGCCCTCGGGCGGGAGCGGGGAGAGCCAGGCGTGCTGCGCCGCGACCACCCGATCGGCTGGGAGGAAGGCGAGCGCGCCGCCGCCGTTGCCCTCGCCCAGCATCAGGCTGAGCGTCGGGGTCTCGACGTTGACGAGCGCTCCCAACGTACGCGCGATCTCGCCGGCGATGCCGCCGTTCTCGGCCTCGGGGGAGAGAGCGGCGCCGGGGGTGTCGATGACGGTGACGACCGGGAGCCCGAGGCCGGCGGCGAGCTTCATCCCGCGCTGGGCCTCGCGCAGCCCCTCCGGTCCGAGCGGCTGGTGGGCCTGCTCGCGCCGGTCCTGCGCCAGCACCAGGCACGGCGCCGACCCGAAGCGCGCGAGCGCGATGATCAGACCGGGATCGCGCTCGCCCTGCCCGGTGCCGTTGAGAGGTACGACGTCCGAAGCCGCGATCCGGAGCAGCGCCCGTGCCCCCGGTCGGTCCGTACGCCGCGACCGCATGATCGCGTCCCAGGTGTCGACCGCCGAGAAGTCGCCCCCGTCGGCCGAGGCGTCACTCCGGTCGGTCGAAGCGGCACCCGGCGACCTTTCGGCCGACGCGAGCGACGTCTCGCCCGACGCCGCTGACTTCTCGGGCCGGAGGTCGAGGATGGTGAGCACTCGGTCGACGAGCCCGGCGAGCTCGTCGGGAGGTACGACGCCGTCGACGAGGCCGTGCGCGAAGAGGTTCTCCGAGACCTGGACGCCGGCCGGGAACGGGCGGCCGTTGAGCACCTCGTAGACCTTCGGCCCCAGGAAGCCGAGGAGTGCGGCGGGCTCGGCGACGGTGACGTGGCCCAGCGATCCCCAGGAGGCCATCACGCCGCCGGTGGTGGGGTGGCGCAGGTAGACGAGGTAGGGGAGACCGGCTGCCTTGTGGCGGGTGACCGCCTCGGCGATACGCACCATCTGCACGAACGCGGGCGTGCCCTCCTGCATCCGGGTGCCACCCGAGGCCGGCCCGGCGAGCAGCGACAGCCCCTCGCGGGTGGCCCGCTCCACGGCCGCGATCAGCCGCTCGGCCGACGCGCGCCCGATCGAGCCGGCGAGGAAGCGGAACTCGGAGAGCACCACGGCCACCCGGCGTCCGGCGATCCGGGCCTCGCCGGTGACCACCGACTCATCCGTGCCCGCGCGCTCGCGCGCGCGAGCCAGGTCGGCGGCGTACGCCTCGGGGAGATCGCCGTACGTCGGCGGAGTGTCCCAGGACGTCCATGTCCCGGCATCGAGGACGAGATCGATCAGCTCGGCAGAGGTCAGGCCCATATCGGGACCATACCCCGAGTTGGCTCATTGGCTGAGCCTCTGTCCAGCTATGGATACATCGGGCCAATAGTCGACAAAGCCAATTAACATTCATGAGTACATCTCATGAAGGAGTCCGGAATGACCGCCCCACACGCCCCCGAGTTCCTCTGGTACCTCCCCAACTTCGTCGAGACCGGCCACCGCGGCGACACCGCCTCGGCGGAGGAGGGCTACGGCACCCTCGACTACCAGGTCGGTCTGGCCGAGGCGGTCGAGGAAGCAGGCTGGGCCGGCGCCCTGCTCGGCACCAGCTGGGGGAGGCCCGACACCTTCACGGTCGCGACCGCCCTGGCCGCGCGGACCACGACCTTCGAGCCGCTCATCGCGATCCGGCCGGGCTACTGGCGACCCGCCAACTTCGCCACCGCGGCCGCGACCCTCGACCAGCTCAGCCGCGGCCGGGTGCGGGTCAACATCGTCTCCGGGCAGGACGACCTCGCGGCCTACGGCGACCGTGAGGACTCCCGTGCCGCCCGCTACGCGCGGACCAAGGAGTTCATGCGGTTGGTGCGGCGGCTGTGGACCGAGGAGGACGTCGCCTTCGAGGGCGACCACTTCCAGGTCGCGGGCTCGACGATCACCCCGCGCCCGTACGCCACCATGGCCCGCCCGCACCCGAGGCTCTACTTCGGCGGCGCCTCCCCGGAGGCCGAGGCGGTGGCCGCGACCGAGGCGGACGTACAGCTCTTCTGGGGTGAGCCGCTGGACGGCATCGCCGAGCGGGTCGAGCGCCTGCGCGGGCTGGAGCAGTCGCTGGGCCGTGACCTGGCGCCGCTCGAGTTCGGGCTCAGGATCACCACGCTGATCCGCGACACCCGCGAGGAGGCCTGGCGCGACGCCGAGGAGAAGGTGCGCCGGATGGCCGAGAACGTCGGTGACCGCGAGTTCCGGCGCGCGGGCCGGTCGGCGGTCGGGCAGAGCCGGCTCCTCGACCTCGCCGACCGCGGTGACGTGCTCGACGACTGCCTCTACACCGCCCCGGGGCGCTACGGCGGTGGCGGCGCCGGCACCACCTGGCTCGTCGGCTCCGCGGACGACGTCGCCGCCGCGCTCGCTCGCTATCGGGAGCTCGGCGTGACCCACTTCGTCCTCTCGGACACGCCCTACCGGACCGAGGTCGCCCGGGTCGGCGAGGCGCTGATCCCGAGGCTCCGAGATGCGAGCCGGGTCGCGCTAACGGCCCCAAACGGCGTACGTCGGGCGTAGTTAACCGGAAAGACACGCTCCTGACCTGCGAAAACCGTTGGTAGGTGGAGGGTGTTCGCTCTATCCTGGTATCACCCGGTGTCACCACCGGGCAAAACACACCTGACCTTTGAAGGGCCCACGCATGAGCACGCAGCACTCGACCACCGCCCCGGCGGCCTGGTCGCTGACCGCTGCGCACGAGCGCGACCCTCATGCCCGCGGGAGCCGACAGTGACCTGGGTGCATAGCTGCACCGGATCACTCCGGGCCGCTCCTGCGAGACATCTCTGTCTCGTCGGGGCGGCCCTTTTTGTTTCGGCCCAGCGTTTCCACCCGATCTGCAAGCGATCTCTATCCGACTCTCCTGGGAGGTAACCGAGTATGACCACGACCATGGGCGCCGTGACCCTGTATAACGCCTCCTTCGAGCCGCTCGGGAGGGTCTCTTTCAAGCACGCCGTGCGGATGCTGTTCCGTGAGGTGGCGGTGGTTCACGAGCAGCAGGGCGACAAGATGATCGGGCCGCATCCATGGCCCAAGGCGGTGCGGCTGGTCCGCTACATCGCCATGCACTGGATGTACCGCCCGGCCGGCTACTCCCGCGAGGGAGTGCTCAAGCGCGACCAGCATCGTTGCGCCTATTGTGGCGGCCATGCCCGCACCATCGACCACCTGCTGCCACAGTCACGCGGCGGGAGATGGACGTGGATGAACACCGTGGCGGCATGCGGCAGGTGCAACGGCCGCAAGGGCAATCGCACCCCCGAGGAGGCCCACATGGTTCTTCGGATCCAGCCCTACATCCCGACCCGTGCGCAGCTCGCGGCCATCGTCTGACGACGATGTGCCGTTTTCTGCCCGCGGGCTGGGCAATTTCGACGTGTCGACTTGACGCATCATTAATAAGTACGATGGACTAACAAACATGTCCAAGGCGAGACGACGTACGTTGCGGCCGATCGGAAAATTGCTGCAGGAGGATGCGCGGCGCCATCACCGTTCTCTGGTGCTCCAGCACCTGTTCGCGGTGGGTCCCGCAAGCCGTGCCGACCTGGCTCGGGCCTCCGGTCTGACCCGCGCGACGGTCTCCGATCTGGTCGGCAGCCTGCTCGAGGACGGGCTGGTCGAGGAGCTCGGGGCGCCGGTCGAGAGCCGGGTCGGGAAGCCGCCGATGCTGGTCGGGCTCGCCGCCGACTCCACGCACATCGTGGCCGTCGACGTCTCCGGCGACGACCAGGTCGCCGGAGCCGTGCTCAACCTGACCGGCGACGTCATCCGCCACACCACCAGGTGTCGCGAGGGGCGCACCGGAAGCGACGCGGTCCGTCTGGTGAAGGAGCTGGTCACCGAGCTGATCGCGAGCACCGACCGGCCCATCCTGGGCATCGGGATCGGCAGCCCCGGTGTCGTCTCGGCCGACGGCACCGTCATCGCCGCACCCAACCTCGGCTGGACCGATGTCGCCCTGGCCGAGCAGGTGCGCCGCGAGACCGGCCGGCCGACGTACGTCGCCAACGACGCCAACACGGCAGTGCTGGGGGAGTACACCTTCGGGCAGTCCGGCGACGGCGGCCTGATGCTCGTCCGGGTCGGCACCGGTGTGGGTGCGGGGCTCGTGCTCGAGGGGGCGCTGCTCCACGGCTTCGTCGACGCGGCCGGTGAGGTCGGGCACGTGACCGTCGACCCCGACGGCCCGCTGTGCGCGTGCGGCCGCACCGGCTGCCTGGAGACCTTCCTGGCGGTGCCGCGCCTGCGGGAACGTCTGGAAACGGCCCACGACGATGCGCTCGTGGAAGCCGGAGAACACCTTGGAAAGGCATTGGCGCCTGTGGTCGGAACGCTCAACCTTCACGAGCTGGTCCTCTCCGGACCGGCCGATCTTCTCGACGGGACGCTGCGCGAGACCGCCGACCGGATCATCCGCGAGCGGACGATGCCGGTCAGCGGCGAGCCGCTGGAGTTCCGTACCTCGACGCTCGGCGAGGACGTCGTCATCGTCGGCGCCGCCGTGCTCGTCCTCGCCGGTGAGCTGGGGGTGTCGTGATGCCTGAGCTCCCCCTCGAGACGCTGGCGGTGCGCGTCCAGGTGCCGGCCTTCGCCGGGCCGACGCTGCCTGCCGACTACGCCGAGCTGCTCCGCGACGGACTGGGCGGGATCTGCCTGTTCGGCACCAACACCGCGGCCGGCGAGGAGTCCGTACGCAGCCTCGCGGCCGAGATCCGGTCCGCCTCCGCCGAGGGTGGCTGGACCCCGGTGATCACCATCGACGAGGAAGGCGGCGACGTCACCCGGCTGGAGGCGCTGACCGGGTCCTCGGTGCTCGGCGCCGCGGCCCTCGGCGCGGCCGACGACCTGGCGCTGACCGAGGAGACCGGCCGCGACATCGGGATGCGGCTGGCCAGGGCTGGCATCAACCTCGATCTCGCTCCCGTCGCCGACGTGAACTCCAACCCCGACAACCCGGTGATCGCGACCCGGTCGTTCTCCCGCGACGCCGGCGTCGCGGCCAAGCACGTGGCGGCGTGGGTGAAGGGCCTGGAGTCGACCGGGGTCGCCGCGTGCGTCAAGCACTTCCCCGGCCACGGCGACACCGGGCAGGACAGCCACGTCGACCTTCCCGTCCTCGACGCCACGATGGAGACCCTGCGTGAGCGTGAGCTGGTCCCGTTCCTGGCGGCCGCCGAGGCCGGAGCGGCCTCGGTGATGACCTCCCACATCATGGTTCCGGCGCTGGACCCGGAGCTTCCCGGCACGCTCTCGGCGCCGGTGCTGGGGCTGCTGCGCGAGCTCGGCTACGAGGGACTGATCGTCTCCGACGCCCTCGACATGGCCGGTGCCTCGGAGCCCCGCGGGATCCCAGCGGCGGCCGTGCTCTCGCTCGAGGCCGGCGCCGACCTGCTCCTCCTCGGCCCCGAGAAGCCCACCTCGCTCGTGCACGAGACGACCGCCGCGATCGTGGCCGCGGTCGAGTCCGGCGACCTCCCGCTGGCGCGGCTCCAGGACGCGGTCGCGCGCATCGACCGGCTGCTCACCGATCTCGCCACGGCGCAGCAGCGGCCCGACGGCGCGCTCGATCCGCGGTTCGAGGAACGCTCGGTCGAGGGTGCCCGGCGGGCGCTCGCCGCGGCCAGCGACCTCACCGCGCTCCCGGACCTGACCGGTGCCCGGGTGGTGACGGTCGACACCGAGGCCAACATCGCCGTCGGCGATGTGCCGTGGGGACTGCCCCCGGACGTCATCGTCCGGCCCGGCGAACCGCTCCCGGACCTCCCCGACGCACCCCTCATCGTGCAGGTACGTGACGCCCACCGGCGTCCCGAGGTCGGCCGGACCGTCGCCGAGCTCCGGGGTGCGGCGGTGCTGGTGGAGTGGGGGTGGCCCGGGGCGTACGACGATCCGGGGGTGCCACGACTGTGCCCGCAGGGTTACTCGCTGCCCGGTGTGGCGGCCGTGACCGAGGTCCTTCGACGAGCGGGCTGGAACCCGACGACCGGCTCAGGACACCGCCGGTGAACGGCGCACGGGTCGGCCTCGACATCGGAGGCACCAAGATCCACGGCATCGCGATCGGCCCGGACGGGGCGGTGCTGGCCGAGGACCGCGCCGCCACCACGCTCGGCGCCGAGGGCGTCGTGAAGAGCGCGGCCTCGGTGGTCGCGAGCCTGCGTGAAGCGCTCGACGGCGGCGAGATCAGCTCGATCGGGGTCGGCATCCCGGGCATCGTCGACACCCGCGCGGGCACCGTGAAGCATGCGGTCAACCTGGGTCTGGACGGCGACGCCTTCCCGCTCGCGGCGCTCCTCGGCGAGCGGACGGGAGCGGTCGTCACGCTCGAGAACGACACCAATGCGGCCACCCTCGGCGCGCACGCCGTCGAGGACGTCGACGACCTGGTCTACCTCTCGCTCGGCACCGGCCTGGCCGCCGGTCTCTACCTCAGCGGCGCGCTCCGCCGCGGCTTCCACGGGGCCGCCGGCGAGGTCGGACACCTTCCGGTCGACCCGGAGGGCCCGGTGTGCGGGTGCGGGCAGCGCGGCTGCCTCGAGCTGGTCGCCTCGGGTGCCGCGCTCGCGGCCGCCTGGCCGACGGCCTCCGGGCACCCCGCCGCGGCGCTCTTCGCGGCAGCGGCCGCGGGTGACCCGGCAGCCGTCGAGGTCCGGGACCGGTTCGCCAACGGCGTCGCCGCCGCCGTACGCGCCCTCGCCCTCGCCGTCGACCCCGAACGCGTCGTCATCGGCGGAGGCGTCGCGTCCGTCGGCGAGCCGCTGCGGGAGGCGGTCGCGGTCGCGCTCACCCGGCAGGCCGAGAGCTCACCGTTCCTCGCCTCCCTCGAGCTCGCCTCGCGCCTGCGGGTGGTCTCGGCCGCCCCCGTCGCCGCCATCGGCGCCGCTCTGATCACCCCGATCACCCCGGCGATCACGTCGACGATCACCCCGACGATCACCCCGACGAAGGACTGACATGGAAGTAGTTGTCCTCGACTCCGCCGCCGAGGTGGCCTCCCTCGCCGCGGACACCATCGAAGACGTCGTACGCCGCCGGGCGGCCGCCGGCACTCCCGCAGTGCTCGGCCTGGCCACCGGCTCGACGCCGCTGGCGACGTACGAGGAGCTCATCCGGCGTGCCCGGTCAGGGAAGGGGCCGTCCTACGAGGGCGTGCAGACGTTCAACCTGGACGAGTACGTCGGCCTGCCCGACGGCCACGAGCAGTCCTATCTGGCGACCATCCGGCGGGAGTTCACCGACGCGATCGGCATCCCGCCCGACCGGGTGCACGGCCCCGACCCGACCGAGGAGACGCTGCCGACGGCGGGGGAGCGCTACGAGGCGGCGATCGTGGCGGCGGGCGGGATCGAGGTGCAGATCCTCGGCATCGGCTCCGACGGCCACCTGGCCTTCAACGAGCCCGGCTCGTCGCTGGCCTCGCTGACCCGGATCAAGACGCTCACGGCCCGGACGCGGAAGGACAACGCGCGCTTCTTCGGCTCGCCCGACGCGGTGCCGCACCACGTGCTCACCCAGGGGCTCGGCACCATCACCCGAGCCGGTCACCTGCTGCTCCTGGCCACCGGTGAGGGCAAGGCCGAGGCGGTCGCCGCCGCGGTCGAGGGCCCGGTCTCGGCGACCTGCCCGGCCTCGGTCCTCCAGCTCCACGGCCACGTCTCCGTCCTCCTGGACGAGGCCGCCGCCTCCCGCCTCGTACGCCGCGACTACTACCGCGAGGTCTACGCCGGGAAGCCGGACTGGCAGGGGCTCTGAAGCCGGCTCAGTGGTGCGTCGGCTATTTGCTGACGCACGCCTGGGCGGCGCCCTGGGAGACGTTGCCGTTCTCGCCGAGGGAGCGGACCTGGATGCAGACCTTGGTGGCCCCGTCGAGGCGTACGACCGCCTTGGGGCGGCTCACGCTGCCGCTGGTGGAGTTGTCGCCGACCCACTTGTAGCCGGTCGCCCCGGGGACACCGGACCAGGTGAAGACGGCGCGGTTGCCCTCGAGGGTGCCCTTGACCTTGCCGGGGGCGGCGGGGCCGGTGACACCGGGAAGGTCGGTCTCGACGGGCGGGGGCGGGACCTCGTCGGGCTTCTCGTCCTCGCCGCCGCGGGAGAGCATGATGCCGATGACGGCGGCGATGAGGAAGAGGACGACGACACCGATGATCGCGGGCGTCTTGCTACGGGTCTCGGTCGGACGTGCGCCGGTGAGGACGGAGGGCCCCTCCTCCGCACGTGGATAGCTGAACCGGGTGCGTTCGGCGGAGGCCGAGCCCGGATCCGCCACCGGTGCCGACGCCAGGGACGCCGGGGGCTGGGTGATCGGTGCCTGCGCGATGACCTGGGAGGGCGGCTTGAGCTCGGTGGCCTTCTCCAGCTCCGGGTCGGCAGGCGGGGACGGGAGGTGGGCTCGGCCGGAGCCTGTCGTCGGCCCCTCGCCGCGGGAGGCCGGCACCATCGGGACGACCGGGATCGACCCGGTGCCGCCGGCGTCGCGGTCGAGGACCTGCACCTCGGTGCGGCCCAGCCGGAGCTCCTGCTCGATCCGCTGGAAGTGGCGGGCCAGGTCGAGGGCGGTCCGCGGCCGGTAGGCCGGGTCCTTCGCCATCGCCTGCTGCAGCACCCGGTCCAGCGACGGAGGTACGTCGGGCCGGCCAGTGGCCGGGGGAGGGGTGTGCAGGATGCGGGAGAAGACGGCGCGGTCGGAGTTGTTGCCCCGCTCCGCGAACGGCGAGCGCCCGACGAGCAGGTGCCAGACGGTCGCGGCCAGCGAGTAGACGTCGGAGGCGACCGAGCCGTTGGACGCCGAGGTGAGCACCTCGGGCGGCGACCACGGCAGCGAGACCCCGATGTCGCCCTCGTCGTCGCGCGGACGCCCGGCGATACCGAAGTCGGCCAGGCCCGGAACGTCGTAGCGGGAGAGCAGGATGTTGGACGGCTTGATGTCGCGGTGGATGATCCCGGCGCGGTGGGCGGTCTCGACGGCCGACGCCATCTGGATCCCGAAGCGCAGCGCGTCCTGCACCTTCATCGGGTTGTTGCGTACGCGGGCACCGAGGTCGGCGTTGGGGTAGTAGCCCATCACCAGGTAGGGGCGGCCGTCCGGCGTCTCGCCGGCGCTGTGCACCGGCACGATGAAGGGGTGCTCCGCCAGCTCGGCCATGACCGCCGCCTCCGCGGCGAACTGCGCCCGCTGCGCCTCGGCGAGGTCGGACGAGCGCATCAGCTTCACCGCGACCCGGACCTTCGGGTGGTGGCGCTCGTAGAGATAGACGTCGGCGAAGCCGCCCGAGCCGAGCCGGCCCAGGCAGGTCATCCCCGGGAGCTCAGGACCGAGCTCGGGGTGTGGTGTCTGCGTCACCCGAGAACCTCATAGGTCAGGTTGATCGAACCGGCGAGGCTGACCACGGCGCCGGGCTCCAGCGCGTACTCCTCCATCGGCCGCATCTGCTGAGGACGCCCGCCGGGCAGGGTCAGGTAGGACCCGTTGGCGGAGCCGAGGTCGCGTACGAGGACCTGCCACTCCTCCAGCCGCACCTCCGTGTGCAGCCGGCTGATGTCGGGCAGCATCACCTTCACCAGATGCGGAGGTACGCCACCAGCCCCCGTGTTGCCGCCGGCATCAGCGCGCGGCGACCGCCCGAAGATCGCACCCCGGTCCAGGACGACGACCCGGCCGTCGCCCAGCTTGAGCTGGCCCAGCGCGGGGCGCGGGACCGAGACCGGCTGCTGGTGCGGAGGGAGCGTCATCCGGCAGATCCGGCAGGTCGGGGAGTAGGGCGGTGACGCGTGGCCCTGCGGGCAGTAGACCGCCCACACCGTCGGTCCGCCCGCGGGCGGCACCGGGGTCGGCGTCGCGACGTCGCGGACCCGGGTGGCCATGTCGGCGGGCGGGATCGGCGCAGGAGCGGGCGCCGGCGCAGGCATCGGCGGCGGAGGCGCCACAGGCGGCCTCGAGGGCGGCATCGCGGGTGGCGGTGAGGCCTGCCGGTCCGGCGGACCCCACGCGTTCGGGTCGGGCTTCTTGGCACCCTTCTTGCGCCACGGAAGCCCGTCGATGATGCCCTTCTTCGACTCGGACGCAGGCTGGGAGGGCGCCACGGGCGGCGGCGGGACCTGGGCCGGGGGAGGGCTCTGGAACGACGGGACGCCCGGCATCGCCGACGGGGGCGCCGCGGGCGGCGGAGCGGCAGCCAGGTCCGAGCGCCGGATGGTGTGGTCCAGCGGCGGCGCCATGCTCGAGTCGACCTGCTGCTGCACCTGGACGTAGTAGTCGGGGTCGAAGACGACGTCGAGCGAGCGGGCGTGGGCGGTGTCGACCAGCGGCTGGTCCTCCTCCATCCCGCCCCAGGCGCCGTTGGCGAGCTCGGCTCGCTCCGGAACGGCGGCGAAGTGGCCGTCGGCCCACTTGCCGACGACGTCGATGCCGTCGATGAAGACCGGCACCTCGTTGACGACGGCGGTCACCTTGGCTGGCGAGCGCACGGCGTAGCGCACCCGCGGACCCTCGCGCCCGACCAGGGCGAAGCCTGGGGCTCGCGGCCCGTCGGCGGAGAGCAGTCCGGCGATCGCGTCGACCGGGTGGGGGTCGGTCAGTGCGGCCTGCACGCCGGCGACCCGGGGGTCACCCGGCCCGAGCTGGACCAGCGCCCAGCACCGGTCGCCCCTCAACGCCAGCCAGTGCCCAGCACAGTAGGTGGCGGTGTCACTCATGATGCGCCGAGACGTCCGCTTCAGATCGGGTGGAGGCCGACGTCGACACGTCGGTGTCCGCAGGGGCGGCGAAGAGCGAGGGCGGGGGTGTCACGAGTACCACGGTGACATTGTCGCGCCCACCCGAAGCGACCGCGGCGTCCACCAGCCTTTGAGCCAGGTTGTCGATGCTTCCGCCCACTCCGAGGGTCCGCGACACGATCTCGTGGATCTCGTGGTCCTCGAGCTCGCCGGTGAGGCCGTCGGAGCAGAGCAGGAACATGTCGTCGGGCGCGACGGCCATCAGCCAGGTGTCCGGCTCGGGCCCCGGGCGGGTGCCGAGCGACCGGGTGATGACGTTGCGCAGCGGGTGGACGCGAGCTTCGGCGGCGGTGATCATCCCGGCCTCGACCATGACCGCGACCTCCGAGTGGTCGATGGTGACCTGGGTGACGCCCGCGGGCGAGAGCCGGTAGACACGAGAGTCGCCGACGTTGAAGACCAGCCAGTGGGGCGCGCCCTCGGACTCGACCAGCGCGACCCCGGTCAGGGTCGTGCCCATGCCCTGCTTGTCGGAGTTGCGTGCCGCCTCCGAGGTGATCGCGGAGTTGGCGGCGTGCACGGCGTCGACGATGTCCTCGGGAACCGGGCAGATGGTCGCGAAGCGGCTCTGGAACGTCTCCACCGCGAGCGCGCTGGCGACGTCGCCACTGGCATGACCGCCCATCCCGTCGGCGACGACAGCCACCGCGGGCAGCATGACGAACGAGTCCTCGTTCACTTCGCGGACCCGGCCGACATCAGTCGCCCCCGCGGCACGCAGGGCTGGGTATGCGGTCATGCGGTTTCCTTTTATCGGACATCCCGGTCAGGATGGGAAATAGTGACGCTGGAAGCGGACACTTTAGAACATCACGTACGGTATCCGTGAGCGTGTTCACTGAGCCGTGTGCCACGTTTGGCTCATTCGTGTGGCTTCAATCCCGACGCCCGCTTAGAGTAAGCCCGGCCCATGTGTCGGCTGGCCATTTGCACGGAAGGACTTGGGGAGAGTCTTGGTGGCACGTTTCGGGATGGCGCCCGGTTGGATGCGGCGTCATCGGACCTCCATCGCGTCCTGGGCCGCTCTTGCCGTGGTCGCGGGCGGTTTGACCGTCTACGCGATCCAGTCGACGGGTTACCCCGTGCACAAGGCCGATCTCGACGACGGCGGCATCTGGGTGACCAACCAGTCCTGGGGCACCCTGGGCCGGCAGAACCGACCCGTCGCCCAGCTCGACGGCGTCGTCTGGGCCGGCAACGAGGCCGGGTCCAGGTCCGAGCGCGCCGGTCTCGACGTCGTGCAGAACGGCATCGCGGTGGCCTCCGTCGACCGCGACGCCCGCACGATCACGCCGGTCAACACCAAGCTCGCCGAGGGTCTCGACGACGACGCGGTGACCGTGAAGGACAGCCGCGTGGTGATGGGCGGCAACACCATCGGCGTCGCCGAGCAGAAGACCGGCAAGGTCTGGCTGACCTCGGTCGACCCGACCACCGGCGTCGGCGACCTCTCCGACCTCTCCGCCTCCACGAAGCCCACCGAGACGGTCGGCGCGGACACGGTCCTCACCGTCGGCACCGACGGGACCGCGTACGCCGTCTCCGCCGGCAAGCGCACGCTGACCGCGTTCGCGCCCGACGGTGACCGGTTCGCGGACCCCGAGGAGACCAAGCTCCCGAAGGCTCCCGAGTACGCGGAGACCCCGACCTCGGCGACCGTCGTCGGCGACCAGGTGATCACCCTCGACGGCGTCGGCTGGCTGCTCGGTGCCTCCAAGGGCTCCGACGTGGCGGCGGACTTCGGCGACACCGCGGAGAGCGCGGTGCTCCAGCAGCCCTCCGTCAAGGCCAAGGAGGTCCTCGTCGGCGACGGGGAGGGTCTCAAGGCCGTCAACCTGCGCAACGGCGAGATCCGCCGTATCGCCGAGTCGGCCGGCGACCCCGCGGCCCCGGTGCGGCTGCGCGACTGCGTCTTCGGTGCCTGGGCCAACGGCTCGACCGGCTCGGTGGTGACCCAGTGCGGCGAAGGCGAGCCGGTCCTCGGTGAGATCCCGACGCTCGGCCCGGCCGCCGAGCTGGAGTTCCGGGTCAACCGCGGCCAGCTGGTGCTCAACGACCTGCGCAACGGCGATGTCTGGGAGATCGACGGCGCCGACATCAAGAAGATCTCCAACTGGGAGGCGTTCCAGCCGCAGACCCAGAAGCAGAACCAGAAGAAGGACAAGCAACAGCAGCAGACCAAGGCCGCCCAGGCCCCGAAGGCCAAGGACGACCAGCTCGGCGCCCGGGCCGGACGCACCACGGTCCTGCACGTCCTCGACAACGACTCCTCGGCCAAGGACTCGATCCTGAGCGTGGTCTCGGTCGGCGAGGCCTCCGTCAAGGGCGTCGAGGCCACGATCGCCCCCGACCGGCAATCGATCCTGGTCACCACCCCGGAGTCGGCCGAGGGGAAGAAGACCAGCTTCAAGTACACCGTCGACGATGGGGTCAAGGGCAAGGCCGGCCAGGACGACGCCAGCGTCGAGCTCTCCATCGAGGGCTCCGGCGGCACCGGCAAGCCGACCCTGCGCGAGCACTACACACCGACCGACTACACCGTCGCCGCCGGCGGCACCGTGGAGATCCCGGTGGTCGGCGACTGGCGCGACGAGCGCTACGGCGACCCGATCACCGCGCAGTCGCCGACCGCGTCCAAGGGCAAGGCGAGCGTCACCCCGGACGGCCTGCTGCGCTACACCGCGGCCACGGACGCCAGCGGCAACGAGAGCCTCGGCTACCAGGTCAGCACAGGCGGCAAGCCGTCGAAGGACAAGGTACGCATCAACATCGTCGCCGGGGCCACCACCGCCTCCCCGGAGCCGAAGGACGACGTCGCCGAGGGCACGCAGGGCTCCTGGGTGACGATCCGCCCGCTCGACAACGACATCCCCGGTGCCGACCCGTCCAACCTCGACGCGACGCTCACCCTCGCCGGTGACGTCCCGCCGAAGGGCGGCCTCGAGGTGAGCACCGACCGGGAGACCGGTGTGGTGCGGGCCCGCGGCAGCTCGCCGGGCACCTACCAGCTCAGCTACAACGCCGGGTTCGGGGCGGCGAAGCCCGCCTCGGCGAAGATCCGCGTCGACGTCAAGCCTGCCGCTCAGGCGGCCGACGAGCCGATCGCGACACCCGACACGACCGCCGTGCTCGGCACCTCGACCCGCACGCTCGACGTCCTCGCCAACGACTACGACTCCCGGGGCCGGCTCCTCGCCGTGACCCACGCCGAGCCGGTCGGCGACAGCGACCTGACGGTCGCGGTGCTCGACGGCCGCTGGCTGCGTATCCAGGCGTCCAAGCCCGACATCGACCCGTCCACCCAGGCGATCCGCTACACGATCAGCAACGGCGCGGCCGAGGCCGAGGGGTCGGTCACGGTGAGCCAGCGACCGGCGCTGCGTGGCGCCGCGAACGCCCCGGAGGCGGTCGACGACGAGGCCACGGTGAGGGCCGCCGACTCCGTCTCCATCCCGGTCCTCGACAACGACTCGACGCCCTCGGGCGACCCGGTCGGCCTGGTGGTCGACCAGACCATCGAGACCAAGGGCCAGCTGCAGGTGCTGGGCCAGCCGACGGTCGGCGAGGCCTACATCGACGGCAACCGGGTGCGCTACGTCGCCCCCGACGACGTGAAGGGGCCGGTCGACGTCGACGTCCGCTACGTCGTGCAGAACACCGGCGACCCCTCCGCGGAGCACTCCTCGGGCAACATCCGCATCCACATCAAGCCGCTGCCGAAGAAGAAGGCCGACAACTCCGCGCCCGCGCCGAAGGCGCTGGAGTCGCGGGTGGTCCAGGGTGACGAGGTCACTCTGCGGCTGCCGACGGTCGGCACCGACCCCGACGGCGACTCGGTCTCGGTGACCAGGATCAACAGCGCGCCGTCCTTCGGCCGGGTCCTGGCCCACGGCGCGAACACGATCACCTACCAGGCCTTCCCGAACGCGGCCGGCACCGACGAGTTCACCTACGAGGTCAGCGACCCGTTCGGCGCCGTCGCGACCGGCACGGTGCGGGTCGCCGTGGTCGCCCCAGGGGCGCCGCAGCGTCCGGTCGCCGTCGACGACCTGGTCACGCTCGACCCCGCCAAGAAGCTGACCTACGACGTGCTCGCCAACGACCTGCGTACGCCGGGGACGGAGCTGCACCTCGCCTCGACCGACGCGGCGGAGGGCACCGGCGTCAAGCAGCGCTCCGACGGCATCGTCACGGTCCAGGGTGGCGCCGAGGAGCCGTTCCAGCACGTCCCCTACCGCGCCACCACCGGCCTCCACGAGGACACCGGCGAGCTCGCGATCCGCTACCAGGAGGGCTACGACAACCCGCCGATGGCGGGGATCGTGGTCGCCCACCCGGAGGGCGACTCGGCGACCACGACCGTCGACGTGATGACCAAGGTGACCGACATCGACGACGCGCTCGAGGACCTCACCGTCGACGCGGTCAAGGGTCCCTCGGTCGGCGAGGACGAGGCGAAGCCGAAGATCGACGACGGCAAGGTGACCCTGCCGGTCGGTGACACCACCCGGGTGTGGACCTACCGGGTCACCGACCCCGACGGCGCCCAGGCGGTCGGCTCGATCTACGTCCCCGCACGCCCCAAGGACGCCCCCTACCTGAAGCCGGGCTCCGAGCTCCAGCTGAACCCGGGCGAGACGAAGAACGTCGACATCACCGACTACGTCGAGGACCCCGAGGGCGACCCGGTCGTGCTGACCACGACCGACAAGATCGTGGCCGCGCCCGAGGGCATGCTCAACACCGGTGACACCACCGCGACGACCGTGAAGGTCACCGCCGGCGAGACCAAGGGCCCGGCGACGCTGACCTTCGAGGTCGCCGACCGCGAGAAGATCACCTCCGCGGACGCCCATCTCTCGGTGATCTCCCTGCCGGTCCAGATCGGCAAGGAGGAGCCGGAGATCAACTGTCCGAGCACCCCCGTCGAGGTCCCGGAGAGCGGCAACGGTGCGCTGGTCGACATCGCCGCCATCTGCCACGTCTGGACCGCTGACCCGGGTGACGCCGACGACCTCGACTTCACCGCCGAGGTCGGCGACGGGCTCGACGGGGTCGAGGTCAAGCCGGAGGACGGCGGCCTGCGGCTCACCGCCGAGCACGCCGACGCCGGCGCCCAGGGTGCCCTGGAGATCGGGGTCGAGGGCACCGACGCGACCGGCCAGCTCCTGGTCACCGTCATCGCGCTGCCCGCGCCGTCGCTCTCGCCGATCAAGCCGCTGCAGACCGAGGCCGGGAAGACGGTCGCGATCGACATGGCCAGCTATCTGCAGACGCCCGTGCCGTCGGAGTCGCAGGAGATCGTGGTCACCAAGCTCGACCCGGTCGACGGAGACTCGCCCGACATGGGCAAGGCCAGCGGCTCGAAGATCACCTTCAACACCCCCGAGGAGGGGCACGGCCACTATCGCTACGCGATCGAGGTCAGCGACTCCGGCAAGGACTCCAAGCGGGTGAAGGCCACCGGCGTCATCGAGGTGGACGTCATCGACGTCCCCGGTGCGCCGACGGGGCTGCGTACGACCTCCGACTTCCTCTCGAACGTGGTCGCGCTGTCGTGGAACGCCCCCAAGGACAACGGCGACGACCCGATCCAGCGCTACGAGGTGGAGGCCAACGGCGACCACGTCCAGGACTGCCCGTCGACCTCGTGCCGGATCACCGGGCTGAAGAACGGCGTCGTCTACGACTTCCGCGTCCGCGCGGTGAACTCCGTCGGCCCGAGCCGTGAGTGGAGCAACTCGGCCGAGGGTGAGCCCGACGCCTACACCGGTCCGGTGCAGAACCTCCGCGTCACCCGCCAGCGCGACCACAAGGTCGAGCTGAGCTGGGAGAAGCCGGCCCCGTGCGACTGCTCCGACGTGCAGAAATACCGGATCAGCTGGCCGGGCGGCGGCATCAAGGACATCTCCGCAGGTCAGACCACCTATCCCGCGGCGGTCAGCTCCAACGGTGACCCCGTGCAGTTCACGGTCGTGCCGCTCAACGACAAGGGCGTCAAGACCAACAAGGGTCCGACCGCGACGGTCGAGGGGATGGGTGCCGGCAAGCCGGACACCCCGGCGACCCCGACCTTCGACTGGGCCAACACGGCCAACAACTCCGGCAAGGCGGTGACGGTCTCGTGGAGCCCGGTCGCGGCCAACGGCCCCACCCCGGTCACCTACGAGGTACGCCGCACCGGCGGTACCGGCGAGAAGATCGTCTGCTCCTGGGTGACCGAGACCAGCTGCCGCGACGACGTCGCCAACGACGGCACGATCTACACCTACGCCGTCAGGGCACGCAACGCGGAGGCGACCTCGCCGCGCGAGACCACCTCCGGCGGTTCACCGGAGGCGCACGTCTCCAGCTACTCCGCCGGCGGCAAGGTCGAGGCGGCGGCGACCCCCGACGCGGTCTCCTTCGCGAGCGCCACCCCGACCGGGGCCAACGGCACCGCCGAGATCGTCTTCACGCCGCGGGCCTCGCACGGCAAGACCAACCGGGTCGAGTGCGTGCGCAACGGCTCCTCCTGCGGCAGCTGGACCTACCCGTCCGAGGGCGCGGGTCAGCAGACCAAGACGATCACCGGGTTCACCAACGGCAACTCGACGCAGGTGCAGCTGCGGGCCTGCAACGACTCCTCCGGCGGCACCGGCGCTGGCGACTCCTGCGGCCCCGCGACGTCGAAGAACGTGACCACCTACGGTCCGCTGGGCACGCCGTCGATCTCGGCGAGCGTCGACGGCAACAAGGTCAACTGGCGGGTGAGCTACGACCCCAACGGCAAGGCCGCGACCGTCACGGTCAAGCGTGGCGGCACCCAGGTGGAGCAGTTCACCACCGGCACCGGAGCGGGCAGCCGGTCCGGTACGGACACCGCACCCGAGTGGAACACGTCCTACACCTACACCGTGACCATCAGCGACTCGCCGCGAGCGAGCAAGTCCGACTCCGTCACGGTGCGGACCGACCCGCCGCCGGACCCGATCCTCGAGGTGAACAAGGCCGGCGAGTGCTCCGGCGCCGCCTGCCCCGAGCCGGACGTGGCCTGTGGCGGCACGTGCTGGTACGTCGGCTCGACCATCACCGACCTCGCCTTCCCGGGCAAGACCTGGGAGTGCAGCACCAACGCCACCACCTCGCGGTGGAACGTCACCATCGGGAGCAACGGCAAGGGCTCTGGCAGCGGCCGCGGCTGGGTCGGCGCCAACACCCCGTTCCGGGTGACCTGCACGACCAACGGGCGACCCACTCTTTCGAAGAACGTTACGTGGTAGGAGACAAGAAATGACCGTCACGCACGAGCAAGCGCGCTGGTTCCACGAGACCTTCGAGAAGCTTGCCGACAACGTCGAGAAGGCGGTGCTGGGCAAGCGCAACGTGATCCGCCTGGTGCTGACCGCGCTCCTCTCCGAGGGCCATCTCCTCCTCGAGGACTACCCCGGGACCGGGAAGACCCAGCTCGCCCGCGCCCTGGCCAACACGGTCCAGGGCTCGCACGCGCGCATCCAGTTCACGCCCGACCTCCTCCCGTCCGACGTCACCGGTGTGACCGTCTACGACCAGGGCAAGGGCGCCTTCGAGTTCCACCCGGGCCCGATCTTCCACTCGATCGTGCTGGCCGACGAGATCAACCGGGCCTCCCCGAAGACCCAGAGCGCGCTGCTCGAGGTCATGGAGGAGGGCCGGGTCACCGTCGACGGCGCCACCCGCGAGGTGGGCCGCCCGTTCATGGTGATCGCGACCCAGAACCCGATCGAGCAGGCCGGGACGTACCGGCTGCCCGAGGCGCAGCTGGACCGCTTTCTGATGAAGACGTCGGTCGGCTACCCCGACCAGAACGCCACCGTCGAGCTGCTGATGAACTCCTCGGTCCGCGACCGCGCCACCCTGGTCACCCCGATCATCACCGCCCCGACGGTCACCCAGATGGCCGAGATGGCCGACCAGGTCTACATCGACCCGGCGATCGTCGCCTACGTCTCCGCGCTGATCGACGAGTCGCGTCGCCACAAGCACGTACGCCTCGGTGCCTCCATGCGTGGCTGCCTCGCCCTGGTGCGGACCGCGAAGGTCTGGGCACTCGCCGAGGGCCGCTCGCAGGTGCTGCCCGACGACGTCAAGGCGCTCGCCGAGCCGGTGCTCTGCCACCGCCTGATCCTCGACCCCGAGGCCATGTTCAACGGCGTCACGGTCGAGGACGTCATCGGCGACCTGCTCACCTCGGTCCCGGCTCCCACCGAGCGTGTCGCCTGAGATGAGCAGGCTCAGTGTCCGCAACCTCGTTGCTGACCTGCGGAAACGATCAGCCCCGGTAGTCTCCGGGGCCGGTTCGGTCTACTCGTTCGTCGCCGACCGGGTCCGTCCGTGGTTCGGCACGGTGACGTCGATCGGCTGGGGCGTGCTGCTGCTCGGCGCGCTGGCCTGGGTCGCCGCGACCGCACTCGGCTGGATCGAGGCGGCCGTGGTCGCGATGGCGGCGCTGTTCCTGGTGATCGGCGCGGCCTTCTTCATGATCGGCCGCACCCGGCTCGCGGTGGCCACCGTGGTCGAGCCGCCGCGCGTCGCGGTCGGCCAGGCACTGACCGGCGAGCTGCGGGCCCGCAACGAGGCGCGCGGCCCGCTCGTCTCCACGAGCCTGGAGTTCCCGATCGGGGCAGGTGGGGTGACGTACGACCTGCCGATGCTGCTCCCCGGCGCCGAGCACACCGAGCTCTTCGTGGTGCCGACCCAGCGTCGCGGCGTGATCGACGTCGGCCCGGTCCGGACCGTGCGTGGCGACCCGCTCGGACTCTTCCGGCGGGTGCAGGAGTGGACCGACCGCACCGAGGTCTTCGTCCACCCACGCACCACCCACCTCGAGCCCTTCGGGGTCGGCCTGGTCCGTGACCTCGAGGGCTCCACGGCGCAGAACACCTCGATGAGCGACCTCGCCTTCCACGCCCTGCGCGAGTACGTCCCGGGCGACGACCTCCGCCACATCCACTGGCGCTCCTCGGCGCGCCACGGCCAGCTCCTGGTGCGCCAGTTCCTGGACACCCGCCGCTCCCACATCGTCGTCATCGTCGACTCCTCGCCGATGTCCTACGACAGCGAGGAGGAGTACGAGACCGCGATGTCGATCGCGGGCTCGCTGCTGCGTCGCGGGATCCTCGACGAGTTCGACGTCTCGTTCGCGACCGGCGACGTGCTGATGGTGCGGGCCACCGCGGCGAGCGGGGGAGGGCGTACGGCCCTCGACGCCTGCTCGCGGGCGACCCCGCAGCCGAGCAACCTGATCGAGATCACCGCCGAGGCCGCCCGGCAGGCGCCGGACGCGTCGCTGGTGATGCTGGTGACCGGGCGCTACCCGGAGTTCGTGACGCTCCAGCGTGCGGCCGGGCAGTTCTCCGTCGATGCCACCACGGTCGCCGTACGTGTCGACTCCAGCCAGCGCGCGGGGTTCAAGGCCGTCGCCGACCTGCCGGTGATCACCCTGCCCGACCTGGACCAGCTGCCGATCGTGCTGTCGAAGGGGCTGTCCGGATGACCAAGCATCATGCGGTCGATGCCCTGCTCCTGTTCCTCCTCGGCACCATCGCCTTCCTCGGCTTCGACGACACCTACGCCGGCTGGACCTACCTGATCGCCGGTGTCGCGGGGCTCCTGCTCGGCATCCTCATCGCCTTCGTCGGCCGCGGCCAGCCGGTCGTCGTGCTGGCCGTGGGCCTTCTCGCCGCCTTCTTCGTGCTCGGCGGCGCGGTCGCGCTGCACGGGATCGGCGACCTCTCCTTCCTCCCGGTCCCCGACACGATCGGCACCCTCGCCGACAACTCCGTGCACGGCTGGAAGCGGCTGCTGACCACGCTCCCGCCGGTCGACGGTGGGGCGCTGCTGACCATCCCCTACATCCTCGGCCTGGTCGCCGGCTGTGTCGGCTTCGCGCTCGCGGTGCGGGTCAAGGCGGCGCTGCCGCCGGTGCTCGTCGCGTTCGCGCTGATGGCCGGGGTGATCCTGCTCGGCGTGCAGGACCCGTCCAAGACCGCCCTGCTCGGTGCGCTCTTCGGGGCGATCGCGATCACCTGGCTCTGCATCCGCGGCATGCGGGCCCGTGCCCTCGCCGCCGGCGGTGGCCGTCGGCTCTCGCGCACCGCGATCGGGGCCGCCCTGTGCCTCGGCGCCGCCGGCCTGGCCTTCCTCGGCGGACCGCTGCTGCCGGGCCTCGCGCCCGAGCGCACGGTGCTGCGCGGCGAGATCGAGCCGCCCTTCAACGTCGGGCAGTACCCCTCGCCCCTGGCTGGCTTCCGGGTCTACACCAAGGGCTACCAGACCCCGGAGGACGACCGCCGGCTCTACGAGAAGGAGCTGTTCACCGTCTCGGGTCTGCCCGAGGGGACGCGCGTCCGGGTCGCCGCGATGGATTCGTACGACGGCACCGTCTGGCGCGCGGCCAACGACTCCGGCGAGACCGAGGGCCCCGACGACACCTTCCAGAAGATCAGCTCGACGCTGCGCAACCCGCTCGCCGACGGCAAGCAGGTGCGCGGCACGATCACGATCGGCGAGGACTTCGGCGGCGTCTGGGTGCCGCTGCCGACCGCACTCACCCACATCTCCTTCGACGGCCCCGACTCCGACTCGTTCCGCTACAACCTGGCCACCTCGACCGGCGTCCTGCCGACCGCGCTGAAGCCCGGCGACTCCTACTCCTTCACCGCCTCGGTCTCCGACGAGAACGTGACCAAGAAGAGCGAGGTGTGGTCCGGCGGGTCCCCGATCGGCGACGAGGCGGCCCAGTTCCAGGCGCTCGCGGCCGAGTACGCCGGTGGTGGCGACTCCCCGATCACCAACGCGCTGGCGGTGGCCGAGAAGCTCAAGGAGGAGGGCACCTACACCGACGGCGAGCCGCCCAACCAGCAGTACCCGGCCGGCCACTCGCTGCGCCGGCTCGCCGACTTCACCGCCAAGGGCGGCCAGCTCGCCGGCAACGACGAGCAGTACGCCGCGCTGATGGCCGTCCTGGCCAACCAGGTCGGCGTGCCCGCCCGGGTGGTGCTGGGCGCCGTCGTCGGCTCCGACGGCGTCGTGCAGGGCAAGGACATGCACGCCTGGGTCGAGCTGCGGATGTCGGACGGGTCCTGGGCGACCCTGGACTGGTCCGAGTTCATGAACACCGAGAAGCCGCCCGAGCAGAACGCCCCCCAGCCCGAGGAGCTCGTCACCGGCAAGGTCGTCCCGCCGCCGGCGCCGGTGCGCCCGCCCGCGACCTCCGGCGACCCGCTGGACGAGTCGGTGAACCAGAAGGCCAACTCGCGTCCCGACGGGTTCACGCTGCCGGGATGGCTGATCGCCGTCTTCACCTACGTCGGTATCCCGCTGCTGCTCATCGCGGCCGTGTGCGGGGCGATCATCGGCGCCAAGATCTGGCGCCGGCATCGCCGGCGCACACGCGGCACCCCGGTCGCCCGTCTCTCCGGTGGCTGGCGAGAGACCATCGACCATGCCCGCGACTTCGGGGTCGGGGTGCCCGTCGGGGCGACCCGGCGCGAGCAGGCCTCGGTGCTGGCCACCTCGCCGGGCATGGACGGTGCGCCGGGGCTGGCGCTGCTCACCGACAACACCATGTTCGGCGAGGCCGGACCGGACGATGCCGAGGTGGCTGCGTTCTGGGAGCAGGTCGGGACGCTTCGCTCGTCGGTCTCCGGATCGCGCACCAGGTGGCAACGCATCCGGGCCGCGATCAACCCGCTCTCGCTGCTGCCCGCCCGGCTGTGGCGCAAGCGCTGACTCAGTCGCCGAGCCCGTAGTCCCTGATCGAGTCCGCGGTGATCCGGAGGACCTCGCGCGAGGTCCCCGGCATCGGCGGGTCCACATCGGTGAGCGCCTCGGCGGTGCCGCGGATCTCGATCATCCGCGGCTGCCACGGGTTGGTGGAGGCGAGGTCATCGACCACGAACGCCACCTGGGCGTGCTTGCGGGCGTTCCTGAACTTCCGCGACCTGCCCATCTGGTGGCCGCCGATGACGATGCGGTGCTCCTCGTCGATCGTGAACCCCACGGGGTTGTTCTGCAGACCCCCGTCGGGGGCCAGGGTCGCGAGCCTTCCCAGGGGCTGGGTGCGGAGGTAGCGGAGCTGGGTGTCGGTGAACTTCATGGCTCCAGCGTCGGTGCTCAAGTCGGGTTGAGGTCAACCCCGCTCCGGTCCGTCGTCGACGGTCGTCCGAGCGGCCTGACGGCGGGACCGTCGAGGACGGCGCCGTCGGGCGAGAACCGGGAGCCGTGACAGGTGCAGTCCCAGCTGGCCTCGGCGGTGTTCCAGTGCAGCGGGCAGCCCAGATGGCTGCACCGCGGGCTCACGGTGTGCACGGTGCCCTCGAGGTCGCGGTAGCCGCCGACCGTGTGGCCGCCGACCTCGACGAGGCCGCCCTCGCCCGGCCGCAGGTCGGAGACGGAGCGGACCTCGGGGTCGTGGCGACGGCCCGCGACGAGCTCCTGGCCGACCTTCAGGTTGTCCTTGATGAGCCGGCCGACGGCCCGGGCGTCGCCGATGCGGGTGGCGTCGAACGCGGGCAGCCACGGGTTGTCGTCGCCGGCGAGAAGATCGGCCAGCATCATCGCGGCCGCGGTTCCGCTGCTCAGACCCCACTTCTGGAAACCGGTGGCCACCATGACCAGCTCGCTCGTCGGGGAGTAGCCGACGTAGGGCACGCGGTCCGGGGTGGTGTAGTCCTGGGCCGACCATCGATAGTCGATCGCCTCGACGTCGAAGGTGGCCCGGGTCCAGCCCTCGAGGTCCGCGTACATCGTCTCGGTGTCGGGCTCGGCGCCGGTCTCGTGGCCGTTGCCGACGACGATCAGCCCGTTGGGGCCGGGGTCCAGCCACGGCCGTGTCGAGTGGGTGGGTGAGTCGACGCCGATCGCCATGCTGGTCGGCGCCGGGCCACGCAGGCGGACGGCCAGCCCGTAGGAGCGAGAGGGCCTGGTCCGCGCGAAGTATCCACCGAGCAGTCCGGGCGGAAGCAGCGTGGCGACGACGACCTGGTTCGCCACCACGGTCCCGGCGGAGGTGGTGAGCTCGACGGTCCGGTCGCGCTGCTCGTCGATGGCGGTGACCCGGGTGCCCTCGAAGATCCGTCCCCCGGCAGCCGTGAACGCGTCGGCGAGGCCTGCCATGTACCTGCCGGGATGGAAGTGGATCTGGTCGTCGAAGACGACCGCCGCCTCGATGTCGAAGGGCAGGTCGGTACGGTCGGTCACCCGGGCCGGCAGGCCGAGCCCGGCCGCCGCCTCGGCCTCGTCCTCGATCCGGGAGCGTTGCTCCGGCGACCGGGTGTAGGCCACCGCCGGGGCTCGGGTCAGGTCACACCTGATCTCCAGCTCCGCGGCGAGATCGGCGACCTGCTCGACCCCCGCCCGCATCGCGTCGGCGTACCGGCGGGCGTTGTCGTCCCCGTGCCGTTTGACCAGCTCGGCGTAGATCAGCCCGTGCTGTGCGGTGACCTTTCCGGTGGTGTATCCGGTG
This sequence comes from Nocardioides luteus, assembly GCF_015752315.1. Lineage (NCBI taxonomy): Bacteria > Bacillati > Actinomycetota > Actinomycetes > Propionibacteriales > Nocardioidaceae > Nocardioides > Nocardioides luteus. Next base: position 295,038 of record NZ_JADOVJ010000001.1, read on the forward strand.
GTACCGCCACCGACCGTCGCCGCCTCCAGCACGGCGACGCGCATGCCGCGTCGCTGGGCGAGCAGGGCCGTCGTCAGTCCGACGATGCCCCCACCCACCACAGCGACGTCGACCTCGAGATCGGCGTTCCGACTCGTGTCCAGGGTGGCGTGGCCCGGCCTCGCGGCCGTGGCCAGCCACACACTGTTGTGCTCCATCAGGTACGTCCTCCGGGCGGTCAGGGTGCGATGTGGTCACCGGTGTGCGGCGTACGCCCCAGGGCCAGGCCGAGCGCGATCATGCCGGCGCCGAGGATCAGGTGGAGCCAGTTGTCGGCATCGTTGATCGGCACGAAGTTCGCGGCGCTCTCGTGGTCGATGGCCAGGCCGTAGATCCACAGGACCAGGTAGACCACGCCGCCGCCGATCAGGAAGCCGCGGGCTCCGTTCCAGGTCCTGGCCAGCACGAGGCCGGCGATCCCGAACAGCAGATGGACGATGTTGTGCAGGATCGACACCTGGAAGATGCCGAGCAGCTGGGCCTCGGACTCGTGGCCCGCGAAGGTCATCGAGTCATAGTCGGTGGTGATGCCGGGGATGAACCCGAGTACACCGACGAGCAGGAAGGTGGCGCCCACGACCGTCGCGGCCGTTTGCAGCGCCGTCGCGGTCATGGACCGATAGTCAGATATGTCAGTCATGTCTCGGCGGTACCCAGTGGCGGGGTTCACATGCCGACGGGCTTCGGGTAAGCGGAAGGTTTGTGTCCGGAATCAGGCCTAGCGTCACCCGCATGACGACCATCGACACCACGCAGCCGGTCGAGATGACACCGGTCATGGACGAGACCGGGACGCTGCTCAGCACGCTCGACCGCATCCGGCGTACGTTCGCCTGGAAGTGCGGGGGACTGACCGACGAGCAGCTGCGCCAACGGCTGGAGCCCTCGAGGATCACGCTCGGCTGGCTCCTCAAGCACCTCGCGTTCTGCGAGGACCACTACTTCACCGCGGTCCTCGCCGAGAGCGGCTACCCGGAGGTCTGGGCAGCCTACGGACCGGGTGAGGAGGGCTGGGACTGGCGGACCGAGGCCGAGGACACGGCCGACGGGCTGATGGCCCTCTGGGAGGGTGCGGTCGCCAGGTCGCGCCGTTCCGTCACCGACGCCCTCGGCAAGGACGGGATGGACACGCTCGCGACCAACGCCGAGTGGGGCGTCGAGGCCAACGCCCGTCGCTACATCGCCGACATGATCGAGGAGTACGCCCGCCACACCGGTCACGCCGACCTCATCCGCGAGTCCATCGACGGTCTCGTCGGCGAGGACCCGAGGGACGCCGAGTGACATGGCGGGGATCCGCGGTGTCACCGGATGGATCGGCGTCAACCTCGCCTGCACCGACCCGCCCGCACTCGCCCGGTTCTATGCGGACCTGTTCGGCTGGGAGATCAGCAGCTCCGAGCCGGCGTGCGTCACGGTCCTCATCCGTGACCCGTCGGGCAACGGCACGCACAGCAACCTCGCCTTCGAGCTCGACCGCCACTACCGCCGGCCGGTCTGGCCGAGCGAGCCCGATGCTCAGCAGCAGATGGTCCATCTGGACATCGGCGTCACCGACCTCTCCGCAGCGGTCGAGGACGCCGTCGCCCTGGGCGCGAGGGTCGCGGACTTCCAGCCCCAGGACGACGTCCGGGTCATGCTCGACCCCGAGGGTCATCCCTTCTGTCTCTACCTCGACTAACCCAACGCGACCGTGAGGGCCAGGATCGTCGCGGGGTCGTCGAGCCGGTCCCCGTACGCATCGCGCAGCTGTCCGATCCGATAGCGGACGGTCTGGGGGTGGATGAAGAGCTCGGCGGCGACCTCGTCGCGCCGGCCCTGGTGCAGGAGCCAGGAGCGGAGGGTCTCGGTGAGCTTCTCGGCGGTGGCGGGGCGTAGGTCGGCCAAGGGGGCCAGCACCTGGGCGCGGAGGTCCTCACGGGCATCGGCATCGGCCGAGAGGACGAGCTCGACGAGGTGCTGCTCGGTGTCGGAGCCGAGGCCGGCGAAGTGGGCGCGCCGGGCGCGCTCGTAGGAGATCCGGGCCTCGCGCCAGGGCTTGGCCGGGCCGACGACCGACCGGCGGCCCTCCAGGGCCTTCATCAGCGCCCGCCGCCGACGGCCGTGGGCATCGGGGACGAGCAGCAGGGTGTGGTCGTCGAGATCCTGCAGGTCGTCGTGCTCGAGCGTGCCCTGGTTGACCTTGGCGAGGATGGTGCCGACCTGGGAGTTGGGGACGAGCACCGCGGTCAGCGTGCTCGGCGGGGTCCACTCGGCCCGCACCGCCGCGTCGTCGAGCTCCTCCGGCGTCGCCTCGGCGAGCAGCTTCCTGGCCAGCCGCTCCCGCAGCTGTCGTTGTACGCGTCCGGTGGTGGCGCGCTCGTCGGCGTGCCCGGCCGCGGAGGCCTCCGAGATCTCGTCGATCCAGGCGAAGACCAGTGCCGAGAACTCCACCAGCATCGCCGGTGCCATGCCGCCCTCGACGGCCTTCCTGGCGAGCTCGCGCCAGGCGACCCGGGCGCCGATGCGGTAGGCGGCGAGCAGAGCCTCCATCGTGCGTCCGCTCCTGGCCTCGCCGCGCCCCAGGTCGTAGGCGCCCTGGAGCGCCGGCGGGGTCGCGGCCACGACGTCGGCGGGCAGATCGTTTCCGGAAGCGAGGGACAGGAAGCCGCCCAGCGCCACGCCCACCGCCGTCCGGATGGTCTCGCCCATGTGGCCGGAGAGCGCGTCCTGGTACGGCGGCACCTCCGCGATGATCGCGGAGACGACGTCCTCGCCGACCTGGGGGAGCACCGCGCGGATCGCCGCGACGATCTCGGGCGTCAGGTGGACGTCGTAGGAGGAAAGTGAGGGGATCTCTCGGGAACTTTTGTTCGTCACGTATAAATCCGCCTATCAGATTCACGTCGCTGACACAGGAGTTTACCTCGCACAAATAGCATCATGGAATACATGGTTGAGATGTCCACGTCCCCCGCCCTGTTCGCCCCGGGCGAGGCCAGGCGCCCCGCATGGCGGGAGCGGTTCTCGCGCAAGGCGTGGGAGGTCGCCGAGACGATCGCCACGCCGCTGGCTCCGGCCGACTACCTCGACATGTTCAACCCGCTGCGACCAGGCGCTGACCTGCGCGGACGCATCGTGAAGGTCACGCCGGAGACCGCCGACGCGGCGACCATCGAGATCAAGCCCGGCGCCGACTGGGCGGGCCACACACCCGGTCAGTACGTCCGCGTGGGCGTCGACGTCAACGGCGTCCGCCACTGGCGGGCCTACTCGCTGACCCACGGCCCCCGCAAGGACGGCCTCATCTCGATCACCGTCAAGGCCGTCCCCGACGGCAAGGTCTCCAGCCACCTGGTGCGCCGCCTGCGCCCCGGCAAGATCGTCCACCTCGAGCAGGCCGCCGGTGACTTCGTGCTGCCCAGCGACCTGCGCGGCCACAAGTTCCTGATGGTCACCGCCGGCTCCGGCGTGACCCCGGTCATCGGGATGCTGCGCAACCTCTTCCCGGTCACCGACGAGGGCGTGGTCGAGCACCAGCGCCTCGACGTCACCGTCGTCCACGTCGCCCCGAGCCGTCCCGACTCGATCTTCATCCGCAACCTCGAGTCCCTCCACGAGGCCGGCGCGATCCGCCTCGTCACCCGCTACACCGGCTCCGAGGGCCGTCTCGACATCGACACCCTCACCGAGCTCGTGCCCGACCTGAAGGACCGGAAGGCCTACGCCTGCGGTCCGGCCGGGCTTCTCGACAACCTCCAGGCCTGGTACGACGCCGAGGGCCTGCCGCTCCAGACCGAGCAGTTCCGGCTGGCCACGGTCGTCACCGGCGAGGGCGGCACGCTCGCCTTCACCGGCAGGACCGTCGAAGCACCTGGTGACAAGCCGATCCTCGACGCCGCCGAAGAGGCTGGCGTCCTCATGCCGAGCGGCTGCCGTATGGGCATCTGCTTCGGCTGTGTGCTCCCGATGAAGGAGGGCGCCGTCCGCGACCTCCGCAACGGCGAGCTCACCGTTGCCCGCCCGGGTGAGACCGGCCCCGAAGGGGTACCGATCCAGACCTGCATCTCCGCCGCCGCCGGCGAGTGCGTCATCGACCACCCCGCCTCCTGAGCATCCCCCACACGACGAGAAGTGAGACAGCCATGACCATCGCACCTGATGCCCCGGCCTACACCGGCCCGATCGCCCACCTGACCCGCGAGGACATCGAGCAGCTCGGCCGTGAGCTCGACGCCATCCGCCAAGAGGTGATCGACACCCGCGGCGAGCGCGACGCGGCGTACATCCACAAGGTCATCAAGGTCCAGCGCTCGCTGGAGCTCGGCTCCCGCGCGGTCCTGCTCGCGAGCATCTTCCCGCCGGCGTTCGTCGTCGGCACCGTCGGTCTCTCGATCGCCAAGATCCTGGACAACATGGAGATCGGCCACAACATCATGCACGGCCAGTGGGACTGGATGCGTGACCCGAAGATCCACTCCACCGTGTGGGAGTGGGACAACGCCTCGACGAGCGAGGGCTGGAAGCACTCCCACAACGAGCTGCACCACACCTACACGAACATCGTCGGCAAGGACAACGACCTCGGCTGGGGCATCATGCGCGTCGACGAGGAGCAGCGCTGGACGCCGGCGAGCCTGTTCCAGCCGGCGATGAACTTCCTCAACATGTGCATCTTCGAGTACGGGATCGCGATGTACGACCTCGAGCTCGGCCGGGTGATCCGGCAGAAGAAGAAGGGCCGCCGCCCGTCCGCCGAGTGGCAGATGGCGGCGAAGCGTACGGTCGCCAAGGTCCGCCGTCAGGCGTTCAAGGACTACGTCGCCCACCCGCTCGTCTCGATGGTCACCCTGTCGGGCCCGACGACGCTGCTGGCCAACGTCATCGCCAACTTCACCCGCAACGTCTGGACCCACTCGGTGATCATGTGCGGTCACTTCCCCGAGGGCGTCGAGACCTTCGAGCTCAAGGACATCCCGGAGAACGAGACCCGCGGTGAGTGGTACGTCCGGCAGATGCTCGGCTCGGCCAACATCTCGGGCTCCAAGTTCCTGCACGTGATGACCGGCAACCTGTCGCACCAGATCGAGCACCACATCTTCCCGGACCTGCCCTCGAACCGCTACGCCGAGATCGCGCCGAAGGTCCGCGCGCTCTTCGACAAGTACGGCCTCAACTACCACACCGCGCCGATGCCGCAGCAGGTCGCGTCCGCGTGGCACAAGGTGCTGCGGCTGTCGCTGCCCAACGGGTTCCTCGAGTCCACCAACGTGCGCAACGCGCCGTCGCAGGTCGTCAAGCTCGTCAAGGCGGTCCGCGGCGACACCCGCACCCGCCGTCGCCTGCTGAAGGAGTTCGAGGCGGCCGGCGCCGCCTCCGTCGGCAAGGCCATCTGAGTCGATACGACGGGGAGCTCCGCGGCGCGCACCGACCGGTGACGCCTGCGGAGCTCCCCGTCGTGCGCGTCAGGCGTCGTAGGCGCCCGAGGCGATGTCGGCCAGCAGGGTCGGGCCCGTGGGGGTCCAGCCGAGCGTCTTGCGGGTCTTCTCGGAGCTCGCCCAGGCGTCGAACCCGAAGAACGTGCTGATCCAGCCGAAGTGGTCCGCCGCCTCCGCGGGATCGATCGAGGCCGTGGGCAGCCCGAGCCGACGGCCGATGGCCTCGGCGATCTCACGCGTGGGGATGCCCTCCTCGGCCGCCGCGTGGGCGCGGAAACCCGCCGGGGCCTTCTCCAGCGCGAGCCGCACCATCCGCGCCGCGTCGGCGCGGTGCACGGCGGGCCACCGGTTCCGGCCGTCGCCGATGTAGCCGGCGACGCCGTGCTGCCGGGCGATCGAGGACAGGACCGCGACGAAGCCGTGGTCGCCGCCCTCGCCGTGGACCGAGGCGGCGAAGCGCAGCGCCACGGGACGTACGCCTCGGTCGGCGTAGCCGAGCGCGAGGTTCTCGCTGCCGCCGCGCATCGAGTCGGGGCCGTGGTTGGGGTTGGCGTCGTCCTCGGTGAAGGGCCGACCGGTGACGTCGCCGACCAGCCCGGAGGCGAGCAGGAACGGCTTGTCGGTCCCCTCGATCGCGGTGAGCATCGCCTCGACCGTCGCGTGCTCGGTGTGGCCCGCGCCCGCGTAGTCGGAGAAGTCGTGCTTGAAGGCCAGGTGGATCACGCCGTCGGCCGCCTTCGCGGCGGTGGCGAGCGTGTCGGGGTCGTCGAGCGAGCCGCGGTGCACCTGGGCGCCCTTCGCCTCGAGGGCGGCGGCGCTCTCGTCGGAGCGGGCCAGACCGGTGACCGAGTACCCGTTCGCGAGCAGCTCGTCGGTCACCGCGGAGCCGATCCAGCCCGAGGCCCCGGTGATGAAGATGTTCGTCATGCTTCCTCCTATGTCAGTTCCTGACATCAACAGTAGCACCCGATGTCAGAAACTGACATCACGTTAGGATGGGGCCATGGCGAGATGGGAGCCCGACGCACGTGGCCGGATGGTGTCGGCTGCCCTGGACCTGTTCGCCGAGAAGGGCTACGACAAGACGACCGCCGGTGACATCGCGGCCCGGGCCGGGGTCACCGAGCGCACCTTCTTCCGCCACTTCGCCGACAAGCGTGAAGTGCTCTTCGCCAACCCCAGCCCGCTCGACGAGGTGGTCGTGAAGGCGATCGCGGCCGCCGACGAGCACGCGACCCCGCTGCAGATGGTGCTCGACGGCGTACGCGCGGCGGCGGTCGGGCTCGCCGAGGCACGCACCCGGGACCAGGCCGCCCAGCGATCCCGGATCGTCGAGTCGACCCCGGCCCTCCAAGAACGTGAGCTGCTCAAGATGGCCGCCATGACGACCGCGGCGCAGGCCGCGCTCGCCGAGCGTGGCGTCGGCGATCCGGCCGCTGCGGTGGCCGCCCACACCGGCGTCGCCGTCTTCCAGGCGGCCTTCTCCCGATGGGTGTCCGGCGCCACCGGCCTCGGCCTTCCCGAGTGCATCGACGAGGCCGCCGCAGCGCTGCGCGCCCTGGCCTAGGTGAGACGTTCGTGAACACCTGGGTCACACCTGCGCCACGGTGACGAATGTCGTATGGACATCACCCGCCGGGACCGGTAGACAACTAGGCACTATGGAGAACCAGTTGATTCCCGGAGCTGAGTCGCAGACCGCGGTGCGCAGCTATGTGACCGCCAACAAGCCGAACCCGTCGGCGCTCGCCGAGGGCCTGTGGGTGCTGCCTCCCGACGTGCTCTCCAGCGGTGACCGCGCGGTGCTCTTCGACCAGTACAAGCTCTACGTCGCCGAGGCCGAGCGGCTCAGCGTGCGGCGGACGATCACCAGCGCGTTCTTCCTGATCCTCAACCTCGGCGTCCTGGTAGCCGGGACCGCCCTCGTGGCCAGCGCCCCCGAGCGGCCGTGGCTGTTCACGGTCGCGCTGATCGCCGCCCTGGGCCTGTGCCTCGGCTGGTTCTGGATCATCCGCTCCTACCGGCAGATGGCGAGCGGCAAGTACGCCGTCATCTCCCACCTCGAGAAGCAGCTGCCCGCGGCACCCGGCGTCGCGGAGTGGTCGGCCGTCGGCCTCGGTCGCGACAGCTCGCGCTACCTGCCGATGAGCAACATCGAGGTGTGGGCGCCCGCGCTCTTCGGGTTCTGCCACGTGGCGACGTACGGGCTGCTCTACATCCCCTAGTCGAGAACCCTCACCTCGAGCGGGGTCTCGCCGTCCGGCCCGACGGCGTACGCCACTCCGTCGGGCCGCTCGCTGAGCACCTCGACCAGCTCGCCGTCGCGCCACAACAGCGCGACGCCGTCGTCGGCGGCATGGCCGGCCGGCAGGGCCCCGGAGCCGACGAACCGGACGTACGTCTCGCGCCGGTCCGCCTCGCCGAGGTAGTGCGGGCAGAACGAGCCGGGGAGGAAGCCGAGACCGTCGGGGAGCGGCGCGGTGGGGCCGAAGGAGTCGGTCGAGGAGGCCTCGTACCAGCAGTTGGCGCCGGCCGAGATCCCCGCCAGGATCGTCCCGCCGGCAGCGGCCTTCTCCAGCAGGGCGGGCAGCCCGTGCAGCCGCCACACCGCCAGCAGGTTGGCCGTGGACCCGCCGCCGACGTAGACGATGTCCTGCTCGAGCAGCTGCTCGAGGTCGTCGATCGGGAGTTCGTGCCCCTCCGGCGCCTTGTTGAACAGCGACAGCACGGTCGCCTCGGAACGATCGGCGTACGCGGCGAGGAACTTGTCGTGGTAGCTGTCCGCGTCGCCGCTCGCGGTCGCGATGAAGCAGACCTTGGGTCGATCCTTGCCACTCAGCCGGTTGAGCTCGGCATCGAGCGGGGAGAAGTCCTGCCCGTGCACCTCCGGCATCGAGAAGCCGCCACCGCCCAGGGTCAGGATCGTTCCGCGCATGGGGCGAGTGTAGGGATGCAGAAGGCCCCGCCGGATCGGATTCGTCCGGCGGGGCCCGCTGATGGTGTGGCTGCTACTTGACCCTGACGGTCACCGTCTCGGTGATCGCCTCGTTGCGCCGGTCACCCGAGTAGGCCACCTCGTAGGTGTGCGTGCCTCGGAGCGCCCGGAAGGTCGCCTCCTCCTGCTTCAGGGTGAAGCGGCCGACGCGGATGCCGTTCTCACTGACGACGATCTCGCCGGTGGCGCGCTTGCCGTCGACGGTGATCTCGACCTTGCCGCGCTTGGGCGAGGTGGCGGAGATCTCCGGGACCGCCTTCTCGGTGCAGTAGCTCACCGAGACGTTGTCGATGGCCCAGCCCCGGGCTCCACCACAGCCGTCGCGACCGAAGTCGAAGCGGAACTGGACGGTGTCGCCGGCGGCCGCGATGGCGTCGAGCTTCACGATGGTGGTGCCCCACGCACCGGTGAAGCTGTTGCCGTCCGACCCGGTCCAGGCCGGCTGGCCCTCCATGTAGCCGCTGTCGGTGCTCATCGTGCCGCCCGGAGCGTTGAAGGCGTACGCGGCCTGGTCGACGAGCTCGAACTCGCCGCCGTTGACGGAGGCCTTGACGTTGCCGCCATCGTAGCCCCACTCGGTGAGGACCGAGTGGTCGAAGCTCAGCCGTGGCGAGAGCCCCTCGGGCACGGTGAGGGTCGGGCTGATCAGGCCGTTCCGGCTGGTGATGTCACCCGTCGCCGAGCCGCAGGCACCCTCGTTCGGGTCCGGCGCGAACGCAAGACCGCTGGTGTTGCCCTCGACGTCGCTGCCGGCCTCCCAGGGGTAGTCGTTGCCGGGGACGCCGGCCTCGGCGTCCTGGGTCCAGCCGGCCAGACCGTCCTCGAAGTCCTCGGTGTAGGTGGTGACCTCGTTGGTGCCCTCGCCACACAGGGCGGGGGTGTTCGGGTCGAGCATCGGGCCGAAGTTGCACTGGACCGGCTCCTGGGTGAGCTCGGTGGCCGTGTTGGCCGCCGCGACCGCCGCACAGTCATCGGCCGTGATCGGGTCCAGAGCCGGAGCCGTGGCCTCGCCACCCGGAGTCTCGCCGCCGCCGGTCTGCGGCGTCGAGGTGCCCAGGGTGAGCTTCTTGAGCGTCGTCACACCCATCAGGTCGGCGCAGGAGGAGACCATCGCCTGGGCGTACTCGGGGAAGCCCGAGGTCGGCGTCAGGTAGTTGGTCTGGGCGTGCCAGATCAGGTTGGCGGACTTGTCCAGGCCGATGCCCGCCACGTTGACGTCGTTGTAGGCGCCACCGTCCACGAGCAGGGCGTAGTGGTGGTTGATGACACCGGAGTTGACGTGGACGCCGCCGGAGTCGGTGGCACCGTCGCAGTGGTACTCCTCGTCGGAGACCTTGCCCGGGTCGCCGTAGCAGTTCGGGTTCCACATGTCGCGGATCGCGCCGCCGAAGGCGGTGGAGTCCTCACCCATCAGCCAGCGTACGGACTCGTCCTTGGAGTCGGCCGAGACGTCCTTGATGGTGATGTTGACCGTGCCGGTGGCGTTCTTGATCTTCTGCCCGGTGGCGTAGTCGGTGGTGGCACCGTAGATGTCGGAGGTGCCGGAGATGCTGCCGATCGGCTGGCCCTGCAGGAACGCGATCACGACGCCCTTGGCGCCGGCGTTCTTCGCGTTCGCGACCTTCTGGACGAACGGGCAGGTGCCGCGGTCGACGAGCACGAACTTCCCGTTGACGGCCGAGGCGTTCTCCAGCGGCGAGCAGCCGTCGGTGGTCGTCGGGCCGCCGCTGTTGGCGGCGTCGAGGCCGACCACGATGTCGCTGGTCACTCCGGCGGTCGGGTAGACCGGACCGAAGTTGGCGGCGGCGGCCGGGCAGTCCCCGGCGACGTCGGCCGGCGAGTTGATCGTCAGCGTGATGGCACCGCGGGTGGAGGAGGAACAGCGTCCGTCCGTACGGGCCACGTCGTCGGTGGTGTTCTCACGGGCGTTGAGGAAGTCGACCGTGTTGCCCCACATGTCGGAGTACGCCTCGTTGAGCGCACCCGGCTGCCACTGGTAGATCAGGCCGGAGGTGTGCTCGGTGTAGGCGTGGCCCCACTCGTGCGCCACCACGTCGTCGGAGGTGACCCCGGAGCAGTAGTTGGTGGTCTCGCCGTTCCAGTTGGCGTTGGGGCACGAGATGGCCGGGTCGTTGTTGACCGTGATCATCTTCGAGCCGTTGCCGTCGTAGGAGTCGCGGCCGAAGGTGTTCTTGAAGAGCCAGTAGGACTCGCCGGTGGTCGCGACCTCGTTCTGCTGGTCCTGGTCCAGCGTGCCCGGGAAGGCGTCGTTCTCGCGCCAGACGGTCGCGTCGTCGGCCACGTCGGGGGTGTTGTGCTTCTCGACCAGCTCGCGGTCGGTGGCCGAGTGGAGCATCGAGTAGCGATTGACCGGCTTGCCGCTGGCGGCGTCGAGCACGAGGGTCTCGCGCACGGTGGACTGGTTGGACACCTCGATGACCCAGGCGAGCAGGCTCTTGCCGCTCACGCCCTGGGCGGCGCCCATGCGGTAGATGTTGAGGTCGGCCTTGACGACCTCGACGCCGCTGGTGTCGACCTTGCTGTCGGGGTGGGCCTGGGCCGGCTTCGACTTCACCAGCTCGAGCGCCTTGGCGCTGGCCTTCTCCTTCGACCACGTCGGGGTCGTGCTGAGGTCGAGGTCGGGGGCGGCGAAGCCGTTGACCGAGGTCAGGTCGCCGGACTTGTCGACGTGGGCCTTGAGGACACCGCCGAAGACCGGCACGTCCTTGTAGACCTGCTCGAACTCGACCGTCCAGCCGGCCGGGGTGGTGCTGACCTTCGACTGGTCGAGCTGGCCGGCCGTCGCGCCGAAGACCGAGGCGTACTCGTCGAGGTAGGCGCGCGCCTTCGCGGCCGCTTCGGATTTGGTGTCGGCGGCGACGCGGGGCAGCAGATCGCCCTTGGTGGACACGTAGCCGATCAGGCCGGTGGCGCCCTCCTTCTTGAGCGTGACCGTCTGGTCGGCCGCGGCCTTCAGCTGCTCGATGCCGCTGGGATCCGGTTTCGCGGCGAATGCGGCGACCGGTGTGATCACCAGGCTCGCCGCGACGAGGGCAAGGCTGATTCCTTGCTTTCCGAGCTGCACGGGTTGCTCCTCTCGGGGATTCGCCGCGTCAGGTCGCGGCGTTCGCATCGTAGAGAGATTTGCGTCGAAGAGGGGCGCAAACGCGAATCACGAGTCCGAAACGATTCCTCCACGGGCCATTCTCAATGTGAGGGCCTCAGCGGCGATCTAAGGTAGTTTCCCGATGTGCGGGCCTACCTCAGGCGCAGATTCTCGAGGGGTGCCCTTGGAGATCATCCCGCCTTTGTACGCCGCCGGCCTGCCGTGCCACGGAGACGACTCTGCGTTGTGGTTCTCAGAGTCCCCCGCCGCCCTCGAGGTGGCCAAAGACCGCTGCCTCGACTGCCCGGTCATGCGCGAGTGCCTCTCGGGTGCTCTCGCGCGCTCCGAGCCGTGGGGAGTCTGGGGCGGCGAGATCGTCGAGCGCGGCCAGGTGGTCACCCACAAGCGCGGCCGCGGTCGACCCCGCCGCCAGGCCGCCTAGGCGTGCGCTGACTCCAGCCCCAGGCTCGCGGCGAGCGTCGCGACCTGGGCTGGGGCGGCGTACGCCTCGATCTCGGTGATCTGTCCGTCGACCACGGTGAAGGCCATGACGCTGTACAGCTTGCCGTGGAAGGTGATGATGACGCCGGCGGAGCCGTTGACGAGGGCGTTGTGGGTGACGCGGTCCGCGTGGGCGTACATGACGGCGTTGCCGGCGACCTTCGCGGCGCCGCGGTAGGTGGTGATCCCGGTGCCGAGGTCGGCGCGCAGGACGACCTCGGGGTGGAGGGCGCCGATGAGCCGGTTCAGGTCGCCGTCCTGGGCGGCGGCGAAGAAGGCGTCGACGACCTCGCGCTGCGCGGCGACATCCGGCTGCGGCGTACGTCCTCGGACCCGGCGCCGGGCGCGGCTGGCGAGCTGACGGGTCGAGTCCGAGGAGCGGTCGAGCATCGTCGCGATCTCGTCGAACGGCACCGCGAAGAGATCGTGGAGCACGAAGGCCAGCCGCTCGTCCGGGGAGAGCTGGTCGAGCACGACCAGGAGGGCGATGCTGACCGAGTCGGCGAGCATCGCGCGCTCGGCCGGGTCCTGGGTGGTGGCGTCGTCGAGCACGACCGTGGGCTCCGGCAGTCGATCTTCGAGAGGCAACTCGCCGCGGGTCTTGCGCGAGCGGAGCATGTTGAGCGAGACGCGGGCCACCACCGTTGTCAGCCAGCCGCCGATGTTGTCGATCTCGTCGGCGTCGGTCCGGCTCAGTCGGAGCCAGGCGTCCTGGACGGCGTCCTCGGCCTCGGAGGCGGAACCGAGCATCCGGTAGGCCACCCCGTACAACTGCTGCCGCTCCTGCTCGAAACGCTCGGCCAGCCACTCCTGCTGCATCGTCCGTCCTCCGGGTCTGTGGGTCTCGGGGTAGGTCGTCCCCCATGGACCCGACACGTGAAGGAGACCAGATGTGACCGATCCCGGCGAAGAATTTTTTCTTTCGCCGATCTGTCACATCGCCCCACCCGGACGGGTCGAGATGGCATGAGCAACCGAATGAAGAACCCCGCAGAAGTCATCCCGCAGGCCTACAAGGGCATCGGCAACCTTCTCGCCGCTGTCGCCGACGGCGGCCTCCCCGAGACCACGACCGAACTGATCGCGATGCGCGTCAGCTCGCTCAACGGCTGCGCGGCCTGCCTCCAGGGTCACGCCGTACGCGTCGACGAGGTCGGCCTTCCGATCGAGAAGATCGTCGGCCTCGCCGCCTACCGTGAGTCGCCCTTCTTCAGTGAGGCCGAGAAGGCGGCGCTCGCCCTCGCCGACGCCGTGACCCGTCTCGCCGACGCCGAGGACGCCGTGCCCGACGAGCTCTGGCGCGAGGTCACCAAGCACTACGACGAGAGGCAGACCGCCGCGCTGGTCCTCTGCATCGCCACCCACAACCTCTTCAACCGGGTCAACGTGACGGTGCGGGAGGACGCCGAGCACCCCTTCTGGATGCGCTGACCATCCGAGATGGCCCCAGATCAGGCCAGGGCGGACGACACGACCGCCCTGGCCTCCTCCTGCACCTGGGCCAGGTGGTCGGGTCCACGGAAGGACTCGGCATAGATCTTGTAGACGTCTTCCGTCCCGCTCGGGCGGGCGGCGAACCAGGCCGACTCGGTGGTCACCTTGAGCCCGCCGATGGCCGCACCGTTGCCAGGGGCCTCGGTGAGCTTGGCGGTGATCTCCTCGCCGGCCAGTGTCGTCGCGGTGACGGCGTCGGGGGAGAGGGCCGCGAGCTTCGCCTTCTCCTCGCGCGAGGCGGGGGCATCGATCCGGGCGTACGCCGGCTCCCCATGTGCGGCGACCAGCTCGGCGTAGCGCTGGGACGGCGACTTCCCGGTGCGCGCCAGGATCTCGGAGGCGAGCAGCGCCAGGATGATGCCGTCCTTGTCGGTGGTCCACACGGTGCCGTCGAAGCGTAGGAACGAGGCGCCCGCCGACTCCTCGCCGCCGAAGCCGAACGAGCCGTCGATCAGCCCCGGCACGAACCACTTGAACCCGACCGGCACCTCGACGAGCGGCTTGTCGAGCGCTCCGGCGACCCGGTCGATCATCGAGGACGAGACCAGCGTCTTGCCGATCCGCGCGGTGGCCGGCCAGTCCGGGCGAGCGCCGCCGAAGAGGTGGTCGATCGCGACCGCGAGGAAGTGGTTGGGGTTCATCAGCCCGGCGTCGCGGGTGACGATCCCGTGGCGGTCGGAGTCGGCGTCGTTGCCGGTGGCGATGTCGAACTCCGGGGTGCTCTCCAGGAACCGCACCAGCTCCGCCATCGCGCTGGGGGAGGAGCAGTCCATCCGGATCTTGCCGTCCCAGTCCAGCGGCATGAACCGCCAGGTCGGGTCGACCAGCTCGTTGACCACGTTGAGGTCGATCTTGTGCCGCTCGGCGATCTCGGCCCAGTAGGCGACCGAGGCTCCGCCCAGCGGGTCCGCCGCGATCCGTACCCCGGCGTCGCGGATGGCGGCCAGGTCGACCACGTTGGGCAGGTCGTCGACGTAGGAGCCCAGGAAGTCGTACGCCTCGGCCTTCCGCCGCGCCGCGGCGAACGGCACCCGCTTGACGCCGGCCAGGCCGGCCCGGATCAGCTCGTTGGCGCGAGCCGCGATGACCTTGGTGGCGTCGGAGTCGGCCGGGCCGCCGTGGGGCGGGTTGTACTTGAAGCCGCCGTCGCTGGGTGGGTTGTGCGAGGGCGTGACGACGATCCCGTCGGCGAGGCCGGAGCCCGACAGGCGGCCGGCGTTGGCGCGAAGGATCGCGTGCGAGACCGCCGGGGTGGGCGTGTAGCCGTCGCGGTCGTCCACCAGGACACGTACGTCGTTGGCGATCAGCACCTCCAGCGCGCTCGCCCAGGCGGGCTCGGAGAGACCGTGGGTGTCACGCCCGATGAACAGCGGCCCGTCGATCCCCTGCGAGGTCCGGTAGTCGACGATCGCCTGGGTCGTGGCCAGGATGTGCGTCTCGTTGAAGGCCGACCGGAGCGAGGACCCTCGATGCCCCGAGGTGCCGAAGACGACCTGCTGGGCCGGATCCTCGGGGTCGGGCTGCAGGTTGTAGTAGGAGGCGACCAGGTGAGGTACGTCGACC
The DNA here is from genome assembly GCF_015752315.1 of Nocardioides luteus. Lineage (NCBI taxonomy): Bacteria > Bacillati > Actinomycetota > Actinomycetes > Propionibacteriales > Nocardioidaceae > Nocardioides > Nocardioides luteus. The sequence goes on from NZ_JADOVJ010000001.1 coordinate 310,153, forward strand.
AGGTCGGCGGGCGTAGCGAGCGTTCCAGCGCGTGGGTCAGCCATGTGTCCCATCATGCCTACTGCCCCGTAGTCTTCTCCCCATGCCCCTCGTCACCACCGAAATCAACGACGGCATCGCCCAGGTGCGTCTCAACCGCCCTGACAAGCTCAACGCGCTCACCCTCGACCTGCTCCAGGAGCTGGTCGACACCGCCAAGGAGCTCCGCAAGAACCACGACCTGCGCGCGGTGGTCATCGCCGGTGAGGGAGACGCGTTCACCGCCGGCCTCGACTTCGCCTCGGTGCTGCGCGACCCGAAGAAGATCGTCGGTGCGTTCGTACCCGTGCCCTTCCGCGGCACCAACCTTTTCCAGGAGTCGGTCTGGGCGTGGCGCCGGCTGCCGGTCCCGGTGATCGCGGCCGTCCACGGCCACTGCCTGGGTGGCGGCGTACAGATCGCGCTCGGCGCCGACTTCCGCATCGCCGAGCCCGACTCGCAGTGGTCCGTCCTCGAGGGCAAGTGGGGCATCATCCCCGACATGACCGGCATCCGGTCGCTGTCCGAGGTCGTCGGCATCGACACCGCGAAGAAGCTCACCATGACCGCCGAGCAGTTCTCCGGCGAGCGCGCCTACGAGCTGGGCCTGGTCACCGAGCTCTCCGCCGACCCGGTGGCCACCGCCACCGCCTTCGCCCGCAAGCTCTCCGAGCGCTCTCCGGACCAGCTCGCCGCCGCCAAGCGCCTCTTCAACGACACCTGGTACGCCCCCGTCAAGCGCACCTTCTCCCGCGAGCGCATCGAGCAGCTCCGCCTTCTCTTCGGCGAGAACACCAAGATCGCCCGCGAGGCCGCCTTCAAGCGCGAGAAGCCGACCTACAAGCCCCGCCGCTGACCCTCCTCAGCCGAGGCGTCACCCCCGTCGGCCGAGGCGTCGGCTAGGTCGGGCGAGGCGTCACTCGCGTCGGGCGAGGCGTCATCCGCTGCCCTCTCGGTCGACGTACGTGACGTCTCGGCCGACGTACCTGACGCCTCGGCCTGCGCGGCTGACGCCTCGGCGTGCTTGCGACGGCGCTTGATCTCGCCCTGGGCGAGGACGAAGGCGAGGATGACGGGCCAGACGTACTTCAGGTGGTTCGCGACCCATTTCACCCACTCGGGGACCTGTACGTTCGGCAGGTCCGGCCAGGGGATCGACGGCCACGGGATGCTGGGGAGGTCGGGGAGCGGCAGGTCGGGGAGGTCCGGCAGGTCCGGCAGGTTCGGGAGCGGGATGTCCGGCAGCGAGATCCGGGCGACGATCCACGCCACGACCATCGCCGCGACGATGCCGCCGACGACGCCGGCGGCGCCGCCGAGAGTCTCGATGAGGGCATAGCGCCTGGGATGGTCGAGCACCCGACGTTCGTACGCAGCAGCCCGCGATCCCGGCTCGGGGGTGAGGTCCACGCCGCCGATGCCGGCCATCCCGGCCAGGTCCTCGCCGGGCGCGAAGTAGGTCGCGCGGCGTGGCGTACCGAGCCCGGAGTGGATCACGAGCAGGCTCCCGTGCGTCGTGGTCTCGAGCCGTGCCCGGTCGTCCGCGGTCTTCCGGGCGAGGACCTCCTCGCCGTCGACGGTCCACACGAACCGACGGACGATCTCGCCGGTCACCTCGAGATGGTGGGTGTGCCCGGAGATCGTCCGCGACCAGATCTGGACCTTCTTGCTCACCCTGGTGAATCTAGGATCCGGGGCACCACCAGGGCATCGGCCCGAGGTAGCGACCGGGGTCAGACTTTGGTCAGGGGTAGGCCAATCAGGGGTATGCGATACCGGTGGTCTGCTCGGAGAGCTCCCACAGTGCCCGCGCCGCCTCGGGATCGCGCGCGAGCCGCGATGCGGTGACCGGCTTCGGCATACCGCGGGCCTCGAAGGCGTCGCTCGGCCCGATGTACGTCCCCGGCTCCAGCCCCGGATAGGTCGCCGCCATCAGCGCAGGCCAGGCACCTGCTACGGGGGTCTGCGCCATCGCGTGGACGGCGGCCTCGCTGATGCTCGCGATCGGTGCGATCAGCCGCCTGGACGTGCCGTTCGCCATCAGTCGGGTCGAGGCGAGCCCCGGGTGGGCGGCGTACGCAGAGATCGGCAGCCCCGCCTTCTCCAGCCGCCGCTGGAGCTCGAAGGTGAAGAGCAGGTTGGCGAGCTTGGACTGCGAGTAGACGTTCCAGGGTGAGTACCGCCCGACCTGCACGGTCGGGTAGCCCAACGGTGCCTTGCGGGCCAGCTTGTGCATCATGCTCGACACGGTCACGATCCGCGCCTCGCCGCTCTCGGCCAACGGCTCGAGCAGCAGCCCGGTCAGCAGGAACGGTCCGAAGTGGTTGGTCGCCATCTGGAGGTCGAGGTCGTCGACGGTGCGCGACTGGGGCGTCGCCATCACGCCCGCGTTGTTGACCAGCAGGTGCAGCGGCCCGCCGCCGTCGAAGGTCGCCGCGGCGATCGCCTCGGCCCCGGCCCGCACCGCCTGGAGGGAGGAGAGGTCGAGCGCGACCCGATCGAGCTTGGCCCCAGGAACCTCGTCGGCCAGAGCCGCGGCGGCCGCGTCGAGCTTCTCCCAGGACCGTCCCGCCAGGATCACCCGTGCCCCGGCGGCTGCGAGGCCGCGCGCGGTGAAGTAGCCGATCCCGCCCAGGGTCGGTCCGGTCACCACGGCGTTCTTGCCGGTCAGGTCAGGAATGTCGGAGGTCGTCCACGGCATGCGGCCACACTAGGCGGCGACTCCACACAATGGACGCATTTGACCGTCGGCCCCGGCCTGTCAGCCCAGCCCGCCCAGCGCGAGCCCGCCGGCGATGGCGAGCATCATGCACCCGATGAGGCTGTCGAGCACCTGCCACGCCCGCCGGCTGGCGAGCAGCGGCCCGAGGAGCCGGGCACTGTAGCCGAGGCCGGCGAACCAGATGATGCTGGCCAGGCACCCGCCGACGGCGAACCCCCACCGCGCCGAGCCGTACGTCGCCGCGATCGACCCGTGGAGCACAAGTGTGTCGATGTAAACATGCGGGTTGAGCCAGGTGAAGGCGGCGGCCTTGGCGATCACGCGGGGGAGTGCCTCACGGGGTGCGTCCGCTGCCTCCAGACCCGACGGGCTCAGTGCCCGCCGGAACGATCCGATGCCGTACCAGCCGAGGAACGCCACCCCGAGCCAGCGCAGCACCTCCACCACCCAGCCCGCACGCGAGACGACCGCGCCCATCCCGCCGACTCCTGCGCAGATGAGGACGAGGTCGGAGACCGCGCACACGCTCACCACGACCAGCACGTGCGAGCGCAGGATGCCCTGCCGCAGGACGTACGCGTTCTGCGACCCGATGGCGACGATGAGGCTGAGCCCGGTGAGGAGCCCGGCGAGGCTGGCGTTGATCACGCCAGCGACGCTAGAGCGCGGCCAGCCAACAGACCAGCGAAAGAATCTTACCGAAGATAAGCCACACTTAAGGCATGCCGGCCCTCGACCCGACCCAGCTCGAGACCCTCGTCGTGATCGCCGAGGAAGGCACCTTCGACGCCGCGGCGCGCCGCCTGCACATCACCCCGAGCGCCGTCAGCCAGCGGATCCGCGCGCTCGAGCGCGCGGCCGGTCAGGTGTTGGTGCGGCGTACGACTCCCTGCACGCCCACCGAGGCCGGCGAGCCCCTGATCCGCCAGGGAAGACAGCTCCGCCTGCTCCTCGCCGAGGCGGCCGCGTCCCTGGGCGCGGACGAGACCAGCGCCGACACCGTCGTCGACCTCTCGGTCGTGGTCAACGCGGACACCCTCGCGACCTGGTTCCGGCCGGTGCTCGACGAGGTCGCGACCTGGGACCGGACGGCGCTGCGGATCACCGTCGAGGACCAGGGCTACTCGGCCGACGCGCTCAGACGCGGCGAGGTCCTGGCGGCCGTCACCAGCGAGCCGAAGCCGGTCCAGGGCTGCACGGTCGAGCCGCTGGGTCGGCTCCGCTACACCCCGGGCGCGACACCGGAGCTCGTCGAGCGCCACCGCAAGGGCAGGGGCATCGAGTGGAGCGCGATCCCGATGATCGTCTTCAACGAGAAGGACCACCTCCAGGACGAGGTGCTCGCCGCGCACGGCGCGTCCCGGCCGCCGGTCGTCCACCGGGTCCCGAGCAGCCACGACTTCCACGAGGCCATCCGGCGCGGCCTCGGCTGGGGGATGCTCCTCGACGCGCAGGCCGAGGCCGACCTCGCGTCCGGGAGAACGATCCCGCTCCCCGGCGCGAAGCCGATCGACGTCCAGCTCTTCTGGCAGCGCTGGCGCCTCGACTCGGTCGCTCTCGACGACCTGAGCGAGGCCGTACGCCGCGCCGCCCGCTCCGGGCTACGCCCGACGCGCCGCCGCTGAACGGGTCAGCCCCGGCGGCCGGGGTAGCCGGCACCGAAGTGCTGGGCCTGCGGGGCGTTGCCCGGCATCGGCTGCCCGGCCGGCGGGTAGTGGCCCTGCGGAGGCGGGCCCGGCGGGTAGTGCCCCTGGGGCCCGCCCGCGTAGGGGCCGGGGTCGTACTGGCGGTGCTCGACGGCGGTGGTGTGCTGAGACCGGTTCACCGACAGCAGGACGCCGATCACGATCGCGAGGCCGCCGGTGACGACGAAGATCCAGCCCAGCGGTTCGCTGGCGATCGCGCTGGCGACCTCGTCGGGCAGATCCACGGCGCTGGTGAGCAGGACGAGTCCGAGGACCAGCAGGATGATCCCTAGGCCGATGGTCATGACAGAACTCCAGAGGTTGGGGGCTGGGCGCGCCACGCTACCCAGCGGGTTCAGGCCCCCATACCGTCCCCCGCATCACGGGCGCCCAGCCGTTCAGGCCGTACGCCGCGTCCCGGCCACCCCGCGCGCCGCGACCCCGAGCAGCACCAGCAGGAGCGCGCCGAAGGCGAGCATCGCGGGATCGGTGGCGACGTACTGCACCAGGATCCCCAGCAGCACCACCGGCACCGTGATCCCCAGGTAGGCCATCAGGAAGAGGCCGGCCAGCGCCTCACCGCGGCTCTCCGCGGGTGCCACCGAGATCACGGTCGCGACCGCCGCCTTGAACGACATCCCCGACCCGGCCCCGGTGACGACGGCCCCGACGACCAGCATCCAGAACGTGCCGGACAGGAGGGCTCCGACCACGAGGAGCAGGCCGGCGGTGAGCGCGACCAGGCCGGTGACGTACAGCTGACGGCGCTGCCAGCCCCCGGCGAGCACCTGGAAGAGCGCCGCGGCCCCGAAGATGGAGAACCCGACCACGCCCGCGACGACGTGCGAGTGGAGCCCGAGCTCGTCGGCCAGGAACGACGGCACCAGCGAGGTGAAGAAGCCGAACATCGCGAACGCCACGAAGCTCGCCATCCCGGCGGCGAAGTAGGCGCTCCGGGCGTCGGCCGGGACCCGCACCCGCTGCGGCCGGTAGGTCCATCCCGGCTGGTCGGTGTCGACCGTCTCCGGCGCCGCCACCACCGCCAGCAGCCCGATCACCATGAGGAACGCGAAGACCGCGTAGGGCGTGTAGAGCGGCCGCGGCGCCCACTCGGCCAGGGCGCCGGCGACCAGCGGGCCCAGTCCGAGCCCGCCGATGTTGGCCGCGGTCGCGACCACCTCGGCGCGGGTCGCCGGCGCCTCCGGACGCGCGGTCCGGTGCAGCTCGGCGAGGTGGGCCGTCGCCGTCGCGGTCAGCATCCCGACGCCCAGCCCGGACAGCAGCCGCGCCAGCAGCAGCCAGCCCAGCTCATGGGTCGAGAGGAAGATCAGCGCGGCGAGCACGTTGAGCAGCACCGCGGGCGCCACCACCCGCCGCCGCCCGAACCGGTCCGAGAGGTGGCCGGCGAGGAAGAGCGAGATCGCCACCCCCGCGCCGTACGTCGCGAACACCACCGTGATCGCGAACGAGCCCCACCCCTGCTCGTCGACGTAGAAGACGTAGAGCGGTGCCGGCGCGGCCGCGAAGCCCATGGTGGCGGCGAACAGGAACGCCACCGACCAGAACCCGCGGACGTGGTGCTGCCGCTCGGTGAGAGGCGCTGCCTGGATCGTTGTCATGCCTCCATGCTCGCCGATCAGCATGATCATCTCCAACGAATCCTTTCGAAGGTAACCATCACGATCTGCGATAGTGAGAGCCATGCAGCCGCACCAGCTGGAGTACTTCGTCGCCGTCGCCGAGACCGGCAGCTTCACCGCCGGCGCGGACCGGGTCGGTGTCGTGCAGTCCGCCGTCTCCGCAGCCATCAAGCAGCTCGAGCGGGGCCTCGGGGCGCCGCTGATCGAGCGCGGCTACCACCGCCTCACGCTCACCGCCGAGGGGGAGGCGCTGCTCCCACGGGCTCGCGACGTGCTCGCCGGCATCGAGGCTGCCCGAGAGGCGGTCGCCGGCGCCCGCGGGCAGGTGGTCGGCACCGTCCTGTTCGGCACGCTGTCCTACACCGGCCGCTGGAACATCGCCGAGGTCCTGCAGGGCTTCGCCGCCCGCCACCCCGGCATCACCGTGCGCATGCGCCAGACCATCTCCGGCAGCGCCACCAACGAGGCAGACGTACGCTCCGGGGCCCTCGATCTCGCACTGGTCTCCACGCCCGCGGCCTCGCTGCCCGGGCTGACGCTGACCCGGATCCACGGCGACGAGCTGGTCTTCGTCTGCGCCCCCGGCCACCGCCTGGCGCGGGCCGGTGCGGTGTCCGCCGCCGACCTCGCCGAGGAGACCTGGGTCGACTTCCCGACGGGCTGGGGCAACCGTACGGTCGTGGATGCCGCGTTCGCCTCCGCCGGCGTCTCCCGGACGGTCCGCACCGAGGTCACCAGCTTCGAGCTCGCCCGCAACCTCGTCTGCCGCGGTCTGGGCGTCTCGGTCGTGCCCCGGTCGTCGATCGCGGGCGACCCCGGGGTCGTCGCCGTCCCGATCGGCCTGGAGTGGTCCTTCCAGCTCGCCGTCCCGAGCAACCGACGGATCTCCGTTGCCGCCGCGCGGCTCGCCGAGGCGGTCACCGCCTCGGCGCTCTGAGCGGCAGGAGCGGCGGACGACGAAGCGGCCCGCCCGGAGAACCGGGCGGGCCGCTGTGTACTGCAGGTCAGAACCTGGGAATCAGAAGGCCGACTCCGGCAGGTCCATGATCGAGTTGTCGATCGCCTCGGCGATGGCCCGCTCAGCGGTCAGCTTGGGCAGGTTGTAGGAGGCGAAGAACTTCGCGGCGGCGACCTTGCCGGTGTAGAAGTCCTTGTCCTTGCCGGGGTCGCCAGCCAGGGCGGCGAGGGCGATCTCGGCCTGGCGCAGCAGCAGCCACGCGACCACGACGTCGCCGACGGCGAGCAGCAGGCGCGAGGTGTTCTGGGCGACCTTGTAGATGTTGGTGATCTCCTCCTGGGAGGCCATCAGGTCGTTGAACATGTGGCCGACGATCGCGTTGACGTCCTCGAGCGCGGTCGCGAGCAGGGCACGCGACTCCTTGAGCTCGGCGGAGCCCTCGTTGTCGAGGAAGGCCTGGATCTCGCCGGCGATCTGGCCGAGCGCGGCGCCCTGGTTCTTCACGATCTTGCGGAAGAAGAAGTCCTGGCCCTGGATCGCGGTGGTGCCCTCGTAGATCGAGTCGATCTTGGCGTCGCGGACGTACTGCTCGATCGGGTACTCCTGCAGGAAGCCCGACCCACCGAAGGTCTGCAGCGACTCGGTGCCGAGCAGCGTCCAGGCGCGCTCGGAGCCGTAGCCCTTGACGATCGGCAGCAGCAGGTCGTTGACCGCGGCGGCCAGCTTGTTCTCGTCGGAGCCGTCCTCGGTGAGGACGACCTTCTCCTGCCACGAGGTCGTGTAGTAGACCAGCGCGCGCATGCCCTCGGCGAACGACTTCTGCACCAGCAGCGAGCGACGCACGTCGGGGTGGTGGGTGATCGTGACGCGCGGGTCGGTCTTGGCGGCCTTGGTCAGGTCGGCGCCCTGGACGCGGGTCTTGGCGTACTCCAGCGCGTTCAGGTAGCCGGTCGACAGGGTTGCGATCGCCTTGGTGCCGACCATCATCCGAGCGTTCTCGATGACGTCGAACATCTGGCGGATGCCGTCGTGCACCTCGCCCAGCAGCCAGCCCTTGGCGGGCTCGCCGCCGCCGACCTGCGGGTCGCCGAAGGTGAGCTCGCAGGTGTTGGACACCTTGATGCCCATCTTGTGCTCGACGTTGGTGACGTACGCACCGTTGCGCTCGCCGGTGAGCTCACCGGTCTCGTGGTCGAAGTGGTACTTCGGCACGAGGAAGAGGGAGAGGCCCTTGGTGCCCGGGCCGCCGACGCCCTCGACGCCCTTCGGGCGGGCGAGGACGAGGTGCATGATGTTCTCCTGCAGGTCCGACTCGGCGCTGGTGATGAAGCGCTTGACGCCGGTGATGTTCCAGGAGCCGTCCTCGTTGGGGGTGGCGAAGGTCTTGCCGGCGCCGACGTCGGAGCCCGCGTCGGGCTCGGTCAGCACCATCGTGGAGCCCCACAGGCGCTCGACCATGATCTCGGCGATGCGCTTGTCGCGGTCGTTGCCGTTCTCGTAGACGACCTTCGAGAAGAACGGGCCGGCGCCGTACATCCAGATCGCCGGGTTGGCGCCCAGCAGCATCTCGGCGGTCGCCCAGATCAGCGAGTTCGGGGCCACCTGGCCGCCGATCTCCTCGGGAGTCTGCAGGCTCCAGAAGCCCGACTCCATCCACGCGTCGTAGGACTTCTTGAACGCGGCCGGGACCGGAGCGGTGTTGGTCTTGGGGTCGAAGACCGGCGGGTTGCGGTCGGCCTCGACGAACGACTCGGCGAGGTCCTCGCGAGAAAGACGCTCGACCTCGGCGAGGATCTCCTTCGCGGTGTCGACGTCCAGGTCCGCGAAGGGACCGGTGCCGAGCACCTTGTCGGTGCCGAAGACCTCGAAGAGGTTGAACTCGATGTCGCGGAGATTGCTCTTGTAGTGGCTCACTGATCCACCTTCATAACCTTTGTCGGATTTACCAGTTGCGGGAGCGCCGGTCGGCACGCACTACTGGCGGGTAACATCAAGAATAGGCATGCGGTTAAGGGGTGGCAAGCCCAGGGCTACTCGCAGGTAGGGTTCTTTGTCACAGCGGAACGCCAGGGGAGCAGTCCGGAGGAGAGCAGGAGTACGCCGCCGGCCACCGCGATCGCGGTCCGCGGGCTCGTCGCAGCGGCCAGTGCCCCGGCCGCCAGCACGCCGATCGGCTGGGCGACCTTCATGGTGATCGACCAGGCCGCCTGGACCCGCGCCATGTGGTCGTCGTCGGTCTCGCGCATCCGGTAGGCGGCGAAGGTGGGGTTGAAGACCCCGGCGCAGAGGATCAGCCCGAAGTTGGCCGCGGTGAACCACGCGAACCCGGCCACGCCCGCCGGGGTGAGCGCGATCAGGACGGTCCAGACGGTCCGGGCGACCCCCGACCCCAGCAGCACCGCCCGCTCGCCGAGCCGGTGGGTGAGGCGAGGTGCGCACATCGCGCCGAGGATGCCGCCGAGGCAGGGGAGGCCCATGGCGACGCCGTACATCCACGGCTCCATGCCGAGCTCCCGCAGCGTCAGCACCGTCTGCAGCGGGCTGGTCGCGATCACGCACGAGCCGAAGAGGGCGGCGTTCAGGAAGAGCGCGCGCAGATCGGGCCGGGCGAAGATGTAGCGCCAGCCGGCGGTCACCTCGGCGAGCCAGTGCTGCGGCTTGCGTGCCGGTGGTTGCGGCTCCGGCGTACGGATGGAGCGGATGCCGAGCGCGGAGAGCAGATAGGTCACCGCGTCCACGAGCACCGTCAGTGTCGGCCCGAACGCGGAGACGAGAGCGCCGCCGATCGGTGGACCGGCGGTGAACGTGGTCCAGAACGTCGTCTCCAGCCGGCTCGTCGCGGTCAGCCTGGCCTCCGGACCGACCAACGCCTTCAGGTGCGCGCCGGAGGCGGCGGTGAAGGCGAGCTCGCACGTCGCCGCGAGGACGCCGACGACGCACAGGTGGGCGTAGGTGAGCAGGTCCAGGAACCCAGCCGCGGGAACGCTGAGCATCGCCGCGAACCGGATCAGGTCGGCGCCGATCATCGTCGGTCGCTTGGGTCGGTACTCGATCCACGGTCCGAGCCGGACTCCTGCCGCCGCGGCCGCGAACCCGGACAGCGCCGCCAGGAGCGACACCTGGAACGTGGACGAGTCCAGGACGAGCACCGCGACCAGCGGCAGGGCGCCGTAGGCGATCGTCGACCCGGCCTGACTCGTGGCGGTCGCCAGCCAGAGCCGGTTGAAGTCCCGTCCCGGTGTCGCGGTCCCGCGATCGGTCTCCGAGACGGTCACCCGGAGACCCTATCCGGGCGGGAGTCGGCGATCAGGTAGAACACGTTTCAGTTTCGGCGTACGATCTGCCGCATGATCTCCTCCGACGCCATCACCTGGAACGCCCCCGATGACGAACACCCCGCACGTACGGCCGGCCAGCGCTCCTATGCCGCCGTCGCCAAGGGCGACCTCGACGAGTGGTTGACGATCTACGCCGAGGACTGCGTCCTCGAGGACCCGGTCGGGCCGTCGATGTTCGACCCCGAGGGCAAGGGTCACCATGGTCACGAGGGACTGAAGGCGTTCTGGGCGAAGGCGATCGCGTCGGTCCACAGGTTCGAGTTCGAGATCAACGACTCCTTCGCCAACCCCGAGGGCAACACCTGCGCCAACATCGGCCGCATCAAGACCTCGTTCCCCGACGGCAGCTACACCACCACCGACCTGATCATGGTCTACACCGTCAACGAGGAGGGCCGGATCAAGTCTATGAAGGCCTTCTGGGAGCCCGAGCGCACGATGGCGAGCTTCACCTCCGCCTGAGCGGTGGTCAGGGAGTCCAGTAGGTGCCGCCGTCGACCGGCGGACCCGACGTAAGGCCGCGCTCGACCCGGCAGGAGTACGTCGCGCCAGCGCCCGGCTCGGGGGCGCAATGATCGCTGCCGGCCTCACCCTTGACGACATCGGCGTTGGCGCCGCCGACGAGCCAGTCGGGACCGCCGCCCCCGAGGAGGCGATCCCGGCCGTCGCCGCCGACGACCGAGTCGCCTTCGGTCCCCGCCGCGAGGTAGTCCGCTCCGCTCCACCCCTTGAGCCAGTCCCGCCCGGAGCCGCCGTAGATCCGGTCGTTCCCGGACATGCCGTGAAGGCTGTCCCGCCCGGCGTTGCCGTAGATGAGGTCGGCGCCGCTGTTGCCGACGACGACGTCGGCACCGTCGCTGGCGTAGATCTGGTCGTCCCCGATGCCGCCTCGGAGGGTGTCGTCTCCCGCTGCGCCCCACATCCTGTCGTTCCCGCCGTTGCCCTGCAGCGCGTCTGGGCCGCCCTCGCCGTAGAGGAGGTCGTTGCCTCCTTGGCCGGAGAGGAAGTCCCGACCGCTGCCGCCGTAGAGGCGGTCGCCGCTGTCGGTTCCCGCTGTGGAGTCGAAGGTTCCGGAGATGTAGTGCCCAGCGAGGGTGTCGCTCCCGAGACCGCCGTAGATGGTGTCGGCGCCCGTGCCGCCGGTGAGCTCGTCGTTGCCGGACGTCCCGTGGAGCGTGTCGTTTCCTGACTCCCCGTTGGCCCACGTGCTGCCGCGGATCTCGTCGCTCCCGGGCCCGGCGAGCACGCGACTTCCCCCGCGGATCTCGTCGTCTCCGGAGCCGCCGCAGACGACGTCGTTGGAGTCGGCGGTGATCGAGTCGGCGCCAGGGGTGCCGAGGATGACATCGCGGAAGGCTGCATCGGACCGTGTCTCGCCGCGGTTGAGGTCGACGGTCACAGCCAGCCCGCCACAGGTGGATTCCGCGGAGCTGCTGGGAGTGGTCAGTAGGACGAGTCCGGGCGCGACCAGGAGTGACGCGGCACCGGCAAGCAGGATGGGGGTACGCACGGCCGACACCGTAGTGGGTATCGCGTGGTCGCGCCCGGGTAATTCAGGCGATCGCGTGCTCGGCGATCCACTCGACGAGGGGGCGGGTGGCACGCCAGTCCTTCTTGACCTCGTCGACGAGGGCCGAGGTGTGGATGATGTCGTCGAAGCCGATGGTGCGGCCGAGGTGGATCGACTTGTGCCGCAGCAGCTCGATCTTGGGGTGGTTCTTGTCGAAGCCGCGCGGCGCGGTCTTGAGGCGGTCGCCGGTGACCTCGTAGCCCTTCTTCTCCGCGACCGCGAGGCGCTTCTCCAGGTCGGCGCCGTAGTGGTCGTGGACGATGGCGTCGCGGAAGGCGGCCAGGCGAGGCGGCTCGAACCAGTAGCAGCCACCGCCGGTGCGGATGCCGCGGGGCGAGACCTCGACGTAGTAGCCGGTCTGCGGCGCGACGGCCACGAAGGCTCCCTGGTGGGTCTTGTAGGGGAGCTTGTCCTTCGAGAAACGTACGTCTCGATAGGGCCGGAAGATCTTGGCGCTGCCGAACTCCTCGGCGAGCTCGTCGGTGAGCGCCTTCATCGGCGCGAGCACCGACTCCTTGTAGATGTGCTTGTGGGCTTCCCAGAACGACTTGGTGTTGTCGACCTCGAGATCGTCGTAGAAGTCGAGCGCTGCAACGGGGAAACCTTCGAAAGCCACGCGTGCAACCTTACGGGTTGATCGACAGACGACCCAGCGAGGTAGTCGGGGATCAAACGGTCGCTCTACCCGCGAGTAAGCGACCGTTTGATCCCCGACTATTGCTAGACGCTCGGGATCTGGATCGTGTCCGCGACCCGGCGCGCGTGCTCGGCCATCGAGCGGGCGATGTTGGCGGACTCGCCGAGGTGGCGGCAGGGATCGAGCAGCGCGGTGATCTCGTCGCGGCTGAAGTGGGCCGAGACCTCGGGGGAGGCGGCGAGCAGCGAGGCGAAGTCGAGCTCCTCCACGGCGGAGCGCTGGGCCAGCTCGAAGACGACGTCGTGGGCGACCTGGCGGCCGATGCGCTCACCGAGCTCGAGCATCAGGGACTCCGAGCCGATGAGGCCGCCGGAGAGGGCCAGGTTGGCGCGCATCCGGTCCTCGTCGAAGGTCAGGCCGGTGAAGATGACCACGAGCCGGGCCAGGACGTCACCTGCGAGACGCGACGCCTGGGCGACCGCGTCCTCGAGGATCCCGGTCATGGCGCCATTGGCCTCGTGGTCGTGGAGCATCGACTCCATCGCCGGGGCGACGAGCCCGCGCAGCTGGGTGGCGGCGGTGATCACGTCCAGCGTCAGCTGCGGGTTGCGCTTGTGGGGCATCGTCGAGGAGCCGATGGTGCCCTCCGGGATCGGCTCGAAGGCCTCGCCGAACTCGGGCTGCATCATCGAGTAGACGTCCTTGCCGATCTTGCCGGCGGTGCCACCGAGCATCCCCAGGATCGAGACCCACTCGACCATGCCGTCGTTGATCGCGCGCGAGGGGACGGGCATCGAGCCCATGTCGAGCCGGGACGCGGTCTCGGTCTCGATGGCGCGAGCGTGGGTGCCGAAGGAGGCCATGGTGCCGGCAGCGCCGCCCATCAGCAGACGGAAGACGCGGTCCTCGACCGAGCGGAGCCGGTCGACGTGCGCGGCGATCTCGTCGATCCAGATGGCGACCTTGAAGCCGAAGGTGATCGGAACGGCGTGCTGGGAGTGCGTACGTCCCGGCATCGGCACCTCGGCGCCGGCCTCGGCGACCTTCGACAGCGAGCGGAGCAGGTCGCCGAGCAGGTCGAGGATCTTGTCGTGTGCCTGGCGCAGCAGGATCAGGTCGGCGGTCTGGGTGATGTTCTGCGTGGTCGCGCCCCAGTGGACCCAGCCGCCGTGCTTCGCGCCGACGACCCGGCAGAGCTCCTCGACCAGCGGGGTCAGCGGGTGGCTGTGCTCGGCGGTCGCCTTCTCGATGCGGTCGAGGTCGAGCTTGTCCAGGTCGGCGGCCTCGGCGATCGCCTCGCCGGCCTCCGCCGGGATCACCTTCACGGCCGCTTCTGCCTCGGCGAGTGCCGCCTCGACGTCGAGTCGCGCCTGGAGGCGTGCCTCGTAGGTGAACAGGTCTCCGATGCCGTGGTCGGGGACTCGTCCATCGGTGAATCGGCTGCTCGAGCCCGCGCTCATGGCGAGTGATCCTTTACGTGTCGTTCACACAATGATTGGAAAACAGAAACCCAATCTTAATCCACGCAAAGCGCAAACACCCGTGATCGTGTGCTGCATCACTTGGATCGTGCAAGTGAACTGAAACAGGCCGCGCCACATGACACGACCTGGATCCGTGGAGCGGACGACGAGGCGTCGACCCTGGCAGTCAGTTTACCCCACCCCACATCCACTCTTCCGTGCTTCCGCGGACCGGGATTCGGTGCTGGCTCTTCATGACGGTGATGGGCCTGGACAAGAATATCGGGACTATCCGGGGGCGGGGGCGAGTGTCCGGATCGCGGGGCTGAGCGTCACCCGTTCCGGCATCTGCGCCTGGATATCACGGACTGGACGTCGTCCCGTGCATCTGGAACGCGTTCCTGGTTACCGTGTCTGGTACCAACGGGGCAGTCTGGGTGACTACTCCTACGTGGGGTGCGACACCACGATGGGCGCCGTTGGTGCCGTGGTCTCGGGCACCGACCCGGGGCCGCGGTCTAGTTGGCGGGCCCGACATGGCCTGCTGGCGAAGGGCCGGAGAGTGCACGACGTACGGACCCCCGCCGTCGTCGTGCCGAAGAACTGGCGTTGCTCGCGAATGAGGACCAGCGTCCTCCACGAGAGATTGCGGTTCCAGTTGCTGGCTCTGGAGAGTGAGCGCTCGGTCGACGGACTGGGCGCTCTTCTTCATGTGCGCGGCACGGGGACCGGCCGCCAGGCCCGCACGCCACCGCGATGACGATGGGCGCACCTTGGGGGCATCTGGGGCCCAAACAGAAACCCGCACTGACGACGATGACGACGAAAGTGCGGGCTGATCTGCTGTGTTACGTGGAGCGGACGACGAGGCTCGAACTCGCGACATCAACCTTGGGAAGGTTGCGCTCTACCAACTGAGCTACGTCCGCAGGTGCGACCAGGATGTTACCCCACCCGCGTGGCCAGGTGTGAACCGACTCAGGAAAGTCGTGTCATCCGGGGATAGCGAGCCGACAGCCCGTCGCCGGCGGGGCCGCGCAGCATGCGGCGTACGGCCCAGGGGAGCGCCCGGGCGGCCAGCCGCCGGACCTCGCGGATCGGGGCGGCCAGGCCGTTCGGGCCCGGCTCCTCGATGACGACCAGCGGCTTCGGGGTGGGCAGGTGGTGGCGTACGCCGAGGGTGTCGAGGACCTTGATCGCCATCAGCTGATGGCCGGGAGCCCCCAGGAAGCCGTGGCCGTCCCAGTAGCCCGCGTCGTCGTACTCGGTCATCCGCCAGAAGTCGACCAGCGTCGCTCCCCGCCGCTGCGCGATCTCCCGGACGGCCTCGTTGTAGACCGCGAAGCGTCCGCGCAGCAGCCGCCCGACGGTGGACGCCCGGGCGCCGTACGCGGTGAAGACCAGCACCTTCGCGCCGCTGTCGACCAGCTCGCCGATCGCGGTCTCGTAGGTCGCGAGCAGGGCGTCGATGTCGACGTGCGGCCACATCAGGTCGACCGACCCGCCGTAGATCGTCACCACGTCCGGCTCGAGCGCGAGCGCCGCCGCCACCTGCTCCTTGACGATCCGGTCGATCCCGCGGCCGCGGACGGCGAGGTTGGCGTAGCTGAACTCGGGGGTCCGCTCGGCCATCACCTCGGCCACCCGGTCGGCCCAGCCGCGTACGCCGTTCGGGCGTCGTACGTCGGTGTCGCCGACGCCCTCGGTGAAGGAGTCGCCCAGCGCGACGTACCGGCGATAGCCGCCGGGGATCAGCGCATCCAGTGCCATGCGTCTGATTCAACCGGGTTTACGCCGGGACGTACGACTCTGACGTGGAATCTGTGACGGATGGGGTAGATGGTGCTGTGGATCAGGGCAGGACCGTCGGGACCAGGTCTTTCAGCATGCTTCTGACGGTGGATTTGGCCGCGATCACGTTGAGCATGTCGTCCCAGACCGAGAGAACCAGCACCACCCGATCTATGCGGAGCGAGCCTGCGCCCCAGCCGTCTCCAGCGCCGACGGTCGCTTCGTCGCCGATGATCTCCGGATCGCCGTCGATGATGCCCGGTGCTGCTGCAGCCGCAGAGGCCACGTTCGGGTACTCCAGTACGTGGAGGATCGTCTCGGTCTCAGGATCGTCCTCGGGCTCGTCCTTCGGGAGGATCCAGCAATAGGAGGCCGAGGTCGGTTTCGGTATCTCGGTGAGCAGGGGAAAGGTCTTCTGTTGCTCAGCCCAATCCGGCGATCCGACCTTCGCGACGCCGAACTGTGACTTCACGGCCGACTCGCTCGTGAAGTACGCGTCAGACTTGGCCAGTGATCGGCATGGCTCCCCGTACACGTACACGTCCTGGATCGACTTGATCCGCGAGGTCTGTGGTGTTGGCGACGGAGCGGAGGATGCGGCTGTCGGGCTCGCCGACGAGGTGGTCGGAGCGCTGCTGGCGGTGGATGGCTTCGGATCCGCGTTCGCACGTGGATCGGATCCGCAACCGGCGGCAAACAGTGCGCTCGCGACGGAAAGTGAGAGTGCCCGAGTCACAGAGGAGTTGTGACGCACAAGCGCAGCCTATGGCGGCGGCTAACGGTGCGCACGAGAACCGGTAAGTTGGCCTCGTGCTGCTGAGCGACAAGGACATCCTGACCGAGATCCACGACGGAAGGATCGTCATCGACCCCTGGGACGAGTCGATGCTGCAGCCGTCGTCCGTCGACGTACGTCTGGACCGGTTCTTCCGGGTCTTCGACAACCACAAGTACGCCACGATCGACCCGGCCGTGGACCAGTCCGAGCTCACCCGGCAGATAGAGACCGAGGGCGACGAGCCGTTCATCCTGCACCCGGGGGAGTTCGTGCTCGGGTCGACGTACGAGACCGTGACCCTGCCCGACGACATCGCCGCTCGCGTCGAGGGGAAGTCGTCGCTGGGACGGCTCGGGCTGCTCACCCACGCCACCGCCGGCTTCGTTGACCCGGGTTTCTCGGGTCACGTGACCCTCGAGCTCGCCAACGTCGCGACGCTGCCGATCAAGCTCTACCCGGGCATGAAGATCGGCCAGTACTGCTTCTTCCGGCTCACCTCGCCGGCGCAGAACCCCTACGGCAGCGAGAAGTACGGCAGCCGCTACCAGGGCCAGCGCGGCCCGACCGCCTCGCGCAGCTTCCAGAGCTTCCACCGCACCAAGATCTGAGCGGGTCTGTCGGTGGTCGCCGCTAGGGTCGGGTGGATGAGTGAGACACCGTTCCTGGCCCCCGACGGCCAGACGCGTTGCGCGTGGGCCGGCGGGGCGCCCGAGTTCTTGGACTATCACGACACCGAGTGGGGCTTTCCTGCCGGCGGTGACGTGCGGCTCTTCGAGAAGGTCTGCCTCGAGGGGTTCCAGAGCGGGCTGTCGTGGCGCACGATCCTCAACAAGCGGCCGGCGTTCCGCGAGGTCTTCGCGGGCTTCGACTTCCACAAGGTCGCCGAGTTCGACGAGGGCGACGTCGAGCGGCTCCTGCAGGACGCGCGGATCATCCGCCACCGCGGCAAGATCGAGGCGGCGATCAACAATGCCCGGCGCGCGGTCGAGCTCGTCGAGGAGCGCGGGTCGCTGGCTGCGTACGTCTGGGACTTCGAGCCCGAGCCGTTGAAGGTCCCGGAGGTGGTGGCCACCTCGCCCGCCTCGATGAGCCTCTCCAAGGACCTCAAGAAGCGCGGCTGGAAGTTCGTCGGGCCGACGACGATGTACGCGTTCATGCAGTCGATGGGGATCATCAACGACCACTCGCTCGACTGCGTGATCCGGGATCGAGTCGAGGCCGAGCGGGCGGCGTTCGTCAGGCCCTGACCTGTCCACATCCGGGGCCCGATACCTCGCGTCGAGGCAAGATGTGTTTAGGCTGTCCTAACTAAGCATTGCCTAACCCAAGGTGGTTTCCCCCGTGATTCGTCGATCCGTTCTCATCGCAGCGAGCCTCGTGCTCGCTGCCACCGGCCTGGCTGCGTGCAGCACAGGCGCGACCGACTCCGCGGACAGCTCCGCGGACTCCGCTTCGAAGGCAGACAAGGGCGCCTTCCCTGTCACCGTCGAGCACGCCTACGGCAGCACCGAGATCACCGAGGAGCCGACCAACGTCGCCACCATCGGCTGGTCGGACCACGACGTGGCGCTGTCGCTGGGCGTCGTCCCGGTCGCAGCCCAGGCAATCACCTGGGGCGGTAACGAGCAGCAGTCGACCGACTGGTTCGACGCCGAGCTGAAGGAGGTCGGCGGCAAGCAGCCGGTGCGCTACAACGCCGACACCAGCATCCCCTTCACCGAGATCAGCAAGGCTGCGCCCGACCTGATCCTGGCCACCAACTCGGGCATCACCGAGGCCGACTACAAGAAGCTCAATGAGATCGCCCCGACCGTCGCCTTCCCCGGTGACCCGTGGCTGACCTCCTGGCAGGACTCGCTCGAGATGATCGGCAAGGCCACCGGGCGGGTCACCCTGTCCGAGGAGGTCAAGAAGGAGACCGAGGACAAGATCGCGCAGGCCCAGAAGGACCACCCGCAGATCGTCGGCGCCAGCTACCTTGTCACCGGTGTCCAGGACAACTCCAAGCTCGGCACCATCGGCCTCTACGGCGCCGGCGACGCCCGCCCGCAGATGCTCACCCAGCTCGGCATGGAGCTCGCCCCGGTCGCCGACAAACTCGTCCCGGCCGGCCAGTTCTACACCGACGTCTCCGCGGAGAAGGCTCCCGAGCTGGAGTCCGAGGTGCTGATCAACCTCGGCTACACCGCGGGCAGCTTCGAGGCCCTGCAGAAGGACAAACTGCTCAGCCAGATCCCGGCGATCAAGAACGGCCACTACCTCGACGTGACCGACCAGCCGCTGTCCCTGACCTTCTCCGCCGCGAGCACCCTGTCGATCCCCTACTTCATCGACGAGCTCGTTCCCTCGATCGCCGAGGCGGTCGACGGCGGGAAGGTCAACGTCACCGCGGCTGAGTGAAGCCCGCGTTGACCATCCGTACGCCTCTGGCCCCGGCCGACCCGGCAGCAGCTGCCGCCGCGGTCGTCCGGGGTCGACGGCTGCCCGGGGTCGGACTGATCCTCGGGGTGCTGCTCGTCGCGGCGGTCGCCTCGGTCCTGCTCGGCGCGGAGTGGGTCCCGCCCACCGCACTCTTCGACGACGGCAGCTTCGGGCAGGCGATCCTGGAGAACCGGATCGCCCGCACCGCGATCGCCTTCGCCGTCGGCGGCTCGCTCGCGCTCGGCGGCGCCTGTCTGCAGGGGCTCACCCGCAACCCGTTGGCCGACCCGGGACTGCTCGGCCTCAACGCCGGCGCGGCCTTCGCGGTCGTCGTGGCGCTGGTCTACGTCGGTGCCACCGGCCTCGACTCGCTGCTGTGGGCCGCCTTCATCGGCGCGGCCCTGGCCGCGATCCTCGTGCACGGCATCGCCGCGATCGGCCGCGACGGCGCCACTCCCGCCAAGCTGGTGCTGGCCGGCGCGGCGCTGACCGCGGCCCTGACCAGCTGGACCAGCGGCATCCTGCTGATGGACCACAAGGGCCTGGAGGTCTTCCGGCAGTGGCAGGTCGGCACCATCGGCAGCGACTGGGGCGACCTCGCGGTCTGTGCTCCGTTCCTCGCCGTGGGTGCCCTGCTGGCGCTGCTGGGCGCGCGGGTCCTGGACGCGCTCGCGCTCGGCGACGACCTCGCCAAGGGACTCGGCCGCCGCACCGGTCTGGACCGGGTGGTCGTCGGGATCGCGGTGGTGCTGCTCAGCGGCACCGCCACCGCCCTGGTCGGCCCGGTCGCCTTCGTCGGCCTGGTCGTCCCGCACGCCGTACGCGCCCTGGTCGGTCCCAGCTACACCCTCGTGCTGCCGCTCTCGATCGCCGCCGGGGCCGCGCTCACCGCCATCGCCGACGCGCTCGGCCGGGTGGTGCTGCCGCCCACCGAGGTGCAGGTCGGCATCATGACGGCCGTCGTCGGCGTACCTGCCTTCGTGTGGTTCCTGCGACGTGGACGGATGGCGGGCCTGTGAGCACAACTGCAGCCGAGACCGCGCGGCCCGTCGACGTCGTACGCAAGGCCCGGCGGGCGCCGCAACGACGCCATGCCCTCGTCATCGCGGCCCTGGTGGTCCTCCTCTTCGGAGCCTTCGTCGCCCGGGTGCTGCTCGGCAACTTCATCATCACCGTGCCCGACTTCTTCAGGATCCTCGGCGGTGCCGAGATCCCGGGCGCGACCTTCCTGCTGATGTCGGAGAAGCTTCCCCGGGCGATCCTCGGGGTGCTGGTCGGGATCGCCTTCGGCAGCGCCGGCGCGGTCTTCCAGAGCACCCTGCGCAACCCCCTGGCCAGCCCCGACATCGTCGGCGTCTCGCTCGGCGCGAGCGCGTCGGCGGTCTTCGCGATCGTGGTGTTCGACCTGCAGGGGCTGGCCCTGAGCATCGCCGCGATCGTGGGAGCGATCGCGATCGCGGTGGCGGTCCGGCTCGTGGCCGGCTCCGACGGCAGCTACCGGCTCGTCCTGGTCGGCGTCACCGCCGCGGCCGCGATGACCGCGGTCGTCCACTACCTCTTCACCCGCGCCAACGAGTTCGACGCCCTGCTCGTGCTGCGCTGGCTGACCGGCGCGCTCAACGGCGTCACCTGGCCGACGATCTGGACGCTGCTGGGCTTCCTGGTCGTGCTCGTCCCTGCGCTGATCCTGACCGCGCGGTCCGCCCAGATCCTCCAGCTCGGTCCGGACGTGGCCACCGGGCTGGGCGTCAGCCGGCGGCGTACGGACCTGCTGCTCCTGCTCGCCGTCCTGCTCACCGCTCTCGGCGTCGCCGCCGCCGGCCCGGTCGCCTTCGTCGCGTTCGTCGCCGGACCGATCTCGCGGGCGCTCAACGGCGGGCGTACGACCCTGGTCGGCGCTGCGCTCGTCGGCGCCATCGTGATGGTGGCGGGCGACTACATCGCCGACTATGCGGTCCCCGGCGTCTCCTTCCCGGTAGGCGTCGTCACCGGTGCGTTCGGGGCGCCGTTCCTGTTGTGGTTGCTCGCCGCCGGGCGGGCTGGAAGGCGATGACATGAAAGAGGCCCAGATGAGACTCGCTGCGGAGAGTGTGAGCCTCGGCTACGGCGCGGACCCGGTCGTCGACGGCGTCTCGCTCGAGATCCCCGACGGCCTCACCACGGTGATCGTCGGCGCCAACGGCTGCGGGAAGTCGACCCTGCTGCGCGGCATGGCGCGGCTGCTGAAGCCCATCTCGGGGCAGGTCGTGCTCGACGGCAAGGCGGTCCACAAGCAGCCGACTCGCGCGGTGGCCAAGACGCTCGGCCTGATGCCGCAGTCGCCGGTCGCTCCCGAGGGCATCACCGTCGTCGACCTGGTCGGCCGCGGACGCCAGCCGCACCGCGGTGCGCTGCAACGCTGGTCGTCCGAGGACGACGCCGCGGTCGCGGAGGCGCTCGAGCTGACCGACACCCTCGACCTGGCCGACCGCGTCGTCGACGAGCTCTCCGGCGGTCAGCGGCAGCGGGTCTGGGTGGCGATGGCGCTCGCCCAGCAGACCGACCTGCTCCTCCTCGACGAGCCGACCACGTTCCTCGACGTCGCCCACCAGGTCGACCTGCTCGACCTGCTCCACGGGCTGCGCTCCTCGCGAGGGACCACCGTCGTGATGGTGCTCCACGACCTCAACCTGGCGGCCCGCTACGCCGACCACCTGATCGCGATGAGCGGCGGCAAGGTCGCCGCCACCGGCACGCCCGCCGAGGTGGTGACCGCCGACCGCGTCGAGCAGGTCTTCGGGCTGGAGTGCCAGGTCATCCACGACCCCGTCTCGGGCACACCGCTGGTCGTCCCGATCGGACGCCACCACCGACCCGCAGCTCACCCCCACGCACAAGGAGCCTGACATGCCCATCCTCGCCCGCGTCTCGGTACGCTCCGTCGAGCGCCTCTCGCCCTCCTTCGCCCGGATCGAGCTGGTCGGCGACGACCTGGCCGACTTCGGCAACGACGGGCCGAGCCTCGATCAGCGCATCAAGCTCTTCTTCCCGGCCACCCCGGGCGTGCTGCCGGAGCTCTCCGCCGAAGACTGGTACGCCGAGTGGCTCGCCCTCCCCGACGACGAGCGCCCGCGGATGCGCACCTACACGATCCGCTCGATCGAGGGGGAGGGGATCGAGAAGCGCCTGTACGTCGACTTCGTGCTCCATCCCGGGGCGCACGGTCCCGGCTCCGACTGGGCCGGTGCGGCCGAGCCGGGCGACGAGATCATGGTGGCCGGCCCCAAGCTCGGCGAGCCCTACGGCGGGATCGAGTGGCTCCCCGGCGACGCGACCCGGCTGCTCCTGGTCGGCGACGAGACGGCCGTCCCGGCGATCGTCTCCATCCTCGAGTCCCTGCCGGCGGACGCCACCGGATCGGCCTTCCTGGAGGTGCCGGTCGCCGGTGACGTACAGGAGGTGGCTGCGCCCGAGGGGCTGAAGGTCACCTGGCTGCCGCGCGAGGGTGCGCCGGTCGGTGGTCCGGCCCTGGCCGCCGTCGGCGGCCTGCTCGGCTTCGAGGCGACGCCCGAGGACGTCACCTCGGTCGAGGTCGAGGACCCGGACCTGTGGGAGACCCCGATCTACTCGTCCTCCGGCGAGGAGGTCGCGGTCGCCGAGAGCGGCTCGGCGAGCGGCTCCGAGAACGGCGAGGACGGGCGCTACGCCTGGATCGCCGGAGAGTCCCGGATGGTCACCGCACTGCGCCGTCACCTCGTCAACGAGCTCGAGATGCCCCGCAAGCAGGTGGCCTTCATGGGCTACTGGCGCGAAGGCGTGTCGATGAAGGGGTGACCCAGCGCGGTTTTGACGCGTGCGCGTGGTTAAGTTTGGTGCGCCCAATCAAATAGAAGGGTCTCGGAATGCAAGCAAGCATCCTGGCCGCGGACACCCTGATCCAGGCCAACACGGTCGATTATCTCCTGATCGCCATCTACTTCGCGTTCGTCCTCGGCATCGGCTTCCTGGCCAGCCGTGGCATGTCGAACTCGGTCGACTTCTTCCTCTCGGGCCGGTCGCTGCCCGCCTGGGTCACCGGGCTCGCCTTCATCTCGGCGAACCTCGGTGCGGTCGAGATCATGGGTATGTCGGCAACGGGAGCTCAGCTCGGGCTCCCCACCGTCCATTACTTCTGGATCGGTGCGATTCCCGCGATGTTGTTCCTGGGCGTCGTGATGATGCCCTTCTACTACGGCTCGAAGGTGCGCTCGGTCCCCGAGTTCATGAAGCGCCGTTTCGGCACCGGTGCCCACCTGGTCAACGCGCTCTCGTTCGCGCTGGCGCAGCTGCTCATCGCCGGTATCAACCTCTACCTGCTCGGCTCGATCGTGCACGCGCTGCTCGGCTGGCCGCTGTGGGTGGCGCTGATCGTGGCCGCCCTGATCGTGCTGTCCTACATCACCCTCGGCGGTCTGAAGGCCGCGATCTACAACGAGGTGCTGCAGTTCTTCGTGATCGTCGCCGCGCTGCTGCCGCTGACCCTGCTCGGTCTCCACCGGGTCGGCGGCTGGGACGGCCTCACCTCGAAGATCGAGAAGGCCGCGGCGGCCAACCCCGACACCATCGCGCCTGCCGCTGACCAGCTCAACTCCTGGCCCGGTGCGGCCCTGACCGGCTTCGGCTCCGACTTCCTCTCGGTCGTCGGCATCGTGTTCGGTCTCGGCTTCGTGCTCTCCTTCGGCTACTGGACCACCAACTTCGTCGAGGTCCAGCGCGCGATGGCGGCCGACTCGATCTCGGCCGCCCGGAAGACGCCGATCATCGGTGCCTTCCCGAAGATGTTCATCCCGTTCATCACCATCTTCCCCGGCATGATCGCGGCGGTCCTGGTCACCGAGATCGCGCGTACGAAGGCAGGGGAGGCGGTGCCGGGTGGTGCCTCCGGTGAGGGCGTGACCTACAACGACTCGCTGCTCTACCTGATGGCGGAGGTGCTGCCCAACGGTCTGCTCGGGCTGGCGATCACCGGTCTGCTGGCCGCGTTCATGGCCGGTATGGCGGCCAACGTCTCCGCGTTCAACACGGTGGTGTCCTTCGACATCATCCAGGAGTACATCATCAAGGACCGCCCCGACGACTTCTACGTCAAGCTGGGACGCTGGGCGACCGTCGCGGCGACCGCCATCGCGATCTTCACCGCGGTGCTGGCCTCCAACTTCTCCAACATCATGGACTACCTGCAGACCCTGTTCGGGTTCTTCAACGCGCCGCTGTTCGCGACGTTCATCCTGGGTATGTTCTGGAAGCGGATGACCGCGACCGCCGGTTGGACCGGTCTGGTCTCCGGCACGCTGGCGGCCGTGCTCGTCGGCATCCTCGCCGACGGCACGCTCGGCGGGCTCTCCGTCGGTGTCCTGCCGCTCTCCGGCCAGGGCGCCTCGTTCGTGGCGGCCGGTGCGGCCTTCGTGGTCGACATCGTGGTCAGCGTGATCGTCTCGCTGGTGACCGCGCCGAAGCCGGAAGGCTCCCTGAAGGGTCTGGTCTACTCCGAGACCCCGAAGGAGGACCTGGTCGACGCCGAGGACGCCGGTCGCCCGTGGTGGGAGCGCCCGGTGCCCCTGGCGGGTGTCGCGCTGGTCCTGGTCATCATCCTGAACGTGATCTTCTAGAGGAGGCTGAGATGTCCACCGAAACCAACAAGGGGTTCCTTGCGGTGCTGTTGTCGCTCTTCGACATCCGCAACGTGATCGGGTCCCTGCTCGCGGTCTACGGCATCATCCTGCTGCTGATGGGCCTGTTCGGCGACCCCGAGGTCGACAAGACCGGCGGTCCCAACGCCAACCTGTGGGCGGGCATCGTCCTGCTCGTGATCGGTGCCGTCTTCATCGCCTGGGGCGTGCTGCGGCCGGTCGTGCCGGACGCTCCTGGCTCCAGCAAGGTGAACGAAGACAAGTAGCCCGTTCGGCTCAGAGTCCTACGAGCGTGATGTCGCCACTGACGGTGGTGGTACGCAGCTCGACATAGGGCTCACCCGCGGCCGGTGCGCCAGCGCTCTCGACAGTGCTGGTGCACCGGCCGCTCACTGTGTTGACGTCGGTCCACACCGGGGTGCCGTTCGGGATCCCGATGCGTACGTCGGAGGAGGCTCCCTTCACCGAGATCCGGCCCGCGCTGACCGAGTGGATGGCGAAGTCGCCGGCGCCGGTCGAGTGGCTCACGTCGCCCTCGACCTCGTCGATCTCCACGCTGCCGGAGCCGGTCTTGGTGTGCAGGTCGTGGGCCGTACCGATCCGGATGTCACCGGATCCCGACTTGATCGAGGCGCGCCCGTCGAGGGTGTCGGCCTCGATGTCTCCCGAGCCGGTCTCGACCTGGAACTCCTCGGTGACCCGGTCGACCCGTACGTCGCCCGAGCCGGTCTGGAGCCATGCCGCCCGGAGGACGCCCTGGGTGGCGATGTCGGCGCTCCCGGTGCGGACGCGCAGCTGGCTGCGGGCCGGGACGGTCACCGCGATGTCGTAACGCCGCGAGCGGCTGAACGGGCCCTTGTGCGGGTCGACGATGTTGATGGTGTCGCCGTTCTGCTCGACCACGAGATGCTCGGCGTCGTCGCCGTCGATCTCGATGGTCGTCTCCTCGGCGTCGGTCGCCGAGACCTCGAGGTTGCCCTTCCCGAATTCGACGAACAGCTTTGCGGGCGCGGTGGACATGAAGGTGTACGTGCTCATGATGATGCTCCTGAGGGTGTGCTGATCTACCGGACCGGCCGGGCGGCCGTCCGTTGTTGCGTCTGGGCTCAGGTCAGAGCCAGCCGGTCATCCGGCGGTCGGACCTGCCGCGGTTGCTTCCGCGGAACGGATCGAGGCTGTTCATCGCCTCGGTGACGATGTGAGGGATCGCGGAGAGGTCGACGTCGACGTTGACCGCGTTCTCCCGTGTGGCCGCGCGTACGGCGCCGACGAGCCAGGTGTTGAGCGACTGGCCGGCCTCGGCCGCCGCCTCCTCGGCCTTCGCCTTGAGCGACTCCGGGATGCGCAGGGTCACCCGGGCGAGGGAGTCGTCGGCCTCGGGCTCCGGCGGCGCCGGGGGAGTCGGGGGAGCGGGCGGCGCCGGGGGCGTGGGAGGTGTCGGCGGGATCGGCTCCGCGAGCTCCGGCAGCGTGACCCCGAACTCCAGGTCACGTCCCCGCAGACGTACGTCCACGTTGCCCGTCGGCAGCTCCGCCGTGATCTCCGCGGCTGCCTGGCTCACCGCTTCCATCACCGCCAGCCGAGCCGCCGGGTCGAGTGCGTAGGTGAGCCGCTCCGCGGTCTCCCGTGCCTCCGGCCCCGATGCCTCGGCCGCGGCCAGGAGGTCCCGTCGCAGGCTGTCGATGTACGGCGTGATGTCCATACGCACCACTATGACATCACTATGACGTCATCGCAACCCGAATCTGACATCACGTGATGTCAGGCCTGTGCGGAGGCGTCGGCGAAATGACGATGACACCTTGTGAAGTGCTCACAAGGTGTCATCGTCTGGTGCAGCGGGCTGCGGTGGTCAGAGGTCGAAGAGCGACCCTGCCTCGTGGATGTCGACGTCGGTACGCGGCGTGTGAGCGTCTCCGCTCACGGCCGGCGCCGGCTTCGGCTCCGGTGCGGGGGCGGCCTTGGCCTCGGGCTCCGGCTCGGCCGGGGCCTCCACCTCGACGGCCGTGTCCTCGGCAGGCGTCTCCTCGACCGGGGTCTCCGGCGCAGCCTCGGCTGCAGGAGCGGCCTCGGCGACGGGAGCAGGAGCCGCAGGGGCAGGGGCCGCTGCGGCGGTGACCGTGCCCTCCGGCGCCTCGATGTCGAAGAGCGAGCCGAGGCTGTCGAAGTCGACGTCGGTCTTCGGCTCCGAGGTCACTCCCGAACCCGCCGCAGGCGCAGCGGGCGCGGCAGGCGCGACCGGAGCAGCAGCCTCGGGCGCCTCGGCCGGAGCGGCGGCCTCGACCGGAGCAGCGGCCTCGGGAGCCTTCGCGGGAGCGGGCTCAGGCTCGCTCGCTGGGATGTCGAAGAGCGAACCACCCGCGCTGAGGTCGATACTCGGCTCCTCGGCGGCCGGAGCCGCAGCCGGGGTGGGTGCCTCGGGCTCGGCGGCAGCGGGCGCGGCCTTCGCCTCGGGAGCCGGTGCGGCCTCCTCGGCAGGTGCGGCCGGGATGTCGAAGAGCGAGCCGCCCCCACCCAGGTCGACAGCAGGCTCCTCGGGCGCCGGTGCCGGAGCAGCCGGCGCCGCCTTCGCCTCGGGTGCGGCAGCAGGCTCCGCCTCCTGCGCGGGAACGTCGAAGAGCGACCCACCGGTCCCGAGATCGGCAGCAGGCTCCTCGGCCGGCTTCTCCTCGGCCGGCTTCTCTTCGGCGGGCGCCGCAGGCGTGTCGAAGAGCGACCCACCGTCGTCGAACAGGGAACCACCCGAGGCCGGCTTCTCCGGCTCGGCGGCCGGAGCCGGGGTGTCGAAGAGCGAGCCGCCGCCCGACGTACCGCCCGAGGCCGGCTCGGCCGGAGCAGGGGTGTCGAAGAGCGAGGACGCGTCGGCCGGAGCCTTCGGGGCCTCGGCGGTCTCAGCCGTCTCGGCCGGGGAGTCGAAGAGCGACGAACCCGCGGCAGCACCGGCGGCCGGGGCAGCCTCCTCGACAGCCGGAGCGGCCTTGGCTGCGGCACCGACCTTCGCACCCTCACCCGGGGCCAGCTTGGTGGCCTGCTCGCCCTTCACGGACGCGAGCAGCATCTGCGCGACGTCGAGGACCTCGACCTCCTCGCGCGCCGAGCCGTTGGCCTGGGCCTTGGTCAGGCCGTCGGAGAGCATGACGCGGCAGAACGGGCAGCCGACGGCGATCTGGTCGGCGCCGGTGGCGACGGCCTCGTCGGTGCGGTTCTCGTTGATCCGCGACCCGATCTTCTCCTCCATCCACATCCGGGCACCACCGGCACCACAGCAGAAGGAGCGCTCGGAGTTGCGCGGCATCTCCTTGTACTCGGCGCCCGGCATGATCTGCAGCAGCTCGCGCGGCGGCTCGTAGACGCCGTTGTGGCGACCGATGTAGCACGGGTCGTGGTAGGTGATCGAGCGCTTGTGGGCGCCGGCGCCGTCCGCGATCGGAGTCAGCTTGCCCTCGCGTACGAGACGGTTGAGCAGCTGGGTGTGGTGGACGACCTCGAGCTCGATGCCGAACTCCTTGTACTCGTTCTTCAGCGTGTTGAAGCAGTGAGCACAGGTGGTGACGGCCTTCTTGACCTTGAACTCCTTGAACGTCTCGACGTTCTGCTGAGCCAGTCCCTGGAAGACGAACTCGTTGCCGGCGCGGCGAGCGGAGTCACCGGTGCAGGTCTCCCCGTTGCCGAGTACACCGAAGGTGACCCCGGCCATGTCGAGCAGCTCGGCCACGGCGCGGGTGGTCTTCTTGGCCCGGTCCTCGTAGGCGCCGGCGCAGCCGACCCAGAACAGCCAGTCGACCTCCTCCAGCGACTCGATGTCCTTGCCGACCTCCTTGACCTCGAAGGGCAGGTCCTTGGCCCAGTCCATGCGCGCGTTGGCGTTCATGTTCCACGGGTTGCCCTTGCCCTCGAGGCCCTTGAACAGGCCGTTGAGCTCGGAGGGGAAGTTCGACTCGACGAGCACCTGGTAGCGGCGCATGTCCATGATGTGGTCGACGTGCTCGATGTCGACGGGGCACTGCTGGACGCAAGCACCGCACGAGGTGCACGACCAGAGCACGTCCTCGTCGATGACGAAGCCGCCGTCCTCGGGGTTGTAGAACCAGTCGAGGACCTCGGTGTTGCTCTCGGCGCCGGCCGGAGCGGCGTCGGCCTTGCCGATCAGCGGCTTCTCCTTGAGGTCGGAGTCACCGGCGGCGGCGTACGCGTGCTCGCGCAGACCCATCACCAGCAGCTTCGGCGAGAGCGGCTTCTCGGTGTTCCAGGCGGGGCACTGCGACTGGCAGCGACCACACTCGGTGCAGGTGGTGAAGTCGAGGATGCCCTTCCAGGAGAAGTCCTGGATCGAGCCGACACCGAGGATGGCGTCCTCGGGGATGCGGTCCTCCTCGACGTCCTCGAGGGTGACGGGCTTGCCGTCGATGAGCATCGGCTTGATCGCGCCGAGCGCGGTGCCGAGCGGGCGGGCGCCGTCGACGGAGGACGTACGCGAACCCGGCTCGCGCTTGAACCAGATGTTGAACCAGGCGGTGAAGCGGTGCCAGGCGACACCCATCGTCAGGTGGGTGGAGACGATGGTCAGCCAGATCAGCGCCGTGATGATCTTGAAGGCCGCGATCGCGTAGATGACGTTCTCGAGCGTGTGGATCGCGTCGGGGCCGGTGGGGTAGAGCGCCCCGAAGAACTGCGAGATCGGGAAGTGGAACGCGGTGGCGTGCTCGGCGACCTCGCCGCCGTGGGCCTTGGCCAGGTTGTACTCCGCGCCGCGGATGAACAGGATCGCCGCGCTCTCGACCAGCACCATCGCCTCGACGAAGAACGCCTGCCACTGGGTGGAGCCGAAGAACCGGGTGCCGCGGCCCATCTGCGCGGGCTGGTGCGTCAGCCGGTAGATGATCAGCGGGATGATGCCCAGCGAGCCGAGCAGGCCGAGGATCTCGGCGATCCACTCGTAGGCGAACAGCTTGCCGACCACCGGCAGCGTCCACTCCGGGTCGAAGAGCTGGAAGTACGCCGCGCCGACCGCCGTGGAGAGCACGATGAACGCCGCGAAGGCGAACCAGTGCAGGATCCCGACCCAGGTCCACTGCAGCATGCGGGTGTGGAGGACGGTCTCTTTCAACATCGTCAGGGTGCGGGCCAGCGGCTGGTCGACGCGGCTGATCGGCGTACCGATCTTGATGACCGCGAGCATCGACCGGACCGCCTTGATCACCAGGTAGGCGGTGGCCACCGTTGCCGCGAGACACACGACGATGGCGATGATCTGCAACATGCCTAGGCGCTCCTCATCAGGGGGCAGGACTGCCGGAATACAGCCGAGCCTAGTGCTTGTGCTCGGTTCGGCCGTGTAAGGGTGGGTTGATACTACCCGTCGGTAACTTCAGAACGAAGAAACGGCCCGCGACCTGGTCAGGACGCGGGCCGTTTCTTAGGACAGCCTTAGTGGATCAAGGCCTCACGCGTTCGAGTTCACCTTGAACTTGGCGTGACCGATGTTCACGACCGTCTTGGTGCCCTTGGTCGCGTCGAGGAGCGTCAGCCGCAGGGCGACGACCTCGACCAGGTTCTTGCTGCGCTCGACGACGACCTTGGTCTCGATCTTGGCCAGGCCGGGGATGTCGACGCGGGAGAGCGCCGACTCGAGCTGGGCGAGGGAGACCTTCTGGTCACCGACGTAGATGTCACCGAACTTGGTGCCCGAGATGGACGTCGAGGCGCCCTTGCCCTTGACGAACTTGGCGTTCGCCTGGGCGCGGATGGCCTCGATGCGGATCGCACCGTCGCCGATGTTGACGCTGGCGACCTCACCGAAGGTGTAACCCTCGGCGGTGGTCTTGGTCTGGTTCGAGCGCTGACCGCTGGTCAGGCCCTTGACGTCCAGGATGTCACCCGCGTTGCCCAGCGGCACGCCGGCGATGGACTTGGTCTTCAGCTTGCCCTTGGTGCCGGCGCAGCCGGCGTTGGTCAGCGGGTTCTTGCCGACCTGGACGGCGCCGCCGAGAGCGGTGGCGTCGATGGAGTCAGCGAAACCGCGGAAGGTCGCGGTGAAGGCCTGGCCGTTGATCTCGGCGCGGGAGCGACCGACGATGACCTCGGAGTCGCTGCCGTGGAGCTTGATCCAGATGCCGTTGGCGTAAGCCTCGGCGCCGTCGGCGTTGGTCTTCTCGACGGTGTTGCCGATGCCGATGGTGGCGATGCCGGGGATGACCAGCGGCTTGTCACGGCCGGGGATCGGGAGGTCGATCTTCTGGCCGGGGCCGGCCGGGTCGAGGACCACGTGAGCGATCTTGGCCTTGGAGTCGGCCTTGTAGCCCTTGCCGTCCCACCAGGCCTGGGAGACCGAGCTCAGACCCTCGACGGTGACCTTGCCCAGCGGGCTCTTGTCGAGGACGACGTCGGCGATCTTGTGCTCCGAGATGGACTTGACCATGTCGCCGGACTTGATCGTCCGCTGCTTGGTCGTGGTGGCGCCGATCGTGCCGATGCCGGGCACCTTGGCGCCGGCGGTGTTGTTGTTGACGTTGTGACCAGCCTTACGGGTGCAGCCGATGGTCTGGTATCCAAGGTCGCCCGAGTTGGCCGGGATGCTTCCACCGGTCACGCGGGTACCGAAGCCGCTCGCGAACATCCCGAAAGAGGTGTTCGTCAGTGCGGCCTGTGAGGGCGCCGGCACAACCAGAACTGCGCCGACGACGGCGGCAGCGGCTGCGGACAGCGCAAGCGTACGGATGCTTCGCATTGTTGGTTGGACTCCGATTCTGCGGTGGGGATCCCCCAAGATCCCCGCAACGGGGCCGTGCCACCTGCCAGATCCGGGGGAACCTGGCGCACTCCCGAGTTAAGGGGTGGCACATCGGGCAAACGAGAGAAAACCACGGAAGTTATCGGGACGGAGGTCCTATTTCTAGATGACCCTTCCTGGCCATGGATAACCCACCCGGGCATAGGCAAACGGGCCGTGACCTCGGAGGAGGTCACGGCCCGTTCGAAGACCCTCGCTTACGGGGTCAAGTCGAGCTGAATTCCGGTGAGACCGTCGATCACGCCGGTCACGGTGTCGAGCACCGGGGCCACGACGTTCTCGCCGATCGACGGGGGAGCCGGTGCCGGGGTCGGCGCGGGCTCGGGGTTCGGCTCGGGCTCCGGCTCGGGGTTCGGCGCGGGCGCGGGCTCGGGGGCCGGCTGGGGAGCGGGCTTCGGGTCCTTGTCCTCCAGGGGGGTCGCGGTCTGCGGGGTGGAGACGGATCCGCTGGCGGCGTGGGCGCCACCGTAGGCCTCGGCCGTGGAGGGGGCGTCGTAGTCGCCGCTGGAGTGCTTGCCGGGAGCCGCGCGTCCGGCCGTGCGGGAGAAGAGGGTGGTCTCCTCCGGTGCGATCACGCCGGGGGCGTCGATGACCTTCTGCTCGGTGTCGACGACCGCGATGGCGTCGTACTGGTCGGCGTGGGCCTTGACCTGCTGGGTCTCGATGTCCGGGTCGACGTTCGACTGGGCGAAGGCGCCGAGGCCGGCCGAGGCGATCGCCATCGCCGCGAGCGGCAGCAGCACCGCCTTCTTGCTGCGGGCACGGTTCTTCGGGATCCGGTACTCCGCGACCGCCGCGTTCCGGTCCGGCACCTGCGCGGCGGCGTACGGCGGCATCGCCGGGTTGGCGAACGTCACCGGTCCGGCGGGGTGGTACTGCTGCGCCGTGTAGGGGCTCGGCTGGTAGGCGTACTGCGGCAGCCGGTTGTGCGGAGGCAGCGGGCGCTGGTAGTTGGGCCGCGGCGGCTGGTAGCGCACGGGAACGGGAGCGGGCTGCACGGGGACGAGCGCCGTGCCGGGCTGTGGCGGCGGGGCGTACGGAATGTGACGCGGCCGCCCCCGGTCGGGGGCGGCGTTGGTCTTGGGAGAGTCGAACCACGACTCGGTCGCCGGCGACAGCCCCTCGAGAGCGCGGTTGGCGATCTCGAGGGGGTCGGCCGTGGCGTCGTTCTTGCTGCGCATCTGTGGGGCGTGGTGTCGAGCCGGCGTGGGCGGGACGTTCGAGAGGTCCCCCGTCGCGGGCCGACTGTTCGCTTCAGTCATCTGACGCTGTCTCCTGAGCGCTTAGCGAGTGTCGGTTGTGTCGCGCAGCACGTAACGGAACCAGAATCCCGCCGGTTTGTCACCTTCTTCTCGGAAAAAAGTTACTGATCAGCCAAAATGGGAGAGGAGTAACTTTTTCTATACATTGAGAGATATTCCTGGCCGGTGGCCTACAGCGCGGCGATGGCCTCGGCGATGCTGAGGACTCGCTTGGCGGACTCGACGTGGAGGGCCTCGACCATCTTGCCGTTGTAGGTCGCGACGCCGCTGCCGGCGGCCTCGAACGCCTCGATGAGACCCTTGGCGTCGGCCACGGCCTGCTCGCTGGGTGCGAAGCCTGCGTTGGCGCCCTCGACCTGGCTGGGGTGGACCAGCGTCTTGCCGTCGAACCCGAAGATCCGGCCCTGCTCGACCTCGGCCGCGTAGCCCTCGGCGTCCTTCACGTTGTTGTAGACGCCGTCGAGGATGACCTTGCCGCTCGCGCGCGCGGCGAGCACCGCGAGCTGGAGCGACGTGACCAGGTTGGCGCGGGCGGGGACGTGGTCGACGTAGAGCTCCTTGACCAGGTCGTTCGTGCCCAGGACGAGCACCGTCAGCCGCTCGGAGGCGGAGGCGATCTCCTCGGCGTGGAGGATGGCGTACGGGCTCTCGATCATCGCCCAGAGCTTGGTGTGCTCCGGGACGCCGGCCTTCTCGAAGGCGGCGACGAGGTCGAGCACCTGCTGCGGGCTGTTCACCTTGGGGACGACGATCGCGTCGGGGCCGGCCTTGGCGGCAGCGGCCAGGTCGTCCGCG
The DNA here is from genome assembly GCF_015752315.1 of Nocardioides luteus. Classification (NCBI taxonomy): domain Bacteria; kingdom Bacillati; phylum Actinomycetota; class Actinomycetes; order Propionibacteriales; family Nocardioidaceae; genus Nocardioides; species Nocardioides luteus. Next base: position 343,669 of record NZ_JADOVJ010000001.1, read on the forward strand.
TGCCACTCGGTGTCGGCGCCGTTGATGCGGATGGTGAGGTACTTGTTGCCGTACTCGCCCGAGGTCACGGCCGCTGCTGCGTTCTCGCGCGCCTCCGACTTCGCGTCGGGGGCGACGGCGTCCTCGAGGTCGAGGATCAGCGCGTCGGCCGCGATCGTCTTGGCCTTCTCGAGGGCACGCGTGTTGGAGCTCGGCATGTAGAGGACCGAGCGGAGGGGACGGAAGGTCTCGGTCATGATCAGTCCTCGATCTCGATGGTGTCGTAGAGCTCCTTGAGCTTCGGGTCGATGGCGGCCAGCTCCTCGGCGAGGTCGACGAGGACCAGGCACTGCTTCAGGGAGGCGTCGTCCTCCATCTTGCCGTCGAGCATGACCGCACCGGTGCCGTCGCCCATCGCCTTGACGACGCGGCGGGCGTGCTTGATGTCCTCGACGCTGGGCGAGAAGACGCGGTTGGCGATCTCGATCTGCTTGGGGTGCAGGCTCCAGGTGCCGACGCAGCCGAGCAGGAAGGCGTTGCGGAACTGGTCCTCGGCCGCGACCACGTCGGTGATGTCACCGAACGGGCCGTAGTAGGGGTAGATCCCGGCCTCGGCACAGGCGTCGACCATCTTGGCGATCGTGTAGTGCCACAGGTCCTGCTGGAAGATCGTGCGGTTGCCGTGGATGTCGCCGTCGACCGGGTCCTGGCGGACCAGGTAGCCCGGGTGGCCGCCGCCGACGCGGGTGGTCTTCATCTTGCGGTCGGCAGCGAGGTCGGCAGGGCCGAGGCTGATGCCCTGCATGCGCGGCGAGGCGAGGGCGATCTCCTCGACGTTGGCCACGCCGCGCGCGGTCTCGAGGATCGCGTGGATCAGGATCGGCTTCTGGATGCCGCCCTTGGCCTCAAGCTGCGCCAGCAGCCGGTCGACGTAGTGGATGTCCTCGGGGCCCTGCACCTTCGGCACCATCACGACGTCGAGCTTGTCGCCGATCTCGGTGACCAGGGTGACGAGGTCGTCGAGCACCCACGGGGAGTCGAGGCTGTTGATCCGGGTCCAGAGCTGGGTCTTGCCGAAGTCGGTCGCCTTGGCGATCTCGACCAGGCCCTCGCGCGCGGCGACCTTGTTGTCGGCCTTGACGGCGTCCTCCAGGTTGCCGAGGAGCACGTCGACGGTGCCGACCATGGCGGGCACCTTGGCCGCCATCTTCGGGTTCGACGGGTCGAAGAAATGGATCGCGCGACTCGGCCGTGCCGGGATCTCCCGCAGCGGTGCGGGAGCGCCCACCGCCAACGGCGCGAAGAAGTCCTTAGGGCTCTTGTGACTCATGCCGGTCACCCTAACGGCCGGGGGTTACCGGTCGGTAGGCGTCTCGGCTTGTAACGATCACGGTCGGCGGCGGGAGGGGTGATCCTTTGGTACGCGGGCACCGTGCCGGATCCGGGCGCCGGCGTCGAAGCCGGCGAGGACGGAGCGCACCGTGGTGCGCAGCTTGCTCGGGTTCTTCCTGGTGTTGGTCATGACTCCATCGTGCTCGTGCGACGCCCCTCGGAGGAGTGGCAGGATTGACTATAAATGTTAGGTTCTTGCCATGCCTGCGAAGCCGTCCATCGCCATCCCGATCGTCGAGGGGATGACCCTCTTCGAGATCGGGATGCCGCTCGAGGCGCTCGGCTACGACTGGGACCACGACGCCAGCCCGCTCTACGACGTGGTGCTCTGCGGTGACCTGCGGGGCGTACGTGTCCACGGCGGGCCGCGGCTGACACCGCAGCGTCCGATGGCCGCGCTGAGCGAGGCGGACACGGTGCTGGTGCCGGCCATCCGGCCGGGCGAGACGATCAGCCCGACCCTGCTCCGCGAGCTCCGGCGGGCCGCCGAGGGCGGAGCCCGGATGGTGTCGCTGTGCACCGGTGCCTTCGCCCTCGCCGAGGCCGGGCTGCTCGACGGTCGCCGAGCCACGACCCACTGGCGCTGGACGGAGCTGTTCCGGCGTACGTATCCGGGGGTCGAGCTCGACCCGAGGGCGATCTACGTCGACGACGGCGTGCTGACGAGCGCGGGCTCGGCCGCGGGGCTGGACCTGTGCCTCCACCTGATCCGCACCGACCACGGCCAGCACGCCGCCAACACCATCGCCCGCAACCTGGTGATCGCCTCGCACCGCGACGGCGACCAGGCCCAGTACGTCGCGGCCGACCCGCTCACCGAGCAGGCCCACTGGCTCGACGAGCTGCGCACCTGGCTCCGCGCCAACCTGCACGAGGACGTCACCCTCGAGCGCCTGGCGGCGGCCGCCGCGGTCTCGCCGCGCACCCTCGCCCGGCGCTTCGAGCGCGACCTCGCCACCACCCCGATGCGCTGGGTGGCGGCCGAGCGGATCGCGGTCGCGAAGACCCTCCTCGAGACCACGGACCTCCCGATCGACCGGATCAGCCACGAGGCCGGCTACTACTCCCCGGTGACCTTCCGGGCCGGGTTCACCTCGGAGGTCGGGGTGACGCCCGGTCGCTACCGGGCACGGTTCACCGCTCGGGCGGTGTGAGCGGCTCTCGCCGGCCGGACGGCGGGGTCGGCGATATTCGCTGTGCGCGGTCCATCGGTGGTGGGAGGCTGCCGGAAGGGCAGTGACAACGACAGGAGACGCCGATGTCCCTCACTCGCGTGCACAACTTCTCGATCTCTCTGGACGGCTTCGGGACCGGCGAGCCGCAGACCCTCGAGACGCCGTTCGGCCATGCCGGCGAGCGTCTCCATGAGTGGATGTTCGTCGACTCCACGGGGGTCGACGACCTCTTCGCCCGGCAGTACTCGACCGGGATCGGTGCCGAGATCATGGGCGCCAACAAGTTCGGCCCGCCGGGATGGCACGAGGACCCGGAGTGGAAGGGATGGTGGGGCGACAACCCGCCCTACCACCACCCGGCCTTCGTGCTGACCCACCACACGCGCGAGCCGATCGAGATGGAGGGCGGCACGACCTTCCTCTTCCGTGACGCGACGCCGGCCGAGGTCCTGGAGGAGGCGCGTGCGGCGGCGGACGGCCAGGACGTGCTCATCGGCGGCGGGGCCACGGTGGTGCGCGACTTCGTCCGGGCCGGTCTCATCGACCTCATGCATGTCGCCGTCGTCCCGATCGTGCTCGGCCGCGGCGTACGCCTGTGGGACGGTCTGGAGGAGCTCGAGTCGACCTTCGACGTCGAGTCCGTCGCCTCGCCCAGCGGCGTCACCCACCTCACCTTCTCGCGCAAGCGATGAGGCTCAGCGCCGCTGCCACCAGCGGCGCTTCTTCTCCGGTGTGGTGGCCTGGCGGCGTCTGGCGGCCTCCACCCTGGCCGCGCGGCGCTCGCGCCAGGCGGCCACGGTGGCGTCGACGTCGCGGGGCATGGTGATCAGCGGCGGTCCCTCGGGCGCACCGTAGCGGGCCGCGATCACGCGCTCGTTGAACTCTTCGACGATCCTGCGGGCGCCGTCCTCGGTGGTCTGGGTGTCGAGGAGGTCGTCGAGCTCGGCGTCGTCCTTGCGGAGCTGGACCGACCGGGGGAGCACGACGATCTGCTCGCGCTCGACGAGCTGCTTGACCCACCAGTCGGGGTCGTGGTCGCGGTCGAGGTTCTTGATCGGCTTGCCGGCGCCGGGCAGGTTGTCGAACTCGCCGCGCTGGATCGACTGCTGCACCTGGAGGTCGACCCACTTGGCCTGGTTCTCGATCCGGGCGGCGGCCGCGGCCTTGCTGGCAGCGTCGGAGAGAGGGGCAGCCTGCGTCTCCGGGCGCTCCTCGGGCCGGTCCTCGCTCGTGGGCATGTGATCACCTCCAGCGCGGGAAAGTTTACCGAGCGCTGGTTGTGCGGCGGGTTGTTCGGCGGGGCAGCAGGAGCAGCAGCCCGGCGACGAGCGCGGTGATCCCGCACACCGCCCACACCGTCAGATAGCCCGACAGCGGCGCGTGCGCCTCGCCGCTGATCGACCCGTCCGCGGCGAGCGCGATGGCGAAGACCGCCGAGGCGATGGCGCCGCCGACCGTCTTGGTGGCGTTGGTCATGCCGGTGGCGAACGCGGTGCGGGAGGCGGGCGCGGCCGCGGCGGCGGCCGCCGGCAGCGATGCCACCAGCGCTCCCGAGCCGAGCCCGACGACCGCCATGTTGAGCAGGCCCTGGCCGGTGGAGCCGTGGAACGGGAGCCACATCAGATAGCCGGCAGCGACCAGGAAGCACGCCACCGCCTGGGCACGCGTCGGCCCGAGGAACCGGGCCCACAGCGGGAAGGTGAAGGCCGAGACGGCCATCGCGATGACGTACTCCGCGATCAGCAACGACACGAACGACGCGTCCGCTCCCAGGCCGAAGCCGGCCTCGGCGGGGTCGGTGCGCGCGAAGGTCGACAACGGGATCTGCGCCCCCAGCACCGACATCCCGAACAGGAACGCGGTCAGCTGGATCGGCCACTGCTGCCGCGAGACCAGCAGGCGTACGTCGATCAGCGGCTCTCTCCGGCCGGCGTCGTCCACCGCGGTCTCGATGCGCCAGAACGGGACCAGGGTGAGCAGCCCCAGGACCACGAGTGCCCAGGCCAGCAGGGACCCGGCGCCGAGGACGCGTACGCCGACCAGGCCGGCCATGACCAGGCCGAGCACGAGGGTCAGCACCGTCAGCCCGAGCCAGTCGAAGCTGCCGCCGCTGGTGCCGGAGTCGCTCTCGATGCCGACGGCGATGACGACGAAGACCGCGGTCACGGCCACGGCCGGGAAGGCGAGGATCGCGGTCATCGGCAGCACTCCGACGAGAGCACCCGCGGCGACCGCGCCGATGATCACCGAGAGCTGTAGCGCTCCGACCAGGACGCCGGCGGCCCGCCGGGTCAGCGCGGTGTCGCCCCCGGTGCGCTTGTGGACGATGGCGACCTCGAGCGGGAGCCAGATGACGTAGGCGCCCTGGATCGACCAGGCCACCAGGAACGAGCCGAAGTCGGGGGCGACCACGGTCCACCAGGTGGCGAGCGCGGTGATCCCGGTCGCCAGCAGGAGCACCTTCTTGTGGCCGATCAGGTCGCCGAGCCGGGCGAGCGGCGGGACGCACAGTGCCGAGACGATCAGCTGCCCGGCCTCGAGCCAGTTGAGGTCGGCGTCGGAGACGCCGAGGTGGTCGGCGAGGTCGGAGAAGATCGGGGTGTAGTAGCCCTGCAGGATGCCGCTGGCGAACTCGACGGCCACCAGGAAGCCGACGATCACCCAGATCCCGCGGGCGGCCTTCTCCAGGCCGGTGCTGTTCTGGCGTTCAGTGGTCACAGCGACTCGATCAACCTTCGGTAGAAGCGGATCCCGTCGAGGTAGTCATCGACCCTGATGTTCTCGTCGGCGGCGTGGATGGTGGCCCGCTGGGCTGCGGTCATCCGGAACGGGGCGAACCGGTAGACCCGGTCGCTGATCTCGTAGAAGAAGCGTGAGTCGGTCGCGGCCATGACGGTGTAGGGAGCCGGCACCGCCTCCGGGAAGATCTCCGCGATGGTGTCGGTGATCTTCGCGAAGGCCTCGTCACGAGGCGAGATCGGGGACGGCTCACCCGCGCGGACGACCTCGATCGCGACCTGCTTGTCGCCGATCGCGGCCCGCAGCCGCTCGACGACCTCGGCGACCGTCTCGCCGACCATGATCCTCAGGTTGACCCCGGCCGAGGCCGCCGAGGCGATCACGTTGGCCGCCGGGCTGCCCTCGAGCGTCGTGATCGCGACGGTGGTGCGGGTCAGCGCGGCGGGCTCCGGTCCGAGCCGGGTCAGCAGCCGGGCCAGCGCCGGCGCCAGCCTGCCGGCGTTGGCAAGCACGGGCTGCAGGGGCTTGGCGGCGTACGGGGCGATCCGCTCGAACATCTCGACCGTCGGCGCCGGCAGCTGCACCGGCATCGACATCCGGTCGAGCCGGGTGATCGCGCGGGCCAGCCGCGCGGTCGGGCCGTTCCGTCGTGGGGTGGAGGAGTGGCCGCCGTCGCCGGTGACCCGGAGGCGTACGTCGGTGGTGCCCTTCTCGGCGACGCCGACGACACCGACCGGAGCCGTGATGGTGGGGAACGCGTCGAAGGCGACCGCGCCGCCCTCGTCGAGCACGAACCACGGCGCGACCCCTTGCCTCCGCAGCTCCTCGACGGCCGCCCGCGCGGCCTCACCGGTCGTCTCCTCGTCGGAGCCGAACGACAACCACACGTCGTACGCCGGCGCGAACCCCTCCACGAGGAGCCCCTCGACCGCGGCGCAGATGGCGACGAGCTGGCCCTTGTCGTCGAGGGTGCCGCGCCCGTGGATCACGCCGTCGACGATCTCGCCGCCGAACGGGTCATGGGTCCACTCGCCCGCGATCGGGACAACGTCCTGGTGGGCCATCAGCACGACCGGCTTGTCCGCCGAGGCGCCGGGCCAGCGGAAGAGGAGCCCGTGCCTGCCGACCGGGGTGAGGTCGAGGGTGGAGTGGAGCTGCGGGAAGTGCTCGCGCAGCGCGTCGTGGAGCTGCTCGAACGCCTGCTGCTCCGCCCCCGAGCCGTCGTTGACGGTCGGGGCCCGAAGTGCGGCCTGAAGAGCGGCAACGGGGTCGAGTGTCATGACCGAAACCTAATCGGTCCCGGGTGGTGCGGATGACCCCGTTGACGACTCCGTCACCAGTTTGTGGCGCTCCCGGGCAGCTGCACGTCACGCGGGTGGATGACGTAGGTGATCCCGTCGGTCGATGTCTGCCAGACCCGCTCGAAGTTCTCGCGGGTGTAGACGTTGCGCACCTCGTCGTTGGAGGCGTGGTTCGGGTCGTAGACGACCGGGTCGCCCTCGGCGGTGAAGCCGCCGATGACCAGCAGGTGGCCGTCGGTGCCGTAGCCCGCCTCCGGCATCTCCTCACGCTCCCAGCTGGCCGAGACGACCAGCGGGAAGCCGGCCGCGACCAGGGTCTCGGCCTCGGCCAGCGAACGGAGCCTGGTCACGGCCCCGTCCAGGCCCCAGCGGCCGGCGTAGGCGGTGTTGAACGGCCAGTTGCCGGCGCCCTCGTAGGCGTAGTCCCAGGTGTTGATCGCGGCGTAGGCGACCTGCGGGTCGCCGTTGGGCGCCTCGATGCCCTCCAGCTCGCTCGCCGGGACCTCGTGACCCCAGTGGTACTGCACCATCGTCGTCGACGTCGGCGAGCACCAGACCTGGCCGCCGCCGCCGAACTCCGGGTATTCGCCGCGGTGGATGTTCTGGCTGAACGGTGGGACGCCGAGGTCGATCGCGTCGTCGAGGGTCGGCGTGCTCGTTCCCGGGTAGGCGGAGTCGGGCAGGTATTCGTTGGTCAGCGTCGCGACCGATCGCAGGCTGGGGGAGACGGTCGCACCCTCGGGGCGCAGCAGGGTGACCCGGGTCTGGAACGCCTCGGGTTCCTTGCCGGTCCGGGCGACGTACGTGTCGGTGTAGAGCGCCGCGTCGGTGTCGCTCTGTCCCTCGACCGAGGTGCGGTGGATGTCGCCCGCGGCGAAGTCGTCGCCGGCCGTCCAGCGACCCATCACGAACCACTTCGTCCAGGTGCCGTCCGCCTTCCGGCCGCGGAACCGGATCTCGGCCCAGGTGCCGGTCGGGGTGTCGACGTCCCACGAGGTGATCGACTCGTCGATCGCGTACCCGGTCGTGACCACGGGCGAGGTCCAGGTGCCGAGCTCGTACGTCCTCGCCGAGCCGTCGCCGAACGGGTCGGTGTAGGTCGTCGTCTGGCTGCCATGGCCGATCCGGAGGGTGCCGTGCCGGTCCGGCCGCAGGTTGCTCGACCTGCCCTTCGCGAAGTCCTCGAGGCTGTTCCACCGGGTGAGGGTGATCTCGGTGGGCTGGGTCTCAGGCTCGGCCGCGTGGACCGGAGTCGTTGGTGCGACCAGGACGGCTGCGGCGGCGAGGGCGGCGACGTACGCGAGGCGGGACCGAGATCTCATGTCGGAACGCTATTCCTCCGCGGAACGCGCGGCCACGACAATTCGTCGGTGCCGGCTGGCATCCTGGTCGACGTGAACAACTTCGCATCCGACGGCTGGTTCAAGGACGAGTTCCACAAGAGGTATGCCGAGTCGGCCAAGGAGATCGGCAGGTTCAACCTCGCCGTCTTCGGTAAGACCGGCGTCGGCAAGTCGACGCTGGTCAACGCCGTCTTCGGGGCGGAGGTGGCGAAGACCGGGATCGGTGAGCCGGTGACGAAGGAGTCGACGCTCTACCTGCACACCAGCGGCTTCTTCGGGCTGCTCGACACCCAGGGCCTGGAGATCGGCATCGAGGGCGACCGGGTGATCCGCGATCTGGCGAAGCTCATCCAGGAGCGGCGGCGCAAGCCGCAGTCGGAGCAGATCCACGTCGCCTGGTACGCCGTACGTTTCGCCGATCGCCGCTTCGAGGACACCGAGGCCGCGTTCGTCCAGAAGCTCGCCGACCTGGGGCTGCCGGTCGTGCTGGTGATGACCCAGGTGCCGACCTCGCCGACCGGCGCCTACCACCCGGACGCGGTCGAGTTCGCCCAGCAGATCGACGCGCGCGGCCTGCCCGTGCACGGCGCGCGGGTCTACCTGACCAACGCGAAGGCCGACGACTTCTCGGGCCAGCAGGTCCACGGCCTGCAGGAACTTGTTGATGCCACCTTTCGATGCGCGCCTGCAGGCGTCGAGGAGGCCCTCACCGCGGCGCAGAGGGTGGATCTCAAGCGGAAGCAGGAGCAGGCGAACACCGTGATCGCGGGCGCCGCGACCGCGGCCGGCGCCGCCGGTGCCACCCCGATCCCGTTCTCCGACGCGGTCGTCCTGGTGCCGATCCAGCTCGGGATGATGGCGCGCATCTCGGCGATCTACGGCATCGAGGTGGACAAGGCGGCGATGGCGTCGATCGCCGCCACCGCGGCCGCCACCCAGGCCGGGCGCACCGTGGCCGGCAACCTGCTCAAGCTGGTCCCCGGCTTCGGCACCGTCGGCGGCGGCGCGATCAACGCCACCGTCGCCGCGGGCTTCACCGGCGCCATCGGCGCCGCCTGGTCGGCCGTCTGCGTCAAGCTCGGCGAGGGCAAGCTCCGAGGCGTCAACGGGGCCCTGGACACCGAGAGCATCCGGTCGTTGTTCCTCGACGAGCTGAAGAACCAGGTCTCGAAGCTGAAGCTCCACGCCAAGGAGAAGTGAGACCTCTCAGTCGGCCATCGCCGCCTCGTACGCCGCAGCGAGCTGCTCGCTCGCGCGCGGAGCGTCCGGGTCGGGCCGAGGCGTGCCGAGGTGGAGCTCGCGGAGCTCGTCCATGAACGACTCGACCATCTCGGGACCCGCGTCGCGCAGCAGCTCCGCACGCACCCGTAGCTGCCGGGTGCCGCACATCGCGCCGGTCCTCTTGGGCGACGGCATCCGTCTCTACGACAACCCCGGCGGCGAGCCGATCCGGCTGCACAACCTCATCGGCGACGATCCGCACCTGGAGGTCGACCTCCGCTACGCCGCCGCGCGTTCCTGAGGCCCTAGGGTGCAGGCGTGGTCAGCCTTCTCTCGCTCCCGCTCCTGCAGACTCCCCGCGCCCGCGTCGCTCGCGCGCTTCGGTCGGTGACCGGCGGCCGCAGCCCTCTCGATGAACGGACCGTGCTGATCACCGGCGCCAGCTCCGGGATCGGTGAGGCCACCGCGTACGCCGCGGCGCGACGTGGCGCGCACGTGCTCCTCGCCGCACGCCGGAGCGAGGAGCTCGAGCGGGTGCGGAAGGGCATCGAGGTGAGCGGCGGGAAGGCGTCGACGTACGTCGTGGACATGGCAGACGGCGACTCGATCGACGCGCTGGTGGAGCGGCTGCTGGCCGAGCACGGCGCGGTCGACTACCTGGTCAACAACGCGGGTCGGTCGATCCGGCGCTCGCTGGAGCTGACCCACGACCGCTTCCACGACTTCGAGCGGATGATGGCGGTCAACTACTTCGGTGCGGTGCGGCTCACGATGGGCCTGCTGCCGGCGATGCGCGCCCAGCGGTTCGGCCACGTGGTCAACATCGTCACCTGGGGCAACCAGATCAAGGCGCCGAAGTTCGCCGCCTACATCGCCGCGAAGTCTGCCCTCGACGTCTTCGGGCGGATCTTGAGCCGCGAGGCCTACTTCGACAACGTCACCTGCACCAACATGCGGGTCGCGATCGTCCGGACGCCGATGATCGCGCCGACCGCGGAGTACGAGGGCCGCGGCGAGAGCCCCGAGGAGTGCGCCGAGCGGGTCGTCCGGGCGCTCGAGGACCGGCCGGTCACGGTGGACGGCGCGTTCGGCTCGGTCTTCGAGATCCTCAACATCGCGGCTCCCCGGCTGGCCGATCTCGCGATGGCGGTCTCCCACGTGCGTACGCCGGACTCGGCTGCGGCTCGTGGAGTGGATGTTCATCCAGGTATGCAGCGGAGCATCCACTTCCCTGGCGGAGCTCCACGAGGGGAGTGATGGTTCGTCTGCGTACCTAGACGAACATCCACCCGGATCACCCCGCCCGGCGCATCGCCCGAAAGAGCCGTTCGATCGACTCGGCGGGGCGGTCGTAGTCGGACCAGATGAATCGGATCATCGCCGACCTGGTCAGCTCGCGCAGCTCGTCCTCTCGGCGCTACTCCTCGAACACCACGTCACCCGGGTTCTGGCCAGGCTCGAGCAGCCTGCCGTACTTGACCTTTCCGTCGAACTCGCCGAGCAGCCCGTACTGCGGCCATGCCCAGTCCGTGATGCCGGCGAGCGTGCCGTCGGGGCGACGCACCTCGTACTGCAGGACGGGCCGGGGGACGCCGTAGCGTTTGAACATCGCCGTGCCTCGCGACTCGCCGACCGAGCCTGAGCGCCCGTCGGCGTAGGGCAGCACCGTTCCCACGCGACGCATGAAGGGCCAGTGCTCCATGATCGAGTACGCCGCGTCGAGCTGTTCCCGGTTGAACCTCTTGCTCCGCAGACCTGAGTCGAGCAGGCACCACGCCGCCTCGCTGTCGATGCGTGATGCTGTCTCGAGTACGCACCGTTCCGGGCGCACCACCCGCTGACCTTCCACCTCGATGATGTCGTCGTGACCGGTGAACCCTTCATGGTGCACCACGTCACCCTCGATCCGGCCCGGGCCTCCGTCGAGCCGGGTGACGTGCACGCGGTCGAGCGGGACCCGCCAGAGATCGATGTCGTGGCGTACGACTCCTGACGCGTGGCTCAACGCTACATTCGGCCCGAGCGCGTGGAGCACGGCGCTGGAGCGCACGCGGTGACGGCCGACGTCGTCGAGGTCCGCCCATGCGGCCGCCGAGGCGTAGGCGCCCCTTCTGATCCGGTGCCACTCCTTGCGCCGAACCATCTTGGTGATCTCGCGGTCGGCGTAGCCCGCCGCCTTGGCGTGTTGTGTCGTGAAGAAGCCGGCTCGTTCGACGGCAAGGTCCAGTTCATCCATGGCCCGACGGTCGCCCGGTCGCGACTGCGTTTCCAGCCCGATCCGGATGCGTGTGGATAACCCGTGCGTGAGATGCCCATGTGGATGGTCAGCGGCCCGGCGGATGGTGGTCTAGGTACGCAGCCGAACCGTCACTCCCCTCGTGGAACTCCGCTGGGGAAGTGGATGTTCGTCTGCATACCTAGACGAACATCCACCCCCCCTCACCACCGGCCGCGATGGACGACCTCCTCGAGCGGGGCCCGCTTGCGGCGAGTGGGCGAGCCCTTGGCGCCGCCGGATGCGGGGTGTCCGATGGTGACGGCGCCGATGGGGTCGAAGTCGTCGGGGATGTCGAACGCCTTGCGGACCGCGGCGTCGGACTCCGGCGGGATGCCGAAGTAGAGCGCGCCGAGGCCCTCGTCGACCACCGTCTGCAGGATCAGCATGGTCGCCATCGCGGTGTCCATGTGCCAGAACGGCATCGGCCAGTGGGCCTCGTCGCGGTCGGTCCAGCCCTTGTCGGGCTCGGCGTAGCGGTCCAGGTAGGCGGCCTTAGAGGAGCACGGGATGACGATCACCGGAGCCGTCATCATCCCGGTCAGCCACCTGTCGGGGTTGTCCACGTCGGCCGTGGCCTCCCAGTAGCGGCGTACGTCCTCGGGGGTGTCGAGCACGAGGAAGGCCCAGCCCTGGGAGAAGCCGGCCGACGGCGCCCGGGTGGCGTTGTGCAGGATCTTGTCGATCACCTCAGGGTCGACCGGATCGCTGGTGTAGCTGCGGACCATCTTGCGGCGGCGTACGACCTCGGAGAACTCCATAGGCCCAGTCTGTCGTCTAAGGCGGTCGGGCCGGGGCTGAGGTCGGAAAGTAAGGCGCGCGACCGATCCCGGCACCTACCTCAGCGGAGGAGTCTTCTCGATGTCAGCAGGACAGCCCAGCAGGGCAACGAAACCAGGAGATCGAGATGTACAGCACCGTAGGTTACGAAGCAGAGGTCAAGTACCGCCGCCAGCAGATCCAGAAGGACCTGGCCAAGCGCCAGCGGGCCAGCGAGGCTCGTCAGACCCGACGCAACCGCACCCGCTGAGATGCGGGCGCGGGACCCACAACGCCGAGCAGGAGAGATCCGGCTCGGCGTTGTTCCATGTCCGGGCCACGGAAAAGAGGACGAAGGGGTGTCCGATGGCGCGATGATTGCGCCCATGGCTCAGAGTGCCGAGAGGCTGATCGGACGCGACGCCGATCTGGAGACGCTGACGGGCCTGCTGGGGCTGGCCGGTCCGGACGGCACGGCGCAGCCGGGTGCGGGCAGGCATGTCCTCCTCGCCGGCGACGCCGGTGTCGGGAAGACCAGGATCCTGCGCGAGCTCCGCGCCCGTGCCACCGGGGACGGCAGGCAGGCGCTGGTGGGGCACTGTCTCGACTTCGGCGACAGCGCCGAGGCCTATCTGCCCTTCACCGAGATCCTCGACACCATCACCACCGCGCTGCCCGACGTGGTCGCGCAGGTCGCCGACGTACATCCGGCGCTCCTGCGGATGGCGCCGGTCGCCCGTGCGCTCGGCGGGGCTGACACCGCCGTCCAGGAGGCGCTCGACCGGGGCAACCTCTTCGCCGCGATCCATGCGCTCCTGGAGCACGCGGCCGAGAAGGCGCCGGTGCTGGTCGTCGTCGAGGACACCCACTGGGCCGACCAGTCGACCCGCGACCTGCTGACCTTCCTGTTCACCCGGCCCTTCGTCGGCCCGGTGACGATCGTCGCGTCCTACCGTGCCGACGACCTCCACCGCCGCCACCCGCTGCGCCGCCAGCTCGCCGAGTGGACCCGGCTGCCGTCGGTCGAGCGGTTCCATCTCGGCCGGCTCTCGGACGACGACGTACGCATCCTGGTCGGCGAGCTCACCGGCCAGCTCGCCGACGAGACCGACGTCGAGAGCGTCGTACGCCGCGCCGACGGCAACGCCTTCTTCGTCGAGGAGCTGGTGCAGGCCGCGGGCGCCGACGAGCTGCCCTGGGACCTCGCCGACCTGCTGCTGATCAGGCTGGAGCAGCTCGACGCGACCGCGCGCGAGGTGGTTGACACCGCCAGCGCCGCCGGCCGCGACGTCAGCGACGAGCTCCTCGAGGCCGTCGCCGGTCTCGACCGGGCCACCCTCGACGCCGGGCTGAGGCAGGCGATCGAGCGCGCCATCCTGGTGCCGCGCGAGGACGGCTACTACGTCTTCCGGCACGCCCTGCTCGGCGAGGCGGTCTACGACGACCTGCTCCCGGGGGAGCGGGTCCGGCTCCACCAGCGGTACGTCGAGGCGCTGCGCAGCGACCTCTCGACCGGCAGCGCGGCCGGGCTGGCCCGCCACGCCCGCCTTGCCGGCGACCACGAGACCGCGCTCGTCGCCGGGATCGCGGCCGGTGACGAGGCCGCGGCCACCGGTGGTCCCGACGAGGCCTCCCAGCACTATCAGCAGGCGATCGCCCTGCTCGCCGGCCGGGCTGGCTCCGACCACGACACCCAGCGCCTCGTCGACCTGGTGGTGAAGGCCAGCGACGCGATGGTGGCCGCCGGCCACGCCGACCGCGCCGGGAAGCTGGCTCGTGAGCAGCGGGAGTCGCTCCCGGCCGACGCGCCCGGCCTGTGGCGCGCGCAGCTGATGACGGTCGAGATCGAGACCAGCTTCGCCTACGTCAACGACGTCCAGGTGGGGGAGCTCGCGGAGGCGGCGATGGCCGAGCTTCCCGAGGACGCCCCGCCGATCGTGCGTGCGCGGCTGCTCGCGGCGTACGCCCGGACGCTGATGATCTACCGGCGTCACGACGACGCCGAGAGAGCCGGCCGGGAGGCGCTGGCGCTGGCCGAGGAGCTCGGCCGGACCGGTCTCGCCGCGGAGGTGGCGGTGACGCTGGCCGGGTCGTGGGGGCGCCCGCCGCAGCCCTGGATCGAGCCGCTGCGCGAGGCCGTGGCCAGGGCCGCCAAGGTCGGCGCCCTCCACCCGGAGCTGCGTGGGCGGATCCAGCTCGGCTTCGCCCTCGACGCCGCCGACCGGCTCGACGAGGCCGGCGAGAACTACCGCAGTGCCTTCGAGCTCGGCGTGGAGCGGGGCGTCCCGTGGGCGCCGTACTCGTTCGACGCCCGGATCGCCTGGCTCGACCATCTCCACACCGCCGGCCGCTGGGACGAGGCGCTCGCGCTCACCGACGCGTACGGCATCCCGCCGGCGCTGTGGCCGTGGCTGGAGTCGAAGCGGCTGATGATCGAGCAGGCTCGCGGCGCCGATGTCGGCGCGGAGGCACGGCGGCTGCGGCCGTCGTGGAAGCAGGAGGTCGCCACCGCCAGCGAGTCGGTGCCGGTGGAGATCAGGGCCGCCGGCGCCCGTGGGGACGTGGACGCGGTGGTCGAGGCGTACGAGGCCGGCGTCGCGGCCCTCACGACCGGCTGGGGGAAGTGGTTCGGCGCCCACGCCCGGCTCGCGGCGATCGCCGTCGGTGCGATCAGCGCGGCGATCCCGGCTCTTCCCGCTGGTGAGCGGCCCGAAGTGATGGCGCGGGTCGACCGCATCATCGCGAAGGGCACCAGGCCCGCCGGGTCGAAGCAGCCCTGGGGACTGGAGGGCCAGGCGTGGTCGGCGCGGCTGCGCGCGGAGGGGCTCCGCGCCCACTGGCTGGCCGGCATCGCCGTTCCGGACCAGGCCGAGCTCGTCGACGCGTGGCGGGCGAGCGTCGACGCCTTCCAGGCCTTCCCGCACATCCACGAGCTCGCCTGGTCCCGCGCCCGGCTCGCCGAGATCCTCCGGGCCGGCGGTGACACCGCCGCCGCGCGTGAGCTGGCCGACCAGGCCCGGGAGACCGCGAAGCGGCTCGGTGCTCAGCCGCTGCTCGACCACCTGCTCGCCCTCGGCACCACGCCGCAACGCTCCGCGGCCGGTCCCTCCGGCCAGCTCACCGCCCGGGAGAGCGAGATCCTCGCCCTGGTCGCAGCCGGGAGGAGCAACGGCGAGATCGGCAAGCAGCTGTTCATCTCCACCAAGACGGTCTCGGTCCACGTCTCCAACATCCTGGCCAAGCTCGGCGCCTCCGGTCGCACCGAGGCGGCAGCCATCGGACGGCGTCGCGGCCTCGTGGACTAGGTGGGGTCCGAGGACTCGTCCATCTGCAGTAGACGGAGTCGGTGCGTCCGGCCGATGTCTGGAACCGGCGACTTGGCGAGCATCGAAGGGTCCCATCCGAGTCTGCATTTCGCGGGGAGTCTTCCGTTGTTCCAACTCACCAGAGCCAGCCTGGCGAACAGAGCGGTCGTCGCTCTGCTGACACTCCTGACAGCCGCCGCCGGCGTGCTGTCCCTGACCTCTTTGAAGCAGGAGCTCTTCCCGGACTTCGAGCAGCCGCAGACGACGGTGATGACCGTCGTGCCCGGCACCGGCACCGAGGTGGTCGACGAGCAGGTCACCCTGCCTCTGGTCAAGGCCCTCGAGCAGGTCGACGAGGTCGATGAGGTCACCTCGACCTCATCGAGCGGCGTCTCGGTGATCTCGCTGTCGACCGACTTCGGCGTCGACCAGGACCAGGTGGTCGCCGACGCCCAGGAGGCGATCGGCACCGTTCAGCTCCCTGATGGAGCCGAGCCCGAGGTCTCCAGCGGTGGCTTCGGTGATCTCCCGGCGATGACGCTGACCGTCTCCTCGGACGCCTCGGAGCAGAAGCTGGGTGAGCGACTGAACGACGTCGCGGTCCCCGAGCTGCGCACCGTCGAAGGCGTACGCGACGTGTCGGTCAGCGGCGTCACCGGCCAGCGGGTCACGATCACCCCCGACGCCGAGAAGCTGAGCGCCCACGGCTTGACCGCAGACTCCATCTCCCAGGCGCTGACCGCGAACGGGTCGACCACCCCGGCCGGCAGCGTCGTCGAGGACGGCAACACCGTCTCCGTCCAGGTCGGCGACGAGCTGACCTCGGTCGACGACGTCGAGAGCCTCCCGCTCACCGCGTCCGCAGGTACGTCCGGAGCGGCCGCCGCTGGCGGCCCGCCCAACGCCCCGCCGGTGAAGCTCGGTGACGTCGCGAAGGTCGAGATCACCGGCGACCCCGTCACGTCCCTCACCCGCGTCAACGGGGAGCCCGCCGTCTCGCTGTCGATCACGGCCACCGACGACGCCGACGTCGTGTCCCTGTCGGCCGATGTCGAGGACAAGCTGGACGACCTGGAGAAGAGCCTGGGCGACGACGCCGAGATCACCGTCGTCAGCGACCAGGCCCCGTTCATCTCCGACTCGATCGAACACCTCGCGATCGAGGGCCTGCTCGGCCTCGCGATGGCGGTGATCGTCATCCTGATCTTCCTGCGCTCGGGCCGCCCGACGGTGGTCAGCGCGCTCTCCATCCCGCTCTCGATCCTGGTCACCTTCATCGGCCTCTACCTGTGGGACTACTCGCTCAACATGTTCACCCTCGGCGCGCTGACGATCGCGATCGGCCGTGTCGTCGACGACTCGATCGTCGTCATCGAGAACATCAAACGGCACCTCGGCTACGGCGAGGAGAAGCTCAACGCGATCCTCAACGGCACCAAGGAGGTCGCCTCGGCGGTCACCGCCTCGACCATCGCCACCGTCCTGGTCTTCGTCCCGATCGCGGTCGTGGGCGGTTTCGTCGGCGAGCTGTTCCGGCCGTTCGCGCTGACGGTCACGATCGCGATGGTCTCCTCGCTGCTGGTCGCACTGACGATCGTGCCGGTGCTGTCGTACTGGTTCCTGAAGAAGCCGGACCACCCGGCCGGCGCCGAGCTCCCGGCTTCCGATCTGGAGGAGGGAGAGGAGGCCGAGCCCAACGTCCTGCAGCGCTACTACCTGCCGATGCTGCGTTGGACGACCAAGAGGCCGATCGCGGTGATCACCGCGGCGGTGCTCCTGCTCGGCGGGGCGCTCGCGCTGATTCCGCAGCTCAAGGTGGAGTTCATCGGCGACACCGGTGGCGACAGCGTCAGAGTCACGCAGACCTTCGACTCGGCGCTGGCGGTCGACGAGGTCACCAGCCGGGTGAGCGAGACCGAGAAGGTGCTGCACGACGTCGAGGACGTCGAGGACGTCGTCGTGACCGCGAGCCTGGCCGGCTCCGGCGACATGATGATGCGGGGTCCGGACGAGGGCGCCTCGGGCGACACCACCGCGACGTACACGGTCACGGTCGCCGAGGGTGCCGACGTCCCGACGGTCACCGACCGTGTCGAGGACGCCGTCCTCGAGCTTCCGGACCCGAACGCGATCACCGTGGGTGAGGGCGGTGGTGGCGGCGTCGGCGGGTCGACCGTCGACGTAGCCGTCACCGGTACCGACCGTGCGAGCGTGGAGGAGGCGACCGACCAGGTCCACGCAGCGCTCGAGGACGTCCCCGAGACGACCGAGGTCAGCAGCAGCCTGGCCGACGAGCAGCCCACGCTGCGCGTCCAGGTCGACCGGGCCAGGGCCGCAGAGCACGGGCTCACCGAGCAGGCGGTCGCCGGGATCGTCGCCTCGGCGATGACACCGCGGGCCGTCACCGAGATGACGATCGACGACCAGCAGCTCTCGGTCTACGTCGCCGGCACCCCGGTGAGGACCACCGAGGAGGTCGGCGACCTCGCGCTCGGCGCCGGCGATCTCCGGCTGGAGGACGTCGCGAAGATCAGCGAGGTCGCCGGTCCCTCCAGCATGGCCCGGACGGGCACGGACCTGGTCGCCACCGTCTCCCTGACCCCGGCCGACGGTGAGCTCGGTGCGGTTCAGACCGAGGTCGACGAGCGTCTCGACGAGCTCGACCTGCCCGAGGGCACCGACACCTCCGTCGGGGGCGTCTCGGAGCAGCAGAGCGAGGCGTTCAGCCAGCTGGGTCTGGCGATGCTGGTGGCCGTCGGCCTGATCTTCGTCCTGCTCGTCGCGATCCTGCGCTCGCTGGTGCAGCCGCTCATCCTGATGATGTCGATCCCGTTCGCTGCGATCGGGTCGCTGGGACTGCTCTTCGTCACCGGTACGCCGCTGGGTGTCTCCGCTCTGATCGGCATGCTGATGCTCATCGGCATCGTGGTCACGAACGCGATCGTCCTGATGGACCTCATCAACCAGTATCGGCGCCGTGGCCAGCCCGTGGCCGAGGCCATCCACCACGGCGCGGGACGGCGCGTACGTCCCGTCGTGATGACCGCGCTGGCGACGATCTTCGCGCTCGTCCCGATGGCCACCGGGATCACCGGCGGGAGCGGCTTCATCTCGCAGTCGCTGGCCATCGTCGTCATCGGTGGCCTGGTGTCCTCCACGTTCCTCACCCTGCTGCTCGTGCCGGCGGTCTACCAGCTCGTCGAGGGTCGTCACGAACGCCGCGAACGCCGCCGCCTGGGTCGTCGCACGGGTCGCCCCCTGCGTCGTCGCCGGCCGAAGCGGTCCGAGCGGCGGACGATGACGGTCGCGGAGCTGCGTACGGCGATCGCCGACATGCCCGGCGAGAGCGAGATCGAGATCGAGATCGACATGGTCCAGGTGCCGCAGGGCCTGACGGCGAACGGCGTGGCGCTGTCAGGCGCCCGGGGTGACCAGCCCTGACTCGTAGGCCCAGATCACGAGCTGGGCGCGCCCGGGAGCGTCGAGCTTGGTCATCATGTTGTTCACGTGCGTCTTCGCGGTGAACGGCGAGATGACCAGCTCGTCGGCGATCTCCTGGTTCGACAGGCCACCGGCCACCAGGACCAGGATCTCCCGCTCCCGGGGCGTCAGCTCCTCCAGGCGCCGCGCGTCGAAGCGCCCGCCCGTGGCCACCCTGCGGTCTACCTTCAGATAGCGGCTGATCAGGCTGCGGGTGGCGGCGGGGGAGAGGAGCGACTCCCCGTCCCGCACCGCGAGTACGCCACGGACGATCTCGTCCGGTTCGGCACCCTTTCCGATGAACCCGTCGGCGCCGGCCCGGAGGGCGGCCAGCAGGTATTCGTCCTCCTCGAACGTGGTCAGGATCAGGACGCGCGTGGACTCGAGGTCGCCATCGGCACGGATTGTGGAGGTCGCCTCGATCCCGTCCATCACCGGCATCCTGATGTCCATCAGGACCACGTCCGGGCGGAGGTCACGGGCCAGACGTACGGCCTCGCGGCCGTTGACCGCCTCCCCGACGACGTCGATCTGCCCGCTGCTGCGGAGGAGCTGGACCACGGCCGTCCTGATCAGGACCTGGTCGTCGGCTACCAGCAGAGTGACTGTCATTCCTCGGTTCCTGTCTCGGCGATGGGGAGGGTGGCCGAGACCACGAAGCACCCCTCGGTCACGCCGTACTCGACGGCGCCACGCACCGATGCGACGTGCTCGGCCATGCCCACCAATCCATGGCCCGTGCCCGCGTAGGACCGGTCCACGAGCGGGTTGGACACCCGGATCGACACGCTCCGTGGCCCGATCTCGACATCGAGGTCCGCGGTGCCCGGTCCGTGCCGCAGGGCGTTCGTCAGGCCCTCCTGGATCACCCGGTAGGCGACGATGTCGACAGCCGTGGACACCCGCGCGGGATCACCGGACATCGCGTACGTCACCACCAGCCCGGACTTCTCGAACTGCTCGACCAGGTCGGTCACGGTGGCCAGACCGCGTGCCGAGATGGCCTCGGGCGCCTCGTCGGGGGAGCGAAGCGTCGCGAGCATGTCGCCGATCTCCCGCAGCACCATCCGCGACGACTCCCGGATGGTGTGCAGCGCCTCACGGGCGGCGTCCGGCCGGTCGGCGATCGCCGCGGAGGCGACCCCTGCGTTCAGGCTGATCACGGTGATCTGGTGGGCCACCGCGTCGTGCAGGTCCCGGGCGATCCGCAGCCGGTCCTCGGCGACCCGGCGGCGTGCCTCCGCCTCCCGCGTGGCCTCGGCCCGGAGCGCACGGTCGGTGATCTCGGCGATGTAGGCGCCGCGGATCCGGGCGGTCTGACCGAGTGCGACGGCCAAGGCGACCTGGACGGTCACCGGGATGCCGTACTGGGCGGTGAGGCTGCCGATGATGGCGCCGATCGCGGTCACCAGGGCCGCCGCGACCAGGACGCCCATGCTGATCGCGATCCGCCAGGGGTTCCTAGCCGAGACCGTGTAGACCGCGATCAGGAGACCGAGTGTCGACACCGGTGTCGTGGTGAAGGTGAGCACGAGCGCGCACTGGAGTGCGACCGCCCCGGCGAGGACGACCCAGGGGAACCGGGTACGCACCAGCAGCAGTGCCGTGAACACCCCGATCAGGACGTAGCCGAGCGGCGTACGTTCTTCTCCCAGACCCTTGGTGATGGGAACGAAGAACGCCAGGCCCGCGAAGAGTGCGACAAGGGTCTCGCGAACTGGTGTGGGGACACGGGCCAGCAGGCTCGCGTCGGTCGCCTGGTTCACGACCCCAGTGTGCCGGTTGCGGTCCTGATCCGTATCGACCGCTCGGGCGAGGCGGCCTACTGCGCTCGCAGTAGGCCGGAATGAGGCACCCCCGACCTACGCCTAAGGCAGGCGCCTCATGCGTGGCGCTACCTCAGGAGCCGAATCTGGATGCATGACTTACACCAACCAGATCAGCTACGACGCCGAGCTGGCCTACCGCCAGCAGAGCATTCGCCGCGCGACCGCGGCCGACCGTCTCGCCCGCCAGGTGAAGCGCCGCCGTCCGCGCCGGATGGACTCGATACACAACTGAGTCCTCGGAGGTCGGTAATGCGGGAGAATCCCGGGCCCGGAGGCGCGATGATAGGGGACATGGCGCAAAGTGCTCGGTCCTTCGTAGGTCGCGACCCCGAGTTGCAGACCCTCACCGGGCTGCTCGGAGTCGCCTCGACCACGGATGCCCGGCGCCAGCACGTCCTGCTCGCCGGTGACGCCGGCGTCGGCAAGACGCGCCTGCTCACCGCGCTGCGCGACCGGGCGGTGACCGACGGCTGGCAGGTGCACGCCGGACACTGCGTCGACTTCGGCGAGAGCGCCGTGGCGTACATGCCGTTCTCGGAGATCCTCGACCGGATCGTCGCCGATCTGCCCGACGTCGTCGAGCGGGTGGCGGCCGACTATCCGGCGCTGGCCAGACTGCGGCCCGTACGCCGCGTGATGGGCGCCAACCAGGGCGCCGCCGCGTCGGGCACCGACCGGGGCCAGCTCTTCGACGCCGTCCACACCCTCTTCGAGGCCGCCGCCGAGAAGGCACCGCTGCTGGTCGTGGTCGAGGACACCCACTGGGCCGACCAGTCCACCCGCGACCTGCTGACCTACCTCTTCACCCGGCCCTACAACGGCCCGGTCGCGATGGTCGCGTCCTACCGTGCCGACGACATCCACCGCCGCCACCCGCTGCGCCGCCAGGTGGGCGAGTGGGGCCGGCTGCCCGACGTCGAGCGGATCGTGCTCGAGCCGCTCTCCGACGACTCGGTGCGACTGCTGGTCCACGAGCTGGCCCCCGGCAAGGTCGACGCCGAGCGGGTCGTACGCCGCGCCGAGGGCAACGCCTTCTTCGTCGAGGAGCTGGTCCAGGCCGGCTGCGACGAGGACCTCCCGGTCGACCTCGCCGACCTGCTGCTGGTGCGCCTGGACCGGCTCGACGGCGCCGCCCGGAGCGTGGTCCGGACCGCGAGCATCGCCGGACGACGGGTCACCCACGAGCTGCTCGCCGCGGTGACCGAGATGAAGACCGACGAGCTCGACGACGCGCTGCGCACCGCGGTCGAGCAGAAGGTGCTCGAGCCGACCGGCTCGCGCTACACCTTCCGCCACGCGCTGCTCGCCGAGGCGGTCTACGACGACCTGCTGCCCGGCGAGCGGGTGCGCCTGCACGCCCGGTTCGCCGAGGTGCTGAAGGAGACGCCGGGCCTGGGTGCCGCCGCCGAGCTCGCGCTCCACGCCAAGCACGCCGGCGACCTCGCCACCGCGCTGCGCGCCCGCATCGCCGCGGCCGAGGAGGCCCGCAACGTCAGCGGTGTGGGCGAGGCCGCCCACCACTACGAGAAGGCGCTCGGCCTCGCCGCGGACCCGAAGGTCGCCAAGGCGGCGGCGGTCGACCTCGACCGGGTCTATGAGCGTGCGGCCGACACCCTCATCCTCGCCGGGCTGCCTGCGCGCGCCGACGCGATCCTGGCGGAGCGGCTCGACGCCATCCCGGTCGGGCCGTCGGTGGGCCGGGCGCTGCTGCTGGCGACGCGGGCCGAGGCAGCGCTCCTCACGGAGAACGGAGACCCGCTCACCCACTCCCGCGACGCGATGGATGCGCTGCCCGACGACGCGGAGCCCAAGGTTCGGTGTGCGGTTCTCGCCGCTCGCACCCGCACGCTGGTCATGTTCCGCCGCAGCGAGGAGGCCGAGGCCGTCGGGCTGGAGGGCATCGAGATCGCTGAGCGGCACAGCCTCTCGAAGCTGGCTTCCGACATCGCCACGAGCCTGTCCATGCTCAAGGTCCGCACCGGCCGCGCCGCCAGCGACAAGGTCGAGGGCTTCCGGCAGGTGCTGCGCGAGACGATCGAGCAGGCACGGCGGGTCGGGTCGACGCACGCGGTCAGCCGGGGGATGTTCGCGCTCGGCCGCTCCTACGACGAGGCGGGCGACTACGCCGAGGCGCTGACATGGTTCCGGGCGGTGGTCGACGACGCCGGCGGGGAGTCGCTGCAGTGGTCGCCCTACGTCGCCGCGGCCCGTGCGGACATGGTCCGGATCCAGATGGTCCTGGGGGAGTGGGACGAGGCGCTGGCGCTGGCCGGTGGCAACCTCCCCGATGCGCCGCCGATCCCGGTCGCGCTCCTCGACGTCCTCCGGATGATCATGGAGCAGGCGCGGGGAGCGTCGGTCGGTGAGGCCGCGGCCGCGCTGCGTCCCTTCTGGACCGAGGAGGGCTTGATCGCCCTCTACGGCGCCACCGTGGAGATGGTCGCCGCGGGCCGCGCCGGGGACCACGCTGCCGTCCTCTCCGTCTACGCCGACACCGTCGAGACCCTCTCCCAGTTCTGGACCGAGTGGTTCGGTGGCCGGGTCCGGCTGGCGGTCGTGGCCGCCTCGGCGATCGCGCAGATGCTGCCCTCGCTACCGGCGGCGCAGTGGCCGGCGCTGGTGGAGGCCGTCGACGGGCTGCACAGCGACGGCGAGCAGGTGGTCGCGCAGTACCAGCCGGGGGAGTGGGGCCCGGAGGGCCGTGCCTGGACCGCGCGGTTGGAGGCGGAGGTGCTCCGCGTCCACTGGCTGGCCGGCATCGACGCGCCGCCGCAGGAGTCGCTGCTCGCGGCCTGGGCGCGTGCCGAGCAGCAGGTCGAGGCCTACGGCGATGTGCCGGGGCTGGCCGCCGTCCGGACCACGTACGCAGCGATCCAACGCGCCACGGGCGACGTGGCCGCGTCGCGGGTGACCGCCGACAAGGCCAGGGAGACGGCCAGGCGGCTGGGGCTGCAGCCGTTGCTCGACGAGCTGCGGTCGCTCGGTGCGACGGCGGTCAAGCAGCAGCCGGCGACATCGACGGCGCTCACGCCGCGTGAGAGCGAGATCCTGACGCTGGTGGCCGCAGGGCGCAGCAACGGCGAGATCGGCAAGCAGCTGTTCATCTCCACCAAGACGGTCTCCGTGCACGTCTCCAACATCCTCGGGAAGCTCGGCGCCGGGAGCCGCACGGAGGCGGCGGCCATCGCGCGCCGCCAGCAGCTGATCACCTGAATTCTGTGGTGCTCGATGGGAACGTGTGGCTGAATTGTCACCATCACCACACGTCGGTCAAGGACAGTTGTGGCCGGACGTCGAGGAGCAGATGTGAAGCAGGGCCAGCAGCACCCGATCGCGGCCGGGGTCACCGCCCTCGTGGCGGTGGCCGTCGGGGTCGGGCTGATCATCGGGATCGGGATGTTCATCGGTGCCAACGTCATGGGGCTCGGCGGTGGTGGCGCCGCCGGGGACCAGGCCACCGACCCGGGTGCGGGCGCCTCGCTCTACGCCCCGTCGCCGAAGCCGACCAAGACCGCGTCCGGTCCGGCGATCACGCTGCGCGCCTCGCCCACGAGCACTCCGAAGAAGCAGTCGGCCACCGCCTCCTCCAGCCCGTCTGCGTCCACGACGGTCGCGGCGAGGCCGGCGAAGAAGGAGATCACCCTCCAGGTCGGCACCGTCGCGGCGAAGCCGATGGAGCGGATCGACATCAGCGGGATCTACCCCGGCGGCGAGGGTGCGATCCTCCGTCTGGAGCGTAACGACGGCAAGGGCTGGGAGGAGTTCGGCATCCCCGACGTACCGGTCACCGGCGAGCAGTTCTCGACCGTGATCCAGTCCGGCCGGACCGGGAAGCACGAGTTCCGGATGAAGGACGTCGACACCGGCACCTTCTCCAACGTGGTGAGCGTGACGATCGGCTGAGGCTGGAATAGGGCTGGGCCCGGTTGGTTGTATGGGGACATGACGGTTCCCACGATCAAGCTCAATGACGGCACTTCGATCCCGCAGTTCGGTCTCGGCGTCTGGCAGGTCCCTCAGGACGAGGCCGAGCAGGTGGTGAGTCAGGCTCTCGAGGTCGGCTACCGCCACATCGACACCGCGCAGATGTACCAGAACGAGGCCGGTGTCGGCGCCGCGCTGAAGAGCGCCGGACTCGCCCGCGAGGACGTCTACGTCACCACCAAGCTCAACAACTCCCAGCACGACCCTGCCAAGGCCAAGGCATCGCTCGAGAAGTCCCTGGAACTGCTCGGTCTCGACCGCGTCGACCTGTTCCTGATCCACTGGCCGCTCCCGACGCAGTACGACGGGACGTACGCGAAGACCTGGGAGGCGCTCGTCGGCCTCCGCGAGGAGGGCCTCACCACCTCCGTCGGCGTCTCCAACTTCCAGCCCGACCACCTCGAGAAGATCGTCGCCGAGACCGGCGTCGCGCCCGCGGTGAACCAGATCGAGGTCCACCCCTACTTCGCCAACGAGGCCGCGCGGGCCGCCACCCTGGCCCAGGGTGCGAAGGTCGAGGCGTGGTCGCCGCTCGGCCAGGGCGGGGGCGAGCTCACCGACCCGGTGGTCGCCGAGATCGCCTCCGCGCACGGCAAGTCGCCGGCCCAGGTCCTGCTCCGCTGGCAGATCGACCGCGGCGACATCGTCTTCCCCAAGTCCGTACGCCGCGAGCGGCTCGAGGAGAACCTCGCGATCTTCGACTTCGAGCTGAGCGCCGACCAGGTCGCCGCCCTCGCCGCCCTCGACAAGGGCGAGTCCGGCCGCTCCGGCCCCAACCCGGACACCTTCGACTGGATCCCGTCCTTCTGATTGGTCCCCGTCGGGCCGGCTCGTCATCACGAGCCGGCCCGACGGAGTTTTCGGTCAGGACGAGCCGACTCGGCCTGATTCTGGGTGGACTGGAATAGGGGGCGTAGGGTCTTCGTTGTGGACAGTGAACGAAGTTGAGTTGAACCGACTCAACTTGTTTGCAACACTCGGCGGCAGCAGCCGCGGGGTCGGCGCAGACCAACCAGTCTTCCGGGCTCCCCGGATCCACATACACACAGCTTCAACAAGCGGAGGTAGCAAAGATGGCACGTGCCGTCGGTATCGACCTCGGGACCACCAACTCGGTCGTCTCGGTTCTGGAGGGTGGCGAGGCCACCGTCATCGCGAATGCCGAAGGCGCCCGTACGACGCCTTCCGTGGTCGCGTTCAGCAAGTCCGGTGAGGTGCTGGTCGGCGAGGTCGCCAAGCGCCAGGCCGTCACCAACGTCGACCGTACGATCAAGTCGGTCAAGCGTCACATGGGCACCGACTGGAAGGTGACCATCGACGACAAGGACTTCACGCCGCAGCAGATCAGCGCGTTCGTCCTGCAGAAGCTCAAGCGCGACGCCGAGGCCTACCTCGGTGAGACGGTGACCGACGCGGTCATCACCGTCCCCGCCTACTTCTCCGACGCGCAGCGCCAGGCCACCAAGGAGGCCGGTGAGATCGCGGGCCTCAACGTCTCCCGCATCGTCAACGAGCCGACCGCCGCCGCGCTGGCCTACGGCCTCGACAAGGGCGACGACCAGACCATCCTGGTCTTCGACCTCGGTGGCGGCACGTTCGACGTCTCCCTGCTCGAGATCGGTGAGGGCGTCGTCGAGGTGAAGGCGACCTCCGGTGACAACCACCTCGGTGGTGACGACTGGGACAACGCGATCGTCACGTGGATGGTCGACAAGTTCAAGGCCGCCAACGGCGTCGACCTGTCCAAGGACAAGATCGCCGCCCAGCGCCTCCAGGAGGCCGCCGAGAAGGCGAAGATCGAGCTCTCCTCGAGCCAGAACACCTCGATCCACCTGCCCTACATCACCCACGGTGAGTCCGGCCCCCTCCACTTCGAGGAGACCCTGACCCGGGCTGAGTTCCAGAAGATCACCGCGGACCTGCTCGACCGCACCAAGAAGCCGTTCGAGTCGGTCCTCAAGGACGCCGGTGTCGCCCTCAAGGACATCGACCACGTCGTCCTGGTCGGTGGTTCGACCCGGATGCCCGCCGTGACCGACCTGGTGAAGAGCCTGCTCGGTGGCAAGGAGCCCAACAAGGGCGTCAACCCCGACGAGGTCGTCGCCGTGGGCGCCGCGCTGCAGGCCGGCGTGCTGAAGGGTGAGGTCAAGGACGTCCTGCTCCTCGACGTCACCCCGCTGAGCCTCGGCATCGAGACCAAGGGCGGTGTCTTCACCACCCTGATCGAGCGCAACACCACCATCCCGACCAAGCGCTCCGAGATCTTCACCACGGCTGACGACAACCAGCCGAGCGTCGAGATCAAGGTCGCCCAGGGCGAGCGCCCGATGTGGTCGGAGAACCAGCCGCTGGGCAACTTCGAGCTCACCGGTCTCCCGCCGGCGCCGCGTGGCGTGCCGAAGATCGAGGTCACCTTCGACATCGACGCCAACGGCATCGTGCACGTCTCCGCCAAGGACCAGGCCTCGGGCCGCGAGCAGTCCATGACGATCTCCGGCGGCTCCGCGCTGTCGAAGGACGACATCGACCGCATGGTCAAGGAGGCGGAGCAGTACGCGGAGGAGGACGCCAAGCGTCGCGAGTCCATCGAGATCCGCAACCAGGGCGACAGCCTCGTCTACACCACCGAGAAGTTCATCACCGACTCCGGCGACAAGGTCCCGGACGACGTGAAGACCGAGGTACAGGCCGACCTGGACGCGCTGAAGAAGGTCCTCGAGGACACCGAGGCCGACAAGGACGCCATCCAGACCGCGATCACCAAGCTCGGTGAGTCCTCGCAGAAGATGGGTGCGGCCATGTACGCCGCGGCCGAGGCCGAGCAGTCCGCTGCCGGCGGTGCCACCGGTGCCACCGGCGAGGCCGACGACGACGTCGTCGACGCCGAGATCGTCGACGAGCCCGTCGAGGGCGAAGAGGGCGACAAGAAGTGACCAAGCGCCGCCCCGGCGGGGCGGAGGAGGCCGTCGAGGAGACGGCCTCCGAGTCCCCGCCGCCCGAGACCGACACTGCGACAGAGGCCGGCGAGGAGTCGACCGAGGACGCCGAGGTGGACGCTGCTGACGGCGACGCCTCGGACTCGGACGGCTCCGCCGACGCCGGCTCCGACAAGAAGGCCTCCGACGAGGAGGCCGTCGAGGAGTCGACCGACGACGAGGACAAGGACGAGGACGACGAGAC
This sequence comes from Nocardioides luteus, assembly GCF_015752315.1. Lineage (NCBI taxonomy): Bacteria > Bacillati > Actinomycetota > Actinomycetes > Propionibacteriales > Nocardioidaceae > Nocardioides > Nocardioides luteus. The sequence goes on from NZ_JADOVJ010000001.1 coordinate 371,631, forward strand.
CGAGGACGAGGCAGACGTGATCATCGACGAGAGCGAGGTGGACCTCATGGGCGATGCCGCCGATGAGATCGACAAGCGCGTCGCCGAGCTGACCACCGACCTTCAGCGTCTCCAGGCCGAGTACGTCAACTACAAGAAGCGGGTCGACCGTGACCGCGAGCTGGTCTCGCAGAACGCGACCTACAAGGTGCTCACTCCGATCGTGGAGGTGCTCGACACCATCGACCGTGCCCGCGAGCACGGCGAGGTCGAGGGCGGCTTCAAGGCCGTCGCCGACCAGCTCGAGAAGATCGTGACCAACCTGGGTCTGAAGAAGTTCGGTGAGCCGGGCGACGTCTTCGACCCCAACCGTCACGAGGCGCTCAGCCACATGGGCACCGACCCGGAGGTCGAGGAGACCTCGGTCAAGCTGGTCGCCAAGGCCGGCTACATGATCGGCGACCGGGTGGTCAGGGCCGCGCAGGTCCTGGTCGTCGACCCGGAGTGACCCGGAGTGACAACGATGGGTGGTCGAGCCTGCCGGGAGATCGGCAGGCTCGGCCACCGAGAAGAAGGGAGGAGGGGCTAGGTGGCTGAGAACGACGGGATCCGGTCGGACTGGATCAACAAGGACTACTACGCCGAGCTGGGTGTCAAGAAGGACGCCTCGAGCGACGACATCAAGAAGGCCTATCGCAAGCTCGCGCGGGCCAACCACCCCGACTCCAACCCGGGCGACGAGGCCAAGCACGAGAAGTTCAAGAAGGTCGCCGAGGCCTACGACGTCGTCGGGGACGCCGAGAAGCGCAAGAAGTACGACGAGGTGCGCACCCTGGGTGCCACCGGCGGCTTCCCGGGCGGTTTCGGCGGCGGGGGCGGCCGGGGCTACAACTTCGAGGACCTCTTCGGTGGCGGCGGTGCTCAGACCGGCGGGCTCGGCGACATGTTCGGCGACCTGTTCGGCGGTGGTGCCGGCGGAGGCTTCGGTGGGCGGCGTACGGCCCCGAGGGCTCGGCCGATCAAGGGCGCCGACGTCGAGACGAGCGCGACGATCGGATTCACCGACGCGCTCGACGGCGTGACCATCTCGCTGCGGCTGACCTCGGACGCCGCCTGTCCCGACTGCAACGGCACCGGTGGCAAGCCGGGCACCAAGCCGCGGGTCTGTCCCGAGTGCGAGGGTGCGGGCTACGTGGTCAACTCCGTGGGCGGCGCGTTCTCGATGAACGAGACCTGCCCACGCTGCGGTGGCCGTCAGCTGATCTACGACGAGGCCTGCCCGACCTGCCACGGCTCCGGCCGCGGCACCTCCGCGCGCACCATCCAGGCGCGCATCCCGGCCGGCGTCAAGGACCGCCAGCGGATCCGGCTCAAGGGCAAGGGCGCTGCCGGTGAGAACGGCGGCCCGGCCGGTGACCTCTACGTCACGGTGCACGTCACGCCCCACCGTGTCTTCGGCCGCAAGGACGACAACCTCACCATCGACGTGCCGGTCGGTTTCGACGAGCTGGCGCTCGGTGCCGAGGCCAAGCTGCCGACCCTGTCCGGCTCGCCGGTGACGCTGCGGATCCCCCCGGGCACCCCCAACGGACGTACGTTCCGGGTCCGTGGCAAGGGGTTCCGCCGCGCCGACGGCACCGTGGGTGACCTGCTTGCGACCGTCGAGGTGCAGATCCCGGCCGTGCTGGATGCCGATGCCAAGGCGGCCGTCGAGGCCTATCGGGCCGCGATGGCCGGCAAGCCCCTGCGTACGTCTCTTCTCGAGGAGTCATGATGAGCGACGGATTCAGCAGCCCGGCCCCGGATGCCGCGGTCTACGTCATCAGCGTCGCCGCGGAGCTGACCGGGCTGCACCCGCAGACGCTGCGCACCTATGAGCGGATGGGCCTGATCACCCCCGGTCGCACCGGGGGTGGCGGGCGCCGCTACTCCTTCCACGACATCGAGAAGCTGCGTTCGATCGCCGACCTGACCGCGGCCGGCATCGGCATCGAGGGCGTGCGCCGCATCCTGGCTCTCGAGCAGCACGTCGACGCCCTGCGGCGGCGCAACGAGGAGCTGCTGCACGAGCTGGCCGCGACCCGCGAGGCGCTCGCCCAGGCGACGGCGGCGGCTCCGGCTCCGAAGAGCCCGGCCAGCAGGCTTCCTGCGGTTCGTCAGGCGCCGCCCGGACAGGCGATCGTGGTCTGGCGGCGCCAGCAGAGATAGCACCTTTCCTACTGATCGCTTGACAGATTTGTTGGCGAGTTGTGGGTTTTGGTTAAAACCGATGTTGGTTCGATACCCCCATACTGATGAGTAAGCCGCGAGTGTCGGACCAACCCCCATATGGTCGGGGCACGCGCGGCGGACCCGGTGGAGCCGACCCGAGACGGACCCGCCGGGTCCTTCCAATTTCAGGCGAGCGCGCTCAGTTCGGGAACTTCCCCGCCTGCGCCGCGGTCTTGCAGGACTGGTTGCCCGGGAGCAGCTCGATCTCCAGGTTCGGCAGGGTCACCTGGCCCTCGATCTGGGCCTGCCGGACGTCGCCGTAGACGGCGTTGAGGTCGGCGACGGTCGCGTCGATGCCGGTGAATCCCTGGCCGTTGTTGTGGCCGCCGTTGCCGCTGGACTGATACCACGTCGCGTCGAACCCCTGGGGCACGCCCATCGGGTTCGCGGCGTAGGGCGCCGTGCCGGGATTGGTCGTCAGGTCGGTGGTGGCCAGCCCGATCTGGGCGGTGCCCTGCAGGTTGACCCCGGGTGAGGACGCGGCTCGGAGCCGGGTGATGTCGAAGGCGGCCATCTGCGCGCTGATCTCGTTGGTCGCCGGGTTGCCGTCCCCGGCGGTGAGCTTGATCGTGTAGCTGCCGAGCGGCCCGACCTCCTCCACCCGGGAGAGACAGAAGCCGTTCATCGTCGCGGACGCGAAGCCGGCACGCAGCACCGGCGTCCAGTCGCCCCCGCTGCTGGCGGCCGCCTGGGTCTGCACCAGCGCCGTGCCGAACGCCGCGTCGGCGGCATGGATGTTGGTCGAGGAGAACGTCGAGCTGCCGTTGTTGATCGTCAGCGTGGGGCTGAAGACCGCGGACGCGGAGGAGCCCATCGCCACGACCATCGCGCCGAGCAGGCCGAGCCCCACCGTCGTCGCGGCGACCATGCGGTGCCAGCGCGTCCCGTACGTGCTCATTCCGCGGTCACCGTGATCGTCGTGTTGGGGAGCTGGATCGAGTTGAGCGGGTTGGTGGGGCCACCCGGCGGGTAGACGTAGGGGTCGTTCGCGGCGTTGTTGTCGTGGGTGAACAGGTAGTAGAACTCCAGGTTCGCCGCCAGGATGTTGTAGTCGCCACCGGCGGCCAGGCCGCTGAGGATCGCGGTGACCAGGTCGTTCCAGCCGCCGGTGCCGTCGCCGGCGAGCGTGCGGATCTTCAGCCGGCACGAGTCGCCGTTCCAGCCGGCCGTACAGATGGTGTTCTTCTGCGAGGTCGTGGTCAGGCCGGCGGCGATGATCAGGATGCCGGCCAGGTTGGTGACCGTACGCCACGGGATCGCCACCCACGAGTCGCCCGTGGTGAGCAGGTTCGTCTTCACGCCCGGCCCGCCGACGGTGAACGGACCGTCCGGAGCGATGCGAAGCGCGTGCGGCACCTTCGCGGTCGGAGCGGGCGCGGTCGACGACCTCGCGGTGAGCACCGGAGCGCCGAAGGAGGCGACGTTGCTGCGGAAGACGAGGTCGCTGAAGGCGATCTGGAACAGGCACATGCTGCCTGTGGCGGCGTAGTAGTAGGTGAACCCCTTGTTGCTGTCGCAGTTGCCGTCGCTGGTGTTGGCGTAGATGCCGCGTACGTCGGCGGCGACGTTGGTGGTGCTGCTCCCGTTCGGCTCGCCGGCGGTCAGGGTCCAGCGCGTCCCCGACAGGCACGGGAACATCCGGGTGCCGAAGAGACGACTCTGGAAGGTGCCGTTGTCGCCGCTGTTCTTGAGGGGCACGACCTGCCGTCGCTGCTGCGGGTTGCTGCTTCCGGGCTGGTCGCACTGGAACGGCTGGTAGCTGTTGTTCTGGCTGTTCGCGTCGGCCCGCTCGGCCGAGGGCCACAGCGCGGAGGACATGATGACGAGCGCGATCGCGGTGATGACGACGAGGCGCTGCCTGCCGACGGTGAGGTCGTGGGCCACCGCCGATCAGCCGCCGGAGGTGCCACGCCGGGCCGGGCGCGGCTTCTTCTCGCCCCAGGACCAGACCATCGAGCCGCCGATGATGCCGAGGACCGAGCCGACGACGAAGCCGCCCAGGTTGGCGGTGGGGAAGGCGCCGAGCGCGATCAGGAACCCGACGACCCCCGAGAGCGACTTGTAGTGCGGCGCCAGCCAGGTGACCAGGCCGAACATGATCAGCGAGCCGCCCATGACGTATCCGGCGGAGTAGGACCAGCCCCCGGTCAGCGCGATGCCGATGTCGAAGGACATCCAGTAGATGATCCAGGCGCCGGCCACGATGAGCCACAACGCACCCCAGAAGGGCCGCGTACGTCGCCACGCCCGGAACCACGCACGGGCTGCTGCGAGGAGCGCGCCGAGCCGGTTGGACCGGTGCGCGCTTCCCGGGCCGGGGCCGGTGGAGAAGCCGAGGTCGTCCGTCAGTGAGTCGGTCATGAGCAGTCCGCCTGCGTCCGGGTCCCGGGGACGACCCTGATGTTCAGGTCCGGCAGGGTGATGTTGCCCTTCAGGTTGAGCCCGTAGCTGTTGCCGTTGAGGCCGGCCACGTTGAGCTGGCGGGCGTAGAGGCCGAAGGCGCCTGCCTTGGGCAGCTGGTTGGCGTTGCCCTCGAAGGCGAGGCCGGCCGAGTCGCCGACGGTCTCGGCCGACTGGCCGAGGTTCATGCCGGAGATCTTGTTCCCGTAGCCGCTGAGCGCGTCGGAGTTGAGATACAGGTTGGTCGCCGAGATCGCGTTGTCCAGGCTGCCGTTGGTGAGCTTGCCCGTGCTCGGGTCCGTGGTGGTGCCGGTCGGGATCGACGAGCCGTTGTAGCTGTCCGGGACGTCGTCGCCGGCGGTGATCATCAGCGAGTAGTTCCCGACGAGCGGGATGTTCTCGGTGGCGATCCCGCACAGCCCGGCGAGCTTGGCCTGGTGGATGCCGAGCTCGGTGACCCCGCACTGAGCCTGGACGTCGGCGGTGTCCGCGTCGCAGTCGGTGGCCCCCTGGCGGCTGGTCGGGGCGAGATAGCCCGCCGCGTGCTCCGCATCGAGGTAGTTGGAGTAGAGCTTGAACTTGGAGTTGCCGGTGGTGAAGTTGACCGCGAGAGCGTTCTGCGAGACCGCGCCGAACATCGCGACGAGCGCGGCGCTCCCGAAGATCATCAGAGGCAGCGAGCGCTTCCGGCTGCCGCGGCGTACGGACTCCGCCTCCTCCTGCATCTGCGCCGACTGCTCCGCGGCGCGGTCGATGGCGGCGTACGCGGCTCGGTAGAGACGTCCCGTGAGCCGGCCCCACGCGCTGCGCACGCCGGGCTCGTCGCCCCAGGGGTCGGACCGCTCGAAGCGGCGGGCGCGGGGGCTCATGCGGTCGCTCCGCTCCGGGCCGGCTTGCCAGCCTCCTTGCGGGCGCGCTTGCGGGCGTCCTTCTCGGCCATCTTGGTCAGCTGCTCCTCGGTGTAAGGAGTCCAGGCGACGATCAGGGCGCCACCGGTGATGCCGGCGACGGTGCCGATGATCAGTCCGCCGAGGTTGGCGAGCGGGAGGGCCGCGATCGCGAGCGCGACCGAGACGATTCCCGGGAACGTACGCTGCGACGGCATGAACATCGCGATCAGCGCCGCGGCGGCTAGGGTGAAGGAGATCAGCACCGGCGGCAGGGTCTGGTTACCGAAGGCGGCGAAGATCGTGAAGTCGAGATGTTTCGAGAGGGCCGAGGACCCGATCAGCCACGACGACCATAGCAGGATCAGGCTGCCCCAGAAGGGGCGGGTGCGCCGGAAGCGCTTGAAGCCGCGCGGCGTGGGGCCGTCGGCCGTGGGGTTCATGGTGGGGTCGGGCATCGCGTCGGGACCGGTGTCGGTGGGCGTCTTGTCAGGCATGGCTTCTCCGGCGGGCTGGGGCTGAGTCGTTGGCGGGCGCTCCGGAACGCCCGCCAACGCCTGCTGGTTGGTGGGTTGGAGGCGTTACGGGTTGAGCCTGATCGACAGGCTGTTGAGGCTCAGCGAGCTGAGCTGGACCGCGTACGCCTGTGCCGACAGGTCGTTCAGCACCTGCTCGCCGCTCTCACCGGCGGACTGCGCGGCCTGGAGCGCGAAGCCGTCGGCCACGTAGCCGGGGCCGCCCGCATCGAAGCCGGCGTCGGCCTGCGACTGACCCAGGGTGACGTTGGCCATGGTGGCGCCGCTCGGGGTGTTGAGCGAAGCGGCGTTCAGAGCCACGTTGCCGAGGTTGATCTCCGGGTCGCTCGAGGTGATCCCCAGGTTGAGGCTCAGGCCCGGGAGGACCTCGACCCTGGGCGTCACCACGTTGAGCCCGTTGGCGACCGAGCCCTGGGTCTGAGCGTAGATCGTGCCTTGGTTGTTGCCGGCTGAGCCGACCTCAGTGGCGCCGGTGCGCATCTTCAGCGCATCGGCGGTGAGGTCGGTGCTGAGACTGAAACCGCCGGTGGACGAGATGACCGCCCCGACCATGCCGGACAGCATCGCGTAACCCATGCCGGCGGAGACGACCGCCGCCGGCAGCGTGACGGCCGCGAAGCGACCGAGACTGGTATGCCCCAACTTGTTCATATGTGCTCCCTCTGTGAGCCCGTCCCTCACGGGCTGATGAACCCCGAGAAAAGTGCGCCGCCCGCGGTCCCTATACCCCGGGCGGCATCCACACTGTGACGGCCGCCACGTGCTACGGTCAAGCACATCTGGACAATTTGTCCCTAAATGTCTATGAAGTGTGGCTATTCCTGCGTCGGTTTGGCTGCACTGTCCTTGCTCTGCCTGAAAGGGGACCTGGTTGTGTCCGGACGGCCTCTGAATGCTCCTGTCGCTGACGAACGCGGCTCCGCCGCGGTGGCTGTCGGGTGGGTCGCCCTGGTGGCGTTCCTGCTCGCCATGACGGCCGTCGTGGCGGCGCTGTTCGGGTCCTTCACGGTCAAGGGCCGGAGCATGGAGCCGACGCTGGTCTCCGGCGAGCGGATCCTGCTCGACCCGCTGCACAACGACGAGATCGAGCGCTTCGACCTGGTCCAGGGCGTCGAGCCGGGCCCGGAGCGCTTCGGTGGCGGCTCCCAGGTGGTCAAGCGGGTGATCGGGATGCCCGGCGACCGGGTCGCGATCGCCGGCGGTGACCTGCCGGTCGTCTACGTGAGCCCGGCCGGGTCCGAGGACGTCTTCCGGGTCGACAACCCGGCCTGGCCGACCCGGATCGGGGACGAGGTCGGGATGTGCTGCGAGCGGGACGGGACGTACGACGGGAGTGCCGCGTCGGGCGCCTGGGTGACGGTCCCGAAGGATTCGCTCTGGGTCCTCGGGGACAACTGGGGCGGGTCGACCGACTCCCGTGCGTTCGGCTTCCTGCCGGTGGCCGACGTCTCCGGTGCGGCGTGGCTGCGGCTGCTGCCGGCCGGGTCGTTCGGTGGGTTCGGCGACGGTGGCGTCGAGCTCGTCGAGGTGACCGAGCCGGTCGCCGGGTTGGGCGCGCGGCCGTGAGGAAGGTCCTCGCGGTGGGCGGGATCGGCGCCGGGGTGGCGGCCTTCGCCGCGCTCGTGCTGGTGGTCGCGGCTCTCGCCTTCTCCGTCACCGTCGACGGCGCCAGCATGGAGCCGACGCTGCGCGACGGGGACCGGATGTTCCTGGAGTTCTGGACCCACGACGAGATCGAACGCTTCGACGTCGTCGAGGCGGACGCGCCGAGCTCCGTGGCCGGTGGTGCTCGGATCCTCAAGCGCGTGATCGGGATGCCCGGTGACCAGGTGTCGGTGTCCGCTGATGGGCGGGTGCTGGTCCGGCCCGAGGGGGACCGGCAGACCTACATGGTCGACAACCCGGCCTGGTCCGCCGAGGCCGGTGCCGAGCAGGACTGGCTCGCCGTCCCCGAGGACGCGTACTGGCTGCTCGGCGACAACTGGGGCGCCTCCACAGACTCGCGCAGCTTCGGTTTCGTCGATGCCGACGCCGTTCATGGCAGGGTGGTCTTCCGAATGCTCCCCCTCGGTCGGAACGGGACGATTGCCCGTGACGTCCGGCTCGCTCCCGTCGAAACGAGCTCGGCGCGGTAGCTGCGCGCGTCGCGTCTGCCTGCAGGGTCGTCGGATCGGTATGTGAGCGATCGGTGGACATTTTGCCCCAAGTTGTCAAGCAGTGCACTAGCCTTCGCGCCAGGGAGACCACGACACTGCGTGCACCTGAGGCGGTCTCGTGGATGAGGGAATGAAGGTCAGGTCTTGTGTCAAACACCATTTCGGCAGGGCTGTCCCTGCTAGACGACTTCAGCTGGTTCGAGTTCTGGTCGGTGCCGATCTTCACCGCCGTGATCGGCTGGCTGATCAACTGGTCGGGTCTGTGGATGCTCTTCTCACCGATCCACTTCCACGGGATCACCGTGCCCGGGCTCAAGCAGATCGCCGGCTCGCTGCCGCGCAAGATCCAGGAGATCCCGGGCGTCCTGCGCGGCGGGATCGGCTGGCAGGGGATCGTGCCCGCGCGGGCCGCGAAGATGGGCTCCATCGCGGTCGACCGGGCGCTGTCCCAGATGGCGACCGCACGCGACTTCTACGAGCAGCTCGAGCCCGACAAGATCGCCGCCCACATCGTCGACGTCTTCCGTCCCGAGATCCCGTTGCTCGTCGACGAGATCATGTGGCGCGAGCATCCCCGGTTCTGGCGTGATCTGCCGCGGCCGCTGCGTACGGTCGTCATCCAGCGGGTCCAGGACCGCCTGCCCGCGGTCGTCCGTGACGTGACCGTCGAGATCGGCAACCACATCGACCAGATCTTCGACCCGAAGATCATGGTGATCGAGAACTTCGAGAAGGACCCCTCGATCATCGTGCGGATCTTCAAGGACTTCGGTGCCCGTGAGCTGCGGATGATGGTCGTCTTCGGCGCGGTCTTCGGGTTCCTGCTCGGCATCCCGGTCGCCGTCGTCGACCAGGCCTTCCACATCTGGTGGCTGCTGCCGATCCTCGGTGTGCTGGTCGGCTGGACGACCAACCTGCTCGGCATGCTGCTCATCTTCGAGCCGGCCGAGCCCAGGCGGATCGGTCCGTTCAAGATCCAGGCGCTCTTCGCCCGGCGGCAGTGGCAGGCCTCCGACGTCTACGGCAAGCACATCGCCCAGGACGTGATCACGCTCGAGCACATCGGCGAGCACCTCCTCAACGGCCCCTCCGGCGACCGCACCCGGCAGATGCTCGCCGCGGCCCTCGAGCCCGCCGTCGACGCCGCGGTCGGTCCGGCCTACGGTGCGGTCCGGGTGGCCGTCGGGACCAGGAGGTTCGACGCGATCCGGTCATCGGTCGCCGAGCAGGCCGTCGAATACACCCTCACCCCGCTGCGCGACGCCGCCTTCAGCCAGCAGCAGTCCTGCAACATCCGCCGGCTGATCGCCGACCGATGCCGTGCCCTACCTCCGAGGACCTTCGTTGAGATGATGAGAGCTGCGATCAAGGAGGACGAGTGGCTGCTCTACGCCCACGGGGCGATCATGGGCCTGGCGGGCGGGTTCCTGCACGTGGCGGTCTTCGAATGGTGGAACGTGCTGTGAGCGCCCTCCACATCAACACCGAGCCCGGGGCCCGCCGGCCCGAGACGTACGCCGCGCCGACCGAGGAGCTCGTCGAGGGCCGTGAGGGGATGCACCGGATGCCCACACCGGCGCCCGGCGGCGGTCTCGTCGACGGCGCGATCGACGTGCTCCCGGGCCTGCTCAGGATCTCCGCGGTCACCGTGGCCCACACCGCGGGCTGGGGGCTGAGGACGTACGCACGTGGGGTCGGGCGGGTCGCCAAGGCGGTCGTCGACCCCAACGAGGCGGTGCGGCTCACCGAGGACGTGGCGACCAACGCCCGTCAGGTGACCGGCTTCGCGAAGCGGGTCGCGACGGGCAACCCGATCACCGGCCTGCTGGAGCGCTATGCGCTGCCGGCCGCCGAGACGGCGAGGGCGGCGATGGAAGGTCGCGCCGCTCGGGTCAACGGGGTCGAGCCGGGCACGAGTCCCGACCACCTGCGGCGTACGGGGGAGGAGCTGCTGCGCCGCTCGCGCGACGTGTGGGACGAGAACGAGCGCCATCCGGCCTTCGTCAGCATCCTCGACGAGCTGGCTCCCGACGAGGCCCGGATCCTGGTGCTCATGCTCAAGGACGGTCCGCAGCCGGCGGTCGACGTGGTCGAGGGCGGCCTGGTCGGCCACCTGCGCGGGTCGCGGATGATCGCCCGTGGCCTGACCATGATCGGCGCGCAGGCCAGCGTGCGCTACCCGTCGCTGGTGCCGCAGTACCTGAACAACCTGACCCGGCTGGGTCTGGTGTGGCAGTCCGAGGAGCCGGTCAGCGAGCTCATCCGCTATCAGGTGGTCGAGGCGCAGCCCGACGTGCTCGAGGCCATCCATGCCAAGGGCGGCGCCCGGATCAAGCGACGCTCGATCCACCTGACCCCGTTCGGGCAGGACTTCGCCCGGGCCTGCTTCGCCGATGCCGAGGATCTCGACCGGCTGCCGAGCCACGAGATCCCGCCGGGTGCGGCCACGGAGGCCTCAACCGACTAGCCCAACCCGAATGGCAGACGCTTCGGGGTGTTTGCGTTCGCGTGTGGGTAGGGTACGCATACTGACGGTCTGGAACTCTGGCGGAAGGAGCTCGGATGTCGCCGGAGTGGCAGGACTCGCTGGTCAGCTGGTTCGACGACTGGGCTGCCCACGTCCACTGGCTCTCGCTGATCACCATCCCGATCTTCACCGGAGTGATCGGCTGGCTGATCAACTGGTCGGGCCTCTACATGCTCTTCGCCCCGCTCGCCTTCAAGGGGTTCCAGGTGCCCGGGCTGCGCGAGCTGACCAGGGTGCTGCCGCACAAGCTCCAGGAGGTCCCCGGCTTCGCCCAGGGTGGGCTCGGCTGGCAGGGCATCATCCCCGCGCGAGCCGCGAAGATGGGCTCGATCGCGGTCGACAAGGCGATCGCCAAGCTCGGCACCCCCAGTGACTTCTACCAGCAGCTCGGCCCCTCCGAGATCGCCACGCACATCGTGGAGACCTTCCGGCCGGAGGTGCCCGAGCTGGTCGAGCAGATCATGATGCGCGAGCACCCCCGGCTCTGGCGGGACCTGCCGCGGGCGGTCAAGGACGCGATCGTGGTCCGGGTCCAGGCGCAGCTCCCCTCGATCGTGCACAAGGTCACCGACGACATCGGCGTGCACATCGACCAGCTGCTCGACCCGAAGCTGATGGTCATCGACCACTTCCGCAAGAACCCCGCCCTCGTGGTCAGGATCTTCCGCGACTTCGGGCAGCGCGAGCTCAACCTGATGGTCGCCTTCGGGTTCATCTTCGGGTTCCTGCTCGGCATCCCGGTGGCGCTGATCGACCAGACCTTCCACCTGTGGTGGCTGCTCCCGGTGCTCGGCGTGGTCGTCGGCTGGGTGACCAACCTGCTCGGCATGTGGCTGATCTTCGAGCCCGCCGAGCCGCGGCGCATCCTCGGCATCAAGGTGCAGGGCCTCTTCCCGCGCCGCCAGGCGCAGGCCGCGGAGGTCTACGCCGACATCATCGCCACCGACGTGATCACGCTCGAGCGCATCGGCGACTTCCTGCTCGACGGCCCCCGTGGCGACGCCACCCGCAAGCTGCTGATCAACGCGCTGATGCCCGCGGTGGACAGGGCGGCCGGGCCCTACCGGGGTGCGGTGCGGATCGCACTGGGGTCGGAGCGGTTCGACCGGATCAGCACCTCGGTCGCCAACGAGGCGGCCGATCGTACGCTGGTGCCGTTCCGTGATCCCGGCTTCAGCCGTCACCAGGCGGAGAAGATCCGCGACCTGGTCGCGCGGCGCACGAAGGAGCTTCCGCCGGGCGACTTCGTGGACATGATGAGGTCAGCGATCAAGGAGGACGAATGGATGCTCTACGCCCATGGCGCGATCATGGGGCTCGCGGGCGGCTTCCTTCACCTTCTAATCTTTCCGACATGAGCCTCCTGGGCAAGGTCCTTCCGACCGCCTCCGCCGTGGCCGGCACCGCTCCCGGTCTGGCCAGGGTGGCGGCGGGTGCTGCCTGGCACACCGCCGGATGGGGGCTGCGCACCTCCGGCCGCGCCGGCGTCCGGGTGGCCCGGGCGGTGATCGACCAGGACGTACGCGACGGGTTGGTGCGCGAGACGGCCGAGGCCGTGGGCATCGTCGCCGGCACCGCTGCGCGGATCATCCTGCCCGGCACCAAGCCGGTGATCGAGCTCTCCGAGTCCGACTACGAGGCCGCCGGCAAGGACGTCGTGCTCGCGCGGACGCGCGAGGCCGAGGCGTCCCAGGACTCCCTACCGGTGCTGCGCCGCCGCGGTGCCGAGCTGCTCGACCGCTCCCGCGACGTCTGGGCCGACGAACAGGGGCATCCTGCGTACGCCCGGATCCTCGACGAGCTCGCGCCCGACGAGGCGCGGATGCTGCTCTACCTGCTGCAGGCGGGCCCACAGCCCTCGGTCGACGTACGCACCGGCGGACCGGCCGGTCTCGTCGGCAGCACCATGATCGCGCCGGGGCTCAACATGATCGCCGGCCGCAGCGGGGTGCGCTATCCCGAGCGGGTCCCGGCCTACCTCAACAACCTGTTCCGGCTCGGGCTGGTGTGGTTCTCCAAGGAGCCGTTGTCGGACCCGCTCGAATACCAGGTCCTCGAGGCCCAGCCCGACGTGCTGGAGGCGCTGCACTCGGTGAAGTTCGCCAAGATCGTGCGCCGCTCGGTGCACCTCACGCCGTTCGGTGAGGCCTTCGGGCGCACCACCCTCGTCGACGAGGGCTCGGCTGAGTCGGCCTTCCCGGAGCATCAGGCTCCGGTCACCGGCGGGGCGGACCTGCCCAAGGCCTGAGGGCCGCGAACCGCCTCGGTCAGCCTGATGAACTCCGGGTCGACCGTCTGCGGTGACACGTCGGTGTCGCGTTCGAGCATGATGCCGGGAAGCGGACGCCCGGCGTAGGCCTCCACCACGGTCGCGAGCAGGGACAGCACCGGTGGTGGCATCGGATGACCGTGGGTGTCGAGGTAGAGACCGTCGCGCTCGGTGCCGCCGGCGACGTGCATGTAGGCGACCGCGTCGAGCGGGAAGCGGGCGAGGTCGGCGACCGGGTCGGAGCCGCGGGCGACCGCGGAGGCGTAGAGGTTGGCGACGTCGAGGACGAGGCGTACGCCGGTGCGCTCGACGAGCTCGGTGAGGAAGTCGGGCTCGTCGAGGGTGTCCTCGGGCCAGGTGAAGGTGGCCGCGATGTTCTCGACCGCGAGCGGCACGGGCAGCTGCTCCTGGGCGATCCGGACGTTGTCGACGAGCACGTCGAGCGAGTCCTTCGTACGCGGCGGCGGCAGCAGGTGGCCGGCCTCCAGGACGTCGCCGTGGAGCGGGTCGGGGGAGTCGCTCGCCCGCACGAACGCGACGTGCTCGGAGACGAAGGGGCTGTCCAGGACCTCCGCGAGCTCGGCCAGCCGGGTGAGCCGGTCCGCCGCGGGGCGGTCGGCCCCGGCCAGCCCGAGGGTGACGCCGTGGGCGACGACCGGGACGCCCAGGTCGGTGAGGGCCTGCGGGACCTGCGTCGGGGACATGTTCTCCGCAACCACCTCGGTGAACCCGAGACGTCCGGAGGCGGCGTACGTCTGGAGGAGGCCGGCGATCGCAGGACGCCAAGCCACGGCGACGCCGGAGACCGAGGGGTTCACAGGGTGAAGTGTGGCGGATCGGGCGCGGTCGGCGTGGGCCCTTCCGGTATTCTGGAACACCTGTTCCCCCATCGTTCAGCAACCCTCGCCGGTCCTGGCTCGAGGCCCGGGTAGGAGCCCCCATCTTGGCCCGCAAAGTCGTTCGTTCCCTTCCGTTCCATCGCATCGTGATGCGGTTCGCGGCTCTCATCGGCGTTGCCGCGGTGACGGGGCTGGTGGCCTCCGGGATGGCGATCCCGTTCATCCATCTGACCGGTGTCGCGGCCAAGTCGGGCGCCGAGGTGATGGACGACCTGCCCCTCGACATCGACATGGGCGAGCTGTCGCAGACGACGCGGATCCTGGACGTGCACGGCAAGGTGATCACGACCCTCTACGACCAGAACCGGTCCTACAAGGCGCTCGACCAGATCTCGCCCAACATGCCGAAGGCGCTGCTCGCGATCGAGGACAGCCGCTTCTACGAGCACGGCGCGATGGACCTCAAGGGCACCCTGCGGGCGCTGCTGCGCAACTCGGCCTCGGAGTCGGGTGCGGTGCAGGGTGGCTCGTCGATCACCCAGCAGCTGGTCAAGACGACCCTCGTCTACGGGGCCGACTCCGACGAGGAGCGCGCGGCCGCGACCGAGAAGTCCACGGCCCGCAAGATCCGCGAGCTCCGCTACGCGATCTGGCTCGAGGAGAACCACGACAAGGACTGGATCCTCGAGCGCTATCTCAACGCGGCCTACTTCGGTGACTCCGCCTACGGGGTCCAGGCGGCCGCGAAGCACTACTTCGGCGTCGACGCCGCCGACCTGACCTGGGGGCAGGCCTCGATGCTGGCCGGGATGGTGAAGAACCCGACCGGCTACGACCCGACCGATTACCCCGACGCCACCCTGGCCCGGCGCAACCTGGTGCTCGAGCGGCTGGCCCAGGTCGGCGACCTGCCGCGGGCCGACGCCGAGAAGCTCAAGGAGAGCGACCTCGGGCTCAACGTGCAGGACAGCCGCAACGGCTGCTTCGGCTCGTCGGCGGAGTTCTTCTGCGACTACGCGCTGCGGTGGCTGCTCGCCGACGAGTCACTGGGCGAGACCGAGGCCGAGCGCTGGCGGCTGCTGCAGACCGGCGGCCTGACCATCCGGACGACCCTCGACTCGAGCTTCCAGAAGGCGGCGCAGAAGTCGGTGAGCCGTCATGTCTCGCCGACCGACGACGCGGTCGGTGCCCTGGCGATGGTCGAGCCCGGCACCGGCATGGTCAAGGCGCTCGCGCAGTCGAGGCCGATGGGCGAGAGCCGTCGCAAGGGCGAGTCCTATCTCAACTACCTGGTGCCGAAGGAGTACGGCGACGCCAACGGCTTCCAGGCCGGCTCGACCTTCAAGGTCTTCGTCGGCGCCGCGGCGATCGAGAAGGGCTTCCCGCTCCGTCAGGAGATCAAGTCGCCGGAGAAGAAGACGTTCAACCAGGCGTCCTTCGCCAACTGTCCCGGCGAGGGCAACTTCAACCCCAACCCCTACCCGGTCGGCAACTCGACCACCTCGGGCAACAAGAACCTCTACACCGGCACCCGGGAGTCGGTGAACACCTTCTACGTACAGCTCGAGCAGTTCACCGGCGTCTGCGCTCCCTATGCGCTCGCGAAGAAGATGGGCGTCCATCTGACCGATCCCGCCCACGAGCGGGTGCCGTCGTTCACCCTCGGCCCGGTCGACGTCAGCCCGCTGGAGATGGCCGAGGCGTACGCGACGTTCGGTGCCCGCGGCAAGCACTGCGACTCGCGGCCGGTGACCGCGATCCTCGGGCCCGACGGGAAGACGATGAAGGAGTACCCGGCCTCGTGCGAGCAGGTGATGCGCGCCGGGACGGCGGATGCCATGAACGACATCCTCCGCGGCGTACTGCAGCCGGGTGGGTTCGGGCAGAAGCTCGCGCTGAGCGTGCCGGCCGCCGGCAAGACCGGGACCACCAACAGCAACCGCGCGGTGTGGTTCAACGGCTACACGCCCAAGCTCGCGACCTCCTCGATGATCGCGGGCGCGAACTACGAGGGCAACTGGGTCACCCTCAACGGCCAGCGCCTGCGCGGCGGCTACATCGCCTCGGCTTCAGGCTCCACCGTCGCCGGCCCGATGTGGGCCGACGCGATGCGAGCGATCGACGGCAAGCTCGGCTCCGCCAACTTCGTACGCCCCGGCGCCAGCGTCATCAACGGCAAGGGCATCAAGATCCCGAAGGTCGAGGGGCTCTCGATCGCCAAGGCCACCGCCCGGCTGAAGGCGGCCGGTTTCAAGCCGGTCGTCGGCAAGCGGGTGAAGTCGCGCTGGAAGGCCGGCACCGTCGTCGGGACGGTTCCCGGAAGCCGGGCGATCAAGGGTGCGACGGTCGAGATGCTCGTGTCGAAGTGGCGCGGGTAGGAGTCGCGGGGCGGGCGGTTCGTCTGGGTATGCAGACCAGCCGTCACATCCCGTGTGGAACTCCGCGACGAAAGTGGGGGTTCGGCTACATACCTTGATGAACCGCCCGCCGCGCCTGAGCTGCCTCGACGGCCTCGCGGAAGGCGCGGGCGACGTAGTCGGGGACGGGGAGGCCGCGGTCGCGGGCCCAGAGGAGCTCCTGCTCGACCCGGGCCACGTCGGCGGCCAGGTCGCGGCCCTCGTGGTCGACGCCCAGGGTCTCCATGACGTCGCCGAAGTCGGCCAGCTGGCTCACGTTGTTGACCCCGACCGGGGCGAAGGAGATTCGGCGCATGCGTCTGACCAGCCACTTCTGCCAGGCTGCGAGCGTGGCCCAGTGGGCGCGGGCGGAGAGCTGGTAGAAGGCGTAGTGGCCAGGCTCCTGGCGTTTGATCGGCCCGATGACGGTCTCGGCGACGGCCTGCTCGCCGGTCTCGACGACCCCGTCGTGGAGCAGGTTGTAGGCGATCACCGCGGAGCGCTCGGTGGCCATCCCGGTCAGGTAGTAGAGCATCCGACAGACGTCCTGGAACGGCTCCAGGTGAGCCAGCAGGCCGAGCACCTTCAGCTTCAGGCCGACATGGTCCAGATCGGTGGTCGCCGGAGGCCGCCCGACGACCTGCTGGAGCCGGTCGAGGATCAGCCCGTGCTGGATCTCCTGCGGCTGCCACACCTCGGCGTAGAACCGCTTGTCGACCTCGGGCGGGTTGGGCAGCATCGTGGAGATCTCGAGTACGTTGCGGTCGACCTCGAGCTCGACCCGAGCCATGTAGTCGAGCACGTGGCCGAAGCGAGCGCCGAAGCCGGCCGGGTCGTTCACGGTGAAGTCGACGGAGTCCATCGGGATCGGCGGGTGCTCCTCGCCGAGGCGCGCCACATGGGCAACGAGGCGGTCGTTGTCGGTGAGCATCCGGGGCGGCTCCTGGTGGGGGAGTCAAGCGGCGCCTTTAGTGTGCCCGTCCGCAGCGGGGTTGTAACGCGATTTAACCCAACCGAAGGGTGTTCGCCTCGACACGTTCGCCGCGGCGGCTGCGGCGGTTCGACCGGCGGGGGAGGGGGTGTCGAAGCGAGCACGTTCTGGGCCGGGCCTCAGGGCGTGGGCGCCGTGGTCTCTGCTTCGGCTGGCTCGGTGGTGGACGACTCCGTGGCGGATGGTGTCTCGGACGGTGTCTCCGACGGCGTCTCGGATGGTGTCTCGGACGGGGTCGGGGATGGTGTCTCGGTCGGGGTTGCGATCGGAGTTTCGGTGGAAGTCGGGTCCACGGTGGGTGTCTCGGTCGGGGGTGCCGTGGGCGTCTCGGTGGGCGTCGGATCCTCGGTGGGTGTGTCGGTGCGTGTGTCCGTGGGCGTCTCGGTGGGGGAGCCGGTCGGTGACACCTCGGAGGTGGGCGAGGGCGACGGGGACGAAGGCGTGGTCGAGTCGGCACCGGGCGTACCAGTGTCCGCTCCTTCCGAGGACTCGCCGGAGGAGGGCCGGGGCGGCTGAGCGCTCGGCGAGGCGCCGGAGAGTGGCTCGAGGTCGGCGGAGGAGGTGACCGGGATCTGCGCGGCGGGCAGGACGACACCGGTCGGCGCCTCGAAGGTGCCGAGGCGATAGCCCTCGGCGATCTGCAGGACGGCCGAGACGTACGCCTCGCTGTGGTTGTAGCGCAGCACCGCCGAGCGCTGACCGGCCTCGGTGGACAGGTCGGCGGAGCCCGAGCACAGGTAGACCGCGGCGGCGAGCGCGGCGTCGTCGACGTCCTGCGGGTCGCGGCGGCCGTCGCCGTCGGCGTCGACCCCGACGGTGGACCAGGTCGACGGGATGAACTGCATCGGCCCGACGGCGCGGTCGTGGACGAGGTCGCGGTCGTAGGTGCCGCCGTCGGTGTCGAAGATGCGTGCGGTGCCGGCGGCCCCGGTGAGGGGTACGCCGAAGATCCCGGGCGTCGCGACCCCGGAGACGGACAGCGCGTTACCGCCGGCTCGGCCGTGGTCGGACTCGACCCGCCCGATAGCGGCGATCAGCGACCAGTCGAGACGGCACCCGGGGTCGGCGTCGGCGAGCACGGTCGCGGCGCGCTGGTAGGCCGAGAGCGCGGTCTGGGGGATGACACCGGCGGCGTACGTGGTCGGCTCGACCGCCAGGGCGGGAACGGCCCTGGAGATCGGCTCGACCGCGGAGACGCTCACCGGCGGCCTCAGCTCCTGGGTCGGCACCTCGACCGGCACCTCGATCGGCACCTCGATCGGCACCTGCCGCACGCTGGCCGTGGCGTCGACCGGCCGACCCTCCTGGATCGCCTGGATGGTCCAGGCGGCGGCTGCCGCGGTGGCGGCGGCAACGGGAAGCGCCGCTGCCTTGAGCAGCAGACCTGGTCGGGAGGTCATCCGCGGTCACATCCTCGTGTCGGGCGGGTGCTGGATCGATGTCACCGATCCAGCCATCATGTGATCCCCGCCATGACGTGCTGCGCGCGATCCGGGCCGAGAATCCCCGAAACTACGCATGTACGGCTCTGTGGGGATGTGGTCGGGACGAGCCGCTCGGCGGGGGCGGGGTCAGTCGCCGCCGCCTCCACCGCCACAGCTCGAGCCGCAGGAGGAGCTGCTGCAGGAGCTGTCGTGGTTGTTGCCGCCGTCGTAGGTGGAGCCGCACGAGCTCGAGCTGCAGCTGCCGCCGCGGTTGCGCCTGCGGGGGCCTCGGCGGCGGTTGCCTCGGCTGCTCGCGAAGGCGGCTTGGAGGCACCCGAGGATGATCAGGCCGAGGACGACGATGACGATCAGGTTTTCCACGGGGAGCTCCGTTTCCAGGTGCGGCGTTCGAGGTGCCAGATCTGTGAGCCGAGACCGATGGTGAGTACGCGGCGCCCGGCGATCCGGGTGAGCGCCCACCGCCGCCGGCCGTCATAGACATCGTGGAGGCGGAGCCAGCCCTCGTCGATGGTGGCCAGGAAGGCGCGTACGTCGTCGTGGGCGCAGCCCTGCTGCGGATGCTGCGCCGCCCAGGCATGGAATCGGGCGCGCCAGCCCGGCAGCAGATCGAGCTCGGGGGCGGCGTGGTGCGCGGCCGAGGAGCGCTTGTGGTGCAGCACCTGCGTCGTCGCGGTCGTTCCGGCCGCGTCGAACCCCGGCGGCGTACGTCCCGCCAGCAGGTCGTCGAGCACCTCACGCTGGCGCGCGGCGAGCTGGTCGCGTACGGCGCCTCGGGAGTCCACGGGAGCAGTGTGCCCGATTCGCTTGGGCCGCCGCCGCAATATAAAAATGTCAAAGTTGAGTGGAACAGACTCAACTTTGGTTGTGTTGAGATAGATGCGGGTGACAGGCACTCGCGGCAGACTCAGGTGCGTCCCCAGGAGGAGAGCAGAGACAGATGAGCCAGTTTTCGGCAGACAAGTTCACCACCAAGGCTCGCGAGGCCATCGAGGCCGCGCAGCTCTCCGCCACGACGGCGGGCAACACCACGACCGAGCCGATCCACCTGCTGGTCGCGCTGCTGCAGCAGGACGAGGGCACGGCGACGTCGATGGTCACCAAGTCCGGTGTGGACGCCGAGGAGCTGACGCGAGCGGCGGCTGCCGACCTCGCCGGTCTCCCGCGCGCCAGCGGGTCGACGGTGCAGCAGCCCGCTGCCTCGGGTGCGCTGACCCGCGTTCTTGCCGGGGCGATCACGCTGGCCACCTCCCTGAAGGACGACTACGCCGCCACCGAGCACCTGCTGATCTCGCTGGCCACGGTCGAGTCGTCGGCGCAGAAGGTGCTCAAGGGCGCCGGGCTCACCGAGAAGGGGCTGCGCGAGTCGCTGAAGGCGGTCCGCGGCAACCGCCGGGTCACGAGCCAGGACGCCGAGGACTCCTACGAGGCGCTGGAGAAGTACTCCCAGGACCTCACCGAGGCCGCCGAGCGCGGGAAGTTGGATCCGGTCATCGGCCGTGACGCCGAGATCCGCCGGGTCATCCAGGTCCTGAGCCGGCGCACCAAGAACAACCCGGTCCTCATCGGCGAGCCCGGCGTCGGCAAGACGGCCGTCGTCGAGGGGCTCGCCCAGCGGATCATCGCCGGTGACGTACCCGACTCGCTCAAGGGCCGCCGCGTGCTGAGCCTCGACCTGGCGGCGATGGTCGCCGGTGCGCAGTACCGCGGTCAGTTCGAGGAGCGGCTCAAGGCCGTCCTGGAGGAGATCAAGGCCGCCGAGGGGCAGGTCATCACCTTCATCGACGAGCTCCACACCGTCGTCGGCGCGGGCGCCGGCGGCGACTCCGCGATGGACGCGGGCAACATGCTCAAGCCGATGCTCGCGCGCGGTGAGCTGCACATGATCGGTGCGACCACGCTCGACGAATACCGCGAGCGCATCGAGAAGGACCCCGCCCTGGAGCGTCGTTTCCAGCAGGTCTTCGTCGGTGAGCCGTCGGTGGAGGACACCGTGCAGATCCTGCGCGGGATCCAGGAGAAGTACGAGGCCCACCACGGTGTTCGCATCACCGATGCCGCGCTGGTGGCCGCCGCGACCCTGTCCGACCGCTACATCACCGGCCGTCAGCTGCCCGACAAGGCGATCGACCTCATCGACGAGGCCGCGTCCCGGCTGCGGATGGAGATCGAGTCGTCCCCCGAGGAGATCGACCAGCTCCGTCGTGCTGTCGACCGGCTGAAGATGGAGGAGTTCGCGCTCTCCAAGGAGTCCGACGACGCATCTCTGGAGCGCCACGCGGCGCTGCGCAAGGAGCTCGCCGACAAGGAGGAGGAGCTCCGCGGGCTGGAGGCTCGCTGGGAGCGGGAGAAGGCCTCTCTCGAGGGTGAGGGTGCCCTGCGCAAGCAGCTCGACGCGCTGCGCATCGAGGCCGAGCGGCTGCAGCGTGAGGGGTCCCTGGGCGAGGCGTCCGAGATCCTCTACGGCAAGATCCCGGTGCTCGAGGAGCAGATCGCCGCGGCGGCTGCTGCCGAGGACGAGGTCACCGACCGGCTGGTCGGTGAGGAGGTCGCCGCCCAGCAGATCGCCGAGGTGGTCGAGGCGTGGACCGGCATCCCGACCGGCAAGATGCTCCAGGGCGAGCAGGCCAAGCTGCTCGAGATGGAGTCCGTCATCGGGCGGCGCCTGATCGGGCAGAAGTCCGCGGTCACGGCCGTCGCCGACGCGGTCCGGCGCTCTCGGGCCGGCATCGCCGACCCCAACCGCCCCACCGGCTCGTTCCTGTTCCTGGGTCCGACCGGCACCGGTAAGACCGAGCTCGCCAAGTCGCTGGCCGACTTCCTCTTCGACGACGAGCGCGCGATCGTACGCATCGACATGTCCGAGTACTCCGAGAAGCACTCGGTCGCTCGGCTGGTCGGAGCGCCTCCGGGCTACGTCGGCTACGACGAGGGTGGTCAGCTGACCGAGGCGGTGCGCCGTCGCCCCTACTCGGTGGTCCTGCTCGACGAGGTCGAGAAGGCTCACCCCGAGGTCTTCGACATCCTGCTGCAGGTGCTCGACGACGGTCGCCTGACCGACGGTCAGGGCCGCACGGTCGACTTCCGCAACACGCTGCTCATCCTCACCTCCAACCTGGGCTCGAACTTCCTGGTCGACCCGGTGCTGGACGAGCACGCGAAGCACGAGTCGGTCATGGCCGTGGTCCGGGGATCCTTCAAGCCCGAGTTCCTCAACCGCCTCGACGAGGTCGTCATGTTCGACGCCCTCACGCTGGCCGACCTCACCAAGATCGTCGACATCCAGCTGGGTCTCCTGGAGAAGCGCCTGGCCGCCCGCCGCATCTCGATCTCCGTCACCCCCGAGGCTCGGGAGTGGCTCGCCGAGACCGGCTACGACCCGGCGTACGGCGCCCGCCCACTGCGCCGCCTCATCCAGTCCGCCATCGGCGACCCGCTCGCCCGGAAGCTCATCGGCGGCGAGGTCTCCGACGGTGGCCAGGTCACCGTCGATCGCGACGGCGACAGCCTCACCCTGAAGGTCTGACCCGCCCCGGCCGAGACCGTAGTTCTGGCGGCCGAATCAGTAGTTGTGGGCGACGAAACTGCGGTTTCGTCGCCCACAGCTGCATCTCGGCGGGATGATCGGGGCCGAGTACGAGTCGGAGGAGCGCGATGCTGGACGAGCTGCTGGATGGATTCGCCGGGGCGTACGACGACGTCGGCTACTTCCTCGTCGCTGTCTGGATCGGCCCGCCGTTGGTGATCTGGGCGATCGCGTCCCGCGCGGATCGGTTGATGCGGAGGTTCGTGGCACAGTTCGAAGAGATGTTTCCAGGCAGGCCGATCATTGCCGGTCAGGCTGCGGAAGTGACCAGCGACGATCGTGACGGGAAGGTCGTGAAGCTGAGGTCCGGGTGGCTGCGGACTTCGGCCGTGATCGTGCTGCCGGACAGGCTGGAGGTGTGGGGCGAGGACGCCGAGGCCGCCGACATCGTCCTGGACCGGAGTTGGTTGGAGGTCACTCGAGAGGGGATCTGGATCCGATATCTGGGTGGCGACGATTTCCCTGCCGGTCTCTGGCTGACGGACGGTGACATATCGGTCGTCGTCATCCCGTACGGCCGCTCTGCGCGAAGGGCCCGCCGTGCCCTGGCGCGGGCGCTGCGTGACCTGGGTGAGACGCCGGAGGATCACCTCGGCGCGGCATGAGCCACCGGCTAGTACGTTGGCTGCGTGCGTAACGGTCGGATCATCCTGCTCAACGGAGCGTCGAGCTCGGGCAAGAGCAGCGTCGGGCGGGAGCTGCTGCCGCTGCTGGAGGACCCGTGGTTCCTGGTGCCGGTCGACGGGATCAGCGGGATGCGGTCGACGGTGCACACGCGGGAGCTCGACGAGGCGGGGATCGCGGAGATGTTGCGGCGTACCCGGCTCGGCTACCACCGCGCCGTCGCGGCCCTGGCGTCGGTCGGCAACGACGTGATCATGGACTACCCGCTCAGCGAGACCTGGCGGCTCGACGACCTGCTCGAGGTGCTCGACGGCTACGACGTCACCCTCGTCGAGGTCTGGTGCTCGCCCGAAGAGCTCGAGCGGCGGGAGGCCGCCCGCGGCGACCGCCCTGCGGGCCTGGCTCGATCCCAGACCCTGGTCTACTCCCATCCCTACGACATCCGTGTCGACACCACCGCCGCGACCTCGGCGGCATGTGCGAAGGAGATTGCCGAGGCTCTCCCCGCTCTCATCGCGCCCAAGGCCTTCGACCGGCTCCGTCTCGGCCACGCCGAGTAGGCACGTACGTCGGCCGAGGCGTCACCCCGGTCGGCCGAGCCGTCAGCTGCGTCGACCGAGCCGTCATCGCCGTGCCCGCTCGGCCGACGCGGGCGACGACTCGGCCGACGCGCGTGACCTCTCGGCAGGCGAAGTTGGCCGGGATGAGAAAATGATTCCCGACATGTCTGAAATGAAGCTTCCCCGCCCAGGTCAGGCCACCCTCGCCGGGTGGCTCATCGTGCTCGGCTCACTGCTCACGGTGGTGACGGCCTGGGACCAGATCGCCGGGCTGCGCAGCCTGGACACCCGGGAGCGGGTGGAGGAGGTGCTGGCCGAGCCGCCGCTGGCCGGCTCGGGGATCGGCCTCGACAGCATCCTGACCCTCATGCACGTGATGGCGCTGGTCACCGGCGCGATCGCGGCCGCAGCGGTGATCCTCGGCTGGCACGTGCTGCAGCGCAACAAGCAGGCCCGGCTCGCGCTCACGGTCATCGCGGCGCCGCTCTTCTTCGCCGGGATGTTCGGTGGGGGGTTCTGGTCGACGCTGTCGGCCGTCGCCGTCGTACTCCTGTGGATGTCACCCACCCGCGACTGGTTCGACGGGGTCTCGCCGACGAAGCGGGAGGCTCTCGACAGCGGCGACCCGGACCAGAAGTCGTACGTCGCGCCCACCCCGCCCGAGGCCCCGACCGCCCCGACCGCGCCGACCACCTTGACCACCGGCCCGGCCCGCCTCTCGGCGCAGCAGCCGCCGCCGTGGACCGGTGCGGTCGCCCAGCCGACCAAGGCAGCGCCGACGCGCCGCCCCGGCGCCGTGATGGCGGCGGCCGTGCTCACCTGGGTCGGCTCCGGGTTCACCGCGCTGATGATGCTCGCCTCGGCGGTGACCGCGACCGCCAACCCTGACCTGATCCTCGATCAGGTGCGCAAGCAGGCGGAGAGTGATCCGGCGATGCGGGACGTGGCGGGGCTCTACACCGCCGACGTCATCATCGCCTCGGCATGGATCATGGCCGTGCTGGTGGCGCTCGTCTGCGTCGCCGCCGGAGTCTTCGCCGTCTTCGCGATCCGCCGCCACTCCTGGGCTCGGATTGCGCTGATGATCTCGGCCGGCGTCTCGGCGCTCTCCCTGCTCCTCTTCGCGCTCGCCTTCCCGCCGGCCGTGGTCCTCTTCGGCGCCGCGGTGGCGACCTTCTCGTTCCTGCTGCGACCCGAGGTCGCGGCCTGGTTCCGTGGCTGAACCCGAGGCGCGAAGCCTTAAAGCAGGGCAGCTGACCCGGCGGGCCGGATAGGCTCCGCGGCATGTCAGATCAGTACGGCTCCTTCGACAACCCCTACGGCGGCAAGCCGCCGTTCCAGGGGCAGGAGCCGCCGCCCCCGACGCCGTACGCCTCACCCCAGCCGTACGCCGTCCCGCAGCCGACCCAGCCGACCCAGCCGCAGCAACCCCAGGGATGGGGCCAGGCACCGCCGGCCTACGGCCAGTACGCGATGGGGCAGCAGCCCCCGGCGTACCTCCGCCCCTACTACCCGCAACCCGATCCCGACACCCGGCCGGGGACGGTCGTCGCGGCGTCGATCATGACGATCGTCGGGTCGGTGATCGCGCTGCTGATCTCGTTGTTCATGGTGCCGGCGGGGATCGCCGACTACAACGACCCGGCGTCCTCGGACAAGGGCGTGACGCTGGCGATGGTGATCTGGTTCGCCGTCTGCGGCGTGCTGAGCCTGATCGCGTTCCCGCTCGGGATCATGGTGCTGTTCCGCTCCAAGCTGGCCCGGATCCTGCTCACCGTCGTCGGCTCGATCGCCGCGCTGCTCTCGCTCTTCACGGTGCTCTACCCGGCGCTGATCATCGCCGCGATCGTGACGCTGTACGCAGGCCGAGCAGGCACCTGGTTCGCCCGGCGCACACCCGGCGACCCCTGGCAGCAGCCAGCGGCGGCGGTGCCGGGACCGACACCGCCGACGCACCAGCAGTTCTAGCCAGAGCTAGGAGACGAGCGAGTCGTCCTTGGCGCCGTTGTCGGAGCCGCGGACCATCTTGTAGACGCGCACCGCGATCCACGCGACGACGGCCACCCCGACGACCAGGATGACGATGTTCTGGAACCGGCCGACGATCGGCTCGACCTTCTCCCAGTTGTCACCGAGCTGGTAGCCGGCGACGACGAAGATGGTGTTCCAGATCGCGGAGCCGACGGTGGTGAGGATCAGGAACTTCCAGATCGGCATCCGGGTGACGCCGGCGGGCACCGAGATCAGCGACCGGAAGATCGGGATGAAGCGGCCGAAGAAGACCGTCCACGCGCCGTACTTCTCGAAGAACGCCTCGGTCTTCTCCAGGTCGGAGGTCTTGACCAGCGGCAGCTTCTCGCCGACCCAGTAGACCCGCTCGCGGCCGATCAGCGCACCGATCAGGTAGAGCGCGAGCGCGCCGACGACCGAGCCGAGCGTGGTCCAGATCAGCGCCTCGGCGATCGTGAAACGGCCCTGGGCGGCGGTGAAGCCGGCCAGCGGCAGGATGATCTCGGAGGGCAGCGGCGGGAAGAGGTTCTCCAGCGCGATGCCGAGCCCAGCACCCACCGGGCCGAGCTTGTCCATCAGGTCGACCGCCCAGCCGGCGACGCCGGTGAGCTCCTCGGGCTGGGTGGCGGTGAGGATCATGAGGCTCTCTTCGAAGTGTGTGGGTGGGTCGGGCGGCCGAAGCCTAGCGACCGAACCTGAAATCCACGCTGTGGATCCCCTAGGAGGCCGCGTTGACCGCGTCCAGGTCGGCCCGGGTCAGTACCGAGCGGATCTCCAGCTCGACGTCTCGCAGGGACTCACCGGGCTCGGGCGACCGGTCGATCGCACACACGACAGTGTCCACGATCGCACCAAGCGGACGGAGAGCGTTGACCGCGTCGCGCACCGCGCCGCCGGACGTGATGACGTCCTCGATCAGGGTGACCTTCTTGCCCGAGAAGGAGGGCCCCTCGGCGAGCTTGGCGGTCCCGTACTCCTTGGCCTTCTTCCGGATGAAGATCGCCGGGATGCCGGTCTTGGCCGACACCATGGTCACGATCGGGATGCCACCGAGCTCCAGCCCGCCGAGCACCTCGGTGCCCTCCGGCAGCAGCTCCACCATGCGTGCCGCGACCCGCTCCAGGAGCGCCGGGTCGGCCTCGAAGAGGTACTTGTCGAAGTAGGTGTCGCTGACCTGTCCCGAGCGGAGCGTGAACTCCCCGTGCAGGCGGCAGGTGGCGTCGATGTCGGCAGCGAGGGTCTGATCCGTGGTCACGACCCCTAGCCTAAGTGGCATGAGTGAGCGCCAGCGAACGACCATAGGGGCGGCGGCATGACGGCACGACGACTCCACGGCATCCCGCCGACGATCTTCTCCGAGATGTCGGCCCTGGCCGCCTCCACCGGCGCGGTCAACCTCGGCCAGGGCTTCCCCGACGTGGACGGGCCCGAGGAGATCATCAAGGAAGCCGTCGCCGCGTTGGAGAGCGGACGGAACCAGTACGCCCCGGGCCCCGGCATCCCCGCGCTGCGCGAGGCCGTCGCGGCCCATCAGCAGCGCCACTACGGCCTCACCTTCGACCCGGCGCGCGAGGTCACGGTGACCACCGGCGCGACCGAGGGGATCGCGGCGGCGATCCTCGCCCTGGTCGACCCGGGCGACGAGGTGATCCTCGTCGAGCCCTACTACGACAGCTACCCGGCCATGGTGCAGTTCGCAGGCGGCGTACGTCGCCCGGTGACGCTCAGCCTGGACGAGTCCGCTCCGGGCGGGCGGCTGCCCCGCGAAGCGCTCGAGGCGGCCGCCTCGGAGGCGACCAAGGTGCTTCTCCTCAACTCTCCCCACAACCCGACCGGCACGGTGCTCACCCGCGAGGAGCTCGAGACGGTCGCCGCCTTCGCGCGAGACCACGATCTGACGGTGGTCTCGGACGAGGTCTACGAGCACCTGACCTTCGACGGCACCCCGCACATCCCGATCGCCACGCTCCCCGGCATGCGCGAGCGCACCCTGACCCTGTCGAGCATCGGCAAGTCCTACTCCTTCACCGGCTGGAAGGTCGGCTGGGCGACCGGCCCCGAGCACCTGGTCCAGGCGCTGCTGGGCGCCAAGCAGTGGCTGACGTTCACCTCCGGTGCCCCGCTGCAGCCGGCGGCTGCGTACGCGCTGGAGCATCTCGACCACTGGCCCAAGGAGCTCGCCCTCGATCTGCAGGGGCGGCGCGACCTGCTCTGTGACGGGCTGAAGGGGATCGGCCTGGACGTGACGATCCCGGAGGGCACCTACTTCGCCGTCTCCGACATCACCGACCTCGGGTGGAACGACGGTCTGGAGTTCTGCCGGGCGCTGCCGGAGCGGGCCGGCGTCGTGGCCATCCCGCTGCTGGGGTTCTACGACACCGATGCCGGGAAGCACCTGGTCAGGTGGACCTTCACCAAGCAGCGCGAGGTGATCGAGGAGGCCCTGGAGCGCCTCGCCCGGGGCGATCTGCGTCGCTAGTGGTCGGCCCGGCGGTCCGCGTCCTCGTCCTCGGAGGTGCGCGGCCGGACCGTCATCCCGAGGATGTCCCGGTCGGGGTGACCGTCGTGGTCGAGGTCCGCCGCCAGCCGCGACGCCGTACGCCGCCGGCGCCACCACTCCACCATCGCGGGCGCGAACGCGAGCGCGAAGAGCAGCAGGATCAGGTAGTCGACGTTGTCGGCCAGCCAGGGCCAGCGCGCGCCGACGAAGAACCCGAACAACGTCACCGCGAGCACCCACAGCACGCCACCGACGAAGCTCCAGAAATAGAACCGCCGCCGGTCCATGTGGGTGACCCCGGCGACGACGGTGACATAGGTGCGTACGAAGGCGATGAAACGCCCGATCACCAATGCCTTGTTGCCGTGCTTGTCGAAGAACTCCCGGGTCTGTTCGAGATGTCGCTTCTTGATGAAGCGGCCGTCGCGTTCATAGAGCCGCGGCCCGAGCTTGCGCCCGATCTCATATCCGGTCACGTTGCCCGCGAAAGCGGCGGCGAGGAAGAAGAGCATCGCGATCACGATCTCGAGGCCGGGAGGCCCGGGAAAGATGTCGATCTTGCCGGTCGCGATGAAGATCCCGAGTGCGATCAGCAGGCTGTCGCCGGGTAGGAACGGGAAGAAAAGACCGCATTCGACGAAGATGATGATGAGGCTGATCCAGAAGAGCGGCTCGCCGAAAGTGGCCAGCAGAAAGTCCGGACTCATCCATTCCAAACCGGCCACCATCGGCGCAAAATTCCCCGCACCTGTCACGCGCCCTACGGTACCCATAGGTAACAACTCTTGTTGTCGAATATTCTGACTCGCCGATGAACGAGACACGACCGTCCGAGGACGATTCCCGAGCGCCGTACGACCCGATGCCCCACGGGCAGCCCGAGGTCGGCGTGGGCCCGTGGCAGGGGGAGTGGCCCGAGGGGGACCACTGGGACCCCGAGCTGCTGGCCAACGGCGACCGCCGCAACGTGGTCGACCGTTACCGCTACTGGAGCCTCGAGGCGATCGTCGCCGACCTCGACCAGCGCCGCCACGGCTTCCACGTCGCGATCGAGAACTGGCAGCACGACTTCAACATCGGCACCATCGTCCGCACCGCCAACGCCTTCCTCGCCGCCGAGGTGCACATCGTCGGCAACCGACGCTGGAACCGCCGCGGCGCGATGGTCACCGACCGCTACCAGCACGTCCATCACCACCCCGACGTGCCCGCGCTCGCGGCGTACCTCCACGAACGGGACGTACGCCTCCTCGGCATCGACAACCTGCCCGGCTCGCTCCACCTGGAGACGATGGAGCTGCCCAGGTCGGTCTGCTTCCTCTTCGGGCAGGAGGGGCCGGGCCTCTCCGAACAGGCTCGCGCGAGCGTCGACGGCACCTTCTCGATCGCCCAGTTCGGGTCGACGCGGTCGATCAACGCCTCCGCCGCCGCGGCGATCGCGATGCACTCCTGGGTCGTCCAGCACGCCGACCTGTCCTCCGAGGACGCCTGGCGCGGTTGACCGGAGCCGATCACGTGAAAACGCAGCGATCCCCCGGGGAAGCACCCCGGGGGATCGAGCGTCGTGAACGATCAGCGGATCAGTTGGTGTTCCGCTCGTAGCAGACGACCCAGTGGTCGCCGGTCTGCCACTCGTACTTGCTCGGCTTGCTGTAAGCCCTGGTGCGGCTCGGGCAGTTGTTGCCGACGGCCCGCTCGAACGAGGCCGTGGTCGGGTAGGTCGTGCCGGCCTTCTTGAAGGCGGAGATCGACTTGTAGGTGTGCGAGCTCAGGCAGGAGTACGGCCCGGCGTACGTCGAGCTCAGGCAGCCCCGGGTGCGCTGGGTCAGCGCGACGCCCTCGAGGAACTTCGCGCGGTTGGTCGGCAGGTTCTTGAGGGTTTCCTTGCCCGGGAGCGCGACGTCGCAGCGGAACCAGCGCTGGCCGGCCCTGAACTGCTCGGCGTTGGGCACGAAGAACGCCCACACGTACGCCGACTGGTTCCGCTTCGAGTAGGTGCTGCCCAGCTTGTCCCTGAGCGCACGGATGCACGTCTTGGAGATGTGAGCGGCGCTGGCCGATCGGGTGATGGACTCCTGGGTGCGGGTCGTCCCGGACAGAAGCGTTCCCAGCGCGATGGTCTTCGCGGTGTGGGCGTCGCTGCAGGAGACCTTCTTGCCGGTCTGGGACAGCGCGTTGAAGGCGGTCCAGCCGTAGTTGTAGCAGGTGCCGACCGTGGGCTTGGGCGGCACCGCCGCGTCGGCCTTGGTGGCGGTGAGACCGATGAGGGAGAAGACGCCGACGACGAGCCCAAGGATGAGGGCCGCCATCACGGGCGTCTGCGCAGGCGCGAGCGCGCCGGCACGAAGACGAGACATGATCGTGCTTTCGGATCAAGGGATGGGGCGGGCTGAATCATCGCAGCGCGATGCCGGGCGGGGCATAGTCAATTCGGGTGGTTGTAAAGCGGTTACGCCCCGGTGTCCTCGATGAAAACCTGATCCGCTAAAGTTAACTCCGGGTCGCCCGGATGTGCCCCTTCTTCTAGGGTGCGTGGCCTCGGGGCCGGGCGGCAGCGGGGGACTCCACGACCGCTGCCCGCAATGCGCGGATCGGTCCGCAGGGCGTCACGCCCCATTCATCCGTACGCGGCATGCTGACCGGCATGTGCCAGACGAACCTGTCGCGCCGGACCCTGCTCAGATACTCCGCTCTGGTCGCGGCGACCTTCCCGGCGGCTGCTGCCACGGACGGCTGGGGCCTGGCGGCCCAGGCGGCGGAGTCGGGGCTGGCGGTGCCGATGCACGCCGAGCTGGTGACGGTCACCGACACCAGTGCGGTGATCACCTGGTTCACCGGCGACCCGTTGCGGCGCGACGGCTTCGGCCGCCCAGCGGCGGTGCAGGCGCCCGGCCGGGTCCTGATCGGCACCTCGCTGCTTCCCTCGACCTGGCGCGAGGCCGGCTCGCACGGCCCGACGGCCTACCACCACGTCGAGATCACCGGGCTGCAGCCGGACACCACCTATCACTGGCGCGCGGAGAGCAACGGGATCGTCGCCGTTCCGAGCCCCGTGACACCGTGGGCGGCCCCGTCGACCTTCACCACGCTGAAGCGCCCCGCCGGCCGCGAGCTGGGCCGGGTCGCCTGGCTCAACGACCTGCACTTCGGCGAGCAGATCGCCGGGCTCGCGGTCGGCATCGACGGCTTCCCGGGCGGCGGGCTGCCGCCGGGCATCCCGGTCGACCCGGAGCATCCCTACTGGCGCACCATGGGTGCCGCAGCGGTGGCCGAGTCGCGGGCCCGCGGCTGCAACCTCCTGCTGGCCAACGGCGACCTCTCCAACGAGGCCGAGGCCGAGGCGCTGGCCGAGACCAGGACCGCCCTGGACGGCTTCGGCAGCCTCGGTGGCGTCACCCGTCTCGGCAAGGGCGACGCACCCCGCTACTTCGTCACGCGTGGCAACCACGATCGCGCCCGCACCGGGGCCGTCGAGGGTGAGCTGGTCGACCGGTTCGGTGGGGAGTTCGACGCCGGCTTCGAGCCCGGCACGCAGCACTTCTCGGTCGGCTACGGCACCGGCAGTCAGACGTACCGGTTCGTCGGCCTGGACTCCAACGACGGCGAGACCACGGGTGTCCTCCGCACGAGCGAGCTGGAGTTCCTCGAGGCCGAGCTGGGCCGCGGCGACCTGACGATCCCGCTGTTCCACCACCCCGCCAGCCAGCAGGACAACAAGGTCGACGCCGACGGCGCGCGCCGGTTCCGGACCCTGCTCGCCGGCTACGACAACGCGGTCGGCGTCTATGCCGGCCACACCCACCGCAACCACCTCTCGACCAGCTCCGAGACCGCGACACTTCCCTACTTCGAGGGCGGTGCCGTCAAGGAGTACCCGGGCGGCTACACCGTCGTACGCCTCTTCGAGGGTGGCTTCACGGTCAACTTCTACAAGTCCAGCCATCCGGACGCCCTGGCCTGGTCGGAGGCCTCCCGCGCCGAGTGGTTCGGTCTCGCGCCCGCCTACATGCTCGGTGGCCTCGGCGACCGCAACTGGGCCCACCACCTCGACACCCGGCGTACGCAGACCGCCGGCGTCCTCCGCGACGGCGGCGACGCCCTCACCGCCGAGATCGGTGAGGGCGTGCTCGACGCCATCTGCTGACCGCCTCAGGCCGGCTCGGCGGCCTCCAGCCGCTTCCGCAGCGCCTCCAGTCCCCGCGAGGAGTGGCTCTTGACGGTGCCCTCGCTGATCCGCAGCTCGCGGGCGGTCTCGGCCACCGACAGCTGCAGCCAGTGGCGCAGGACGACCACCTTGCGCTGCATCTCCGGCAGCTCCTGGAGCGCGTCGAAGAGCTCGGACCGCTCCTCGACCTGCTCCGCGGGACCGGACCGCTCGGGCAGGTCTCCCGACCGCTCCCGCTTCCACCACGGCCTCCGGGTCTGGTCGATGTGGGCGCGGACGAGGATCGTCCGGACGTACGCCTCCTCCGCGCCGGACTCGACCCGCCGCCACGCGGCGTACAGCTTGATCAGGGACGTCTGCACCAGGTCGTCCGCCCGGTGCCAGTCGCCGCACAGTGCGTACGCCACGCGCAGCAGGTGCGACCGCCGGGCAGCGACGAACGTGGTGAATGCCTCGTCGTGCGCGCTCATGCCCACGGCCCTCCCTTGGGACCGTTGTTCCGCCTGACGATCGCGGCGAAATCCTCGAGCGAGACCGGGCCCCGGTCCTCGGCGTACGGGGCCGGACGCAGGTGGTAGGCGAAGGCCCACGAGACGTTCTTCGTCCGGGTGGCGCTCTCCTTCTCCTGGACCAAGACGTACTGCTCCTCGCCCTCGACCGTGATCCGGGCGGCAGCGGTCTGCGACGTGTCGGCCGTAAAGGAATCGTTGATGTCCGGGTCGGCGACCTGTTCGAGGATCTTCACTCCGTCCTCGGTGGGGACGAGAGTCGAGCCGCTGAACTCGACCGCATGGGTGATGGCTGGTTCCCCGAGGTTGCGGTCGTTCGGACGGTAGGCCGTGCGATCCGACTTCTCGATACTTGTCAGCCAGTCGTCGATGGTCTGGCCGGGAATGGCATACGTCGAGCCGCCGTCGGGTGCCAGCGACAGGGCTGTCTGGCTCTGTCGGAAGAAGAGCCACTCCTCGAGGCCTTCTCGCTCGATGACCGCTCCGACCGAGTCCCAGGGAGCGTCGTATCCGAACGGGTTGGAGATCTCGCGGACGATCTTCCAGCCGCTCCCGCCGACGGAGAGCCGGCCGCCAGCTTCCCATGTGGTGTCCGGCAGGTGGTCGGGAAGCTCACGTGCCCACGTCCGGAAGTCCTTCGCGGTGCGGGATGCGTCGGTGAAAGAGACGTCGTCCGGTTGCGGGAAGTAGGCATAGATCGTCTTCTCTCCGTCGGTTACCGCGACCGCCAGCGAGTCACTGGTGGTGAGGGCTCCGAGCCGGTCCACCTCGGTCCAGCCCTTCTGGAACCTGGTCTCGCCGGTGTCGAAGTCGTAGGCCACCGGAGCGAGGTCGCTCAGGGGGATGTCGACCTCGGGCGCCTCCTCCTCAGCTGTCGACCGCGTCGCGATCGGGGGCTCGGGGTCGGCGTGGTCGCGCGAGGGGTCGACGACCGCGCCGATCCCGACCACCGCGGCGACCGCAGCGACCGAGCCGGCGACCACGGCGAGCCGCCGGCGACGTACGAGTCTCTTCCCGTCCGCCACGAGCGCGGCGGGGTCGAGTTGTGCGGGCGGGGGGTGGGGGATCGCCCGTTCCAGGGTTTCCTGCCAGTCCATGATGCCTCCAAGGTCAGTCTCACCCGTGGATACGGATCTCGTGGCAGATCGGTTGTCCTGGTTGATCGATCCAACTGCGGGCGTTGGGCGGGCTGGCCCGGGAGCGCATTACGCTGGCCACCAGCGCACCGGTCGACAACGGATCTTCAAGGAGACCCCCAGATGCCCATCGCCACCCCCGAGAAGTACGCCGAGATGCTCGCGACCGCGAAGGAGAAGGGGTTCGCCTTCCCGGCGATCAACGTCTCCTCGTCGCAGACGCTCAACGCGGCACTGGCCGGCTTCGCGGAGGCCGGCTCGGACGGCATCATCCAGATCTCCACGGGTGGCGCGGAGTACCTCTCCGGCCCCACGGTCAAGAACATGGTGACCGGCTCGGTGGCCTTCGCGGCGTACGCGACCGAGGTCGCCAAGTCCTACGACGTCAACATCGCGCTGCACACCGACCACTGCCCCAAGGACAAGCTCGACGGCTTCGTACGTCCCCTGCTCGAGCTCTCCGCCGAGCGCGTCCAGCGCGGTGAGGCGCCGCTGTTCCAGAGCCACATGTG
Source organism: Nocardioides luteus (assembly GCF_015752315.1). Classification (NCBI taxonomy): domain Bacteria; kingdom Bacillati; phylum Actinomycetota; class Actinomycetes; order Propionibacteriales; family Nocardioidaceae; genus Nocardioides; species Nocardioides luteus. The sequence goes on from NZ_JADOVJ010000001.1 coordinate 405,926, forward strand.
GGACGGCTCCGCGGTGCCGCTGGCCGAGAACCTGCAGATCGCCCAGGAGCTGCTGGCGCTGGCCAAGACCGCTCACATCGTGCTCGAGATCGAGGTCGGCGTGGTCGGTGGCGAGGAGGACGGCATCGTCGGGGCGATCGACGACAAGCTCTACTCGACCCCCGAGGACGCCATCGCGACCGCCGACGCGCTCGGGGTCGAGGGCTACCTGACCGCGCTCACCTTCGGCAACGTGCACGGCGTCTACAAGCCGGGCAACGTGAAGCTCCGTCCCTCCATCCTGCGTGACGCCCAGGACGCGGTCGTCGCCAAGCTCGGCCTGCCCTCCGGGTCGAAGCCGTTCGACCTCGTCTTCCACGGCGGCTCGGGCTCGAGCGCCGAGGAGATCGCCGAGGCCGTCTCCTACGGCGTGGTCAAGATGAACATCGACACCGACACCCAGTACGCCTACACCCGTGCCGTCGCCGGCCACATGCTCGCCAACTACGACGGCGTTCTCAAGGTCGACGGCGAGGTCGGAAACAAGAAGCAGTACGATCCTCGCGTCTGGGGCAAGCTCGCGGAGGCAGGTATGGCCGCTCGGGTCGTCGAGGGTGCCCAGCATCTCGGTTCTGCGGGCAACTCCATCGGCTGAGCGACACGCCGGGGACGGCCAATGGTCCCGATTCGGAAAACGTTTGTGGCACACGGCATAGCAAACACGGGCTTATGTCGTTGTGCCGGTCATTGGTAAAGCGATTCAATGCCCTGGCTGGACGGCGACTCACGGGTAAGACAGTCGAACCGTCCCCTCGGCGTTGATCTTGGGAGGGACATCCTCGGAATGGAAACCACTGCGCGAAACCGCACAATCGGCGGAATCGTCATAGGCGCGATCATCCTGATCCTGCTTCTCGTCTTGTTCTCTTGCACCGTAAACAGCGACCCGGAGAGCTCGCCGAAGAAGGATCCGACAACCGGGGAGTCATCGCTCCCCAGCGATCCTGACACGATTGAGCCCGACGACAAGCCGTCGGAGAAGGACTCCGACGACCCGGAGATCGTCGACGACGACATCGTCCCGGCCGCCAACACCGGCGTGACCTTCATCCCCGCGGGCAACGTCCCCTCGGGCAGCACGCCGACCTGTGAGCTCGACCCGAGCGCCTGTGAGGACACCCGTCCGCCGGGTGCCGGTGTGGACATCTGTGAGATCCGCCCGGATCTGACCCAGTGCCAGGAGCCGGAGCCGCCGACCACCCCGCCGGGTGACGGCGAGCCGACCACGCCGCCGGACGACTGCCTGCTCCCCTTCGACCTGCTCTGCCCGGAGGACCCCGGCCCCGAGGACCCCGGTCCGGAGGACCCCGGCCCCGGCGACCCGGAGGACGACGAGACGGCTCCTGACGCGGTCACGGTCAACCCCTGTGTCGTGAACAGCAACACCTCCGCGACCATCGACTGGTCCGAGGCCAAGGACAAGAGCGGGATCGACCACTACACGGTGACGTCGCGTCCCAACGCCGGCGACCCGGGTGAGACCGACCGGACCTCGGCGACCTTCCCCGATCTTCGGGCAGGGGTGACCTACACGTTCTCGGTCACCGCGACCGACAAGGCCGGAAACGAGTCCGCGGACAGCAACGACGTCGACTGCGTCATGGACGTCACGGCGCCGCAGATTCCTCAGGACCTCACGGTTGAGGAGGGTGACCCGAGCGACAGCACGCTGAACGTGAGCTGGTCCGAGGCCGAGGACAACACCGACGGCGTCGGCGACGTGTCCTACAACCTCTACCGCGACGGTGAGCTCCTCACGGCTCTCAACGACACCTCCTTCGAGGACACCGGCCTGAAGGCCGGCACGGAGTACACCTACTCCGTGCAGGCTGTCGACGGTGCCGGCAACGAGTCCCGTCGCTCCGAGGGCGTCTCGGGCACGACCACGAAGATCGCGCCGACGGTCCCGACCGGTCTCGACGCGACCAACGAGGGCCCGCTCGGCTTCGACCTCGCGTGGAACCCGTCGACGGACGAGGACGGTGTCACGCCTGCTGCGGAGATCGACTACCGGGTCAGCGTCACCGGCGGAATCTGCGTCGGTGGCACGACCACGGGCCAGACCACCTACAGCGTGACCTGCATCCTCCTGTGGGACTCGGTCCGGGTCACGGTGACGGCGATCGACGGTGACGGCAACGAGTCGGCTCCGAGCCGCGCGCTGACGGTGAACTCCGACGGCAGCGAGGCCCAGCCGCTCAAGGGCAACACCGCGCTCCGCTCGAACACCCCGGGCGAGGACAAGTCCGACGCTCCGGGCGACAGCCCGGTTCCGTCCGACGCCCCGGACGTGAAGGCTCCGGACGAGGTGGCTCCGATCGAGAAGCCGACCGAGGAGGACGCGCCGCTGCTGCCGGGTCTGGACGACATCCTGCCGGGCGGCGACGACACCGCCGAGGAGCCTGCTGCCGAGGAGCCGGCCGAGCCGGAGGCGACGCCGAGCGAGTCGGAGAGCCCGGCCGCGCGGCCGACCACCGAGGAGCCTGCTGACGAGGCGACCGAGGAGGCTCCGGCCGAGGAGGACGAGGGTGGCCTGCTGGGCGACATCGTCGACTCGGTGACGAGCGCCGTGGCTGCGGTGTTCTAGCACATACGCACAGAAACAGGGCGGGGAGAGCCGAAAGGTTCTCCCCGCCCTGTCGTATTCAGAGGCAGGTCGTCCCAAAATCAAGGAGTCGGATGCCCAGCGCCCCCCACAAGCCCTGGACATCCGACGATCTTGGGTGACCGACACCAAGTCTGCGTCAGTCGTGGCCACAGAGTAGGCATAGAAACGCCCATGGATCCAGATAGTTAAGACGAAATTCATGAACTTCCTGTGCCCATTCGAACAAAATCGAACAGATCTGAGCGGCCCAATCATCTGGAGCCATACATTAGAATTTGGGTGTGCGTGTGATGACCTCCCGTGCCCGCGCGGCCATCTTCGCCCCCATCGGCGACGAGGGCAGGGCAGCGCGTGTCGAGAACCGTCTCGCCGAGGCGATCCGCTCCGGCGTGCTCGCGCACGGGGAGCGGCTCCCGAGCGAGCCGGAGCTCGCCCAGATGCTCGGCGTCGCCACGGTCACCGCGCGAGAGGCGCTGGTCGCGCTGCGCGCCAAGGGCCTGGTGGTGACGACCAGGGGGCGTGGCGGCGGCTCGTTCGTACGTGCCCCGAAGAGCGCCGACCTCGTCGAGGACCGGCTCGCCGCGATGTCTCGCATCGAGCTGCGTGACCGGGCCACCGTCTATCAGGTGGTGCTCACCGGGTGCGCGGAGATCGCGGCGGAGCGTACGGATCCTGACGAGGTCGAGGACCTGCGTGACCTGCTGATCCCGCTCAACGTCAGCGACGTGGCCCGCTGGCGCAGTGCGGACAGCGAGCTCTACCTGTCGGTGGCCGCCCTGACCCAGTCGGCCAGGATGACGCGCGAGGTGGTGCGCCAGGAGGCCGACTTCGGCGCGCTGCTCCGGATCCCGCTCGAGGAGCCGGGCTTCCGGGAGGCGACGGCGAGCCGCCATCAGGAGCTTGTCGAAGCCCTGGCATCGGGAGATGCTGTCAGGGCCCGGGAGAGCGTACGTGAGCACGTGGCTCACTCCCTTGAACGCTTGGCTGAGATCCATGAGGCGGTGCGACGATGAGCAACACGATGACTCCTCTCGACTGTGTGGCCCAGGTCGAGGATCACTTCGGGCCGATCGTGACCGAGCTCGAGCGCGTACGCAGCGAGGTGGCTGCCCTCTTCGAGGCCGGTCCGGTCAGCAGCGCCTCCCTGCGGGAGCGGCTCGAGCCCGGGTCCCTGGAGTTCCTGCGCAACCCCAACCTCGTCGGTGGCGGCTTCGTGGTGGCCCCGGGAGTCCTCAGCGACCGCCGGCTCTACCTCGTCTGGTGGCAGGGCGAGGAGCGTGACTTCCTCGGCGACGCCGACGCCCCGGCCACGGGCGAGGCGATCGACTACACCCGCCAGCCCTGGTACCGCACCCCGGAGCGCACGGGCGAGCTCACGCTCGTCGGGCCGTACGTCGACTTCGTCTGCACCGACGAGTACGTCATGACCACGACGATGCCGGTCTACGCCGGCGGCCGCATGGTCGGCGTCGCGGGGGCCGACACCCTGGTCGAGACGCTCGAGACGATGCTCCTGCCCGGGCTGCGTGAGGCCGGAGCGACGCTCGTCAACGGCCACGGAAAGGCGATCGTCTCGGCCGACCCGCAGCTGGCCACCGGCGACCCGCTCACCACCGCCCGCGACATGATCCCGTGCCGGGGTCTGCCGCTCTCCGTCGCCCTTTCCTAGTCGCTCTGTCCTAGGCGGGCGGCTTCACCATGTGGCGCGGCGTGGTGAAGAAGAGCACCGCCACGAAGCCGACCGCCAGCGCGACCGCCGGCAGCAGGGTCGCCTCGGCCATCGCCTGGGAGAACCTCTCGGCGACCTCTGCAGGCAGTTGGGCACCGGCGCCACCCGCGGTCTCCGCGCTCGCGTCGAGGCCGTTGGCCCTGATCCGGGCGTCCATGAGCACGGCGATGGCGGCCGAGCCGACCACCGAGCCGACCGTGCGGGTCGCGTTGTAGACACCTGACCCCGCCCCGGCCTGGTGCGGCGGCAGATTGCGCGTGGCGGCCGCTGCCAGCGGCGCCCACACGAACGCCATCCCGAGCCCGAGCAGGCCCATCGGGACGAGGAGCTCCCAGACCGCCGAGCCCGGCGTCATCGGCCCGGCGAGCCAGAAGATGGCCGCGGCGCAGCAGAAGAAGCCGAAGCTGGTGAGCCAGCGGGGGTGGACCTTGTCGTTGATCCGGCCGACCACCGGCGCGAGCACCAGCGAGACCGCGGCCATCGGCACCATCAGCAGCGACGCCTCGAGTGCGTCGTAGCCACGGACGATCTGGGCGTAGAGCATCAGCGGGAAGCCCATCGTCGTGGCCGCCATCCCCATACAGGTGATCGCGATGTTGGCGACGGAGAAGTTGCGGTCGCCGAAGAGACCCAACGGCAGCAGCGGCTCCTGCTTGTTGCGCGCCTCCCACAGCACGAACAGACCCAGCACGGCGACGCCGCCGATCACCAGCGCCCAGATCAGCCCGTCCCAGCCGCGCTGCTCGCCGTCCTGGAGGCCGAAGACCAGGCCGAACATGCCGATCCCGCTCAGCGCGACGCCGAGCCAGTCGAACACGTGCGGGTGGGTCGGCAGCAGCGGGACCAGCCGCCAGTTGAGGACGAGCGCGACCACGCCGACGGGGATGTTGATGAAGAAGATCCACTCCCAGCCACCGAGGTCGACGAGCACGCCGCCGAGGATCGGGCCGACCAGCGTCGCGATGCCCGCGGTCGCGCCCCACAGCGCCATCGCCGCACCGCGCCGGTCGGCCGGGAAGATCCGGGTGATCACCGCCATCGTCTGCGGCGTCATCATCGACGCACCGACGCCCTGCACCGCACGGGCGATGATCAGCATCGTGATGTCGTCGGCGAGCCCGCACCACAGCGACGCGAGGGTGAAGATCGCCAGGCCGCCGAGATAGAGCCACTTCGGCCCGAACCGGTCGCCGAGACGCCCCATGATCAGCACCGGGACGGCGTAGGTGAGCAGGTAGGCGCTGGTCACCCACAGCACGTCGTTGGTGCTCGCCTCGAGGTCCCTCATGATGTCCGGCGTCGCGACGGTCACGATCGTCATGTCGACGAGGATCATGAAGAAGCCGATGCACAGCGCGGCCAGGCTGCGCCAGGGATGTTCCACGGTGGTGCCGGGCGCCTGCGACGCGGTCGTCTCGGTCATGGACACAGTCAACACCCGACCACCGACGGTTTCGGGGGTCGCGGGCACAATGGTTCGCATGACGCACCAGGACCTGATGGCCGGACCGCCGCCGACCCACCTCCCCGCCGACCCCGCGACCGACGAGCTGGCCGCCGGGACGGAGCCCGCCGAGGTCGTACGCCGCCACCCCGCCTCGCCCGCGGCCTGGGCCGCGCTCGCCACGGCCGCCAAGGAGACCGGCGCCGAGGATGTGACCATCTACGCCTACGCCCGCGTCGGCTACCACCGCTCGCTCGACATGCTCCGCCGCAACGGCTGGAAGGGCCACGGGCCGGTGCCGTGGGAGCACGAGCCCAACCGCGGCTTCCTGACCAGCCTCGCCCTCCTCGCCGAGCAGGCCAAGGCGATCGGCGAGACCGACGAGTGGGAGCGTTGCAGCGAGTTCCTCCGCGACAGCAGCCCGACGGCGTACGACACCCTTCTCGGCTGAATTACCGAATCGCGTCGGACCAGCGATTTCGCCTAGCCTTGCCCTGTGACTGAGCAGCCCTCCAACGCACCCGACGCCCCCGAGGTTCAGCAGAGCCTCAACGAGCAGATGCTGGTCCGGCGCGAGAAGCGCGAGCGCCTGCTGGCCGAGGGCAAGAAGGCGTACGCCATCGAGGTCGGCCGCACGCACACGCTCGCCGAGGTGCGCGAGGCCTACGAGGACAAGCTCGAGGCCGGCGAGGAGACCCAGGACGTGGTCACCGTCGCCGGTCGGGTCATGTTCGTCCGCAACACCGGCAAGCTGGCCTTCGCGACCCTCCAGGAGGGTGTCGGCACCCGGCTCCAGGTGATGCTCTCGCTCGCCGAGGTGGGCGAGGAGGCGCTCGCGGAGTGGAAGAGCCTGGTCGACCTCGGCGACCACGTCGCCGTCACCGGCCGGGTGATCTCCTCGCGGCGCGGCGAGCTCTCCATCATGGCCTCGAGCTGGCAGATGGCGGCCAAAGCGCTGCGTCCGCTGCCGGTGCTCCACAAGGAGCTCTCCGAGGAGTCCCGGGTCCGGCAGCGCTACGCCGACCTGATCGTGCGCCAGGAGGCGCGCGACATGGTGCGTACGCGGGCGAAGATCACCCAGGCGATCCGCCGCTGCCTGGAGGACGACGGCTACCTCGAGGTCGAGACCCCGGTCCTGCAGCTCATCCACGGTGGTGCGCACGCGCGGCCGTTCAACACCCACATGAACGCGTTCGACCAGCCGATGACGCTGCGCATCGCGCTCGAGCTCAACCTCAAGAAGGCCGTCGTCGGCGGCATCGACAAGGTCTACGAGATCGGCCGGATCTTCCGCAACGAGGGCGTCGACTCCACCCACAGCCCCGAGTTCACGATGATCGAGGCCTACCAGGCCTACGGCGACCAGTTCACCATCGCCGAGCAGATCCGCCGGATGTACCTCGCCGCGGCCGACGCCGTCGGCTCGCGTCAGATCGAGACCGAGGCCGGTGTCATCGACCTCGACGGCGAGTGGAAGTGGCTGCCGGTCTACGAGGGCGTCTCCGAGGCCGTCGGCGTCGAGGTCACCCCCGACACCGACGTCGAGACGCTCAAGGCGCTGGCCGACAAGCACGACGTCGAGCTCGACCCGGCCTGGAACGCCGACAAGATCGTCATGGAGCTGTGCGGCGAGCTGGTGGAGCCCCACCTGATCCAGCCGACCTTCCTGTGCGACTTTCCGGCGATCGCCCAGCCGCTGGCGCGGATCAACGACGAGGAGCCGGGCAAGGTCCTCGCCTGGGACCTGATCATCGGCGGTGTCGAGCGCGGCACCGGCTTCACCGAGCTGATCGACCCGGTCGTCCAGCGCGAGGTGCTCACCGCCCAGTCCCTGCTGGCCGCCGGCGGTGACCCCGAGGCGATGCAGCTCGACGAGGACTTCCTGCGGGCGCTGGAGTACGGCGCCCCGCCGATGGGCGGCCTCGGGCTCGGCCTGGACCGGGCGATCATGCTCTTCACCGGCGCCGGGATCCGCGAAACGATCCTCTTCCCGCTGCTCAAGCCGGAGGCCTGACACCTATCTGGCATTACAGTGCCAGGTATGGAGAACGGCCGGTCGGAGACGCTGATGACCGCGCTCGGGTTCGACCCGGCCGCGGCGCAGCTCTACAGTCGCCTCCTCCCGCTCACCGGATGGCCCTGCATGGTGGTGGCGGCGACGCTGTCCACCTCCGAGGGCGAGCTGAAGGAGGAGGCCGCGCCCCTGATCGAGAGCGGAGTCATCAGCTGCGGTGAGACGCTGACCGTGCTGAGTCCTCCCGCGGTGGTCGCCCACATGCTGGAGCGGGCCGCGACCAGGGCCCAGGACGCCCACGACCACCTGCTCAAGATCTCCCAGTCGGTGCCGTACGTCGCCGGCACCGCCGCACGGCTCCCGGCCACGATCGGCGAGGAGCACCCGATCGACGGCGAGGTGATCGCGACCGAGTTCACCCCGGAGACCTTCGAGCGGCTGGTCTCGGCCACCTCGGGCGACATGATGTGGCTGCGCCCGGCGGTGACCGTGCATCCCTCGGAGATGCGGTTCATCTCGGTCATCGAGTCCACGATCAAGTCGGGTCGCCGGTGCCGCGGCATCTACCCGGTGGCGGCCCTGAAACACTCGCCCGACGTGCTGCGGATGCGGGTCGAGATCGGGGAGGAGATCCGGATCCTGCCGCGCGTGGCCACCCATCTGATGGTCGTCGGCAGCACCCACGCGATGTTCCCGGACCCGCTCGGCCCGGTGGAGCAGCCGATGATCAACGTACGCCAGCGGGGCATCGTCGAGGTGGTCACCTGCTACTTCGAGGAGCTGTGGCGCCGGGCCCTCCCGGCGGCCGAGCTCGAGGACCTGCCGAACGCCGAACGCCGTCTGCTGCTCGCCGAGCTGGCCAGCGGAGCCCAGGACGAGCAGATCGCCCGGAGGCTCGGGGTCTCGCTGCGTACGGTCCGGCGGCGGGTCGCCGAACTGCTCGAGGACCTCGGCGCGACCTCACGGTTCGAGGCGGGTGTCGAGGCCGCACGGCGAGCCTGGCTGTGACGTACGGGCCGGTATTTGCTAGCGTGTGGTCGCAAGAGCCCTGGTCTTGCCAGGGTTTTTTGCTTTCTGTAGATGGATCGAGCACACACTAGATATTGGTGCGTTGAGCAGCCGGGCACGCCCGGAGGGACTCCGTCCGGAGCGAAGGAGCAACACATGCCCGCGATCACGATCATCGGCGCCCAGTGGGGCGACGAAGGCAAGGGCAAGGCGACCGACCTTCTCGGTGAGCACGTCGACTACGTCGTGAAGTTCAACGGCGGCAACAACGCCGGCCACACGGTGGTCATCGGCAAGGAGAAGTACGCCCTCCACCTGCTGCCCAGCGGCATCCTGACCGCCGGCGTGACGCCGGTGATCGGCAACGGCGTCGTCGTCGACCTCGCGGTCCTCTTCGAGGAGCTGAGCGGCCTGGAGGAGCGCGGCGTCGACATCTCCAAGCTGAAGCTGTCGGCCAGCGCCCACGTCATCGCCGACTACAACCGCCAGCTCGACAAGGTCACCGAGCGGTTCCTCGGCTCGCGCAAGATCGGCACCACCGGCCGCGGGATCGGGCCGACCTACGCCGACAAGGTCAACCGCATCGGCATCCGCGTCCAGGACCTCTTCGACGAGTCGATCCTGCGCGGCAAGGTCGAGGGTGCGCTGGAGCTGAAGAACCAGCTGCTCTCGAAGGTCTACAACCGGCGCGGCTTCACCGTCGAGGCGGTCGTCGAGGACCTGCTGTCCTACGCCGACCCGATCGCGCCGATGGTCTGCGACACCGGCCTGCTGCTCAACCAGGCGCTCGACAAGGGCGAGACCGTGCTGCTCGAGGGCGGCCAGGCGACGCTGCTCGACGTCGACCACGGCACCTACCCGTTCGTGACCTCCTCCAACGCCACCTCCGGCGGCGCCTGCACCGGGTCCGGCATCCCGCCGACCCGGATCGACCGGGTCGTCGCGATCGTGAAGGCCTACACCACGCGGGTGGGCGAGGGGCCGTTCCCGACCGAGCTCTTCGACTCCTCCGGCGACTACCTGCGCGACAACGGCCATGAGTTCGGCACCACCACCGGCCGCCCGCGCCGCTGCGGCTGGTACGACGCCGTCATCGCCCGCTACGCCGCCCGCGTCAACGGCGTCACCGACTTCGTCCTCACCAAGCTCGACGTGCTCGGCGGTCTCGACGAGATCCCGGTGTGCGTGGCCTACGACGTCGACGGCGTCCGCCACGACGAGATGCCCGTCAACCAGTCCGACTTCCACCACGCCAAGCCCATCTTCGAGATGCTGCCCGGCTGGAAGGAGGACATCTCCGGGGCGCGGTCGTTCAGCGACCTCCCGGCCAACGCCCAGGCGTACGTGAAGTACGTCGAGGAGATCTCCGGCGCTCCGATGTCGGTCATCGGCGTCGGCCCGGCGCGCGACGAGACGGTCATCATCAACTCCCTCACCTGAGGTCGTGAAGCTTGGGAGTGGCCTCGTGGCCACTCCCAAGCTTCACAGGTGCGCGCTCGGACGACGGATGATGACCCGCCCGGCCTTCAGATCGACCCCGTGAGGCGGGTCGTCACCGTCGGGCGAAGGGATCACGTGACCGACGTTGTCCTGCTCCTTGAGCTCGCGCGCGGCGCGCGCGTTGCCGGGGTCGAAGACGTCGATGAAGCTGCCGAGGCCGTCGCCGAGGCCGGAGGAGACGCCGCGCCGCGAGGAGCGCAGGGCTTTGTTGCAGGCCGCGATCATCAGGCCGAGCACGACAACGACGGCGACGCCGAACACGACCCAGGTCATGTCCGGCAGGCTACGCCGATGCTCAAAGCAGCGAGGCACCCTCGACGACGCCGAGCGGCTCGGCCGCGATGTCGGAGCGTCGCTGGAGACCGTCGAAGGTGATCAGGTCGGCGGCGGCGTACGCCCGCGAGCGCGCGTCGTCGATGTCGTAGCCCTTCGCACGCACCGCCAGCACACGGCCGCCGGCGGTGACCAGGTGGCGGTGGTCGGGCTCCTCCGGCGTGGAGGCGTCGACGATCGCGGTGCCGGCGTGGATCACGTCCACGTCGTTGATCGAGTTGGCGTTGCCGACGCCGGTGATGACGTCGCCCTTCGAGGAGGACTCCGGGTAGCCGGCCGAGGCCAGCACGACGGTTACCGAGGCACCGTCGGAGAAGGCCGGCGCCTCGACGGTGTCCAGCGCGCCGGTGGCAGCCGCGAGCAACAGGTCGCCGAGCGAGGACTCCAGGAGCGCGAGCACGGGCTGCGAGTCGGGGTCGCCGAAGCGGCAGTTGAACTCGATCACCTTCGGGCCCTTGGCGGTCAGCGAGAGCCCGACGTAGAGGCACCCGACGAACGGGGCGCCACGCTTCTCCATCTCGGCCAGCGTCGGCTCCACGACGGTCGCCAGCACCACGTCGGCCAGGTCGGGCTGCGCCCACGGCAGCGGCGAGTAGGCACCCATGCCGCCGGTGTTGCCGCCCTTGCCGCCGTCGAAGATCCGCTTGAAGTCCTGAGCCGGCTGCAGCGCGTAGGCCCGGGTGCCGTCGCAGATCGCGAACAGCGAGACCTCGGGGCCGTCGAGGAACTCCTCGATGACGACCCGCTCGCAGGCGGCGGCGTGAGCCAGCGCCTCCGCGCGGTCGCGGGTCACGACGACGCCCTTGCCCGCGGCGAGCGCGTCGTCCTTAACAACGTATGGAGCGCCGAACTCGTCGAGCGCGGCGGCCGCCTCCTCGGGCGTGGTCGCCACGCGCGAGCCCGCGGTCGGGACGCCGGCCGCGGACATCACGTCCTTGGAGAACGCCTTCGACCCCTCGAGCTGCGCGGCGGCCTGCGACGGCCCGAAGACCGCGATCCCGGCCTCGCGGACCGCGTCGGCGACGCCGGCCACCAGCGGGGCCTCGGGGCCGACGACGACCAGGTCGACGCTCAGCTCGACGGCCAGGGCCGCGATCGCGGGACCGGACATGATGTCCACGTCCCGGAGCGTGGCGAACTCCGCGATCCCGGGGTTGCCGGGTGCGGCGTACACCTCGTTCCCCTCCTGGGAGAGCTTCAGAGCGAGCGCGTGCTCACGACCACCGGTGCCAACGACAAGGATCCTCACGGGCCCACCTTATGCTGCGACGAGGTGGTGAACCCGAGCGTGGTCCCTGGTCACTCTCGGCTTCGCAGCCAGCGGTCAGTCCTCCGGCGGTGGGGTGACCGCCTCGTCGGGGCGGTGCTGGATGACGTCCTCGTAGTAGGACTCGGCCGCGTTGATGAGCTTGACCCACTCGCCGGCGAACTGGGAGAGCACCCAACGGTGCTCGAGGATCTCGTGGAACATCTGCGCCGGGGTGAGCTTGGCGGCGGCGCCGGGCGGGCGCATGGCGACGATGGGCTCGTAGATCTCGCGCAACCAGCGATTGGCCGCGACCTCGATCGGCAGGTCGCCGAGCTCGCGAGTGGCGCGGTAGGCGGAGATGTCGTTCAGGATCCGCCGGGCCTGGGCGTCCTGGACGTCGAGTCCGGTCAGCGTACGCAGCTCGCGGCGGTGGTGGCCCAGCTCGACCACCCGCGGCCGCAACGCCACCGTGTCGCCGTCCTCGCTGGTGGTGATGTCGAGCTCCTCGACGTCGAAGCCGAGGTCGTGGAGGCGCTCGATGCGCTGCTCGATGTGCCACATCTCCGCGGCGGAGAAGACCTGCTCCTCGGTGAGCTCGCGCCACAGCGCGTCGTAGCGGCTCTGCAGCCGCTCGACGATCGCGTCGATCGGGAAGGCCTCCGGCAGCGACTCGCTCGCCTGCAGGTCGAGCAGCTCCCCGTAGATGTTCTGGTAGGCGACGTCGAGGTCGTACTCCCGGAGCCGGTCGGAGAGCTCGGCCTTCAGCTCCCCGGTCTCGGCGTCGACCAGGTAGGCGGCGAACCCGTTCGCGTCGCGGACGAAGAGGACGTTCGACAAGGAGACGTCGCCCCAGTAGAAGCCGGCCAGGTGGAGTCGTACGAGCAGGACGACGAGGGCGTCGATCAGGCTGGGGAGTCGGTCGGCTGCCAGACCCCGCTCGAACAGCGCGCGGTAGGGGAGCGAGTAGGTGAGGTGGTCGGTCATCAGCGCGGCGTTCAGATCGTTGCCGTCGCGGTCCTTGCGGCCGGTCACGACGCTCTTCGCGACCACCGTCGGCAGGCCGAGGCGCTGCAGCTCGCGGAGCATGTTGTACTCGCGGCGGGCGATGTCGGCCTGGGTCTCCTTGACGGCGTAGACGTTGCCGCGCACGCGCACGATCCGGACGACATGGCGGCTCAGGCCGCGCGCCAACGGCACCACGACGTCGTCGGGCCACTCCTCCAGAGGGAGCGACCAGGGCAGGGTGTAGAGGGCCGGATCGGGCCGGCTGGCGAGCATCCGCAGGGCCATACCGCCACGTTAGTGGGGTGGGGCACCGGACATGGGAGAATGTCCACCGTGACTGTGGTGCCCAACGTCCTTGCCAACCGCTATGCCGCTGCCGACCTCGCCGGGATCTGGAGTCCCGAGCACAAGATCGTCCTCGAGCGCCAGCTCTGGATCGCGGTGCTCAAGGCCCAGAAGGATCTCGGCATCGACGTCCCCGACGGGGTCGTGGAGGCGTACGAGAAGGTCGTGGACGACGTCGCCCTCGACTCGATCGCGGCCCGTGAGCGGGTGACCCGCCACGACGTGAAGGCGCGGATCGAGGAGTTCGCCGCGCTGGCCGGCCACGAGCACATCCACAAGGGCATGACCTCGCGGGACCTGACCGAGAACGTCGAGCAGCTCCAGGTGCTCTCCTCGCTGAAGGTGATCCGCGACCGTGCCGTCGCGACGCTGGCGCGCCTCGCCCGGCTCGCGACCGAGCACGAGACCACCGTCATGGCCGGCCGTTCGCACAACGTGGCGGCTCAGGCGACCACCCTCGGCAAGCGGTTCGCGACCGTCGCCGACGAGATGCTCGTCGGGCTCCAGCGGGTCGAGGAGCTCATCGCCCGCTACCCGCTGCGCGGGATCAAGGGCCCGATGGGCACCGCTCAGGACATGCTCGACCTGCTCGACGGTGACGCGAGCAAGCTCGCCGCCCTCGAGGAGCGGGTCGCGGCCCACCTCGGCTTCGAGAACGTCTTCACCAGTGTCGGCCAGGTCTACCCGCGCTCGCTCGACTTCGACGCGGTCTCGGCGCTGGTCCAGCTGGTCTCCGGCCCCTCCAACCTGTCGACCACGATCCGGCTGATGGCCGGCAACGAGCTGGTCACCGAGGGCTTCAAGGAGGGCCAGGTCGGCTCCAGTGCGATGCCCCACAAGATGAACTCGCGCTCCACCGAGCGGGTCAACGGCCTCTCGGTCGTGCTGCGCGGCTACCTCTCGATGATCTCCGAGCTGGCCGGCGACCAGTGGAACGAGGGTGACGTCTCCGACTCGGTCGTGCGTCGCGTCGCGCTCCCGGACGCGTTCTTCGCCGCCGACGGCCTCTTCCAGACCTTCCTGACCGTGCTCGACGAGTTCGGGGCCTTCCCCGCGGTGATCCAGCGCGAGCTCGACCGCTACCTGCCGTTCCTGGCCACCACCAAGGTCCTGATGGCCGCCGTCCGCAACGGCGTCGGTCGCGAGGAGGCCCACGAGGCGATCAAGGAGGCCGCCGTCGGCACCGCGCTCTCGATGCGCAAGGGCCAGGCCGAGAACGACGTCTTCGCCAAGCTCGGCGCCGACTCCCGCCTCGGCCTGACCGAGGACCAGATCCAGTCGCTCGTCGCCGAGCCGATCGAGTTCACCGGAGCCGCCGTCGCGCAGGTCCAGGAGGTCGTACGCCGCGTGGAGGCCGTCACCGCCGCGCACCCCGAGGCCGCCGCCTACGTGCCGGGCGAGATCCTCTGAGCTCGTTCGCCGGCCCCGTCATCACCGTCGCGGCAGTCGTCTTCCGGGACGACAAAGGCCGGATGCTGACCGTCCGCAAGAACGGCACCGCGAGCTTCATGCTGCCCGGCGGGAAGCTGGAGCCGGGGGAGTCGGCCGTCGAAGCCGCCGTGCGCGAGGTCGCGGAGGAGCTCGGCGTACGTCTCCGGGTCGAGGAGCTCACGCTGCTCGGTGAGTTCGAGGCGGATGCGGCCAACGAGCCGGGCCACCTGGTGCGCTCGACGGTCTTCACCTGGGCCGGCGCGGTGACGCCGGACGCGGCCGCCGAGATCGCGGAGCTGCGCTGGGCGACGCTCGCCGAGATCACCGACGGAGCGGACTTCGCCCCGCTGACCCGGGAGTACGTCGTCCCGGCCCTCCAGCCCGCCTGAACCCCGACGGCGGGCAACCGCGCGGTGGCAGACTGTCGACATGTCCGGGTACTTCGCCGCCGACTCGATGGTCGTGCGTGCGATGCGTCAGCGGGTGGTCGGCCTCACCTGGGGACAGCGGGCGCTGATCATCGGCGGTCTGCACCCGCGGCTCTTCGTCGGCACCGCCCAGCACACGGCTCATCGGGCGACGCCGTACACCCGGCTCGCGCTGACCGCCCGGCTGATGGAGACGGTCTTCCTCGGGACGAAGGACCAGGCCGACAGGGCGCTCGCGTTCACGGCGAAGAGACACGTGCCCGTCGACGGGACGATGGAGGTCGACGGAGGCCCCGCCCACCCCGCCGGATCGCACTACTCGGCCACCGACCCCGGGCTGATGTGGTGGACGGCGGCGTTCGCGCTCGACTCGGTCGAGTTCATGTACGACGCTCTGGTCCGCCCCCTCCGTCCGCACGAGCGCGAGGAGCTCTTCGACGGCTTCGTGACCTGGGCCGTTCTCTTCGGCATGCCGCCCGAAGCCGCGCCGGCGTCCTATCCCGACTTCCGGCGCCGCTTCGACGCCTGGCTCTCCTCGGACGACCCCTACCTCGTCGACGAGGCCCGCCTGGTCGGGCGCCACATCGCCGGGAGCGCCGGCTACCACCTCCCCGGTGGAGCTCCGACCTCCGAGACGCTCCGGACCGTCGTCCAGGGCAGCCTCCCGCCGGTCGTCCGGGAGCACTACGGCATCCCGTGGTCGGCCGCGGCCGAGACGAGATGGTGGGCCGTACGCACCGCCAGCCGCCTCGCCCACGGCCGCCTCTCGCTCCTCGGGCCCACGCCGTTGCTGCGGGGGAGGAGCGAGCACTTCTACAAGGTCGTGCAGCGCGGTGAGCAGTCCTTGGTGCGCCGGGGCGGGGTCAGCATCCCCGGCGTCTCCGACGTCACGCCGGCTTGACGTCCAGCACGACCTCGAACTCCAGCAGGTCGGCGCCGGTCGAGACCGGCTTGCGCGGTGCCTCGCCCGGCGGGGTCGCGTGGGCGGCTCGGGCGTCCCCGTCGCGCCAGGCCGCGAAGGACTCCTCGGAGTCCCAGTGGGTGACGACGAAGTAGCGGTCGTCGCCGGCCACCGGGCGCAGCAGCTGGAAGCCGAGGAAGCCCGGCGACTTCTCGACGGCGCCCGCGCGGGCCGCGAACCGCTTCTCGAGCTCGGCGCCCGCACCCTCCGGCACCTGGATTGCATTGATCTTCACCACAGACATGCCGCAAACCTATGCGAGGGCTGGGGACGCGGCGTACGTGCCTGCGACGATGGACGGCATGTCCGAGCCGGTAACCGTGACCATCGCCCGTCGAGTCTCCGTGGAGCGCCGCGACGAGATGGTCGCCTGGATGCAGGCGGGGATCCGGCTGGCCAGCGAGTTCCCCGGCTTCCTCGGCGCGGGCTGGGTGCGGCCGTCTCCGGACTCCGACCAGTGGCATCTGCTCTATCGGTTCGACTCCCACGAGACCCTGGGGCGCTGGGACAACAGCCGCCAGCGCGGCTGGTGGCTGGGCGCGGGCGAGCCGTTCGTGGAGGAGACCCGGATCGAGCGGCGCACCGGGATCGAGGGCTGGTTCGACCCGCCCAGCACCTACGACGTCGAGCAGGTCTCCGGTGTCGCGTCGCCTCCGCCGCGGTGGAAGCAGACGATCACGATCTTCCTGATGTTCTACCCGGTCAGCCTGCTCGCCAACTGGCTGATCGGACCACTCGTGGCCGAGTGGACGCTGCCGCTGAAGGTGCTCGGCGTGATGGTCGTGACGCTGCCGTTCATGACCTACTTCGGGCTGCCATGGATCACCCGCAACATGGAGTGGTTCCTGCACGGGCGCCCGGCGCCCTGGCGCCGCTAGGCCTTCGGCTTGCTGTCCTCCGCGGAGAGGACGGCGTCGAGGAGCCCCGGGAACCGCGCGTCGAGGTCCTCACGACGCAGCGAGAGGCGCCGCGCGCGGCCGTTGGCCTCGTTGCGGACGACCCCGGCCGTACGCAGCACCTTCATCAGGTGCGACTTGGTCGACTTCGGCACGTCCGGGTTGCTCAGGTGACATTCGGCCATGTCGAGGGGGCCGTCGACCAGCTGACGGGCGATCGCCAGGCGCTCTGGGTCGCTGAGCGCGAAGAGCACGGTCGTCAGGGAGAGCTCCGACCGCTCGGGATGCGGAAGGTCCGGGGAAGAACTCATGGTTCGATAATAGTTGCACAGTCGTCGGAAGGCACGTACTCTCCTAAAAGGTTCGAAAAAATTCGAACGATGGATGGAGTGGTGATGTCGGCAGAGGTAATGAGCGCGACGACGACGGACGTCGTCGCAGGGCGGCGGCTCGGCGCCGGGATGGCCCTCGGGGCCGTGGTGCTGATGATGGCCGGGGCCAGCGCGCCCTCGCCCTTCTATCCCGACCTCCAGGTCGGGCTCGGCCTGCAGCCCTGGGTGATGACGGCGGTCTTCGCCGTCTACGCCGTGGCGCTGCTGGGCACGCTGCTCGTGTTCGGCTCGGTCTCCGACCATGTCGGCCGGCGGCCCGTGGTGACGGTCGGGTTCCTCCTGCTGGCGGGCAGCTTCGCGCTCTTCCGGGGAGCCGATACGGCGGCCTTCCTCTTCGAGGCGCGGATCCTGCAGGGGGTCGCGAGCGGCCTGCTGCTCTCGACGCTGTCGGCCACGGTGGCCGACTTCGAACGACCGTCGCGACCCGGTTCGGCCGCGGTGGTCAACGCCGTCGCGCCGATGGTCGGGCTGGCGCTCGGCGCCGTCGTCGCCGGCGTGGTCCTCCAGGTGAGCGGTGACGCGCGGCTCCTCGTCTTCGACGCCCTCGTCGTCCTGTCCCTCGTCCTGGCGGCAGCTGTCTGGCTCGCGCCCGAGACCGCGCCCCGCCACGAGGGTCTGCTCGCCTCGCTGCGGCCGCGGGTCGCCGTGCCGCCGGGGATCAGGGGCCTGCTCGCCCGCAGCGCCCCGGCGATCTTCGCCGGCTGGGCCACCGGTGGGCTCTTCCTCTCCCTCGGGGCCGCGATCGTACGCAGCGAGCTGGGCGCCACCAGCCACATCCTCCAGGGGCTGGCGATCGGAGCCCTCGCCGGAGCGGGGGCGGTGGCGGCGTACGTCTTCCGCAACCGGTCGGCCCGCGCGACCACGCTCTACGGCACGGCCGCGCTGGCCGGCGGCACCGTGCTCAGCCTGCTCGCCCTGCTGACCGGCTCGACGGCGGCGTACCTCGTCGCCGTGGTCGTCGCCGGCACCGGCTTCGGCACCGCCTTCTTCGGCATCCTGCGCACGATCATGCCGCTCCTGCCCGCCCACGAGCGGGCCGAGGTCTTCGCGGTGATCTTCATCGTGTCCTACCTGGCCTTCGGCATCCCTGCCGTCGTCGCCGGGCTGCTGACGCCGGAGATCGGGCTCGCCACCACCACCTACGGCTACGGCGCCGTCGTCGTGGTGCTCTCCTCCGTGGCCGGGCTGCTGCGCTGGCGCAGCAACGACTGACCGTCCCGGCGGCCGGTCAGCGCCGTCAGGGGTGGGCGATCGCCCCGCTGCCCTTCCGCTCCTGGTACGTCGCTGAGAGCTCGTCGTAGGTCCGGCTGATCCGGGCGAGCTGCTCGGGATCGGCGAGCGGGGCGAGGGCGGTGCTGGTGAAGTAGTCGTTGGTGCGGTTGTAGAGGTCGCGTCCCGGGTCGACCTCGTCGCGGTCGGGGTCGGGGACGGCGTAGACGCCCTTCAGGATCGCCAGGTCGTAGGGGATCGCGAAGGAGTCGGCCGAGTCCTGGTGGCTGAAGAGATAGGCGAACTCGGGGATCCCGGACCAGGCCACGCCCGAGAGGCACAGCGAGCACGGCTCGTGGGTCGCCAGCAGCAGGGAGTCGCCCGGCGCCGGCCGGTCATCGGCCGGCAGCTCGAAGAAGCGCTTGATGGCATGGATCTCCCCGTGCCACAGCGGGTTCTCGGTCTCGTTGTTGGTCTCGGCGACCACCACCGACAGGTCCGTCCGCCGCAGGATCGCGGCACCGAAGATCTTGTTGCCCTCGGCCACACCGGCACGGGTCAGCGGGACGATCTCCTGCTCGATGACGTCCAGCAGGCGGCGTACGTCTGCCTCGTCGAACCGGACCTCCGGCGACATCAGATCAGGGCCTCGCCGCCGTGGGTGGCGAGCTTGCGGGCGACCTCGGCGAGGTCGGCGCGCCAGATCTCGGCGGGGCCGGGCGGGAGGATGTCGTCCCAGTCGGGCGAGAAGCTGCCGCGTACGGAGAGCAGGTCCTGCGGACGGGCCAGGAACCACATGTGCAGGTGCTCGGCGCCGTCCCCGATGCGCATCGCATGGCAGCGGGCGATGTTGGGCAGGCTCTCGATGATCCGGACGAGCCGCACGGTGAGGACGCCGAACTCGGCCGCCTGGTGCTCGTCGAGATCGGGCAGGTCGTAGTGCTCGAGCGGCTCGAGGATCAGCACCAGCGGGAGGCCGGACTGCTTCAGGTGCTTCACCCGCCAGCTCTCGTCCTGCCAGATCACGCCGGGCAGATCGGTGCCGCACAGGTTGCAGTCGACGCCGTCCTCGCCCGAGCGCGGCTCCTCGGGAGCCGGGGGAGCGAGCGGCTTCGGGGCGATCTCGCCGTCGCGGACGACCCACGGGAAGACGTCCCACTCGGTGACGCTCGGGGCGGGCAGGTCGCCGCCGGCCTGGACGCGGGCGTAGATCTGATCTGCTGTCTCGGCCATGGCTCGAAACCATGCCATATCCGGCGCCACCACGCGGCGTGGTTTCTTAGTCGAGTGAGTGACTTGACTAAGATGCCTCCATGACCACCGGTTTGCTTCCGTCCCTCCCGTCCTACGACGGTGCCGAGCTCGTCATCCCGGCGCCGGGCGAGGGCCCGGGCAACTGGGCCGGCGCCGCGAGCGCCGTCCTGGTCGACGGCGTCTTCTGGCTGACCTGGCGCAACCGGCGCCCGCTCTCCGACGGTCGTGGCGTGACGGTCAGCGTCGCCCGGTCGACCGACGGGGTGCGGTTCGAGACGGTGACCGAGGTCCACCGCGACCAGTTCGGCTGCGAGTCGCTGGAGCGGCCGGTGCTGGTCGCGCTGCCCGAGGGCGGCTGGCGGCTCTACCTCTCCTGCGCCACCTGGGACTCCAAGCACTGGTGGGTCGACAGCCTCACCGCCGACACCGTCGAGGGTCTCCCCGGCGGCGACCGCCGGGTCGTCCACCCCGGCAGCGACACGGTCGCGGTCAAGGACCCCGTGATCGCGATCGACCCGGTGACCCAGACCTGGCAGATGTGGCTGTGCTGCCACCCGCTCACCGAGCCGGGCCACGAGGATCGGATGACGACCCGCTACCTGACGAGCACCGACGGCCTGGAGTGGCACGACGACGGCGAGGTCCTCGCCGGCCGTCCGGGCCGGTGGGACGCCCGCGGTGCGCGGGTGACCACGGTCGTCTCGCACGACCCGCTCGTCGTCCTCTACGACGGCCGTGCCGACGCCGCGTCCAACTGGTACGAGACCACCGGCATCGCCCGCTGGGACGGCACCCGTCTGGTCGCCGACCCCGAGACGGCCCCCATCGCCAGCCCGCACTCCGACGGCGCGTTCCGCTACGCCAGCGCCGTGCCGCTGCCCGACGGCCGGATCCGCTACTACGTGGAGGCCGCCCGCGAGGACGGCGCCCACGACCTGATCACGCTGGTTCGCTGAGCGGCCGAGCCCGCTCCTGGAACGACCCGCGGCTCGCGGTGGAGAGCCAGTCGGAGAAGTCCTGGCCGCTCACCTTGGTGAGCAGCTCGATGTCCTCGGCGAAGGCGGGCAGGAGCTGCTCGCGCTGCTCCGGCGTCAGCCGGGGACGGTGGTGGTCGCCCGGTCCGGCGAGCTGACGCAGCAGCGGCGGGTAGGTCCTGCGCCAGACCTCCGGCGGCGCGAACTGGGCGAGCCAGGCACCGCCCCTGACCACCGGACCGAGCACCTTCGGGCGCCAGCCGGGTTCGACGTACGTCCTGCTGTTGTCCCTCGGGATGTGGTCGACGTGACCCTGCTCGATGCCGAGGAAGCGGCAGGCGCGGTCGACGGTCGCGGCCGGCTCGTCGACGATGTCGCGATAGCGCACGACCAGGACCCGGTCCTCGCCGACCAGGTCGTAGAGGTGGTCGAGCTGCCGGCCGTAGAGCCCGAGCTCGCGGTAGCGCCAGAACGGCGCCCAGCCGTCGTGGGCCCGCTTGTCCTGGAGCCGGAACGCCGTGGGGAAGTCGGCGACGGGCTCCAGGCCGTCGCACCACAGGTGCATCCAGTTGGAGTAGGCGCGGTCGATCGGGTCCCGCACGACCGCGATCAGCTTCACCCCCGGAAGCTCCCTCGCGATCCGTCGCTGCGCGCTGGTGGACCAGAGGTAGAACGGCGTGCTCTCGCCCCGCACCGCGTGCTCGGGGGCGGCGGCGAAGAGGCGGTCGTAGTCCTGCCGCCGCCAGACCCACTCCTGCTGGGAGTGCTTGTCGCCCGGGCCGCGCCAGTGCGGCGGGGGAGCGTCGTCGCAGAGCCAGTACTTCGGCTCCTTCGGCGTCGTCGCGAACACCTGCGGGTGCGTCGCGAGCGCCGAGTGCAGCGCCGTGGTCCCGGCCTTCGGCGCCCCGATGATCAAGAAGTCTGGCTGTGGTCGTCGTTCCATGGGCGGCCCTCCCGCTTAAATTGCTCGAAACAGTCTACTTAAGCGAGAAACGGTTCTGGAAGTCCATCTCTTAGGCTGATCCCGTGGCTGAACTCAACATCCCTCCGGCGCCGGCGATCCCGGGCGCGAAGCACCTCCACTCCGGAAAGGTGCGCGACCTCTACGAGCTGGAGGAGGGTCCGTACGCGGGCCAGCTCCTGATGGTCGCCAGCGACCGCATCTCGGCCTTCGACCACGTCTTCGACACGGTCATCCCTGACAAGGGCGAGATCCTCACCAAGCTGTCGCTGTGGTGGTTCGAGCAGTTCGAGGACCTGGTGCCGACCCATGTCCTCTCGACCGACGTGCCCGCGGCCGTCGAAGGCCGGGCGGTGGTCGCTCAAAAGCTCCACATGCTGCCGGTCGAGTGCGTCGCGCGTGGCTACCTGACCGGCTCGGGTCTGCGTGAGTACGAGGTCACCGGAGAGGTCTGCGGCATCCGTCTCCCCGCGGGCCTGGTCGACGGCTCCCGGCTGACCCCGCCGATCTTCACCCCGGCGACGAAGGCCGAGCTCGGCGACCACGACGAGAACGTCACCTACGAGTACATCTCCCGGCTGATCGGCGAGGACGACGCCGCCGCGGTGCGCCGGCTGACCCTGGCCGTCTACCAGCGCGCCGACGAGATCGCCCGCGGCTGCGGCCTGATCCTGGCGGACACCAAGTTCGAGTTCGGCGTACGCCAGGACGACCTCGGCATCCGCACCATCGTGCTCGCCGACGAGGTGCTCACCCCGGACTCCTCCCGCTACTGGGACGCGAGCCAGTGGCACCCCGGCAGCGCGATCCCCAGCTTCGACAAGGACGTCATCCGGCGCTGGCTGCTCTCGCCAGAGTCCGGCTGGGACCGGGCCGCCGGTGGTCCGCCGCCCGAGCTGCCCGAGGAGATCGTCGCGCGCACGCGGGCGAAGTACGTCGAGGCGTACGAGAAGCTCACCGGCCACCGCTTCTGACGAACGCCAGGCAAAGTTTCAGGGACACGTGTCGCACTAAAGTTGAGACCATGTTCCCTGAGAACCTACGCACGGGTAGGTTGTGACGCGTAACACGCACACCACTGGAGGCCATGTGTCCACGTACAACCTCGCTTCGCTGCTCGAAGACTCCGCGGCGAACTACCCCGAGCGCACCGCGATCGTGCTGGGTGACATCCGTCTGAACTACGCCCAGGTCAACGGAGCCGCCAACCAGGTCGCGAACCTGCTGGCGAGCAAGGGCATCGGCGCGGGCGACCGGGTCGCCCTGATGAGCCCGAACCTGCCCTACTTCACGATGGTCTACTTCGGCATCCTCAAGGCCGGGGCCACGGTCGTGCCGCTCAACGTGCTGCTCAAGGGGCGCGAGGTGGCCTACCACCTCCAGGACTCCGACGCGAAGGCCCTCTTCGCCTTCGAGGGCACGCCGGAGCTGGCCATCGGCGCCGAGGCGCACGCGGGCGCGCAGGAGGCCGGTGTCGAGAACTTCTTCCTGATCACCGCCGACCCGACGGCCGCCTCGCCGATCGAGGGCGTCACCACCCTCGGCCAGGGCATCGGCACCCACCCGCCGACCTTCGACACCGTGGCCACCGACGAGGACGACACCGCGGTCATCCTCTACACCTCCGGCACCACCGGGCAGCCCAAGGGCGCCGAGCTGCGTCACCGCAACATGCGCGACAACGCCCTGGCCGGCACCGAGCTCTTCGGTGCCTCCGCCGACCGGCCCGACACCTACCTGGCCGTGCTGCCGCTCTTCCACGCCTTCGGCCAGACGGTCGTGCAGAACGGCGCGATCGCCTTCGGTGGCACCGTCGTGTTGCTGCCCCGCTTCGACGCGGCGGCCGCACTGGCGACGATGCTCAAGGAGAGCGTGAGCTTCTTCGCCGGTGTCCCGACGATGTACTGGGGCCTCCTCGGCGCCCTGTCGGAGGACACCGACGTGGCCACCCTCGCCAAGAACCTGCGCGTCGCCGCCGCCGGTGGCTCGGCCCTCCCGGTCGAGATCCACAAGGAGTTCGAGAAGCGCTTCGGCGTGACCATTCTCGAGGGCTACGGCCTCTCCGAGACCTCCCCGGTGGCCTCGTTCTCGCTCTACGGCCAGCCGGTGCGCCCGGGCTCGATCGGTGTGCCGATCCCCGGCGTCGAGATGCGCCTGATCGACCCGGCGTCGTGGGACGACATCGAGTGGACCCCCGACGCGATCGGCGAGATCGCGATCAAGGGTCACAACATCTTCAAGGGCTACTTCAACCGCCCCGAGGCGACCGCCGAGGTGCTCACCGAGGACGGTTGGTTCCGCTCCGGCGACCTCGCCAAGCGCGACGAGGACGGGTGGTACTACATCGTCGACCGTGCCAAGGAGCTCATCATCCGCGGTGGCTTCAACGTCTACCCGCGCGAGATCGAAGAGGTCCTGCTCACCCACCCGGCGGTCTCGCTGGCCGCCGTCATCGGCGTCCCGCACGACTCCCACGGTGAGGAGATCAAGGCCGTCCTCGTCCTCAAGCCCGGTGCCTCCGCGACCCCCGAGGAGATCGTGGCCTGGTCGAAGGAGCAGATGGCGGCCTACAAGTACCCGCGCATCGTCGAGATCGTCGACGCCCTGCCGATGACCGCCACCGGCAAGATCCTCAAGCGCGAGCTCAAGTAGCACAGCTCGTACGCCGGCAGCAGCCGTAGCTCGAAGGTCGCAGTCACTCGGTGGCTGCGACCTTCGGCATGTATCACCGATGAGCCTCGGGGACACCGTCAGCTGGCTCGACTGCACGCTGAGGCCCACGGGCAAGGACATAGACGAACAGGATGGCCATCACTGCGGCTCCGGCCCACATCGCGTTCTGCCACCCCGCGACGAATGACTCCTGTGCGGCACGGACCACGGCTGGGGCTTGGTCGCCGGCGCCACCGGCGGCGGCGATGGCGTTCGCGACGCCCTCGCGGGCGGTGTCCGCGACGTCGTTCGGAATCCCGTCGAGGTGATCGTCGATCGCGCCCTTGTAGCCGGCGGACAGGACGGCTCCGAGGAGGGCGATGCCCAGCGCGGTGCCGAGCTCGCGAGTCACGTCGTTGAGGGCGGACGCGACGCCTTGACGTTCGCGGGGCAGTGATCCGGTGATCGCCTCGGTGGACGGCGTCATGGACAGGCCCATGCCGAGGCCCATGGCGAGCATGCCGGGCAGGACCGCGAGGTAGCCACCTTCGACGGAGACCAGGCTGGCCATGAGGGCGAGCCCGGTGCCGACAAGGAGGATGCCGGTAGCCATGGTGGCCCGTGCTCCGATGCGGGCGGCGACCTGCGGGGCGAGGCCGGAGGCGAGCATCATCAGCAACGCCATCGGCATCATCGCCAACGTGGCGAGCAGTGCTGACCACCCGAGCACTGCCTGGAGGAACGGGAACAGCACCACGAAGATCCCGGCCTGCACGCCGAAAACCACCAGCAGCGCGACCGACCCGCTGGCCAGACTCCGCTCGCCGAAGAGCCGGACGTCGAGCAGGGGTGCCATCTGGCGCAGTTCCCAGGCGACGAATGCGACGGCGGCGATGATGCCACCGATGAGGCCGATCATGGTCGCAGGTTCGGTCCAGCCGTGCACCGGACCCTCGTGGAGGGCGAAGATCAGCCCGAGTACGGCGAGGGCGGAGGTGGCCGACCCCACGGTGTCGAACGCGTGCTCGGTGCGCTCGCGCGAGTTGGGCACCGACCGCACGATCATCGCGACCGCAACCAGAACAAGCGCGACCGGCAGGGCGAAGAGCCAGCGCCAGGTGGCGACGTCGACGAGCAGCGTGGAGAGGTACATGCCGAGGATTCCGCCACCGCCGGCGACGCCGGTCCACACGCCGATTCCCTTGGCGCGCTCCTCCTCGGGGAAGGTCGAGGTGATCACTGCGAGCGTGACCGGCATGATCATGGCTGCGCCCACCCCGGAGAGGAATCGTGAGGCGAGCATCATCTCCGAGGAGGTGGCCAACCCGGCTGCCAGGTTTGCGGTACCGAAGACCAGGAGACCGACGAGCAACACCGGTTTGCGGCCGACCCGGTCCCCGAGGGCACCCAGCGGCAGCAGCAGCGCGGCGAGGCTGATCGTGTAGAGGTTGATGAACCACAGCACGGTGCTCTGCGAGGCGTCGAACTCGACGGCCAGATCGGGCTGTGCCACGTTGAGGCCCGTCACCGAGGCGATGACTGCCATCAGCGCGATGCAGACCGCGATCAGGATCGCGCGGCGCTGCCGCGCGTCATGAATGGTCGGGTCACCTTCCGCGACTGGGTCGCCTGGACTGGTGCTGACGATCGGTGGATTGGTGCTCAATGGACTTCCTTTCAGATCCTGCTTGTCGCTGGATTCGATGGTCGGGAGTCCGGTGCGGATTAGCAAACGTTGTTGCCGAATGGCAATCTGGGAGCATGGACGACTCGACCGATCGCACTCTCGACGCGGTGGGGCCGCGATTGAAGCAGCTGCGCCAACGTCGCGACATCACCCTCAGCCACTTGGCTGAAGAGACCGGAATCTCGACCAGCACGCTGTCCCGGCTCGAGGCTGGCCTGCGCCGACCCACCCTGGAACAGCTGCTCCCTCTGGCGCGGGCCTATGGCGTCACCCTCGACGACCTTGTCGATGCACCACCAACCGGCAACCCGCGCATCAACCTGCGACCCATCCCCTGCGCGGACGGCTCCATGATCCTGCCTCTGACCCGGAGACCGGGAGGCATTCAGGCCTACAAGTTCGTCCTTCCCACCGGTCGCGACGATGCCCACCCGGACCTGCGTACCCACGAGGGATACGACTGGGTGTACGTCCTCAACGGCAGGCTCCGGCTTGTCCTGGGCGAGCACGACCTGATCCTCGAGCCCGGCGAGGCAGCGGAGTTCGACACCCGCACGCCGCACTGGTTCGCAGCCACCAGTTCGGGGCCGGTGGAGTACCTCAGCTTGATCGGCAAACAAGGAGAACGCGCTCACGTCCGGGCCGCGCCCAAAGCTCGTCAAGGCGCGGCGGGCGTCGACAATCAGCCGGCCCGCGACGCCTAGCTCGTCCGGAAGGCGAGCATCGGCCGGGAGGTGGCGCCGACGGCGGCCAGGGCGAGCAGGCAGGTGAGGCCACCGCTGACCAGGGCGAACGGGCCCGAGGTGAGCTGGGCGACGGCGCCGCCGCGGAGGTTGCCGACCTCCGGCCCGCCGGCCCCGACGATCATCTCGATCGCGGCGGTCCGGCCGCGCAGGTCGTCGGGCACCGCGAGCTGGATCAGGGTGCCGCGGGTGACCACGCTGACCGAGTCGGCCGCGCCCGCGACGGCGAGCAGGGCGAGGCACAGCCACGGTGAGGTGACCAGTCCGACGGCGCCGAGGCTGAGGCCCCACACGGCGGCGGCGCCGATGGTGATCACGCCCGGCCGGCTGCGCCGTGTGAACGAGCCGGAGACGAGGGACGCCGCGACCCCGCCGACCGCGATCGCGGTCAGGAACAGCCCGAGCGTACGTGGGTCGCCGCCGAACCGGGCCTCGTTGACCAGCGGGAACAGGCTCACCGGCATGGCCAGGACGGTGGCCGCCAGGTCGACGAGCAGCACGCCGCGTACGACCGGCTGGGTCGCCGCGAAGCGCAGTCCTTCGATGACTCCGCCACCACTCGTCCTGGCGGGGGGAGCGAGGGCCGGGAGGCCGAGGACCCCGAGGAAGCCGGCGGCGAAGGAGGCGGCGTCGACGGCGTACGCGATCTCGAGACCCGCGTAGCCGATGATCAGGCCGCCCAGTGCCGGGCCCAGGAGCATCGATCCCTGGAAGCTCAGCCGGTTGAGGGCGAGACCGGCGGCGACCTGATCGGCCGGGAGCAGACGCGGGATCACGCCCATGCCCGCGGGGGCGGCGACCGCGCCGGTGGCGGCGATCAGCGCGACCAGCGCGAGGACGGGCCCGAGCGATGCGGGGGAGGTGCCGAGCCAGCTGGCCTGGGCGACCAGGAGCAGGCCCAGCATCAGCTGGACGACGGTCGTGACCATCAGGATCGAACGCCGGTCGGCACGGTCCGCGACGGAGCCGCCCCAGAGCCCGACGGTCAGCATCGGGACCAGCTGGACGAGGGCGACGATGCCGGACCAGAACGGGCTGTGGGTCGACTCCCAGACCTGGTACATGACCGCGACGACCGAGATCTGACCACCGAGCCCCGAGACCGCCCGCCCGATGAAGAAACGGCGGAAAGCGGGTGACGTACGCAACGGCGTGATGTCGATCAGCAGATGGCGCACGAGGACCGACGGTAAAGCCCGTGATGGCCGGAGGCCAACGGTTTAGGTGAGCGGCGTATGGCCCACCTAGACTGCAGCCATGCCTCGCGTTGTCGTCGACGTCATGCCCAAGCCCGAGATTCTCGACCCGCAGGGGAAGGCCGTACTCGGCGCCCTGCCGCGGCTCGGGTTCACCGGGGTCACCGAGGTCCGTCAGGGCAAGCGGTTCGAGCTGGAGATCCCCGAGGTCACCGACGAGGCTCTCGCCCAGATCGAGAAGCTGGCCGAGACCTTCCTCGCCAACACGGTGATCGAGAACTACGTCGTCCGCGTGGAAGAGCCGGCCAAGTGAAGATCGGCGTCATCACCTTCCCGGGCACGCTCGACGACGTCGACGCGCAGCGCGCCGTCCGCATCGGTGGCAACGAGGCTGTCGCGCTCTGGCACGGCGACCACGACCTCCAGGGCGTCGACGCGGTGATCCTGCCGGGCGGCTTCTCCTACGGTGACTACCTGCGCTGCGGTGCCATCTCCCGCTTCGCCCCGATCATGACCGAGGTCATCGAGGGTGCCCAGAAGGGCCTCCCGGTCCTCGGCATCTGCAACGGCTTCCAGATGCTGGTGGAGTCCCACCTGCTCCCCGGCGTCCTGCTGCGCAACGACCACCTCAAGTTCATCTGCCGCGACCAGAAGCTGCGCATCGAGAACACCTCGACCGCCTGGACCTCCGCGTTCACCCAGGACCAGGAGATCGTGGTCCCGCTGAAGAACGGCGAGGGGCAGTACGTCGCCGACGCCGACACCGTCAAGCGGCTCGAGGACGAGGGCCGCGTCGTCGCGCGCTACCTCGACGTCAACCCCAACGGCTCGGTCAACGACATCGCCGGCATCACCAACGAGGCCGGCAACGTCGTCGGCCTGATGCCCCACCCCGAGCACGCGGTCGAGACCCTCACCGGCTCCGGCGTCGACGGGCTCGGTTTCTTCACCTCGCTGGTCGAGAAGACCTTCGCCTGACCTCTCGCCTCAGCGACCCCGAGACAGGTCGTACCAGGTGATGTCGGTCGCCATGCCGTTGGTCGTGCGCCCGAGGCGCCGCTGGTAGGCGACCAGGCCGACGTGGGTGCTCCAGTCGAGGACGCCCGTGACCTTGACCCGCTCCTCGGTGCGGGTGGTCGAGTTGAGCGCGCGCTGGAGGTCGCGGACCTGGTCCCCGGCGGAGCCGCGCTTGAGGATCGGATGCCGGTTGGCGGCCCACAGCGTCTTCCAGGCACCTCGGGTCCACAGGTCGCGAACGGCGAGGCCGTGGCTGCGCTGCCAGTCGTGAACCGCGGCGCGCAGCGCCGAGCCGTAGTAGCCGCTCATCACGCCGTCGAAGGTGCCGCGGGTGCCGAGCATGCACTTGAGCGCCTTCACGTACGCCGCGGGCGGGGTGTAGGTCGACGTCGCCGGCGCGAGGTCGGGGTAGTAGTCGAAGTCGACGCGTACGCCGCCGCACCGGACCACGGGCGGGGCGTAGGAGCCGCGGCCGACGTCGAGATAGTCGGAGTCGATGTTGATCGTGACGCCGCCGTGGGTCTCGTCGTGGCCACCGCGATACTGCTTGACCCGGTCGTGGTCGCTCCACACGGTGTCGGGGATGTAGGTCGTCGAGGTGTTCGCCTTGCCGTCCCAGTCGGCGATCCACAGGTCCGAGGGGAAGGTGAACCCGCTCGGCTGGGCGCGCCAGACGTCATAGATCGCCTTGATCCCCGACGCCGCGCTGGAGTACATCGCCGAGCGGTAGCCCAGCACCTTGATCCGGTAGCTCCACGCCGAGATGAACCACATCGCCGACTCGCGACAGGTCCGGTTGGCGATGTCGAAGGCCTCGAGGTCGTAGAACATGGTGCTGCCGGCAGCGATCCCGTACGCCTGGGCCGCGGCCACGGCCGCGTTGGCCTCGGCGATCGCCTGACGCCTCGCCGCCGCGTAGCCGTCGGCCGGGTCGGGGTTGATCTTCGGGTCGTCGCCGTAGCGGGGATAGCGCGGGTTGCACGAGGCCTGCGGGCCGAGCGTGATCGGCAGCAGCCGCCAGCCGCGGGCCTGCTGGGTGCGCACCCAGGTCGCCGAGAGGTACGTCTGGACCCGGCAGGCGCGTGACCTGCCGGCGATGTAGATGCCCACGCCGGTGAAGTTCGAGTGCTTCCACCACTGGTCCATCGCGGTCTGCGACGGGGCCTGGCACTGGTCGAACCCGAAGCCGGTGAAGTTGCCCGGGGTGACCGGGTTCGCGGCCGTCGCGGGACCGGCAGAAGCCAGTCCCGCGACGACCATCATGCCTGCGATGACGCCGGCGCCGAGTGCGCGCCGGGCGCGCCTGATACTGATACCCCCCATGGTTCACGGGATAGCACCAGGCGGCACCCTGCGCCATAGCCCGGGCTAGTCATACCGCGGGCCCACCTGAGCGCGACGGCTCAGTCGACCTCGACCGCCGCCCGCCCGGCGACGTACGAGTGCGCTCCGGAGGGGCGCCGGAGCACGACGCTCAGCGAGGCGATGATCCCGAGCGCGCCGAGAGCGGCGGCGGCGTAGAAGGCCTCGCGCATCCCCGGCACGACCTCGCCGGGAGTGCCGTTGGCGACGTAGACCGAGGCGATCACGGCCAGGCCGATCGACCCGCCGAGCTGCTGCATGGTCTGCACCAGGCCCGAGGCCGAGCCGGCGTGGGCGGCGTCGACACCCTCCAGGCCCAGAGCCGTGGTGGAGGTGAAGACGAGCGAGGCGAAGGCACCGTTGAGGAGGAACGGAGCCAGGACGGCGCCGGCGTATGTGCTCGTCTCCGACAGCGTGCTCAGCCACAGGAACGACACCGTGAGACCGGTGGCGCCCAGGACCAGCACCCGCGGCATCCCGATCCGGGCCGCGATGCGAGGCGCGATCCGGGACATGCCGAAGATCATCAGGGTGAGCGGCAGGAACGCCAGCCCGGAGGCGAGCGGCCCCATGCCGAGCACGCCCTGCAGGTAGATCACGGTCAGGTAGAACGTCGCGAACTGTGCGCCGACCAGCCCGACCGCGGCGATGAACGCGGCGACACGACGGTGGCTGTTGAAGAGGTGGAGCTGCAGCAGCGGGTGCGCCACCCGGCGCTCGGTGAGCACGAGGGCGACCAGCAGGAGCAGGCCGACGGCGATGCCGCCGATGGTGCGTACGGAGGTCCAGCCGTGCTCGGGGGCGCCGATCAGCGACCAGACGATCGCGGCCGCACCACCGGTGGCGGTCACGGCCCCCACCATGTCGAAGCGTCCCGGTCGCCGGGCGGTCTCGGAGACGAGGCGGCCGACGAGGGCGAGCACGACGAGCCCGATGGGTACGTTGATGAACAGCGTCCAGCGCCACGACGCGATGTCGGTGAGGATGCCGCCGAGGATCAGGCCGATCGAGGCGCCGCTGGAGGAGACCGCCGCGAAGAGCGCGATCGCCCGGGCCCGGCCGGCCTCGTCCTTGGCCGAGGTGGTCAGCAGCGCGAGCACCTGAGGTGCGGCGATCGCGGCGCCGAAGCCCTGAAGCGCCCGGGCGATGACGAGCAGATCGTCGGTCGGGGCGAGCCCGCCGGCCAGGGAGAAGAGGGTGAAGACGGACAGGCCGGCGACGAACATGCGCCGCCTGCCGAAGACGTCGCCCAGGCGACCGCCGAGCAGCAGCAGGCCGCCGAAGGCGAGGGTGTAGCCGTTGAGGACCCAGGTGAGGGCCGCAGGGGTGAACGCGAGGTCGTCGGCGATCCGGGGGAGCGCGACGTTCACGACCGCCGAGTCGAGCACGATCATCAGCTGGGCGACCAGGACCAGGGCGATCCCGGCGCCGGCGGCCTTGGTGGCCGCGGGTGGCGTGGGTGGTGCCACGGTGGTTGTCATTCGAGAGCTCCTGTTGGAGACGGAAAAGGAGTACAGTGAAGCGGAGGAAGTCTCCGCTTGCATGGAACACTACCGGAGGGTGTCTCCGTTTAGCAACGCGTTTATCCGTGCCGGTGGTGACTGCTGTTAACGTGAGGCCCCGCAGAGCGGCGGGAGCCACTGAGGAGGTCCGGATGAGAGCCGACGCGCAGCGCAACCGCGAGCGGCTGATCGAGGTCGCCCATGCGGTCTTCAAGGAGCGCGGTCTCGACGCGCCTCTCGACGAGGTCGCCCGGCGCGCGGGCGTCGGTCCCGGCACCCTCTACCGGCACTTCCCCACGCGTGAGGCGCTCCACGAGGCGATCATGGCGACCTGGATCGAGGAGGTCTCCGCCCACGTCGAGAAGGCGATGGCGACCGAGGGCGGGTGCCGCGAGAAGCTGCTCGCCTGGTTCGAGGAGTACGTCGCGCTGCTGACCCGCCACCAGGGCGCCGCTGCCAAGATCACGGCCTCCCTGGGCTGCCAGGACTCCCCGCTGCGCACCAAGTGCCAGACCTACGCCGACGCCAACCAGAGCGTCCTGGCGGAGATGGCCGAGCACGGCGTGCTGCGGGAGGGCGTCGACAACCTCGACGTGTGCCGTCTCCTCGGCGGTGTCGCGACCATGGCCGACCAGTCGTCGCTCGACCCCCAGGACGTACGTCCCATGCTCGACGTCATTGCGAACGGCGTCCTCAAATCCTGACCTGCCCTGGGGCAGACTGGGGGTATGTCCTTCACCTCGCCGGTCGGCGGCCCGCAGAGCCCGCTGAAGCTGGAGTTTCCTCAGTCGCTCGCGACCTATGACGACTACGCGGCCGCGCAGAAGTCGGTCGACTTCCTCTCCGACAAGGAGTTCCCGGTCGAGAACTGCATGATCGTCGGCACCGAGCTGAAGCAGATCGAGCGGATCACCGGACGCCTCACCTGGAGCAAGGTCGCGCTCGCCGGCGTCCTCTCCGGCGCCTGGCTCGGTGTCTTCGTCGGCCTGATCATGTCGCTCTTCGGCGGTGAGAACTTCCTGTTCATCCTGCTCTCGACGGTGCTGCTCGGCGTCGTCTTCGGCCTGATCTGGTCGCTGATCGGCTACGCCGCGACCAAGGGCACCCGCGACTTCTCGAGCGTCAAGATGATCGTCCCGACCAAGTACGAGGTCCTGGTCGAGCACAAGGTCGCCGCCCGTGCCCGCGAGCTCCTCGCCGACCTGCCCGGCGCCCTTCCCAACCCCTTCTCCTGAGCGCCTACCGCCGCACACGTCTCGGATGATGAGACGTGTGCGGCGTTCGTGTGTAGCCACGCGTGTTCCGGGGAAGAACTCCGTTGAAGAGGGAGGCCCCGATGTCATCTCAGATCAACGTACGTCCCGGCGAGCTGGTCAAGCTCGCCGACCGCTGCATCGACTGGGCGATGGACCTGACCGCTGCGACCACGGACAACGCCGGCGCGCTCCACGTCGCCCAGCGCGATGCCGGTAACACCCAGGGCGGCTACGACACGACGGCTGCCCATGGGCCGTTGGTCGAGGCCGCGTCGAGCGCACTCGAGTCGTTCGCGGCGGTCTTCGAGGCCGACGCCGACGCCCTGATGCTGTGTGCGTTCGACCTCTCCGCGACCGATGAGGAGACGGCACGAGCCGCCCAGTCGAGCAACTCGCTGCCTCCGGGGCCGTTGCCGCGACCGCCGGAGCCGACCCCGGGTCCGAAGCCGCCGTCGCCCACGCCGAGCCCGTCGCCGGGCCCCACCCCGACCCCGCGCTGAGGAGCACGAGATGTCCGAAGGCACCTGGAAGCTGTGGGACGACGCGGCCTCGATCGACGAGGCGTCGCGAGGCTGGGCCTCGGTCGCGAAGGCGCTCGACGGCGTCACCGAGTCGTTCATCAGCGGCTCCAAGGACGTGGTCGCCGACTGGGAGGGCCGGACGGCCGAGTCCTACGAGGCGCACCGCAAGACGCTGCTGACCGACCTCGACAAGGCGCGCGAGCTCGCCGACAAGGGGTCCGCGGCGATGGCCCGGATCGCCGGCACCGTACGCATCGCCCAAGGTCACCTCGACCAGTCCTGGGCGACCGTCGCCCACATTCCGCACCAGGGCAGCCCGTCGGGCGACATCCGGTTCCAGCCCGAGACCCCCGAGGACAGCAAGCTCGTCACCGACGCCATCGCGCGCGCCTACGAGATCCGCACCGGCCTCGATCGCGACCTCGACGCCGACCGGCAGGTGCTCGTCGACACCACCGCCGCCTGGCAGGCTCTGTCGACGAGCATGGCGGCCATCGCCGAGTCCGGACAGGACCCGTTCCACGTCCCGGCCGACGTCGACTCGGTCGGCATGATCAACGTCGACGGCAAGACCTACATCAACACCGGCAGCGGCGACGACGTGGTCACGGTCGGGATCAATCCGCTGACCGGGAAACAGGTCGTCACCGTCAACGGCCAGATGTACGAGGTGCCGCCCGGCAACGAGATCGTCATCCGCGCCGGCGAGGGCAACGACGAGATCAACGTCCCGCAGGGCACCAACGTCAACCTCTCCCTGCTCGGTGGCAGGGGTGACGACCGGCTCAACGGCGGCAGCGGGAGCGACCGCATCCTCGGTGGCCAGGGCCGCGACCACGTCTTCGCCGGCGACGGTGACGACCGGGTCTCGGGAGGCACGGATCGCGACTACATCGACGCCCAGGGCGGCAACGACCTCGCCACCGGAGCGGGCGGGGACGACACCGTCTACGGCATGGCCGGAAACGACCGGATCAGCGGTGGTCGCGGCCAGGACTACCTCGAAGGTGCCGACGGCGACGACGTGCTCGTCGGTGGCGACGGCAACGACATCGCCTCCGGCGGCGACGACAACGACCGGATCCACGGTGGCGCCGGAGACGACGTGAGCTACGCCGGGCGGGGGACCGACACCACCTATGGCGGCTCGGGTGACGACAAGGCCCACAGCGAGTCCGGTGACACCGATGAGGACGTCGAGAAGCACGTGACGGTCCAGATCACCGAGGTCCCGGAGTGGATCAAGATCGAGGGGTCACCGGAGTTCGTCGCCCGGACCCGTGCCGACCTCGAGATGCTGGCCGCGTCGCCGACCGGGCAGCAGATGCTCGCCGCGCTGGACCGCAGACACGACGACTCGGGTGTGTTCGGGATCGGGCAGGAGAACCTGACCATCCGGGAGTACGTCGGTGACACGCCGAACAGCTCGGCGTCCGACGGGCCGATGGGCGGCAACGAGATCAAGTACATGCCGGACATCGACACCATGAACACCGGCAACCGTGCTCCCCAGACGCCTGTCGACGGCCCGCCGGTCGCGGTGCTCTACCACGAGATGGCGCACGTCTACGACTACATGCACGACACGCTCGAGCCCGGCGAGTATCACGGTGACGACCCCGAGAACCAAGGGACCAACAACCGTGAGCGCGAGGCTGCCGGTCTGCCCGTCGACCAAGACAACGACCCGAGCACGCCGGAGCAGATCGACCCGGACCATCCCTACGTCTACACCGAGAACGGGCTCCGCGACGAGATGGGGGCACCGCACCGTGACCACTACTAGGTTGATGATGCTCGCATCGCTGCTGACGGCGGGAGGTCTGGTGATGAGCGGCTGCGCGAAGGCTCCCGAGGGGGAGCGGGAGATCGAAGGCGTCCGGTTCGAGTCGGAGATCGCCACGGCCGGCGATTCGCTCGAGGTCAGCTATCGCGTGGTCAACGACGCGGAGATCGACGTCTACGTCGTCGACTCGGTGCCGACGTACGCCAACGGAGCGCTGCAGCCGGCTTCGGCGGACACCGTCTACGTCCTGGGCAGCGGCGGGAGCCGGGCGGAGGTGAGCAAGCGCGTCTTCCCCGTGCCGGACGACACGTCGTTCGCCCAGATGCCGGCGGTCGGCTGGGTCAGGCTCGCGGCGGGCGAGGAGATGGAGCGAGACGTACGTGTGTCGTTGCCGCTCGAGGCCTATCGCCCGTTCGACGACGACTCGGCACCGGACCTCCCGGACCCGGTCGACGAGGTCATCTTCTGTGTCGGTGTCCTCGACCTCCGTGATCTCTATCCCGACGGCGTGCCGGCCGAGGTCACCGGCCTCGCCCATTCCGACTCGGCCGCGGCGTCCCAGCAGATCTTCTGCTCCGATCCGGCATCCGTGGACTGATGAAGCGGGTCGGCGTGCTCGTGGTGGCGCTGCTGATGCCGCTCAGCGGGTGCGCCGAGGATTCGCCCTACGGCGAGTTCGGCCCGTCGGGATCGGCGCCGGCGCCAGTGGCTACCTTCGATGCCGAGGTGACGGTCGCCGACGCCGAGGTCCAGGTGAGCTACCGGTTCGCCAACGAGGGTGATGAGCCCCTGCTGCTCATCAACCGGCCCGCGGTTCCTGCCGGTGCCGGCGTCCGTTACCGGACGGACGCGGCGTACGTCACCGAGGACGCCGACGGTGGGGCGCTGTTGTCGCAGGCGCTCTTCGGCTTCCCTGACACCGACCAGACCTGGGCGTCGATCCCGAGGGTAGGGGTCACGGAGGTGGCGCCGGGCGAGGCCGTCGAGGTCGAGGTGACGTCGGCATTGCCGTTGACCTGGTTCCACCCGTTCGGGACCGACCTCGGAACGGGATCGATGTCGCTGCCGAGCGATGTCGCCCGGGTCAGGTTTTGCCTCGGCGTGGTCGGCCCGCGGCGCCCCGAGTCGATGACGCCTCGGACCGAGGAGGACGGGACGCGGACCGTCGGCCACGCGAGTGCCGCGCAGCACCTGTTCTGCTCAGAGCCCGAGG
Organism: Nocardioides luteus; assembly: GCF_015752315.1. Classification (NCBI taxonomy): domain Bacteria; kingdom Bacillati; phylum Actinomycetota; class Actinomycetes; order Propionibacteriales; family Nocardioidaceae; genus Nocardioides; species Nocardioides luteus. Next base: position 442,641 of record NZ_JADOVJ010000001.1, read on the forward strand.
AGCTGTGAAGCCGAGCATGGTCCGTGGGCCACGCTCGGCTTCACGACCTCGGACTCAGCGGCCGTGGGCCAGGTCGTACCAGGTCACCTCGGTGGCCATCCCGTTCGCGGTGCGGCCGAGACGCTTCTGGTAGGCGACGAGGGCGACCTGGGTGTTCCAGTCCAGGACGCCGGTGATCTTCGGACGCTCGGGTGCGGAGGTGGCGCTGAGGGCGCGCTGGAGGTCGCGGACGCTCTCGCCGGCGGAGCCGCGCTTGAGGAGCGGGCGGCTGTTGGCCGCCCACAGCGTCTTCCAGGCCGCCTGGGTCCAGGTCGTGCCCACCGCCAGACCGTGCGAGCGCTGCCAGGCGTTGATCGAGCTCACCAGCCCCCGGTCGTACGTCCCGTCGATGGCGCCGCCGAAGTTCCCGCGCTCGCGGAGCATGCACTCGAGCGCCTTGGTGTAGATCGGCGAGGGGGTGTAGGAGCTGGTGCGCGGCTTCAGGGCGGGGTAGCTGGTGAAGCTGACCGGCACGCCGCCGCAATGGGTCACCGGACGCGCGTAGGAGCCTCGGCCGAGGTCGACGAAGTTGGAGTCGATCTCGATGGTGGTGCCGCCGTGGGTCTCCTTGTGCGGCCCGCGGTACTGCTTGACGCGCTTGTGGGGGTTCCAGGGGGTGTCGGGGATGTAGCGGGTCGAGGTGTTGGCGCGGCCGTCCCAGTCGGCGATCCACAGATCGGCGGGGTAGACGAAGCCGCGCGGCTGGGCGTGCCAGACGGCGTACATCGCCTTGATGCCGGACGACGCGCTCGAGTACATGCCCGGTCGGTAGCCGAGCGCCTTGACGCGGTGGCTCCAGGCCGAGACGAACCACATCGCCGACTCGCGGCAGCGCTCGTTGCCGACGTCGAAGCCCTCGAGGTCGTAGAACATCGTGCTTCCGGCGGCGATGCCGTAGCGCTTGGCGGCCTCGACGGTGGCGTTGGCCTGGCTGATGCCCTGGCGCTTGGCCTTGGCGTACTGGTCGGCCGGGTTGGCGCTGATCCGCGGGTCGTCGCGGTAGCGCGGGAAGTGCGGGTTGCAGGATGCCTGCGGCCCGAGCGTGATCGGGAGCAGCCGCCACCCGCGCGCGAGCTGGTTGCTCACCCACGTCGCGCTGAGGTTGGTCTGGTTACGGCAGCCGCGGGAGTTGCCGGCGATGTAGATGCCGACGGCGCCGAAGTTGGAGTGCCTCCACCACCGGTCCATGGCCGTCTGCGACGGCGCCTGGCACTGGTCGAAGCCGTAGCCGGTGAAGTTGCCCGGTGTGACCCGGTTCGCGGCCGCCGCGGGGCTGGGTGCTGCCAGCCCCGCGACGCCGACGACGCCCGAGATCAAGCTCGCGCCGAGCGCCCGTCTGACGTGCCTGAGCCTGGTGAAGTCCCCCATATTTCGTCACGGTAGTCACAACCGTCACTCAGTTACCAGGAGACGCGCGCAGGCGACGCCGTTTGGTTGACCTGACATCAGGACGGGACGGGCGTACGTCAGGAGTACGGCAGCAGCGTCTCGTCGATCTTCTCCCAGGCCGCCCGCAGCTCCGCCAGGTCCTCAGGTCGCTTCCGGGCGAGATCGGCCTGCTCGCGTACGTCCTCGCTCAGGTCGTAGAGGTGGTCGGTGCCGTCGAGCTGCAGGTACTTGAGGGGGCCGCGGCGCAGCGCCCGCTGCCCGCGCATGCGCCAGAAGAGGTCCTGGGTCTCGCGCGGCCGGCCGCCGAAGAGGAGCGGGACCAGGCTGGCGCCGTCCAGCGGGTAGTCCTCGGCCGGCGTCGCCCCGGCGAGCTCCAGGAACGTCGCGGTCCAGTCGGTCGTGACCACCGGCTCGTCGCTGACCTGGCGACCGCGCAGGGTGCCGGGCCAGCTCAGGATCGTGGGCACCCGGATGCCGCCCTCGTTGAGCCCCGACTTGGCGCCGGTGAACGGCCACACGTTGGAGAACCGCTCGCCGCCGTTGTCGCTGGCGAAGAAGACGACGGTGTCGCGGAGCTGCCCGGTGCGCTCGAGGGCCTTGATGACCTGGCCGATCGACTGGTCGAGGTCTTCGACCATGGTCTTGTACGTCGCCAGCGAGCCGCCGTCGGTGTGGAAGAGCACGCCCTTCTCGCCACCCTCGATCCGGGCGGTCAGCTCATCGCTCACCGCCTTGTCCTCGGGTCCCTCCCAGGGCCAGTGCGGCGTGGTGAAGTTGAGGTTCAGGAGCCATGGGGTGTCGTGGTCGCGCTCGATGAAGCTGACGGCCCGCTCGGTGACGATCTCGGTGTAGTAGCGAAGGTCCTCGACCTCCACCTCGTCCTCGTAGAGGTCGTGGGCGCCGTTGTGGTTGATCTTCGAGAAGTAGTCGAGGCCGCCGGAGAAGTTGCCGAAGAACTCGTCCCACCCGACCCGGGTCGGGCTGTACCAGGGCAGGTAGCCGCAGTGCCACTTGCCGAACAGGGCCGTCGCGTAGCCCTGCTCCTTGAGCAACGAGGCCAGTGTCGGGTGGTCGAGCGGGATGCCGTGCAGCTTGTTCGGCGCCGAGATGGGTTCCGGCAGGCCGCCTGCGAGGCGGCCGGGGTAGCGCCCGGTGTAGAGCCCGAAGCGGGTCGGGGAGCAGACCGAGGAGGCGGAGTACGCATCGGTGAACCGCACGCCCGAGGCCGCCAGCCTGTCCAGGTGGGGCGTCTTGATGTCGGGGGAGCCGTAGGCGGACAGGTCGGCCCAGCCGAGGTCGTCGCCCAGGATGACCAGGAGGTTGGGCTTGCGCCGGGGCCGGTTGACCTTGCGGGCCTGGAACGGCTCTTCGTCGGCGGCGTTGGCGGGGGCGGCGAGGCCGGTGGCGGCGATCGCGCCGGCCCCGGTGGCCAGGAGGCTGCGTCGGCTGAGCGTGCTGGGGGAGGACACCGTATGGCCTTTCTTTAGTGAATAACTACGAATAGAAGACTAGGCGGCGCCCCCTCCGGCGGGCCGGGGTCTCGGTCGGCGGACGTGGTCAGGACGTTCGTCCTGGCTGATTTGCCCTAACCAAAGCCGCTCCGCGGCGTTAACTTGGTAAAGAAACGGACCGCAAAGGGGGTTGGGGCCGGTGCAGAGACGACGTGATCGGGTGACACCGGTCCTCTTCGCGATCACTGTTCTGCTCGCGCTGGCGGTCGCCGGGATCATCCACGTCGCGCACGGCGGCGAGGTGGCCGGACCGTTCGTGGCCGCCGACCAGGTGAGCTCGACCACGAAGCGGGTCAACACGCCCTACGTCTGCTGGGACGGCAACGGCTCCGGCTCGCTGACCCGGTGCCCGGACCCGCGTGGCGAGGACGGCATGCGGTGGGTCTTCCCCGGCTATGCCGACGTCGCTCGCAGCGGCGAGTGCACCCGGGGCGCGACCGGCCCGCGAGATCTCTTCGTGGAGTGCTCGCTCTCCTGGCGCGGCAGCCCGATCCATCTCCACTACGCCTACCGGAGCGACTGGCAGGACGGCCGGCAGAAGTTCGACGCCACCGGCTCGACACCGATGATCGAGCAGCGCCCCGACGGCGCGATGTCGCTCTCCTGGCGTCCGCGCCGGCTGGCCACCCCGCACGGCGAGGCCTCCTGGATCACCGCCGAGATGGTGGAGGGTCACGGCTGGAGCGTCGCCGCCTACGCCGGGGACGGCGAGGTCGCCCGGCAGGCGCTCGAGGAGTTCGGTGAGATCCGCGACCTGCGGGAGTGGCGCGGGCTGCCCAGATGATCGGCGCCCGGTGACGACTCGGGGGATTGGGCACTTCTGACGTAGATTTCTGCCCGTGACCGAGACTTCGTCCGCTGCCGTTGCGTCCGATCTTCCGCTCCTGGACACCGTGCACCACGCTGCCGGTGATCCCGACCGCGAGCAGCCCTGGGCCGAGCTCGGCCTGAAGGAGGACGAGTACGCCGAGATCAAGCGCATCCTCGGCCGCCGGCCGACCGGCGCGGAGCTGGCGATGTACTCGGTGATGTGGTCGGAGCACTGCTCCTACAAGTCCTCCAAGGTTCACCTGAAGCAGTTCGGCGAGATCCCGCAGGAGACCCCGGCCGGCAAGATGCTCGCCGGTATCGGTGAGAACGCCGGCGTGCTCGACGTCGGTCAGGGCTACGCGGTCACCTTCAAGGTCGAGTCCCACAACCACCCCTCCTACGTGGAGCCCCACCAGGGCGCCGCGACCGGCGTCGGCGGCATCGTCCGCGACATCCTCGCGATGGGTGCCCGGCCGGTCGCCGTGATGGACCCGCTCCGGTTCGGCCCGCTGTCCGAGGAGGACACCCACCGGGTGCTTCCCGGGATCGTGTCCGGCATCGGCCACTACGGCAACTGCCTGGGCCTGCCCAACATCGGTGGCGAGGCGGTCTTCGACGCCTCCTACCTCGGCAACCCCCTGGTCAACGCGCTCTGCGTCGGCGTGCTCCGCCACGAGGACCTCCACCTGGCCAAGGCCTCCGGCGCCGGCAACCTGGTGATCATGTACGGCGCGCGCACCGGTGGCGACGGCATCGGCGGCGCCTCCATCCTGGCGAGCGTCGAGTTCGACGAGGACGGTCCCGCCAAGCGGCCGAGCGTCCAGGTCGGCGACCCCTTCATGGAGAAGCTGCTGATCGAGTGCACCCTCGAGCTCTTCTCGGCCGGCATCGTCCGCGGCATCCAGGACTTCGGCGCGGCCGGCATCTCGTGTGCCACCTCCGAGCTCGCCGCAGCCGGCGACGGCGGCATGCACGTACACCTCGAGCGGGTGCCGCTGCGCGACTCGACGCTCGCTCCGGAGGAGATCCTGATGAGCGAGTCGCAGGAGCGGATGATGGCGGTCATCGCGCCCGAGGACGAGGCGACCTTCATGGACATCTGCGCCAAGTGGGACGTCGAGGCGGCCGTGATCGGCACCGTCACCGGCGAGGGCCGGCTGCGCGTCGACTGGCACGGCGAGACCATCGTCGACGTCGACCCGACCACCGTGGCCCACGACGGCCCGGTCTACGAGCGCCCCTACGCCCGCCCGTCCTGGCAGGACGCGCTGCAGGCCGACGTGGCCGAGAAGCTGCCGCGCGCGGCCTCCGCCGAGGAGCTGCGTGAGACCATCCTGACGCTGGTCGCCTCGGAGAACCTGTGCGACAAGTCCTGGATCACCGAGCAGTACGACCGCTACGTCCGCGGCAACACGGTCCTCTCCCAGCCCTCCGACGGCGGCATGATCCGCGTCGACGAGTCGACCAACCTCGGTGTCGCGCTCGCGACCGATGCCAACGGCCGCTTCGCCAAGCTGGACCCCTACGCCGGTGCCCAGCTGGCGCTGTCGGAGTCCTACCGCAACGTCGCCTCCGTCGGCGCCAAGCCGCTGGCCATCTCCGACTGCCTCAACTTCGGCTCCCCCGAGGACCCTGACGTGATGTGGCAGTTCGCCGAGGCCACCCGCGGTCTGAAGGACGCCTGCCTCGAGCTCGGCATCCCGGTCACCGGTGGCAACGTCTCCCTCTACAACCAGACCGGTGAGGTCGCCATCCACCCCACGCCGGTGGTCGCGACGCTCGGTGTGATCGAGGACGTCACCACGCGTACGCCGTCGGACTTCCAGGCCGCCGACGAGGTCGTCGTGCTCCTCGGTGAGACCCACGAGGAGCTCTCCGGCTCGGAGTGGGCCCACGTCGTGCACGGTCACCTCGGCGGGCTGCCCCCGAAGGTGAACCTGGGGGCCGAGAAGGCGCTGGCCGAGCTGCTCGGCGAGGCCCGCTTCATCACCTCCGCCCACGACCTCTCCGACGGTGGCCTGATGCAGGCGCTGGCCGAGCCGGCGATGTCCTCCGGCATCGGCGTCTCGGTCACCCTCGCCGGCGACCCGTTCGTGGCGCTCTTCTCCGAGTCGGTCGCCCGTGCGGTCGTCACCGTCAAGGCCGACGACGTCGAGCGGCTCACCTCGCTGGCCGAGCGTCACGGGGTCGCGGCGACGAAGCTCGGTGTGACCGGCGGCGCCACCTACGCGATCTCCTACGACGGCGGCGCCGTCGAGATCCCGCTGGAGGAGCTCACCGGCGTCTGGCGCTCGACGCTGCGCGACGCGCTGGCCTGACGGTTCGGCCGCCGCCGCGGCCTGCGGTGGATGATCCACTCGGCGATCAGCAGGTTCACGACCCAGCTGACCCACGCCGAGGCCGCGGCGGCTCCGGCGAGCGTGGGGTCCTCGGTGCCGATGTCGGCGCCGGTCATGACCTCGGGCACGAAGATCATGATCAGCACCATGCCCCAGAAGCGGTTGGCGACGATCGAGAACGCCATCGCGTAGCTGCGGTACATCCACTCGCGGTGGTCCTTGAACCGCCGCTGCCGGGCGGCGCGGTAGCCGAGCACGGTGAACAGCAGGAACAGCAGCGCCAGGAGCGTGTTGCCGACCTGCTGGGAGGGGCCGGCCACGGGGAACTGGCTGGTGACCAGCGCCGCCACACCCGTCGGGATCGCGGTGACGACGTAGGTGCGGCCGGTCCAGCGGTGCACCGTCGGATGGTTGGTGCGCAGCCACGGCCACAGCTGGAGCACTCCGCAGCAGAGCATCACCGAGCCGAAGAAGATGTGCGTCACCAGCGCCGGGTAGAAGGCCGGCCCGCGGTCGGTCTCGACGAGCGACTGCGACGGGTCCAGCCCGACATACCGCGGCAGTGCCGTCATCAGGAAGATCACCGTCACCGCGGCCAGCGGGAAGACCCACCATTGGCGCGCCAGAGGTCGTGGAGGTGTGCTCATGGGCCGTCCGATCTAATAGCGTATGGCATTAACTGTTTATAGAGTACGCAGATCCGATGGGCGGTCAACCGGTTTCGGGAAGGAGCAGGGCATGATGGACGCGATGAGCTCTGACCTGATCCCTCGTCTGTGGGGCAAGCCTCCGGCCGGCCGACGCGGCCCCAAGCCGGCGCTGAGTGTCGCCCAGATCGTCGAGGCCGCCTACGTCATCGCTGATGAGCAGGGCCTTGCGGCCGTCTCGATGGCCCGGGTGGCCGAGGCGGTGGGCTGCTCGCCGATGGCGCTCTACCGGCACGTGAAGAACAAGGATGAGCTGCTCATCCTGCTCGCCGACCGCCTCAGCGCGGAGCTCCCCGCGCCGTCGCGTGACCTGGGGTGGCGAGAGGGCCTGGCGGCCTGGATGCGCGCGCAGGTCGACCTGGCGCTCAGTAAGCCGTGGTTCCTCGATCTGCCGCTCGGCGCGTCGCTGCCCGGGCCCAACCGGCTCGCCTGGCTCGACCTGGGGTTCTACTACCTGCGCGAGGTGGCGCTGCCCGCCGAGGAGAAGCTGGCGATCCTGGGGATCATCGCGCAGTACGGCCTGGGTGAGGCGAGGATCGAGGTCGAGGCCGCTCGGCTCGCGGAGAACCCCTATGCCTCGTTCGAGCAGATGCTCGTGACGTACGCGGATCCGGAGCGCTTCCCGAACCTGATGGAGTCGATGGCCACCTGGCGGCCTGCCGGGCCTGGTGAGGGATCCGATTCCGACGACCCGTCCGCGTTCGGGCAGAGCCTGCTCATGGCCGGGATCGCCGCCCACATCGAGCGCCACATCGAGCGCAGCGCCCCAGAGTAAAGGCCGATACCCTGGCGGGGATGTCCCCCCACCTGCATCGCCCCGTGTCCTCTGTCCTCGTCCTGCTGCTGGCGGCCGCCGCGCTGCTCGTCGGCGCTGGTCCGGCTTCCGCGGGGGAGGGTGGCACGATCAAGCGCCTGGCCAACGCCGCGCGGGCCGACGCCGGTCTCGACCCCCTCATCCGCGACTCCGCTCTCGACGGGCTGGCGCGGAAGTGGGCCTACAAGATCGCCGCCGACGGGGAGCTCTCGCACAACCCCGACCTCGCCGAGCAGGTGCCGGAGGGGTGGCAGGGCGTCGGGGAGAACGTCGCGATGGGCTACCCGACCGGCGCCGAGATGCACCGGGGCTGGATGGGCTCCGACGGGCACCGCGCCAACATCCTGGGCGACTACACCCACATCGGGATCGCGTTCGTGGAGGTCGACAACACCACCTGGGGCGTCCAGGTCTTCGCGAAGTACCCGCCGGGGGTGCGGCCGACCGAGAAGCCGAAGACCGCCGCACCGGCACCGACCGCGCCGGCGACGACCGAGGCGCCGAACCCTCGCCAGGCCGCGAAGCCCAAGAAGTCGGCGACCTCGTCGCCGACCCCGTCGCGTACGCCGTCGGTCTCCGCATCGCCGTCGGAGTCGCCCTCGGCCTCGCCGTCGGAGTCGGAGTCGCCTTCGGCCCTGGCCGGGAGCGACTCGGAGACGGCGGGCCCGGTGACCTTCACCGACGCCTCGGACGGACCGAATCCTTCCTCGAGCGGGCTGTTCGGGATCGGCTACGTCGAGATCGCCGTCGCGGTGCTCGGGCTCTCCGCGCTGGGGCTGCTCATCGCGTTCCTGCTGGCGTGGCGCCGGGGCCGCGAACGGCGCCGGCGCGACCTCGAGGCCACGCGGTCGATGCGGCCGGCCGGACCCTACCCCGGCGGACCGGTCCATCGGGGTCCGGTCCCTCCCGCCCGCCCCGGCTTCCCCGCCGGCCCCGGCTACCCCGGCCGCCCCGTCCCGGGTCCTCCCGTCCCGGGTCACCCCAACCCGTACCCGGGCGGCCACCGCCGGTGGTAGGCGCCTAGTCGGTGACCGCCGCGGTCACCGGCTGAAGGCTGTCGGCCGGAGCCGGCCGAGCCGAAGGCGTACGCCGGAAGACGACGAACGCGATGACCGCCGAGACCGCCATCATCGTGACCGGCAGCCAGAACGCGACCTGAAGAGCCTCGGCGGCCAGGGGAGCGACGGCCACGCGCTCGGCGGGTGACACGGTGCTGAGCGCGCCGACACCGTCGCCGCCCAGCCCCGGCAGGCGCGCGGAGAGCGCGGCGGCCAGGAGCACCGAGACGCCGGCGGTGCACAGGGCGGTGGCGACCTGGTTCATCACGTTGATCATCGTCGATCCGGCCGGGATAGCGCTGTCCTCGAGGTAGCGGGTGGCGATGGTCATCGTCGGCAGCATCACGAACCCGGCACCCGCGGTGGCGATCGCGTGGGTGGTGGCCAGGAGCGGCATCGGCGCGTCGGCGCTCAGCTGGAGCGCCAGGGCGCCGAAGCCCAGGGTGGCGACCACGATGCCGGAGCCGATCACCGGCAGCGGCGGGAAGCGGTCGATGAGGCGGCCGGAGATCTGGATCATGATCCCGGCCGCGATCCCGGCAGGAGCCATCAGCAGCCCTGCGGTGGTAGCGGACTCGCCACGTACGACCTGCCAGTAGAGGGGCACCAGGATCATCGAGCCGAAGTAGCCGCCGGCGAAGCAGACCAGCAGCGCGGCGCTGCCGCCGGTCAGGCGACGGCCGAGGAGCCGGATGTCCAGGAGCGGGGCCGCGGCGCGGAGCGCGTGCCGGACGAAGAGCGCCACCAGGACGATCCCGGCCCCGATCGGCACCAGCACCTGAGCGTCGAGGAGCGTGCCCTCGGCGAAGGAGGTGCCCAGGACGAGGAGCGCCATCGCGGGAGGGAGCAGAAGCAGGCCGCGTACGTCCAGGCGGGCGCTCGGCCCGCGGTCCAGGCGCGGGAGGTTGCGCAGGCCGAGGATCACGCCGAGCACACCGAGCGGCAGGTTGATCAGGAACATCCACCGCCACGACATGGTGTCGAGCAGCCAGCCGCCGAGCACCGGTCCGAAGACGGGGCCGACCAGCACCGGCAGGCCCATCAGCGCCATCAGCCGGCCGCGCTCCTCGGGCGGCGCCGAGCGCAGCGTCAGGGTCATCGCGGCCGGCATCACGAAGCCGCCGCCGAGCCCCTGCAGCACCCGGAACGCGATCAGCGACTCGACGTTCCAGGAGGCCGCGACCAGGCCGGAGCCGACGGTGAAGACACCGATCGCGGTCAGGAAGACCTGACGGGCGCCGAACCGGCTGATCGCCCACGCGGCGGCCGGGATGACCGTCGCCAGGGCGAGCGTGTAGCCGGTGGCGACCCATTGGATCACGGGTAGCGAAGCGCCCGTCTCCTGGGAGAGACGGGCGATCGCTACCGCGACGATCGTGATGTCGATCGGGATCATCACCGTGCCGGCGATGACGGTGAGCACGATCGTTGTCGGGCTCGGAGCGGTTCGGGGTCGGGGTGTCATGCGTCCAGTCTGGAAGCTAAAGTGAACTTGAGGTCAAGGGGTTTCGGCCCGACCGTTCAGCTCGACCGCTCCATGGTCCGTACGCCGACCAGCACTCCCACCACCGCGACGGCCGCGCCCGCGACGAAACCGCTGGCGACGACGTCGAGGGGGAACTCACCGGCGAAGAGCGCCCGCTCCGCCTCCACGACGTACGTCATCGGGTTGATGTCGCTGAGGAACGTCAGCCAGCCGGGTGCGCCGTCGAGCGGGAGCAGGACACCGGAGAGGAGCAGCAGTGGGAAGATCAGCATCTGCTGCACCGTCCAGAAGATCCAGTCCTGCTCCTTGGCGGCGGTGGCCAGGGCGAAGCTGAACGCGCCCAGCCCGATCGCGAAGAGCGAGACGATGACGGCACCGACCAGGACCCCGCCGAGATGGAGGTCGAAGCTGAACGGGGTCACCACGGCGAGGATGACCGCGGCCTGGAACAGGACCGGCACGACCTCCTTCAGGGCCCGCCCGACCAGGAGAGACGGCCGGGAGAGGGGCGAGACCAGGAGCCGCTCGTGGGAGCCGGAGCGGATCTCCGCGGTCAGGTCGGCGCCGGTCATCGAGGCGCCCATCAGCGCGGTCATCACGACGATGCCCGGCACGAACCACTGCAGCGCGCTGCCGTTCTCGACGGCGGGCAGGAGCGGTGCGAAGAGGCCGAGGAAGACCAGCGGCTGCACCATCGCGAAGAGCATGGAGGCGGGCTGGCGCAGCTTGGGCGTGAGCTCGCGGACCAGCACGGTCCAGGTGTCGGTGAGGAACCCGGTCGGCCTGCTCAGCGGCTGGGTCGTACGTCGGATCTGGGTGGCGGGGACGGTGAGGGTGGTCATGCTGCTGCTCCTTCGGTCTGGGTGGTGGTGGAGTCGGCCGACTCGCGCAGGCTGCGGCCGGTGAGGTCGAGGAAGACGTCGTCGAGGGTGGGGGCGTGGACCTCCATCCGGATCGCCGGCGTGCCGTGCGCGGCCAGGTCGATGGCCATTGCCGGGGCGCTGTCGGCACCGCGCGGGGTACGGATCGAGACCTGCGTACCGGCGCGCTCGATGAGCGTCGGACCGGTCAGCACCGACTCGGCGCGGGTGGCGGCGGCGGTGGCGTCGGCCTCGTTGCCGAAGCCGAGGAGCACGAGGTCGCCGAGCCGCTCCTTGAGCCGGGTGGCGGTGTCGTCGGCGATCACCACGCCGTGGTCGACGACGATGACCCGCCCGGCGAGCGCGTCCGCCTCCTCCAGGTAGTGGGTGGTGAGCACGATCGTGGTGCCGTCCTCGTGGAGCCGGCGGATCTGCTCCTGCAGGTTGGCGCGGTTCTGCGGATCGAGCCCGGTCGAGGGCTCGTCGAGGAACAGCACCTCGGGGTGGTTGAGCAGCCCGATCGCGATGTCGAGACGCCGCCGCTGGCCTCCGCTGAGCGTCTGGACCGGACGGTCGGCGTGCTCCTGGAGGTCGAAGGCGGCGAGCAGCTCGTCGATGCGCGCCTTCGCGGCGGCCCGCGGGATGCCGTGGGCGCGGGCCTGGGACATCAGCTCGTCGCGGCCGCGCTGGACGAAGGCCGCGGCGTTGCCCTGGCCGACGTAGCCGATCGAGCGGCGGACCGCCGCGCGGGAGCGTACGACGTCGTGGCCGGCGACCTCGGCGGTGCCGGAGGTGGGCGGGATGAGCGTGGTCAGCATCCGCAGGGTGGTCGACTTGCCGGCTCCGTTGGGGCCGAGGAAGGCGACGAGCTCGCCCTGGTGGATCTCGAGGTCGAGCCCGCGTACGGCCTCGACGGTCTTCTTTCCGCGGGTGAAGTGCCGGGTCAGAGCCTCGGTGCGGATCACCGGCCGCTGGTTGGTGTGGTTCGTCATGTCTCCAGCCTCGGAGGTCATCCGGCCAGTTTCTGTCCGCTTTTGAAAATTTTTTGCGAGATCCGGTTTAGAAGTCCGGTGAGTGGGTAAGAGGGAGATAGCGCGACGACGGTCGGCTCGAGGAGGGGGCGAGCCGACCGTCGCGCGATCTCGGGCTGGTCTTCGCGAATCAGGTCACGACCTGGCCGCAATGGCGCTTAAGGTCGTGGCATGAGTACGAGCGCCCGGATGCTGCAGCTCCTCTCCCTGCTGCAGACCCACCGTTTCTGGCCCGGCACGGAGCTGTCCGTACGCCTCGAGGTCAGCGAGCGCACGCTGCGCCGTGACATCGAGCGGCTGCGCGATCTCGGCTACGACGTCGATGCCACCCGCGGGGTGGCCGGCGGCTACCAGCTTCGCGCCGGCAACGCGCTGCCGCCGTTGCTGCTCGACGACGAGGAGGCGGTGGCGATCGCGGTCGGGCTGCGCACGGCCGCGGCCGGCCTGGTCGCCGGGATGGGCGACACCTCCGCCCAGGCGCTGGGGAAGGTCGTCGCGCTGATGCCGCCCCGGCTGCGCCGGCGGATGGACGCGGTGACCTCGCAGACCGACTCCCTCCCGTGGGGCGGCCGGGTGCCGCTGGACGCCGGTGTGCTCGGCGTCCTGGCGCAGGCCTGTCGCGACGACGAGGCGCTCACGTTCACCTATCAGGCGCCCGAGGCCGAGCCGACCCAGCGCCGCGTCGAGCCGCACCGGCTGGTCACGCTCGGCAACCGCTGGTATCTCCTCGCCTACGACCGGGTCCGCCACGACTGGCGCTCCTTCCGGGTCGACCGGATCAGCGACCCGACGACCACCGGCCAGACCTTCCGTCCGCGGGAGATCCCCGGAGGCGACGCGGCCTCCTACGTGCAGGCGGGGATCCGCTCCCGGGCCGCGACCTACGACATCTGTGTCCTGATCCACGTCGAGCCCGACGTGGTCGCGCGGCGGGTGGGGCGCTGGGGCGAGGTCGAGGCAGCCGAGGGCGGCTGCCGGCTGCGGATGCAGGCCGACGACCTGGGCTGGCCGATGATGATCCTCGCCGGGGTCGAGGCCGAGTTCACGGTCGAGCAGCCGGCCGAGCTGGCCGAGCTGGTCAGGCAGGCGGGAGAGCGGTTCGTCCGTTCAGGCGTTTCGGGTTAGCCACTCCTCGCGCAGGAGCCCGTAGACCACCAGGTCCCGGCGTTCGCCCGGGTAGGCCTGCGCGCCGCGCATGGTGCCCTCGTGGGTGAACCCGAGCCGCTCGGCGACCGCACGGCTGCGCTTGTTGTGGACCGAGGTGTCGATGATCGCCCGGGCGATGTCGTACTCGTTGAAGAGCGTGTCGAGCAGCGCCGAGACGGCCCGGGTGACCAGGCCGCGGCCCTCGTAGGCCTCGCCCAGCCAGTAGCCGATCGTGGCCGACTTCTCGTAGAGGTTGATCCGCGCGGTCGTGGCGCCGGCCACCTGACCGTCCTGGCGGATGACGCACGGGATCGCCTCGCCCTTGACCCACTGGGTCAGCAGGTAGGTGCCGAAGCTGGAGATGCTGATCATCGACTGGTCGGCGTGCGCCCACGGCTCCCACTCGCGCAGGTGGTCGAGGTTGGCGTTGATGAGCTTGTGGACGGCGAAGTCGGTCGATCGGTCGCGCAGGACCATCTCCGCGCCGTTCCCGAGGTCGATGCTGAACAAGGTGTTCTCCTACTGAGCCGGACCGGAATCTGGATGGTAGCCGTCCTGCAACGCATCCAGGAGCAGCGTGCCGTAGGCGCGCATCTGACCAAGCACCGGGACGACCTCGCCCTCGAAACGGCAGATGACCGCGTACGCCGCCCGCCGGCCGGCCACGTCGAGCAGCCCGACCTCGGCGCGGACGCCGTCGTCGGTGCCGGTCTTGCTCCACACCTGGAGGCCGTTGTCGGGGTTGGTGTGGGCCAGCGGGTCCAGGCCGAAGGCGGAGGAGACCATCGACAGGTCGGCGGACGGCGCCAGCCAGGACAGGACGGTGGGGTGCGGCGTACGGAAGTAGGAGACCCAGTCGGCGGCGCAGCCGACCGAGAGCGTCGGCGGGTCGTCCGGCGTCCGTACGTCCCGGACCGAGTCGTTCAGCATCGACCCGCCCGGGGCGAGCCGCGAGGCGACCGCCTGGACCGGGGCGAGACCGACGTGGCCGAGGAGCACGTTGGTGGCCAGGTTGTCCGAGACCGCGCCGACCAGCCGGGCGCAGTCGGTCAGGGTCAGCGCGGGCGCGTCGAGGTGCTGCCACAGCCCGCTGTCGGCCACCGGGTCGACGCTGTCCTTGCGCAGCATCAGCTGACCGAGGGACGGGTCCGCGTCGAGCAGCTCCGCGAGGTGGTGCAGCAGGAAGAGCTTGCCGACGCTGGCGGTCGGCAGCAGCAGATCCGGGTCGGACTCGATGAGCACCTCCCCGGAGCCCGCCTCGACCGCGAGGATCGACCAGTCCGTCCGTGAGCTCATGGACCCGAGACTAGGCAGAGGTCGACGACTGCTCCTCGCGCAGCTCGCCCACGACCTGGATCTTCTGCCAGATCTTGCGGGAGAGGTCGACGGTGAGGCCCTCGACGGTGCTGACGGTGTCGAGCACGACGTTGTCCTGGGAGTCCTCGGCGCACAGCGCGGCGGTCTTGCCGACGAGGCTGAGCAGCTCGGAGCAGTACTCCAGGTAGTGGATCAGCTCGTCGGCGTCGAGGGTGAGCTTGACGCTGGCCGAGGTCTCCTTGAACCCCGTACGCAGCCGCTCGGGGTCCTTGGTGAGCTGGTGCATGTCGATGATGTGGGCCAGCGAGCGCAGCCGGTGGAGCAGCTTCAGCGCTCGCGACCGCAGCAGCCGCTCCGGGATCGTGTAGAGGAAGAAGATCGCGACCGCGGCGAAGATGAGGTCGTTGACCGTGCTCTCCATCAGCGGCAGCCACTGGACGCCGGTGAGCGTCTCGTCGGCGAACGCCGTCGCGAGGGCCCAGACGATGGCGACCAGGGTCAGCGCGAGGACGGCCACGATCAGCGTACGAGAGACAACGCGGGTCCAGCCGAGCCGCCGCCGGAGCCGGTCCCCGACGCCGGAGGACTCCCGGATCAGGCCGGCCAGCTCCTCGGCGACCTTCACCAGACCACGGTCGGGGAAGCGCGCCGCGATCCGCCCGCGCAGGGTCTCGACGGTCGTCAACACCATCGCCGACTCGAGTCTCTCCAGTCCCACGTCACGGAGCGTAGTGGTCACGCGCCGCCGCCGCGGGCAACCGCCACAGAAAGGGGAACCTCTAGGCTGTCGGCGTGCCAGCCCGACTCAAGCCCGCGGCCGCCGCCGACGTGGCCGATGCTCTCGGTCGCGTACGCGCCGGGGAGTCCGCCAAGGCCGATCTACGGCTCCTCACCAAGCACTTCCTCGCCGTGCTCGAGCAGCGTGCTCCGGGCAGGAGCGTCGAGGTGCGCGTCCCGCCGTACGCCGCGGTGCAGTGCGTCGAAGGCGTCCGCCACACCCGGGGCACCCCGCCGGCGGTGATCGAGACCGATGCGCTCACCTGGATCGCCCTCGCCACCGGGCAGATGACCTGGTCCGAGGCCGTCGACCAGGCCCATGTCAGGGCCTCGGGCGAACGCACCGACCTGTCGCCCTACCTGCCCCTGTAGGCCGTCGCCACTGAGGTTCGGCCCCGGCGACGCCCCGGCACGCACCCGGCGGCGTTGTCGTCGGTAGACGGCCAACACCGGGCCGCCTCCCTCCTCCGCCTTGCCGGCTACGCACCGGAACGCCACCGGACCGCGAACCTGAGCGGCGACGGCCTACTTGTAATCTCACCCTATGACCCTCTCCACCGAAGACATCAAGACCCGTGTAGACGAGCTCTTCCCCGGGATCCGCAAGGACCTCGAGGACCTGGTGCGGATCGAGTCCGTGAGCGCCGATCCGGAGCGCCTGAGCGAGGTCGAGAAGAGCGCGGAGAAGACGCGGGACCTCTTCGCGGCCGAGGGCTTCGAGGTGGAGATCGTGCGCGCCTTCGACGGCGCCCCGCCGGCGATCGTCGGTGAGAAGAAGGGTCCCGAGGGCGCCCCGACGGTGCTGCTCTACGCCCACCACGACGTCCAGCCCGAGAACGACCACGCCGACTGGGACACCCCGCCGTTCGAGCCGACCGAGGTCGGCGACCGCCTCTACGGGCGCGGTGCGGCCGACGACAAGGCGGGCATCGCTGCCCACATCGGCGCGATCCGCGCCCTCGGCGACGAACTGCCCGTCACCGTCCGCCTCTTCATCGAGGGCGAGGAGGAGGTCGCCTCCGCGACCCTGCCCGAGCTGCTCGGGAAGTACCAGGACAAGCTGAAGGCCGACGTCATCGTCATCGCCGACTCCGGCAACTGGGACATCGGCGTCCCGGCGCTGACCACGTCGCTGCGCGGTCTCATCCGCGTCGACGTCGAGCTCCGCACCCTGGGCCACGCGGTCCACTCCGGCATGTGGGGCGGTCTGGCTCCCGACGCGATCATGGCTCTCGTACGCCTCCTCAACACCCTCTGGGACGAGGATGGCGCTCCCGCGGTCGAGGGGCTCGTCTCCGGCCCGGCGGCCGACGTCGACTACCCCGAGGAGCGGCTCCGTGCCGAGTCCGGGGCCATCGCCGGCCTGCAGTGGGTCGGCAAGGGCAGCGCCGTCGAGCGGATGTGGACGCAGCCGGCGATCACCATCACCGGCCTGGACGCCCCCAAGGTCGACGGCGCCTCCAACACGCTGTCCCCGAGCGCGCGCGCCAAGGTCACCATCCGGATCGCCCCCGGCGACTCCGGCGAGAACGCCGTCGCCGCGCTCACCCAGCACCTGGAGAAGCACGTCCCGTGGGGCGCCGAGCTGACCACCAAGGTCGTCGACACCGGCGAGCCGATCGCCCTGGACGCCACCGGTCCGGCCTACGACGCGGCCCGCGCCGCCTTCACCGAGGCCTGGGACGGCACCGCTCCGATCGACATGGGTGTGGGCGGCTCGATCCCGTTCATCGCCGAGTTCCTCGAGGCGTTCCCGCAGGCCAGCGTGCTGGTCACGGGCGTCGAGGACCCGGACACCCGGGCCCACGGTGCCAACGAGGGTCTGCACCTCGCCGAGTTCAAGAAGGTCGTCGTCGCCGAGGCGCTGCTGCTCCAGAAGCTGGGCGTCTAGACGCCGAACAGCGTCACTGCCACCTGGGTGCCCGCACCTGGGGGTGAGGCGATCTCGAGCGCCCCGTGGTGGCGGGTGACGATCTGGTCGACCAGGGTCAGTCCGAGCCCAGCTCCGCGCGAACCACCGAGCGCCGAGTTGGTGCCTCGGAAGAACGGCTTGTAGACCTCGGACAGCTCCTCGGCGGCGATGCCGACTCCGGTGTCGGCGACGATGATCGTGACCTCGTTGCCGGCGCTGTAGAGCATCACCTGCACCCGTGAGCCCCGGTAGCTGTAGGTCAGGGCGTTCTTCACCAGGTGGAGGAAGGCTGCCCGCAGCTCGCGCGGGTCACCGACGACGTACGCAGGACCGGTCGGTGTCGTCAGGACACACTCGATGTCCTTCTGCGCGGCCTCGGGATCGAGCTCGTCGAGCACGTCGTCGAGCATCTCGGAGACCTCGATCGTGGTCTCGCCGGGCGCGTTCGCTGGGTCGCGGATCCGGGAGAGCAGCAGGAGGTCGCTGACGATGCCCTCGATCTGGGCGCTGCGTACGGTGAGCGTCTCGACCTGGACGATCCACGGCAGCGTGTTCGGCTGCTCGGCGCTCAGCGCGTTGAGCGACGTGCCCAGCGCGTTGACCGGGATCCGGAGCTCACGGGCGACGGCCTCGATCAGCTGGTTGCGCTCGCGGTCGGCGTCGGCGAGCTGGCGGGCGAGGTCTCGCTCCTGGGTGTAGGCGTTGGCGGTGAGCACGATGCGCCCGAAGTCACGGCCCAGCTCCATCGCCAGCCGGCCCTCGGCGTCGGTCCAGATGGGCCGCCCGGGCGAGCGGAGCAGGACGATGTGGCCCAGCCATTCGTGGTCGGCGCCGACCGGCACCACCAGAGCGCTCTCCGCCCCCAGGGTCTCGAAGAACTTGTCGGCCACCGCGGCCTGCTCGTTCCACTCCGCGGAGTTGTTGATCCGATCGCGGCACATGATCGAGTAGGTGCCCTCCGCCCAGTAGCGGGAGGTGTTGCGCGAGGTGAGCGCGGCCAGGCCGGGATCCGGGTCCCAGTTGAGGCCCGGGGTGGCGTGCACGATCATCTCCCGGTGGGGGCCCTTGGTCGCCATCCAGATGCCGTCGGCACCCAGGCCGCGGATCAGCGCGTCGTGGCTGGTGTCGAGCACGTCGGCGAGGCTGAGCTTGGAGCTGGCGTCGCGCAGGAACTCCTTCGCGGTCTCCAGGTTCGCGGCGCGCTCGTAGAGCCGCTCGCGCTCGAGGTAGCCGAGCACCACCCGCCGGGCGCGCTTCGCGAACCGGTTGAGCACCCGGCGCTGCGTGAAGTCGGGCCGGCGACCACTGACCGGCATGTCGATCGAGAGGCAACCCTGGAGGGAGCCGTCGTCGCCGTAGATCGGTGCGAGCAGCATGTCGTGGGGGTGCCAGGCGTCGGGGGCGTCGATCATGTTGGTGGTGGAGACCCAGCTGCCCTCGTGAAGGTTCACCCGGTCATGGGGAATGAACCGCCAGGCGCCCCAGTTCTCGCCGCGGGAGAGGTTGACCTCCACCTCCGAGAGCGGCCATCGGGCACCGAGGACCTCCTCAGCGGTCTCCCGCCGCCCGTGTGCTGCGTTGAGGCCGCTGGTGAAGCCGTGGATGGCGACCATCTCGACCTGGTCGCCGCGGACCACGTTGATCGCGGCGATGCCGAAGCCGAGCAGCTCGCAGATGCCCTCGGCGATCATCTGGAGAGCAGGGTCGACCACCGGCAGCGACGTCTTGCCCGGCGTGCTCGATGGCACGTCGAGGGCATCGACTGACTGTGGTGGGGGCATCCTTGCTCTCAGGTAGGTCGGTCAGGGCGGATGTTGCAACGGCGTGGCAGTCCTGAGGACCTGGGCACCACGGAGTGTTGCACGAAACGCACGCCTTGTGCAGGCGTAGACGGCCGTCTCGACCCAAATTGTGACGTTCGGTTAACCGAACGAGGTCGCGCCGTTGGCCAACGGAAGGACCAGCGACACGCGGGTGCCGGTGCCGGGCTCCGAGCGCAGCGTGACCCGGCCGTCGTGGCGGCGCGCGACCCGGTCGACGATGCTGAGCCCGAGCCCGACGCCCTTCCGGCCGCCGATCGCCTGGCTGGTCCCGCGGTAGAACTCGGTGAAGACCTGCAGCTGCTCGGCCGCGGGGATGCCGACGCCGTTGTCGGTCACCGAGATCGCCGCCTCGCTCGCGCTCTCCACGATGTAGAGGCGTACGTGGCCGCCACGGTGCGTGTAGACCAGGGCGTTGTCGACCAGGCGCAGGACCGCCGCCTTGATCTCGCTGCGGTCGCACAGCACCTCGACGCTGTGGGAGGGCACATCGAGGCTCACCTCGATGCCACGCTTCTCCGACTCGTACGTCCTCTGCTCGAAGATCTCGCGCAGCAGAGGTGCCAGATCGACGTAGGTCAGGGTCGGCCGCGAGGCGGGGTCGGAGAAGCGGGAGAACAGGAGCAGGTCGTCGACCATCGCGACCAGCTGGTCGGACCGGCTGATCAGGTTGCCGACCTGCTGGAACCAGGTGGTCGAGCCGCGGTCCTCGTGGCGCAGGGCGTCGATGCCCGTGGTGAGGGCGGTGAGCGGGTTGTGCAGCTCCTGCGCGACGGACTCGATGAGCCGGCTGTGCACCTTGTCGGCCGTGGCGAGCCGCTGGGCGAGGTCGCGCTCCTGGGTGTAGGCGTTGGAGGTCAGCACGATGCGACCGAAGTCGCGTCCGAACTCCATCGCGAGGCGTCCCTCGGCGTCGGTCCAGAGGGGGCGGCCGGCGCCGCGCACCAGCACGAGGTGACCCAGCGCCGTCGTCTCCACGCCGATCGGCACGACCAGGAGCGAGTCGGCCCCGACCGCGTCGAGGAACTCGATGCCGATCCGGGCGAACTTCCTCCGCTCGGCATCACCGTGGTGCTGAGCATGGAGAAGCAGGTCGCGGTTGACGATGGCGTGCTGGCCCTCGTTCCACAGCCGGGTGGCCTGGTGGGCCTGGTAGGCCTGCCCGGCGGCGACGTTGTTGCTGTCGCCGGCGTTCCAGCCGAGCCCGGGGGAGGAGTAGACCACGGACCCGCCCTCCCCGTCCTGGGCCTGCACGTAGAGACCGTCGGCGTCGAGACCTCGGCTCATCGCCTCCTGGGTGGCCTCGAGCACCCCGGTGAGACCGAGCTGGGAGTTGGCCTCGCGCAGGAAGCTCTGGGCCTCGAGCAGGTTGTTGGCCCGCTCCTCGAGGTATTCGCGCTGCAGCGTCAGCAGCACCGCCCGCCGGGCCTGGCGGGCGAACCGGTTGAGGATCCGCTGCTGCCGCCGGCCGGGCCTGCGGCCGTTGGTCGGGCGGTCGATCGAGAGTACGCCGACGAGCTCGCCGTTCTCGTCGTAGAACGGAGCCAGGAGCTCGTCGAGCTGGTGCCAGTCCTGCGGGTCCTTCAGGATGTCCTCGTCGGTGTCGGGGACCCAGTAGCCCTCCGCCTCGCCGATGGTGTTCTTCTCATGCGGGACGAACTTGATGTCGCCCCAGTCCTCGGACATGTCCAGCAGGTCGGTGACGACCGAGACCGGAAACCTGGTGCCGAGCATCTCGGCGACGGTCATCTCGCCCTCGACCGTGTGGCCGGTCTCGTCACCGTACGCGGCGACTATCTCGAACTCGTCACCTCGCCGGATGTTGATGACCGCGGCGCCGAAGCCGACGAGCTCGGTGACGCCCTCCGCGATCAGCTGCAGACCGGGGTCCGGGGTCGGGTACGCCTCGGAGGCGCCGTCTGGCACGTCCGGACCCTCTGAGGGCGTACTGGTCATGAGTTCTCCGCCGAGATGAAAATGCAACCCGTTCCCGGGGCGTAAGGTTAAACAATGGGCAGCGTCACACGGAATGTGCTTCCCACGCCAGGGGTGGAGTCGACCGATATCAGTCCGCCACGACGGCTGACGATCCGCGACACGATGGTCAGACCGAGGCCGGTGCCGGGCTGTTTGAGCGCTGTCGGGTTCGTCGAACGGAAGAACTCGGTGAAGAGGCGGTCCTGGTCCTCCGGGGAGATCCCGAGGCCGTGGTCGGTCACCCGGAGCTCGAACCAGCCGGGGCTGGTGCGCGTGCTCACGATGACCTGACCGCCCTCGGGGCTGTATTTGATCGCGTTGGTCACCAGGTTGATCACCACCCGGTCCAGATCGCCCGGAGCCAGGCTCACATGGACGTCGTCGGGGGGCATCTCGAAGACGAGCTCGTGGGCGTCGCTGGTGGGCATCTCGGCGCTGAGCTGGCTGTAGATCTCCTCGAGCACGCGCGCGACCTGGATCGGCACCGTCGCCGGAAGGTGGTCGGGGTCGGAGACCTTCGACAGCATCGCAAGGTCGGCCACGATCTTCTCGGTGCGGTCGCGGTTGCGCGTGAGCGCGGTCAGCACCTCGGCGTACTCCTCCTCGGACTCCGCGTAGGGCAGCGACTCGATGTTCCACCGGAACGCGGACAGAGGGTTCTTCAGCTCGTGGGCGACCGTCGCGATCAGCCGGCTCTTGTGGGCCTCGAGCTCACGCAGGGAGTCGACCGCCGCCTTCTGACGCAGGTAGGCCCGGGAGTTGTGGACCACACGGCCGAAGTCGCGGCCTAGGTCGGCAGCGGTGATCAGCTCGAGCTCGCTCCAGTGCGGCTTGTCGGGACCACGGCCGAGGAGCATCGCGCCGTACCACGTCTGGCCGGAGCCGATCGGGACCCCGACGATCGAGCCGACCTTGTAGTGACGTATCCACTCGGTGATCCGCTGCTGCGCCTCCGGGTCGGGGTGGGGCAGTCGCTCGGCGCCATCAGGGGTCTGGACGGTGATGCTGCGCTGGTCCCACAGGTATTGCCCGTAGTCGACCATGAACGGGCTGGTCAGGTCGCCGATCGGGAGCTTGAAGTCCTCGCGGTAGACCTTGGTGCGGATGCCCCGGCCACCTGGCTTGGACATGTGGAGCCAGAAGTCGGTCAGGTCGAGGACGTCGACCAGCCCGGTGCTCAGCGAGTTGAGGATCTCGTCGGGGTCGAGCTCGCGCCCGGCGCGGCGGATCACGTCGCGGGCGGCCTCCGCGAGGCGTACCTGCTCGGAGAGCTCCTCGCGCTCCAGGGCGAGCAGGATCGCGCGCTGCGCCTGCACCGCGTGGCGACCGAGCACGGCGCGCTTCTCCCGGTTGGGGCGCAGCCCGTCGGTCGGTACGTCGACGATCAGGGTCCCGCGGAGCTTGCCGGCGTCATCGCGCAGCGGTGCGACCAGCAGGTCGAGCGGGTTCCAGGCGCCGGCAGCGTTGATCGGCTTCATCGACGGGATCCAGCCGTAGACGTCCGCGGTCGGGTCTAGCCGCTCCGCGGGCACGAACTTGAAGATGCCCCAGTCGTCGGCGCGGGCGAGCTCGGCCTCGAGCCGCTCGATCGGGGTGACGGTGCCCAGCAGGTCGGCGCGCGCGGACTCCTGTCCGGAGACCACCACCATGTGGAGGTGGCCATCGGCACGGGCGACGCTGATGGTGGCCATCTCGAAGCCCGCCAGCGCGGTCAGGCTGTCGGCGATCAGCTGAAGGTCGGAGAGATCCTCACCAGGGGTGAGCAGCCCCCCGAGCTCGGCGAGATCGGTGGTGATCGTCGTCATCGTCGTGGTGAGGTCGCTCCTGGCGCGTTTCCCGCCCAACGGTGGTGGGGCGAAGCCCGGTGGCACCGTCAGTCGGTGACCACCGGCGGGCGGGGGCGCTGAAGAAGTCATCGGGGCGATTATCCGGGAAGACCGTCCCGGGCGGTAGGGCAGACGTGGAGAGTTCTTTGCAATCATGATCCCGAGACGTTCATGTGACCACTCTTACAGGACGGTCAAGGGTTCGTTGATCCCCAGAGTGCGGCCTTACACTCGATGCCGTGGTCAACCTCACCAGCTCAGGTAGGCACGTGTCCCGACGCAAGGGTGGCGACGGCCGGCTCACCGCCGCCCTCGACCCCCACGACCAGGGTCCTCAGGACCACTGCGGGGTCTTCGGTGTGTGGGCGCCGGGCGAGGACGTCGCGAAGCTGACGTACTTCGGCCTGTACGCGCTGCAGCACCGTGGCCAGGAGTCGGCGGGCATCGCGGTCAGCAACGGACGCCAGATCCTCGTCTACAAGGACATGGGCCTGGTCTCGCAGGTCTTCGACGAGCCGACCCTCGAGTCGCTCAAGGGCCACGTCGCCATCGGCCACGCCCGCTACTCCACCACCGGTGCCTCGGTGTGGGAGAACGCGCAGCCGATCTTCAAGCCCACGCCGGACGGCTCCGTCGCGCTGGGCCACAACGGCAACCTGATCAACGTCGCCGAGATGCGTACGGCCGTCGAGGCGCTGCCCGAGCACTCCGAGGGCCGCCACGCCCCGGTCTCGACCAACGACACCTCGCTGCTGACCGAGCTGCTCGCCTACCACCCCGACTCCTCGCTGGAGGCGCGCGCGCTGGAGGTGCTGCCGACGATCCGCGGCGCCTTCTCGCTGGTGTGGATGAACGAGGACACCCTCTTCGCCGCGCGTGACCCGCAGGGGATCCGCCCGCTGGTGCTGGGCCGTCTCGACCGCGGCTGGGTGATCGCGTCCGAGGACGCCGCCCTGGCCACCGTCGGCGCGAGCGTGGTCCGTGAGGTCGAGCCCGGCGAGATGATCATCATCGACGAGTCCGGTCTCCGCTCGGTGCGGTTCGCCGAGACCGACCGCAAGGGCTGCGTCTTCGAGTACGTCTACCTGGCCCGCCCCGACGCCAACATCGCCGGCCGCAACGTCCACGAGTCCCGCGTCGAGATGGGCCGTGAGCTGGCCCGGGAGTTCCCGGTCGACGCCGACCTGGTCATCCCGGTGCCCGAGTCCGGCATCCCGGCCGCGACCGGCTACGCCCTGGAGAGCGGCCTGCCGTTCGGGCAGGCGTTCGTGAAGAACGGCTACGTGGGGCGCACCTTCATCCAGCCCTCCCAGACCCTGCGCCAGCTCGGCATCCGGCTCAAGCTGAACGTCCTTGAGCACATGGTGCGCGGCAAGAAGGTCGTCGTGGTCGACGACTCGATCGTCCGCGGCAACACCCAGCGTGCCCAGGTGCGGATGCTGCGCGAGGCCGGCGCCCTGGAGGTCCACGTGCGGATCTCGAGCCCGCCCGTGAAGTGGCCGTGCTTCTACGGCATCGACTTCGCCACCCGCGCCGAGCTGATCGCCAACGGCCTCTCCGTCGACGAGATCGCCGCCTCGGTCGGCGCGGACTCGCTCGGATACATCTCCCTCGACGGGATGATCTCGGCGACCCGGCAGGAGCGCAGCGCGCTCTGCACGGCCTGTTTCACCGGCGAATACCCCGTAGAGCTGCCCGACGAGAGCATGCTCGGCAAGCACCTCCTCGAGGTCTCGCTGCAGTCCCCGACCGAGGGCAAGGCCCTGCCGGTCCTGAACAACCCGTGATCGGAGATCTTGACGTGACCCAGAGCCAGAACGCGTACGCCGCAGCAGGTGTCGACATCCATGCCGGTGACCGCGCCGTGGATCTGATGAAGGTCTGGATCGAGAAGTCCCGTCGGCCCGAGGTGCTCGGCGGGGTCGGCGGCTTCGCCGGTCTCTTCGACGCCTCCGCCCTCAAGGGTTACGAGCGCCCGCTGCTGGCCACCTCCACCGACGGCGTCGGCACCAAGGTCGCGATCGCGCAGGCGCTGGACAAGCACGACACGATCGGCTTCGACCTGGTCGGCATGGTCGTCGACGACCTCGTCGTCTGCGGCGCCGAGCCGCTGTTCATGACCGACTACATCGCCACCGGGAAGGTCATCCCGGAGCGGGTCGCCGCGATCGTCAAGGGCATCGCGGAGGCCTGTGTCGAGGCCGGCTGCGCGCTGGTCGGCGGCGAGACCGCCGAGCACCCGGGGCTGCTGGCCGCCGACGAGTACGACGTGGCCGGCGCGGCCACGGGCGTCGTCGAGGCCGACAACCTGCTCGGTGCGAACCGGGTGAAGGCGGGCGACGTCGTCCTCGCGATGGAGGCCTCCGGCCTGCACTCCAACGGCTACTCCCTCGTACGCCACGTGCTGCTCAACTCCGGCGCCTACACGCTCGACGCGCAGGTCTCCGAGTTCGGCCGCACGCTCGGTGAGGAGCTCCTCACCCCGACCCGCGTCTACGCCAAGGCCTGCCTCGAGCTGGCCCGTGGCACCCGGACCCACGCCATGTCCCACGTCACCGGCGGCGGCCTCGCCGCCAACCTGGAGCGGGTCATGCCCGCGGAGCTCTCCGCGCGCATCGACCGCACCACCTGGACCCCGGCACCGGTCTTCGACCTCGTCCGCCGCACCGGCGACGTCGCCCTGGAGGACCTGGAGATGACCCTCAACTGCGGCGTCGGCATGGTCGCGCTGATCGATCCCGAGGACGTCGACGAGGCCGTCCGCATCCTCGCCGGCTACGACATCCGCGCCTGGGCCGCCGGTGAGGTCACCGCGAGTCCCGGCGGCAAGGTCCAGCTCACCGGGGCGTACGCGGGCTGGTGACCAGCCTCGCTGGTCGAGCCCGGCGAGCGCCAGCGAGCCGGTGTCGAGACCAACGCAGTTCGTATGCGACTGTGTTGGTCTCGACACGCCTTCGCCTAACGGCTCCGGCGGCTCGACCGGCGGACTACTTCTTGCGCACCTGCACCACGGACGGCCGCGGGCCGGCGAACTCGCCCTCACCGGCAGTGCCCTCGACGTAGTCGGGGAAGCGGGAGTTCGGAGCCTCCCAGGTCCCCTCCTCGCCCGGGTGCTGGACGGCGACGAACACCGAGCCGTCGCGGTCGTGGATGACCGGGCCGCAGGTCTCGGCGTCGCGGGGGACGGCGAGGAACTGCTGGACGTGGCCGCGCTCGGGGCCCTCGAGCGGGACCTTGAACAGCCCGTCGTTCTTCTGGATCGAGCTCGGCTGGCCGTCGGTGGAGATCCACAGGTTGCCCTGGGAGTCGAAGGCCAGGTTGTCCGGGCAGGAGATCGGCGAGACCTTGTCCTTCGGGTAGCCCGCGAAGTACGTGGACGCGTTGGTCGCCGGGTCACCGGCGACGATCACGAGGTTCCACCGGAAGACGCGCGAGGTGTGGTCGCCGTCGTCCTCGGTGATCTCGATGACGTGACCGTCGCGGTTGGTGTTGCGCGGGTTGGGCTCGTCGGCCGGGGCCTTGCCCGTGGTGCCGCGCTGGGAGTTGTTGGTGCAGGCGACGTACACCTTGCCGGTCTTCGGCGAGGGCTGGACGTCCTCGCAGCGGTCCATCTTGGTGGCGCCGGCCTTGTCGGCGGCCAGACGCGTGTAGACGAGGACCTCCTCGACGCTCATCCCGGAGACCTTGCTGCGGCCGTTGACCACGAGCGGGATCCACTGGCCGTAGCCGTCGAACTTCCCGTCGCTCGGCAGCGTCCCGGTGCCGTCGATCTCGGCCGCGGGGGAGTCGCCGTGGAAGCGGGCGACGTAGAGGCTTCCCTCGGTCAGCAGCTGGAGGTTCTTGGCCCGGTTGCTGGGGCTGTACGTCCCCTTGGAGACGAACTTGTAGAGGTAGTCGAAGCGCTCGTCGTCGCCGGTGTAGGCCACGACCTTGCCGTTCTTGGCGATGACGACGTTCGCGCCCTCGTGCTTGAGGCGGCCGAGCATGGTGTGCTTGCGCGGCGTCGAGGTCGGGTCGGTCGGGTCGATCTCGACGATGTAGCCGAACCGGTTCGGCTCGTTGGCGTAGTCGGCCGAGCGCGCGTCGAAGCGCGGCTCGATGGCCTCCCAGCCGTAGGTCGAGGCCTTGTCGGCCAGGCCGTAGCGCTTCTCCTGGTCCGAGGTGCCGGTGGCGCGGAAGTAGCCGTTGAAGTTCTCCTCGCCCGACAGGATCGTGCCCCACGGCGTGGTGCCACCAGAGCAGTTTCCGATGGTGCCGAGCGCCACCGTGCCGGTCGGGTCAGCAGCGGTCTTGAGCAGGTCGCTGCCGGCTGCGGGCCCGGTGATCTTGAACGGCGTGGAGGCGGTGATGCGCCGGTTCTTCGGAGCGGAGGGGACGTACGTCCACTTCTCGCCCGGCGCGGAGCGCTCGAGCTCGACGATCCCGAAGCCGTGGGCGGCCATCGCGATCTTGAGCTGCTCGGTGGCGTCGAGGCCCGGCGGGAACATGATGTTGGCGTTGACGTACTCGTTGTTGCAGCACAGCAGGGCCTTGGTGCCGGCCTTGTTGGTCACGATGACGTCGGTGTAGTCGTTGTTGTAGCCCCAGGCGAGCGCCTGCTTCTCGGCGGTCTGGTTGTTGACGTCGAACGGGACGCCGCCGGGCAGGATCGGGTCGCCCCAGCGGATGATCGGCTCCCAGGTGTAGCCCTGCGGCACCACGAAGGTGTCCTCGGTGGCCGCGACCGGGGTGATCGGCTTGAACGGGAGGTTCGTACGCCCGCCGTGGCCTCGTCCCGCGAGAGCCGCCTCGAGGGGGCTGGCAGCGGCGGCCAGGCCGCTGCTGCCGACCGCGAGGGCGACGGCGCCCGCGCCGGCGAGACCGAGCGCGTGACGGCGGCTGAGGGCCTTGCCGGCGATGTCACGGAAGTAGCCGTTGTCGGAGGTGTTCGGCGCCGGCTTGGCACAAGCGCTGTCGCACTTGAGGGCACAGGTCACGGCGCTGCGCTTGCCGCGCGTGTGGCCGGCCATAGGAAGCAGGGACAGCATGGTGCGGCGGCCGTTCGTGACGGCGGGCGCACCGTGGTCGCTGCACGAAGGACAGGCGGTGTCGGTCTGGATGTCGCTCAGTTCGGTCACTGCATTTCCGTTCAAGACGCGTTTTTGTCAGGTCTCCCAAGAATCGGAAGGGAGGCTATGTGCGGCGGGACAACCGTCCGGCCCCTCAATCTGTCCCCGAGGTGAACGCGGGATGACGAGTCACCAGGCCCGGAATCGTGTGACCTCGGTAACATTCGCTCCCAGCGAACGGATTTTCGACACCCCGGCGTGCGGATTCTTGGGATGAACCGGTAGCGTTGTCTCTACGAGAAACCTGTGAACAGCCCGGGACTATCCCGGCCAAGTGCGACGAGGGGGCTGGACCCTATGGGGCGCGGCCGAGCGAAAGCCAAGCAGACGAAGGTCGCACGCGACCTGAAGTACCGGACCTATGAGACGGACTTCGGGGCCCTTGCGCGCGAACTTCACGGTGATGACGACACCAGTCAGAAGTCCGATCAGCAGCCGGACGACTACGACGACTGGTCGGACTACGACGCGGGATCCTCGCGCGACTAGGGTCGGTCGGCCAAAGCGGTGACGCCTTGGCCGACGCCACCCTCAGACCGATCGACCCGGTGTCGATCGGCTCAGGACAACCTCCCCGTGAGTGCCGTAGCCGGTTAGCCGGCCGCCGTGAGGCGTGCCGTCGAAGGCGACGTGCAACCACTCCTCCCCGAGCGGGATCAGGGTGGGCCACGGAAGGTTGGAGACGTACGCCGAGCGGAGCTCTGCGACCTCGTTGAGGTCCAGGTCGAAGATCGGGTAGCGAGCACGGACGCGACGCGGGTTGTCGCGTCCGTCGCTGGCGCCGACGACGACTGTGCCGCCCAGCGGGACAAGCGTGGTGCCTTCGGTGGCCGTGCGGTCGGTCCGTGCTGCCCGCAGGCTGAGCGCGTCCAGGCTCGGCCCGCTGGCGAGCATGGGATGGAAGTCGAAGTACTTCTTCGCGCTCACGTAGCCGACCAGCCACTCGCCGTCACGGCGGACGAGGTGCGGGTCCCAGACCCCGACCCCGTCGGTGGGCAGCGCGAGCGGCGTGGCGTCGAGGACGTGCTCGCCACGGGTCAGGTCCTCGCGGGAGCGTGCGACGGTGACCCCGACCGGGCTCCACGGCTTGCTCGGGTCCGTCTTGTCAGGTGCCTTGAAGCCTGCCCAGGTGCTCGTCGCGACCAGCCATTCGTCCCCCTCGCGCACGAGGTGGGTCGCATGGTCGCCGTAGACCAGCCCGTCCCGGCGGAAGTAGAGCGCGCCCCGATGGACGAGGTCGTACGTCACCGGGTCCAGCGCCCACACCGAGGTGTGCGCCGTGGGGAAGAAGCCCGGTCCGGCACTCGTGGCGGTGAGCAGGACGCTGCCGTCGACCTCGTGGAACGGCGAGCCGTCGGCGTACGTCACGACCCGGATGTCGCGCAGGCCGAGCTGCCCGAAGGCGCCGGTGCGCACGTCCTCGGCAGCACCCTCGTGACCGGCGGTCAGGCCGGCGAGCCAGGACTCGTCCCGTGGCTCGATCCCGACCTCGGAGAGGTCGACCCGTGCCCTCGCCACCCAGGTGCCGTCCGCACAGGTCAGCGCGGTCAGCATCGTCCCGGTCAGGGTCAGTGCGAACCGGTCGACCCCGCGGCCGGCCCGGCCGTGGCGCCGGCTCGCGTGGGACGTACGCCGCGACCCGGTCGTCACCTCCAAGGAGACCCGCCGCCCGTCGTAGCTCCCGGTGAGCACGTCCCCACCCGAGGTGAAGCTCAGCGAGACCGGGCCGTCACAGGCCGCCTCGATCGCGGCGTTGGCCGCGGGCCGGGATGAGCTGGTGGACGCGACCGCGATCGTGACGGGGCGCTGGCGACGTACGATCTTGAATTCGGGGAACATCGGCTCCAGTCTTCCGGGCGCGCGAGCACCGGCCAAGGGCGGGGGCCGCCCTAACGCAGCCCCCGGACGTAGGCGGTGGCCCGCCGCAGGTCGTGGAGTCGCGCCTCCCAGGTGATGCCGAGGAAGAGCAGCAGGAGCCCGGCCGCGCCGAGCACCCACCACTGCTGCAGCGACTCCGCCGACGGCATCTGCGCCAGGGCCAGGACGGAGGCGACCAGGGCACCACCGATCAGTGGTGCGGCCCAGCGCAGCCACGCGCCACCGATGATGAAGGCCAGGCACGCGATGCCGAGCACCGCGGTCCGCATCGAGACCGGGTCCTGGAGAGCCGCCGGGACGGACGGGACCAGCGCCAGGAAGACACCGGGTCCGAGGACCGGCAGCGAGGCGACCTCCCGGTCGAGGCGCAGCCTGACGACCCCGAAGACGATCAGCGCGATCGCGGGCGGCAGGGTGTAGGACTCCCAGGTCCCGACCGAGGTGTCGACCAGCCGGATCCACAGCGCGATGGTGGCCAGCGAGAGGCCGACCCAGCCGAGCCAACGGCGCTCGGCACGGGCGATCGCGTGCGCCGAGACGCCGGCAGCGGCCAGGACGAGCAGGATGCTCAGCCAGGGGAGGTCGACACCACGCGACCCGACCGCGACCGGCCCGTCCGGGGTCAGCACGATCGTCGGACCGAGGCTGACCGTGCCGACGACGATCGTGACGACCGCGGCCACCGCGGCGGCGATCTCGACCGAGGGCAGCACCCGGAAGATCGTGACGACGGTCAGGATGACGATGATCCCCGCGGCGGCGTGCGGCTTCGCGATGTCGTTGAGGTCGGCGAACATCCAGCAGAACGCGGTCAGCGTGATGACCCAGTAGGGAGCGGTGACCGCCTTGGTCTGGTGCTCCGGGGAGAGACGGTCGACCGCGATCGCCGCGGCGGTGAGCACCCCGGCCACGATCAGCGCGAGCAGCTCGTTGCCGAAGGCGGCGCCGAGCGAGCCCAGGCCGAGCAGGCCGGCGATCGTCAGCCGCGGTCCGGACTGCTGCGGGTCGTGACGCAGGATGGTCGCGATGCACATGACCCCGGCGATCAGCAGCAGGATCGCCAGCCAGTCGGTGTCCACCCTCCAGCCGTCGGCGACGGCACCCAGGCCGATCGACACGGCGGCCCCGGCGGCGGCCGCGGCCTCGATGGCCGGGCTGCGGCGGATCAGCACGATGACGCCCATCGCGACGACGACCACCACCGCGGTGTAGGGGCGGTCGACGTCGGCCAGCCGGGCCGCCTGCCAGACGGCTGCGGTCAGGGCGAGGATCCAGTAGGCGGTCGCGACCTCCCTGGTCGTGCCGGACTGCATCCGGTCGACGAGCACGGCGAGGGCGGTGAGGATGACGGTCACGACCAGAGCCGGCACGTCTCCGGAGAGGACCGCGGCCGTGGCCGCCCCGATGCCGACGGTGCCCGCGACGGCCAGCGCGGGAGGCTGGCAGTGGTGCAGGCCGATCGCCGCGGCGAGGATGGTGGCGAGGGTCAGCATGACCGCTGCCCAGGTGACGTCGACGGCGCCGATCCCGATCGAGATCGCGGCACCCGCCACGGCCGCCCACCAGCCCGAGCCGCGGAAGCGGAAGAGCGTGATCAGCCCGAGGACCGTGACGATCGCGCAGGCGGCCCACTGCCGCTCCACGTCGATCAGCGGCGCGAGCGACCACAGGCCGAGGGTGAGCGTCGCGACCGAGTAGCTGGCGGTGACCTCGCGGTCGGGGCCGACCAGACCCTGACCCGCGTACGCAGCCACCCCTGCCAGAGCGAGCGCGACGACCACGGTCAGCAGGTCGCTGGGCAGCGCGGTGGCCAGCGCGACCAGGCCGAAGATGCCGGCGGCGAGGAGCCGTGGCCAGCGCTCCGCCCACCAGGCCAGCGCGACCGCGACACCGAGCAGCAGCAGGGCCGGGACGAGCAGCGGCGCCGCGTAGCAGGCGGCCGTGATCGCGAACCCGGTGACGCCGCCGGAGAAGATGAACCAGCCGACCGTGTCCCGGTAGCTCCGGAAGGCAGGCGGGTTGGACCGGTAGAACCAGGCGGTGCCGAGGGCGAGGATCGCGAGCATCGCCGGCAGCGTCAGCCAACCGGGCAGCAACGG
This sequence comes from Nocardioides luteus, assembly GCF_015752315.1. Taxonomy (NCBI): domain Bacteria; kingdom Bacillati; phylum Actinomycetota; class Actinomycetes; order Propionibacteriales; family Nocardioidaceae; genus Nocardioides; species Nocardioides luteus. Next base: position 474,545 of record NZ_JADOVJ010000001.1, read on the forward strand.
CTTCGGACCGGTGACCGGCGAGAACGCCGACTCGGTCCAGGGCACCGCCGCGAGCCGGACGGCGGCGGAGGTCGCCAGGACGAGGACGGTGAGGCCCAGGCCGACGGCGTACGGCGTCAACGCGGCGGCCGACCAGCGCCACGGGCGGGGGAGCGTCATGAGCGCCCCGGCGGCGATCAGCGTGACCACCACGGCCACGACGGTCAGGGTCACCGCGCCGTCGTCGAGCGCGGGCTGGGTGAAGGTGTAGGCCGCGATCAGGAGCGATACCCCGACCATCGCGACCTTGGCGTCCTTGGGCAGCGGGAACAGCAGCGCCACGATCGTCAGCACCGCGGCCGCGCCGAGCAGCAGCGGCAGGGTGCCGCCGCGCAGCAGCTCGGATCCGGTCAGCGCCGGGTCGGCCAGACCGCGGACCATCAGCATCAGCCAGAAGCCCGCCATCACGACCATCGCACCGATCGTCAGCGCCTGCAGGTCGGTCTTGCTCGCCACGATCACCACGACGAGGGCGATCACGGCTGCGACCAGCGGGAACCAGATGAGGTCGGAGATGAGCTCGAGACCGATGAGGGCGGTGAGTACGCCGGCGGCGGCCGCCACCTGTGGTCCGATCACCGAGTCGAGCTTCTCGGTGCGCGCGCCGACCAGGGACATCGCGGTGCCCGCGAGGAAGACGGCTATCCCGACGATGACCAGGAAGCCACGGTCCCAGTCGACTCCACCGAGCCAGCCGGCGTACTTCATCCCGGCTATGTCGAGGGCGATCAGTCCCAGTGCCAGCGTCCAGACGCCTTCGGTGCCGGCTCTCAGCTCGAGATGCAGCAGCAGTGCGCCCCCGATCGTGAACAGCGCGGTGAAGACGAGCAGCATCGTGGTGCGCCCGCCGACGCCCATCGCGGCCCACGCGACGGCGAGGAAGACGACCCCCGCGACCAGCAGGAACAGCACGCCGACACCGACCAGGATCAGCGGCACCGTGATCGGCGCACGCCGTGCGACCGGAGCACCGGGGAACGCCGCCGCCCCGGCGACGGCGCTCGCGGCCGGGTCGGCGAGCGGCACGGCGACGGGCTCGGGCTGGATCTGCGGAGGTGCCGAGGGCGGCGGCGCGAGCGGCATCGGGGCGGGTGTGGGCGGAACGGTCTGCCGCGCGGCCCGGCTCGCCTCCTCGCGGATGGAGCGCAGCCGGGTCATGAGTACGTCGGCTCGCAGCAGCGTCCCGTAGAGCTCTTGGGCGACGGCGTTCTCCAGCGGCAGCCCGCAGTGCGGGCAGGGGCTGGTGCCGGGCTCGAAGGCCTCCCGGCAGTCGGGGCAGCGACCAGGATCGGCGTACTTCACAGCCAACCATCCTTGCGTAGTTCCGCCGATGAGCGTGCGGGAAACGCAGAGCAACGAGACAGCGCGGCGAAATGACAACCGGCTCCGACCGATAACTGCTGGTCGGAGCCGGTTGTTGCTTGTGGGCAGGGGCGGGGTCGAACCGCCGACCTATCACTTTTCAGGCGATCGCTCGTACCAACTGAGCTACCTGCCCAAGCGAGGTGAAACATTACCGGAAACGACCGCGACGTTCCGAATCGGGACCCGCGGACGGACGTACGGCCTCGCTTTGGCGGCCCCGGACGCAGGCCTCTAGGATGTCCCGGCAGGCCCCCTTCGTCTAGCGGCCCAGGACCCCGCCCTTTCACGGCGGTAGCGCCGGTTCGAATCCGGTAGGGGGTACACAGTCTTTCCACGGTTCGAGTCTGGATCTCGCGCCGCACCGCCGGCATCCGCACGGATACTCATATCGAAGGCGTACGCCGCGAGGTTGGTGCCACACTTCGGACTGTGAGTGCGTGGACGTCGCCGGCGGCGATCGAGGTCGAGAGCAGGCTCTTCCGGGCTCTCGCGGTGCTGCGCGTGGTCGTGCTCGTCAACGCCGTCGGGCTGACGATCTACCGGGCCGGCAACTTCGTCTCGCCCGTGGCCGCGCTGGTCTGCGCGCTCGTGATGATCGGCTGGACCGCCTTCGTCGTCTGGGCGTACGCAGCACCGAGCCGCCGCACGGCGGTGCTCGTCGGCGCCGACCTGGCGATCGCGCTCGGGCTCCTGCTCGTGACCCCGCTGGTGAAGAGCCCGGGGTTCCAGGCGAGCGTGCCGGGGTTCTGGGTGAGCGGCGCGCTGCTCGCGTGCGCGATCCACTATCGCTGGATCGGCGGTCTGCTGGCCGGCGTCGCGCTGGCGGCCGTCGACCTCGGCCTCCGTCAGGAGATCGACCAGTCGATCTACGGCAACGCGTTCCTGCTGGTCATCGGCGGCCCGGTGGTCGGCTACATGTGCGAGTCGGTGCAGCGGATGGCGCGCGAGCGCGACGAGGCGCAGCGCGCGGCGGCGCGGGCGGAGGAGCGGGCGCGGCTCGCCCGGGCGGTCCACGACGGGGTGCTCCAGGTCCTCGCCCTCGTCCAGCGTCGCGGTGGCGAGCTGGGCGGTGATGCCGCCGAGCTGGGCAGGCTGGCGGGGGAGCAGGAGCGAGAGCTCCGAACGCTGATCCGCGGTGAGCAGCCCGGCCGCGGGCCGGCGGTCGGGATGACCGATCTGGCAGCTGCTCTGGCGGAGCTCGAGACCGGCACCGTGACCGTGTCCGGACCCGCGACCGCCGTCGAGATGCCCGCCCATCCTGCCGAGGAGATCGTCGCCGCGACCCGTGCGGCCCTGGACAACGTACGCCGTCATGTCGGGGAGGACGCCCGTGCCTGGGTGCTCCTGCAGGCCTTTCCCGACCATGTCGAGGTCTCGGTGCGCGACGAGGGGCCGGGAATCCCCGACGGTCGTGTCGCGGAGGCGGAGCAGGACGGAAGGCTCGGCATCGTCGGTTCGATCCGTGGCCGGATCCTCGATCTCGGGGGCACGGCCGAACTCATCACTGGAAGGACGGGAACGGAATGGGAACTGACAGTGCCGCGAGGGTGATGGTCGTCGACGACCACCCGATGTGGCGTGACGCGGTCGAGCGCGACCTGGCCACCGCCGGGTTCGAGGTCGTCGCCACCGCCAGCACCGGCCGTGAGGCGATCACCCGGTTCGCCGCGACCCGGCCGGAGGTCGTGGTGCTCGACCTGCAGATCCCCGAGCCCGACGGCGTCCAGGTCACCACCGAGGTGATCGCGCTCCATCCGGCGACCAAGGTCCTCATCCTCTCCGCCTCGGGCGAGCAGAACGACGTCCTCGCCGCGGTCAAGGCCGGCGCGACGGGCTATCTGGTCAAGTCGGCCTCGCGCGAGGAGCTCCTGGATGCGGTGGAGCGCGTCGCCGCCGGCGACCCGGTCTTCACCCCCGGCCTCGCCGGGCTGGTCCTGGGCGAGTTCCAGCACAGCGCCGCCACCGAGGTGCGCGGCGACAAGCCGACCCTCACCGACCGCGAGACCGAGATCCTCAAGCTCGTCGCCAAGGGCCTGAGCTATCGCCAGATCGCCGACCGGCTCGTCCTCTCCCACCGCACGGTCCAGAACCACGTACAGAACACCCTGCGCAAGCTGCAGATGCACAACCGGGTCGAGCTCACCCGCTACGCGATCGAGCAGGGCCTCGACGGCGACGACTGACGTGTCCGCCGCCCGGCATGGGGGAGAATCCAGGAGTGGTCTCGCTTCTCTATCTTCACGGTGTCGGCAACGGTGACCCGCGCGACGCCTGGCGCCGGGCGCTGGACAAGGCGCTCCAGGACGTCGGCTACCCCGGGCTCGACGGGGTCGAGGTCATCGCGCCGAAGTATCCCGACGTGCTCCGCACCGACGACGGCGACCGGACCATCAAGCTCCCGCCCATCACGGCCCCGAGGCTGAGCGCCGAGGAGCAGCGGATCGTACGCCGCCGGGTCGAGCGCGCGACCGCCGAGCTCGAGACGATCCTCGGCGAGCCGGTGCCCGCCTCGCCGGTCGGGGTCACCGACTCGTTCGCGCCGATCGTGCTGCGGGTGCTCCGCCAGGCCCACAACTACGTGACCAAGCCCGGGATCCGGGCCCGTACACTGCGGATGGTCCTCGACGAGCTTCCCGAGCAGGGGGAGATCGTCATCGTCGGGCACAGCCTCGGCTCGATCATCGCCATCGACCTGCTCCGCCGGCTCCCGCCGAAGCTGACGGTCACCGGCCTGGTGACGATCGGCAGCCCGGCCGCCCACCCCAACCTCCACGAGGACTCCGACCGGCTGGAGATGAAGGCGCCGGTCGACCACGTCGGCTGGTGGGTCAACGTGTGGAGCAACGGCGACGCGGTCACCGGCCTGCGCGGCATCTGGCGCCACTTTCCGTGGGCGCTCGACCTCCAGGTCGGCCTCGGCCTCGACCACCGCACCACGACCTACCTCCGCTCCAAGCCGGTCGCCACCGCGATCGGCCGCGGCCTGTTCGGCTCCCTGGGCAAGGAGATCGCCGTCGTCGAGGGCACCCCCGACGTCGCCCTGAACTCCCTCGAGGTGCGCCTGGCGCTGTGGCTCGCCTACGCCCAGTTCGTCCGCGACCACCTCAAGGGCGCCACCCAGGAGCGCTTCGGCGCTGCCCTCCGCGTCGTCCAGCACGAGGTGCTCGAGCGCCTCATCGAGAACTACCGGACCGATGACGTACGCATCCCGCAGCAGCTCCTCGACCTGCGCGTCTCGCCGGACGCTCCCAGTGACCAGAGTCTGCCCCGGCCCAAGCCGCTGACCCAGCTCTCCAAGGAGGAGGCCGTCCTCGCCCTGGTGGCGCTGGCGACCGCCAACCCGGTGCGGCCCTACGAGATCGACGTCCCCGACGACGTACGTCGCCAGGCGTTCCACGACCTGACGGTCTGGATGGGGCTCGGCGGCGGGCTCGGCGAGAACCTGCACATCGCCATGCAGTCGGCGTCCAAGGCCGTCTACCCGGTCGATCAGTGGAAGCTGTGGGTCGGCATCGGGATCGGTGCGGCCGTGCTGGTCGCCGGACCGATCGGGCTCGCCCTGGCCGCACCCGCCGGGCTGGCCGGGGGAGCGGCGATCGTCGGTGCGCTCTCCGCCTTCGGGCCCGGCGGGATGGTCGGCGGGCTCGTCACCGCCGGTGCGATCACCACCACCGGTGCCGGCACCATCGCCGCGACCCTCGTCTCCAGCTCGTCCACCGCCGAGGACGTCGAGGTCACCGTCATCCAGCTCCTCACCGCGGCGATCCTGCGTTCCCGCGAAGGCCTCGAGCAGGACCTCGGCGTGTGGCTCGCCATGTCGGAGATCCAGCGCCAGACCGGGCGCGAGGTCGCCCGGCTCGCGGCCTACAGCGACGAGAAGGCCCCCGGGGTCGAGGCCCTCCGACGCAAGGCCCGCGCGGCCGAACGGGCGATGGCGTACATGGTCAAGAACCGTCTCGTGGAGGGCCTCACCGACGAGGAACCGAAGGGCGAGGAGCCCTTCGAGGAGTAGGACGCGTCCCCGATTGTGAATCCCCCGCACCCATGGGCTATGTTTTTCCCGTTGCCGCAGAGAGCGGAAACAACAAGGCCCTGTAGCGCAGTTGGTTAGCGCGCCGCCCTGTCACGGCGGAGGTCGCGAGTTCAAGTCTCGTCAGGGTCGCAAGAGTCGAAGGCGGCGTGTGACTTCCAAAGGGAAGTCCACGTCGCCTCTTGCATTTCATGGCGGCCTCCGGCCGCGGCGGGGGATATCCCCCGCACCCCCTTAGTTGCTCGGGGTCGGTCGTTCGCCAGCTGGTCGAGCCGCCGGAGCCGCTAGGCGGAGGCGTGTCGAGACCAACACGGTTGCCGGGAGCTCGATCGGCTGTGGGTGTTTTGTTCCTCTGGGTGTGGCTGGAGGGTCTTGTTTCGGTTGCTGTGACTTGTGAGTCGGGTGTTGTTCCCGGACGGCATGACACGCCGGGCTGTGGCGAGCGCGAGGGGCCTCGAGCGTGGGAGGGTGGTCGTCCTGCTTCGGTAGGAGTCTCGGGCCAGAGATCCCCCGATCTCACCCCCCCGGCTCGGGCCGTTCGACCCTGTGGGATATAAGCCGATTTAGCGGTAACGTGCGGGCTGCTGTCCTCTCGTGAGAGGATTCTGCCGCTTGTGTCGACGTCGCAGCTCGGCATGGCACGGGGGAACGACTAAGACGTTCGGTATTCAGGAGGCAACACCACCATGTCGTCGTACTACCCGCATCGGCCGCCCCATGCGGCGAGTGCGGACGAGCTTGCGTCACGGATGCAGACGAACGGTGCCTACCGCACCCCCGCCGCGCCGCAGCAGCAGCCCTCCGCCCTCGGGTGGGACCAGCGTCCGCAGCAGTCTCAGGCCCAGCCCCAGTACCAGGAGCCGGCGATCCAGCAGCCGGCCGTGATGGCGCAGACCACCGGTACCCACTGGCCGCAGTTCGTCAACAACAACCGCCTCGTCGGTGCCCTCGTCGCCGGCTTCGGCGCCACCCAGCTGGCCACGATGTTCGGCTACTGGATCTACGGCCTCGGCATCATGGAGGGCCCGCTGGACTTCGCGTTCTTCAACGGCGTCATCCTGACCCCGAACGCGACCGCCAACGAGGCCGGCTTCGCCGTCTCGCAGTGGTTCGCCGGTATGGGCTTCCACTACTTCAACGGCATGGTCTTCGCGCTCGCCTACGCGCTGGTGATCTTCCCGTGGCTCGGCAAGACCCACACCACCTCGAGCAACCTCGCGCGTTCGCTCGGCATGGGCATGTTCCTCGCCACCGCGTCCTGCGGCTGGTGGATCCCCGCCCTGCACCCGGAGGACGTCATCGGCATCGACCCGGGCTTCTTCTCGATCAACCTCGGATGGGGCACCGTCCTGGGTGTCTACCTGTGGCACGTCGTCTGGGCCGTCGCCCTCGGCCTGTTCTTCAACCCGCAGGACTGATCCACGACCAACAAGAGAGCCCCAGCCGAAAGGCTGGGGCTCTCGCCATGTGCGACCGCTACATCCAACCAGCGCTGGAGCGCCCCTCGTCTGGACGCAGCGCAGTGAGGAGCGAAGCGACGAACGGAGCGGAGGAAGACGAGGGTCAAGCGGAAGCGCTGCGCGAATTGCGAAGCAATCGCAGACTATTCAGGCCAGGCGTCGAAGACTTGGCCACCGTTGGTGGTGAGGTGGTTGTGCAGCTGCTCGCCGGCGGCGGCGTCACGGAGCGTACGCAGCACGAGGCGGCGCCGGTCGGACGGGTTCGCCGTCGGCGGTCCGGGAGTCAGCGCCATGGTCTCGGTGACCCGCTCGGCGAGCAGGCGCAGGTGGCTGCGCTCACCGCCGGCGTAGATGACGTGGGTGTGCTCGAGCGGGGAGGCCCAGAGGATGTTGCCCTCGACGACGATCAGGCGCGACTCGGTGGCCATCACCTTCATCTCGACGTCGGTCATGTTCTGGATCATGTCGGCCCCGGCGAGGATCGACTCGCCCTCGTGCAGGAAGGCGGGGAGCGCGTGGGCGAGGTTGGCCTCGACCAGCGCGGCCTCCTCGCGGGCACGCTGCTGGGCTCCCTGCTGACCGCCGTAGGCACTGCCGACGGCGCGTTGGGCGCCCGTGTTCGGTGCCTGGCCGTAGGCACCGGTGTTGGTGCCGTACGGGCCCTGGTTGGGGTAGTAGGAGCCGGTGTTCGGGTAGGCAGAGCCCGGGGGCGGGTAGGACCCCGGAGCCGGAGCCACGCCGTAGCTGTTGGGGGCGGGCTGGCCGTAGGCGTTGGGGGTGCCGTACTCGCCACCCCAGCTGGCGTCGACGTTCAGCTGCGCGCCGGCGGCCCGGGCGGCGTAGTCGAGGGTCGGGAAGAAGTCGTGGAAGGCGTCCTTGTCCCGGATCTTCATCGTCGTGGAGTAGGACGAGCCGGGCACGAGAGCCTCGATGATGAAGTCGCCCAAGCTGGGCGGCGGCGGGACACCGATGAAGGTGACCACGGCCAGGTTGACCGAGAAGACGCGCTCGTGGAACTCGAACATCACCCGGCGGTCGGTCAGGAACGCGTGACCCGAGGCATTTCCCTCATGAGGGAACTTGACCGCGACCCGCACCCACTGGACCTCGCCCGGCTGGAGAAGGGACTTCACCAGCAGCCAGTCGCGGGTCTCCGAGGCGATGGCTCGGCTGTTGGGATCATGCGCCATCCGTCGGTGGAAGTCCTCCACGGGTCGGTGGCCCACGGTGATGGACGCCGAGGCCCTTCTCATTGAGCGCATGGTCGCAAACCCTAGCCCTTCCTCCCTCTAGTGTGGACAGTTTGTACCAGCAGGGTCGCGATGTTGTGGAATCCCCTGATGTAGATGACACCTCAACTCTGCGTGACCGACCCAAGCACCTACCTATTGACAGAAAACTGACAGGCCATCCGACCACCCTCTTTGGTGGGCATCCCTGACGACGGGGATCAGCGAGGGGATGGGACTGAGATGACTGTTTCGCCTGTGGCAACGGCAAGAGAGACGACCGGTGTGCACTGGAGCGAGCTGCCGTGTGCGATCGAGGACGGCGACCTGTGGTTCGCCGCGACCAGCGCCGACGCCGACCGGGCCAAGGAGCTGTGTCGTACGTGTCCGCTGCAGCGTTCCTGCCTGCAGGGTGCGATCGCCCGGCAGGAGCCGCACGGGGTGTGGGGCGGCGAGGTCTTCTACGAGGGGATCGTGGTCGCCCGCAAGCGCACCCGTGGCCGTCCGCGCAACGGAGAGCTCCACCAGCGGGACCTGGAGCGCCAGGCTCGTGCAAACCTTCGGAAAAATACTCCGGAAGCAGTTGCGTAGCCGTATCTGTCACCCGGCAGAATAGCTTCTGTGGGGATTGAGATAAGCCCAGAGCGCTTCGACGCACTCGTGGACCAGGCGCTCGACGCCATCCCGGACGAGCTGGCCGCCCAGGTGCACAACCTCGTCGTGCTCGTCGAGGAGTGGCCGCCCGAGAGCGAGCCGCAGGACACCCTCGGGCTCTACGATGGAGTGGCACTGACCGATCGCAACGACCTCTACGGTCTCACCCTGCCCGACCGCATCTTCATCTTCCGTCAGCCGCTCCAGCAGATGTGCGTCGACGAGGCCGACCTGGCCGCCGAGATCCGCATCACCGTGATCCACGAGATCGCCCACCACTTCGGCATCGACGACGAGAAGCTCCACCAATTGGGCTGGGCTTAGATCGCCGACCCGGCCACCCAGCCGAGGCTGACAGCAGCGGTCCCGACCGCGAGGGAGACCAGGACGTTCAGGGCGGCTGATCGCCACTGTCCGTTCTCGGCCAGGCGGACGGTCTCGTAGGAGAAGGTCGAGAACGTGGTCAGCGCCCCGCAGAACCCGGTGCCGGCCAGGGTGAGCACCCACGCAGGGAGTACGCCGCCCGCGGCTGCCCCGGCCAGCAGGCCGAGCACGAAGGAGCCGACAGCGTTGACCGCCATCGTCCCCCACGGGAAGTCCGACCCGGTCCACCGGCGGACGTAGAGGTCGGTCAGATAGCGGGCCGGTGCCCCGATCGCGCCCCCGAGCAGGACGAGCACCGCGCTCATCGGCCCTCCCTGCGCGCGGGGTCGGGGTCGAGGTCGGGGTCGACGCCTCCGGCCACGACCTCGCCACCGCTGTCGAGCACGACGACCCGGCCGAGCGTCAGCCCGAGCCAGGCGGCGCCGATCCCGGCGACCACCGAGACGAGCAGGTAGAGCATCGCGAGCGCGGGCGCATGCCCGCCCAGGACGTACGTCTCCAGCTCGTAGGTCGAGAACGTGGTGTAGCCGCCGAGGACGCCGACGCCGAGGAACGGGCGCAGGTGGCGGGTGTGAGACCACGGGCCCAGGACGAACGCCATCAGCGCGCCCAGCAGCAGACAGCCGGACACGTTCGCGAGGAGGGTCGCCCACGGCCAGCCGTGGTCACCGTGGGGGAGGGCGGTCGCGAGCCCCCAGCGGGCCAGCGAGCCGAGCGCTCCGCCGGCGGCGATGGGGGCGAGCAGGTCGCCATGCTCACGCAGCACGCGGACAGCGTACGGGTTCTAGAACCGGGGACCGGCCATCTGAGCCGCGCTCCACCGGGTGGGGCGGCCGCCGGCGGCCTGGGTGAGGTATTCGCCGAGGAACCAGCGCTGGAAGGCGACCTGCTCGGGGGAGCGGGCCAGGACGAGCAGCCGCTCCTGGCGGCAGAACTCGTCGATGAGGTCGAGCATGTCGAGGAAGCGGCGCATCGTCTCGGCGGCGGACCGCGGCATGCGTACGTGCAGGTCGGCCGTCTCCCGATGGCTGCCCGACTCCTGTCCGATCACCCCGGAGAGCTGGCCGTGGCCGAGGCCGTCGAGGAGCTGGCGCTCCAGCGAGCCGAACAGGGCCGAGAGGCTGGCGGCGAGCGGGTAGTCGTTGGCGTGGGCGAGCGAGAGGAGGCGTACCTCGCGGCGCAGCTCGCGGAAGTGGTGCTGGAAGCCCCGGTAGAGGGCGAGAGGTACGCCGAGGATGCTGACCTGGACGGTCTCGGAGCCGAGGCGCTCGGGCTTCGGCGGTGCGCCGGCGGGGCCGGTGATCACGCCTTCGACCCCGTCGCCCTCGCTGATCTCGGTCGCCGGGGTGAACCAGACGGTCTTGCCGGCGGCATCGATGTCGGCGCCCCAGGCGTCGGAGACGCTGGCCACGATGGAGAGGCCGCGGCCGACCGTCAGCAGCACCTCGTCCTCGTCGTCGAGGGCGAGCGGGACCGGGAGCAGCGGTGGCTCGGTGGAGGCGTCGCGGATCTCCACCCGGGGGTGGTCGACCGTGCCGCGCATCCGGATCGTGACCGGCGCGGTGCCGTGGAAGAGCGCGTTGGAGACCAGCTCGGAGACACCGAACTCGGCGCAGTCGACGAGGTCGGTGCGCTCGATCTCCTCACAGGCCGCCCGGACCCAGGCGCGGGCGTCCTGAACGGCACGGGAACCGGGGCGGAGCAGGAGAGCTGGCCGGCTCAACGGCATGTTCTCCTCCTCCGATCTCGCGGGTCGGCATACCACGATGGCGTTGTGTGCGGTTCGTTGCAAGAATTTTCCGCACTTGAAGGTGTCTGATCCGGGCCATGGACGACTAGGGCACAAGGTCCCGGTCATCCTCACAGATTAAAGTCGGCGGGTTTCGAGTCGGTAACGGACACGCGGCGGGAATGCATGCTCATCGGCCGTCTGGCAACTGTGACGAAGTAGTCGTGCCCGGGAATGAACAGATCCGCCGCGATGGTTCAGAATATGGGTGGAACGTTCAAAAGGTCTCGTTTGAGGTAGGGGATTAGGCAATGTCAGCGGACCAGGCAAAGCACCGGGTCGTCATCATCGGTTCAGGCTTCGGGGGACTCTTCTCCGCGAAGGCGTTCAAGGGCCGCGACGACGTCGAGGTGACCTTGATCGCGAAGACGACCCATCACCTGTTCCAGCCGCTGCTCTACCAGGTGGCGACCGGGATCCTGTCGCAGGGCGAGATCGCTCCGCCGACCCGCGACATCCTGCACCGGCAGAAGAACGCCCGTGTGCTGCTGGGTGAGGTCAGCGAGATCGACACCGAGGGCAAGACGGTCAAGGCGAGCATCCTCAACCAGGAGATCGACGTTCCCTACGACTCGCTGATCGTCGCCGCCGGCGCCGGCCAGTCCTACTTCGGCAACGACCACTTCGCCGAGTTCGCGCCCGGCATGAAGTCGATCGACGACGCGCTCGAGCTGCGTGGCCGCATCTTCGGTGCCTTCGAGATCGCCGAGCTGACCGCCTCGCGCGGCGAGCCGATCGGCGACCTGCTCACCTTCGTCGTCGTGGGCGCCGGTCCGACCGGTGTGGAGATGGCCGGCCAGATCGCCGAGCTGTCCCGCCGGGTGCTGAAGAAGGACTTCACCCACATCCAGTCCGAGAAGGCCCGGGTGGTCCTGGTCGACGCCGCGCCGCAGGTGCTCCCGCCGTTCGGCGAGAAGCTGGGTGCCAAGGCCGAGAAGGCCCTGGAGAAGGCCGGTGTCGAGGTCGTCCTCGGCGCGATGGTCACCCACGTCGACGAGTTCGGCATCGAGATGAAGTTCAAGGACGGCCGCACCGAGCGGATCGGGTCGATCGCGAAGATCTGGGCCGCCGGCGTGCAGGCCTCCCCGCTGGGCAAGACGCTCTCCGAGCAGACCGGTGCTGAGCTCGACCGTGCCGGCCGGATCGCGGTCAACCCCGACCTGACCCTGCCGGGCCACCCCGAGATCTTCGTGGTCGGCGACATGATCAGCCTCGACCACCTGCCCGGTGTCGCGCAGGTTGCGATCCAGGGTGGCAAGCACTCCGCCAAGACCATCAAGGCCCGCCTGAAGAACAAGCCGGAGCCCGGCAACTTCAAGTACTTCGACAAGGGCTCGATGGCCACCATCTCCCGCTTCAACGCGGTCCTGATGATGGGCAGCTTCAAGCTCTCCGGCGTCCTGGCCTGGTTCGGCTGGCTGCTGGTCCACCTGGCCTACATGACCGGGTTCCGCAACCGGCTCACCGCGACCCTGCACTGGATGATGTCGTTCATCGGCAAGGACCGCTCCGAGCGCACCACCACCATGCAGCAGATCTTCGCCCGCGAGGCGCTCGAACGCGTCCCGGGCGGCATGGCCGCGCTCATCGACGACCCGGCCGAGGTCGCTCTGCAGGTCGAGCGTCGCCGCAAGGAGCTCGAGGACCACGCTGCCGAGGAGTCGCGTCTCGCCGACTCCCACAGCGCCTCGTAGGTTCACCTGCTTCCTGACCGGCCCGCCGCAGACGATGTCTGCGGCGGGCCGGTGTCATTTCCGCGATCCAAGATCCCTGCTTGCTATTGTTTGCGGACACGGTGTCTCATTAATCTGTTGATGACACCCAACGGAGGAGGACGACGTGGCCGAGACGACCAAACGGCTGGTGGAGACCACCGACGGGCTGACGCTCGCGGTCTACGAGCGGGGGCCGGCCGATGCCGAGACCGTGGTGCTCGTCCACGGCTACCCCGACAACCACTCCGTCTGGGACGGGGTCGCGGAGGTGCTCGCCGAGCGCTTCCACGTCGTCGCCTATGACGTACGCGGCACGGGGGAGTCGGGGGTTCCCGACTCGACCGCCGGCTACCGCCTGGCGCAGCTCTCCGCCGACTTCAAGGCGGTCATCGACGCCGTCTCGCCCGATCGGCCGGTGCACGTCGCCGCGCATGACTGGGGCTCGATCCAGACCTGGGAGTCGGTGACCGACCCGGCCCTGAGCAGCCGGATCGCGACGTACGTCTCGATCTCGGGGCCCGACCTCGGGATGGCGACGACGTGGTTGCGCGAGCGGACCCATCTGGGGAGCTCGGTGCGGCAGCTCGCCCACTCCTGGTACGTCTTCGTCTTCCAGCTGCCGCTGCTCCCCGAGGCGATGGTGCGCTCGGGGCTGCTCGCCCGGTTCGTCGGTGGCGGGTCGCGACCGACCAAGGACCAGATCAACGGGGTCGAGCTCTACCGGGCCAACTTCGTGCGCAAGCTGCTCCGCCCGGAGCCGCGGCCGACCGACGTGCCGGTGCTGGTGATCGCCCCGCGCGGCGACGACTACGTGACGGTGCCGCTGCAGACCGAGGCGCCCCGGGCGTACGTGTCGTCCCTGGTCACACAGGTCATCGAGGGCGGACACTGGGTGGTGGCGACAGAACCCGAGCTGGTCGCGGGCGAGATCGTGGCCTTCATCGAGAAGGAGGACCGATGAGCAAGCAGACGAAGGAAGCCAAGCGCGGGCACGAGCCTGCCAAGGTGGCCCTCCACCCGCGGAACGTGAAGTTCGACTGGAGCCGGCTGCCCCTGGTCTGGATCCCGGGCGAGGCCTTCGCCTCCCACTACATCAGCGTGCTGCACCTGCTCCTGCCCGAGGGCGAGCGGTGGTTCGTGAAGGTGTTCTCCGAGATCCTGCCGCTGATCGAGGACGACCAGTTGCGCGAGGACGTGATCGGCTTCATCGGCCAGGAGGGCGTGCACGCCGCCGCCCACCAGGAGGTGCAGGACTACTTCAACGACAACGGGCTCGACGTACGTCCGTTCGCGGCCGAGATCGAGGCGCTGTTCCGCAAGATCCTGGGCGACCGCGACCTGACCGGCCGGGCCAAGGAGGAGTGGCTGATCGAGCGCGCCGCGATCATCGCCGGCCTCGAGCACCTCACCGCCGTGCTCGGCAACTGGGTGCTCAACTCGCCCGCCCTCGACGAGGCCGGTGCCGACGAGACGATGCTCGATCTGCTGCGCTGGCACGGCGCCGAGGAGGTCGAGCACCGCAATGTGGCGTACGACGTCTTCCAGCATGTCGACGGGCGCTACCTGCGTCGCGTCCGCTCCTACCTGCTCGGCGGCACCGCGCTGCTCCTGCTGTGGTGGCGCGGCGCGGGATACCTGATGAGGAACGACCCGACCGAGCCCGATCCGGCCGAGCGGCCGAAGGCGAGTCTGCTCAAGCTGATCGACGCCGAGCGTCGCGGGCTGGCGCCCGGGATCGTGCGTATCGGGTGGGCGACCTGGAAGTTCTTCCTGCCCGCCTACGACCCGTCCAAGGAGGGTTCGACCGCTCAGGCGGTGAGCTACCTGGCCAAGTCGCCGGCGGCCCTGCGCGCCGACGCCATCGCGGAGCAGCACAGCGCGGAGGGCAAGTGACCAACCCTGCTCACTACAGCGTCCCGGACATCCCGGACTCGAAGCTCTACCGGGGCTTCGAGGCGATCGTCGGCGGCTACTGGACCAAGGCCGCCTACCGCTCCTGGCGGCGACGTCGGCCGCTCGGGCGGATCGACCGGGATCTGCGTGTACGCATCAGCCGGATCGACGAGGAGGGCCTCGACGTCAAGGCGATCTGGTTCGAGCGGGAGGGCGGCGGCGACCTGCCGGCCTGGGACCCGGGCGCCCACGTCGACGTGGTGCTGCCCAGCGGGCGGCTGCGGCAGTACTCGCTCAACTCCGACCCCGACGACCTCTCCGCCTACCGGATCAGCGTGCGCCGGATCGAGCCGACCGCGGGCGGTGGCGGTGGGTCGGTCGAGGCCCACTTCCTCTCCGTCGGTGACCGGCTCGTCCTGAAGGGGCCGCGCAACGCCTTCCCGTTCGTCGACTCGCCCGCTGGCTACCTCTTCGTCGCCGGCGGTATCGGGATCACCCCGATCCTGCCGATGCTGCGCGACGTGGTCCGGCGGGGCGTGCCGTACGAGTTCGTCTACACCGGGCGCTCGCGCGAGACCATGCCGTTCCTGGAGGAGATCCGGGAGATCGTCGGCGACCACGAGATCCAGCTGTGGCCCGACGACGAGATGGGAGTCCCCGACGCGGCCAAGATCATCTCGATGGCGCCCGAGGGCGCGGCGCTCTACTGCTGCGGGCCGATGCCGATGATCGACGCGATCCGCGCCCAGATCCCCGACCCGCTGATCGACACGCTCCACTACGAGCGGTTCTCGCCGCCGCCGGTGCTCGGCGGCCGCCCGTTCCGGGTACGCCTCGGCGACTCCGACGTCGAGGTGGAGGTGGGCGCCGAGGAGTCGGCGTTGACCGCCGTCCGCCGGGTGCGGCCGGCCCAGGCGTACTCGTGCCAGCAGGGCTTCTGCGGCACCTGCCGGGTCCGGGTCCTGGAGGGCGAGGTCGAGCACCGGGATCATGTGCTGACCGACTACGAGCGTGACGGCCACATGATGCTGTGCGTCTCGCGGGCCAAGGGGACCGTCGTGATCGACGGCTGATCTCCGGCTGCTCGATAACGGTTTGCCCGGCGGGCCGTGGCCCTGATGTCCTGTGCCTCATGACTGCCCTCGCCGTTCCGTCCATCGATCTCTACGACTCGTGGGCGGCGTGCGTCGCCGAGTTCGGCGGGGCTCACATCGACGGCGCCGGCATCCCCGACGAGGAGGCCGCCGACGTGAGCCGGGAGGCGTGCGAGCGGCTGGTCGCGAAGGCCGCGCGGGAGCGCGACCTCACGGTCCCGCCGCTCGCCGGGCGGGTGCACGCCTCGTCGTTCTGGATCACCGAGGGCGCCGAGGTGGTCGGGTTCGTCCAGCTGCGGCACGCGCTCAACGAGTTCCTCGAGAACGTCGGTGGCCACATCGGCTACTCGGTGCGCTCCTCGGCCCGCCGCCGGGGTCACGCCGCGCGGGCCCTCGGGCTGGTCCTCGACGAGGCTCGCCGGCTCGGCCTGGAGCGGGTCCTGCTCACCTGCGACGACGACAACACGGCCTCCGCGCGGACCATCGAGTCCCAGGGCGGGGAGCTCCAGGACGTCATCGACGCGGCTGCATACGGCTACGGGCTCACCCGGCGTTACTGGATCAAGCTGTGAATGAGGAAGGCGTTGCCACCGAGGTCGAGCTCGAGTGGGCGCTGGCCGGTGACTCCGCTGCGCCCGCCGAGCTGGTCGAGGAGGTGCTGAGCGGTCTGCGCACCACGGGGCGTACGCCCGAGGTGGGTGTCGACGTGCTGCGGGCGGCGGCCTTCCGCTTGGTCTCAGAGGACCGGCTCGACGAGGTCGGCCGGGGCTGGCTGGAACTCCTCGACGCGGTCCGGGCGCACCCGGACGCCCGGCTGGCCGACCTGCCTCCGGCGCGCACCGACTGACGTCTCAGCCGGAGCCCGTCAGCTGGACAGGGAGCGGCGGCGGCTGGCCAGGCTGGAGAGTCCCTGGGCGGCGGCGCGGACCAGAGTCACATGGGCCTCGGGCCGGAAGCGGCCCACGGGTCCGGTGATGCTGATCGCCGCCAGGGCCTTGTCGCCACCGTCGGTGAGGACCGGGGCGGCGACACACTGCAGTCCGACGGCCGACTCCTCGCGCTCGAAGGCCACGCCGTTCTCGAGCGCGGCGGTGAGCTGCCGCTCGAGCAGACCGGGGGCGACGATCGTGTGCGGCGTACGCCGCTCGAGGGGGCTGCTGAGGACCTCCTGCTGCACCTCCGGGTCCGAGAAGGCCAGCAGGATCTTGCCGATCGCGGTGCAGTGGACGGGCATCCGCCCGCCCGGCCGGGAGGGGGTCTTGGCCTGGCGGTGGCCGCCGATCTTGGCGACGTAGACGACGTCGTGGCCCTCGCGTACACCCAGGTGGACGGTCTCGTGGGTGCGCTCGTAGAGGTCCTGGAGGAAGGGCATCGCCAGCTCCAGGAGCGAGCGCTCGACCGAGGCACGCATGCCGAGCTCGAAGAGGCCACCGGAGAGGCGGTAGCCGAGGTTGGTGCGGTCCAGAAGCCGGTTGGTGACCAGGTCGCCGGCGACGCGATGGACGGTCGCCTTCGGGAGTCCGGTGCGGCGGACGAGCTCGGCCAGGGAGAGCACCTGGTCGTCGACGGTGAAGGCGCGCAGGATGGTCACCGCCTTGCCGAGCACGGTGTCGAGATCGGCAGGCTCGTGTGGCATGGGATCACCGTACCGGTCAGCGGGACGCCGGGACCGCTGGTTCGGCCCATCTGCTGAGACCGTGGTCGCATGAACGAAGTGACCTCCCCGGCCGATCTTTCCGGTGGCGTCGTCGGCGATGCTGCCGTCGCGGCCGCCGCCGACCGGCTGCTGACCGCGGCCGCCACCGGCACCCCCGTGCCGCCGATGCGGGACCTGCTCGAACCGACCGATCTGGCGGCTGCGTACGCGATCCAGGAGCGGCTCACCGCCGCCCGCGTCGCCGGCGGTGCCACCATCGTGGGCCGCAAGATCGGGCTCACCTCGAAGGCGGTGCAGGAGCAGATCGGCGTGGACACCCCGGACTTCGGTGTGCTCTTCGACGACATGGCGTACGCCGACGGGGACACGCTCCCCGCCGACGCGATCCTGCAGCCGCGGGCCGAGGCCGAGATCGCGTTCGTCCTCGCGGGCGACCTGGCCGACGGCGATCTCTCCTACGACCAGGTCCGGGAGGCCATCGACTACGCCGTCGCGGCCATCGAGATCTGCGGCAGCCGGATCGCGGACTGGAAGATCGCCTTCGGCGACACCGTCGCGGACAACGCCTCCGCCGGCGCCTATGTCCTCGGGAGCGAGCGCCGGCGGCTCGACGAGTTCGAGCCCCGCGAGGTCACCATGTCGATGTCGATCGACGACGAGGAGGTCTCGACCGGCACCGGTGCGGCCTGCCTGGGCGACCCCGTCAACGCGGTCCAGTGGCTGGCCCGCTACGCCCGCGACTTCGGCGAGCCGCTGCGTGCCGGCCAGCTGATCCTCTCCGGCGCGCTCGGCCCGATGCGGCCGATCGCCGCCGGCAACACCGTTCGTTCCACCGTGTCGGGCCTCGGCTCGGTGGCCTTCAGCGTAGGGAAGTGACTCCATGGACAAGGTGGAAGTGGCGATCATCGGGTCGGGCAACATCGGCACCGACCTGATGATCAAGGTGATGCGTACGTCGCAGCACCTGGAGATGGGCGCGATGGTCGGGATCGACCCGGCCTCCGACGGTCTGGCTCGTGCGGCCAAGTTCGGCTTCGCGACGACGTCGGACGGCGTCGAGGGGCTGATCGGGCTGCCGGAGTTCGGCGACATCGACATCGTCTTCGACGCGACCTCGGCCAAGGCGCACGTCGCCAACGCGGCCGCTCTGGAGCCCTACGGCAAGCGGCTGATCGACCTCACGCCCGCGGCGATCGGGCCGTACGTCATCCCGGCCGTCAACATCGACGAGCACATCGACGCCCCGAACGTGAACATGGTGACCTGCGGTGGCCAGGCCACGATCCCGATCGTCGCCGCGGTCGCGCGGGTCGTCCCGGTCGCCTACGGCGAGATCGTCGCCTCGATCTCGTCGCGCTCCGCCGGTCCCGGCACCCGGGCCAACATCGACGAGTTCACCGAGACCACCTCGGGCGCGATCGTGCAGGTCGGCGGTGCCAAGCGCGGCAAGGCGATCATCATCCTCAACCCCGCCGAGCCGCCGCTGATCATGCGCGACACGGTCTATGCGCTGGTCGAGGGCGGGTCCCGGTCGCTGGAGGAGCTCACCGCGGAGATCACCGAGTCGGTGGAGAAGATGGTCGGCGACGTCGCTGCGTACGTCCCCGGCTACCGCCTCAAGCAGAAGGTGCAGGTCCATCCGATTCCTGAGGACCAGCCGGTGGAGACGCTGCTCGCCTCGCCCGACGAGGCCCGGCCCACGCATCAGGTCTCGGTGTTTCTCGAGGTCGAGGGCGCCGCGCACTACCTCCCGGCGTACGCGGGGAACCTCGACATCATGACCTCGGCCGCGCTGCAGATGGCCGACCGGATCGCTTCGTCCAAGGAGGCCGCGCGATGAGCACGCCCATCTATGTCCAAGAGGTCTCGCTGCGCGACGGCATGCACGCCGTACGCCACCGGATCACGCCCGAGGACGTCAAGCGGATCGTCATCGCCGCCGACGAGGCCGGCGTCGACGCCATCGAGGTCGCCCATGGCGACGGCCTGACCGGTGGGTCGGTCAACTACGGTCCCGGCTCCAACTCCGACTGGGAGTGGATCGAGGCGGCCGCCTCGGTCATCAAGAACGCCCGGCTGACCACCCTCTTGCTCCCCGGCGTCGGCACGATCCACGACCTGAAGCGGGCCTATGAGCTGGGCGTGCGGTCGGTGCGGGTCGCGACCCACTGCACCGAGGCCGACGTCTCGGCCCAGCACATCGCCGCCGCCCGCGAGATGGGGATGGACGTCTCCGGCTTCCTGATGCTCTCGCACATGGCCCCGCCCGAGCAGCTCGCCGAGCAGGCCAAGCTGATGGAGTCCTACGGCGCCCACTGCGTCTACATCACCGACTCCGGCGGCCGGCTGACGATGAACGACGTCCGTGACCGCGCCCGTGCCTACCGCGACGTGCTGAACGACGAGACCGAGATCGGCATCCACGCCCACGAGAACCTGTCGCTGTCGGTGGCCAACTCCGTCGTCGCGGTCGAGAACGGCGTCTACCGGGTGGATGCGTCCTTGGCCGGTCACGGTGCCGGCGCCGGCAACTGCCCGATCGAGGCGTTCATCGCGGTCGCCAACCTGTCGGACTTCAAGCACAACTGCGACCTGTTCAAGCTCCAGGACGCCGCCGACGACATCGTCCGCCCGCTCCAGGACCGCCCCGTCCGCGTCGACCGGGAGACCCTCACCATGGGCTACGCCGGCGTCTACTCGTCCTTCCTCCGCCACGCCGAGAACGCCTCCGCCCGCTACGGCGTCGACACCCGCGACATCCTCATGGAGTGCGGCCGTCGCGGTCTCGTGGGTGGCCAGGAGGACATGATCGTCGACATCTGCCTCACCAAGCTCGCCGAGCGCGAGGCCGCCGGCGCCTGACCTGGCTGTTCAACTCGAAGGTCGCAGTCACATGATGGCTGCGACCTTCGGGCTTGTCTTCGGGTCAGGCGGCGGGCACGGCGAGCGCGGAGGCAAGCGCTTCTGTCAGAGACTTGGCGCAATTGGGCGCATACGTTGCTGCCCAACCACCTGCGCGCTCGATGAATTCGGAGAGCCGAACGTCCGCCGCGTCGAGTGCGGCCTTGAGCTCGCGCTCGCTGGTCTGTATCTGAGCGGTGATGTCATCGCCTTCATCACCATCGTCCTGCACAACCGTCGCAACGCCGTGTTCGAGAGTAACCCCAATGCTTGGATCATGACCGAGCCATACCCCGCTATTGGCGGTGAGAGAGTCGCGCAGTTCGTGGCGCTCATCGATGCTCAAGCAACAACCGGGCACGATGGTCGTTGCGCCGTATGTAAATCGCGGACCGCCCCATCCTAGGGGCCGCGTTGGGTCCTGGGGCGAAGGATCGAGAGCACGCTCAAGATAGTCCGTGATGGTCTGCGCAGGTTTGAGGTTCTCGTCGAGGTAGAACCAGTGGAGTACCGCGTGGACTGCCGAGCCGATCTCGCGATCGCTGCACTCGCGGCTGAGGGCGACATGCGTGAACTTGTTGCTTCCAAGGACTGGCCAGAGTGAAAAGCCGATCTCGTCGGCTGTTTCGATCACGATGTCGACTCGCAGGCGTTGTGGAGTCACGACAAGGAGGTTATGACCGCATCGGGGCACGGTCATGCGGTTATCGGGAAATCGCGATACCGTTGCATTATCGGGTTTTCCCGATACGCTCCTCCTATCGGAAAATAGCGATAGGAGGAGCGAGCGAGATGAGTAGTGCGCGACTGCGGGCGCCCGCCGACTTCGGCCTGGCGATTCAGCAGGCAAGGCTGGCCGGCGGCATGACGCAGACGGATCTGGCGGCTGCGGTGGGCGTGCCACAGAGCACGGTCAGCGACGTCGAATCAGGCAAGTCGACGATCTACATGCGCCGTCTCCTCGACATGATGCGCGCAACCGGAGTCGAGCTCACTGCCACGTGGGAGGACGAGCGCGATGCGGCTCGCGGTTGAGCTCTACGGCACGATCGTCGGCGAGCTGATCGGCCAGCCTGCGACGTACGACTTCGTCCCGAGCAATGACGGAGTCGAGCGCTTCGGGGCGAACAGCTCCGTGCTCTCGGTGGCCGTTCCCCTCGTCGCCGTGTCGCGCAAGCATCAGGCCTCGCGGCGCCGCAACTGGTTCGCCGAGCTGCTACCCGAGGGGGACCAGTACGACTACATGCTGCGGCAGGCGGGGCTGCGGCGTGGGGACACCCTGGGGTTCCTCGCTCGCTACGGTCGTGATGTCGCAGGAGCGCTCCAGATCTGGGATCTCGATGACCCGACAGAGCCGAAGACGCCGTCGCTCCGACCTGTCGACGATGCCGGAGTCCGGCAACTGCTCGAGGATCCGGTCGGTGCGCCGCTGGCCAACGAGTCGTTGCTCGGGAAGTCGTCTCTCGCGGGTGTTCAGCCGAAGGTCGTTCTCGTTCGTCAGGACGGCGGGTGGGCGCGGGCACTGGGCGGTCATCCGACGAGCCACATTCTCAAGCCGCAGTTGGAACGGCGTCCGAGTGTGATCTTCGACGAGGAGTACGGCGCCCGGATCTCGCGAGCGCTCGGGCTGGCCAGTCACGACACCTGGATCGACGACTTCGATGGTCTGCCCACACTGGTCATCGAGCGCTTCGATCGCTCGGCCGCCGGACGGATTCACCAGGAGGATTTCAGTCAGGTTCTGGGAGCCTCGGGAGATCAGAAGTATCAGGAGTACGGCGGTCTGGTGAGCCTGCGTCGCATCGCCGATACGCTCCAGCGGACTACGCGCACGGCTGACATTGTGACCCTTGCGCGGATGGTCGTGCTCGCGGTCGCCGTCGGCAACCTCGACATGCACGCGAAGAACCTTGGCATCCTCCATCCGTTCGATGACGAACCCCGCCTCGCGCCCGCATACGACGTCGTACCTCAAGCCCACATCCCCGATATCGACGGGAAGATGGCTCTCGCCGTCAATGGGACATACCGCCACGCCGGTCTCACCACGGCTGATCTGGTCGCCGAGATCACGAAGTGGGGCGTACGTCGTGCCGACTCGATCGTGGCCGACTGCCTTGCGGACATCGCGGAGGTGGTGAGCAAAGAGGATCCGCTGGAGGGCGCCCACCCGAGGCTCCAGCAAGACATCTCGACCTTCGTACGGAATCTCCGCAACGACGACCCCGTTGGTCGACCCGGGAGTTCTGGGGTCTCTGGGTGACTCCACCGCTCCCGCGTTGGGCGAGCGTGACAGAGTCGTCCTGTGCGAACTAACTCTTCTCTCGACCTCCCGCTCGTCGGGCTGGCCGCGCTGTTCCTGGGGTCGGGGACCCTGCATCTGGTGAGACCCCAGGTCTTCGAGCCGATCGTGCCGCCGGCGCTGCCGGAGCCGCGCAAGGTGGTCGAGGTCTCCGGGGTGGCCGAGATCGCGTGCGGGCTGGGGCTGCTGCATCCGAAGACCCGCCGGATCGCGGGGCTGGCCAGCGCCGCGCTGCTGGTCGGGGTGTTCCCTGCCAACGTGCAGATGAGCGTCGATGCGGGGAAGCGGGCCAACCGGAAGCGGACCGCCAAGTCGGCCGGGTTCTTCGCCGGTACGCTGGCACGGCTGCCGCTGCAGTGGCCGATGATCAAGGTGGCGCTGCGCGCCGGAAAGGGGACCGGCGCATGACCTACGTTCCTGCGGAGTCCCGCTACGACGCGATGGAGTACCGGCGGACCGGGCACAGCGGCCTGGACCTGCCCGCGGTCAGCCTCGGGCTGTGGCACAACTTCGGTGACGACCTGCCGTTCGAGCGGCAGCGGGCGATCCTGCGTACGGCCTTCGACGCGGGCATCACCCACTTCGACCTCGCCAACAACTACGGTCCGCCCTACGGCTCGGCCGAGGAGAACTTCGGCCGCCACCTGCGTGGCGACTTCGCCGGGCTGCGGGACGAGCTGGTGATCTCGACCAAGGCGGGCTGGGACATGTGGCCGGGGCCGTACGGGAAGATCGGCGGCTCGCGGAAGTACCTGATCTCCAGCCTCGACCAGTCGCTGAAGCGGATGGGCCTCGACTACGTCGACATCTTCTACCACCACCGCCCCGACCCCAGCACGCCGCTGGAGGAGACGATGGGCGCGCTCGACCAGATCGTCCGGTCCGGGAAGGCGCTCTACGTCGGGCTGAGCTCCTACTCCTCCGCGCTGACCCGCGAGGCGGCGGCGATCCTGCGCGACCTCGGCACCCCGCTGCTGATCCACCAGCCGTCCTACTCGATCCTCAACCGCTGGCTCGAGACCGACGGGCTGCTGGACACGCTCGACGAGGTCGGTGCCGGTGCCATCTCGTTCTCGCCGCTGGCGCAGGGACTGCTGACCGACAAGTATCTCGGTGGCAGCGTCCCCGAGGACTCGCGCGCGGCCAAGGCTCGGTTCCTGACCCCGGAGGCGCTCACCTCCGAGACGCTCGCCGGCATCGAGTCGCTCAACTCCCTCGCCACCGACCGCGGCCAGACTCTGGCCCAGATGGCGCTCGCCTGGGCGCTGCGTGACCCGCGGATGACCTCGGTGGTCATCGGCGCCTCCCGGCCCGAGCAGGTCACCGACTGCCTCGGCGCGCTCTCCGGTCCCGAGCTCACCACCGAGGAGCTGGCCCGGATCGACGAGTACGCCACCGCCACCGGCATCGACCTGTGGAAGCGCGACCGGGTCGAGGGCGACTACCGGGAGATCTTCAACTGAGGGCGGTCAACCGAGGCGTACGCCGTCGCGCTCGTCGTCCCAGGCGGCGGAGCTGATCCGCCAGCCGTCGCCGGTGCGTACGAACGACATCGTCTTCATGCCTCGGCCGGAGTGGAGCTCGCCTCCGGCGCGCCAGCGTTTGCCGTAGGCGCCCCACCAGTGGGCGATGTCGCCGAAGACGTCGATCCGGCCGGGCTCGGGCCACTCCTCGAAGTCGGCGATCTCGCCGCTGGTCAGCAGCGCGAGGCGCGGGGCGATGAAGGACTCGAGGTCGTATACCTCGGCCGGCAGTCCGCAGGTGCGCACCACGGTTGCGCCGGGAAGCATGATCCGCCGCAGATCGTCCAGGCGTGCGGCCGTGTCCGGTCCGGAGGTGAAGGCGGAGAAGAACGCATCCACCAGCGCCTCGATCGCGATCTCGTCCGACGTCGCTGCGGCCTCGCCGCGGGTGGTGACCATGCCCGGAACATAGCCACGCGCTCCGGATGTGGCACGTCATTTCGAGGCGGGGAGGTCGACCCGGGCGCTAGCCTGCGCTCATGCGGGTCGATGAGTATCTGACGTACGACGCCACCGGGCTGGCGCAGCTGGTCGCTGCCAAGGAGGTGACCGCCGCCGAGGCGCTGGCCGCGGCGCGGGAGCGGGCCGAGGCGGTGAACCCGCGGATCAACGCGATCGTCGCGGACATCCCGGAGGCCGACGACCAGGTCGCCGGCGACGGCCCCAGCGGGCCGTTCGCCGGGGTGCCGTTCCTGGTGAAGGACCTGGCCCAGGAGTACCAGGGCCATCCGACGACCTACGGCTCCCGCGCGCTCGTCGACGACGTCGCCGAGGAGCACTCCTACTTCACCCGGAGCGCCCTGGACGCCGGTCTGGTGATCTTCGGCAAGACGAACACCCCGGAGTTCGGGTCGAAGGGGATCACCGAGCCGGAGCTGTTCGGGCCCTCGCGCAACCCGTGGAACACCGACCACACGCCGGGCGGATCCTCCGGCGGGTCCGGGGCCGCGGTGGCGGCCGGGATCGTGCCGGCCGCCGGCGCCAACGACGGCGGCGGGTCGATCCGGATCCCGGCGGCCTGCAACGGCCTGGTCGGGCTGAAGACCACCCGCGGGCTGCTGCCGCTGGGCCCGCAGAGCCTCGACGCCTCCAACGGCTTCGTCGTCCAGGGCGTGGTGACGCGTACGGTGCGCGACGCCGCCGGTCTCTACGACGCGCTCCTCGGCGACCGGTCGCTGGCGATGCTCCACGCCCCGCACCCCGACGGGCCGTTCTCCGAGGCGATCGCGGCCGCCCCGCGCCCGCTTCGGATCGGGTTCACCTCGACGTCGTCGATCACCGAGCCCGACCCGGAGGCGATCGCTGCCGTCGAGGACGCGGCGAAGGCCCTCGAGGCGCTCGGTCACCAGGTCGAGGAGGTCGAGGCGCCCTACGACGCCGCCGAGCTCGGCCGGGACTTCCTCACCATCTGGTTCGCCTCGGCCGCTGCCGAGGTCGCCGAGGCCAAGCTCCGCGTCGGCGCCAAGAACGCAGACTTCGAGGCCGACACCCTCGCCGTGGCCGAGCTCGGCCGGGCCGGGGGAGTGGTCGCCGTCGAGCTCGCGCACATCAACCGCCGCAGCCACGTACGCCGGCTGAGCGAGTTCCACGAGACGTACGACCTGCTGCTCACCCCGACGCTGGCGAAGCCGCCGCTGAAGGTCGGACAGCTCACCACGCCCAAGGCGCTGCAGACCGCGGCGCGGGTGCTCCACAAGGTGCACGGCGGCCGGGTGATGCGCGCGACCGGGATGATCGACCAGCTGGTCGACGAGAACCTCGGCTGGGTGCCCTACACCCAGCTCGCCAACATCACCGGGCGTCCCGCGATCTCGGTGCCGACCTACCGGACCGCGGCCGGGCTGCCGCTGGGCATCCAGCTCTCCGGGCAGCTCGGTGACGACGGACTGCTGCTGCAGGTCGCCGCCCAGCTGGAGGAGTCGAAGCCGTGGGCGGAGCACTGGCCGAAGCTCTGACGGTGTCATGAGGACGTGCCCATGAAAGAAAATTTCCTTTCCCGCACGAAGCCGGTGCTGGAACGGCACTATCGAGGTATGACTCCGTCTCGGGACATGCTCATGACCTCTCGGCGCGCCCTTCTCGGTGGCACTCTCGGTGGAGTCGCGATGACTCTCCTCGGCGGTGCCGCGGTGGCCGCGACGCCGGAGGACCCGACCAGGGCGGTCCGGACGCTCGCGTCGCCGGCGGGCCAACCGCCGACGATCACTCCCGACGAGCTCGCCTTCACCCCGCGCACCGTCCTGCGTCCCGGTCACCCTCGCCAGGTCGGCCTCGACCCGGCACAGATCGCGAAGATCCGCACCGAGCTGACCCGGTTCCTCGAGCCGACCACCGAGAACCCCGCCCACCCCCTGTACGCAGGAGCCACCGCGATCGCGGTCAAGGACGGCGTCGTCGTGGCGCACGAGAGCGTGGGCAAGGCGCTCAGGTACGGGCTCGACGGCACCACCGTCGTGGAGCTCCCGGCCGACCAGCAGGTCGCGGCGACCACGGAGACGATGTGGGACATCGCCTCGATGTCGAAGCTCTTCACCACGACCGCGATCCTCCAGCTGATGGAACAGGGCCGACTCGACCTCGAGGCTCCGGTGGTCACCTACCTGCCCGAGTTCGCGCCGCACGGCAAGGACGCGATCCTCGTGCGCCACCTGCTCACCCACGTCTCCGGACTGCTCGCCGGCCCGTCACCGTCGCTGTGGGCGGGCTACGACACCTACGAGGAGCGGGTCGCGGCGATCATGGACACGACGCCGACGCACGCGCCCGAGCAGATCTACCGCTACTCCGACATCAACCTGATCACCCTCGGGCTGCTGGTCGAGCGGCTGTCGGGGAAGACGCTGGACACCTACGTACACGACCACATCACCGAGCCGCTGGGCATGCGGGACACGATGTACAACCCGCCCGCCGACCGCCTCGACCGGGTCGCCGCCACCGAGTATCAGCCGTGGGCGGGGCGGCCGATGATCCGTGGCGAGGTGCACGACGAGAACGCTTGGGCGCTCGGCGGCGTCGCCGGCCACGCGGGCGTCTTCTCGACCGCCGCCGACATGGCGAGGTTCGGGCAGATGTTCCTCAACGGCGGTGTCTACGACGGCACCAGGATCCTGGAGGAGGACACCGTCAGGCTCTCGCTGCGCGACTACACCGGCGCCAGGTTCACCAGCTCGCGCGGCCTCGGCTGGGAGCTCGCCACGACCTGGTACCACGGCCCGATCTGGTCCCCGGTCTCCTTCGGTCACACCGGCTACACCGGCACCAGCATCGTGATGGACCCGATCGGCCACCAGCTCGTCGTGCTCATGACCAACCGCGTCCACCCGAGCCGCGACTGGGGCAGCAACAACCCCTCCCGCCGTGCCGTCTCCGACGCGCTGGGCATGGCCTCGGCGGTCCGGCCCGCGAGCGGGCGTACGTCGTGGTTCTCGGGGCGCGCGAACGCGAAGAAGGCGACGCTCGACGTGCCGCTCGCCGCAACGGAGAACGCGAAGCTCCGCTTCGACTACTTCTTCGACACCGAGCCGCGCTTCGACTTCGGCCGGCTGCAGTACTCCACCGACGGCACCACCTTCAGCCCGCTGCCGTGGACGCTCGAGGGCGGTGGCTGGAGCTGGGAGACCAGCGAGGCGGTCAACGGCTACGGCGGTCGCCGGTGGCTGCGCGGCCGGGCCGCCCTCCCCGCGGGCACCACCACGGTCAGGTGGACCTACGAGACCGACTCCTCCTCGCAGGGCCGCGGGATCTACGTCGACGGCATCGTGGTCAGCCAGGGGTGGCGTACGTTGTTCGACTCCTCGCGGCCCGCCGACGAGGCACGCATCGTCGCCGACGGCTGGGGTCTCAGCGACAGGTGACACGTCACCGATAGCCTCTGGCGGCATGACGCAGCCGCAGCAGCCGAATCCGTTCCTGGTCAACCAGCTTCGCGACGAGGCGGACGCCAGGGCGCTCGTCACGAAGGCCGTCGAGTCGAGCTCGCCGGGGGCGCCGCGGGGGATCCTGGACGCGATCCGCGACCGGCTCGTGGACCTCGGGCCGGAGCTGGTCGCGGTCTCCCACGACCTCGCCGAGCACCCCGAGACCGGCTTCGAGGAGCACCGCAGCTCGGCCGGGCTGGCGGAGTTCGTCGAGGCTCACGGCATCGAGGTCGCCCGGGGTGCCTACGGCCTCCCGACCGCTCTGTACGCCTCGGCGGGCGGCGCCAAGGACGGTCCGACGATCGCGGTGCTCTCCGAGTACGACGCACTTCCCGGCATCGGCCACGGCTGCGGCCACAACCTGATCGCGACCGTCGGCGTGGGTGCATTCCTGGCCATCGCGAGCGTGATCGACAAGCTCGGCGGCCGGGCGATCTGGCTCGGCACGCCGGCCGAGGAGGGCGGTGGCGGCAAGGAGCTGATGGCGCAGAAGGGCGCCTTCGACGGCGTCGACGCGGCGATCATGATCCACCCGTTCACCTATGACACCTCCGAGCCGGTCTTCCTCGGCCGCAGGCAGCTGAAGGTGACGTACGTCGGGGTGCCGGCGCACGCTTCGATCCAGCCGTTCATGGGGCGCAACGCCCTGGACGCGGCCAACCTGCTCTACACCGGCGTCGCGCTCAACCGGCAGCAGATGCCGCCGACCGACCGGGTGCACGCGATCATCACCGACGGCGGCCTGCGCCCCAACGTGATCCCGGAGCACGCCTCGATCGAGTTCTACGTACGCTCCGCCTATCCCGAGACGCTCAAGGTCCTCTCCCAGCGGCTCGAGGAGATGGCGATGGGAGCGGCCCTGATGACCGGCTGCGGGGTCGAGTTCAGCTGGGACGAGTCGCCGGTCTACCTGCCGATCCGCAACAACAGCGGCCTCGCACAGGCCTGGAACCGCCGCTACCAGGAGCGCAACCACACCGTCCTCGCGCCCGGTGTCGTCCCAGACCTGTTGGCCGGCTCCACCGACTTCGGCAACGTCTCCTTCCGGATCCCCGGACTGCACGCGATGGTCAAGATCGCCGAGCCCGACGTCTCCCTGCACAGCCGTGAGTTCGCCGCTGCCGCGGTCACGCCGTACGCCGACGAGGTGCTCGTCGATGCCGCCTACGGTCTGGCCGCGGTGGCCGCCGACTACCTCTCCGACGCGAAGCTGCGAGAGACGGTCCGCGAGGAGTTCGAGGAGGCCGGTGGAGCGGTGGACGTTACCGAATTTTTCGGCTGATTAACGGTTGATGACGATTCGGCGGCGGTAATCCTGTTACCTCTTCACAATCGGAACCCGAAGGGGCATTGTTCCCTTCGTCGATCACTGAGATGGGGAGCCCCGCAATGCCTCGTAACACCCGAAAGCTTCGCCCCGCCGTGGCCGTTGCCGCCGTCGCTCTCGCGGCCGCCGCAGTCGCCACTCCGGTCGCGACCTCTGCCTCGGCGCAGACCAGCGCCGAGAGTGCTGGGAAGCACCTGGTCGATGTCCAGCTGCTCTCGTTCAACGACTTCCACGGCAACCTCGAGGCGCCGTCGGGTTCGAGCGGGCGGCTGATCACCGGCCACCACATCGACCCCGCCACCGGCAAGCCGGTCGATGACACCGTCAACGTCGGTGGCGTCGAATACCTCGCCTCCCACCTGGCCGAGGCCCGCAAGGGTCACGCCCGCTCCCTGACCGTGGCCGCGGGCGACCTGATCGGCGCCTCGCCGCTGCTCTCCGCCGCGTTCCACGACGAGCCGTCGATCGAGGCGCTCAACAAGCTCGGGCTGGACGTCACCGCGGTCGGCAACCACGAGTTCGACGAGGGCTACAAGGAGCTGCAGCGCATCGACGCCGGTGGCTGCATCGACGACGGCGACGGCAAGGACAACCAGAACTCCTGCGCCGCCCACGAGTACCAGGGCGCCGACTTCGACATCCTCGCCTCCAACGTGATCGAGGACGCCAGCGGCAAGACGATCCTGCCGGCCTACTCCATCAAGGAGGTCGACGGCGTCAAGATCGGCTTCATCGGCATGACCCTCGAGGCCACCCCCGACATCGTCACCGCCGAGGGCGTCAAGGGCCTCACCTTCAAGGACGAGGTCGAGACCGCCAACGCGCTCGTACCCGTGCTGAAGAAGAAGGGCGTCAAGGCGATCGTGACCCTCATCCACGAGGGTGCCAACCTGCCGAAGGAGAAGTGGACCGACCCTGCCACCGGCACGGTCTACGACGTCAACGCCCGCTACGACTACACCTGCGAGGGTGGCGGCGAGCTCGTCGCCGGCTCGCCGATCGTGCCGATCGCGCAGAACCTCGACCCCGAGATCGACATGCTGGTCACCGGCCACACCCACAACCCCTACGTCTGCGACGTACCCGACCCCGAGGGCAAGTCCCGCCTGGTCACCTCGGCCTCGTCCTTCGGACGGCTCTACACCGAGACCAACCTGAAGTACAACCTCAAGTCGCGCGACATCGTCCGCTCCTCGGTCAAGGGCTCGAACCTGCTCGTCACCCGTGACGTCGCCAAGGCTCCGGAGCAGACCACGCTGATCAACACCTACAAGGAGCTGGTCAGGCCGATCGCCTCCCGAGTGCTCGGCTCGATCACGACCGACGTCAAGCGCGACCAGAGCCCTGCCGGTGAGTCGGCGCTCGGTGACCTTATCGCCGACGCCCAGCTCGCCGACCAGTCGACGGTGGTCAACGGGCAGGTGCCGGTGATCGCGTTCATGAACCCGGGTGGCATCCGTGCCGACCTGACCGCGGCCAGCTCGCCCTACGGCGAGGCCGTCGGTGACGTCACCTACGACGAGGCGTTCACGGTCCAGCCGTTCAACAACTACCTGGTCTCGCTGACCATGACCGGCCAGGACATCTACGACCTGCTCACCCAGCAGGTCACCGGCGCCAACGCGGCCTCGCACAAGATCCTGCAGGTCTCGAAGGGCTTCTCCTACCAGATCAGCCCCACGGGTCCGGTCGACGGCTCGGTGATGCTGAACGGTCAGCCCATCGACAAGGCCGCGTCCTACCGGGTCGTGACCAACAACTTCCTGCAGGGCGGCGGCGACGCCTTCGCCGCCTTCACGAAGGGCACCGACCCCTACTACGGCGGCCTCGACATCGACGCCTTCGCCGCCTACCTCGAGGCGAACTCGCCCTACACCCCGGCTGCGCTCGACCGCATCACCGGAACCCACTGAGAAGGGCACTTCCTTCGTACGCAGCGGGCCCGTCCAGCTCTGAGCTGGTCGGGCCCGCTGTGCGTAGTCAGCCATGGGGGCTCGCCGGCAGCCCGGCGACGAGAGCCGCCGCGGTCGAAGCCGCCGAGAGGATGCGGCTCTCGGGGACCCCGCAGGCGCGAAGGCAGGTCGAGGCGATGGCGTCGGCCGTCTCCTCGTCGATCGTCAGGCCGATGCTGCGGAGGCTGGTGGTGACCTCGACGAGGTGGATGAGCATCTCGCCGAGATGACGAGGCTCGGCGGTGTGCGCGGCGCCGGGCTCCGCGAGCTGCGCCGCGATCCGCCCGTAGGCGCCGGCGAGCTCCGCGCGGGCGCTGCGGAAGGCGTCGAACGCCTCGCTGCTGGTCACGTCGGGATGGGTGGCCAGCACGCCGATGTTGTCCGGCGCCTCGGCGAGGGTGTGCAGGTCGACGAGCACCAGCGCGTAGAGCGCGGTCTCGGGACTCTCGGCCGCGGCCTGCTCGATCTGCTCGACCCGGTCGACGGTGGGCCGGACGGATCGCTCCAGGAGCTCGGCGAGGATCTCGTCCTTGCCGGTGAAGTGGTAGTAGAGCGAGGCCTGCCTGATCCCGACCTTCTCCGCGATCTCACGGGTGGAGGTGGCGGCGAAGCCCTGGGTCACGAACAGCTGCGCCGCGGCATGGAGGACCTGCTCACGTGGTGGGCTGGCCGTGGTGGCGGGAATGAGGCGTGGTCGGCCGGGTTGGGTTCGTCGGATGCTCATCGAGGCACTGCCTTCCTGTCGACGTCGACCCCGGGATCAGTAGAGCATAATATTTCGATCCCGCCAACCATGATGTGCATCTGGACGCCGACTATGCACATCAGGCAGGATGGGGTCCATCCGATCCGCCGAAGGAGGCTGCCGTCCGTGCCCCGCTCCAGCCGTCGAGCCCGCGAAGCGCTCACCGAGGCGCTCCGTGACACCCGCCGAGCCGCAGGCCTGACCGGAGCCGGCCTCGCGGACGCCCTGGGGGCGGGCTGGTCGCAGCCGAAGGTGTCGAAGATCGAGTCCGGTCGACAGGCGGTCTCCGAGGCCGAGGTCCGGGCCTGGGCGGCCGCGGTGGGTGCCGACAAGGAGATGCTGCTCGCGCTGCGTACCCGCGCGGACCAGGAGCACGCGGCCTTCCGTGACGCTCGTCCGGCGAGCGGAGGCGCCGAGCGGCGCCAGGACGCCTACGCCGCGACCGAGGTGGCCGCGACGGTCCTGACGAGCTTCCAGCCCCACAGCGTCCCCGAGCTGCTGCAGACCCCCGACTATGCGCGCGCCCTGCTGGCCCTGGCCGGTGGCTCCCGCGACGAGGCTGCGGATCGCGAGGACGTCTCCACCGTGATCGCGGCCCGGCTCAGGCGCTCGGCGATCCTCTACGAGGCCGGCCGGTCGATCACGATCCTGGTCGGCGAGGCGGCCCTCCATCATCTGGTCGGATCTCCCGACGTCATGCGCGCCCAGATCGATCACATCGCCAAGCTGGCGACCACGACCCGGGCGACCATCGGGATCGTCCCCTTCGAGAGCTTCCCCGTTCTGGTCCAGCACGGCTGGGACCAGCGCGACCGGATCGTCACCCTCGAGACCAGCGCCGGCGACCTCGAGATCGCCGACCCGGTCGAGGTCGCTCGCTACGAGCACTGGACCCAGCTCCTACTCGACCATGCGCTGACGGGTGCGGCCGCTGCCGAGCGATGCGCCCGGATCATCAGCGAGCGGGGGAGGGCGCCGGCGGCGCGCGGCGACCACGAATAGGAGACGGCGGCTGCTCCGGTAGACTCCCGGCGGGCCGTTAGCTCAGTTGGTAGAGCAGTGGACTTTTAATCCATGGGTCGTCGGTTCGAGACCGACACGGCCTACAGCGGGCTCGAGCCCCGAGCCGCATCTGCGACTCGGGGCTCGGCCGTGTGACGGGGGTCAGCTGGACTCTTCCTGCGGCAGCGGATGGCTGTTGATCGAGTCGGTGATCGCGCCGGCGGTCTCGACGAACGCCGCCGCCTGCTCCTCGGTCAGGGCGCCTGCCGAGGCTCCCTCCAGGCTCTGCCACAGGGCGGCGATGGGTTCCCGCATCGCCCGGCCCTTGTCCGTGAGATGGACGACCATCACCCGCCGGTCGTGCTCTGCCGGCTCACGGACCAGCAGTCCCGCTTCTTGCATGCGGCGCAGGGACTTGGAGACGGTGGAGTGGTCGAGGCCGACGCTCTCGAGAAGCTCGGACTGGGTCTGGCCCTCGCGGTCCAGCAGCTGCATCAGGAGCAGCTCCTGGCCCGGGTGCAGGTCCATCTTGCGCAGCAGGGCGCCGGCGTAGGCACGGTGGGCCCGGGCGAGCTGGAAGATCGCGTAGCTCATCGGCCCGCCTGCGGCAGTGGTGGGGATCTCGGGCATGGTCTCCGCTTCTTCAGCCTGTGTGGGTGGGGTAGTCGGTGTATCCGACCGCTCCGCCACCGTAGAAGGTCGCCGGGTCGGGAGTGTTCAACTCTGCCCCGACGCGCAGCCGCTCGACCAGGTCGGGGTTGGCAAGCGCCAGTGCGCCAACGGAGATCAGGTCGGCCGTGCCGTTGTCGACGTCCTTGGCTCGAGTGGGGATGTCGGCGCCTGGCCGGTTGAGGATCAGGGTGCCGGGCCACTGTGCGCGGAGCGTGTCGAGCAGCTGCTCGTCGCCCATGTGCATCAGGTGCAGGTAGGCCAGACCCGTCGGGCGCAGTGCTTCCACCAGCGCCGGGTACAGCTCGTGGGTGTCGGACTCGACGATGTCGTTGTAGGGGTTTCCCGGCGAGATACGGATGCCGGTGCGCTCGGGGCCGATCTCCCCGGCCACCGCGGCGACGACCTCCACGGCGAAGCGGATACGGGCCTCGATCGAGCCGCCGTAGCGGTCCGTGCGCTGGTTGGCGTTGCCGGAGAGGAACTGGTGGATCAGGTAGCCGTTGGCGCCGTGGATCTCCACGCCGTCCGCGCCCGCCGCAACCGCCGCAGCAGCCGCGCGCCGGAAGTCGTCGACGGTCTCGGCGACCTCCTGCGTCGAGAGCGCACGGGGCTCCGGCATCTCCTGCGGGCCGGAGGCGGTGAACATCACGCCGGCCGGGCGGATCGCCGAGGGGGCGACGGGCTGGCGGTGGTGGGGAGTGTTGTCGGGGTGGGAGACCCGACCGACGTGCATCAGCTGGATGAACACCCGGCTGCCTGCCGCGTGCACCGCATCGGTGACCGTGCGCCACCCGGCGATCTGCGCCTCGTTGTAGATACCAGGAGTGAGCAGGTAGCCCTGGCCGTCGGCGGAGGGCTGGGTGCCCTCGGTGATGATCAGCGCCTTCGAGGCGCGCTGTGCGTAGTACTCGGCATTCAGCTCCGTCGGCACGCCCTCCGGGGTGGAGCGGTCACGAGTCATGGGGGCCATGACCAGACGGTGTGGCAGAGAGGTGCCGCCGAGGGTGATCGGGGCCCACAGGGATTCCAGCATGACAGTCTCTTTCGGTGAACGCGGTGGCCCGGTCGGCCACCGCAACAGGTGGGTTGGGGCGCTCAGTCGACGGTGAGGACGAGCTTGCCGCGTACGTGTCCCGCGTCGCTGGCCTGCTGGGCGTCGGCCGCCTTGGCCAGCGGGTACGCCGTGACGGTGGTGGTCAGCGTTCCGGCCGCGGCGTCCTGAGCCACGGCGGCCAGGCGCTCGACGGGGTGGTCCCCGCCGCCGGAGGAGAAGGCGACGCCCAGTTCGCCCGCACCGAAGTCGGCGATGGTGACGATGCGCTCGGTACCGCCGCGCAGGGTGATGGAGTCGGGCAGGGCGCCCTTGCCTGCCAGGTCGAGACCGCGTCGACGCCGTCGGGAGCCAGGGCGCGCACCCGCTCGACCAGACCCTCGCCGTAGGTGGTCGGGGTCGCGCCCAGCGAGGTGAGGTAGTCCTGGTTCGAGGTGCCGGCAGTGGCGATCACGCGGGCGCCGCGGGCGATCGCGAGCTGGACGGCCACGGTGCCGACCGCTCCGGAGGCGCCGTGCATCAGCACGGTCTCCCCGGCGGTCACCCCCAGTTCGTCCAGGACCCGTTCGGCGGTCTCGCTGGCGACCGGCAGCGCGGCCGCGACCTCCCAGGAGAGGTTTGCGGGCTTGCGGGCCACGGCGGTGGCCAGCGCGTACTCGGCGTACGAGCCGGTGTCCGCCCAGCCGAGGACCTCGTCCCCGACCTGTACGTCGCTCACGCCCTCGCCGAGCGCGTCGACCACACCTGCGACCTCGGCGCCGGGAATGGCGGGGAACGTCGTCGGGAACACGGCCTCGACCATGCCCGCGCGCTTCTTGCCGTCCAGCGCGTTCAGCCCGGCGGCCTTGACGCGTACTCGGACCTGGCCGGGGCCGGGGTGCGGAATCTCGACGTCCGCCTCGTGCAGGACATCCGGACCGCCGAACTCATCGAAAATGATCGCTTTCATGACACTCCACTTCAGGTCGCGTTGCTCTGGAGAATAAGGTGGCTAGCCACATATTCACCATAACAGCAATCATGTGGCTAGCCAAGTATTTCGCCGGTCGGAAGGGTCGGCGGGACTCCGGTGCCCCGGAAACTGCCTCGGAACCCGTGGTCGTACGTCCCGCTGAGCGGCCGTTTCACGGCTCTGTTGCGCAACCTTCACCGCTTCGCACGTAAAACGATCGGCGAAGGGGGGTTCGCAGCGGCCCACGAGTTGCTAGTGTCACTCCCGCAACAGGAGCAAGTTCCAGAAGGTCTGACGCCTGCGGAGTTTGTGATCCAACGGCGTTTCTGCTCTGTGCTCGCCCGGGCCCCGGTTCGGGAACACAGGTCGGAGCGACGTGTCACCCGCCCCTGATGCGGGGCTACCGAACCTGGTGGCCTCTCGCCCCGACTAAGGAGTAACGAGCAGATGGCTCAGGGCACCGTTAAGTGGTTCAACGCCGAGAAGGGTTTCGGTTTCATTGCGCAGGAGGACGGCGGCGACGACGTCTTCGTGCACTACTCGGCGATCCAGACGCAGGGCTACAAGACCCTCGACGAGAACCAGAAGGTCGAGTTCGACGTCACGCAGGGCCCGAAGGGTCCGCAGGCGGAGAACGTTCGCCCTCTCTGATGAGTAAGACGATCTCGGGTTCGGCGTGAGCCGACACTGATCATCTGCAACGAGGCCCCAGCCGTTCGGCTGGGGCCTCGTGGTCTGATTGGGGCCCTCTCAGGCCCATGTGTCACGCTTGATGTGACAACTTTTGATGGTTCTTGGTGGATCAGCGCGCAGATCCACCGAGACTGGGCGATGATGTGACGACGAGCTTTTCCAAGGTGACGTGAGGAGGCGGCGGGCGTGGCTGATCAGTTCGATGTGACGCTGGAAGATCCTGAGCTGCTCCTCGAGGTGGAGCTCACCACCAACCTCATCGTCGCCGCCAGTGAGTCCGAGGACCACCTCTCCCAGGACGAGATCGACCGCATCCTGGGGATCATCCCCTAGGGCCGCGCGGGCCCTCAGCAGGTCGCGAAGAGCAGCGGCCCGTTCGCCAGGTCGGACAGCACCGCCGTACCGTCCTTGGGCCGCAGCTGCATCGTGACCACCGCGTCGTCGGCCGCGACCTTCCCGAGCTCGAACCGCTCGTCGAACGTGCCGCCCTGGCCCGGTGCCGGTCCGACGGCGAGCTTGGCCCGGGTGTCGGCGTTCGTACGCGCCTGGTCCTCGTCCTCGAACGACATCGCCACACGTACGTCGCCATTGCGTTCGGCCGCCATGGCGAAGCCCGCGATCGGGTTGAGGTCGCCGGCGGCGTCGATGAGGCCGTCGGCCTGGTCCTGGTCAGCGGCCGAGGCACCGGCCAGCCCGATCTCGCTGCACGTGAAGTCGCCGTCGTAGATGAACGCCGAGAGCGGGTCGCCGAGCCGGTCGGCGGCATCCGTCATCGGCTCGTGCAGGTCGCCGTCGCCGAGGCTCTCGATCTGGTCGCTCAGATAGCGGCGGCCGTCCGAGGCCAGGATCAGATCGTGTTCGGGCAGGAAGGCGATGTAGGTGACCTGCGGGGTGATCGTCGAGTCGATGCCGGAGTCGGTGAAGGAGGAGAA
Organism: Nocardioides luteus; assembly: GCF_015752315.1. Classification (NCBI taxonomy): domain Bacteria; kingdom Bacillati; phylum Actinomycetota; class Actinomycetes; order Propionibacteriales; family Nocardioidaceae; genus Nocardioides; species Nocardioides luteus. Next base: position 511,826 of record NZ_JADOVJ010000001.1, read on the forward strand.
CGGGACCAGGGTGCCGTCCCAGACGCCGCCGTCGGCCGGATCGTCCTCGGGAGCGGCGAACCCCATCGAGGTGAGCTGGTCGACGAGGTGGTCGACGTCCATGTCCGCGAGGTGCCCGACCATCAGCGCGCCCTCGGTCGACTGCGTGTAGAGCTCCCAGTCGAGGGTCGCCGGCGACCACCCGAAGTGCTGCTGCAGCAGGCCCGAGGCGTCGGGCAGCACCGAGGTCGAGGTCAGGTCCTTCGTATAGGCCTCGTCGATCATCTCGTGGACCTCCTGCGGCGTGGAGTCGGCGTCGAGGTCGGCGCCGACGCTCTCGCGGATGGCCGCCCAGTCGGTGAACGAGACCCGCGTCGCCTCGGCCGGGGCCAGCCGCAGCGCCTCGTCGAGATCGCCCCCGCGGGTCGCCCACGCCCGGGCCAGAAAGATCACGAGCGCGACGACGACAACGCCCACCACGATGGTCAACAGGGGGTGGGCGCGTACGACTCGGGATGACCGACCGGCCCACATCCGGGGACGGTCGAGAAGCTGTGGGGTGCGGAGCATCCCGACGAACCTTAGACGAACCGGTCGCCCATCCGACATACCCTGTGCCCATGCCCGAGATCCCGGCCGCCGGCGTAGTGGTTTTTCGCGAGCACCAAGACCTGCCCGAGGTAGTGCTGGTCCACAGACCCAAGTACGACGACTGGTCCTTCCCCAAGGGCAAGGTCGATCCCGGCGAGACGGTGCCGGTGACCGCGATCCGTGAGGTGCGCGAGGAGACCGGCCTGCAGGTCGCCCTCGGCCGCCCGCTCCGGACGCAGCGCTATCCCGTCGAGGCGGGGCAGAAGGTGGTCCACTACTGGGTGGGCCGCACCGCTGCCGGAGCCGACGACGACGTCGACAGCTACCAGATCAACGACGAGATCGACGAGGTCGAGTGGATGCCGGTGGAGAAGGCCCGCAAGCGGCTCACCTACCCGCACGACCGGGAGACGCTGCAGCAGGCCGAGGACGTACGCCACCCCACCACGCCGCTCGTGATCCTCCGCCACGCCTCGTCCCTCGGTCGTTCGGCCTGGTCCGGCGAGGACTCGGAGCGGCCGCTCGACGACACCGGGCGGGCCCAGGCGGTCACGCTGGCCGGCCTGCTGATGGCCTACGACATCCGCCGGGTGATCACCTCGACGAGCGTCCGCTGCACGCAGTCCGTGGCGCCGTACGCCGGGCTCGCCGGCATCGCGTCCGAACAGATGAGACTGCTCAGTGAGGAGGGCGCCAAGGGAGGTAGCGTGTCGGCCTTGGCTGCGGACATCCTGCGTGACCTGGCCGTTCCGACGGTGATCTGCACGCACCGGCCGGTGCTGCCGTGGGTCTTCGAAGGGCTGGGCGTGCGCGACCCGAAGCTGGCGAAGGGCGAGCTGATGGTCCTGCACGTGCAAGAAGGTGAAGTGCGGGCTGTTGAGGCATTTCAGGCCTAACAGAGGCTTGAGGCCTGCCTGTTCATCTCCTGTGCCCGGAACTGACACTGATTTGCCACCGACTTTGTGTCCCTCGTTAAGCCTGCGTTCACCTTCACCGAGTTTCCCGTCCACCTCGGCTACCTACGGTCATCGCGACAACTCCGAATCGACTGCTTCATCAATCAGGAGACTTGCGTGAACACCACCTCGCTGCGCCGGGCACTCGTCCCGGGCATCACGGCTGCGGCCCTTGCTCTTGCGATCAGCGCCTGTGGCGCCGGCAACGAGCCCACGGGCGGCGGTAGCGAAGAAGGCTCCCTCTCGGGCACCATCAAGGGTGGCGGCGCTACCTCGCAGGAGAAGGGCCAGGCGGCATGGGTCGCCGGCATCCAGGACGCGAACCCGGACCTCAGCGTCGTCTACGAGCCGGTCGGTTCCGGCTCCGGCCGTGAGGGCTTCATCTCCGGCGGTTACCTCTTCGCGGGCACCGACTCCGCCCTCAACGACGAAGAGGGCGAGCTGACCAAGGCCAAGGAGAAGTGCGGCGGCGACCCGATCCAGGTCCCGGCGTACGTCTCGCCGATCGCCGTTGCGTTCAACCTCGAGGGTGTCGACGAGCTGAACCTCGACGCCACGACCCTCGCCGCGATCTTCTCGGGCAAGATCACCAAGTGGAACGACAAGGCGATCACCGCGCTCAACCCGGACGCCGAGCTTCCGGACACCGCGATCACCCCGGTTCACCGCTCCGACGACTCGGGCACCCAGGAGAACTTCACCGACTACCTCTCGCAGGCCGGTGGCTGGGCCGAGGAGCCCGACGGTGAGTGGCCGGCCAGCATCAAGGTCGGCGAGGGCGCGGACGGCACCTCCGGTGTCGTGACCGCCATGCAGGGTGCCGGCTACATCGGCTTCCTCGACGAGTCCGCCGCGCGTGAGAACGACCTCGCCGTCGTCAACGTCAAGGTCGGCGAGGACTTCGTCGAGCCGACCGCCGAGGCCGCCGCCAAGATCCTGGCCGCCTCGAAGTCGGCCGGTCTGAGCGACAACGACATGGCCGTCGAGGTCGCCCGCACCACCACCGAGGCCGGCGTCTACCCGGTCGTGCTGGTCTCCTACCTGCTGGCCTGCCCGACCTACGAGAACGCCGAGGACGCGGCCAACGTCAAGGGCTACCTGGAGTACATCCTCTCCGAGGAGGGCCAGAAGGTCTCCGCCGACGAGGCCGGCTCCGCGCCGCTCGACCGCGAGACCGCCGACAAGGCTCTCGACCTCGTCGGTGCGATCAAGTAAGTGCCGACTAGTCTGACGTGATCGCCGTTCGGGCGGTGGCTGCGGCCGCCGCCCGTACGGCTGTCTTGAGAACCGAAACAAGAAAGTCGAGGAATGCCTTGTGACTGTCGCCGCTGACCCCGGCGCCGACCCTGGCGTTGATCCGAAGTCGGAGCTGTCCGGCCGTGGCTCGGTGGGTGATGTCGTCTTCCGAGGCCTTGCCGTAACCGCCGCCTCCCTGATCCTGGTGGCGCTGGCAGCCGTCTTCATCTTCCTGGGCATCGAGGGCATCCCGGGCTTCAACGTGGACGAGCAGCACTACGCCGGCCAGGGCTCGTTCCTGGGCCTGGTGGTCCCGCTGCTCTTCGCCACCATGTACGCGGCTGTCCTGGCCCTGATCATCGCGGTGCCGTTCTCCGTGGCGATCGCCCTGTTCATCAGCCACTACGCGCCGCGCCGGATCGCTGTCCCCGTGGCGTACGTGATCGACCTGCTCGCCGCCGTCCCGTCGGTCGTCTTCGGCCTGTGGGGTGCGGTGGCGCTCGGCCCCTACCTGGTGCCGGCCCACGCCTGGCTCGCGAACAACCTTGCCTGGCTGCCGTTCTTCGACGGCCAGCCCTCCGGAAACGGTCGTACGCTGTTCACCGCCTCGATCGTGCTGGCCGTGATGATCCTGCCGATCATCACCTCGATCTGCCGCGAGGTCTTCGCGCAGACGCCGCGACTGCACGAGGAGGCGGCCCTGGCGCTCGGCGCCACCCGCTGGGAGATGGTCCGCTACGCGGTCTTCCCCTACGCCCGCTCCGGCATGGTCTCCGCCGTCATGCTCGGCCTCGGCCGGGCACTGGGCGAGACCATGGCGATCGCGATGATCGCGTCGCCGAAGGTCGTCATCTCGCTGTTCATCGTCGGCACCCAGAACCCGCAGACCATCGCGGCGCACATCGCCCAGGGCTACAAGGAGAGCACGCCCGACCGGCTGTCGGTGCTGATCGCGACCGGCCTCGTGCTGTTCGCGTTCACCTTCCTGGTCAACGCCTTCGCCCGCTGGATCGTCGCCCGAGGGAGGGCCAAGTGAGCAACGTCGAGATCTCGAACGAAGAGACGAAGCTGTCCCACGCCACGCTCCCGCGCGGCGCCCAGTGGCTGGTCGGCATCGCCGCGATCGCCCTCGGCGGCCTGGCCCTGGTGCTCGGCGTGAGCATCGTCGGTGCCGTGGTCATCGGCCTGCTCGGGTTCCTCATCGGCTACCCGCTCTGGGCGCTGCTGGTCGAGAACAAGCGCTCGGCGACCGACAAGCTCATCACCGGGCTGGTGTGGACCGCTTTCGGGGTCGCGGTCATCCCGCTGATCTGGCTGGTCTACATGGTCGTCGCCCGCGGCGCCGCCACCATCAACCCGGAGTTCCTCACCTACTCGATGCGCTCGGTCACCGGCGACGAGCAGGGCGGTCTCTACCACGCGCTGACGGGCACCCTGATCGTCACCGGCATCGCCGCGCTGATCTCGATCCCGATCGGCATCATGACCGCGATCTACCTGATCGAGTACGGCAAGGGCAACCGCCTCGCCAAGGCGATCACCTTCCTGGTCGACGTCATGACCGGCATCCCGTCGATCGTCGCGGGTCTGTTCGCGTTCGCGCTCTTCACCCTGATCGTCGGGCCGGGCACGCGCTTCGGCTTCGGCGGCGGTGTCGCGCTCTCGCTGCTGATGATCCCGACGGTCGTCCGTTCCACCGAGGAGATGCTCAAGCTGGTCCCCGACGACCTGCGGGAGGCTGCGTACGCGCTCGGGGTGCCGAAGTGGCGCACCATCACCCGGATGGTGCTCCCCACCGCCATCGGCGGCATCGTCACCGGTGTCGTGCTCGCGATCTCGCGCGTGATCGGCGAGACCGCTCCTCTGCTGGTCGCCTCGGGCTTCAACCCGAACATGAACACCAGCGCTTTCGACGACAGCCCGATGATGACCGTGCCAGTCTTCATCTACACCCAGCTGTCCGAGGCCACGCACAAGGGCGTCGAGTACGCCTGGGGTGGAGCACTGGTGCTCTTCATCCTCGTCATGGTCCTCAACCTCATCGCCCGTATCGTCGGCACGATCTTCGCCCCCAAGACCGGGCGCTAGGAGAAACACATGTCCATTCAAGTCAAGGACGCCAGCATCTTCTACGGCGACTTCAAGGCCGTCGAGGACGTCTCCATGTCCATCAAGCCGAAGTCGGTGACGGCCTTCATCGGGCCGTCCGGCTGCGGCAAGTCGACCTTCCTGCGCACCCTCAACCGGATGCACGAGGTCATCCCCGGTGCGTACGTCGAGGGCAAGATCCAGATCGCCGGCCAGGACATCTACGGTCCGAACGTCGACCCGGTGGCGGTTCGTCGCAAGGTCGGCATGGTCTTCCAGCGGCCGAACCCGTTCCCGACGATGTCGATCTACGACAACGTGCTCGCCGGCAACAAGCTGAACTCCAAGCGGATCAAGAAGGCCGAGGCCGACTCGATCGTGGAGAAGGCGCTGCGCGGCGCCAACCTGTGGAACGAGGTCAAGGATCGTCTCGGTAAGCCCGGCATGGGCCTCTCCGGTGGTCAGCAGCAGCGGCTCTGCATCGCCCGCGCGATCGCGGTCCAGCCCGAGGTGCTGCTCATGGACGAGCCGTGCTCGGCCCTCGACCCGATCTCGACCGCGGCGATCGAGGACCTCATCCACGAGCTGAAGTCCGACTACACGATCGTGATCGTCACCCACAACATGCAGCAGGCCGCCCGTGTCTCCGACGACACCGGCTTCTTCAACCTGAAGGCCGCCGGCCAGCCGGGTCACCTGGTGGAGTTCAACCCCACCAAGCAGATGTTCACCAACCCGGACAACCCGGACACCGAGGCGTACATCTCGGGTCGGTTCGGCTGATCTGGGGCTGAGCACAGAACTGCCGAGTCGGCGCATCCGACCCCTCTCGCTCGCTTCGCTTCGCGAGGCACGGGGTCAGATGCGCCGACTCGGCGTGATTTTGGGTCGGATGCGCCGACTCGGCGCGTTGTCGTCTACGGCAGCTGGAAGACGAAGTGGCAGATCAGGTAGGTCAGCGCCGCGACACCGCCGGCGGCCGGGAAGGTGAAGATCCAGGCAGCGACGATGGACTTCGCGATACCCCAGCGGACCGCGGAGAACCGCTTGGTCGCGCCGACACCCATGATCGCCGAGGTGATCGTGTGGGTGGTCGAGATCGGGGCCTCCCAGACGTACGCCGTCGTGTAGAGCACCGAGGCGGCGACCGACTCGGCGGCGAAGCCGCGGGAGGGGTCGAGGTGGATGATGCGACGGCCGAGGGTGCGCATGATGCGCCAGCCGCCGGACATGGTGCCGAGCGAGATGGCGGTGGCGGCCGCGGCGATCACCCAGAACGGGAGGTCGTCGCCCTCGGAGAGGAAGCCGCCGGTGACCAGGGCGAGGAAGATGACGCCCATCGTCTTCTGGGCGTCCTGGAGACCGTGACCGAGCGCCATCGCGGCGGCCGAGATGGTCTGGGCGATCCGGAAGCCCTTCTGCGCCTTGTGCTGGTTGGCACGGCGGAAGATCCACATGATCGCGAGCATCACGCCGAAGCCGAGGCCGAAGGCGACGAACGGCGAGACGAACATCGGGATGACGACCTTCTCCAGGACCGTCCACCAGTTGACGAACGCGCCGGCGGCGATCGCCGAGCCGGCCAGACCGCCGATGAGCGCGTGCGACGAGGACGAGGGCAGCCCGAAGTACCAGGTGATCATGTTCCAGGCGATGGCGCCGAGCAGGCCGGCCATCACGACTGTCAGACCATGGGCACCCGATGGTGGCGTGATGGTGTCGGAGACGGTGTGGGCGACCTTCTGGCCCAGGAAGGCGCCGACGAAGTTCATCACCGCCGCGAGCAGGAGGGCGATGCGCGGTGTGAGCGCTCGCGTGGACACGGAGGTCGCGATGGCGTTGGCGGCGTCGTGGAAGCCGTTGGTGTAGTCGAAGACCAGGGCGACGACGACCACCGCGATGACAATGGCGAGTTCCATCTGAGCAGGCTCAGGATTCCTTGACGGCGATCTGCTCGACGGTGTTCGCGACCTTCTCGAAACCGTCGATCGCGTCCTCGAGGGACTCCACGATGTCCTTCAGCTTGAGGACCTCGAGTGCCTCGTACTCACCGGAGAAGAGCTTGGCGAGGATGCGGCGGTGGTTCTTGTCGCCCTGGTTCTCGAGACGGTTGATCTCGATCCAGTACTCCGAGAGCTCCTTCATGGAGCGGAGGTTGGGCATCGCCGACGCGGTCAGCTCCGCGCAGCGCTGGAGCACGGTCACCTGGTCGGAGAGCTCCGGGGGCAGGATGTTGACGCCGTAGACGAAGATCTGGTCGACGACCTCGTCCATCGAGTCCATCACGTCGTCGAGACCGGAGCCGAGGGCGTAGATGTCCTCGCGGTCGAACGGCGTGACGAAGGTGGAGTTGACCTTCTTGATCAGCTCGTGGGTGGTCTCGTCGGCGGCATGCTCCGCGTCGCGCATGCGACGCGCGACGTCCTCACGGTCGGCATTGTCGCTGAGCATCTCGGCGAGCAGCGAGACGCCGCCGACGAGGTGGTTGGCGGACTCGGTGAACAGGTCGTAGAACGACGTGTCGACCGGGCGGATTCGGAAACGCACGGGGGGCTCCTGGCTGGATGAGGCAGACCTGCGGGCTCATGTTAGGCGAGTCCGCTTGACACGACGAAAGCCAGGGGCGTGTTCAGCCCGCCGAGGCGCGCCTGCGCTGCCGCTGGCGTGCGATCAACATCGCCTGGAGATGGTCGGGAGCGTGGTTGCGGGTCCACGTTCCGTCCGAGCCGAGGATCCAGGCGTCGGTCGACGGTTCGAATGCCAGGTCGAACAGTGCGCCTACCTCCGCCACGAGCTCCGGGGTGGGGAGACGTACGAGGGCCTCGACCCGGCGGTCGAGGTTGCGGTGCATCATGTCGGCCGAGCCGATCCAGGCGCTCGGGCCGTCCCCGTCGTCGGCGGAGCCGTTCTCGAACCAGAAGATCCGGGAGTGCTCCAGGAACCTGCCCAGGATCGAGCGCACCTCGATGGTCTCGCTGAGCCCCTCCACGCCCGGGCGCAGCGCGCAGATGCCGCGCACCAGCAGCTGGACGGGCACGCCTGCCTGGGAGGCCAGGTAGAGCGCGTCGATGACGGCCTCGTCCACGACGGAGTTGGCCTTGAGGCGGATCCGTGCCGGCCGCCCCGCCAGATGGTGGGCGATCTCGGCGTGGATCTGCTCGATCAGGCCGCTGCGTACGTTTCCGGGCGCGACGAGAAGCTGCTCGTACGTCGCCTCCCGGCTCCAACCGGAGAGGTTGTTGAACAGGTGGGCGACGTCCTCGCCGATGTTCTCGTCGGTGGTGATCAGGCCCATGTCCTCGTAGAGCCGGGAGGTCTTGGGGTTGTAGTTGCCGGTGCCGATGTGGGTGTAGCGGCGGATGGTGCCGTCGGGCTCCTCGCGCACCACCATCGCCAGCTTGCAGTGGGTCTTCAGGCCGACCAGGCCGTAGACCACGTGGCAGCCGGCCTGCTCGAGCTTGCGCGCCCAGCGGATGTTGGCCACCTCGTCGAAGCGCGCCTTGATCTCGACGAGCACCAGGACCTGCTTGCCGGCCTCGGCGGCATCGATCAGGGCGTCGATGATGGGGGAGTCGCCGGAGGTGCGGTAGAGGGTCTGCTTGATCGCGAGCACCCGCGGGTCGGCCGCCGCCTGCTCGATGAAGCGCTGCACGCTGGTCGCGAACGAGTCGTAGGGGTGCTGGAGGAGGATGTCGCCGCGGCGGGCCGCCTTGAAGACGTCGACCGGCGCGGCGCTCTCGACCGGGGCCAGAGCCGGGTGGGTCGTCGGCACGAAGGCCGGATACTTCAGCTGCTCACGGTCGATGTCGGCGATGCCGTGCAGCCCGCGCAGGTCGAGCGGACCGGGCAGCCGGAAGACCTCCTTGTCGGAGATGCCGAGCTCGGAGACCAGCAGGTCGAGGGTCGAGTCGGTCATCGACTCCTGCACCTCGAGGCGTACGGGAGGGCCGAAGCGCCGCCTGAGCAGCTCCTTCTCCAGCGCGGTGAGGAGGTTCTCGGCGTCGTCCTCCTCGACCTCGAGGTCCTCGTTGCGGGTCACCCGGAAGGTGTGCACCTCGAGGATCTCCATGCCCGGGAAGAGCTTGTGGAGCCGCTCCCGCATGATCTCCTCGAGCGGCACGAACCGGTCGTCGCCCAGCGGCACGAAGCGGGTGAAGATCGGCGGCACCTTCACGCGGGCGAAGTGCTTCTTCTTCGTCTTCGGGTCTCGCAGCCGGACCGCGAGGTTGAGCGAGAGGCCGGAGATGTAGGGGAACGGGTGGGCCGGGTCGACCGCCAGCGGCGTCAGCACCGGGTAGACCCGCTCCTTGAACAGCTTCTTGCAGGCCTTGACCTCCTCGGGGGTGAGGTCCTCCCAGTGCAGCAGCTGGATGCCCTCCCCGAGCAGCGCCGGCTTCACCTTGTCGCGGAACACCTCGGCATGCCGCTCGGAGAGCTCCCGGGTCTTCCTCCAGATCAGCTCGAGGACCTCGCGCGGCATCAGCCCCGAGGCTGCCCGCACCGCCACCCCTGCCGCGATCCGCCGCTTCAGCCCGGCGACGCGGACCATGAAGAACTCGTCGAGGTTGGAGGTGAAGATCGCCAGGAAACGTACGCGCTCCAGCAGCGGCAGCGTGTCGTCCTCCGCCAGCTCCAGCACCCGCTCGTTGAACCGCAGCCAGGACAGCTCGCGGTCGAGGAACCGGTCCTCGTACTTCTCGACCTCGGCCAGCGCCTCATGGTCGGGGATGTATTCGGGCTCGACGTCGAACGGCTGGTCGGGAACCGCGGTCAGACTCACGGTGTCCTCGGCCGAGCGGGTGGGGGCCTGCGGGTCGAGACTCATGGGGTCAGTCTTTCATCCGAGGGTGGGTTTGAGACCGGCGATTCCACCGTACGTGCAGACGATCGTCTGGTGAACTACCTGCTACACGATGTCCCTGGTAACCGGTAGTTTGGGCTCATGTCGATTCTTGAGCGTGCGTCGTCCGTGATCGATCCGCTGGTGGCGCCTGTGGTGACCCCGATCAAGGGGCTCGCATTCGCGGCGGCGCTGAACCTGCCGGCCGCGGTGCAGCGGCGAATTGCGGGCAAGCCGGTGACGTACGACGGGCAGACGCTCGCCGTGGACACGCAGATCATGCTCGCGCTGATGAAGGTGTCGGGCGAGCCGGACCCGTCGACGCTGCCGATCCCTAAGGGGCGGGTGGCTCTGCTGCGACAGTCGCAGCTCGGTGGTGGTCGCCAGGAGATCGGGTCGGTGCGCGAGCTGTGGGTCGCAGGCCTGAAGGCGCGGCTCTACGTCCCCGAGGGTGTCTCGGGCAACGCTCCGCTGCTGGTCTTCCTGCACGGCGGCGGCTTCATCTTCGGCGACCTCGACAGCCACGACGCTCCCTGCCGGCTGCTGGCCAGCGAGTCGGGGGTCAAGATCCTCTCGGTCGACTACCGGCTGGCGCCGGAGTCGCCGTTCCCGGCGGCGTACGACGACTCGGTCGCGGCGTTCCGCTGGGCCGTCGAGCACGCGGCCGAGCTCGGCGCGGACCCGGCCCGGATCGGGGTGGGCGGCGACTCCGCCGGCGGCAACCTGGCGGCAGGCGTCGCGCTCGCGGTCGGCGAGGCGTGCGCGTTCCAGTTGCTCATCTACCCGGTGACGCAGTCGGAGGCAGCCACCCGCAGCCGCGAGGATCTCCGCGAGGGCTTCTACCTGACCGCCGACTTCATCGCGGCCGCCACCGACAACTACCTGCCCCAGGGCATCGACCGCCGCGACCCGCGCCATGCTCCGCTGCACGCCGAGATCCCGACGAGCGGGGTCGCCCCGGCCTACGTCGCGACAGCGGGTTTCGACCCGCTGCGCGACGAGGGCGAGGCGTACGCCGTCAAGCTCGAGGAGGCCGGGGTCAAGGTCGCGCACAAGCGCTTCGCCGACCAGATCCACGGGTTCCTGAACGTGGTCGGCGCCGGACGTACCTCACGCGCTGCTGTGCTCGAGATCGCTCGGGTTCTGAAGGACAACTTGTAACGAACTGACGGCGCTCAGCCGGCCATGTCGGGGCGCCAGCGGAGAACCTCGCGCTGGAACGCCTCGGGGTCGACCATCGACTTGTCGACCTGGACCGCACCGGCCTCGTCGGTGTTGAACTCGACGACCCACTCGTCGGTGGCCGGCTCACCCTTGATGGTGATGTCGGTGTGGGTGTCGTAGAGGTCGTAGGTGTGGGTCTGCTCGTCCTTGCGTACGTCGAGCACGCCCTCCTCGGTGACCGTAACGGTGCTCTCGGTCATGAGCGAGCCGTCCTCGGGCTTGAAGGTGCGGACGGTGAGCTTCTTGGTGCCGGACGGCTCGCCCTCCAGGTCGGCGTCGGACGCGTCGTCGGCGGCCTTGGTGGGCTCGGGCACGGTGTCGGCGCCGGGGATCTTGGCGCCGGGGAACCTGCCGGACTCGGCGAGCTTCACCGCTGCCAGCCAACCGCTCGAGCGCTGGGGGAGCGAGTCGCTCGGGGTGTCGGGCAGGTCGGCCTGACCCGCGGCCGCGTCGTTGGACGGCGCCGCCTTCTTGTTGCCCTGCTTCTTGCCGGTCGGGCGCTCGGGCAGGTTCACGGGCGCGGTCGGGGGCCCGGCCGTGGGCGTGGCCGATGAGCCGACCGGCGCGGGAGCGGTGGTCGTGTCGGACGGGACCGGCTCGAGAGGCTCGACCACGAGCGGCTCGGCGGGAGCGTCCGGGATGGGCTGGCTGGCCTCGGGCGGGTTCGGGGTCGCGGCGAGGGTGAGCTCGAGGGCCTGCATCGCCCGCTTGTTGGTGCTGCCGCCCTTGACCGCGAGCATGACGGCCTCGCGCAGGTCGGCGAGCTGCTTGGCGAGCTGGGCGCTGCGGCGCTCGGCGATCTGCCGGTCCACGATGGCCTGCTCGACCAGCTGGGTGTTGTGCAGGATCGAAGCCTCGACGGCCTGACGGTCGATCGCCTTCTGGCCGGCGACCTCCTCGGCCTCGGCACGCAGGCGTACGGCCTCGGCGGCCTGCTCCTGGACCTCGGCGAGACGGTTCATCATCTCCGTCATCCGGCGCTCGGCCTCTTCGCGCTCACGGGCCTGTCCGGTGATGACCTCGGTCATCGACTCGTGGGCGGTACGCAGCGCGGTCTCCGCCGCGCGACGACCCTCGTTGGCCTCGGTGGCAGCGCGCTCGGCGGCACGCCGGCCCTCCAGCGCCTGGACGGCGAGATCGGCGTGCTCGGAGGCGCGCTGGTCGGCCGCCATCCGGGCGATGTTGGCGGCCTCGGCCGCCTGCTCGGCCTGCGAGGCGAGCTCGGTGAGCTGCCGGTAGCGCTCCTCGTTCTCGTTGGCCTCGTGCGCGGCGGCAGCAGCGAACTCGGCGTACTGCTTCGCGCTCTTCTCGGCCTCGAGGCGGGCGTCGTTGGCGGCGTCGGCGGCCTTGAAGGCGCGCAGCGCCGCCTCCTCCGCCTCGGTGCGGGCGGCGAGCGCCTCGGCAGCCACGGCGTACTGGTCGGCAGCGGCGGCCTCGGCCGCGGCCCGGGTCATCGCGTGGTCCTCGGCGTTGGCGTCGGCGGCCTTGCGCTCCTCGAAGGCCTCCCTCGCCGCTTCCTCGGCCTTGGCGCGGGCGGTCGCCGCCTCCTCGGCGGCGGCGTAGGCGGCCTCGGCGGCGGCCTCGGCCTCCTTGCGGGCCTGCTCGGCCCTCTCCGCCTGGGTCGCCATCGCGACCGCGGACTCCTCGGCCGTGATGCGAGCGGCTGCCGCCTTCTCGGCCTCGGTCGCACGGTCGTTCGCGGCCTGCTCGGCGGCCTGGCGCGCGGTGAACGCAGCCAGCGCCTCGTCGGCCCGGCCGGCCGCGGCTGCGTCGGCCTCCTCGCGCATCCGCGCGAGCTCCTCGGAGCGGGCGTCGGCCGCGGTGCGGGCGGTGTAGGCGGCCTCGGCCGCTGCCTCTGCCTCGCTGCGGGCCTCGTAGGCGGCGCGGGCCTCGTCGGCGGCCTTGCGGGCAGCCTTCTCGGCTGCCGCCAGCGCGTCGCGAAGCTCGTCCATCTCCTCGAGGCGGTCCTCGGCGGCCGCCTCGGCGACGCTGCGCGCGGCGTAGGCGGCCTTGGCCAGCTCGGCGTGCTCGGCGGCCTTCGTGTGGGCCTCGGCCGCGGCGGCGGCCGCGGCGGCGGCCTCCTCGGCCTTGGCGCGGGCGGCCTCCTCGGCCTCGCTGCGTGCGCGGGTCTGCTCCTCGGCGGTGCGGGCGGCCTCGAGGAGGCGACGCTCGGCGGCCTCCAGCTCCTTGCCCCTCGCGACCGCGGCCTCCTCGGCCTCGGCGCGCTCCTTGGCACGGGTGTCGGCGAGCTTCTCGGCCTCGACCCGGGCGCGGGCGTACTCCTCGGCAGCCTTCTCCGCGACCTCACGCGCCTGGTGGGCGTCGGCGGCCAGCTCGGCGTGGAGCTTGGCGGTCTCGTCGGCCTTCGCGCGGGCGGTCGCGTGCTGGGCGGCGGACTCCTCGGCCACCAGCCGCTCGGCCGCCTGCTCGGCTGCCGCCTGCTCGGCTGCGATGCGAAGTGACTCGGCCGCGGCGGCCGCGCGGGCCAGCTCCGCAGCGCGCGCCGTCAGGTCCTCGTCGTCACCCGGCTGGGCGGCCGAATCCCGGCTCCACCACTTGCCACTGGGGGTCTGCGTGCTCACGAGGGTGAATGCTAACGGCGAAGTAGGCAGCGTGTGGAGTCTCCGAGAGGATTAACACGCGTGCTACCTGGAACTACATGGGTGTAATTCCGGACGGTGTCGAAATCAGTAGACGAGAGCCTGCACGCCGTCGCGGAGGATCTCCTCGGCGAACACGACCGCACCCTTGATGGTGACGCCCTTGATCAGGTCGTCCTCGGTGAGGTCTCGACGGGAGGCGCACTGGCTGCACACGGTGACCTCGCCGGCCTCGATGACCAGTGCGATGAGCTCCTGCAGCGGCGCCGCGTTCTCCAGCGTGAATTCCTCGGCGCGCCCGGGCACCGCGAACCACGTCGCCTCACCGGTGAGCCACAGCGACACCTTCGCACCGGCGGTCGCGGCCGCCGAGGCGACCGTGAAGGCCTGGTTCGTACGCTCGGGCGCCTCGGCGCCCACGGTCACCTTCACCACGAGTTCTTGCATGCCGAGCACATTAGCGCTTGCGTTTCGGGTCGTAGGCGACGTACGGCCTAAACTCGGGGTGTGGCTTTCGAACTTCCGGAGAACCTTCACCCCGACGCGGGTCCCTGCGCATGGATGCTCGGCACCTGGCAGGGCAACGGGCACGGTGACTATCCGACGATCGACAAGTTCGAGTTCGGTCAGGAGCTGATCTTCACCCACGACGGCCGGCCGTTCTTCCACTACTTCTCGCGCTCGTGGATCATCGACCCCGAGACCGGCGAGAAGGTGCGCGACGCCGCGCTCGAGACCGGCTTCCTGCGCTTCCGCCCCGAGGGCGAGGTCGAGTGGGTGATGACGCACAGCAGCGGCATCGTCGAGATCTGGTACGGCAAGGCCGAGGGCGGCAAGCTCGACATCGTCACCGACGCGGTCGCCCGCACGGAGACGGCCAAGGAGTACACCGCCGGCAAGCGGCTCTACGGCAACGTCGAGGGCGACCTGCTCTATGCGTACGACATGGCCGCGATGGGTCAGGCGCTGCAGCCGCACCTGTGGGCGCGGCTCAAGCGGGTTCCTAAGTAGTCGCGATGACCGAGGCGGCTGAGGACTGGCGCGAGGCCCTTCGGGCGAAGGGCTATCGACTCACGCCCCAGCGCGAGCTGGTCCTCGGAGCCGTCGAGCGACTGCGGCACGCCACCCCCGAGGAGGTGCTCGCGGTCGTGCGCGAGTCCTCCTCCGCGATCAACCTCTCCACCGTCTACCGCAACCTCGAGGTGCTCGAGGAGCTGGGTCTGGTGCGCCACGCCCACCTGGGCGAGCGCGCCTCGACCTACCACTCCGTCTCCGGGCGCCCGCATTTTCATGCCGTGTGCAGGAAGTGTCAGAAGGTCACGAGCGTTGACCCCTCTGTGGCCGACGGAATCTGCGAGCGGCTGCGCGAGGAGTACGCCTTCGAGGCAGATGTCGCTCATCTGACCGTCTTCGGGGCGTGCGTCGACTGTTCTTCAGAGCCCACGTAGGAGCACAGCATGATGACTGCCAGCCCGCTTCTGTCCCTGCCCGGCGCCGTCGCCGGCGACGGTGCCGACGCACCTGTCGCCGCGCACTACGGATCGTTCAACCTGGAGCAGCGGACGTTGGCCTCCGGCGAGGGCTTCGTCGACCTGTCCCACCGTGACGTCGTGCGGATCGCGGGGCCCGACCGGCTGACCTGGCTGCACTCGCTGACCTCGCAGGCGTTCGAGGGTCTGGCCCCAGGCGCCTGGACCTCGGCCCTGATCCTGTCGCCGCAGGGACATGTCGAGCACTTCTTCTCCGGCGTCGACGACGGCACCGCCTTCCTGGCGTGGACCGAGCCGGGCGCCGGTTCGGCGCTGGTCGACTACCTGGAGCGGATGAAGTTCTGGTCCGATGTGACCGTGACGGCGGAGCCGTCGCAGGCCTCCGTCTGGCGTCCCTCGCAGGGCTACTCGTTCGTCCCGCGCGAGTCCTTGGAGAAGTACGCCGCTGCCGCAGGCCCCGCCTGCGGGTTCTGGGCGTTCGAAGCTCTCCGGATCGAGCGTGGTGAGCCGCGGTTCGGCGTGGACACCGATGCGCGCACGATCCCCAACGAGGTCGGCTGGGTGCCGGGTTCGGAGGAGACCGTCGGCCCGGAGTACGCGGTCCACCTCGACAAGGGCTGCTACCGCGGCCAGGAGACCGTCGCTCGCGTGCACACGCTGGGCCGTCCGCCGCGGCGCCTGGTGCTTCTCCACCTCGACGGCTCGGAGAACCGGCTGCCCGCCGCCGGCTCCGAGCTGGTCTTCGGTGAGAAGACGGTCGGCTTCGTCGGCTCGTCCGCTCGCCACCACGAGCTCGGCCCGATCGCGTTGGGGCTGGTCAAGCGCAACGTACCTGTGGATGCGCAGCTCGTCGTGGACGGGATGCCCGTCGCTCAGGAGGTCCTCGTCGACCCCGAGATCGGCCTCCACATCCGCCCGCTCCGGTGATCGGCCGGGTGGAGCCTGTCGGCGGCGAATGAACGTTCGTTCGCCCGACTCAGTCGCTCCGCCGGCACTTGTGAAGGGTTCGGGGAAGCCCAGATAGGGCGTAGGCCGATCTGGGATGCTCCCGCCATGTCTGAGACTGAACTCGGCGCCGCCATGAATCCCGGCGCGGTGCCGAGTCGCTCGGGAGACCCCGGATGGGGCCTCCGAGTGATGGCTGGGATACCGCTCGTGATCGCATGGATCGTTCTCGTACGCGGCCTGTATTTCCTGACACCATCGAGCGACCCCGATGCTGGATCTCGAGGCTGGTCACGGGTTCGCGATGACCGTGGAGGTCTATCTTCCGTCCATGTTTCTCGGGTGTCTCGTGCTTGTCGGGATACCGCTGATGTTCCTCAAAGGCATCGGGACCGTCATGGGCATCATCTCCGCCGTCGGCACGGGCTTGTTCACAGTCTGGGTCGCTCGTTCCGAGCAGCTGCTGGACTACCTGCCCGGGCTGGGTACGGCGCTGCTGATCACCGGAGCTCTCAGCGTGATGGCGTTGTTACTGGTCCTCGGCGCGGCCGGGCTGAGCGCTCAGGAGCCAGCGCGCCCGGCGGCCACGGCGTCGAGGGCGAGGGTGGCGAGGAAGTCGCCGGGGATGCCGGGGTAGCCGTGGCTGAGCTTGCGCCACTCGGCCGGGATGGCGGAGGCGCCCCAGCGGGCGCCGAGGAGGCCACCGGCGATGGCGGCGATGGTGTCGGTGTCGTTGCCGATCCGGATGGCGGTGTTGAGGGCCTCGACATAGTGCTCGGGTCCGGTGGACGGGGTCTGGGCGATCGAGGACCAGGCAGCTTGCAGCGCGGTGACGACCCAGCCGTTGGGGTTGAAGGTCGCAGGCGGCGCAGTCTCCGCCTCGTCGAGCTTCTCGGTCCAGAAGGACGCCTCGGCGGGGGAGAGGAGGGACAGGCCGGAGCGTACGTCGAACTCGCCGTGCGTCACCGCGTGCTCGATCGCCAGGGACCAGAGGACGCAGCCGGACTGGGCGTGCTCGTCCCAGTGCGTCAGCGCGCTCACTGCCGCGGCCGCCTCGGCGACGGCGGGGCGGTCACCGAGATAGGGAAGGGGGACCGGAGCCGTACGCATCAGGGAGCCGTTGCCGCCGGTGTGACCGGTCATCTCGTGCAACTTCTCCGAGACCTGCCGCAGGTCAGCCGCGGTCGGCGCGGGGCCGGCTGTGGTGAGCACGCGTGCGGTCTGGTTGCCGATGTCCTTCGGGTCCGACTCGGCCCAGGTCCGGAAGTTACGGGCGACCGCGGTCAGACCGTCCTCGCTGCGCAGGTCGAGCCCGCCGGCGGCAGCGTCGAGGATGCACCAGGCCATCGTGGTGTCGTCGGTCCACTCCCCGGGCGCGAACGGGCCGAGCCCGCCGCCGAGCATCTGCGCCTTCTCGTCCGCCCCGAGCGGGGGCCGGTCGAACTCGTAGTGAGCCCCGAGCGCATCCGCCACCGCGGTCCCGACGATGGCCCCGGCGGCCCGGTCACTCTGAGACTCGTTCAGCTCCACGCGACCAGACACTAGCTGCGCGTGTACTGGACGTGCGTGTCCGCCGCGGCCCGGGTGAAGCCGAGCCCTTCGTAGAGACGTACGGCCGGGGTGTTGTCGCCCTCGACGTAGAGATGGATCGCATCCACCCCGGCATCTGCCAGGTGACGCAGCCCGAGGAGGGTGACCAGCTTGCCGAGGCCGCGACCCTGGGCGGCGGGGTCGACGCCGACGACATAGACCTCGCCCTCGGTCTCGCTGTGGCGCTTGGTCCAGTGGAACGCGAGGAGCTTCTCGCCCTCCCACGCGGTGACCAGCCCCGATGCGTCGAACCACGGCTCCGACATCCGCTCCCGCAGCCCGGCCTCGTCGAGCGAGCCCTGCTCGGGATGGTGCGCGAAGGCGGCGGCGTTGACCCGGAGCAGCTCGGCCTCGTCACCGGGCTCGAAGCTGCGTACGACGATCCCCTCGGCGGGCTCGGGAGCGGCCGGCAGCCCGGCAGCGGGGCGCCGCATCACCCACAGCTCACGCGTACGCTCCCAGCCCTGCTTCGCGGCCAGCGCAGCTGCGGCCGGGTTGTCACCGTGCGACCACGCCGTCGTCCCGGCTGGAACCGAAGGCGCGCGGAGCAGCAGCTGACGCCCCAGCCCCACGCCGCGATGCTGGGTCAGCACCACCAGCGACAGCTCGGTGCCGATCAACAGCCCGAAGCCACGTACGTCCCCCCAGATCGTGGCGTCCTCCGGACGGTTGCGCAGCGTGAGCAGGGTCGCCTCGTCGAGCGGTGCCACCCCGTCGTACGCCTCGGTCGCCTTCGCGATGTCCAGGACCTGCTCGACGCTGAGTGCCATAGGAGCAGCCTAGGCGTCGGCCCCCAGGCGAGGAGACGGGGCCAGCCGGGCGCCGTCGGCGGCGGCCTCGTTGTTCTTCGAAGGCAGCACGAAGCGGTAGCCGACGTTGCGGACGGTGCCGATGAGGGTCTCGTTCTCGGGGCCGAGCTTGGCGCGGAGGCGACGTACGTGGACGTCGACGGTGCGGGTGCCACCGAAGTAGTCGTAGCCCCACACCTCCTGCAGCAGCTGCTGGCGGGAGAAGACGCGGCCGGGGTGCTGGGCGAGGAACTTCAGGAGCTCGAACTCCTTGAAGGTCAGGTCGAGCGGGCGGCCGCCGATCTTGGCGGTGTAGGTGGCGTCGTCGACCACGACCTCGCCGGACCGGATGACGTGGGCCTCGGGGTCGGAGGCCTCACGGGCAGCCGAGTTGCGGCCGATCGCGAGCTTGATCCGGGCCTCGAGCTCAGCCGGGCCACAGGTGTGCAGCACGACGTCGTCCATGCCCCAGTCGTGCGAGACGACCGCGAGGCCACCCTCGGTGGCGATCAGCAGAACGGGGATGTCGGTGCCGGTCGTGCGGATTAGACGACACAGGTCGCGGGCCTGGGCGAGGTCCTGTCGGCCGTCCACCAGCAGCAGGTCGGAGTCCGGCGCCTCGAGGAGCGCGCTACCTTCAGCAGGAAGGATCTTCACCTGGTGGCCGAGGAGCGAGAGCCCCGGAAGGACGTCTGCCGAAGGCTGGAGCGAACTGGTCAGCAAAAGGAGCGAGCTCATTGGGGGTGCCTCTCGGTCAGAGAAAGAGGAGCACCGAAACGCAACATTGAGCCTCGGTGAGGTGATCGTTGGACCATATTAACGAAACCTCGCGGTGACATAGGAAGGTTGTCCACGAGAAAGTGATGAACGTTATAGAGGTCCGCTACTGGGCGGCAGCCAAGTCGGCGGCCGGAACCGCCTCCGACCAGATCGAGGTCGACGGTCCGTTGACCCTGGCCGAGGTCGTACGCCGTGCCGCGGAGCTGCACGCCGGCACCCGCCTGCCCGAGGTGCTGAAGGTCTGCTCGGCTCTCATCGGTGACCGTCCCGCAGGAACGGCCGACCCCGGTGGGATCGAGGTCCCACCGGGGTCGACGGTCGAATTCCTCCCTCCGTTCGCGGGCGGCTAGGTCACAGGCTGGGGAGCCCGCGCCCGGCGACTCACCTGCGTAAGGGCCTGCCGGGGCGGGCAGGTCCTCAGCGCTCGATCGCGGCGGGCTCCGGCTTGCCGCTCGTGGCGATCTGGATCTTGCGGGGCTTGGCCTTCTCGGCGACCGGGACGACCAGGCGCAGCACGCCGGCGTCGTACGCAGCCTCGATGTGGTCGAGGTCGAGGTTGTCGCCGAGCACGAGCTGACGGCTGAAGGTGCCGCGCACGCGCTCGTTGGCCAGCATCTGCCAGTCGCCGTTCTTGGCGACCCGCTCGGCCTTCACGGTCAGTACGTTGCGCTCGACGTCGAGGTCGATGGTGTCCGGGCTGACGCCGGGAAGGTCGAACTCGATGACGAACCGGTCGCCCTCGCGCCAGGCGTCCATCGGCATCACGGCCGGGCGGTTGGTGGTGCCGCCGCCACCCAGGAGCTGCTGGGTGATGCGATCGAACTCGCGGAACGGATCGGTGCTTCGGATCAGCATGATTCCCCTCCTCACGGGATCTATATCAGCGGATACACCTTTTATATATTCCAACCGCTAGGGAATTTCAAGTCCACATGTCAGAATCGATCCTGTGAAGGAGCGAACCAGGGCCGTCTACGCCATCTCGGTGGCCGCCGAGATGGCCGACATGCAGATCCAGAACCTCCGCGTCTACGAGCGCCGGGGGCTGGTCGACCCCGCGCGCACCGCGGGCGGCACCCGGCTCTACTCCGTCGCCGACGTCGAGCGCCTCATCCGCATCCGTGACCTTCTCGCCGACGGTCTCAACCTCGCCGGGATCGCCCGCGTGCTCGCTCTGGAGGAGGACGTACGCCGCCTGGAAGTCGCCAACGAGAGGCTTCGGCGCGCCTCGGGGGAATGAGCGGCGCGGGTTACCGGTTCAATAGACACATGAGCACCGGATCCTGGATCGCCGTCATCGCGATAGCCGTCGCGCTCGCCTTCGGCGTGTTCCGGCTGCTCACCGACGGCCGCTTCCGAGGCACGAAGGAGCTCCACGTGGCCCACGAGGATCATGCGCCCGAGCCGCACGCCTGGGATGCGGTCACCGACGCGCTGGGTGAGGCCGAGCTCGGTGGCCGGGCGACCCTCGTGCAGTTCTCCAGCGCCTTCTGCGCACCCTGCCGGGCGACCCGGAGGATCCTGGGCGAGGTCGCCGAGATCGTTCCGGGCGTCGTCCACATCGAGATCGACGCCGAGCACCACCTCGACCTGGTCCGCCGCCTCGACATCATGCGGACTCCCACGACGCTGGTGCTGGACGGCGCCGGCAACGAGGTCGCCCGGGCGACCGGCGCGCCTCGCAAGGAGCAGGTGCTGAGCGCGATCCCGGCCTACGATCTCGAATCCTGACACGCTGGTCCGTATACCGAGACATTCGTTTCGTGCCCGTCGAGCATCGCGCTACTGTCATCGCATGTTCTCGACCATGCTGACCAAGCGCCGCGCAGTGGATCACTGCCGCGTGCGCTCGGCGCTGTGTCGTTCCTGCCGCTGATTCCCTGAGATTTGTCGACGCAGTCGACCCCGGGGATCGCTCTCGCCTGTCAGGCTCGTCCTGACGACCTCCCCTTCACTCTCGCAGGAGCACACCCATGTCTGAGACTTCGAGCAAGACGGCGGCACAGACCGGAATCGACCCTCGCGGCCCGCAGTTCACCGCGGCGCTGACCGTTGTCGTGATCCTCCTGGCTCTGCTGCTTCCGCAGCCGTGGGCTCTGGTGGTCACGGCCATCCAGACCGTGCTCTTCGCGATCGGGGCAGGTCTCGGCGTTCAGCGGACCCCTCATGCCTGGCTCTTCAAGAAGTTCGTACGTCCCCGCCTCGGTGCGCCGGACGAGCTCGAGGACCCGGCCCCGCCCCGGTTCGCCCAGGGGGTCGGCCTCGCCTTCCTCGTGGTCGCGCTCGTGGGCTACCTCCTCGGCGCCACCCTCGTGGCGCAGATCGCCCTCGGCCTCGCGCTGGTGGCGGCCGTGCTCAATGCCGTCTTCCGGTTCTGCCTCGGCTGCGAGCTCTACCTGCTGATCAGGCGACTGGGTCCTTCCCCGTCGGCCTGAGCCCTGAACGCAAGAAACACCAACGAAAGGTACCTAGATGACCCGCGAGAACTCCCTCGTCTCCGCCCAGTGGGTGGAGGAGCACCTCGATGACCCGAAGGTGGTGCTGATCGAGGTCGACGAAGACACCACCGCCTACGACAAGGGCCACATCAAGGGTGCCATCAAGCTCGACTGGACCACCGACCTGCAGGACCAGGTCCGTCGCGACTTCGTCAACAAGGACCAGTTCTCCGCTCTGCTCTCCGAGCGCGGCGTCTCCAACGACGACACCGTTGTGCTCTACGGCGGCAACAACAACTGGTTCGCCGCGTACGCGTTCTGGTACTTCAAGCTCTACGGCCACCAGGACGTCAAGCTGCTCGACGGCGGTCGCAAGAAGTGGGAGCTCGACTCCCGCGAGCTGACCGACGAGGCCGTCACCCGCGAGGCGACCACCTACACCGCGCAGGAGCAGGACCACTCGATCCGCGCCTTCCGTGACGAGGTCGTCGAGGCCATCGGCACCCAGAACCTGGTCGACGTGCGGTCGCCCGACGAGTTCGCCGGCCGCCTCCTCGCCCCGGCCCACCTCCCGCAGGAGCAGGCCCAGCGCGCCGGTCACATCCCGACCGCGGCCAACGTCCCGTGGTCCAAGGCGGCCAACGACGACGGCACCTTCCGCTCCGACGAGGAGCTCAAGGAGATCTACACCGAGGCCGGCGTCGACTGGAGCAAGGACACCATCGCCTACTGCCGCATCGGCGAGCGCTCCTCGCACACCTGGTTCGTGCTCAAGGAGCTCCTCGGCCAGGAGAACGTGAAGAACTACGACGGCTCGTGGACCGAGTACGGCTCCCTCGTCGGCGTCCCGGTCGTCACCGGCGACGAGCCCGGGGAGGCCTGAGCATGTGCGGAGCAACTGAGGGCGGGCTCTCGCTCGCCGGCGTCGACGTCGCCAAGGAAGCAGTCATCCAGGGTCAGGTGACCCGTGACGGCGAGCCGGTCCACGGAGCGTACGTCCGGCTGCTCGACCGCACCGGCGAGTTCACCGCCGAGGTGCCGACCTCGGCCACCGGCCACTTTCGGTTCTTCGCCGGCGACGGCGAGTGGACCCTGCGTACGCTCGCGCCGAAGGCGGAGCCCGTGGACAAGAAGGTCCACGCCGCGGTCGGCAACGTCGCCGAGGTGACGATTCCGATCGACTGACGATCCCTGGCGTGGGAGCCCCGGTTTCACTGGCTGACACCGGGGCTCCCGCGTCGTTTTGCCATCATTCGATGGAGATATTGCGGCGGATCGCATGAATGGCGCTAGATTGTCCGGGTGACTGGACTGCTTGTGACCGTGGCGCCGACCGGGGCGGAGACCGCGAAGGAAGACTGCCCGCAGCTGCCGACGACGCTGGAGGAGCTGGTGGTGACGGCCGTCGAGTGTGAGGAGGCGGGGGCGCGGATGATCCACGTCCACATCCGCGACGACGACCACGCGCCGACGCTCGATCTCGGACGGCTCACCGATACGGTCGACGCGCTCCACGAGAAGACCGAGCTGATCGTGCAGCTCTCGACCGGCGGCTCGGTCCACGACCCGCTCGACAAGCGCCTGAAGGTGCTCGACGCCGGGCCGGACTCTTGCTCGCTGACGATGGGCACCACCAACTTCGGCGACGACGTCTTCTCCAACCCGTGGCCGTTCATCACCGAGCTCTACCAGCTCACCCAGGAGCGCGGCGTGGTGCCGGAGTTCGAGCTCTTCGACCTCGGACACGTCGCCGCGCTGCAGCGGCTGCTGGGGAAGTACGGGCTGCCGGCCGGCGGCAAGGTCCACGTCGACTTCGTCATGGGTGTGCCCGGCGGTATGCCCGGCACGTCCGCGGCGCTGGTCGCGGCCGTCGCCGCGCTGCCGGCCGAGGTCACCTCGTGGTCGGCGACCGGCATCGGCCGCTCGACCCTCCCGGTCATGCTCACCTCGCTGGCCATGGGCGGCCACCTGCGGGTCGGGATGGAGGACGTCCTCACCCTCGCGAAGGGTGTCCCCGTCGACGCCAACCGCCAGCTCGTCGAGCGGGCCGTCGAGGCCGCCGCCGTCGCTCAGCGTGAGCCGATGAGCACCGACGAGGCCTGGTCCCTTCTCGGCCTCAAGCGCTGACCACCCGCCGAGCCGGCGCGTCTGTCCCGTTTCAAGTCGCCGAGTCGGCGCATCTGTCCCGCTTCAAGCCGCTGAGTCGGCGCATCTGTCCCGGGCTCCGCTGCGGACGCTCTCCCGGGTGGGACACATGCGCCGACTCGGCGTGCTCCTGCGGGACATTCGCGCCGACTCGGCGGGAGTTTGTGGGGCAGATGCGCCGAGTCGGCTTGTTCTGAGCGGGGTCCGGGCCGAGCCGGCGCGTCATGACGAGCCGGCTCGGCCCGGATCTTGGTCAGTTCGTGCTGACTCGGCGGTGAGGTAGCGGTCGATCGTCGGCGCGACCCACTCGACGATCTCGTCGGTGTCCATGTCGACGATGGGCGGAAGCACGAGTACGTAGCGGCCCAGTGCGATGCCCAGGAGCTGCGAGGCGGCGAGCGCGGCGCGGTGCGGCACCTGGGACGGGTCGGGGCACACGGGGGCCACGGCACGGGCGACCTGTGCGGCGAAGATGCTCCGCATCTGCTCCGCGGCGGCTGGGTCCGAGGCGGCGCGGCGCAGGAGCGCCATCAGGGTGCCGTCGGAGTCCCACGTGCGTACGAAATGGGCGACCAGCGTCCGGCCGACCTCCTCGACGGGGATCTTGGTGAGGTCGGGCAGCGCCAGATCGATCGCTGCGGCGGCGGTGAAGAGCTCCTCCTTGCTGCCGAAGTAGCGCATCACCATCGAGGGGTCGATCCGTGCCTCTGATGCGATCGCGCGGATGGTGGTGCGGTCGTAACCCTGTCGCGCGAAGTGCTCGCGCGCGACGGCGAGGATGCGTTCTCGGCTCTCGGCCCCGGAGCGGCGCGTATCGGTCATGCCAACAATTGTAGGCCAACGCCTGTTGACGTCAATCGCGACGCCGCGCTACCTTGGTCAACATCGGTTGGCCAACACGTGTTGACCATCAACCAGACCAAGGAGAGCATCATGTCCACCATCACCACTGATGTCCTCGTCGCCGGCGCCGGCCCCACCGGGCTGGCGGTGGCGGCCACGCTGGCCGCGGCCGGTATCGACGTCACCGTCATCGACAACCAGGCCGCGGGCGACAACACCTCCCGGGCCGCGGTGGTCCATGCCCGCACGCTGGAGGTCCTCGCCGACCTCGGCGTCTCCGCGCGCCTGGTCGAGGAAGGCATCGAGGCGCCGCGCTTCACCATCCGCGACCGCGACAAGGTCCTGGTCCCGATCCGCTTCGACGACCTGCCCAGCGAGTTCCCCTACGCCCTGATGGTCTCCCAGGCCGTCACCGAGCGCGTCCTGCTGGAGCGCCTCACCGAGCTCGGCGGTCACGTACGCCGGCCGCTCACCCTGGTCGACCTCGTCCAGGACGACACCGGCGTCACCGCCACCACCGAGGACGGCACGGAGATCCGTGCCCTCTACCTCGTCGGCGCCGACGGCATGCACTCCACCGTGCGCGACAGGGCCGGGATCGGCTTCCCGGGAGGGAAGTACGCCGAGTCGTTCAGTCTCGCCGACGTCCGCGTCGAGGGCGACCTGCCGCACGACGAGGTCATCCTCTACTTCTCGCCCGAGGGCACCCTGGTCTCCGCGCCCCTGCCCGACGGCTCGTTCCGGTTCGTCGCTCCGGTCGCCGAGGCCCCGGAGGAGCCCGACGTCGACTACGTCCAGGGCCTCCTCGACCGACGCGGCGGGATCACGAGCCCGGCCACGGTCACCGAGGTGGTGTGGGGCTCTCGGTTCCGGGTCCACCACCGCGTCGCCGACACCTACCGTGCCGGACGGGTGCTGATCGCCGGCGACGCCGCCCACGTGCACAGCCCGGCCGGCGGCCAGGGCATGAACACCGGCCTCCAGGACGCGGTCGTGCTCGGCGACGCTCTCGTCGCCGCGATCACCAAGGGAGACGAGGCCGCGCTCGACGACTACGCGTCCCGTTGCCGGCCGGTCGCCCAGGAGGTCATCGAGCTCTCCGACCGCCTGACCCGGTTCGGCATCGCGCAGGGAGTTCGGCGGAGCGTACGGAACCTGGTGCTGTCCACGCTCGCGCGGCTCCCGCGCTTCCGCCGGATGCTCGCCTGGCGCCTGTCCGGGCTGGTCTACCGCGACCGCTGAGCGAAGGACTCAGGCGAGGTCGAGGTAGCCGGCCTCGCGCAGGCCGGCGATGACGTCCTCCAGGGCCTCGTCGATCGAGCGGCCGGTGGTGTCGACACGTACGTCGGCGTCGGCCGGCTCCTCGTAGGGAGAAGAGATCCCGGTGAACTCCGGGATCTCGCCGCGTCGGGCCTTGGCGTAGAGGCCCTTGCGGTCGCGCCGCTCGCACTCCTCCAGCGGCGTGGCCACGTGCACCAGGAAGAAGGCGCCGCCGGCGTCGGCGACGAAGCCGCGTACGTCCTGGCGGGTCGAGTCGAAGGGCGCGATCGGGGAGCAGACCGCGAGCCCGCCGTGGCGGGAGATCTCGGCGGCCACCCAGCCGATCCGGCGGATGTTGGTCTCCCGGTCCTCCTTGGAGAAGGTCAGCCCGGCGGAGAGGTTGCGGCGCACGACGTCGCCGTCGAGGGAGGTGACCGTGCGGGCGCCCTGCTCGAGGATCCGATCCATCAGCGCACGGGCGAGGGTGGACTTGCCGGAGCCGGACAGGCCGGTGAAGAAGATGACCAGGCCCTGGTCCTCGGGAGCGGGCTGGTCGGCGTCGATGACCGCGGCGATGGCGTCGGGGTAGTCGTCGGACGCCGGAGAAGCGAGCGCGTGCACCCCGTCCCCACCCGCGTACGCAGCCACGACCGCCACGCCGAGGGCATGGTCGGCCTCGGGGTCGTCGTGAGCAGCCAGCGGCACCGCGACGACGGCAGCGTCGGGCAGGGTCTCCGCGGCCAGCAGCGACGCGCGCAGCAGCGCGACGGGGGAGAGCGCGGGGGTGCCGTGCCCGACGAGGGCGAGCAGCAGCACCGGCCCGAGCTCCGCGAGCTCGGCGATCTCGGCGGTGGTCAGTGCGTCGGTGACCGGGACGACCGTCCGCCCGGCGTACGCCTCCCGGGTCTGCTCAGGGGTGAGGTAGAGCCGCCGGAACGGGCCGTAGGCGGGGGAGGAGAGGCCGGTGACCTCGCCGGCGGGCCAGGTCACGCGTGCCAGCGGGAGACCCTCGGGGTCGACGATCTCGACGGAGCCGTCCTCGGCAGCGGCCGACGCGACCGCGGACGGCAGGGCGAGGGTCAGCGGGGACCCGGGGGCGTTCAGCGGACCCGGGAGGGCGCCGGAGACGATCAGCTCGATGTCGTCGAGCTCGCGCGGGGACGGGGAGAACTGCGGCACTGGCACGGGGCAACCTTATGGGGCTCACCACGAGTCGGCGCGTTCGCACCTTGCTTTCTCGCTTCGCTCGAAAGACGGCGATGCAAACGCGCCGACTCGTGTCTCGCTGAACGCTCGCTAGTCGTTGATCATGCCCGCGCCGACGGTGACGCCGGTCGCCTCGTCGATGAGGATGAAGGAGCCGGTGGTGCGGTTCTTCGAGTAGGGGTCGCACAGCAGCGGCTTGGTGGTGCGCAGCTGGACGCGGCCGATCTCGTTGAGGCCGAGCTCCTTGGTCTCCAGGTCACGGTGCAGCGAGTTGACGTCGAGGCGGTACTGGATGTCCTTGACCAGCGCACGCGCCGAGTTGGAGGTGTGCTTGATGGCCAGCTTCTGCCGCGGACGCAGCGGAGCGGTGGTCATCCAGCAGATCATCGCGTCGATGTCCTGGCTCGGCTCCGGGGCGTTCTTGACCCGCGAGATCATGTCGCCACGGCTCACGTCGACGTCGTCCTCGAGGCGGACCGTCACCGACATCGGCGGGAACGCCTCGGGGATCTCCTGGTCGAACAGGTCGATCCCGGCGATCTTCGACGTCATGCCCGAGGGAAGCACCATGACCTCGTCGCCCGGCTTGAGCACGCCACCGGCGACCTGGCCCGCGTAGCCGCGGTAGTCGTGGTGGTCGTCGGACTTCGGCCGGATGACGTACTGCACCGGGAGGCGTACGTCGACCAGGTCGCGGTCGGAGGCGACGTGGACGTGCTCGAGGTGGTGCATGAGCGTGGGCCCGGAGTACCACGACATGTTCTCGGAGCGCTGCACCACGTTGTCACCCTGGAGCGCCGAGATCGGGATGACCTCGAGGTCGGGGATGTTGAGCTTGGTCGCGAACGCGGTGAACTCGGCGGAGATCTTCTTGTAGACCTCCTCGGAGTAGTCCACGAGGTCCATCTTGTTGATGCACAGGACCAGGTGGGGCACGCGCAGCAGCGAGAGCAGCACCGCGTGGCGGCGCGACTGCTCGGTGAGGCCGTGACGGGCGTCGACCAGCACCAGGCCGAGGTCGGCGGTGGAGGCACCGGTGACCATGTTGCGCGTGTACTGCACGTGGCCGGGGGTGTCGGCGATGATGAACTTGCGGTTGGGCGTCGCGAAGTAGCGGTAGGCCACGTCGATGGTGATGCCCTGCTCGCGCTCGGAGCGCAGCCCGTCGGTCAGCAGCGAGAGGTCCACGTAGCCGTGGCCCTTGTCCTGCGAGGTCTTCTCGACCGATTCCAGCTGGTCGGTGAAGATCGACTTCGAGTCGAACAGCAGCCGCCCGATGAGGGTGGACTTGCCGTCGTCGACCGAGCCGGCGGTGGCGAACCGCAGGAGGTCCATGGCCATCAGAAGTAACCTTCCTTCTTGCGGTCCTCCATGGCGGCCTCGGAGAACCGGTCGTCACCGCGGGTCGCACCACGCTCGGTGACCCGGGCGGCGGCGACCTCCTCGATGATCTCGGGGATGGTGGAGGCGGTCGACTCGACGCAGCCGGTCAGGGTCATGTCGCCGCAGGTGCGGTAGCGGACGGTGCGCTCGGTGACGACCTCGCCCTCCCGGAGCGGGTTGAGCGGGGTCTCGGTGAGCAGCATGCCGTCGCGCTCGAAGACCCGGCGCTGGTGGGCGAAGTAGACCGACGGGATCTCGATGCCCTCGCGGCCGATGTAGTCCCAGATGTCCAGCTCGGTCCAGTTGGAGATCGGGAAGACCCGCATGTGCTCGCCCTCGTGGAGGCGGCCGTTGTAGAGCGACCAGAGCTCGGGGCGCTGGTTCTTCGGGTCCCACTGGCCGAACTCGTCGCGGTGGGAGTAGACGCGCTCCTTGGCGCGGGCCTTCTCCTCGTCGCGGCGACCGCCACCGAAGGCGGCGGTGAAGCCGTTCTCCTCGATCGCGTTCAGCAGCGTGGGGGTCTGCAGGCGGTTGCGCGAGGTCTTGCCGTCGTCGACGACGATGCCGCGCGCGATGGCGTCATCGATGCTCGCTATCACCAGGCGTACGCCCAGGCGGCTGACCCAGCGGTCACGGGTCTCGGCGACCTCGGGGAAGTCGAGGCCGTTGTCGATCTGGAGGACCGGGAACGGGATCTTGGCAGGGAAGAAAGCCTTCTCCGCAAGTCGCAGCATCACGATGCTGTCCTTGCCGCCCGAGAACATCAGGACAGGCTTCTCGAACTCTGCCGCGGCCTCGCGGAAGATGTGGATCGACTCGGCTTCCAGCTGGTCGAGCTGGCTGAGCCGGTAGTCGGCGTGTGTTGCAGTCATTACGGAACCAGAGGACCTCTCCGTCAGGTTGAGGCGCCCATGCTAGTGGCGGCTTCCACGGCACGGCGAAATGTCCCATCCCCGCGTGGGCTGGAATCCGAGTGTACGCAGCAGCGGGTGTCCACCAGGGGACACCACCCGCACGGTGAGATGCGTCAGCGCCGCGGCGCCACCGCGACCCGGTCCCCGGCCAGCAGGAAGGCGACCCGGTCGATGTCGTCGACCGGCTCCTGGCTCAGCCCGAGACGGAGGAACAGCTCGCGTACGCCGCCGGGGTCCGGGTCCTCGTCCGGTCGGAGCCCCAGCGCCTGCCGGAGCGTCTCGGCATGGATGCGCCGGCCGCCGAGGCGGTCCCAGCGCTCCGCGACGAGCGCGGGCTGTGCGCCGAAGCTGACCAGCTCGGTGCGGGTGGCGGGGATCCCGGCCGAGCGGGCCCGGGCCAGGTTCTCGATCAGCCCCGTGGCCTCCTCGGGCGTCGTCGGGCGCAGGATGTGCGTCGAGGGATGCTCGTACGTCGGCCAGAACCACTTCCCCGAGGCCCGTCGCAGCGCGAACTTCCCCTGGTGACCACCGAGGGAGAACCGTGGCCGGGCCCGCTGGTCGAGCCACGAGGTGGGCTGGTTGCGCAGCGCCGCGAGCCGGGTCGCGATCTCGGGCAGCGGCGCCTCGACGGGATGCGGCGCCCGGCGCCAGGGCAGGTCCGGGTCGGCCGAGAGGGAGACCGCGCCCGCGAGGTCGTCGCCGTAGGAGGCGAGCAGCGTCATCGGCTCGGTGTCCGGCAGCCCTCGCTCGCGCGCCCATCGGCGGCGTACGTCCTCGTGGGCCGGGAGCAGGTTGTCGAGCCAGGCGCGGGCGGCTCCCGGCGACAGGGCCGGGCCGGTGCGCGGGAGGGAGAGCGAGATGGGCGTCGGGCCGGCGGACTCGGCGTAGGTGAAGTCGATCTGCTCGCCGGTCTGGCGGAAGGTGCCGATCCGGCGGCGGCCGGCGAAGGCGTACAGCTCTCGCATCAGGGGTTCACGAGGCAGTGGGCGAGGACGGCGTCGAGGTCCACGTCCTCCAGCGGCGGGGCGATCGGGGAGAGCTGCGTGGGGGCGAGGTAGACGTCGAGGACCTCCAGCAGCGCGAGGGCCTTGCCGAGCTCGGCGCGCGGGTGGCCGGACTCGACGTCGACCACGAACCGCCGGCCGACGCCGGCGCGGTGGGCCAGGTCTCCCTGGGTGAGGCCCGCGCGGCGCCGGGCTGCGCGCACGGCCGACCCGAAGGCGGCCGGTGAGGTCAGGTACGGCGACGGCACGGTGAACACTTTAGACGATGTTCCCGTACGGGAACATGGATGGCGAAACCAGCTGTGGCCCGCCTCGAACCGATGCTTACAGTCCGAACATGAAGATCACCGTTGTCGGCGTGGGCTACGTCGGGATGTCGCTCGCCGTTCTGCTCGCGCAGAAGCACGAGGTCGTCGTCCTGGACATCTCCCAGGAGCGGGTCGACCTGGTCAACGCGGCCAGGACGCCGATCGAGGACGCCGAGATCACCAGCTTCCTGGCCACCAAGGAGCTCAGCCTGCGCGCGACCCTCGACAAGGAGGACGCCTACGCGGACGCCGCCTACGTCATCGTCGCCACCCCGACGAACTACGACGAGGCCACGAACTACTTCGACACCTCCAGCGTCGACGGCGTGATCGCCGACGCGGTGACCTACGCGCCCGAGGCGGCGATCGTGGTGAAGTCGACCATCCCGGTCGGCTACATCGCGGCCAAGCGCGAGCAGCACCCCGAGGCGACCCTCTTCTTCAGTCCCGAGTTCCTCCGCGAGGGCAAGGCGCTCCACGACAACCTGCACCCCTCCCGCATCGTCGTCGGCGACGACTCCGCGGCCGCGAAGGGCTTCGCCGAGCTGCTGCTCGAGGGCTCGCTCGAGCCCGACGTACCGGTGCTGATGACCGGCGCCACCGAGGCCGAGGCGATCAAGCTCTTCGCCAACACCTACCTGGCGCTGCGGGTCGCCTACTTCAACGAGCTCGACACCTACGCCGCCACCCACGGCCTCAACACGACCCAGATCATCGAGGGCGTCGGCCTGGACCCGCGGATCGGCTCGCACTACAACAACCCGAGCTTCGGCTACGGCGGCTACTGCCTGCCGAAGGACACCAAGCAGCTGCAGGCCAACTACCAGGACGTCCCGCAGAACCTCATCTCGGCGATCGTCGAGGCCAACACCACCCGCAAGGACTTCGTCGCGACCGACATCCTGCGCCGTGAGCCCCAGGTCGTCGGCGTCTACCGGCTGATCATGAAGTCCGGCTCGGACAACTTCCGCGAGTCCTCGATCCAGGGTGTGATGAAGCGGATCAAGGCCAAGGGCGTCGAGGTGGTCATCTACGAGCCCGAGCTCGACGAGCCGGAGTTCTTCCACTCCGAGATCATCAAGGACCTCGACGAGTTCAAGCAGCGCGCCGACGTGATCATCGCCAACCGGCGCACCGACGTGCTCGCCGACGTCGCCGACAAGGTCTACACGCGCGACATCTACGGGCGCGACTGAGCCGCTCCGGCGGCGGAGAACTGCTCCCGTGGGCGACCTGCGGGTAACGGACCGGTGAACATCGGCTCGCAATGAACCGTGCGCGAATGCGTACAGTTATGGTCGCGTCTTCTGCTCAGTGTCTAGGAATGAGGCAACATCATGGCTGGTGACTCCGAGACCCGCCCCTGGGGTTCGTGGCATGTCATCGACATCGGTCCGGGTTACAAGGTGAAGCGGATCGAGGTGCTGCCCAACAGCCGCCTCTCCTACCAGACCCACACCCACCGCTCCGAGCACTGGGTGGTCATCTACGGCAAGGCGACCTGCATCATCGACGGCGTGACCACCATCGCCGGCCCCGGTGAGTCCGTCGACGTCGGCGTCGGCCAGGCCCACCGCATCTGCAACGAGACCGACGAGCCCCTCTCGATCATCGAGGTCCAGCGCGGTGGCTACACCGGCGAGGACGACATCGTCCGGCTCGAGGACGACTTCGGCCGGGCCGAGGCGGAGAAGACCGCGACGGCCTGAGACCACGAAAGACGTACGCGGCGGGGCAGTGCCCCGCCGCGTACGTCTTTTATCTGAGGCGGAGGTCAGGCCAGCAGACCGAGCAGGTACTTCCCGTAGCCGCTCTTCAGCAGCGGCTGGGCGAGCTCGGAGAGCTCCTCGTCGGAGAGCCAGCCCTGGCGCCAGGCGACCTCTTCGGGAGCGCCGATCTTGGTGCCCTGGCGGTGCTCGATGGCGCGGATGAAGTTGGCGGCCTCGTTGAGGTCCTCGAGGGTGCCGGTGTCGAGCCAGGCGGTGCCGCGGGGCAGCACCTCGACCGAGAGGGTGCCGGCCTCCAGGTAGATCCGGTTGAGGTCGGTGATCTCGAGCTCGCCGCGCGCGGACGGCCGCAGGTTGCGGGCGTGCTCGACGACCGAGTTGTCGTAGAAGTAGAGGCCGGGGACGGCGTACGGGCTCTTCGGCTTCTCGGGCTTCTCCTCGAGCGAGACCGCCTTGAAGGACTCGTCGAACTCGACGACGCCGTAGGCCCGCGGGTCGGCGACGCGGTAGCCGAAGACGGCGCCGCCGTGGATGGTCTTGAAGCGGGCCAGCTGGGTGCCGAGGCCGGGGCCGTAGAAGATGTTGTCGCCCAGGACGAGGCCGACGCCGTCCTCGGACTCGTCGAGGAAGCCGACGTCGGCGCCGATCGTGAACGCCTGGGCGAGGCCGTCGGGGGAGGGCTGCTCGGCGTAGCTGATGTTGACGCCGAGGTGGCTGCCGTCACCCAGGAGCCGGTGGAAGCCGGAGGCCTCGTGAGGCGTCGTGATCACCAGGATGTCCCGGATCCCGGCCAGCATCAGCGTGGTCAGCGGGTAGTAGATCATCGGCTTGTCATAGATCGGCATCAGCTGCTTGCTGATCGCAAGAGTGATCGGGTGCAGACGTGAGCCGGTGCCTCCGGCAAGGATGATGCCCTTCATGGTCACTTGATCCTACGGATGTTCACCCCACGTTCTAGGGAACCCACCGGGGCGAGGCGACCACCGGGTGGTTAATTCTGCCTACGATGAACCGGTGAGACGGATTCTTGTGACAGGCGGTGCCGGGTTCATCGGCTCCAACTTCGTGCACCACCTCGTGGCCAACACCGATGCGTACGTGACGGTGCTCGACAAGCTGACCTATGCCTCTTCTGAGGCGTCGCTCGCCGGGCTCCCGGAGGACCGGGTGAAGCTGGTGGTCGGCGACATCGCCGACGCCGCGGTGGTCGAGCCGCTGGTCGCGGAGTCGGACGCGGTGGTGCATTACGCGGCCGAGTCGCACAACGACAACTCGCTCTCCGACCCGGCTCCGTTCGTCCAGACCAACATCGTCGGCACCTTCGTGCTCCTCGAGGCCGTCCGTCGCCACGATGTGCGGTTCCACCACGTCTCCACCGACGAGGTCTACGGCGACCTCGACCTCGACGACCCCAAGCGGTTCACCGAGGACACGCCCTACCAGCCGTCCTCGCCCTACTCGGCCACCAAGGCCGGCTCCGACCACCTCGTCCGCGCCTGGGTGCGCTCCTTCGGCGTGCGCGCGACGATCTCCAACTGCTCCAACAACTACGGCCCCTGGCAGCACGTCGAGAAGTTCATCCCGCGTCAGATCACCGAGGTGATCGAGGGCCGCCGGCCGCGCGTCTACGGCGACGGGCTCAACGTCCGCGACTGGATCCACACCGACGACCACTCCTCGGCCGTCTGGACGATCCTGGAGAAGGGCCGGATCGGGCAGACCTACCTGATCGGCGCCGACGGCGAGAAGTCCAACGTCGACGTCGTCCGCGCCATCTTGCGCCACTTCGGCAAGCCCGAGGACGACATCGAGTGGGTCACCGACCGCGCCGGCCACGACCGTCGCTACGCCATCGAGTCCGGCAAGCTGCGCAGCGAGCTCGGCTGGGAGCCGAAGTACCAGGACTTCGACAAGGGTCTGGCTGCGACGATCGCCTGGTACCAGGAGAACGAGGCCTGGTGGTCGCCGCTCAAGCACGAGACCGAAGCCAAGTACGCCGCGAAGGGGCAGTGAATGTCCGACCTCGCCGTTGAGCAGACGCCGATCCCGGGTCTGCTGGTCGTCCATCTGCCCGTGCACGGAGACGCCCGCGGCTGGTTCAAGGAGAACTGGCAGCGCGAGAAGATGATCGCGCTCGGGCTGCCCGACTTCGGGCCGGTGCAGAACAACATGTCGTTCAACGCCTCCCGCGGTGCGACCCGTGGCATCCACACCGAGCCGTGGGACAAGTTCGTCTCGGTGGCGTGCGGTCGGGTCTTCGCGGCGTGGGTCGACATGCGCGAGGGTTCGTCGTTCGGGACGACCTTCTCGGTCGAGATCGGTCCGGAGACCGCGGTCTTCGTGCCGCGTGGGGTCGGCAACTCCTATCAGGCGCTGGAGGACCGCACCGTCTACTCCTACCTGGTCAACGACCACTGGCGTCCGGGGCACGCCTACCCGGCGCTCCATCTGGGGGACGAGACGGCGGCGATCCGGTGGCCGATCCCGCTGGACTCCGACGAAGCCGAGATCTCCGAGAAGGACCGGGCCAACCCGCGTCTGGCCGAGATCACCCCGATGAAGCCGAAGAAGACACTCGTCATCGGGGCCAACGGCCAGCTCGGCCGCGCGTTGACCGCGGTCTTCCCGGAGGCCGACGCGGTCGACCTCGACGAGCTGGACATCTCCGACGAAAAGGCGGTCGCGGCCTGGCCGTGGGCCGACTACCAGCTCATCCTCAACGCCGCCGCCTACACCGCCGTCGACGTCGCCGAGACCCCCGACGGCCGGCGCACCGCCTGGGCGGCCAACGCGACCGCTCCGGCGCTGCTCGCCCGGGTCGCGACCGAGCACCGGCTGACCCTGGTCCACTACTCGACCGAGTACGTCTTCGACGGCACCGCCACCGAGCACACCGAGGACGAGCCCGTCTCGCCGCTCGGCGTCTACGCCCAGTCCAAGGCGGCCGGCGACATCGCCGTCGCCGGCACCCCGCGCCACTACATCCTGCGTACCTCCTGGGTCGTCGGCGACGGCAAGAACTTCGTACGCACCATGGCGGCTCTCGCCGAGAAGGGCGTCTCGCCCACCGTGGTCGACGACCAGATCGGCCGGCTCACCTTCACCGACACGCTCGCCGCGGCCACCGCTCACCTGCTGCGGTCCGGGGCTGCGTACGGGGTCTACAACTGCACCAACGCCGGCGAGCCGTGCTCGTGGCGCGACATCGCCGCCGAGGTGTTCTCGCTGTCCGGGCGTGACGCGGCCGACGTGGGTGCGACCTCGACCGAGGCCTACTTCGCCGGCAAGGACGGCGTCGCCCCGCGGCCGCTCAACTCGGTGATGTCCCTCGACAAGCTCACCGCCACCGGCTTCGAGCCCGAGGACCACCTCGACGCCCTGCGCCGCTACCTGAAGGCCTGACCGCCGACTCGGCGCATCTGTCCCGTCACAACACGCCGACTCGGCGCATCTGTCCCGACGTGCGAGGCAGACGCGCCGACTCGATGACGTGTGGTGAGACAGACGCGCCGACTCGGCGGGGCTACTTCTCGACGCGCTCCGGGAGCCGCCAGGCGGCGGCGTTGTTGTCGAAGGGCGCCAGGCCGCGCGACTGCCGGATGAAGCCCCACAGGAGCGGGCCGAGGAGCAGCATCGCGCCACCGAGGAGCAGCAGGAAGGTGGCGTCGGCGCCGAGCATCTTGGCGCCGGAGAGCGTCAGCATGATGACGATGCCGCGCCGGATGACCGACTGGGAGACCCAGCGCGCCATCCGGGAGCCGAGGAAGGTGCCGGGGGTGCCGCCGAGGATGAGCGGGATCAGCACCGCCCAGTCGACGCCGTGGTTGATCACCTGGCCGATCGCGGCGGCGAGCACGAGCGGCACCGCCTGGAGCAGGTCGGTGCCGACGAGCTTGACCGCCGAGAGCGTCGGGTAGACCAGCAGCAGCGCGATCATGATGACCGAGCCGGAGCCGACCGAGGTGATGCCGACCAGGAGGCCGCCGAGCGCGCCGATGACGACGGTGAGAAGGGGCTTCAGGCGGGGATCTTCCTCGGGAGCCTCGTTGCCGCCGGTGACCAGACGCAGCTGCAGGTACATCCGGAACATGTAGGACGCCGCCGCGAACAGCAGGGCCCCGCCGAGGACGAGCTTGAGGAAGTGGTCGGTGTCGCCGGGCGCCAGCTTGTGGACGAAGGTGCCCAGGAACGCGCACGGCACCGAGCCGATGATCAGGTAGGTCGCCAGCCGGATGTTGGGCGAGCCGTGGCGCCAGTGCACCGCGGCGCCGACCGACTTGTTGACCGAGGCGGCGACAAGGTCGTTGGCGACCGCGGTCGTCGGGGGCACCCCGAGGAAGATCAGCGCCGGCGTCATCAGGGCGCCACCGCCCATGCCGGTCAGCCCGACGACGATGCCGATGCCGAAGCTGACCACGAGCACGCTGAACGCGTCTTGGGTGAGGAGGTCGGCAAACACGGGGCAACTCTCACATAGTCTCGCCCCCATGCCAGCACCCGTGCCGTTCGCCGAGATCGTCCGCTCCGACTTCGTCGAGGGACACCACTACGGATCCGCCGTCTCCCTGGCGGCCGACGGCAGCGTGGGGTGGTCGATCGGCGACGTCGACTCCCCGATACTCCCGCGCTCCTCGAACAAACCGGTGCAGGCCCTCGCGATGGTGATCCTCGGCCTCGACCTGCCGCCCGACCTGCTCGCCCTCGCCTGCGCCTCCCACTCGGGTGAGGCGTTCCACCAGGAAGGCGTACGCCGCATTCTCGCCACCGTCGGCCTCGACGAGTCCGCGCTCGGCAACATCGAGGACTACCCGTTCGGCGTGGAGGCGCGGGAGGAGGCGCTCCGTCGCGGCGAGGCGAAGAGCCGCCTGGCGATGAACTGCTCCGGCAAGCACGCCGCGATGCTCGCCACCTGCGTCGCCGCCGGCTGGCCGATCGAGGACTACCTGGACCCCAAGCACCCCCTCCAGGAGGGGATCCAGGAGGTGCTCGAGGCGTGCACCGGCGAGGCTGCGTACGTCACGGTCGACGGTTGCGGCGCACCGGCGCTGACGACGTCGCTGACCGGGCTCGCGCGGGCGTTCTCGACCATCGCCTCGGCGGTCGACGGGCCGGGCGCGCGGGTCGCCGAGGCGATGCGGTCCCACCCGGAGTACGTCTCGGGCACCACCCGCGACGAGGTGGCGCTGCACAGGGCCGTACCGGGGCTGATCGGCAAGCTGGGTGCCGAGGCGGTCTATGCGGTCGCGCTGCCCGACGGTCGTGCCTGGGCGCTGAAGGCCGACGACGGTGGCGACCGGGCGCGTGCGGTCGTGATGGCCGCCGCCCTGCTGCGCGACGGGGTCGGTGACCTGGACGGGGTCGACGCCGACGCCCTGCGCGCGACGGGGGTCGCGCCGGTCCTCGGCGGCGGCCGCCCGGTGGGGGAGATCCGGGCGCTGCTGTGAGTTGCTAGCGGCCTGCTAGCGAGGCCGCGGCACATGTTTCCAGCGCGTTTCCGCCGGTTGACGCAGCAACTAGTGGGTGATGTGTGTCACTTCGGTTGCTCAGGGCTTGTGTTTGCTAGCAATTGTTAGCACACTGGAGCCATGGTCAAGAGCAAGGTCACGAGTGCGGTCGGCACGCTCGGCGAGTATCTGAAGGAACAGAGGATCTCTGCCGAGATGTCTCTGCGTCAGCTCGCCGACCAAGCAGGCGTGTCCAACCCCTACCTCAGCCAGATCGAGCGTGGTCTGCGCAAGCCATCGGCTGAGGTCCTCCAGCAGATCGCCAAGGCGCTGCGGATCTCGGCGGAGCAGGTCTACGTCCGTGCCGGGATCCTCAGCCCTGACTCCAACGTCGGAGGGTCCGTGGAGCTCGCGGTCCTCGCCGACCCGAGTCTGACCGAGCGGCAGAAGCACTCGCTGCTCGACGTCTACCACTCGTTCCTTGCTCTCAACAGTCGTGTCACCGACGATGCGCCGGCCGCCGATGAAACCGACGAAGCACCCCATCACGAGGAGAACCCAGATGCCCACGCTGCCCAAGATTGAGACCACCAAGCCGCTCAACGCCGTCGCCGGTGTTGCCGACCTCGCCTACGAGACCGTCAAGGACTTCGCCACCGACCTGCAGAAGAAGGTCGACGGCTACCGCTCCGAGGCGACCACCAAGCTGACCGACGCCCGCGCCAAGGCGACCGAGAAGGCCACCGCCTACCGCACCCAGGCGACCGAGAAGGCGACCGCCGCCAAGTCGACCGTGACCGGCTTCGACCCGAAGACCCTCCCGGCCCTGGCCAAGGAGCAGTACACCGTCCTTCCCGAGAAGCTGAAGACCACCGTCAAGGCCAAGCTCGACGAGACCACCGGCTCCGCCACCGGCACCTACGACAAGCTCGCCACCCGCGGTGAGACCTTCGTCGCGAAGTTCAAGAAGTCCGAGGCCGTCGAGGCCCCGGTGGAGGCCCCCAAGGCCGAGGCACCCGAGGCCGAGGCCCCGAAGGCCGAGGCCGCTCCGGCCGAGAAGCCGGCTCCCGCCAAGAAGGCTCCGGCCAAGAAGACGGCTGCCAAGAAGGCCTGATCCTGGCTCTGAAAGCCCGACGGCTCACCGAGGTGACTCGGTGAGCCGTCGCTGATTTCGTGGAGTTCCGCGAAGGGAGTGGGTGCTGACCGAGTTATCTCGGTGAGCATCCGGCCCGAGGTCAGCTCGGGTAGTCGGCCCCAGCCGCCTGACGGGCCTCCCAGGCCGTGGCGACCATGGAGCGCAGGTCGTGGCGCATCTCCCACTCGAGGTCGCGCCGGGCGAGCTCGCCGGTGGCGACGATGCGGGCGGGGTCGCCGGCACGGCGCGGCTTGATCACCGGCTCGAAGTCGATGCCGGTCACCTCGCGGATGGCGTCCATGATCTGTCGCACCGAGGAGCCGTCGCCGGAGCCCAGGTTGTAGACGGCCTCCAGATCCGCACCCGAGGCGAGCCGCTTGGCGGCCACGACGTGGGAGTGGGCGAGGTCGGCGACGTGCACGTAGTCGCGTACGCAGGTGCCGTCGGGGGTCGGGTAGTCGTCACCGTTGATCTGCGGCGTCTTGCCCTTGGCCAGCGCGTCGAAGACGAGCGGGAAGAGGTTGTGGGGGCTGGTGTCGTAGAGGTCCTTGCTGCCGGAGCCGACGACGTTGAAGTAGCGCAGCGACGTGTGCGCGAGCCCCTCGGCACGCGCCACGTCGGCGATCAACCACTCGCCGATCAGCTTCGACTCGCCGTAGGGGCTCTCCGGGTTGGTCGGCGTGGTCTCGGTGACCAGGTCGACGTCGGGGGTGCCGAAGGTCGCGGCGGAGGAGGAGAAGACCAGCTTGTCGACACCGGTCGCCACCATCGCCTCGAGGAGGTTGGCGGTGCCGGTCACGTTCTGGGCGTACGTGTGCAGCGGCCGCTGCACCGAGACCCCTGCGTACTTGTAGCCGGCGAGGTGGATGACGCCCTCGACCCCGTTGTCGGTGATCGCCTGCTCGATCGCCGCCTTGTCCAGCAGCGTCGCCTCGACGAACGTGACGTTGTCGGGCACGAACTTCGCGAACCCGGAGGACAGGTCGTCGAGGACGACCGGCTCCATGCCTGCGTCGAGCAGCGCCTGCACGACATGCGATCCGATGTAGCCCGCGCCTCCGGTAACCAACCAACTCATGCGAAGAAGATAGCGGCAGGTCCCAGCGCCTAACGTTGGCAGGGTGATCCTGCTGCACGGTGACGGTGACCCGACGACCCCCGAAGGCCTGCGGGCCATCTACACGCCTCCCCGCCTGCCGTGGCTGCGGGTCAACATGGTCAGCTCCCTGGACGGCGCGGCGACCGGCTCCGACGGCCGGTCCGGCACGGTCAACAACGCCGTCGACGTCGACGTCTTCCACGTGCTGCGCGAGCTCGCCGACGTGGTCCTGGTCGGGGCGGGGACAGCCGTCGCCGAGACCTACACGGCCAAGGGCACGCCGATCGTCGTCGTCTCCCGTCGTGGCCGGGTGCCCGACGCCCTCCGCGCATGCGATCCCGGCGCGGTTCGGCTCGCTACGGTCGCGGAGGCACCCGGCCTGGACGCCGCGCGCGACGAGATCGGCGAGGAGAACGTCTACGTCGTCGGCACCTCCGAGGTCGACCTGTCCGCCCTCCGCACCCGCCTGCACGAGGAGGGTCTGAGTCACGTGCTCTGCGAGGGCGGGCCGAGCCTCCTCGGCTCGCTGCTCGAGGCGGGGCTGGTCGACGAGCTCTGCCACACGATCACGCCCAAGCTGCTCGGCGGCGACGGCAGGCGGATCGTGACCGGGCCGCCCACGGACGTACCGGTGTCCCTCGCGTCCCTCATCGAGCAGGACGGCACACTGCTCGGACGCTGGCTGCTCTGACTGCTGAGGTGCCCTACGCTCGGTTCCCGTGAGCGAGGACTTGGTAGTGGAGCGACGCCCCGGCGTCGTGCAGGTGACCTTCAACCGGCCGCAGAAGCACAACGCCTTCACCGCGGAGATGTACGGTGCGCTGCACGAGCTGTGCGACGAGCTCGCGCGGGACGAGTCGGTGAAGGTGCTGGTGCTGACCGGCACGGGTGGGCGGGCGTTCGCCGCCGGCAACGAGATCTCCGACTTCCTCTCCCGCGACGCCGTGGACTACGAGGACTGGATCCGCTCGCTGCTCGAGAAGCTCTTCGCCCTCCCGCAGGTCACCATCGCCGCGGTCGACGGGGTCTGCGTCGGTGGCGGGCTCGCGGTCGCGACCCACTGCGACCTGCGGGTCGCGACGCCACACTCGCGCTTCGGCTACCCGATCGCGAAGACGCTCGGCAACGCGCTCGCGGCCTCCATCGTCTACCGCGCGGCAGCGGTCTTCGGCGAGCCGATCGTGCGGGAGATGCTCCTCGCCGCCCGGCTGATCAACGCCGACCGTGCCTACGCCACCGGGGCGCTCACCGCCGTCACGGACTCGCTGGCCGAGGAGGTCGACGCGATGGTCGAGGGCATCCTGGCGCTCTCCGGCGTCACCGTCCGGGCCACCAAGAGCCAGCTCGCTGCGTACGCCGCCCGCACCGAGGCCTCGCCGGAA
Source organism: Nocardioides luteus (assembly GCF_015752315.1). Taxonomy (NCBI): domain Bacteria; kingdom Bacillati; phylum Actinomycetota; class Actinomycetes; order Propionibacteriales; family Nocardioidaceae; genus Nocardioides; species Nocardioides luteus. The sequence goes on from NZ_JADOVJ010000001.1 coordinate 553,221, forward strand.
GGCGACGAGGACCTGCTGCGCGAGGTCTACACCGGCGCGGACTTCAAGGAGGGCGTGCGCGCGTTCCTGGCCAAGGAGAAGCCAGCTTTCCGCTAGGCCTAACTCCGTTGACGGCTGGGTCGGGGCGGCCGACGATGGCGTATGCCCTCCGAGCAGACGTACGCCGAGACCGACCAGTTCCGCCGAGCGCTGATCACGCAGAGCGATCTCAGTGGTCTGGAGATCCGGGACTGCTGGTTCGAGGAGCGGCTGAAGATCGTCGACTGCTGGGGTCGCGACGTCTATCTCGGCGGCGACTTCGGGCGGGTCGTGGTCAACGACGTCGACGTGACGGCGTACGTCCAGTCCGAGCTCGACCGCGTCCACCCGTCACGCCGGCTCGCGCGCGAGGCGGAGACGGCCGACGAGATCCGCTCGGTCTGGAATCTGCTCGAGACGGAGTGGGCAGCGACGATCGAGCGGGTCCGGGCGATGCCCGAGGACAAGCGGCGCGAGCGCGTCGACGACGAGTGGTCGTTCGTGGAGACGCTGCGACACCTGCTCTTCGCCAGTGACAAGTGGTTCGGCAACTGTGTGCTCGAGGAGGACTCGCCCTACCATCCGCTCGGCTACGGTCCGGCGGGGTCTGACGAAGGCACCGGGATCGACACCAGCGTCGAGGCGGGCTTCGACGAGGTGCTGGCGGCCCGGGCCGCGCGGATGGCGACGATCCGTGGCTACGTCGCGGGTGTCACCGACGAGGATCTCGACCGGCTCTGCCGACGGCGCCCGGTCGGCGGCTACACCGACGCGGAGTTCTCCGTACGTCGCTGCCTCAAGGTCGTCCTGAACGAGGAGGCCGAGCACCACCGCTATGCCGTACGTGACCTGGCGGTTCTCACCTCGCGCGACTGAGGCCGTCGCCCCCGCCGTTGGTGACCGTTTGGTTCGGTGTGCTTAGGCTCGGACCGTGATCGCCGAAGCGCTTGCGCTTGCTGCCGAGGAGCCCGCCGGGCTCCTACCGGCGCGACAGCAGATGGCCTTCTCGCTCGGGTGGCACATCATCCTGGCCTGCTTCGGCGTCGCCTTCCCGAGCATGATCTTCGTCGTCCACCTCCTCGGCCTCCGTGGCAACGAGGTGGCGCTCACCCTGGCGAAACGGTGGGCGAAGGTCTCCGCGGTGCTCTTCGCGATCGGCGCGGTCTCCGGCACCGTGCTCAGCTTCGAGATGGGGCTGCTCTGGCCGGGGCTGATGGAGAAGTTCGGCGACGTCCTCGGGTTGCCGTTCGCGTTCGAGGGGCTCTCGTTCTTCACCGAGGCGATCTTCCTCGGCCTCTACCTCTACGGCTGGGGACGGATGTCGCCGCGCCTGCACCTGCTCTGCCTGCTTCCGATGGCCGCCGCCGGGATCTTCGGCACCTTCTGCGTGATCTCGGTCAACGCCTGGATGAACATGCCCACCGGCTTCCGGATCGACGCCGCGGGCAACGTTGTCGACGTCGAACCGTGGAAGGCGATGTTCAACCAGGGCGCGCTGCTGCAGTTCCTGCACATGTGGCTGGCCGCGTTCATGGTGGCGGGCTTCGTGGTCGCGGCGGTCTACGCCGCCGGTGCCCTGCGCGGACGGCGCGACCGCCATCACCGGCTCGGCTTCACGGTGCCGTTCGTCTTCGCCTCGGTGGCGGCCGTGCTCCAGCCCGTCGTCGGCCACGTCCTCGGCATCCGCCTCGGCGAGACGCAGCCGGCGAAGCTGGCCGCCTTCGAGCTCGCCGAGACCACCGAGCAGCCGGCGCCGCTGCGCCTGGGCGGGCTGATGATCGACGGCGAACCGCGCTACTTCATCGAGATCCCCAACTGGGGCTCCTTCATCGCCCGCGGCAGCTTCGACCTGCCCGTGCGCGGGCTCGACACCTTCCCGGCCTCCGACGTCCCGCCGGTCAACATCACCCATCTCGCGTTCCAGACGATGATCGGCATCGGATCGCTGCTGATGCTGGCCGTCATCGGCTACTGGCTGCTGCGCTGGCGTGGTCGCGACCTGCTCGAGACCCGATGGTTCTGCTGGTTCGCCGTCGCCGCCGGGCCGCTGGCCGTGGTCGCGCTCGAGTCCGGCTGGGTCGCCACCGAGGTCGGGCGCCAGCCGTGGGTCGTCTACGACATCATGCGCACCATCGACGCCGCCGGTGACAACCCGGGTCTGTGGTGGGTCTTCGGCACGATGCTGGTGGTCTACACGTTGTTGACGATCGGTGCCGTCCTGGTGCTGCGCTCGATGGCGCGGCGGTGGCGTGAGGCCGGCGAGGACCTGCCGAGCCCGTACGGCCCGGCGATCTCGGAGGACGGCCGCCGATGAGTCTGGAGGTGGCCGTCGCGGCGGCGCTGTTCGTCGGGGTCCTGGCGTACGCGCTGTTCGGCGGAGCCGACTTCGGGTCCGGCTTCTTCGACCTCACGGCCGGTGGGGCGCGGCGGGGTGCGGAGCTCCGCACGCTGATCGACCACAGCATCGGGCCGGTGTGGGAGGTGAACCACGTGTGGCTGATCTACTGCCTGGTGGTGTGGTGGACCGGGTTCCCGGAGTCGTTCGCCGCAGTGATGACGACCTTGATCGTGCCGTTGCTGCTGGCGCTGCTCGGCATCGTGCTCCGTGGTGCCTCGTTCGCGTTCCGGAAGTACTCCGCGACGCTGTCCCAGGCCCGCACCTTCGGTGTCGTCTTCGCGACCTCCTCGATCATCACGCCGTTCTTCCTGGGGACCGTCGCCGGGGCGATCGCCTCCGGCCGGGTGCCTGCCGACGGCTACGGCGACCGCTGGTCGTCCTGGCTGAACCCGACCTCGGTCTTCGGCGGGATCATCGCGGTCGGCACCTGCGCCTTCCTGGCCGGCGTGTTCCTCTGCGCCGACGCCGTACGTGGCGGAAAGCCCGCCCTGGCCTCGGCTCTCCGGGTGCGGACGCTGGGGGTCGGGCTGGCCACCGGACTGGTCGTCTTCATCGCGCTGATCCCGATCGAGATCGATGCGCCCACGCTGGCCGACGGGCTGGAGCGACAGGCCGCGCCGCTGATCATCTGCTCGTTCCTGGCCGGGGTGGCCACCTTGTGGCTGCTCTGGAAGAGTCGCTTCGCCCTCGCCCGGCTGCCGGCCCTGATCGCGGTCGCCACCGTGATCTCCGGCTGGGGAGTCGGGCAGTATCCGTGGCTCCTGGTCGACGAGGTCCGTCTCGCCGATGCGGGCGGGGCCGAGGCGACCCTGCAGGCGCTGCTGGTCGCCGTCGCGATCGCCGGGATCGTGGTGGTTCCTCCGCTGGCTCTGCTGTTCCGGCTCACTCAGACCGAGCGGTGGAGCAGGTGATCCCCGACGACAATATTCAGGCGCCGTACGCCTGGGCCGACCCTACGATGTCGCCGTGGCGGTCTTCGGTTGGTTCGTTCTGACTCTGGTGTTCATCGACGAGCTGCTGGCGATGGCCGCCTTCGGGGTGTGGGGCTGGCAGCACGAACCGAGGTGGCTGCTGGTCTGGCTGCTGCCGGTGGCGGCCATGGTCGCCTGGGGCCTGTTCGCCTCGCCCAAGGCGACGCGGAGCGGGCCGGTGATCCGGCCGGTGGTGAAGGTGATCGTCTTCGGGCTCGCCTCGCTGGCGCTCCTCGACGCCGGTCATCCGGGATGGGCGCTCGCCCTGCTGGTCTTCTCGGTCGTCGTCAACGGCCTGGCCCAGCTGCCGGCGATCAGCCGGCTGCCCACCGATGGGCCTCGACGAGACTCGGTCCGTACCAGGTGATCAGCCGGCCGCTGACCAGCTCGGTCGGCGTCCGCGTGAAGGCCTCCGGGCCGTCCTCGGCGGTGAAGACGTACGGCTCGTCGGGGAGCAGCACCGCATCGGCTCCGGCGGCGTCGATCTCGGCCAGGTCGAGATGGGGGTAGCGGTCATCGTGCTGACCGAAGACGTTCTCCCACCCCAGCCGCCGCAGCAGGTCGCCGGTGAACGTCCGTGACCCGACGACCATCCACGGGTCGCGCCAGATCGGCACCGCGACCCGGCGGCTGACCCGGGGGAGCGGCCCGCACCACAGCCGGCGGGCCTCCGTGAGCCAGTCCGGGCGGTCCCAGCCGAGCGCGTCGTCGAAGAGCCGCTCGTAGGTCGTCACCGCCGCCGGGACGGTCTCGATCTCGGTGACCTCGACCCGGATGCCGGCCTCGCGGAGGCGGCGGACGTCGAGCTCGCGGTTCTCCTCCTTGTTGGCGATCACCAGGTCCGGCTCGAGGTCACGGATCACGGCGAGGTTCGGGTTCTTGGTGCCGCGGACGCGGGTCACCTCGAGCTCGGCCGGATGGGTGCACCAGTCCGTGGCGCCGACGACCGCGTCGGGGCGTACCGACGCCAGCGCCTCGGTGATCGAAGGGACGAGACTGACGATCCGCACAGGTTCCGACGACTCCCTTCGCATGCCGAGATGCCGAGCGTACGTCATCGCCTGCGGCGGGCTCCGCGCGTCGGGTCCAGGAATGGACGGCCCCCTCCCGTAGTTTCGAATATCAGAGGGATATTCGGATTGTCCGACCCTGAGGAGGAGATCATGTCGACCGTGGCAGAGCAGATCGTGGCCACACTTGCGGCTAGCGGCGTACGCCGCGTCTATGGCGTCCCCGGTGACTCGCTCAACGGGATCACCGACGCCCTGCGCAAGGACGGGCGCATCGCCTGGGTGCACGTCAGGCACGAGGAGGCGGGAGCGTTCGCCGCGGCCGCCGATGCCGCGACGACCGGAGAGCTCGCCGTCGTGGTCGGCAGCGCCGGCCCCGGCAACCTCCACCTGATCAACGGTCTCTACGACGCCAACCGCTCACGCGTGCCCGTGCTCGCGATCGCCGCCCACATCCCCACCGCCGAGATCGGCACCGGCTACTTCCAGGAGACCCACCCGCAGGAGCTCTACCGGGAGTCCTCGGTCTACTCCGAGTATGTCGCGCACCCGAGCCAGATGCCGCACGTCCTCGAGGTCGCCATGCGTACGGCCATCGAGAAGCAGGGCGTCGCGGTGGTCGCGATCCCGGGCGATGTCGCCCTGGCGAAGTCGCCCGTCGAGCGCGCCTCGGTCATCCGCCCGACGACCTCGCACGTGCTTCCCGCGGAGTCCGAGATCAGCCGGGCGGCCGACCTGCTCAACGCCGGGCGGCGAGTCACCATCCTCGCCGGCGCCGGCACCGCCGGCGCGCACGACGAGGTGGTGGCCCTGGCCGACAGGCTGGGCGCCCCGATCGTGCACGCGCTGCGCGGCAAGGAGTTCATCGAGTACGACAACCCGTTCGACGTCGGGATGACCGGGCTGCTCGGCTTCGCCTCGGGCTACCGGGCCATGGAGCGCGCCGACACCCTGCTCATGCTGGGCACCGACTTCCCCTACCGGCAGTTCTATCCCAAGCACGCCACCACCATCCAGGTCGACGTACGCGGCGAGCAGCTCGGGCGCCGCCACCCGGTCGACCTCGGTCTGGTGGGAACGGTGAAGGACACCGCCGAGGCCCTCCTCCCGCTGCTCACGCGCAAGAGCGACCGCCACCACCTAGAGGAGTCGACCGAGCACTACCGCGAGACGCGGACCAAGCTCGACGAGCTCGCGACGCCTTCCAAGCGCAACGCCCCGATCCATCCGCAGTACCTGGCCCGCCTGATCAACGAGGCCGCCGACGACGATGCCATCTTCATCCCCGACGTCGGCTCGCCCGTGGTGTGGGCGGCCCGCTACCTCTCGATGAACGGTCGCCGCCGGCTGATCGGGTCGTTCACCCACGGCTCGATGGCCAACGCGCTCCCGCACGCGATCGGTGCGCAGGCGGCCCACCCGGATCGCCAGGTCGTCGCCCTCGCGGGCGACGGCGGGCTCACCATGCTGATGGGTGAGCTGATCACCCTCACCCAGAACAAGCTGCCGGTGAAGCTGGTGGTGTTCAACAACTCCTCGCTCAACTTCGTGGAGCTGGAGATGAAGGCGGCCGGGTTCGTGAACTACGGCACCGACCTGGTCAACCCCGATTTCGCGCAGGTCGCCCAGGCCATGGGCATCTATGCCCGCCGCGTCGAGCGCTCGGAGGACCTCCCCGAGGCGATCGCGGACATCTTGGCCCACGACGGTCCGGCGCTCCTCGACGTCGTCACCGAGCGGCAGGAGCTGTCGATGCCGCCGACCGTCACCGCGGAGCAGGTCAAGGGCTTCACCCTGTACGCCCTGCGGACCGTCCTGTCCGGACGCGGCGACGAGCTGATCGACCTCGCCAGGGCGAACGCGCGTCAGCTGTTCTGAGCGACGTCCCGCTCGGCGAGGGCCCGCTCGAGGATGTCGGCCGTGTGCCGGTAGTGCTGCGCGAGCGCGCGCACGGCCCGGTCCGCATCCCGGGCGAGGGTCGCCTCCAGGATCTCGCGGTGCTCCCCGGCGACGTCTCGGTCGGGCTCGTGGACCTGTGACCAGCGCCGGTAGAACTCGCCGGCGTCGCGCAGCGTCGTGGCCATGCCCAGCAGCCAGGGATTGCCGGCGCCGTCGAGCAGAGCGCCGTGGAAGCCGCTGTGGGCCACCTCCCACTCGTCGGAGACGCGCGGGGGAGCGTCGGCGGTGAGCATCGGCGTACGTTCCATCCGGTGGTGGGCCGCCACCACCTCGGACTCCCAGTTCATGTCACCGCGCTCGATGGCATAGCGGAGCGCGAGCGACTCGATGTCGATGCGAGCACTGGTCAGGTGGCGCAGGTCCTCGACGCTCACCTGCCGCACCCGGAAGCCGATCCGGGGCTCGGACTCCACCAGTCCCTGCTCGGTGAGCCGGGAGAGGGTCTCGCGGATGACGCTCACGCTGGCGCCGTACGTCTCGCACAGCGGCGTCGACTTCAGCCGCTCCCCAGGCGCATAGACGCCGCCGAGCAGGTCGGCGCGAACGCGGGCGTAGACCTCCTCGGTGCTGGCCCGTGGTCGAGTCGTCATGCGAGCACCCTAGCACAATGCGAATATCCAGAGATTTTCGAATATCTCTTGTTTCCTCGAACATCTGTGGTCAGACTGTGATGACAGTCACCTGTGGCCGAAAGGGGTTTGGACATGGCCGAGGCAATGACGGACGAGGCACGCAGAGCCCTCGCCCTGGAGTACCTGAAGCGGCTCGACCGCGGCGAGGACTTCTTCGAGCTCTTCGATGAGCACATCCAGCTGTACTTCCCGAAGATCGGGATCGTCGACGGGATCGACGCGGTCCGGGAGGCGTTCGCCAAGGTCGGATCGCTGCTCGGTGGGATCAAGCACGACTACGCGTACTTCAACTACGTGGTCGTCGGCGACACCGTCGTCGTCGAGGGCACCTCGGCGGGGACCACCGCCGACGGCACCGCGTTCCGTGCGGGCGTGACGCATGCGGGTCGCTGGTGCGACGTGATGGAGATCCGCGACGGCCGGATCCACCGGCTGTTCGTCTACCTCGATCCGGACTACGCCGGCGCCGATACGGAGCGCTATCCCTGGCTGGTCGAAGCGGAGCCCGAGACGATGGGATCGGTGGCGTCATGACGTACGACATCACCACCGACGTCCTGGTCGTCGGTGCCGGACCTGCGGGCCTGAGCATGGCGGCCCTGCTGGCGGCGTACGGCGTCGATGCGGTCACCGTGACGAAGTACGCCGGCACCGCGCACTCGCCGCGCGCCCACATCACCAACCAGCGCACCATGGAGGTCTTCCGCGACCTCGGCCTGGAGGAGGCGGTCCGCGAGGTCGCCACCCCCAACTCGCTGATGGGCAACAACGTCTGGGCGACCAGCTTCGCCGACCCGGAGATCGCCCGCCTGCTCACCTGGGGCAGCGGGCCCGAGCGCCGCACCGACTACGACCTGGCCAGTCCCAGTGCGATGTGCAACGTTCCCCAGCACATCCTCGAGCCGGTGCTGCGGACCGGTGCCGAGCGGCTCGGCGCCGACCTGCGCTTCTCGACCGAGCTGGTCGAGGTGAGCCAGGACGAGGAGGGCGTGACCGCCGTGGTCCGCCACCGCGAGAGCGGCCGGACGGAGACCATCCGGGCGAAGTACGTGGTCGGTGCCGACGGCGGGCGCTCGACCGTCGCCGAGCAGCTCGGTTTCGTGATGGAGGGCGAGGCCGGGCTGGGTGCGGCCGCCAACGTGTGGCTCGAGGCCGACCTCACCGACTACACCGCCTACCGTCCCGGCACCCTCTACTGGATGTGCCAGCCCGGCAACGACTACTGGGTCGGCTCGGGCACCTGGATCTGCGTGAAGCCGTGGACGGAGTGGGTCCTGCTCTTCATGTACGACCCCGCCGAGGGCGAGCCCGACCTCTCCGAGGAAGCCGTCGTCGCCCGCGCCCGGACCACGATCGGCGACCCCGACGTCGACATCAGGATCAAGGCGACCAGCCTGTGGCAGATCAACCACCTGGTCGCCGAGCGCTACCGGATCGGTCGCGCCTTCCTCGCCGGCGACGCCGCGCACCGTCACCCGCCCGCCAACGGGCTGGGCACCAACACCTCGGTGCAGGACGCGTACAACCTGGCCTGGAAGCTGGCCATGGTGCTCCGCGGCGACGCCGGCGAGGAGCTGCTCACCAGCTATCACGACGAGCGGCAGCCGGTGGGCCGGCAGGTCGTCGACCGCGCGCTCAAGAGCGTGCAGGACATGCTGCCGATCTCGCAGGCGCTCGGCTTCGAGCCGGGCCAGAGCGCCGAGGAGGGCCAGCGGGCGCTGGACGGACTGCGCGCCCCCGGCCCGGTGGGGGAGCAGCGGCGCCGGCAGCTCGCCGATGCCGTACGCCTGCAGAACTATCAGTTCAACGCCCACGGCGTGGAGCTCGACCAGCGGTACGCCTCCGGTGCCGTCCTCGATGACGGCACGCCGTGGCCGGCCCCTGATCGCGACCCCGAGCTCTACCACCACCCGACCACCCACCCGGGGGCTCGGCTGCCGCACGCCTGGGTCGAGAAGGACCGCGTCCTGCTCTCGACCCTCGACCTCGCCGGCCACGGCGAGTTCACGCTGCTCACCGGGGTCGGTGGCGAGCCCTGGGCCGACGCCGCCGGCAAGGTCGCTGCCGACCTCGGCCTCCGGATCAGCGTCAAGCCCATCGGCACCGGCTGCGAGTACGCCGACCCCACCGGGGACTGGGCGGCTCGGCGCGAGGTCGGCGACGCCGGCGCCATCCTGGTCCGCCCCGACCAGCACATCGCCTGGCGGGCCCACGACCTCACCGACGACCCCGCCGCCGATCTCGAACGCGCCCTCCGCACCGTCCTCGACCGCCACTGACCCTCTCCACGAAGGAATCATCATGAAGCTCGCCAACCTGGACGGCCGCGCCGTCCTGATCACCACCGCCGGTCCCGACGATGCCGAGCCGCGAGCCGTCGACGTCCACAAGGCCAGCGACGGCCGGTTCGGCCCGGACCCGGCCGGCCTCTACGCCGACTGGTCGGCCTTCTTCGACTGGGCCCTGAGCGCTCAGACGGACGACGCGGACGACGCCATCGGGTTCGATGTCGCCGAGCTCGGTGCGCCGTCACCGGCGCCGCGCCAGATCTTCGCGGTCGGCCTCAACTACACCGCGCACGCCGCCGAGTCCGGCTTCGAGGCCCCCACCGGGCTTCCGCCGGTCTTCCCGAAGTTCGTCAGCAGCCTGACCGGGCCGGTCACCGAGGTGGTGCTTCCCGAGGGCGGCAACACCGACTGGGAGGTCGAGCTGGTGGCGGTCATCGGGCGCACCGCCACCAACGTGTCCGAGGCCGACGCCTGGGACCACGTCGCCGGCGTCACCGTCGGCCAGGACATCTCCGAGCGGGTCACCCAGCTCCGCGGTCCGGCGCCGCAGTTCGGCCTCGGCAAGTCCTTCCCCGGCTTCTCGCCGACCGGGCCATGGCTCGTCACCGCCGACGAGCTGCCCGACCGGGACGACCTCGAGCTGCGCTGCGACCTGGACGGCGAGAACGTCCAGATCGGCCGCACCGGCAACCTGATCGTGTCGGTCCCACGGCTGATCGCGGAGCTGTCGAAGGTCGTCACGCTCTACCCCGGCGACCTGATCTTCACCGGCACGCCCGACGGCGTCGGCCTCGGGCGTGACCCGCAGCGCTTCATCGAGGCGGGGCAGACCCTGGTGAGTACGATCGAAGGCATCGGCGAGCTGCGTCAGACCTTCGTGGCGGCGCCGAACGGGGGTGAACCGCGATGAGTCTGCACCGCCTCAGCCATGTCACCATAGGCGTCCCCGACGTCGCCGCGACCACGTCCTACTACACCGACTTCGGGCTCCGGGTCAGCGGCGAGGCGACGCTGGCCACCCGGGACGGCGGCGACCAGCTCCAGCTCGTGCGGGCACCGTTCCGCCGGCTCGTCGAGCTGGGGGTCGCCGCCGACGACCCCGACGACCTCGCCCGGATCGCCGCGTCCCTGCAGCGACTCGGCCACCCGGCGTCCCTGGAGGGCGACGCGCTGGTGACCACCGAGCCGGTCAGCGGCTTCGCCGTCCGGGTACGCGTCCTGCCCCGGTTGCGGCAGGAGCCGCAACCGGCCACTCCCTACAACGGGCCCGGCCGGGTCGAGCGGCGCGGGCGGGCGCCCGGGGTGCTGCGTACCGAACCGGTGCGGCCGCGGCGCCTGGGCCACGCGGTGGCCGGCACGACCGACCTCGCCACGACGATGCGGTTCTTCGTCGACGGGCTGGGTTTCAAGGTCTCCGACCACATCGGGGACAAGGGCGCGTTCATGCGCTGCTCGACCGACCATCACAACTTCCTGGCACTGCAGTCGCCGGTCAACTACCTGCACCACACCAGCTGGCAGGTCGACGACATCGACGACGTCGGCCGCGGGGCGCACGCCATGCTCGAGGGCGCTCCCGAGCGCCACGTGTGGGGGCTCGGCCGCCACCACGCCGGCTCGAACTTCTTCTGGTACCTCAAGGACCCGGCCGGCAACTTCTCCGAGTACTTCTCCGACATGGACTGCATCCCCGAGGACGAGATCTGGGCGCCCGAGGTCCTCGAGGGAGCCAAGGGCCTGTTCAGCTGGGGACCACCGCCCCCGCCGTCGTTCCTCGAGCCCGAGGACCTCGCGGCCTTGATGACCGGAGCCCACAGCAAGGGATGACGTACGACGGGGGTGGTTGCCTCAGACGTTGCGCCGGTACTGACCCCCGACCTCGAAGAACGCCTCGGTGACCTGACCGAGCGAGCAGACCCGGGCGGCGTCCATGAGGGCGGCGAAGATGTTCTCGTCGGAGGTCGCGGCCTGCTTGAGCCGGGCGATGGCGGCTTGGGCCTCGGTCGCGTGGGCCGCCTGGAAGGCGTGGACGCGGTCGAGCTGGGACTTCTTCTCGGTCTCGGTGGCGCGGGCGAGCTCGACGGGGCCGGCGGGGGTGCCGTTGGTGTCGCGGACGAAGGTGTTGACCCCGACGATGGGCAGGGTGCCGTCGTGCTTGCGGTGCTCGTAGAGCATGGACTCGTCTTGGATCTTGCCGCGCTGGTAGCCGGTCTCCATGGCGCCGAGGACGCCGCCGCGTTCGGAGATCCGGTCGAACTCCTTCAGGACGGCTTCTTCGACGAGGTCGGTGAGCTCGTCGATGATGAAGGAGCCTTGGAGTGGGTTCTCGTTGAACGCGAGGCCCCATTCGCGGTTGATGATCAGCTGGATCGCCAGTGCGCGGCGGACGGATTCTTCGGAGGGGGTGGTGACGGCTTCGTCGAAGGCGTTGGTGTGTAGTGACTGGGCGTTGTCGTAGATCGCGATCAACGCTTGCAGGGTGGTGCGGATGTCGTTGAAGTCCATCTCCTGGGCGTGCAGGGACCGGCCGCTGGTTTGGATGTGGTACTTCAGCTTCTGGGAGCGCTCGGAGGCGCCGTAGCGTTCCCGCATGGCGATGGCCCAGATCCGGCGGGCGACGCGGCCGATGACGGAGTATTCGGGGTCCATGCCGTTGGAGAAGAAGAAGGACAGGTTGGGGGCGAAGTCGTCGATCGACATGCCGCGGGCGAGGTAGGACTCGACGTAGGTGAACCCGTTGGCGAGGGTGAAGGCGAGCTGGGAGATGGGGTTGGCTCCGGCTTCGGCGATGTGGTAGCCGGAGATCGAGACGGAGTAGAAGTTGCGGACGCTGTTCTGGATGAACCATTCCTGGATGTCGGCCATGCAGCGCAGGGAGAACTCGGTGGAGAACAGGCAGGTGTTCTGGCCCTGGTCCTCCTTGAGGATGTCGGCCTGCACCGTGCCACGCACCGTCTGCAGTGCCTTCGCCGGGTCGACGCCGCGCTCGCGGGCCTGATCGATCACGGTGTTGAGGAAGAACGCCAGGATCGTCGGCGCCGGCCCGTTGATCGTCATCGACACCGAGGTCGTCGGGGCGAGCAGGTCGAAGCCGTCGTAGAGCGCCTTCATGTCGTCGAGCGTCGCGACCGAGACGCCCGAGGTGCCGACCTTGCCGTAGATGTCGGGGCGGAGGTCGGGGTCGCGGCCGTAGAGGGTGACCGAGTCGAACGCGGTGGAGAGCCGGGTGGCGGGCTGGCCCTCGGAGAGCAGCTTGAAGCGACGGTTGGTGCGGAACGGGTCGCCCTCGCCGGCGAACATCCGGGCGGGGTCCTCGTTGGCGCGCTTGTAGGGGAAGACGCCCGCCGTGAACGGGAAGAACCCGGGCAGGTTCTCGTTGCGAAGGAACCGGGTCAGCTCACCGCGGTCGGTGTAGCCCGGGGTGGCCACGCGCGGGATGTAGTTGCCGGCCAGCGAGGTCCGGCCGCTGTCATCGGCGGCGTACGTCTCCTTGGTCTTCTGCCACGAGTCCAGCTGCGTGCGGAGGTCCTCGGGGAGCTCGGAGGCCGGGAGCTCGAGCTCGGGGTGGTCCGCGGAGATGATCTCGTACGCCTGCTCCTTGCGCGCCGCGGCGATGAGCTCGACGGTGCGCGCGTGGTAGTCGCGTACGTCGCCGGCGATCTCGGCCAGGTAGCGGACGCGCTTCTCGGGGATGATCGGGTGCAGGCCCGTCGAGTGGCGGGTCGAGACGCGGGGCAGCGTGCCCTCGCTCAGCGCGAGGCCGGCCTCGCCGAGAAGACCCTTGATGTGCTGGTAGAGCGCGGTGACGCCGTCGTCGTCGAAGGCTGCGGCGGAGGTGCCGAAGACCGGCATGTCCTCGGGCGAGGAGGTGAAGGCCTCCCGGTTGCGGACGAGCTGGCGGGAGACGTCGCGCAGCGCGTCCTCGGCCCCACGCCGCTCGAACTTGTTGATCGCCACGACGTCGGCGAAGTCGAGCATGTCGATCTTCTCGAGCTGCGAGGCGGCACCGAACTCGGGCGTCATCACGTAGAGCGAGACGTCGACGAAGTCGCTGATCCCGGTGTCGCCCTGGCCGATGCCGGGCGTCTCGACGATGACCAGGTCGACGGCGGACTTCATCACCGCGAGCACCTCGGCGAAGCGTTCGGGCACCTCGTGACCGCCGCGCGTGGCGAGGGAGCGGTAGAACGTGGTCGAGCCGCCGTCGTGCATCGCGGCCAGCGAGTTCATCCGGATCCGGTCGCCCAGCAGCGCGCCGCCACCGCGCCGCCGGGTCGGGTCGATGGCGAGGACGCCGATGCGGATCTTGTCCTCCTGGTCGTTGCGCAGCCGCCGGACCAGCTCGTCGGTGAGGGAGGACTTGCCGGACCCGCCGGTGCCGGTGATGCCGAGCACGACCGCCTGGTCGGCCTCCCGCAGTCGGGCGAGGAAGTCCTCGGGCAGCCGGCCCTGCTCGGCACCGGTGATCGCGCGCCCGATGGCGAGGCCGTAGCCGGCGACCACGCCGTCGGGCGTGATCGGGAAGGTGGGCCACAGGTCGCGGTCGATGTCGCGTACGACCGAGTTGATCATCCCGGGGAGGCCCAGTCGCTGGCCGTCCTCGGGGGAGAAGATCTTGACGCCGGAGTTGGCCAGCCGCTCGATCTCGTAGGGGACGATGACGCCGCCGCCCCCGCCCACGACCTTGACGTGGCCGGCGCCGCGTTCCTTGAGCGCGCTGACCAGATACTCGAAGAACTCCACGTGGCCGCCCTGGTAGGAGGAGACCGCGACGCAGTGGGCGTCCTCCTGGACGGCGGCGTCGGCGATCTCGGTCACCGAGCGGTTGTGGCCGAGGTGGATCACCTCGCATCCCTGGGCCTGGAAGATTCGGCGCATGATGTTGATCGCCGCGTCGTGGCCGTCGAAGAGGCTGCTCGCGGTCACGATCCGCACGTGGTTCTGGGGGATGTGGAGGTCGGACATGGGCGGTGCTCCCAGGGGAATAGTTGGACGTCCAAGTATTTCCAGGATAGGTCGTGGATCACATACTCGCCAGTACGCGCGTACGTCTGGGCCCACGGCCTCACGTCGCGGCGTGCTCGGCCACCAGTTCCAGCGCGCGGGAGATGGCCTCCGGAGTCGTGCTGTGGATGCGGTCGTCGCGGCGCAGGTGGTCGGCGACCCCGAGGCGGGCCAGGATCTCGGCGTGCTCGGGAGAGATGCCCGAGATCATGACGACCTTGCCCCGTCGCTCGAGACGGGAGATGACCTCGTCCAAGACCTTCGCGCCGGTCGCGTCGATCGTGGTCACGCGGGACATCCTCAGCACCACGACTCGCACATCGGCGACCTCGGAGAGCTCGAGCAGGAAGCGGTGGGCGGCGGCGAAGAAGAGCGGTCCGTCGAAGCGGTAGACGACGATGTGCTTCTTCAGCAGCTCGTGCTCCTCCTCCGAGTGCATCCCACGGGCCGGCCCGAACGGCTCGACCCGCTCGATGACCGCACTCCGGGCGACCTGCCGCAGGGCGTACAGGATGGAGACCAGCAGCCCCGCGATCACCGCGTCGACGAGATCGAAGACGACCGTGACGACGAAGGTGAGCACCAGGACGACCGCGTCGCCGCGGGTCGAGCGCAGCAGGGCGAGGACCGAGGCGACCTCGATCATGCGTACGCAGGTGGCCAGCAGCACGCCGGCGAGCGCCGCGAGCGGGATGTGCGAGACCAGACCGGCCAGCGCGCTCACGATCACCAGCAGGACCACCGCATGAGTGACAGCGGCCAGCTTGGAGCGCGCCCCGGCACGCACGTTGACGGCGGTGCGCGCGATCGCCGCCGTCGCGGGTACGCCGCCGAAGAACGGCACCGCGAGGTTGGCCAGCCCCTGGCCGATGAGCTCGCGGTCGGGATCGTGGGACTCGTCCACGGTCATCGAGTCGGCCACGGTCGCGCACAGCAGACTCTCCAGGGCAGACAGCGCGGCAACCGCCGCGGCCGCGGGGACCAGGGCGGTCAGCCCGGAGAGCGACACGAATCCAGCGCTCGGCGCGGGCAGGCCCGGCGGCAACTCGCCGATCCCTTCGACGGGTGACCACAGCCCGGCCACGGTGGCCAGCACGATCGCGACCAGAGACCACGGCACCGCCGGACGCCACCGCTGCGCGGCGAGGATGAACGCCGCCACCAGCACCGCCATCACCACGGGTGCCCACTGTGGCTGTCCGAGCCAGCGACGGACCACGTCGAGAGCGACCTGCCAGGTGTGCTCGAACTCGCCGCCGTCGATCCCGAACATCGCCGGCACCTGCTGCAGCCCGATCACCACGGCGATCCCCACCGTGAATCCCTCGATCACCGGTATCGGCAGGTAGCGCACCAGCTTCCCGAGACCGAGCCCGGCGGCGATCAGCAGCATGATCCCCGCCAGCAGTCCGACCATCAGCACCCCGTCGCGGCCGAAGTCGTGGATGATCGGCACCAGCACGACCGTCATCGCCCCGGTCGGCCCGGAGACCTGCAGGTTCGAGCCGCCGAACACGGCCGCGACGATGCCTGCGACCACGGCCGTCACGATCCCGGCCGACGCTCCCATCCCGGAGGACACCCCGAACGCGAGCGCCAGCGGCAGTGCCACCACGGCGACCGTGACCCCGGCGACCAGGTCTCTCCTCGGATCCCGTCTGACCGCCTGCCAGTCCTCCCGGCCCGGCAGCAGGGCGACGCCGCGATCTCTCAGCCCCGCGAGCGACACCGACGACACGTCGACCACCTAGCCGTCCTCCGGGATCTGATCGGGATCGAACGGTGTGGTGTGGTGGCGCAGGATGCTCTGGTCCAGCGGGAGCGCGACGTGACGACGGATCCGCTTCCCGGTCGAGTCGGTCAGATAGAGCCACACGACGCCCGGAACGGCGGATCGGATCAGGCGCACCCGGCACCGACGCAGCGGTGTTCCCGGGATGGTGATGACATCGCCGATCTCGATCCGACCGGCGCTCACGTTGGCCACTAGGTGCTCCTGAAGGTCGAGTGGCGAAATGAATCCAAGACATGAAGATATCTTCAAGTCATGTATCATAGTCCCATGCCGGACTTCCCGCTCCATCCCGTTCGACGGAGGACTCGATGAGCGTCCCGCTCTACCAGGCCAAGGCCCAGTTCTTCCGCACCCTCGGCCACCCCGCGCGGATCCGCATCCTGGAGCTCCTCGCCGAGCGCGACCACGCCGTCCACGAGCTCCTGGAACGGATCGCGATCGAGCCCAGCAACCTGTCGCAGCAGCTCTCGGTGCTCCGGCGCACCTCGCTCGTGGCCTCCTACCGGCAAGGAAGCGAGGTCGTGTACTCCATCAGCATCCCCGAGGTCCGCGACCTCCTGTTCTCCGCACGCACCATCCTGTTCAACCTCGCCGAGACCCGCAGTGAGTTCGAGGACGAACTGACGGTCGCCGACGACTGACGCCGACCCACCCGCCCGTGAGCAACATCGAAGAGAGTCTGATGACCGACGCACTGCCCCCATGCCCGGAATGTTCCGAGGCCTACTCCTACGAGCAGGGCGCCCTGCTCGTCTGCCCGATGTGCGGACACGAGTGGAATCCCGAGGACACCGAGACCGTCGATGCCGGGCAGATCACCGACGCCCACGGGACCCCGCTCGCCGATGGTGACTCGGTCACGGTGATCAAGGACCTGAAGGTCAAAGGGTCCTCCCTCGTCGTCAAGGTCGGCACCAAGGTCAAGAACATCCGCCTCGGCGACGGCTTCGGCGGCCACGACATCGACTGCAGGATCGACGGCATCGGGCCGATGCAGCTCAAGTCGGACTACGTCAAGAAGAGCTGATCCTCGTGCACATCGAGCAGGTCAAGAAGTACGTCGCGTCCTCGTTGCTCTGCGCCGTCGTGCTCCTGCACTCCCTGGCGATGGCCGCGCTCGGCGCGACCGGTGCCGACAAGGGCGGCGCGCGCGAGGGTCTCTTCGTGATCTCGTTGCTTCTCGGCGTGATGGCCGTCGCCGGCGTACGCCTGATCAACAGGCTCTCGCTGGCCACGCCCTGGTTTCTGCTGACGCCCGTGATCCCGCTGCTCGTCTACTACTTCGTGCTCTGGAGGTAGCCCGACCCGGCGGCCACGCCACGTCCTAGTCGACCGTGTCCCCGGAGGCTGCGCGGAGCTGGCTGAGCAGCGCGGTCACGCCGGGTACGTCCTCGATCCCGGGCTTCTCGAAGACCTCGGTGTTGAGGGAGACCGTGGCCGCCTCGACCACCTCGCGTCCCGCGTCGGTGATGGCGGCGAGGACCACACGGCCGTCGGCGTCGGAGCGGCTGCGGCGTACGAAGCCCTGCTTCTCCAGCCGGGCGACCGCGCTGGTCACCGAGGCCGGGTGGACCTGGAGCCGGGAGCCCAGCTTGGCCATCGGGAGCTGGCCCTCCTGGGTGAAGGAGAGGAGGCGGAGCACCTCGTAGCGGGCGAAGGAGAGGTCGTGGGGGCGCAGCGCGGCATCGACGCGCTCCATGACGAGCTGGTGTACGCGCACGAGCGAGGTCACCAGCGCCATCCCGTCGGCAGCGTCGGCCCAGCCGTGCGCGATCCACTGCCGTTTCGCCTCGCGGATCGGATCCATGCGGGTCAGCATCACACAGATTGTCCCGACGACATGGTCAAGACGGCGAGCCGAAGGTGCCCATCAGGTTGAGGATCACGGCCACGCCGATGACCGTCGCGATCACCGAGAGGGTCACGACGAGGCCCACGGCGACGGAGAAGCCCGCCCCCTCGTGCCGCGCGCCGCGCTGCTGCAGCGCGTAGAGCCGGGCGACGCTGGTGATCAGCGTGCGGCCCTCCTCGGCGTCGAAGCGGAACTGGTCCAGGTCGGGGACCGCCGCGGGGTCGTGCACGGTCCACACGCCCTGATCGGTCTGGTCGTCGTCGGCCTCGATGCGGCGTACGCCGGTCTTCTGGGTGTGCGGCACGTCGCCGAACCAGACGAGGCTGCGGGTGTCCTCGATGATCGCGTAGGAGCTCCGGGTCGGCATCGACACGTGGTAGGTGAAGACCCAGTTCAGCTTGGCGGCCAGCAACGTGGGGTGCCAGCGCTCGTCGGCCAGGTCGAGCTCGACGTCGAACCCGCGCGCCGTCTCGGTCGCCTTGTAGGGCGTGCCGTCGCACACGCGCGCGACATGGTCGAAGAAAGGCCTCGCATGAGGGGACACGACTCAAGAGGTTATCGGTTCCGGGGACTCCGTGGGCTCACTCCGTGGCGTTGGGCGGCACGTCGATCTTGAAGTGGACACGGCCACCGTCGACGTCGTCGACGGTGATGATCGCGTCGTACTTCTCGCCCTCGGAGGTGAGGACGCAGGTCATCTCGGTGCCGACCTTGCCCTCGAGGTCGCCGGGGCAGTCGAGGCCCTCGGGGGTCACGCCGATGGCGTTGGTGAGCTGCTCGGTCGCGATCCGCTCGACCGTCTTCTCCTGCACGTAGTCCTTGCCCGAACCGCAGGCCGTCAGGGCGAGCGACAGCGCCAGCAGAGCCGCGCCGGTCATGGCGCCCGAGAAGGCGCGGGTGCGTGTCATGGGCTCAGCCTAGGGGTAGGCAAAGACCGGACAGACGTACGCCGCACCACCTCGGGCGCCGCAGGGCCGTCAGCCCACCGGCGTGAAGTCGCGCGCCCCGATGAACGAGGGCCGCGGCCTCGGGGCCGAGAACGGCTCGACCGCCGTGTTCTCCACGCTGTTGAACACCAGGAAGACGTTCGAGCGCGGGTACGGCGTGATGTTGCCGTTGGAGCCGTGCATGCAGTTGCAGTCGAACATGACCGCGCTGCCGGCAGCACCGGCCAGCACGTCGATCCCGTAGACGTTCGCCATCTTCGTGATCGTCTCCTGGTCCGGGGTGCCCGCGCCCTGCATCACCAGCGAGGACTTGTAGTTGTCCTCGGGAGTGGCGCCGCCGCACGAGACGTACGTCCGGTGCGTCCCGGGCATGATCATCAGCGGCCCGTTGAAGGAGTGGTTGTCGGTCAGCGAGATGGAGATGCTGACCGTCCGCATCCGGGGCAGGCCGTCCTCGGCGTGCCAGGTCTCGAAGTCGGAGTGCCAGTAGAAGTCGCCGCCGCCGAAGCCGGGCTTGAGGTTGATCCGGCTCTGGTGGATGTAGACGTCCGAGCCGAGGATCTGCCGGGCGCGGCCGACCACGCGTGGGTCGGCCGCCAGCCGGGCGACGACGTCGCTGGTGCGGTGCACCTCGAAGATCGAGCGCACCTCCTGGGAGGAGGACTCGATGATCGTGCGTTCGTCGGCCCGGGTCTCCGGGTCGTTGCTGAGCCGACGCAGCTCGGCGCGGAGCTCCTCGACCTCCTCGGGGGTGATGAGGTCGGGCACGGTCAGGTAGCCGCGCTCGTCGTAGGAGTCGAGCGTCTGCTGGTCGATCGGCCCGTCGGCGGCCGTACCCCAGACGACCTGGTCCTGCCGGGGGAGCACGGAGAAGCCGTCCTCGAGGCGGGTGGGGTACACGTCCTCGGCGTGTTCGGTGGTAGCGGTCATGCAGTTACCTCCTTGGTCTCGGTGAGGAGCGGGTAGACGCCGTCGGCGTCGTGCACCTCACGACCGGTGACAGGCGGGTTGAAGGTGCAGATCAGACGCAGGTCCGTCGTGGCGGTGACGGTGTGCTTGTCGTGCTTGTCGAGCAGGTAGCACATCCCGTCGCGGATCTCGTACGTCTCTCCCGTCTCGCGGTCGAGGAGCTCGCCCTCACCGCCGACGCAGTAGACGCACTCGATGTGGTTGGCGTACCAGAACTCATTCGTCGTCCCGGCCGGGATGTTGGTCTCGTGGAAGGAGAAGCCGACGCCCTCGCGGGCCAGCACGATCCGGCGGCTGCGCCAGGCCCCGTGCTCGGACTCGACGCGTACGTCTCGGTCGGTGTCGTCGAGGTCTTCCAGATAGGTGACGCGCATGTTCTCTCCGTTTCGGGTCTCGGGGCGGTCAGGCCGGGGTGCCGTCGCCGAGGACGGACGCGGTGGCCTCGTCGAGGACGTCCAGACCGCGCGCGAGCTCCTCGGAGGTGATGGTCAGCGGCGGCATCGTCTTGAGCACCTCGTCCTCGGGACCGGAGGTCTCGACCAGCAGGCCGTGCTCGTACGCCGCGGCCGCGATCTTCCCGGCCGAGCTGGCGTCCGGGAAGGCGATGCCGGTCAGGAGACCGCGACCGCGGACGGCCGCACCCTCGTACCGATCGGCGATCTTCGTCAGCCCCGTGCGCAGCTCGGCGGCCTTCGCCTGGACGTCCTTCTGGAAGGACTGGTCGGCCCAGTAGGTCTCCAGCGCCACCCGGGCGGTGACGAAGGCGAGGTTGTGGCCGCGGAAGGTGCCGTTGTGCTCGCCGGGCTCGAACTGGTCCAGATCGGGCCGGATCAGGGTCAGCGCCATCGGCAGGCCGAAGCCGGAGATCGACTTCGACAGGCAGACGATGTCGGGGGTGAATCCGGCCTCCTCGAAGCTGAAGAAGGTGCCGGTCCGGCCGCAGCCGGCCTGCACGTCGTCGAGGATCAGGATGATGTCGTGCTCGCGGCACAGGTCCGAGAGCGCCTTGAGCCACTCCAGCCGGGCGGCGCTGAGGCCGCCCTCGCCCTGGACGGACTCCACGATGATCGCGGCCGGCTTGTCGACGCCGGAGCCGCTGTCCTGGAGCACCCGCTCCAGCCACATGAAGTCGTCGACGGCACCGTTGAAGTAGTCGTCGTACGGGATCTTCGAGCTGTTGGTCAGCGGGATGCCCGCGCCCCTGCGCTTCATCGAGTTGCCGGTCACCGACAGCGAGCCGAGGGTCATCCCGTGGAACGCGTTGGTGAAGGACAGCACGTGCTGGCGTCCCGTCGCCTTGCGGGCCAGCTTGAGAGCGGCCTCGACGGAGTTGGTCCCGGTCGGACCCGGGAACATCACCTTGTAGTCGAGGTTGCGCGGCTCGAGGATCAGGTCCGAGAAGGCCTGCAGGAAGTCCCGCTTGGCGCTGGTGTGCATGTCCAGCGAGTGCACGATGCGGCCCTCGCGAAGATAGTCGAGCAGGGGATCGAGCAGCGCGGGGTTGTTGTGCCCGTAGTTGAGCGCGCCCGCTCCGGCGAAGAAGTCCAGGAACTCCCTCCCGTCCTCGCTGGTGACGGTGGAGCCCTGGGAGTGGGTCATCACCGCCGGCCAGCTGCGGCAGTAGCTGCGGACCTGTGACTCGAGGGAGTCGAAGATCGCGGTGGCGGGTTCGGCGGTCGTCGTCATGGACATGACACCTCCGTGTGTCGTCGATCCCGAGCCGGTGTTCCGGTCGGGTCGTGCGGTCGAGAACGGGCCGATGCGGAACAGCAGCTCCGGGTCGTGCCCGTCGGGGAACATCGCGGCCTCGAAGAGCGGCGTGCGCTCGATCGGGGCGCTGCGTGCGTTCGCGAACGAGGTGAACAGCGCGATGGAGGCGCTGTTGTCCGCGGTGATGGTCGTCTCCAGGCGGCGTACGCCCTCGCCGGAGAGGCTGTCGACGAGCGTGTCGAGCATGCGGCGGGCCAGACCCTGGCCGCGGTGCCGCTCGTCGACGGCGACCTGCCAGATCATCAGGGTCTCCGGCTCGTCCGGCCGCCGGTAGCCGATGACGAATCCTCCTGGATCGTCATCGACGGTCGCGACGATCGAGGTTGCCGCGAAGTCGCGCGCCCACAGCAGGTAGGCGTACGAGGTGTTGACGTCGAGTACCCGAGAGTCCCGTGCCATCCGCCACAGATGCTGACCGTCCTGGAGGTCCGGTGAGCGGAAGTCGACTCGGGTAGCCGACTTCGGGCGGGGCACGCTGCCAGTCGAATTGCGATGTGGCATCGCCAAGCGACGCTAACAGGATGCCGGGAAGGAGGCCCGGGGCGAGTCCGCACTGCGATATGCGGGCCGACGCGTGGTGCCTCGCCCCGGCGAGGTCGGATCAGGCAGACGTACGCCGCACCAGCTCGGGCGCGAAGACGACCCGGCGAGGGATCGTGGTGCCGCCGTCGAGCTGGGCGAGGAGGAGCCGGACGGCCTCCCTCGCCATGTCTCCTATCGGGTTCTTGACCGTGGTGAGCGGGGGAGTGGTGCGCTCGGCGATGCCGAGGTCGTCGTAGCCGACGACCGCGATGTCGTCGGGTACGCGGCGGCCCGCCCGGCCGAGCACGCGGAGGGCGCCCGCGGCCATCAGGTCGGAGGCGACCATCAGGCCGTCGATGTCCGGATGGTCACGGAGCAGGATCTCGCAGGCGGCCTCGCCGCCGTCCTCGGTGAAGTCGCCCTCGACGACCGCATCGGTGGCGAGCCCGGCGGCCTCGAGGGCGGCCCGCCATCCCGCGGCCCGGTCGGTGCCGGCGCTCATGTCGATGGGACCGGTGATGGTGCCGATGCGACGACAGCCGCGCTCGATCAGGATGTTGGTGACCTGGCGGGCGCCGGCGATGTTGTCGGGGTCGGTGTAGAAGACCTTCTCCGCGCCGGTCAACGGCCGGCCGATGAACGCGGCCGGCAGCCCGATGGCCGCGAGGTGGTCGGCGAGGGCGTCGTTGCGGTGGTGGGAGACTACGATCGCACCGTCGACGTGGCCGCCGCGCAGGTAGCGCAGCGTCCGCTGCATCTCGTCGCCCGGCTGCGCGATCAGCAGCACGACCTGCAGGTCGCGCTGGGCGAGAACCTGGGTCACGACGTGCAGGGTGCGGGCGAAGAACGGGTCGGCGAAGACGCGCTCGTCCGACTCCGGCACGACCATCGCGACGGTGTCGGTCCGGCGCGTCACCAGGGAGCGAGCAGCCGGGTTGGGGACGTAGCCCAGCGTCCGTACGGCCTCGGCGACGGCCTCTGCCGCCTTCGCCGAGACCCGCGAGCCGCCGTTGATGGCGCGCGACGCGGTCGCCCGGCTGACACCAGCCAGCCGGGCGACCTCGTCGAGCGTGGGCATGTTCACGGGCGGGCCGGCACCCGGTTGTTGGCGGCGACGTCGGCGAACCAGAGGCCGCTGTCCTTCAGGGTGCGTACCTGGGTCTCGAAGTCCACGTGCACGATCCCGAAGCGGTGCGCGTAGCCGTAGCTCCACTCGAAGTTGTCGAGCAGGGACCAGGCGAAGTAGCCGCGTACGTCCGCACCCTGCTCCATCGCGTCGAGGGTCGCGCGCAGGTGCTGGTCGATGTAGTCGAGACGGGCGGTGTCGTGCACTGCCCCGTCCTCGACCACGTCGTCATAGTAGGCGCCGTTCTCGGTGATGTAGATCGGCGGGGCACCGTATTCGTCGTTGAGCCGGGTCAGCAGCCGGGTCAGCCAGACCGGGTCGATCTCCCAGTCACGGGCGGTCGTGGCACGACCTGTGCGCGGGGTGACGAACTCGGCACCGGGGTACGGGTTCCCCCGCGGCAAGTCGGAGTGGACGAGCCGGCTGCCCAGCACCTCGTCGGGGTCGATCTCGAACGGCTTCGCCGCGATGGCGTTGCCGAAGTAGAAGTTGATCCCGAGCACGTCGAGAGGCGCGGAGATGACCTCGAGGTCGCCCTCGAGCACCCAGTCCTGCCACGGCCGGCCCTGGAAGGTCAGCCCCTCGGTGTCGGCGGCGAGGTCGTCGGCGTACTTGCCCCGGAACAGCGGCTCGAAGAACACCCGGTTGTGCAGGCCGTCGATCCGCCGGGTCATGTCGACGTCCTCGGGCCGGTCGGCGTCGTAGGGGTCGACGACCGTCGGGTTGAGGGTGATGCCGAGGGACTTCCCGTTCTCCGGCGTCGCGCCGCGACTGCGCAGCTCGTTGACCACCAGGCCGTGGCCGAGCATGAGGTGGTGGGCCGCGACGATGCCGGCCACGCCCTCCTGCCGCCCCGGAGCGTGCTGGCCGCCGGAGTAGCCGAGGAACGCCGAGCACCACGGCTCGTTCAGCGTCGTCCAGTTGTCGACGCGGTCGGAGAGCTCGTCGTAGACGGTGGTCGCGTACTCCACGAACCGGTAGGCGGTGTCCCGGCTGGTCCAGCCGCCCTGGTCCTCCAGCGCCTGCGGCAGGTCCCAGTGGTAGAGCGTGATCCACGGGGCGATGTCGGCCTCGAGCAGCTCGTCGACGAGCCGGTTGTAGAAGTCGAGCCCTGCCTGGTTGACCTTGCCGCCGTCGGGACGGATCCGCGGCCACGCCGTCGAGAACCGGTACGAGGCCAGGTTGAGGCGCTTCATCAGCGCGACGTCCTCGGGCATCCGGTGGTAGTGGTCGCACGCCACATCCCCGGTGTCGCCGTTGAGGATCGCCCCGGGCACCCGGGAGAAGGTGTCCCAGTTGCTCGGCGTACGTCCGTCCTCGTCGACCGCTCCCTCGATCTGGTAGGACGCCGTGGCAGCGCCCCAGAGGAAGTTCTCGGGGAAGGTGCGACCCTGGTGAGTCGAGGTGGTCATCCTTTGACGGCTCCTTGCATGATGCCGGACACCAGGTGGCGTCCGGTGGCGATGAACAACAGAAGTAGGGGTACGGTCGCGAGGATCGTTCCGGCCTGGACCAGGGCCATGTCGGCATGTCCCTGACCGGGCGCGACCTTGAGCGCGTCGAGCGCGGTCTGCAGGGTCTGCACGTCGGACCCCTGCAGCACGATCAGCGGCCACATGAAGTCGGTCCACACCTGCATGAAGGTGAACAGACCGAGGATCGCCATCGCGGGACGCGCCGCCGGGATGGCGACGGTCCAGAACGTACGGATCATGGACGCGCCGTCGACGCGGGCCGCGTCGATGAGCTCGTCGGGGATCGCGTCGACGAGGTACTGCCTCATGAAGAAGACACCGAACGCGGTCACCACCCAGGGCAGGATCACGGCGGCGTGCGTGCCGGTCAGACCGAGGTTGGAGAACTGCTTGAGCATCGGCACCAGGGCCAGCTGGGTCGGCACCGCCAGGGTGGCGACGACGAAGACCATCCCCGCGTTGGAGCCGCGGAAGCGGAGCTTGGCGAAGGAGTAGCCGGCCAGCGTCGAGAACAGCACGACCGAGGCCGCCGAGATCCCCGAGACGATGATCGAGTTGAGCAGCGCCGACCAGAAGTCGATCCGGTCGAAGACCCGGCCGGCGTTCTCGAAGAAGTGTCCTCCCGGGACCAGCGGCGGGGGCGACTGGATCGCCCGTTGCCGGGTGACCGAACCGATGACGAAGGACCAGTAGAGGGGGAAGGCCGAGCCCAGCAGGAATGCCGTGAGCAGGCCGTACACAAGGAATCCAGGTCGTCTGCTCATGACGCCGCCCCCGTAGCGCAAGCGCCAGTGTACGGGCGCGGCGTCATGGGATTGAACGCCGCTCGCTTTCGCTCGCTCATCGCAGGCTCCTTCGCTGGACGGCCCGGGTGACCAGGAAGTTGACCAGTGCGATCCCCACGATGATGAGGAAGAGCACCCAGGCGGCGGCGGCCGCACGTGGATACGGGTTGGTCGTGGTCTGGGCGGTGTTGAAGACGTACATCGTCAGGGTCGTGTACTGGAAGTCGGAGCCGCCCTGGAAGCGGAGGTTGGTGTCGAAGATCCGGGGCTCGGTGAAGATCTGCAGGCCGCCGATGGTCGAGGTGACGATGACGAAGATCATCGTCGGCCGGATCGAGGGCAGCGTGACGTTGAAGAACTGCTTCACCTTGGAGGCTCCGTCGATCTCCGCCGCCTCGTAGAGGTCCCGCGGGATCGCCTGCATGGCGGCGAGGATGATCAGCGCGTTGTAGCCGGTCCAGCGCCAGTTGACCATGGTCGCGATCGCGGTCCAGCTCGCGAACCGGTCGGCGTGCCACGGCACCTTCGGGAGGCCGAAGCCGTCGAGCGTCTGGTTGATCAGGCCCGTGCCGTCGGCGAAGATCGCGCCGAAGATCATCGCGGACGCCGCGGGAGCGACCACGAAGGGCAGCAGGATGCTCATCCGCCACAGGGTGCGGCCCCGGAGCCGGGTGTCGAGCAGCGCGGCGAGGATCGTCGCCACGATGATCTGTGGAACCGAGGAGAGCAGGAACATCCCGATGGTGTTCCAGAAGGCCTTGCGGAAGACCGAGTCACCGAGGACGTGGGCGTAGTTGTCCCAGCCGACCCACGAACCGATCTCGGAACCGTAGGCGGGCCAGGAGAAGAAGGACAGGTAGCCGGTGTAGAGCATCGGGTAGAGCCCGATGAGGATGAACACCAGGAAGAACGGCGCGACGTACAGGTAGGGCGAGAGCTTGAAGTCCCACCGGGAGAGCCGGTTACGCCACGCCTGGCGGCGGGGTGCTGCCCCGGTCGAGGGCGCCGGGGTGGCGTTCTCGACCGGGGCAGAGGTGGTGGTCGGCATGGATCAGGACATTCCTTCGACGCCCTCGACGAAGGTCGCCCACGACTTGTCGGGGTCGGTGCCCTCGTCCACACGTCGGATCGCCTGCTGGAAGAGGCCCAGGATGTCGGAGTACTTGTCACCCTTGAACGGCACACCCGCCGGCACGGCCTTCGCCCGGTTGGCGAGGATCTGCGAGGTGGGGGCGTCGTTGAAGTAGGGGTCCGTGGCGTTCTCGGCGGCCAGGGTCTCCTGCGCCTCCAGGTTCGCCGGGAAGTTGCCGGCCACCTTGGAAGCGGCGACCTCGGACTCGGCGTTGGTCAGGTAGTTGGCGAACTCCTTGGCCTCCTCCTGGTGCTGCGACTGCGCCGGGACGGCGAGGTAGGAGCCGCCCCAGTTGCCGCCGCCGCCCGGGAAGGCGTCGACGATGTCCCAGCCCTTCACGTCAGGCGCGGAGTCCTTGATGTTGGCGAACATCCAGCCCGGGCACGGGATGGTGGCGAAACCGTCGTTGGTGAAGTTGGCCATCCAGTCCTCGCCCCACTGCTCGACCTTCGTCGAGAGGGTGGGGGCGTACTGCGAGACCGTGTCGTAGACGTTCCGGAGCTCCGGGTTGTCGACGTCGATCTTCTGGTCCTTGGTCTGGAAGGGGTACTCCACCTGGTTGAGCATCGCCTGGGCGATCGCGCCGCTGGAGTCGTACCAAGCCGTGTTCGGCACCTTCTTCTTGAACTGCTCGCCGGTGGCGAAGTAGGTGTCCCAGTCCTTGAAGAGGGCCTTCACGGACTCGCGGTCGGACGGGAGGCCGGCCTTCTCGAAGAGGTCGGCGCGGTAGCAGAACGCCTCGGGGCCGGCGTCGGTCGGGTAACCGATCTGCTTGCCGTCGGCGGTCTGGCCCTCGAGGTACTTCGACTCCATCCAGCGGCTGTCGAGCTCCTTGTCGGTGAGGTCGACGAACTGCTCGGAGGCGCCCTCGGCGACGAGCGCGGGCATCATGTCGCCCTCGACGGCGACGATGTCGGTGAGACCTTCACCCGACTGCAGGCCGGTGGTGAGGCTCTGCTTCCAGGTGTCCCACTCGGCGACCACGGTCTGCTTGACCTTGAAGGGACGGTCAGGGTCGGCGTTCCACTGCTCGATGAGGTCGCCGTAGCCGAACTCGCTGAACGTCGTGATGGTCAGGGTGTCGTCCTTGCCGAGCGCAGCCTGCTCGTCGTCGCCACCGTCACCGCCGCAGGCGGCCAGGCCGGCGACGAGGGAGGCGACCGCGCACGCGGCGAGGGCGGTCCGTGGCGCACGGCGCCATGACTTGGAGATCTTGGACACGGGGGTGCTCCTGCACGTCTGTGTGGGGAGTGAGAGCGCTTCCACTCTCGGGACTAGGGAGAGTGTGAGTGTGCTCACAACTCCCTGTCAAGAGGCGCGTGAGTAACGATTTTGTTGTGGTGGGAGCGCTTCCACTTTATTGGTGAGAAATCACCCTCAGCAGGCGAGCTGTCTCGGCGGCCATGGCGTCCCGGCCCGCGCCGAGGTAGCGCCGCTGGTCGACCAGGGCGGGGTCGGCTCCGAGGGTCTCCCGCACCGCGGCCGTGAAGGCCTTGTTGAGCTGGGTCGCGACGTTGATCTTCGTCATCCCGGCCGCGATCGCGGCCCGGAGCCCGTCGTCGCTGACCCCGGAGGAGCCGTGCAGGACCAGCGGTACGTCGACCGCCCGCCGGATCGCCGAGATCAGTGCCTCGTCCAGGGCCGCGTCGCGGGTGGTCATCTTGTGGCTCGAGCCGACCGCGACGGCGAGGGCGTCCACGCCCGTGGCGGCGACGAAGGCTGCGGCCTGGGCCGGGTCGGTGCGTGCGCCGGGCGCGTGGACGCCGTTCTTGCCGCCGACCTCGCCCAGCTCGGCCTCGACGTGGGCGCCGCGGTCGTGGCAGCGGCGGACGACGGCGGCGGTGCGGGTCAGGTTCTCCTCGTAGGCGAGCTGGGAGGCGTCGTACATCACCGACGAGAAGCCGAGGTCGATCGCGATCCCGACCAGGCGCTCGTCGGTCGCGTGGTCCAGGTGGAGCGAGATCGGCATCGCGGCGTTCGACGCGACCGCGATCGCGGCGTGGGCCAGTGGCGCCAGGCCGCCGTGGTAGCGGACCGCGTTCTCGCTGATCTGCACGATGACCGGGTGGTTCGCCGACTCGGCTCCCGCCGCGATCGCCTCGACGGTTTCCAGATTGACCGCGTTGAAGGCGGCGACGCCGCGGCCTGTCTCGTAGGCAGCGCTGACGAGCGCGGCCGTGGTCGTGAGGGTCACTCGGCTCTCCTCATGGTGGAAGTGTCGCAGGCTGAAGACAACGAAACGGCCGCCGACTCGAGGAGTCGGCGGCCGTCGTAGAGCGGAGGTCAGGCCTACTTGTTGGCCTTACGAGCCCGCGACGCGATCTTGGCCCGCTCGTTCTGGTCGAGGATGACCTTGCGGATGCGGATCTGGTCCGGGGTGATCTCGACGCACTCGTCCTCGCGGCAGAACTCCAGGCACTGCTCGAGGGAGAGCTTCTTCGGCGGGATCAGCTTCTCGAAGTTGTCGGAGGTGGCGGACCGGATGTTGGTCTGCTGCTTCTCCTTGGTGATGTTGACGTCCATGTCGTCCTGGCGGGAGTTCTCGCCGACGATCATGCCCTCGTAGACCTCGGTGGTGGGCTCGACGAAGAGGACGCCACGCTCCTGGAG
The DNA here is from genome assembly GCF_015752315.1 of Nocardioides luteus. Lineage (NCBI taxonomy): Bacteria > Bacillati > Actinomycetota > Actinomycetes > Propionibacteriales > Nocardioidaceae > Nocardioides > Nocardioides luteus. The sequence continues at coordinate 582,484 of NZ_JADOVJ010000001.1, forward strand.
CGAGGTCATCGCGTAGGCCGAGGCAGCGCCGGCGCGGTCGGCGACCAGCGAGCCGTTGTTGCGCGAGCGGATCTCGCCGGCCCACGGGAAGTAGCCCTCGGAGATGTGGTGGGCGATGCCGGTGCCGCGGGTCTCGGTGAGGAAGTCGGTGCGGAAGCCGATCAGGCCGCGGGAGGGGACGATGAACTCCATCCGGACCCAGCCGGTGCCGTGGTTGGTCATGCCCTCCATGCGGCCCTTGCGGTTGGCGAGCAGCTCGGTGATGGTGCCGAGGAACTCCTCCGGGGCGTCGATGGTGAGGCGCTCGAACGGCTCGTGGAGCTTGCCGTCGATCTCGCGGGTGACCACCTGCGGCTTGCCGACGGTCAGCTCGTAGCCCTCGCGACGCATCTGCTCGACCAGGATCGCCAGCGCCAGCTCACCGCGGCCCTGGACCTCCCAGGCGTCGGGACGGTCGGTGGGCAGCACCCGCAGCGACACGTTGCCGATCAGCTCCTGGTCGAGGCGGTCCTTGACCATGCGAGCGGTCACCTTGGCGCCCTTGACCTTGCCGACCAGCGGCGAGGTGTTGGTGCCGATGGTCATCGAGATGGCCGGGTCGTCGACGTGGATCAGCGGCAGCGCGACCGGGTTCTCCGGGTCGGCCAGCGTCTCGCCGATCATGATCTCGGGGATGCCCGCGACGGCGACGATGTCACCGGGGCCGGCCTCCTCGCCGGGCTTGCGCTCGAGGCCGTCGGTGATGAGCAGCTCGGTGATGCGTACGTTCTTGGTCTCGCCGTCACGCTTCATCCAGGCGACGTTCTGGCCCTTCTTCAGGGTGCCCTGGTGGATGCGGACCAGCGCGAGGCGGCCGAGGAACGGGGAGGCGTCGAGGTTGGTGACGTGGGCTTGCAGCGGCGCGCCGGCCTCGTAGGTCGGGGCCGGGATGGTCTCCAGGATCGTGGAGAAGAGCGGTTCGAGGTCCTTGGAGTCGGGCAGGGTGCCGTTCTCCGGCTGCTCGAGGCTCGCCACGCCGGCCTTGCCGGAGGCGTAGATCACCGGGAAGTCGAGCGCGTCCTGGCTGTGGGAGTCGTCGAGCAGGTCCATGAAGAGCTCGTACGTCTCGTCGACGACCTCCTCGATGCGGGCGTCGGGGCGGTCGACCTTGTTGACCACCAGCACGACCGGCATGTCGGCGTTGAGCGCCTTGCGCAGCACGAACCGGGTCTGCGGCAGCGGGCCCTCGGAGGCGTCCACCAGCAGCACGATGCCGTCGACCATCGAGAGGCCGCGCTCGACCTCACCACCGAAGTCGGCGTGGCCGGGGGTGTCGATGATGTTGATCGTCATCCCCTCGGGCGCGGACGGCCCGGTGTAGTGGATGGCGGTGTTCTTCGCGAGGATGGTGATGCCCTTCTCGCGCTCCAGGTCACCGGAGTCCATGACGCGGTCCTCGACCGACTCCATGGCGTGCTCGGAGAAAGCACCGGCCTGCTTCAGCATGGCGTCGACCAGCGTGGTCTTGCCGTGGTCGACGTGCGCAACGATGGCGACGTTGCGAAGATTGGCCTTGAGGATCTCGGACATGTGCGAAGCGGCTCGATTTCTGGCGCGGGACGGGACGTCTGATCTTATCCGCCGCGACGTCCTTGACCCGCATCCGGAGATGACGGTTGGCTGAACCCATGACCTCTCGGAATCACGTCTGCCACATCGTGCCTCCCTACCTGATGCAGCGGCTCGATCCCGGTCGTCTCGACCAGGACAACGGTTTCCGAGCCGCTCGGGCCGAGCACCTGACGAGGGTCCTCGCCGAGCTCCCTGCCCCGGAGGCGGGCAGCACCGCCGCCGAGGCCGGCGACTGGACCGTCTACTCCGCCGGCAACGGCACCGACCTTCCCGGCGACAAGGTCCGGGCCGCGGGCGAGCCGGAGTCGGGCGACGAGAGCGTCGACGAGGCCGCGGCCGGCATCACCGGCTCGTTGGCGCTCTTCGAGGAGGTCTACGGCCGCGACTCCTACGACGGGCGGGGCATCGAGGTCGTGATGACCGTCCACTACGACCGGGACTACGCCAACGCCTTCTGGGACGGCACCCAGCTGGTCTTCGGCGACGGCGACGGCAGGGTCTTCCAGCGCTTCACCAAGGCCGTCGACGTGATCGGCCACGAGCTCTCCCACGCGGTCACCGAGCACACCGCGGGTCTCGTCTACCAGGGCCAGCCCGGTGCGCTCAACGAGTCGATGTCGGACGTGTTCGGCTCCTGCCTGAAGCAGCGCCTCCTCGGTCAGAGCGCCGACGAGGCCGACTGGATCATCGGCGAGGGCCTCTTCACCGAGTCGGTCCAGGGCGTCGGGCTGCGGAACATGCTCGAGCCGGGGACGGCCTATGACGACCCCGAGCTCGGCAAGGACCCGCAGCCGGCCCACATGGACGACATCTACGACGGCACCGACGACAACGGCGGCGTCCACATCAACTCCGGCATCCCCAACCGCGCCTTCGCCCTCGCCGCCAAGGCGATCGGCGGCAACTCGTGGGACGGGGCCGGCAAGATCTGGTACGCCGCGCTCACCAACGGCGCCGTCACCACCGACACCGACTTCGCCGGGTTCGCGGCGGCCACCGTCGCCGAGGCCGGGGAGCACGCCGAGGCGGTCACGACGGCATGGTCCGAGGTCGGGGTCACCCCGGCGTCCGGCACGTCCGGGCCCGACGGTGAGGCGCCGACCGTGGTGAGGCTACGTCGCAGCGGCGGTTTCATCGGACGTACGCAGGAGGGGGTCGCCGAGCTCGCACCCGACGACGCCCAGGCGGCCACGGTGCGTGACCTGCTGGCCAACGCGACCCCGTCCAAGCCGAAGGGCGCCGACCGCTACATCTACGAGTTCGAGGTGGACGGCCGGAGAACCGTCGTGCACGAGGGAGACATGACTCCCGAGCTGCGCGCGCTCGCCAACCGGATGCTCGAGCAGTAGACCGGAGGAGCTACTCGCCGAGGGCCTGGTTGAGGGCCGCCTCGACGTGCACGGTGATGGCGTCGAGGATGGGTACGTCGACGTCGCTGGGCCGCACCAGGAGGCTGAGTTCGGAGGCACCGAGGATGACGCCGTCGGACCCGGCGTCCCACAACTCGTGGACGACCTCGAGGACCCGCTTGCGCGACCCGGACACCACGTTCCGGTGGACGAGCTCCTCGTAGATGATCGAGTCGAGCAGCTCCACGTGGAGGGTGTCGGGCAGGTTCACGTCGACGCCGTGGTCGGAGATCCGCTGCGCGAAGAAGTCGTTCTCCACGGTGTAGCGGGTGGCGAGGAAGCCGGCCTTCGTGATGCCCAGCTCCTTGGCCTTGGCGGCGAGCACGTCGGCCAGGTGCAGCACGGGTACGTCGACGGCTGCCGCGACCTCGTCGTAGACCTTGTGGAAGGTGGTGGTGCACAGCAGGATGAAGTCGGCGCCACCGGCCACGACGCTGCGGGCGGAGGCGACGAGGATCTCGGCGACCTGGTCCCAGGCCTCCTTCTCCTGCAGCGCCGTCAGCTCAGCCAGGTCGACGGAGGCCAGCACGATCTTGGCGGAGTGAAGACCGCCGAGCCGCTCCTGGACACCCTTGTTGAGTCCCTCGTAGTAAGCGGCTGTGCTTTCCCAGCTCATGCCGCCGATGAGTCCGATCGTCTGCACGCATCGAGTGTGACACCGTCGGCTGCCGCGTACTGAATCCTCGGCGCCCCTCTGGCCTGGTCCAGACCAGGTCAGAGGCCGGATCCGTGGCTGGATCGGGGATCGGATCGGGGGTCGGGTTCAGCTCTCGCGGTGCACCTTGTGCGGGGCGGCCTGGGCACGCGGCTTGATGACCAGCTCGTCGATGTTGACGTGAGCCGGGCGGGTGGCCATCCAGACGATCGCGTCGGCGATGTCCTCGGCCACCAGCGGGTCCGCGACGCCCCGGTAGACGGCGTCGGCGGCGGCCTGGTCGCCCCCGAGGCGTACGAGCGAGAACTCCTCGGTCTGCACCATGCCCGGCGCGATCTCCATGATCCGGACCGGCTTGTCGACGATCTCCAGGCGCAGCGCCTCGGTGACCGCACGGGTGCCGAACTTCGCCGCGTTGTAGCCCGCCCCGCCCTCGTAGGCACGCCGGCCCGCGATCGAGCCGACGTTGATGACCGCGCCCGCTCCGGAGGCGATCAGTGCCGGGAGCAGCGCCTTGGTCACCCGGGTCAGGCCGATCACGTTGACCTCGAACATCGCCTGCCACTTGGCCAGATCGGCCTCGGCCACCTGGTCCACGCCGAAGGCGCCGCCGGCGTTGTTGACCAGCAGGTCGAGACGGTCACCGACCGCTTCGGCCAGCGCGGCGACGGACTCGTCGGAGGTGACGTCGGTCGCCACCGCGGTGCCGCCGATCTCCGCGGCCAGGGCCTCGATCCGGTCGGTCCGGCGAGCGGCGAGGAAGACGTGGTAGCCCTCCTTGGCGAGCTGGCGGGCGGTGGCGGCGCCGATCCCGCTCGAGGCACCGGTGACGACAGCGTTCTTGGAGGACATGCAGCCATTCTCTCGTGGGTCGCTCGACATTGGGTACCGGGTCCCACGATCGAAGATGATTCCCGCCGCGGGGAATGATGTCCCATATTCGCGTGTTGGAAGATGCGACCGAGGGCGTTCACAAGAAGGGGCAGGCATGATCCACCGCGTGGCGATGGTCAGTCTGCACACCTCTCCGCTGGATCAGCCCGGCACCGGCGACGCCGGCGGCATGAACGTCTACGTCCTCGAGCTCTCCCGGCGGCTGGCCACGCAGGGCATCGCGGTCGACATCTTCACGCGCGCGACCTCCTCGCGTCTGCCGCAGGTCGTGGAGGCGTACGACGGGGTGGCGGTCCACCACGTCCACGCCGGTCCCTTCGAGGGGCTCGCCAAGGGCGATCTTCCCGGTCAGCTGTGCACGTTCGCGCGCGAGGTGCTCCGCGCCGAGGCGTCCAACCCGCCGGGCTACTTCGACGCCGTGCACTCCCACTACTGGCTCTCCGGCCAGGTCGGGGCGCTCTCCCGTGACCGCTGGGGTGTGCCGCTGGTCCACTCCATGCACACGATGGCCAAGGTCAAGAACGAGGCGCTCGCCGAGGGTGACAGCCCCGAGCCCGAGGCCCGGGTGATCGGCGAGGAGCAGGTCGTCGAGGCCGCCGACATGCTGATCGCCAACACCGATCTCGAGGCCAAGCAGCTGATCAACATGTACGACGCCGAGCCCGGTCGCGTCGCCGTCGTGCATCCCGGGGTCGACCTGCGAGTCTTCCGTCCGCGCGGGCGGGCCGCCGCGCGTGCCGCGCTCGGGCTCCCTGCCCGGGCCCACGTGCTCCTCTTCGCCGGTCGGATCCAGCCGCTCAAGGCCCCCGACGTACTCCTGCGGGCGGCCGCGGTCATGCTCGCCCGCGACCCGTCGCTGCGTCGCAACCTCGTCGTCCCGATCGTCGGCGGCCCTTCCGGCTCCGGTCTGGAGCACCCGACCGGGCTGGCCGATCTCGCCGCTGAGCTGGGGATATCCGACGTGGTCCGGTTCGTCCCGCCGGTGCGCCAGGACGAGCTCGCGCTGTGGTACTCCGCCGCCTCCGTCGTCGCCGTCCCCTCCTACAACGAGTCCTTCGGTCTGGTCGCCGTCGAGGCCCAGGCCTGCGGCACCCCCGTCGTCGCGGCCGCAGTCGGCGGTCTGACCACCGCGGTGCACCACGGCCGCAGCGGGCTCCTGGTCGACGGGCACGACCCGGCCCAGTGGGCCGACGCCCTCACCAACGCCGTCATCTCCCACTCGCGCTGGTCCGCGCTCGCCGACGGCGCCCGCGAACACGCCCAGGACTTCTCCTGGGATCTCACCGCACGCAATACGCTCGAGGTCTACGAAGAGGCCAAGATGCTGATGCGTGAGGAGCTGACTGCATGACTGCGGATACGCGGACGGACCTGGACGAGGTCGTACGCGGCTGGCTGAAGTCCAACGACCTGACCTGGGACGAGACGGCCCTGCCGAGCGGGGACCTGGTGTTCTCGTTCTCGCTCCCGGGCGAGCGCAAGCTGCAGACGCCGGTCCGGCTCGACCTGGGGCAGCACGCGTTGGGTGTGCATGCCTTCGTCTGTCGCCGTCCCGACGAGAACTTCGAGACCGTCTACCGCTGGCTGCTCGAGCGCAACCTGCGGCTCTACGGGGTCGCCTTCGGGCTCGACCGGCTCGGCGACATCTACCTCGACGGCCGGCTGCCGCTGGCGATGGTCGAGGCCGGTGAGCTCGACCGGTTGCTCGGCTCGGTCCTGACGTACGCGGACGAGTCCTTCAACACCATCCTCGAGCTCGGCTTCGCCTCCTCGATCCGCAAGGAGTGGGAGTGGCGCAAGCTGCGCGGTGAGTCCACCGCCAACCTCGAGGCGTTCCGGGGCTGGCTCGAGGCTGGCGAGGACGAGGCGAAGGACTAGCGCGGCTGGCGGCGGGTGATCAGCACACCCGCGATGCACATCGCGCCACCGACGAAGGCGAGCGCCGGCGGCACCTCGCCGAGCACCAGCCACGCCATCAGCGCGGTGATGAACGGCACCAGGAACGTCGACTGTGCGAACTTGCCGGCGTCGGAGTGCGAGAGCGCATAGGCCCAGGTCACGAATGCCAGTGCGCTCGGGAACAGGCCGAGGTAGACGATCCAGCCGATGTTGCCGAGGCTGATGTCGGGGATCGTGGTGGCCAGCTCGAGCGACCAGGGCAGGCAGATGACGAGGCCGGCCACGGCGTACCAGAACGTCAGGAGCAGCGCGCTCATCGTCGGCAGCAGCTTCTTCTGCGTCAGCACCCCGACCGCGAAGGTCAGTGCCGCGACCAGGGAGAGGATGACGCCGATCCAGTCGCCGGTGTCGCCGTTGGCCGAGGCGCGCCCGATCAGGACGACGCCTGCGAACCCGACGCCGGTCCCGATCAGGATCCAGCGATGGATGCGCTCCTTGAGGACGAGCCCGACCAGGAGCGCGACCACGATCGGTCCGACCTGGATGATCAGCGCGGCGGTGGCGGCGTCGATGCGCCGCTCCGACTCGTTGAGCGCGAGGTTGTAGATGCCCAGCCACGACGCGCCGCCGAGCGCGATCAGCGGCCACTCCTTCTTGGTCGGCAGCCGGAACCCACCTTTCAGGGCGAGGTAGGCACCGAGCGCCGCGACCATCACGATCAGCCGGCCCAGCGACAGGCTCCCCGGAGGGACGGTGTCACCCAGGTGCCGGATCCCGACGAACGCCGACGCCCACAGCACCAGCGTGACCCCGCAGGCCACCAGCGGCTTCCAGAGCGGTGTCGTCGTGGCGGGGGCCGGTTCGATCGTCGTCGTCACGGTAAAAGGCTAGAGACACCTACGCATTCGAGCGAGCGGATATCAGCCAACGATGTCCGACATCCCGCCATCTCGTCGCCGCCGAATCGGTAGTTCTGTCGCGCGAGTCCGTAGTTGTGGGCGACGAAGGTCTACTTTCGTCGCCCACAACTACCGACTCGGCCTCCAAAAGTGCGGACTCGCCCGGGGTGTCAGCCGCGGAAGGTTCGTCTGTACGCCGTGGGGGTGATGCCGAGGGCGGCGTGGAAGTGGAGGCGGAGGGACTGGGCGGTGTTGAGTCCGCAGCGGGCGGCGACCTGCTCCATGCTCAGGTCGGTGGTCTCCAGCAGCGTGCGGGCGAGCTCGATGCGCTGGCGCTGGAGCCAGCGGCCGGGGGAGTCGCCGGTCTCGTCGCGGAACCGCCTGGTGAAGGTACGCACCGACATCGACACCTGGGACGCCATCGCCTCCAGGGTGAGCGGCTGGTCGAGGTGAGCGAGCGCCCAGGCGGTCGCCGCCGAGATGCCGGCGTCGCCCGGGGCAGGTGCGGGGTGGCGGATGAACTGGGCCTGGCCGCCGTCGCGGTGGGGAGGTACGACCGTTACCCGGGCGACGCGGTTGGCGACCGCGGCGCCGTGGTCGCTGCGTACGACATGCAGGCAGAGGTCCACGCCGGAGGCCACGCCGGCGGAGGTGAGGATGTCGCCGTCGTCGACGAAGAGTACGTCAGGGTCCAGCCTGACCTGCGGAAACAGAGCTCGGAAGTCGTCGGTGTGTGCCCAGTGGGTGGTCGCGGGACGGCCGTCGAGGAGACCTGCGGCGGCGAGTGCGAAGGCGCCGGTGCAGATCGACATGATCCGGGTGCCGGGCCGGATCATGTCGAGCGCCTCCTTCAGCGGCGCCGTCAGCACGCCGTCCGACACCGTCGGGTAGTCACGGCCGAACTTCGGGATCACCACGGTGTCGGCCTCGGCGAGGGCCTCCGGCCCGTGCGGAGCGAGGACGACCATGTCGGAGTCCGACTGCACGGGCCCTGGGCCGTCGGTGGTGCAGGTGACGACCTCGTAGAGCAGCCGGTCCCGGCTGTCGCGAGCCTTGCCGAAGATCCGGTGCGGGATGCCGACCTCGAACGGGATGAACCCGTCCTGGATCAGCACCGCGACCCGGTGCGGAGATGGAACCCATTCGTCGCCCATGGCTGGATCTTATCGATAGATGTCAATCAGGCCACTGTCAGTCCGGGCGCGCACTCGGGAAAATCATCTCCATGACCCAGACGACGACCCCGCCGCCTGTCGGCCGTACCTCCGCGCGCCGTCCGCGCATCCACCCCGCCTGGTGGGTGGCCGGCATCGCCTTCGTGACCATCGTCGGCGCCGCCGCCTTCACCGCGGCACCTGGCCTCCTGGTCGGTCCGCTGCACGAGGAGTTCGGCTGGTCGCGCGGCACGATCGGGGCCGGGATCACGCTGCAGCTCGCGCTCTACGGCCTGACCGCCCCGTTCGCCGCAGCGCTGATGGACCGCTTCGGGATCCGCCCGGTGGTGGCCGTCGCGCTCACCATGATCACCCTCGGCTCGCTCGGGACCGTCTGGATGAGCGAGTCGTGGCAGTTCGTCCTCGGCTGGGGCGTCCTCGTCGGTGGTGGCAGCGGCTGCATGGCGCTCGCCTTCGGTGCCACGATCACCACCCGCTGGTTCGACAAGCGGCAGGGCCTGGTCAGCGGCCTGCTGACGGCTGGTGGCGCCTCGGGACAGCTGATCTTCCTGCCGGTGCTGGCGGTGCTGATCGGGGAGTTCGGCTGGCGGGCCGCCTCGGTCACGATCGCTCTCGTCGCCGCCGTCATCCCGTTCGTGCTCCTGCTGCTCCGCGACTACCCGGCCGACGTCGGCCTGGCGCCCTACGGAGCCTCGCAGATCGTGCCGCGGCCCGCGCCCGCGACCGGCGCCGCGCTACGGACCGTGCGCGTGCTCGGGATGGCGATGCGTACGAAGGCCTTCTGGCTCCTCGCCGGCGCCTTCGCGATCTGCGGAATCACCACGAACGGGCTGATCAGGACCCACTTCGTGCCCGCCGCCCACGACCACGGGATGGCCACGGTCGCGGCCGCCTCGCTGCTCGCCGTGATCGGCATCTTCGACGTTGCCGGGACGATCTTCTCCGGCTGGCTCACCGACCGCTTCAACCCGGTGGTGCTGCTCGGCGTCTACTACTCGCTGCGCGGCATCTCGCTGATCTTCCTGCCGATGCTGCTGGCGCCCGAGGTGCACATCCCGATGGTGTTCTTCATCGTCTTCTACGGCCTCGACTGGGTCGCCACCGTGCCGCCCACGCTCGCACTGTGCCGCGAGGTCTGGCCCGAGGACGCCCCGATCGTCTTCGGCTGGGTCCTCGCCTCCCACCAGGTCGGCGCCGGCCTGGTCGCCTGGGTCGGCGGCGTCGTCCGCGATGTCACGGGCTCCTACGACCTGGTCTGGTACGCCGCCGGCGCGCTGTGCGCCGCCGCCGCGCTGATGTCGCTGGTGGTGCCGCGCGAGCCGATGGGCCAGGCGTAGCGGACTCACCCGCCAGCGCACTCGTCGCTGTCGCCGCCGGAGTAGCAGACATGCGCGCCGGGGGACGGCTCAGGATCGACCCGCTCGGAGGTGGGCCGCTCGGGGGAGGGCCGCTGCCAGTCGATCGCGGGCACGGCGAACAGAACTGCGCTCACCGCGACGATCAATGCGACGACCAGGTGTGAGATCACTCCGGCCACCGAGCGTCGAAGGACTGCCATCCCGAGCGCTCCCAGCGACGCCAGCGCCATCAGGACGAGGACGACCCGGTAGGCAACCACGTTCTCGGCCGAAGGTGGCCCGCAGTATCCGTCGCCCGCGAAGCAGAAGTAGGACATGAAGACGTTCGCCAGGGCAATGAGGACGAGGACCACCGAGAATCCGACGAGCAGGATCTCGACCCAGGGGAGTGGGCTGCTGGGCACCGGCTCGTCCTCCGCTTGCACATCCGCCTTCTCGACCTCGTCCACCGAGGCCGCGCTCGAGCCTGCCCGGCGGTCGAAGGCGAGGCGTACGACGACGACCACGAGTGCGATCACGACCGACCACGCGAGGAGAGGGACCTGGTGGACACCGGGTGTCGTGAAGATCTGGGACGCGTACGCGAGGAACTCCCCGACCAACACGTCCGGATGCGCCTCGATGCCGTATCCAGGCCGGATCATCGGCCCGATCGCGGTGAGGGCGATGATGACCGTCTGGACCATCCACACCCCGGCCAGCACGAATGGCCAGGTCAGGAGGGCGAGCAGTCCGCGTGGTCCGCGTCCGACGCTCAGCACGAGCACGCCGGCCAGGACTGGAACCGTCAGCCAGGCCCACCAGTACGTCGACGACGTGGGCGGCACGACCTGGCCGAACCAGCTGTACGCGGCGCCGCCCAGCGGAGCGAGAGCGAGACCGCGCAGCCACGACGGGCCGAGCGCGGCAACCAGTCCGAGAGCGACTGCCACGACCGTGACGAGCACGGTGATCAGCTGCAGCGCCCAGAGCACGAGCTCGAGGTAGACGCCTCGCTCGCCCAGCACACGGATGGTCGCGAGAGCGATCAGAGCGACCCCACCGATCGCGGCAGCGATTGCCGCCGCCGGCCGGTCGCGCCGGACCGCGGCCGCAGCGCCGCCGAGCGTACCGGCGACGATGGCGACAGCGACCAGCTCGCCCATGGCCGCGGCATCGAACGGTGATGCGTCTGGAAGGACGCCGGGCAGGAAGCCGACGAGCCAGGCGAGCGCCGAGAGCAGGACGATCGCGATCACCGGGATCGTGGGCGTTCGGGGGTTGGAGGGGGTCACATGCGAATCCTGCAGGTAAAACCACGCGCGGCACATGAGTTCGGACGCTCAACCGGGTACGCGTAAATAGATCGTGGGAGTCGTGAGGTCAGCCTGTGACCTCACGACTCCCACGTCGGAACGACTTCCTACAGGTCGAGCTTGTAGCCCAGCCCACGCACGGTGACCAGGAACTTCGGCTCGGACGGGTCCGGCTCGAGCTTGGCGCGCAGGCGCTTGACGTGTACGTCCAGGGTCTTGGTGTCGCCGACGTAGTCGGAGCCCCAGACGCGGTCGATGAGCTGGCCGCGGGTGAGGACCCGGCCGGGGTTGCGCAGGAACATCTCGAGGAGCTCGAACTCCTTGAGCGGCAGGCGCTGCTCGTTGCCGTCGACGGTCACGACGTGGCGCTCCACGTCCATCCGGACCGGTCCGGCCTCGAGCGTGGCGGGGGCGGCGTCGGGCTCGGTGCCGCGCCGCAGGACGGCGCGGATGCGGGCGACGAGCTCGCGCGGGGAGTAGGGCTTGGTGACGTAGTCGTCGGCGCCGAGCTCGAGCCCGACGACCTTGTCGACCTCGTCGTCCTTGGCGGTCACCATGATGACCGGGACGGACGAGGTGGCCCGGATCTGCCGGCACACCTCGGTGCCGGAGAGGCCGGGAAGCATCAGGTCGAGCAGCACGATGTCTGCCCCGTTGCGGTCGAACTCCTTCAGAGCGTCGGTGCCGTCCTCGGCGACGGCGACCTCGAAGCCCTCCTTGCGGAGCATGTAGGACAGCGCCTCGCTGTAGCTGGCTTCATCTTCGACGACGAGTACCCGGGTCACGGGCGTTCCTCCTTGCTTGTGCCGGACTGCCCGGCAGTTGGTAGGTGCTGGGGCAGGGTGAGGGTGAAGGTGGAACCCTGACCCTCCTGCGACCACACCTTGACCTCGCCACCATGCGTGGCGGCGACGTGTTTGACGATCGAGAGGCCGAGACCGGTGCCGCCGGTGGAGCGGTGGCGGGCCGGGTCGACGCGGTAGAACCGCTCGAAGATCCGGTCGATCTCCGTGGACGGGATGCCGATGCCCTGGTCGACCACGGAGATCTCGACCGAGCCGTCGGTGGCGCGGGTCGAGACGGTCACGGTCGAGCCGGGGTCGGAGTAGGCGACGGCGTTGGAGACCAGGTTGGTGACCGCGGTCGAGACCTGCTCCTCGTTGCCGAAGACGTGCAGCCCGGCGGTGCCGGCGCCGACCACGTTGATGTTCTTGGCGTCGGCATCGACGGTCGAGCTGTCGATCGCGGACACGATGACCTTGTCGACGTCGACCGCGACGGGGGCCTCCAGCGGCTCGTCGCCCTGGAGCCGGGACAGCTCGATGATCTGCTGGACCAGCTCGGTCAGGCGCTCGGACTCGTGGATCATCCGGTTGGAGAAGCGGCGTACGGCCTCGGGGTCGTCGGAGGCCTCGGTGACCGCGTCGGCGAGCACCCTGATCGCCCCGACCGGGGTCTTGAGCTCGTGGCTGACGTTGGCGACGAAGTCGCGGCGCACGGCCTCCACCCGGCGCTCCCGGGTGCGGTCCTCGACGAGGGCGAGGGCGAGGCGCGTGCCGAGCGGGGCGACCCGGGCGGTGACGTGCCGCGACGCCCCGTTGGAGCGGGAGATCACCAGCTCGGTCTCGCGGATCTGGCCGTCACGGCGCACACCGTGGACGAGCTCGGAGAGCTCGGGCGAGACCAGCGAGGTGCCGCGCACCAGGCCCAGGGCGTACGCCGGGGCGCTGGCCTTCAGGACGGTGTCGTCCTCGTCCACGACGACTGCACTGCTACGCAGCACCGAGAGGACGGCGGCCACCTCGGAGGGAACCTTGGGCGGCTCCACCTCCGGGATCCGTTGCCGGGAACGTTCGCTCATCGCCCACGCAAGCACCGCCGCTCCGGCGACGACAGCGCCGAGGAGCGCAGCAAGAAAGGCCTGCGTCGTCGAGTCCACACGATCAGGGTAATCCCATCAAACACCCATTCTTCACCTCCGGACGCTTCCGCGCCGAACGTTCACCATCGGTTCACTCGCGATGAAGATCCGTACATGTCGGGTGTCTAGGATCAGGTTCATGCGTGCTGCTTTCCATGACGACCTCGATGCCATCTTCACCGATCTGACCAGTGTCTGTGAGCTGGTGTCGGTGGCCGTGCGCGACGCCACCATCGCTCTTCTCGAGGCCCGCAACGACCTCGCCGAGCAGGTGATCGACAAGGATGTCGAGATCGACGACGCCCGCGAGCGCATCGAGGAGAACGCACTCGAGCTGCTCGGCCTGCAGTCCCCGGTCGCCGGCGACCTCCGCGTCGTCGTCGCCGCGCTGCGGATGATCTCCGACCTCGAGCGGATGGGCGACCTCTCCGTCCACGTCGCCAAGATCGCCAGGCTGCGTACGCCGAACAAGGCCGTCCCCGAGCTGGCCCAGCCGACCATCGCCAAGATGGCCGAGATCGCCCAGCAGATGGTCGAGCGCACCTGCGAGATCCTCCGCACCCGCGATGTCTCCGCAGCTCAGGACCTGGTCGCCGACGACGACGAGATGGACCAGCTGCGACGCAAGTCCTTCGCCGAGCTGCTGGGCCAGGACTGGACCCACGGCGTCGAGCCCGCCGTCGACGTGGCTCTCCTGGGCCGCTACTACGAGCGCATCGCCGACCACGCCGTCACGGTGGCCAACCGGGTCGTCTTCGTGGTCACCGGCGAGGTCCCGGCCGACTCCTGACCCGCCGAGACGGCGGGTTTGTTGCTACTGCTTGCCCTGGTTGGCGACAGCCTCGGCCGCGGCGGCCGCAGCCTCGGGGTCGAGGTAGGTGCCGCCGGTGACGACCGGCTTCAGCGACTCGTCGAGCTCGTAGACCAGCGGCTGGGCCGTGGGGATGTTGAGCTTGGCGATGTCGGTGTCGGAGATGTTGTCGAGGTGCTTGACCAGCGCGCGCAGGCTGTTGCCGTGGGCGGTGACCAGGACGGTCTTGCCGGCCTGGAGGTCGGGCACGATCGCCGACTCCCAGTAGGGGATCATCCGGGCGACGACGTCCTTGAGGCACTCGGTGGCGGGCACCTCGATGTCGGCGTAGCGCGGGTCACCGGCCTGGGAGAACTCGGAGTCGGCCTCGATCGGCGGGGGCGGGACGTCGTAGGAACGACGCCACAGCTGGAACTGCTCCTCGCCGAACTTCTTCAGCGTCTCGGACTTGTTCTTGCCCTGCAGCGCGCCGTAGTGGCGCTCGTTGAGGCGCCAGTCGCGGCGCACCGGGATCCAGTGGCGCTCGGCGGTGTCGAGAGCGATGTTGGCGGTGTTGATCGCGCGGCGCAGCAGGCTGGTGTGGACCAGGTCGGGAAGGATCCCGGCCTCGGCGAGCAGCTTGCCGCCGTTGACGGCCTCGGCGCGACCCTTGTCGGTGAGGTCGACGTCGACCCAGCCGGTGGACAGGTTGAGCGCGTTCCACTCGCTCTCGCCGTGACGCAGCAGGACGAGCTTGTAGGTCATCAGTGGGCTTCCTCGGCGCCGGGGAGGGCAGCCGGGGGGAACTCGCAGGAGTAGGGGTCCTCGGAGATCGTGCCCGCGGACTCGCCGTGCTCCTCGGTCTCGGCCTCGGCACCGGCCTCGGTCTCCGTGGCGTGCTCGCCCTCGGTGGCCTCACCCTCGGTGGCGTGCTCGTCCTCGGTGGCGGTCTCGGCCGGCAGGGTCGAGGCCTCCTCGCCGGTGGCCGCACCCTCGGACGCCTCGGCCTCGGCGTTCTTGCCCTTCTTCGCGGGCTTGGTGGTGGTCTCGTCGACGGCGGCGACGACCTCGGCGTAGGGACCGCACTGGGTGACCACGGGGACCGAGATGGTCCGCTCCTCACCGTCGGAGAAGGTGAAGGTCATCGGGATGCTGTCGCCGGGCTTGAAGTCACCGGTGACCGCGATCCCGCCGTTGGCCGGGTCGGCCAGGTTGATGATGCCGGCGGTGGGCAGCTCGATCGGGGTGAACGACTCGGGCGTGACCGTCTTGCTGGCCTCGGAGCCGGTCGCGATCGAGGTGACCGACGGCAGCGCCTCGCCGGCGACCGCCGGGTTGATCGCCGGGTCGAGCGAGAAGGTGCCGACCAGGATGCCGGAGCCTTCCTGCGCGGTCACGATGCGGGCCGCGTTGATCCGGATGGCACCGTCGAGCGTCGAGCCGCCGTGGGCGATCTCGTTGGGCCGGTCGGTTGCGTAGTCGAAGCTGCTGCAGGCGGTGAGCGCCGGCAGGGCGAGAGCCACGAGGGCGCCCGTCACCGCGAGCCGCTTCCGCATAACCTTGGTCGTCACGCGCGACACTCTATCCGCCCGATCCGGTGATCTCGGAAAAGGGTCAGGCACGCAGGTCAGGCGCCGGTCACGCACGCAGTCCGACGGCGCTCGCGGCGTACAGCATCGCGCCGACCACGGCGGCGATGTAGACCAGCGTGACGCCGAGCAGCTTCCCGGCCCCGAGCTGGAGCCCGGCCTTGAGCGGCAGGTACGTCCAGCCGTCCTCGTTGTCGGCGACCAGGCCCCACAGGGCGGTGAGGAAGTGGACCCCGACACCCAGCGCGGCGGCGAGCACCACCATCGCCCAGTGGGGCGGGCCGCCGGTGGTCTCGCCGGCCCAGCCCGCGTACGAGATGTATCCGGGGTAGCAGGCGAAGGCGGCCGCCCACAGGACCCAGGAGAAGAGGCCCTTGCGCAGCAGTACGTTGGCGAGCATCCCGATCACGAGCGAGCCCAGGTAGAACAGCCCCGCGACGGTGCCCGAGGTGACCGAGAGCGGGATCACGAGGAGCACGCCGCAGCACAGCGCGAACCAGACGCCTCCGGCTTCGAGGCGGCCGTCCGAGATCGGCTTGCCCTCGCGCTCGTGACGGCGGTCGACGGCCTGGTCGACGAGGTCGTTGTGCCAGCCGAGGACGGCCTGGCCGACGAGCACGGTGACCGCGATGAGGGCGACCTCGCGGGTGCTCAGCCCGGCGAGGACCGCGGCGACCGAGAGGCCGATCGCCGTCAGCACGGCCTGACGGGGGTGAGTGGTGCGGATGAGGAGGAACGGGGCCCAGTTGCCGATCCTGTCCATGACGCTCTGACTGCTCGCCGGGGCATCAGGAACGGCCGACGCGCTGGGCTGCGTCTCTTCCGGGTCCTGATCCTGGGCGTGCGACGACACGGTGAAGATGGTCTTGGGGGCGCTCTGCGATGCATTCGCCATGGCGGCAGTATCGGGCACTCTGCCGACACGCGCAGGACAACAGGCTGGCTACGACGAGATTTCGGCCCCGTTTCGAAATCAGCCATGCTGCCACTCTTCACCGGCCTGCGCGCGCGGAACCACACAAGTTGTCATTCTGTCAACCCCAGATTGAGCCCCTGACCTGCAGAAACGCGGAATCCGAATTCTAAGATCCGTGGTAGACTTATGGTCCTAGGAAGGGGTACCTAAAAATATGACTTTCACCGTCGGCGAGACCGTCGTATACCCGAACCATGGCGCGGCCGTCATCGAAGACATCGAGATGCGCACCATCAAGGGCGAGGAGCGGCAGTATCTGGTCCTCCGCATCATCGCTCAGCAGGACCTCGTGGTGCGTGTTCCGGCCAACAATCTCGAGCTCGTCGGAGTTCGAGACGTCGTAGACAAGGACGGGCTTGATCGAGTCTTCGAGGTGCTTCGTGCGGAGCACGTCGAAGAGCCGACCAACTGGTCGCGTCGTTACAAGGCAAACCTGGAGAAGCTGCACAGCGGCGATGTCATGAAGGTCGCCGAGGTCGTGCGTGACCTGTGGCGTCGTGAGCGTGACCGTGGCCTCTCCGCCGGGGAGAAGCGCATGCTCGCCAAGGCACGCCAGATCCTCGTCTCGGAGCTCGCGCTGTGCGAGCACACCAACGAAGACAAGGCTGAAGTCCTCCTCGATGAGGTGCTGGCCAGCTGACGCTGGTATCGGTCTGCGTTACAGGCTCCGGGTCATCCCGGGGCCTGTTTCGCGTTTTCAGAGCGATCAGCCCGGCCGATACGGTGACCCCATGGAGGACCCCTACGCCGACTACGACGAGATCGACGAGACCGCCGAGCTGCCGCCGGCCCTCGGGATCGTCGCCGACGACGGCCGGGGCTCGCTGCCGTTCGCGCTGATCCACGGTGAGGCGCTGGTCGCCGCGGCGACCTGGTCCCTCGGCGAGTCCGGCGTGACCCCCGTGGACTTCACCACGTCGTGGGAGGGGATCGTCGCGGCCGAGGAGCCGCTGGTCCTGCACGACTCGCTGTGCCCGATGACGCCGCCGGCCTTCATCGCCCACTGCGTCTCGACCGCGCTCGCCCGCGAGGCGGTCGTGGTCGGCGTACGCCCGGTCACCGACACGGTCAAGAAGCTCACCGCCGAGGACGGGGTGCCGGTGCTCGGTGAGACCGTCGACCGGTCCGCGCTCGTCTCGGTCGCGGCGCCGATCGTGCTGCCTCCGGCCGTGGTCGCCGCGCTCGACGCCTGGCCCTCCGGCGACTTCGCCGAGATCGCGGGTGCCTTGGCCCGCCGGTTCCCGGTCGTCTCGGTCGAGGCGCCGCCGGTCGGTCGCCGGGTGACGTCGCCGGACGACGTACGCCTGCTGGAGGCGCTCTCGCGCAGCCGGATCAGCTGAGCTGTCTGTTTCGGGCTTCGCTTCAGCCGAGCAGCGCCGCGGCCGCCTGGAGGTCGTCGGCGAAGGTCACCTTGAGGTTCAGTGGCGAGCTGGGCACGGCGACGATGCGTACGTCGGAGGCGTAGCGCTCCAGCGTCGCACCGGTGTCGGTGCCGTCGAAGCCGTCGGCCGCGGCCTGGGCATAGGCGGCCAGGAGGTCGGCCGCCCGGAACGCCTGCGGTGTCTGTACGCCGACGAGAGCACCACCCACCGGCTGGAGATCGCGCGCCGAGAGATGGGTGAGCGGGGCGGCGGGGATGGCGCCCCCGTGCTCGCGGGCGACACCGATGACCGCGGCGTAGAGCTCGGGCGCCGCCAGTGGCCGGGCGGTGTCGTGGATCGCGACCACGTCGACCCGGCCGGCCTCGATGTCGGCACGGAGCACGCCGAGCGCGGCCTGCTCGGAGGCGTGGCGGGTGGCGCCGCCGGTGACCATCGCGACCTCGCGCTCGCCCAGCAGGGGTTGCGCGACAGCGGCGACCGCCTCCTCGTCGCCGCTGCGTACGACCAGGACCAGGCGGTGCACGTCGGGCACCTCGAGGGCGGTACGGAGCGAGAGACCGAGGGCTGAGGAGGCCGGATCGTCGGACCCGTCGAGCGGGAGCAGCACCTTGTTGGTGGCGGCTCCGACGCGGGTGCCGGATCCGGCGGCCAGGAGTACGAGAGCGGCGGGCACCCCTGGAGGCTATCCGTTCGGTGGCGGAGACGGCCGAGGGGCTGGGCGCTGGTGTTTACGCACCCGTAACAGAGCGAAACAGGAGGTGTCCCTCACGCGTCCTACGGTTCAAATCCACCGAAGGGAGGACCCGACGAATGTCGACGAAGCGGCTCGGGCCGGCGACGTCATGAGTGCTCACGCGCAGCGGGACGACCACGCAGAGTGGCAGTCCGTCTGTCCCGTCGAAGCGCTCGAGGTGAAGCGCGGCGCCACGGCACTGGTCCACGGGCAGGCCATCGCCATCTTCCGGATGCCCGACGACGCCGTCTATGCGCTGGGCAACCACGACCCGTTCGCCAAGGCATCGGTGATCGCCAAGGGCATCGTCGGGGTCCGCGACGGCGTGCCGTTCGTGGCCTCGCCCGCCCACCGGCACGGGTTCGACCTGCGTACCGGGCAGTGCCTGGAGGACCCGCACGTGTCCATCCCGGCCTACGAGGTCCGGGTCGTCGACGGGCTCATCCACGTCGGGCACCGGAAGGTCGCCTGACTGCACCCGATCGGCAGGCCGTCTGGGAGACTGCGGTCGTGCAGCTTCCTCTGGTCGGCATCGGGACCGACGTACACAGCCTTGCCGACGGTGTCCCGATGCACGTGGCCGGCCTCGCCTTCCCCGACGAGAAGCAGGGTCTGGCCGGGCACTCCGACGGCGACGTGGCCGCCCACGCCTGCTGCGACGCGCTCTTCTCCGCGGCGGGTCTCGGTGACCTGGGGTCGAACTTCGGCACCTCCGAGCCCGAGTGGGCCGGCGCCGCCGGCGTCGTCCTGCTGGCGGAGGCCGCGCGCCGGGTCCGGGAGGCCGGTTTCGAGATCGGCAACGTCGCGGTCCAGGTGATCGGCAACCGGCCCAAGATCGGTCCGCGGCGCGACGAGGCCAACCAGGCGCTCTCCGCGGCGGCCGGCGCGCCGGTCACGGTGACGGCGACGACCTCCGACGGCCTCGGGCTCACCGGCCGAGGCGAAGGTGTCGCTGCCATCGCAACCGCGCTCATCGTGCGTCGCGATAGGTAGGGAACACGCGTCCGTCCCTAGACTTGGGGCATGGCACTCAGGCTCTACGACTCGGCGACCCGTGAAGTACGTGACTTCACCCCCTTGCAGCCCGGCAAGGCGTCGCTCTATGTCTGTGGCCTGACCGTGCAGAGCGAGCCGCATGTCGGGCACGTCCGCAGCGGGGTGAACTTCGACGTGCTGCAGCGCTGGCTGCGGGCGTCGGGGTACGAGACCACCTTCATCCGCAACGTGACCGACATCGACGACAAGATCCTGGCGAAGTCCGCCGACCAGGGGCGCCCCTGGTACAACCTCGCCTACGACATGCACCGCGAGCTCGACGCCGCCTACGCCTCGCTCAACGTCGCCCGGCCGACCTACGAGCCGCTGGCCACCGGTCACATCCCCGAGATCATCGCGCTCATCGAGGAGCTGATCGCGAAGGGTCACGCCTACGCCGCCGAGGATGGTTCGGCCGACGTCTACTTCGACGTGCGCTCCTGGCCCGCCTACGGTGAGCTGTCGGGGCAGAAGGTCGACGACATGGAGGCCGCCGCCGACGCCGACCCGCGCGGCAAGCGCGACCCGCGTGACTTCGCGCTGTGGAAGGGCCGGAAGGTCTCCGAGCCGGAGACCGCCTCGTGGCCCTCGCCCTGGGGGCTGGGACGTCCCGGCTGGCACATCGAGTGCTCGGCGATGGCCGGGAAATACCTCGGTCCCGCCTTCGACTTCCACGGCGGAGGCCTCGACCTGCGCTTCCCGCACCACGAGAACGAGCAGGCCCAGTCGCGCGCTGCCGGCCGGCCGTTCGCGAGCTACTGGCTGCACAACGCCTGGATCACCACCTCCGGCGAGAAGATGTCGAAGTCGCTGGGCAACTCGCTGGTCATCCCCGAGGTCCTGAAGAAGGTACGCGGCATCGAGCTGCGCTACTACCTGGTCGCGGCCCACTACCGGTCGCACGTCGAGTTCTCCTTCGAGGCGCTCGACGAGGCGGCTGCCGGGTTCCAGCGGATCGAGGGCTTCCTCGACCGGGCGGCTTCGGTGATCGGTGAGATCCCGGCCGACGGCGTCCCGTCCACCGACTTCGTCGCCGCGATGGACGACGACCTCGGCACTCCCGCCGCCGTCGCCGCCCTGCACGAGGTCGTCCGGGAGGGCAACAAGCTGCTCGCCGACGGCGACAGCCCGGCGCTGCGCGGGGTCGCCACGAGCGTCCGCGCGATGCTGGACATCCTCGGTCTGGACCCCGCCGACCCCTCGTGGGGTCCGGAGAGCGGTGCCGACGAGAAGCTGACCGGTGCGCTGGACGTACTCGTCCGCGGGGTCCTGGACGAGCGCGCGGAGGCGCGCGCCGCCAAGGACTGGGCCCGCGCAGATGCCATGCGAGACCGGCTCAAGGACGCCGGGATCGAGATCGAGGACACCCCTGAGGGTCCGAAATGGAGCGTTAACTGATGGCAGGCAACTCCCAGCGTCGCGGAGCGATCGCGAAGGGACGCAAGAAGGGTGCCCAGGTCGGGTCCGGCGGCAACCGCCGTCGCGGGCTCGAAGGCAAGGGTCCGACGCCGAAGGCGAAGGACCGGCCCTACCACAAGGCCCACAAGGCGGCCCAGGCCGCCGAGCAGCGGGCCGGCAAGGGTCCGCGCAAGCGGGCCGCGGGCGACGCCGAGTGGATCATCGGACGCAACTCCGTGGTCGAGGCACTGCGCGAGGACGTACCGGTCAACGGGATCTACGTCGCCGAGGGCGCCGAGCGTGACGGGCGGCTGCGCGAGGCGTTCCTGCTCGCCTCCGAGAAGGGCATCTCGCTGCTCGAGGTGACCAAGGTCGAGCTCGACCGGCTCACCGGCTTCAACGGCCACCAGGGCCTGGCGGCACGCATCCCCGCCTATGAGTACGCCCACGCCGACGACCTGATCGACCGTGCCGCCGAGATCGGGGAGAAGCCGCTGATCGTGGCCCTCGACCAGGTCACCGACCCGCGCAACCTGGGCGCCATCGTGCGTTCGGCTGCCGCGTTCGGCGCCCACGGCGTGGTGATCCCGGAGCGTCGTGCGGCCGGGATGACCGCCGCCGCCTGGAAGACGAGCGCCGGTGCGGCGTCGCGGATCCCGGTCGCCCAGACGGTCAACCTGACCCGGCAGCTCAAGGCCTACCAGGACGCCGGCTGCATGGTCGTCGGGCTCGACATGGAGGGCGACATCACGCTGCCGGAGCTGGGCGCACCCGACGGTCTCGCCGACGGTCCGCTGGTGATCGTCGTCGGTGCCGAGGGCGGCGGGCTCTCGCGTCTGGTCCAGGAGACCTGCGACCAGATAGTCTCGATCCCGATGGCCAACTCGGTGGAGTCCCTCAATGCCGGCGTCGCTGCGTCGGTCGTGCTCTACGCCGTCGCGGAGGCGCGCCGCTGATCTCCCGCCGCAGCCTGCTTCATGGCCTCGCCGTCTGGGCGGGGCTAGGAGTGCTGTGGCTCGTGCTCGCCGTGGCGCTGAGCGCGTGGCTGTTCCTGTCCAGCGAGCGCCAGGTGGTCCTGGCCGGGCACGACTCGGTCCTGCGACCGACGCTGTCGGGGAAGGCGATCATCCACACCGGACCGGTGCTTCCCGACGTACGTCTGGACGTGGCCGGTCCGGTCGGTGTCGACGTCACCCTCGGGAAGACCGAGCTGAGGTCGATGGACGAGCTCTTCGAGCGCTACGCGGTGCTCGGCTCAGCGCCGGACGGTCAGCGCGCCGTCGTGGTGGAGCAGGTCGAGTCGATGCTCACCGCCGCCGTGCTCCGCGGCGCCGCGGTCTCCCTGGCGATCGTCGCCGGGGGAGTCCTGCTGTGGTGGCTGCCTGGCTCCGAACGCCGCGCCGAGCTGCGTCGGCGCACGGCGGATGCGGTCCGTACGCGGCACGGTCTCACTACCGTGGGCGTCGGTGTGGTGACGGTGGCGGTGCTCGCCGTCGCGGTCTGGCAGCCGTGGGCCGAGTCCGCGGCGCCCACCGCGGACAGCAAGGCCGAACCGGTCGCCGGTGACTGGACCCCGCTGGCCGACTTCCTCGGCCCGGGGATCCCCGTGCCCGACGAGCTCACCGGGGTGGAGGTGCGCGGCGACGCCTACGCGAACCAGACCCGGAGGCTGGTGGCCAGCGCCGTGGACACCTACAACTCCAGCCACACCTTCTACGAGAAGGTGGTCGAGAAGGTGCCGGACCTGGCTCTGCGAGAGCCGGCCGAGGACGAGACCGTGGTGGCTCTGGTCTCCGACCGCCACGACAACGTCGGCATGGACTCGGTGGTGCGCGCGGTCGCCGACGAGGGTGGCGCGACCGGCATCCTGGACGCGGGCGACGACACCTCGACCGGTTCCGACTGGGAGACCTTCTCCCTCGACTCCCTCACCGACGCCAGCGACGGCCTGGACAAGTGGGCGGTCACCGGCAACCACGACCACGGCCCGACCGTCGGCACCTACCTGGCCGACAAGGGCTGGACGATGCTCGACGGGGAGGTCGTCGACGGCCCCGGTGGCTCCACGCTCCTCGGCGTCCCCGACCCGCGCACCAGCGGCCTCGGCAACTGGATCGACGAGAAGGGCGTCACCCTCGAGGAGGCCGGCGAGAAGCTGGCCGACATCGCCTGCGACTCCATGGACGACGGCAAGCCGGTCGCGACGCTCCTCGTCCACGACCCGTCGCTGGGTCGCGAGACCCTGCGCCGAGGCTGCGCGACCCTCGTCGTCGGAGGCCACCGCCACGTGCACCAGGGTCCGAGCGAGGTGGCCGGCGAGAACGGCCAGGTCGGCTGGACCTACACCAACGGCACCACCGGCGGTGCTGCGTACGCCTTCGCGATGGGGAAGATCCGCCGCACCGCCGAGGTCTCCCTGATCACCTACGCCGACGGGCAGCCCGTCGGTCTCCAGTCGGTCGAGCTGGAGACCAACGGCGCCCTCACCGCCCACGAGTACGTCCCGTTGGAGGGTGCCGACCGGTGAGCCGGGCCGGGTGGTGCTCAGCGTGTCACTGGTTCTCCAGCGGCAGGCCGGGCGGGTTGATCTCGGACTTCTCCACGGCCTCGTTCGACAGGCCGTAGGTCTTCAGCCAGGTGGCGTACTGACCGTTCTCGATCAAGTAGTTGATCGCGTCGGCCAGCGCCTCGACCAGCCCGCTGTCCTTCTTGGTGGTCGCGGCGATCAGACCCTGCAGCGACTCGCCCGCACCGGAGAACGTGCCAGCGTTGCGGAAGGTGTCGCCGGTCCCGGCGATCTGGTAGGCGATGCCCGGGTTGGGTCCGAAGTACGCGTCGATCTGACCGGACTCGAGGGCGGTCCAGGTGGCCGGGTTGTCGGGGAAGTACTTGACGTCCAGCTTCTTGCCCTCGGCCTTCAGCTTCGCCTGCCACTCCAGCAGGATCTTCTCCTGGTTCGTGCCCGAGCCGACGGCGACCTTCAGGCCGTCGAGCGTGCGGTAGTCGCCGCCGAACTCCCACGTCGAGGTGCCGACCGTGGCGAAGCCCAGGTTGTCCTGGCGGTAGGACGCGAAGTCGTACTTCTGCTTGCGCTCCTCGGTGTCGGTCACGTTGGAGATCGCGACGTCGCTGGTGCCGGCGTCGAGGCCCACGAAGAGGTTCTGCCAGGTCGCGTTGATGAGCTCCGGCTTCAGGCCGAAGACGGCCGCGATGAGGCGGGAGAGGTCGGGCTCGGCTCCGGTGAGCGTCTTGTTGTCGGTGCCGACGAAGGCGAGCGGCGGGAACCCGGCCGGCAGTGCGCCCTGGCCGATCTCGAGGGTGCCGCGGTCGAGGATCTCCTGCGGCACCTTCTCCCGGATCTCGTCGACGACCGGCACCTCGATGGTGGTCGGCTTCGCCGCCGCGCCGGCCACCTCGCCGATCTTGACCTCGGTCACGTCTCCGGACTCTGTCGCGGTCTCCTCGTCGGCCCCGCCGCCGAGCACGACGGCGGCGATGACGGCGATCACGGCGATGATCGCGACGGCCGCGATGATCAACGGGGTCCGGCGGCGTGGCGGGATCCCGGGGGTCTCGGGCTTCTCCGAGGTGGGGTCGGGGTCGGTCTTGTCGGGTGCGGTCTTGTTGTCGGGATCGGTCTTGGTGTCGTCGGACATGGCTGTTCTCCTAGGTGGTGGGTTGGCGGACCTTGCCGAGAAACTCGCGGGTGCGAGCGTGCTGGGGGTGGTCGAGCACCTGGGCCGGCGGGCCCTGCTCGACCACGACGCCGCCGTCGATGAACACGACGTGGTCGGCGACGTCACGTGCGAAGCCGATCTCGTGGGAGACGACGACCAGCGTCCTTCCGCTCCGGGCGAGCTCCTTGATGACGGCGAGCACCTCGCCGACCAGCTCGGGGTCGAGGGCGGAGGTGGGCTCGTCGAAGAGCAGCAGCTCGGGCTCGAGGGCCAGGGCGCGGGCGATCGCCACCCGCTGCTGCTGACCTCCGGAGAGCTGGCGCGGATAGTCGGTGCAGCGGTGCTTCAGCCCGACCCGGTCCAGCAGCTCGTACGCCTTCGTGTAGGCCGCATCCCAGCCGGCGACCTTGTGCGCGAGCAGCGGTTCGGCGACGTTGGCGGCGACGGTGAGGTGGGGGAAGAGGTTGAAGCTCTGAGCGACGAACCCGATCCGGGCGCGCTGCCTACGCACCTGCCGTGGGCTGAGCTCGTGGAGGCGGCCGTTGTGCTCGCGTACGCCGATCAGCTCACCGGCCACCGAGACGTAGCCCAGGTCGAGCGTCTCGAGGTGGTTGAGCGTACGCAGCAGCGTGGACTTGCCCGATCCGGACGGACCGATGACGACCGTCACCGTCCCCGGAGCCAGGTCGAGGTCGATGCCTTTCAGGACGGGGTGGGGGCCGAAGGACTTGTGCGCGTTGCGGACGCGTACGCCCTCGGTGGTCTTCTCGGTGGTCTCCTTGGTGGCGGTCACGAGCGGACCTCCCAGCCGCGGGAGTAGTGGCGCTCGACGTAGTGCTGGAGGACGGAGAGGAGGGCGGCGATGAGGAGGTACCAGGCGGTGCCGACCAGCAGGACGGCCACCTTGTCGCTGACGTGGGTGCTCTCGAGCTGGTAGACGATGCCGAAGAGGTCGACGAGGGAGACGTAGTAGACCAGCGAGGAGGCCTTGACGAGGCCGATCAGCTGGTTGACGTAGCCGGGGACGATGCTGCGCAGGGCTTGGGGGAGGACCACCTGGCGCAGGCGTCGCCACGGGGAGAGGCCGAGCGCGTTGGCCGCCTCGATCTGACCGTGGTCGACGGAGAGCAGACCGCCGCGGATGATCTCGGCGGCGAAGGCGGCCTCGTTGAGGCTGAGCCCGACGACCGCCGCCACGAACGGCACCAGCAGACCCTCGACGTCATAGGAGACCAGGCTCGGCCCGAACGGGACGTTGATCCCGATCTGCGGGAAGAAGAGGGAGGCGTTGAAGATGATGATGAGCAGTACGACCAGGGGCAGTGACCGGAAGAACCATATGTAGAACCAGCTCAGGGCGTTGACCAGCGGGTTGCCCGACATCCGGCCGAGGGCCAGGACCACGCCGCCGACGAAGCCCACGACCGCGCTGACCGCGGTCACCTCGAGGGTGACCAGCAGCGCGTCGAGGACCACGTCGAGGGTGAAGTAGTAGGAGATCCGGTCCCACTGGTAGGCCGGGTTGGCCGCGAGCGCGCGCACCGCCTCGACGGTGAGGGCGAGGACGATCGCGGTGACGAGCCAGCGGCCGTAGCGGCGGCGTGGCGCGACCCTTCTCGTGGCCAACGGATCTTCTGGTGGCGCCGGCGGATCGGCCGCGGCCGTGGCCGGAGTGGCGGTGGTGGTCATGGCATCCTCGGGTCTCTGGGGGACCGCCAGACAAAACACATAATGTCTAGCGAGTTGCTAGAGAATAGGATGCCGCGCGTGACCACTGACGCGCGACCGATTGCTGAGACAGGCTCCGGCCATGTGCTGGACAACATCGTCTGGGAGTCCCTCGTCGGGCCCAACCGGCATCTCGGGGAGGTCTCCGGACTGGCGGCGCGCTACGACCCGCAGGTCGCCGCGTTCGCCGGCATCGCCGAGGACTCGCCGCAGGCCTGGGCCGACCTCGCCGGGCTCCTCGGGCCGGCCGGGACCTGCTTCTTCACCTCGCCGCGGCCGGTGCGCCCGCCCGTCGGGTGGGAGATCCTCGGCGGTGGCGAAGGTGTGCAGATGGTCGATGCCGGAGTCGTCGCCGTGCCCGATGCCGACGTCGCCGTCCTGGGCCCCGACGACATCCCGGAGATCCTCGACCTGATCGCGCGCACCCAGCCCGGTCCGTTCGAGCCGCGCACGATCGAGATGGGCACCTATCTCGGCATCCGCGCCGGTGATCGCCTCGTCGCGATGGCCGGAGAGCGCAACCACCCCCTCGGCTGGACCGAGATCAGCGCGGTCTGCACCGACGCCGACTTCCGTGGGCAGGGGCTCGCCGGAAGGCTCGTGCGGGCGGTGACGTACGGCATCGACCAGCGCGGCGAGCGCGCCCTCCTGCACGCCAGCGGCACCAACGAGAACGCCATCCGGCTCTACCGCTCCCTCGGCTTCGCCCTCCGGCGCACCACCAACTTCGCCCACCTTCGTGCGCCGGGGTAGGGGCGTCGGATGCGCACAACGGGAGGTGACTGGCTACGATTGTCCCGCCGTCGCGGAGACGTACGGCATGCCGGTGTAGCTCAGTTGGTAGAGCGTTCGCCTTGTAAGCGAAATGTCGCGGGTTCGACTCCTGTCACCGGCTCCCAGAAATGTCGGTGGTCGGCCATACAGTCATTGCCATGAGCCGATGCTTGGGGTGCGGTCGGGAGCTGACCCAGCGCCACCAGAAGATCTACTGCAGCAATGCCTGCCAGATGCAGGTCAAGCAGAAGCGCATGGTCGAGGAGTGGCTGGCGACAGGTATCGGCAAGGCCCAGAGCAAGCGTCGTCACTACATTCGCGACTATGTGCTCCAGCAGCAGGAAGGCCTTTGCGCGATCTGCGCCATCCCCGCCGAGTGGAACGGTCTGGAGCTCGCCTTCGTGCTCGACCACATCGACGGCGATGCGTCGAACAACCGGCGGGAGAACCTCCGGCTCCTCTGCCCGAACTGCGACAGCCAGCTCCCGACGTACAAGGCCAAGAACCGCGGCAGCGGTAGAGCCTGGCGTCGGCAGCGATATGCCGACGGCAAGTCCTACTGATCAGCGGAGCTGAGTGACCTCGTACGTCGTCGGCGGGTTGGCGATGTCGTCCTGGGAGGCGACGAGCTCGAGCTCGCGGCGGCCCGACTTCAGCGTCCGGTCGAGGATGGCGAAGAGGGTGTTCGCGGTGCGGCCGAGGGCGGCCGGGGTGGAGCCGGTCGAGAGCAGGTGGGAGAGGTAGACCGCCGCGGTGACGTCGCCACCACCGTTGGGGGAGATCGGGAGCAGGGGAGTGGTGACCGACCAGGCGCCCTCGTCGGAGACCGCGACCAGGTCGAGGTGGGTCGGGTCCTTGGTGATCACCGAGGTCACCAGCACGTTCGACGGGCCGGACTCGCGGACGATGTCGACGGCGGCGAGCACCTCCTGGAGCGTGTCGGTCGTCTCCAGGCCGGCCAGGAAGTTCAGCTCGAAGTGGTTGGGTGTGATGACGTCGGCGGCGGGCACGACCTCGTCGCGCATGAACTCCGGGATGCCCTCACGGACGAACATCCCGCGCCCGACGTCGCCCATCACCGGGTCGCAGCAGTAGAGGGCCCGCGGGTTGAGCGCCTTCACCCGGCGTACGGAGTCCAGGACGATCGCGCCGACGGCCGGGTCGCCCTGGTAGCCGGACAGCACGGCGGAGACGGTGGAGAGACCGTCGCGCTCGGAGATCCCCTCGATGACCTCGGCCACCTGGTCGGCGGCGACGACCGGCCCGCGCCACTCGCCGTAGCCGGTGTGGTTGGAGAAGTTGACCGTGAGCACCGGCCAGACCTCGTGACCGAGGCGCTGGATCGGGAAGACGGCCGCCGAGTTGCCGACGTAGCCGAAGGCCACGTGCGACTGGATGGAGAGGATCTGCATGGGCCCAGTCTCCACCAGTCGGCTCAGGCGACCTTCTTCTGGGCCTTGCTCTGCGCCTGCTTCTTGGGCGGGTCGTTGAGCAGCCAGGCCGCCAGCGCGCCGCCGATCGCGCCGAAGAGGTGACCCTGCCAGGAGACGCCGGTCTGTCCGGGGAGCACACCGAGGAGCAGGCTGCCGTAGGCCAGGAAGATGAGTACGCCGATGATGATCTGGCCGATGCGGTGGCTGAACAGGCCTCGCATGATCAGGTAGACCAGCCAGCCGAAGATCAGCATCGAGGTGCCGGCGGTGATGCTGCCCGGGGGCGACATCAGCCAGACGCCGACACCGCCGACCACCCAGATGATGAGCGTCGCCACGATCCCGCGACCGACGCCCGAGGCGAGCACCAGGAACCCGAGGATGAGCGCGGGCAGGGTGTTGCCGTAGAGGTGGGCCCAGCCGAAGTGGAGCACCGGGGCGAACACGATGCCGAGCAGGCCGGCGTCGGTGCGCGGCTGGATGCCGAGGGTGTCGAGCTGGTGGCCGCTGACGTAGTCGGTGGCTTCGAGCACCCACAGCAGAGCGACGAATCCGAGCGACCAAATGCCGGCCCGAAGCCAGTTGGCGCGTTGGGGCCGCGTGGGGGAATCCTGGCTCACGCCTGAAATCTTACCTACCGGTCAACAGCGGCGAGTCTCTGCTCGAGGCTCTCGTAGAGGTGGGGGACCGCGGCCGGGTAGGGCCCGGTCTCGTAGAGCTCGGTGGCCAGCCGGCGGGGCGACTCCCCGGTGTGCTCGTCGGCCCAGGTCTCACCGCCGTCGGTGATCCGGCCGCCGTCGAGGGGCAGGACCGCATCGGGCGCCAGCGCGACCCAGCGCCCGTCGCTGCCGCCGTCGTCGAGCCAGGCCACCGGCACGGCGTACGCCTCGCCCTCGGTCATCTCGGCCTCGACGGTGATCCGGCGACCGATCGGGTGGGCTCCCTGCCGGCTCCACAGGACGGTCGTCACGTCGAGCCGCCCTGCGTCGTCAGGGTCGGCGGTGCCCAGGACGAGGTGGTCGGCGAAGGTCGCCCAGTCGCGCACCTCGGTGGCGGGGTACTCCGGGGGACCTTCTCCGTCGAGCACCGCCCGGACGCCCAGCACGGCGGCCCAGGCCGCCGACAGGACGACGACGATGGTGCCGGCGATCTTGAGCCGGCGTGGCACCGACAGCGTCGGCTCGTTCGTGTTCTCGCCCACGTGACCCCCGTTCACCGCGCCGATGGGTCGATGCGCCTGACCCTGATCCGACAGAGCCTAGTCCGGAAGGGACCAGTCGACCGGGGATCCGCCCTGTTCGACCAGGAGGGCGTTGGCGCGGGAGAACGGCCGGGAGCCGAAGAACCCGCGACGGGCGGAGAGCGGCGAGGGGTGGACGGACTTGATCGCGGGCACCCCGTTGAGCCGCGGCTCGAGGTTCTGCGCGTGCCGGCCCCACAGGATGGCGACCAGCGGTCCGCCGCGGCGGCCCAGGACGTCGATCGCCCGCCCGGTGACCTCCTCCCAGCCCTTCTTCGAGTGGGAGGCGGGCGCGCCGGGCCGCACCGTCAGCGAGGTGTTGAGCAGCATCACCCCGCGGTCGGCCCAGGTCGAGAGGTCGCCGTGCTCGGGCATCTTCAGGTCGAGGTCGGTGGCGAGCTCGGCGTAGATGTTCCGCAGCGACGCCGGCAGGGGACGTACGTCCTTCTCGACGGCGAAGCTGAGCCCGATCGGGTGCCCGATGGTCGGGTAGGGGTCCTGGCCGACGATCAGGACGCGTACGTCCCGCAGCGGGCGCCGGAAGGCGTTGAAGATGCGGTCGCCGTCGGGAAGGTAGGGACGCCTGGCCGCCAGCTCCTCGCGCAGGAAACGGCCCATCTGCTCGATCTGCGGCTCGGCCGGCGCCAGCGCCTCGGCCCAGTCGGCAGCCATCAGGCCCTTGTCCACGAGTCCGGCGAGTGCGCTCATTCCCTCAACATATCGTTCGCCACGCCCAGGGACCCTGGATAGGTTGTGGTGTATGAAGTTCGGACTCTTCATCCCGCAGGGATGGCGCTTTGACCTCGTCGGTATCGACCCGGCAGACCAGTGGACCACGATGAAGGACCTGGCACTCCACGCCGATGGCGGGAGCTGGGAGTCGATCTGGGTCTACGACCACTTCCACACCACCCCGGAGCCCTCGGACCAGGCGACGCACGAGGCCTGGACCCTGATGGCCGGCCTCGGCGCGGTCACCTCACGGGTGCGGCTCGGCCAGATGTGCTCCTGCATGTCCTACCGCAACCCCGCCTACCTGGCGAAGGTCGCCGCGACCGCCGACCACGTCAGCGGCGGCCGGATCGAGATGGGCATCGGCGCGGGCTGGTACGAGCACGAGTGGCGGGCCTACGGCTACGGCTTCCCGGAGGCGCGCGACCGGCTCGGGATGCTCCGCGAGGGCGTCCAGATCTTCCAGCAGGCCTGGACCAAGGGCGTCTCGTCCCTCGACGGGAAGTACTACCAGGTCGACGGCGCCATCTGTCAGCCGCTGCCGATCCAGAAGGGCCGTTCCGGGATCCCGCTGTGGATCGCCGGCGGTGGCGAGAAGGTGACCTTGAAGATCGCCGCTCAGTACGCCGACTACACCAACTTCGCCGGCGACCCGGAGACCTTCAAGGCCAAGTCGGACATCCTCGCGGCGCACTGCGAGAAGCTCGGCCGCGACTTCTCCGAGATCACCCGCTCCGCCAACTACAACGTCTTCATCGGTGAGACCGAGAAGGACGCCCAGGACAAGATCGACTGGTACGCCGACCACCTCACCACGTCGCTCGGGGAGGCCGCCGGCGCGGAGCACGCCCGCCGCAGCGGCAGCCAGGGGCTCGTCGGCACGCCCGAGCAGATCGTGGAGAAGCTGAAGTCGATGGAGGAGCTGGGGATGACGTACGCCATCACCTACTTCGGCGACGCCGCCTACGACCGCTCCTCGATCGAGCTCTTCGAGTCCCAGGTCCTTCCCGAGTTCGCCTGAGCGACGCCTGCCGACACCGCCACGGACGTTTACAACGCCGTGGCGGGCCGGTAGGAAGACGTACATGAAGATGTCGACCCTCCTCGGGGGCGCGGCGGTCGCCGCGGCCGTGGTCGCCGCGCGCGACCTGACCCAGCGCAAGCACGCGATCCTGCGGAACTTCCCGGTGATCGGGCACGCGCGCTACCTGATGGAGAAGATCGGGCCGGAGCTGCGGCAGTACATCGTCGCCGACAACGACGAGGAGCGACCCTTCAGCCGCGACCAGCGCCGCTGGGTGTACGCCTCGTCCAAGGAGCAGAACAACTACTTCGGCTTCGGCACCGACAACGACATCGAGCACACGCAGGGCCACATCCACATCAAGCACCGTACGTTCGCCGACAGCCTTCCCGACGACCACGACCGGGCCGCCAGGCTCCCGTCCGCGAAGGTGCTCGGAGGCCCGCGCGGGCGCGCGAAGGCGTTCCGACCGGAGTCGGTGGTCAACATCTCGGCGATGTCGTTCGGGTCGTTGTCCGGGCCGGCGATCACGGCGCTCAACCAGGGTGCGTTCAAGGCCGGCGCGATGCACAACACCGGCGAGGGCGGCATCTCGCCCTACCACCTCGCGGGTGGCGCCGACCTGGTGATGCAGATCGGCACGGCCTACTTCGGGTGCCGCGACGCCGACGGCAGCTTCTCGATCGACCGGCTCAAGGAGCGGGTCGCCACGGCGCCGGTCAAGGCCATCGAGATCAAGCTCTCCCAGGGCGCGAAGCCGGGGCTCGGCGGGCTGCTGCCCGCGGCCAAGGTGACCCCGGAGATCGCCGCGATCCGCGGCATCGAGGCCGGCAAGGACTGCGCCTCGCCGTCTCGGCACTCGGCCTTCCACGACGTCGACTCGATGCTCGACTTCGTCGAGATGCTCGCTGCCGAGACCGGGCTGCCGGTCGGCATCAAGTCCGCGGTCGGCGAGATGGACTTCTGGCGGGAGCTCGCCGCCAGGATGCGGACGGGGGAGCGGGGCGTCGACTTCGTCACCGTCGACGGCGGTGAGGGCGGCACCGGCGCCGCGCCGCTGATCTTCTCCGACGCGGTCGCGATGCCCTACCGGATCGGCTTCTCCCGGGTCTACGGCACCTTCGCCGAGCTCGGCCTGACCGACTCGGTCACCTTCATCGGGTCGGCCAAGCTCGGCCTGCCGGAGAACGCCGCCGTCGCCTTCGCGCTCGGCGCCGACATGATCAACGTCGGCCGCGAGGCGATGATGTCGATCGGCTGCATCCAGGCCCAGAAGTGCCACGAGGACACCTGCCCGACCGGCGTCGCGACCCAGAGCAAATGGCTCTCCGGCGGACTGGACCCGTATGACAAGGGGGAGCGCTGCGCCAGCTACCTGCGTACCCTGCGCAGGGAGCTGACGAAGGTCTCCGCCGCCGTCGGTGTCGCCCACCCCGGCCTGATCACGCCCCACGACATCGAGGTCATGAACGGCGACTACGAGTCACGCACCCTCGCCGGCGTCTACGGCTACAAGGACCCCTGGGGTGCCCTCGGCCCCGAGCTGGTCGGCGAGCTGCTCGACATCGTGCACCCGCACCGCACCTTCAACGAGAAGCCGACGACCGCCTGAGCCTCAGGACTCGTCGGCGAAGCGGGCGCCGATGGACTCGCGGATCATGTCCATCTGGCGCATCAGGCTGAGCGTCTGGCTGTGCGGCACCAGCGGGGACTCCAGCAGACCCTCGCGCAGGCAGCGCTGCACCTCGACGATCTCGTTGCCGTACGCAGCGCCGATCACGGGCTCGTCACCGACGATCTCGACGGGCTCGTCACCGTTGGCGGGCTTGAAGACCGCCGAGGACGGGTGGTGGAAGTCGGTCAGCTCGATCCGGCCCTGGTCGGTGGCGATGGCGGCCGCCCGGGACGAGTAGGAGGTGACCGAGGAGACCATGGTGGAGAGCTCGTTGCCGGCGTACTTCCCGGTCATCACCAGGTCGAGGTCGAAGGTGCCGCCGTCGGCGCCCTTGCCGAGGTTGGCCTGGGCGGTCAGCGAGCGGGCCTCGCCGAAGAGCAGGTGGGCGAAGGTGAGCGGGTAGATGCCCATGTCGAGCAGCGCGCTGGCGCCGAGGGCCGGGTCGAGGAGGCGCTGGTGCCGCTCGGGGTCGGCGACGAAGCCGAGCTCGGCGTGCACGTGACGAGGGACCCCGAAGCGGCCCGACTTCACGTCGGCCACGAGGCGCCGGATGATCGGGTTGGTCGCCATCCACATGGCTTCCATGAGGAACAGCTTCTTGGAGGTGGCCAGGTCGACCATCGTCTGCGAGTCGGCGGCGTTGAGCGTCAGCGCCTTCTCGCACAGCACGTGCTTGCCCGCGTTGAGCACGAGGCTGGCGTGCTCGAGGTGGTGGGAGTGGGGGGAGGCGACGTAGACGACATCGACGTCCTCGTCGGCGGCCAGCTCCTCGTAGGAGCCGTGCGCGCGGACCGGGCCGTCGGCGGCGGCGTACTCCTTCGCGAACGTCTCCGCGGACTCCTTGCTCCGTGAGCCCACGGCGACGAGTCGGCCGTCGGGGACGAGCATCAGGTCGGTGGCGAGGGAGTGGGCGATCCGGCCGGTGCCGAGAATTCCCCACCTGATCGGGTCAGAGTTGGTGGTCACGCGTCGACTCTAGCCACCTGAGCGGGGTCAGTGCGTCGCGGTCAGTGGCTGCTGGGCGGAAGGACGCTCTTGTTGTGGTTGCCCGGCACCGCGGCGAGCTCCTCGAGGAAGGTGTCGGCCCAGTGGCGTACGTCCCGGGCGGCGACCTGCTTGCGCATCGCCCTCATCCGGCGGGTGAGCTCCTTCGGCTCGGCCTCGTAGGCCTCGAGCAGGGCGGCCTTCATCCCGTTGATGTCGTAGGGGTTCACCAGCCAGGCCTGGCGCAGCTCCTCGGCCGCACCGGCGAACTCGGAGAGCACGAGGGCGCCGTCGTCCTCGTAGCGGCAGGCGACGTACTCCTTCGCGACCAAGTTCATGCCGTCGCGGTAAGGGGTGACGACCATGATGTCGGCGGCGCGGTAGAGGGCGGCCATCTCGGCACGGGGGAGGCTCGTGTGGAGGTAGGAGATGGCCGGGCGGCCGATGCGCCCCAGGTCGCCGTTGAGGCGGCCGACGAGGCGGTCGATGTCGTCGCGGAGCTTGCGGTACTGCTCGACGCGCTCGCGGGAGGGCACCGCGACCTGGACGAAGATGACGTCCTCGACGTCGAGCTTGGTGTCGCGCAGCAGCTCGCCGAAGGCGCGCAGCCTGGCGTAGATGCCCTTGGTGTAGTCGAGCCGGTCGACGCCGAGCATGATCTTCTTCGGGTCGCCCAGCTGCTGGCGGATCTCCTTGGCGCGCTGGTTGACGCCCTCGTCGTGGGCCATCTCGTCGAAGCCGATGAAGTCGATCGAGATCGGGAAGGCGGCGGCGTGCACGGTGCGCCCGTCGGGGAGGTAGACCAGGTCACGGTGGGTCTTGTGGCCGACGCGCTGGCGCACCAGGCGGACGAAGTTCTGGGCCGCCTGCGGAAGCTGGAAGCCGACCAGGTCGGCACCGAGCAGGCCCTCGAGCAGCTGTCTTCGCCAGGGGACCTGCTGGAAGAGCTCGGCCGGCGGGAACGGGATGTGCAGGTAGAAGCCGATGCGCAGGTCGGGGCGGAGCTCGCGGAGCATCTGCGGGACCAGCTG
Source organism: Nocardioides luteus (assembly GCF_015752315.1). Classification (NCBI taxonomy): domain Bacteria; kingdom Bacillati; phylum Actinomycetota; class Actinomycetes; order Propionibacteriales; family Nocardioidaceae; genus Nocardioides; species Nocardioides luteus. The sequence continues at coordinate 617,801 of NZ_JADOVJ010000001.1, forward strand.
GAGCTGGTAGTCCTGGACCCAGACGGTGGCGCCCTTGGCGGCCACCTCGGCGCACTTCTCGGCGAAGCGCTTGTTGACGCGCTGGTAGCCGTCCCACCACTCCCTGTGGAACTCCGGCTTGGCCACGACGTCGTGGTAGAGCGGCCACAGGGTGCCGTTGGAGAAGCCCTCGTAGTGCTCCTCGATGTCCTGCGCACTCATCGTCATCGGCAGCAGGTGGAGCCCGTCGTCCTCGAACGGCTCGAGGTCCTCGTCGGTGCCGCCGGGCCAGCCGATCCAGACGCCGTCGTTGGCCCGGAGGACCGGCTCGAGAGCGCTGACCAGACCTCCTGGCGAGCGGCGCCACGCCTTCGTGCCGTCCGGCATCTCCACTCGATCGACGGGGAGCCGATTGGCCACGATTACCAGGTCAGCCTGCACATCTCCGACTGTAATGGACCGGGGCCAGGTTCGGTGCGGTGCCGTTCCACTGGGTACTCTGCGGCCCCTCACAGGAATACCTGTCGAGTAACACGCCGGAGGGTGAACCACAGCGGTGTAGTTCGGCGCGTTAGTCTGTGGTCAGATGCAGACGACACCGGGGGACGAGGAATGAGCGCTGTAAACGTGCAGGTCACAGGCCCAGGCGAGGACCCCTCGAGCCTCAGCGAGCGCGACAAGCAGATCCTTGACTTCGAGCGTCAGTGGTGGAAGTACGCCGGCGCCAAGGAAGCTGCCGTGCGCGAGGCGTTCAACATGTCCGCCACCCGCTACTACCAGGTGCTCAACGCCCTGATCGACAAGCCGGAGGCCCTCGAGGCCGACCCGCTGCTGGTACGCCGGCTGCGGCGGCTCCGCGCGGCCCGGCAGCGCCAGCGCTCGGCGAGACGGCTGGGCTTCGAGGTCTGAATGACCGGCAGCGTACGTCCTTCGAAGGGGGAGCGTGGCGTCGCGCTCCCGACACCCGTCATCGCGCTGAGCGTGGTGGCCGTCGTCGTCGCGGTGATCATCTTCTGGGTCACCGGCGGCGACGGGTACGACCGGGACGAGAAGATCGCCCAGGCGGGTGGCAGCCCTACGGCCTCGGCATCCGCATCGCCGAAGCCGGCCAAGACCGAGGCGAAGAAGCCGGCGAAGGCCGAGCCTTCGCCCGTCGACCGTGCCAAGGTCAGCGTCGAGGTCTACAACCAGTCCAACATCGGCGGCCTGGCCAGTGACGTCGCGGCGAAGGCGACCACGGTCGGCTGGAACGTCGTCGGTGAGGACAACTGGGTGGGCTCCGTCCCGGAGAACACCGTCTACTTCCCGCAGAAGATGAAGCGCGAGGGTGAGCAGCTCGCCGACGACCTCGGCATCAAACGCACCCATCTGTCGGTGGAGGGCTCGATGAAGGGCGACCGGCTGACGGTCGTCCTGACCGGTCCCCTCTGACGGTTCCCGGCCGTTCTCGACGGTGTGTGATCTGCCGCACGGCCCCGCATTCCCGGTCGGCCCGAAGGTCGTTGCCGTGTCACAGTTGAGGCATGGCCGAACTCCAGCCTGATGCCACTTCAGGAGAGCAGAAGTACGCCGCGGTGGCGGCTGCCGCCGCCGAGACCCTCATCGGTCTCGACTTCGACGGCACGCTCTCGCCGATCGTCGAGGATCCCGCCTCGGCCCGGATCCATCCGGACGCGGCCTCGGCCCTGATCGCGCTCGCGTCCCGGGTGAAGGCGATCGCCATCGTCACCGGCCGCCCGGCCGGACAGGTCGTCGAGCTCGGCGGGCTGGCCGCGATCGCCGACGGGCTCGCGGAGCTGGGCAAGGAGCTCTATGTCTTCGGGCAGTACGGCAACGAGCGCTGGAGCGGCTCGGACCGGGTCGTCGTCGGACCGCCGCCGCCCGAGGGGCTGGGTGCCTTCGAGGAGGCGCTGCCGGCGGTGCTCGCCGCGCACGGGGCGCAGGACGCCTACATCGAGGAGAAGGGCCTGGCCGTCGGGGTCCACACCCGTCGGTTCCCCGACCCGGACGGTGTCGCCGCGCGCCTGCTTCCGCCGTTGACCGAGCTGGCTGCCGAGCACGGGCTGATGATCGAGCCCGGCAAGCAGGTCATCGAGGTGCGCGCCCCCGGCATGCACAAGGGCCACGCCATCGAGACGCTGATCTCGGTGGTCGAGCCGGGCGCGATCCTGTTCGGCGGTGACGACCTGGGTGACATCGAGGCGTTCGAGGCCGTCAAGGCCTGGGGAAAGACCACCGGGTCGCCGACGCTGCTCGTCTACTCCCACGCCGGGCCCGACCGTGGCCCGCTCGCCGGGCTGGCCGACCTCGAGGTCGCCGGGCCGGAGGGTGTGCTGGGGCTGCTGCGCCGGTTGGCTGACGACAGCGTCCGCTGACAGCGAACACGCTAACCGGAGGGAACATCCGGTTGCCCTCAGAAGTTGAGCCAGTATCACTCAACTTTCTAGGAGGGTCCGCATGGACAAGCTTCCTGTGCTGTTCGTCTCGGATGCCGTGGTCCTGCCGGGGATGGTCGTGCCCATCGAGCTCGACGAGGCCGCGCAGGCTGCCGTCGATGCCGCCCGAGCCGGCTCGGAGAGCCGGCTGCTGGTGGCGCCGCGGCTGGGGGACCGGTACGCGACGTACGGCGCTGTCGCCACGATCGAGCGCGTCGGCCGTTTCCGCGGCGGTGAGCCCGCGGCGGTGCTGAGGGCCGTCGGCCGCGCGAAGATCGGCTCCGGCGTGACCGGACCCGGTGCCGCGCTGTGGGTCGAGGTCGAGCCCGCCACCGAGACCACCACGGAGCACGCGAAGGAGCTGGCCGAGGAGTACAAGCGGCTGGTCGTCGCGGTGCTGCAGCGCCGTGAGGCCTGGCCGGTCATCGACCAGGTCAACCGGCTCACCGAGCCGTCCGAGATCGCCGACACCGCCGGCTACGCGCCCTACCTCGACGACGAGGCCAAGCGCGAGCTGCTGGAGACGCCGGACGTCGAGGAGCGGCTCGAGAAGGTGATCGCCTGGGCCAAGGACCACATCGCCGAGTCCGAGGTCAGCGACAAGATCGCCGAGGACGTCCGCGAGGGCATGGAGAAGACGCAGCGGGAGTTCCTGCTGCGTCAGCAGCTCGCCGCGATCCGCAAGGAGCTCGGCGAGGGCGAGCCCGAGGGCTCCGAGGACTACCGGGCCCGCGTCGAGGCCGCCGACCTCCCCGAGGCCGTACGCGAGGCCGCGCTGCGCGAGGTCGACAAGCTCGAGCGTGGCTCCGAGCAGAACCCGGAGACCGCGTGGATCCGCACCTGGCTCGACACCGTGCTGGAGCTGCCCTGGGGCGTGGTCACCGAGGACTCCACCGACGTGACCGCCGCCCGCGAGGTGCTCGACGCCGACCACCACGGCCTCGAGGAGGTCAAGGACCGGATCGTCGAGTACCTGGCGGTCAGGGCCCGGCGGGCCGAGCGTGGCCTGCAGGTCATCGGCGGACGCGGCTCGGGTGCCGTGGTGCTGCTGGCCGGTCCTCCGGGAGTCGGCAAGACCTCGCTCGGTGAGTCGGTGGCGCGCTCGCTCGGACGGAAGTTCGTCCGGGTCGCGCTGGGTGGTGTCCGCGACGAGGCCGAGATCCGCGGTCACCGGCGCACCTACGTCGGTGCGCTGCCCGGCCGGATCGTGCGGGCCATCAAGGAGGCCGGCTCGATGAACCCGGTCGTGCTCCTCGACGAGGTCGACAAGGTCGGCTCCGACTACCGGGGTGACCCCGCGGCCGCGCTGCTCGAGGTGCTCGACCCGGCGCAGAACCACACCTTCCGCGACCACTACCTCGAGCTCGACCTGGACCTCTCCGACGTGCTCTTCATCGCGACGGCCAACGTCGTGGAGCAGATCCCGAGCGCGCTGCTGGACCGGATGGAGCTGGTCACGATCGACGGCTACACCGAGGACGACAAGGTTGCCATCGCCCGCGACTTCCTGCTGCCCCGGCAGCTCGAGCGTGCCGCGGTGACCGCCGAGGAGGTCACGGTCGCCGACGAGGCGCTGCGTGAGCTGGCCGCGAACTACACCCGCGAGGCGGGCGTACGCCAGCTCGAGCGGCTCATCGCCAAGGCGCTGCGCAAGGCGGCGACGAAGCTGGCCACCGGCACGGAGCACGTCGAGGTCGACCTGGACAACCTCAAGGACCTCGTCGGACGGCCCCGGTTCACGCCGGAGTCGGCGGAGCGTACGTCGGTCCCGGGGGTCGCCACGGGACTCGCCGTCACCGGGCTCGGTGGGGATGTGCTCTTCATCGAGGCGTCGGCGTCCGACGGGCAGACCGGGCTGAACATCACCGGTCAGCTCGGCGACGTGATGAAGGAGTCCGCGCAGATCGCGCTCTCCTTCGTCCGCTCGCACGCCGCGGAGCTGGGCGTCGACCCGGCCGTGCTCGACCGTACGCTGCACGTCCACGTTCCCGCGGGTGCGGTTCCGAAGGACGGCCCGAGCGCCGGCATCACGATGGTCACCGCGCTCACCTCGCTGGCGACCGGTCGCCCGGTGCGCAGCGAGGTCGGCATGACCGGTGAGGTCTCCCTCTCCGGCCGGGTGCTGCCCATCGGTGGTCTCAAGCAGAAGCTGCTCGCCGCCCAGCGGGCCGGTCTGACCGAGGTCTTCGTGCCCCAGCGCAACGAGCCCGACCTCGATGAGGTGCCGGAGGACGTGAAGCAGGCGCTGAAGATCAACCTGGTGAGCGATGTCAGGGACGTCGTACGCGGCGCCCTGGCGCCCGCCGAGGGAGACGCCACCACGCAGAGCACGGTGGCTGCTGCCTGACCGGATCGTTCCGGATGCTGCCCGCTCGATGCCTCGTGCATCGAGCGGGCAGCTCGCATGTAGTCCGCGCCCGCTGAGCTGGTTTGTCCAGATAGCGGACGGTTGGTCCGCGGAGTGGAACCCGAGTGTGTGGGGCGCCGGATACCTGCCGTACGATCGCTACTGCTCATCGAGAGGGACTGAGGGAACGGCCCAGTGAAGTCCCGGCAACCGACCGCGAGCCTCCTCCCGACCACGGGCAGGGCGCGGAGCAGGTGCTAATTCCGGCCCGGCGCGAGAGACGTGATCGGGGAAGATGAGGAGGAGGTTTCTCATGAGCGCTGCGACCACGGAGACGAAGGGCCTGCGCGAGGGTGCTTTCGGCAACGCCTCGGCGCTGTCGTGCCGGGAGTGCGGCAACCAGATCGACCTCGGTCCGCACTACGCCTGTCCGGAGTGTTTCGGGCCACTGGAGGTGGCCTATGACTTCCCGGCCGTGACCCGCGAGGAGATCGAGGCCGGACCCCGCAACATCTGGCGCTACAAGGCGCTGCTGCCGGTGCCCGACGACATCGAGCAGAGCCCCAACACCGAGCCCGGCTTCACCCGGCTGCTGGACGCGAAGAACCTCGCGCGTGAGCTCGGCGTCGAGAAGATCTGGGTGAAGGACGACTCGACCAACCCGACCAACTCGTTCAAGGACCGCGTGGTCGCCTGCGCGCTGAGCGCCGCCCGCGAGCTCGACGCCAAGGTCTTCGCCTGCCCCTCGACCGGCAACCTGGCCAACGCCGTTGCTGCTGCCGGTGCCCGCGCCGGGATCCCGACCGCGGTCTTCATCCCCAGCAACCTCGAGCAGCCCAAGCAGGTCAACTCGGCCGTCTTCACCGACAACCTGATCGCCGTCGACGGCAACTACGACGACGTCAACAAGCTCGCCCAGGAGATCGCCGCGGAGGAGGACGGCTGGGCGTTCGTGAACGTCAACGTACGTCCCTTCTACGCCGAGGGCTCCAAGACCCTCGGCTTCGAGATCGCCGAGCAGCTCGGCTGGCGCCTGCCCGACCAGATCGTCATCCCGGTGGCCTCCGGATCCCAGCTGACCAAGGTCGACAAGGCCTTCAAGGAGCTGATCAAGCTCGGTCTGGTCGAGGAGAAGCCCTACCGGATCTTCGGTGCCCAGGCGACCGGCTGCAACCCGGTCGCGACCGCCTTCAAGGCCGGCGTCGACGCGATCCGCCCGGTCAAGCCCGACACCATCGCCAAGTCGCTGGCCATCGGCAACCCGGCCGACGGCATCTACGTCCTCGACGCCACCCGCTCCTCCGGCGGCGCGGTCGAGGAGGTCACCGACGACGAGATCCGCGCGGCGATCGTGCTCCTGGCCCGCACCGAGGGCATCTTCACCGAGACCGCCGGTGGCACCACACTCGCGGTCACCAAGAAGCTCGTCGAGACCGGCGCGCTCGACCCGAGCCTGGAGACGGTGATCATCAACACCGGCCACGGCCTCAAGACCCTCGACGCGGTCAGCGGCATCGTCGGCCCCCGCGCCACCATCGCCCCGAACTACGACGCCTTCGAGGAAGCCGGGCTCTCCCAGGCGTAGGTTGGCTTCGCGTTCACACTCGTGCGCTACAGATAAGGGATGTGAGCAGCGCGAAGACGAGTGAAGAGGCCAGGTGGCTCGGTATGGTCGCCGCCACCGCCGGAGTCGCCGGCGCGATCGGCGTGGTCGGGGCGGCGGCCGGTGCCGGGTTCGTGACGTTGCTGAAGAGACAGGCGGCGCACGCGCGCGACGTGATCGGCAAGCCTCTCGGCGAGGAGGCGATCGACGCCGACAAGGTCTACAAGAAGACCTACGGAGGTACGCCGGTCGAGCTCCTGATCCTCGGCGACTCGATCGCCGCCGGGCTGGGCGCGGAGACCAGGGGCGGCACCCTCGGCGCCCGGCTGGCCAAGGGCACGGCCAAGGCGCTGCAGCGGCCGGTGCGGCTGCGTACGGCCGCGGTGGTCGGGGCCGAGACCTCGATGGTCCCGGCCCAGCTCGAGTCGCTGCCGGAGCGCTACCGGCCCGACGTCGCGGTGGTCATCGTGGGCGGGAACGACGTCACGCACCGGGTGCCGCAGAAGGACTCCACCCGCGTGCTCGGTGAGGTCATCGACGCGTTGCGCGAGCGCGGCGCCGAGGTGGTCGTCGGAACCTGCCCGGACGTCGGTGCGGTGCGGCCGCTGCCGCAGCCGCTGCGCTCGCTTGGCCGCAGGATCGCCAAGCAGCTGGCCGACGGCCAGCGTGAGACCGCGCTGGCTCGGGGTGCCCACGTCGTCTCGCTCTCCGACGTCGTCGGCCCGTTCTTCATCACGAACCCCGACGAGATGTTCGCCATCGACCACTTCCACCCCAGCGCGATGGGCTACAAGCGCACCGCCAAGGCGATGCTGCCCTCCGTCCTGGCCGCCCTCGGCCAGCTCGAGCGGGTCCCGTTCGGCCACCACCTCCCCGAGCTCCCGCCCGAGGCGGAAGAGCCGCCTGCCCCGGACGACCCGGACCGGCAGCCCTGACCCGGCGCGTCAGTCCCGAAAAATCGCGCCGAGTCGGCGCAACTGTCCCAAGCAGCTGGGACAGTTGCGCCGACTCGGCGTGTGGTGGCGGGACAGTTGCGCCGACTCGGCGTGTGGTGGCGGGACAGTTGCGCCAGCTCGGGCTACTCGGGGTCGGCCTCGTCGGCACGCTTGCCGCCGGTGCTGAGCAGGTCGGCGGTGAGGCCGGTGGCGGCGCGGTAGTCGACGGTCCCCGCCGGCGTACGCGGCACCGACTCGACCAGCAGGACGAGCTTGGGCTCGTGAGAGTCCCCGAGCACCGATCGGGCGTGCTTGCGCAGGTCGGCGGCGGCGATCTCGGAGCCCGGGGTCAGCTGCACCAGCGCCGCGACCTGCTGGCCCCAGCGCGGGTGGGGCATGCCGAAGACGGCGGCGTCGACGACGTCGTCGTGGGCGAGGAGCACGCCCTCGATCGTCTCCGGGTGGATCTCGAGATCACCGGTCCGCACCAAAGTCGCGGCCCGGCCGAGCAGGGTGATCGAGCCGTCCTCCTCGCGACGGGCGAGGTCGCCGGGGAAGGTCCAGCGCCGGTTGTCGATCAGCTTGATCGCGGTGGCGGAGCGGGCGTTGTCCTTGTAGTAGCCGAGCGCGGCCGGGCCGGAGCGGGCCAGCAGCCCCTCGACGCCGGGAGCCGCCGGGGTGAGGTCGGGGTTGAAGACCTCCACCTCCGGGCCCACCATGAACCGCGCCTCACCGGGCGCGAGCGGCGAGCCGTCGTCGGCGCGGGAGCCGGTGACGCCGGTCTCCAGGGTGCCGTAGGAGTCGACGATGACGCGGCGGGCGAACGCGTTGCGCAGGACGGCGAGGACGCCGTCGGAGAGCGGTGCCGCGGTGTTGGAGACGCCCGCCAGCGAGTGCAGCGGCCAGCGCTTCTTGCCGACGAGGCGGGCGGCGGCCACCGGACGCGCCTGGGCGTCACCGAGGAGGGTGATCGCGGTGGCACCAGACTTCTCGGCGAGGTCGAGGAACGCCTCGGCCGAGAACGACTCGGAGGTGTCGAGCACCGCGGTGCCACCGGCGACCAGCGCCCGCAGGAGCAGCAGCTGGCTCTGGCCGTGCAGCAGCGGTCCACCGGCGAGCAGGACGACGCCCGAGTCGCGGGCGGCCGCCTCCGCGGCGAGCCCCTCGACCGACGGGATCGGCGCGTTGCGGCGGACGGTGTTCAGCGCCGCCCAGATCAGGTCCTCCTGGCGCCAGACCGCACCCTTCGGGGTGCCGGTGGTGCCGGTGGTGAAGATGATGTGCCAGTCGCCGGGCGTACGCCCGACCGTCGGCCGCTCCTTGGACGCCGCGGCGACCTTGGCGTCGTAGTCCGGGCCGAGGACGACCCGGTGGTCCAGCTTCAGCTCGAGCTCGTCGAGGTCGTCGGTGAACTCGGGGGAGACGATGGCCGCGACGCAGTCGGTGGCGGCGTACGTCCTGGCGAGCTCGTCACGCCGGTAGGCGTGGTTGATGTTGACCGGGATCGTGCGGGCCTTGAGGCACCCGTAGAGGGCGTCGACCCATTCGATCCGGTTGGTCGCGTGGACGGCGACCTGGGCACCCGGCTCGAGGCCGACGCTCAGCAGGTGGTTGGCCAGGCGCGTGGCACGCTCGTCGATCTCGGCGTACGTGTAGGCGCGCTCGGTGGTGATGACTGCGGTGCGGTCGGGGATCGCATCGGCCATCGCTTCCAGGATGTCGGGCAGTGTGAGGGGGATCACGGCGGACACAGGGCGTATGTGCCTTCCAGTTGATAGAGGGCCGTACGGCACCGAACCGTACGTCGGATCAGCCGGTCGTCACGTACGCGCCTCGAGCAGCTCGGTAGCGACCGTAGCGCTCGCACGATAGTCCACCTTGCTCACGGGCGTGCGGGGGACTCGCTCCACGAGCAGGATGTCCTTGGGCACCTTGTAGGCCGAGATCAGGCTGCGGCAGTGCTCCCGGAGCGCGTCGATCGAGGTCGCGGCGCCCTCGCGGAGCTGCACGAGAGCGGTGACCTGCTGGCCCCAGCGCTCGTGCGGCGTGCCGACGACCGCGGTGTCGAAGACGTCCGGGTGACGCAGCAGGACCGCCTCGACCTCCTCGGGGAAGACCTTCTCGCCGCCGGTGTTGATGCAGCCCGAGCCGCGCCCCAGGACGGTGATCGAGCCGTCCTCCTCGCGCCGTGCGAAGTCGCCCGGGATCGACCAGCGCTGCCCGTCGACCTCCTTGAAGGTCGCCGCGGTCTTGACCGGGTCGTTGTAGTAGCCCAGCGGGATCGAGCCGGTGCGGGCGAGCATCCCGGTCTCGCCCGGCGCGCACGGCTTCAGCTCGGTGTCGAAGACCTGCACGTCCATCCCGACCTGGAACTTCGGCGCGGCCTGCGCGCCGTCCTTGCCCTCGTCGACCTGCATGCCGGTCGCCCCGGACTCCGAGGCGCCGTAGGAGTCGAGGATGTAGCGGCCCGGCAGCGCCTCCCGGAGCTGGGCGCGGACGCCTGCGGAGAGCGGTGCGGCGCCGTTCGAGACGGCGAACAGGCTGCTCAGGTCCCACCGCTCCGGCTCGCGCAGGATCGCCTCGGCGACCGGCCGGCCCATCGCGTCACCGAGGAAGGTGAGCGAGTTGACCCCGGCGGCCTGGACGAGGTCGAGGATCGTCTCGGCCGACCAGGCCGGCTCGGTGTAGAGCGAGACCGTGCAGCCGGCGACATGGCCGTTGCCCATGATCCACTGGCTGCCGCCGTGCATCATCGGGCCGCAGGCCAGCAGCACCATCGGCGTCTCCTGCGCGGCGGCCTCCTCGGCGAGCTGCTCGACGGTGTCGAAGGGCGCTCCAAACCGGCTCGCGTTCAGTGCGGCCCGGATGATGTCCTCCTGGCGCCACACGACGCCCTTCGGCATCCCGGTGGTGCCGCCGGTGTAGATGACGTAGCGGTCGTCGGGGCTGCGCTCGATGTCCGGGCGCTCCTTGGACGCGGCGGCGACCGCGGCGTCGTACTCCTCGCCCAGCACCAGCGTCGGGATCCCGAGCCCGAGCGCGGCGACCGCCTCGACGTGCTCGGGTCCGATGATCGCCATCACCGCGTCGGAGTTGCGGTAGAGGTGGTCGAGCTCGTCGTGGAGGTACTTGTGGTTGATGTTGATCGGCACGGCCCGCGCCTTCATGCACCCGTAGAAGGCGTCGACCCACTCGATCCGGTTGCGGGAGTGGACGGCGACGTGGTCGCCCGGCTCGATGCCCTGCGCGATGAGGTGGTTGGCCAGCCGGCTCGCGCGCTCGTCGATCTCGGCGAAGCTGTAGGCGTGTTCCATCGTGAACACGGCGGTGCGGTCGGGGACGGCGTCGGCCATCGCCTCGATGATGTCCGGAAGAGTGATCGGGGTCACAGCACCGAGTGTGGCAACTAGAACGTGTTCTCGTCTACCGGTCGGGATGCAAAACCTTGCAGGGCGTCCCGTCGTCGGGCGAGATCGGCCTGCTCCGGGCCGTGCGCGCAGAGCGCGATCGCCTCCTCGTAGGCCTCGATCGCGTCCCGGTCGCGCCCCGACCGCTCCAGCAGCTGCGCACGTACGGCAGGCAGCCGGTGCCCCGGCAGGGCGACCGAGTCCAGCTCCTTCAGTCCGGCCTCGGCGCCGGAGACCTCGGCCACCGCGACGGCCCGGTTGAGACGTACGACCGGGGTGTCGCGCAGCGTGAGCAGCTCGTCGTAGCGCTCGACGATGCGGTCCCACGCGGTCGCCTCGGAGCTGGGCGCGACCGCGTGCTCCGCGGCGATCAGCGCCTGGAGCAGATAGGGTGCCGGTGCTGCATGGGCGAGCGGGGTGAGGATCGCGAGCGCCTCGGCGATCTCCTCCAGGCGCCAGGCCGTCCGGTCCTGGTCGGGGAGCAGCACCAGGCCCCCGTCGGCCCCGAGCCGCGCGTCCCGGCGCGAGTGCTGCAGGAGCATCAGGGCGAGCAGAGCGTCGACCTCCGGGTCCGGCGCCGGGAGCACCGCCCGCAGCACGCGGACCAGCCGGATCGCCTCGCCGGCCAGGTCGCTGCGTACGACGTCGGGGCCGGTGCCGGGCGCATAGCCCGCCGTGAACGCGAGATAGGCGACCTCGGCGACGATGCCGACCCGTTCCCGCAGGTCGGCGAGGTCCGTGGGCACCTCGAAGGAGGCGCCCGCGAGCCGCTTGCGCGCCCGGGTCAGCCGCGCCGCCATGGTCGCCTTCGACTGGAGGAACAGCCGCCCGATGTCCTCGGTGGAGACGCCGAGGACCAGCCGGAGGGTCAGTGCCGCGGCCGCCTCACGGGACAGCGTCGGGTGGGCGCAGAGCAGCACCAGCCGCAGCCGCTCGTCGGTGACCGCTTCGCCACCGGCCTCGGCCGGCACCGTGGCCATCACCTGCTGGGCCTCCTGGGTGAGCCCGGCGTCGACCACGAGCAACGGCATCTTGCGAGCCAGCACCTCCTCCGAGCGCATCCGGTCGACGATCCGCCGGCGAGCGGTCGTGAGCAGCCAGGCGGGGCCGTTGTCCGGCTCGCCGTCGGCCGGCCAGCGCGCGGCGGCGGCTTCGAAGGCGTCGGCGAGGCCTTCCTCGGCCAGGTCGAGACGGCGGAACTGCGCGACGAGCAGGGCCAGCAGGCGGCCCCACTCGTCGCGCAGCAGCGTCTCCAGCATCGCGTGGCTAGTCCGTCGCCCGGATCTCGATCGCCGACTCGACCGTGGCGAGCAGCCGGCAGCACTCGGCCAGGTCGTCGCGGTCCTCGGACTCCACGACGTAGAGCCCGGCCAGGTGCTCGGCCGTCTCGGTGTAGGGCCCGTCGGTGATCCCGGAGGACCGTACGGTCACGGCCGTCGACGGAACGGCGAGCGCGGCGCCGTAGCCCTTCAGAACGGTGTGGCCGCGCTCGGCGAGCAGCGCCGCGAACTTCTCGTGCACGGCGAACAGCGCATCCTTCTCCGCCTCCGTCTTGGCCTGCCACTCGGCCTCGACGTTGGGGATGAGCAGGTAGTAGCGGGTCATCGGATCTGCACTCCCTGGGTGGGCCGGATCTCGACGGCGAAGTACTTCGGCAGCAGCTTCGCCAGGGCCACGGCGTCGTCGATCGCGGGCACGTCGATCACGTAGTAGCCGCCCAGCTGCTCGACCGACTCCGCGAACGGGCCTTCGGTCACGGCGCCGTCCTCGTGGACGGTCCGCGCCGTGGTGGCGGGCTGGAGGGCGTCGCCGTCGATCAGCTCGCCGCGCTCGGCGACCGCCTTCGCGAACGCACCGAAGTCGGCGTACGCGGCCTGCTTCTGCTTCTCGGGGAGGGCGTCCCAGCGGGCGTGGTGGTCGGGGCCGCCGAGAAGGAGGAGATACCTCATCACATCTCCCCGTGCTCGACGATCTCGCGGACCTCGAGCGCCGTCTCGAGCTCGGCGAGCACCTTGCAGCACTCGAGCATGTCGGCGACGTCGTCGGTCTCGATCGTGTAGAAGCCGGTCACGTGCTCGACGGTCTCGGCGTACGGGCCGTCGGTGATCACCACCTCGCCGCCCTGCTTACGCAGCGTCTTGGCCTTGCTGGAGTGGTGGAGCTCGGCGCCGCCGGTGACCTTGTGGCCGCGCTCGGCGAGCAGCTTGGCGAACTTGCCGTGCACCTCGTACCCGGCGGCCTTCTCCTCCGGCGTCGACTCGGCCCAGAAGGCCTCGTTCGTCGGCAGCAGCACCATGTATCTGGTCATCGTGGGTTCCCCTTCTCGTCTCGGTGTGAGTCTGTCACCGGGGATGACGGGTGGGACAAGGCCAAATCGACACCGAGAAGGACGGAAGATGTATGGCATCCGTTCAACTGACCCCGGAAGGCTCCGCGTGTGAGCGAGCGTCAGCGAGTGAACCATCCAAGCCTCACGCGACCGCGTCCGTATGATGGCGCTTGCGCTACGGACGTGGTCGCGTGAACGATCCCCTGCTGCGAGGCGATCTCGCGCCTGAGCCCCGGACTCTCGTCGACATCTTCCGGGCCACCGCTGCCCAGGTGCCCGAGGAGCCGGCCGTCGAGGCGGGCAACGGCCTGCTGACGTACGCAGAGCTCGAGGAGGCCGCCGACGGGCTGGCCGCCGAGCTGAACGCTGCCGGGATCGGGCCCGGGGACAAGGTCGGGCTGCGGATCGCGAGCGGCACCACCGACCTGTACGTCGCGATCCTCGGCATCCTCTGCGCGGGAGCCGCCTACGTGCCGGTCGACGCCGACGACCCCGAGGAGCGGGCGCGGCTGGTCTTCGGGGAGGCGCAGGTCGCGGCGGTCGTGACGAACGACCTGCGGGTCACCACGGCGGCCGGGCCCCGCGAGGCACGCGAGCCGGAGGAGCCGTCGACCGGCGACGACGCCTGGGTGATCTTCACCTCCGGGTCGACCGGTACGCCGAAGGGGGTCGCGGTCACCCACCGCAACGCCGCCGCGTTCGTCGACGCCGAATCGCGCCTCTTCCTCCGGGACGCCCCGATCGGGGTCGGCGACCGGGTGATGGCCGGCCTCTCGGTCGCCTTCGACGCGAGCTGCGAGGAGATCTGGCTGGCCTGGCGCTACGGCGCCTGCCTGGTCCCGGCGCCGCGGGCGCTGGTGCGCTCCGGGGTCGATGTCGGCCCGTGGCTGGTCGCCAACCAGATCACGATCGTCTCGACGGTGCCGACGCTCGTCGCGCTGTGGCCGCCGTCCTCGCTCGACCGGGTCCGGCTGCTGATCACCGGCGGCGAGGCGATCCCGCCCGAGCTCGCCGCCCGCCTGGTCACGCCCGACCGGGAGGTGTGGAACACCTACGGTCCGACCGAGGCCACGGTGGTCGCCTGTGGCGCCCGCCTGAGCGCGGAGGGGCCGGTGCGGATCGGTCTCCCGCTCGACGGCTGGGACCTCGCCGTCGTCGACCCGGCGACGGGCATCCCGGTCCCCGAGGGCGAGACCGGCGAGCTGATCATCGGCGGCGTCGGCCTGGCGCGCTACCTGGACGCGGCCAAGGACGCCGAGAAGTACGCACCGATGCCGACCCTCGGCTGGGAGCGCGCCTACCGATCGGGCGACCTGGTCGTCAACGACCCTGCCGGGCTGCTCTTCGGCGGCCGCGCCGACGACCAGATCAAGCTCGGTGGCCGGCGGATCGAGCTCGGCGAGATCGACAGCGCCCTGCTGCAGCTCGACGGTGTCGTCGGGGCTGCGGCCGCGGTGCGGAAGAGTACGGCCGGCAACAGCCTGCTCGTCGGCTACGTCACGGTCGACGAGACCTTCGACCAGGCCGCCTCCGTCGCGAGGCTGCGGGCCGACATGCCGGCGGCCCTGGTGCCGCGGCTGGCCGTGGTCGACAGCCTCCCGACGCGTACCAGCGGGAAGGTCGATCGCGACGCGCTGCCGTGGCCGCTGGCGTCCACGGCGGGCGCGGGGGAGGGGCTGAGCGACACCGAGGCCTGGCTGGCCGGGCTGTGGAACGACGTGCTCGGCGCCGAGGTCTCCGGGCCGAAGGCGGACTTCTTCGACCTCGGCGGCGGCAGCCTGACCGCGGCCCAGATCGTCAGCCTGATCCGGGAGCGCTTCCCGGAGGTCGCGCTCGGTGACGTCTACGACCGGCCGAGCCTGGGTGCGCTGGCCGCCTATGTCGACGAGCTGGACAGCTCGGCGGCGGTCTCCGAGCGCGAGGTGCCGGCGGTACGTCTCGAGACCCAGGTCGCGCAGGTGGTCGCCACGATCCTGCTGCGCTGCCTGGCCGCGCCTCGCTGGCTGACCTGGATCGCGCTCGGGACGACGCTCGCGCAGCCGTGGGCGCCCTGGCTGCCCTCGCTCAGCTGGTGGGTCCTCGTCCCGGCCGCCCTCGCCTTCCTGACCCCGCCCGGACGGATGCTGCTCGCCGCGGGTGCGGCGCGGCTGATCCTGCGCGGCGTACGTCCCGGGCAGCACCCGCGCGGCGGCAAGGTCCATCTGCGGCTCTGGCTGGCCACGCACGCCGTCGACGAGCTCGGGGCGCACGGACTGGCCGGGGCGCCGTGGATGCTCTGGTACGCCCGGCTGCTCGGCGTGCGGATGGGCAAGAACGTCGACCTGCACAGCCTGCCGCCGGTCACCGGCATGCTCACGCTCGGCAAGGGCTGCTCGATCGAGCAGGAGGTCGACCTCTCCGGTCACTGGATCGAGGGCGACGTGCTCCATCTCGGCGAGGTCTCGGTGGGCGATCGCGCCCGGGTGGGGGCGCGGTCGACACTGCTGCCCGGCACCCGGGTCGGCGACGACGCCGAGGTCGGACCCGGGTCCGCGGTCTTCGGCACGGTGCCGGTGGGCGAGTTCTGGTCGGGTTCGCCGGCCGTCCGCGCCGCCCGCGAGGCGCGTGGGCCCTGGCAGCCGCCGCAGGCACGGGCCCGAGTCTGGATGCTCCTCTACGGCATCGCCGCGGCCGTGCTCGCCCTGCTCCCCGCGGTCGCCGTCGGCGTCGGCGTCCTCGTCGGCGTCGCCCTGGCCGGGGTGCCCGGCTCCTACGCCGACATCGGACCGCTGCTCGCCTGGAGCCCGGTCGCGGTGGTGGCCGGCTTCCTCACCCTGGCCACCCTGATCTGGGCGGTGGTGCGGCTCGCCGGCCTGGCGATCCGCCCCGGCGTACATCCCGTACGCAGCCTGGCCGGTGTCGCGGTCTGGTCGACCATGCAGGTGCTCGACGAGGCGCGCACCTGGCTCTTCCCGCTCTACTCCTCGACACTGACGCCGCTGTGGCTGCGGGCGCTCGGCGCCAGGATCGGCAAGCACGTCGAGGCGTCGACGGTGCTGATGATCCCCGGGCTGACCCAGGTCAACGACCAGAGCTTCCTCGCCGACGACACCCTGATCGGCGGCTACGAGCTCGGCGGCGGCTGGCTGCGGGTCGAGCGGGTGAAGATCGGCAAGCGCGCCTTCGTCGGCAACTCGGGCATGGCCGCGCCCGGCCGCAAGGTCCCGAAGGCCTCCCTGGTCGCCGTGCTCAGCGCGGCTCCCCGTCGCAAGCGGGCGCAGAAGGGCGAGAGCTGGCTCGGCTCACCGCCCGCGCCGCTGCGCCGCGCGGCCGGCGAGGCCGACTCGGGACGTACCTATGACCCGCCGGCACGCCTCAAGGTCGCCCGGGCGCTCGTCGAGCTGGCCCGGCTGGTGCCGCAGACGCTCGCGGCGCTGCTCTACGCCGGGGTGGCCTACGCACTGATCGTGATCTGGGAGGCGACCGGCCTGCTCGTCGCGGCCCTGGTCACCGGACCGGTGCTCGCGGCCGCCGGAGCGGTCGCGGCCGGCATCACCGTGGTGGCGAAGTGGCTGCTCGTGGGCAGGATCCGGGCGGGCTCGCACCCGCTGTGGAGCTGGTTCGTGTGGGCGAACGAGCTGGCCGACACCTTCGTCGAGGTGCTCGCCGCGCCCTGGTTCACCGGTGCCGTGTCGGGCACCCCGGTGCTCAACCTGTGGTTCCGTGCGCTCGGGGCGCGGATCGGCCGCGGTGTGTGGATCGAGACCCACTGGCTCCCCGAGACCGACCTGGTCGAGCTCGGCGACGGCGCCACCGTCAACGCCGGCACCGTCGTGCAGACCCATCTCTTCCACGACCGTGTGCTGGCCCTCGACACGGTCACGCTCAGGAGAGGCGCCACGCTCGGCCCCAACTCGGTGATCCTGCCCGCCGCCGCCATCGGCCGGCACGCGGTCGTCGGCCCGGTCTCGCTGGTGATGCGCGGGGAGAGCCTCCCGGACAAGACGCTGTGGATCGGCAACCCGATCGGTCCCTGGGACCAGGCCGGCTGAGCGGGTGCCCCTACGATGACCGCCGTGCCGAAGCTCCCCACCGCCGACCCTTACCTCCCGGGACACGGGGACCCGTCGTGGAGCGCGACCCACTACGACCTCGACCTCACCTACGACCTGGTCGGCAACCGGCTCACGGGCACAGCCACGATCCGTGCGGTCGCGGTCGACGACATCAACCGCGTCGTCCTCGACCTCGCCTACCTGCGCGTGCAGAAGGTGGCGATCGACGGCCGTCCGCCGGCCAAGTGGAGCCACCGCGACCACCGTCTGGTCCTGAACCTCCGCTCGCGGATCGCGGCGGGCGAGGAGTTCGTGATCACGGTCAGGTACTCCGGCAAGCCCCGCCCGGTGGTGCTGCCGCACCACGGCGACGCCGGCTGGGAGGAGCTCGACGACGGTGTCATCGTCGCCGGTCAGCCGCATGGTGCGCCCACCTGGTTCCCGTGCAACGACCGGCCCTCCGACAAGGCCCGCTACGCGATCAGCGTGACCACGGCGCCCGGCTATGCGGTGGTCTCCAACGGCGAGCTGACCTCCCGCGTACGCCGCGGCAGCGGGGAGACCTGGCGCTACTGGGAGGCCGAGCCGATGGCGACCTATCTCGCCACGGTGCAGATCGGGAGCTACCGGGTCATCGACATCGCGCCCACCGAAGGGCCGGGCGGCCGGGTGCCGATCCGGGCTGCGTACCCGGTCGACGCCAGCGCCGGGTTCGAGGCCTCCTTCGGGCGGCAGCGGGAGATGATGGCCTACTTCACCTCCGTCTTCGGGCCCTACCCGTTCGCCTCCTACTCCGTCGTGGTCACCGACGACGAGCTCGAGATCCCCCTCGAGTCGCAGTCGCTGTCGACCTTCGGGCGCAACCACCTCACCGGCGAGTGGTCGGAGGTACGCCTCGTGGCCCACGAGCTCGCCCACCAGTGGTTCGGCAACGCGGTGACCCTGCGCGAGTGGCGCGACATCTGGCTGCACGAGGGCTTCGCCTGCTACAGCGAGTGGCTGTGGTCGGACACCTCCGGAGGCCGCGCCTGCGGCGAGCACGCACGCCACCACCACCGTCGGCTCGCCGCGCTGCCGCAGGACCTGGTCCTCGCCGACCCCGGTTCCGCGGACATGTTCGACGACCGGGTCTACAAGCGTGGAGCGCTCACCCTGCACGCGCTGCGCCGCACGGTCGGGGACGACTCCTTCTTCCGGATCCTGCGCACCTGGGTCGCCCGACACGGCGGCGGCTCGGTCACCACCGCCGACTTCGAGGCGCTCGCGGCCGAGGTCTGCGGCCGCGACCTCACCCCGCTCTTCGACGCCTGGCTGCGGCGGTCCGCGCTGCCGGACCTGCCCGCCTGAAGACAGCCACGCCGCTGGTCGAGCCGTTTCCCCGCTGGTCGAGCCGGATTCGTGAGGAACGAACGAATCCGTGTCGAGACCAACACGGTCTCCCCCGGCACACGACAGGACTGTGTTGGTCTCGACACGCTCGGCCGCAGGCGGCCTCACGGCTCGACCAGCGGGCGCTGACCCCGACTATCCTCGGCGACGTGCCTGAGCTGACCTTCCGTGACGCCACCTTTTCCGACGTGGATGCCCTGGTCGGGCTGATCGAGTCGGCCTACCGCGGTGATGCCTCCCGCGCCGGCTGGACCACCGAGGCCGACCTGCTCGCCGGCCAGCGCACCGACCCGGAGGGCGTACGCGAGGTCATCACCGCGCCGGGCTCCCGGCTCCTGGTCGCCGAACCGGCCGCCGCGCGGTCGGGGGAGATCGTGGCCTGCTGCCAGCTGCAGAAGCGCGAGGCGTACGTCTATTTCGGCATGTTCTCCGTCGCGCCGGGCCTGCAGGGGGCCGGTGTCGGCAAGGCCGTGATGGCCGAGGCCGAGCGGATCGCGATCGAGTGGGGCGCCGAGGAGATCCGGATGACGGTGATCCGACAGCGCGAGGACCTGATCGCGTTCTACGAGCGGCGGGGGTTCCGGCGTACGGGGCGCTTCGAGCCGTTCCCCTACGGCGACGAGCGCTTCGGCGTGCCGCTGCGCGACGACCTCGAGTTCGCGGAGCTCGCGAAGTCTCTCTGACCGTCGCCGCCCCGATCTTCTTGCACTCGCAGGGGTCGAGTGCTAAACATGAGGCTGGCACTCTTACCATGAGAGTGACAACAACCGGACCGGTGACGTTGAGGCGTCGCGAGCGGCAGGGAAGGGTTCTGCCGGGAGTGGCGTCGTCCGTCGCGGGCAACCCATCGGACCGGATCCAACGAACTTCCCAAGTGAAGGATCGCAGGAGCAATGCCGAAGCTCATCGCTTTCAACGAGGAGGCCCGTCGGGGTCTGGAGAAGGGTCTCAACACCCTCGCCGACGCCGTCAAGGTCACCCTCGGTCCCAAGGGCCGCAACGTCGTGCTCGAGAAGAAGTGGGGCGCCCCCACGATCACCAACGATGGTGTGTCCATCGCCAAGGAGATCGAGCTCGAGGACCCCTACGAGAAGATCGGTGCCGAGCTGGTCAAGGAGGTCGCGAAGAAGACCGACGACGTCGCCGGTGACGGCACGACGACCGCGACCGTTCTCGCCCAGGCGCTGGTCCGCGAGGGCCTGCGCAACGTCGCCGCGGGTGCCAACCCGGCCGGCCTGAAGCGTGGCATCGAGGCGGCCGTCGACGCCGTCTCCGAGCAGCTGCTCGCCCAGGCCAAGGACATCGAGACCAAGGAGCAGATCGCTGCTACCGCCTCGATCTCGGCTGCTGACACCACCGTCGGCGAGATCATCGCCGAGGCGATGGACAAGGTCGGCAAGGAAGGCGTCATCACCGTCGAGGAGTCGAACACCTTCGGGCTCGACCTCGAGCTGACCGAGGGTATGCGCTTCGACAAGGGCTACATCTCGGCCTACTTCGTGACCGACCCGGAGCGTATGGAGACCGTCCTCGACGACCCGTACATCCTGATCGTCAACTCGAAGATCTCCAGCGTCAAGGACCTGATCCCGGTCCTGGAGAAGGTCATGCAGACCGGCAAGCCGCTGGTCATCCTGGCCGAGGACGTCGACGGCGAGGCTCTCTCGACGCTGGTCGTCAACAAGATCAAGGGCACCTTCAAGTCCGTCGCCGTCAAGGCCCCGGGCTTCGGTGACCGCCGCAAGGCCATGCTGCAGGACATCGCCATCCTCACCGGTGGCCAGGTCATCTCCGAGGAGGTCGGCCTCTCCCTGGAGACCGCCGGCATCGAGCTGCTCGGCCAGGCCCGCAAGGTCGTCATCACCAAGGACGAGACCACCATCGTCGAGGGTTCGGGCGACCAGGGTCAGATCGAGGGCCGGGTCAACCAGATCCGCGCCGAGATCGAGAAGTCGGACTCCGACTACGACCGCGAGAAGCTGCAGGAGCGCCTCGCCAAGCTGGCCGGCGGCGTGGCCGTCATCAAGGTCGGCGCGGCCACCGAGGTCGAGCTCAAGGAGCGCAAGCACCGCATCGAGGACGCCGTCCGCAACGCGAAGGCTGCTGTCGAGGAGGGCATCCTCCCCGGTGGTGGTGTCGCGCTGATCCAGGCCGCGACCACCGCGTTCGAGAAGCTCGAGCTCGAGGGCGACGAGGCCACCGGTGCCTCGATCGTCAAGGCCGCCATCTCGGCGCCGCTGAAGCAGATCGCCATCAACGCCGGCCTCGAGGGCGGCGTCGTGGCGGAGAAGGTCGCCGGTCTTCCGGTCGGCCAGGGCCTCAACGCGGCCACGGGCGAGTACGTCGACCTGCTCCAGGCCGGCATCATCGACCCCGCCAAGGTGACCCGCTCCGCGCTGCAGAACGCCGCGTCGATCGCCGCGCTGTTCCTCACCACCGAGGCCGTCGTGGCCGACAAGCCGGAGAAGGCCGCCGCTGGCGACCCGACCGGTGGCATGGGTGACATGGGCGGCATGGGCTTCTGAGCCTCTTCCGCTAGAGCACACGTAGGTGCCCCCGCCGACCGGCGGGGGCACCTGTTCGTTTTCCCGAGGGCCGTGGAGGTCAGGGCTACCCTCGACGACATGGGCCTGAAGGCGGCGTCGGCGCTGGCGATCTCGGCTGTGCTCCTCGCCGGCTGTGGCGGAGAGCCGGCCGCTACGCCGCCGTCGCGGACAGCGGCGCCGTCGGTGTCAGCGCCGGCTTCGTCGGCCGCACCCTCCCCGAGCCCGTCGGAGACGCTGCCGCCGGTGACCGACAGGGTCTCGCTGCCGCAGCTGATGCGCGAGGAGTTCCCGGGCGGCGAGGTGACGGTGCTGCGGGAGTCGGGCAGCACGGACGCCTACCGGCGCTTCGAGGTCAGCTACCCGAGCGGGCCGCTGACGATCACCGGGGTGCTCCTCCGGCCGCGCGGCGAGGGGCGGTTCCCCGGCGTGGTCCTCGCCCACGGCCACATCGACACCGACATCTACGTCACCGGGCAGGGCCTGAGGCGCGAGCAGGACCGGCTGGCCCGGGAGGGCTACGTCGTCCTGCACACCGACTACCGCGGCCACGCCGGATCCTCGCCCATCCCCGAAGGGACCGAGGAGGACGAGAGCCGCCTCGGCTACACCCGCGACACCATCAACGCCGTCCAGGCGATGAAGAGGCTTCCGTACGTCGACCCCGACCGCACCGCGCTGCTCGGCCGCTCCATGGGCGGGGCCGTGGTGATGAACGCGCTCGTCGCCCAGCCCGGCCTGGTGCGTGCTGGGGTGACGTACGCGTCGGTGTCCTCGGACATCGTCGACAACATCAACCGGTGGGCGGTGCCGTCGCGGCCCGAGGAGGTGGCCCGGCTCTACCGGCAGCACGGGGACCCGGAGCGCGAGCCGGAGTTCTGGGCGGGTCTTTCGGCCCGGACGTACTTCGACCGCATCGAGGTCCCGGTCCAGATGCATCACGGGACCGACGACGAGTCCTGCCCGATCCGGTGGGCCTACACCACGAGGGACCTGATGGAGAGCGCTGGCGTACGTCAGCGGCTGTGGGTCTACGAAGGCGAGCAGCATGCCTTCGGGCCGCAGTGGGACCTCTCGATCAGGCGGGTGATCGGGTTCCTCGATCGTCATCTGGGATGACCTGACCAGACGGAGCAGAGGGGTCCAGCGGTCCCATCCTTTTGGGGACTTTCGACACTGTCTCGACAACAGCTCGGTAACGCAACATGGGTGCTCCACACAGTGGCCGACTGCGGGGAAGCGTCTGGATCTGGGGGGCTTTGAAGCCCAAGGAAGTGTCCGGGTGAAGTTCTGCAGCGGCGGGCGGGGTCAGGGTCTTCGAGACCAGGGCCCCGCCTGCGTGTGTCAACCGGGTCCATGGATGACACCCAGCGGTGAGGCATGATGGCGGCATGAGTGTGGACGTCGGACCGAAGACCGGGATGCAGCCGCCGCGGTCACCATGGCGCTGGCTCGCGGCCGTCATCGCCGTCGCGGTCGTGCTCGTCGCCGTCGTCGCCTCCTTCGGCCTCCTCGGCTCCGACGACACCGCCGAGGACCCGGACGCCAAGCCACCCTCGCCGACCGCGACCGTCACCGAGACCGCGCCGGTCCCGTCGGCCTCCGCCCCGGCAGGCGGCGCGGGGACGACCGAGCTGACCGTCGTCGCCGATGCCGCCCGCTGCCTCCCGCCCACGTCGAAGTGGCTCTCCCAGAACGCCGCGCTGGCCTTCGAGGGCACCGCCGAGAGCGTGAGCGAGAGCGAGGCCGTGCTGAAGGTCAAGACCTGGATGTACGCCGACGGCTTCGGCGGCACCGACACCGTCCGGATCGTCCTGCCCGCGCCGAGCACGATCCCGATGCCCGAGTTCGAGAAGGGCAAGAACTACCTGGTCGCGGCCCAGGGCGACGCCGAGGTCATCGGCTGCGGCTACAGCGACGTCAAGAGCCCGAAGCTGCAGAAGCTCTACACCGCCGCGTTCAAGTGATCTCCGGGCTCCTCCTGGCCGCCGGCGCGGGGCGCCGGATGGGCAAGCCGAAGGCGCTCGTCGACGACTGGCTGGTCCGCTCGATCGGGGTCCTGCGCGAGGGCGGCTGCGACGACGTGCTCGTCGTGCTCGGAGCATCCGCCGAGGAGGCTCGGGCGCTGCTCCCGGCCGACCAACGGGTCGCCGTCGCCGAGGACTGGGACGAGGGCATGGGGGCCTCGCTGCGGGGCGGGCTGGAGGCTCTCGGCCCCGACGTACAGGCTGCCGTGGTTCATCTGGTCGACCTGCCCGACGTGGGTGCCGACGTGGTGGCTCGGGTGGTCTCGACAAGCTCGACCACCGGCACAGACTCGTCGGCCGGGCTGGCGCGGGCCGCCTACCACGGGGTTCCCGGTCATCCGGTGCTGATCGGGCGCGACCACTGGGACGGGGTCATCGAGGCAGCTGTCGGGGACCAGGGCGCCCGGGGCTATCTCGAGGCTCATGACGTACGCCTGGTGGAGTGCGGCGACCTGGCCGGCGGGGCCGACGTCGACCGCCGCTGATCGGCGACTCGCCCCTACCCTCGTAAGAGGCTGTCCAACCCTCAGCCAACGCTTCGCGTTCTAGGCTCAGGTCATGGACCTGACGCCCCGGGAGATCGCCGACCGCCTGGCGGCGACGGGATACCTGGCCGACCCGGAGCTGGCGACGGTGACGTTCCTCGCGCTCAGGATGCAGCGTCCGCTCCTGCTCGAGGGTGAACCCGGCACCGGCAAGACGGCGCTCGCCGAGGCCGTCGCCGAGGCGCTCGACCTGCCGCTCGTACGGCTGCAGTGCTACGAGGGGATCGACGCCACCCAGGCGCTCTACGACTGGGACTTCGCCCGCCAGATCCTGCACCTGCGCGCCCTCGAGGCGGCCGGTAGTGCGGGCGAGGTGGAGGAGGCCGAGAAGTCGCTCTACGACGAGCGGTTCCTGCTGGCCCGTCCGGTGCTGGCGGCGCTGCGGCAGTCACCGTCGGTGCTGCTCGTCGACGAGGTCGACCGGGCCGACGACGAGTTCGAGGCGTTCCTGCTCGAGGTGCTGTCCACCTACCAGGTGACGATCCCCGAGTTCGGGACGGTCGCCGCGGCGGTTCCTCCGGTCGTCGTGCTCACCTCCAACCGCACCCGCGAGCTCCACGACGCCCTCAAGCGCCGCTGCCTCTACCACTGGATCGACCACCCGGGCCTGGACCGCGAGATCGAGATCGTACGCAGCCGAGCCCCCGAGGTCGCCGAGGAGCTCGCCCGCCAGGTGGTCACGGTGGTCCAGCAGCTGCGCGGCGCCGAGGGTGCGAACGCCCTGCTCAAGCCTCCGGGGGTCGCCGAGACCCTCGACTGGGCCCGCGCCCTGCACCACCTCGGCACGACCGAGATGAACCTGGAGAGCGCCGCCGCCACGCTCGGCGCGCTCGTCAAGCACCGCGAGGACGCCGATCGCGTCCGAGCCGCCCTGGATCGGCTGCTGACGTGACCGTAGAACACGACGGACCCGAGATCCTCCTCGGCTTCACCCGAGCCCTCCGCGCGGCCGGGGTGCAGGTGACCCAGGACCGCGCCCACGGCTTCCTGCAGGCGACCGCGATCGTCGGCGCCGGAGACCCGGTCGCCACCTACACCGCCGGACGGGCGACGCTGTGCGCCGGCCCCGACGACCTGCGCCGCTACGACCAGGTCTTCGAGGCCTGGTTCGGGCCGACGGCGACGCTGCCGAGGCCACAGGGGCCGCCGCGTACCGCATCGGTCACCTCCAGTCTCCCCGAGACCGAGCCGCAGGACGGCGACGACATGGGGGAGGGGGAGGGCGACGTCATCCGGGCCCGCGCGAGTGAGATCGAGACCCTGCGCCACCGCGACGTCGCCGACCTCGACCCGGCCGAGCAGGAGCGGGTGGCCGCGCTGATCGCCCGGCTCCGCCCGCGGGCGCCGCGAAGAAGGACACCACGGCAGGAGCAGTGGCGACGGGGCCGCGTCGACGCCCACCGCACCCTGCGGGCCAGCCTGCGACACCTCGGCGAGCCGGCGGGGATCCACTACCGCAGGCGCGGCGAGCGGCCGCGCCGCGTGGTGTGGCTGATCGACGTGTCGGGGTCGATGAGCTCCTACGCCGACGTGCTGCTGCGGGTCGCCCACCGGGTGACCTCGACGACCGGGAGCGGCGCGGTGTTCACGATGGGCACCAGGCTCACCAACGTCACCCGCGCGCTGCGCCACCGCGACCCCGACCGGGCGCTCGTCGCGGCCGGTGAGACGGTGCCCGACTGGTCGGGCGGCACCCGGCTCGGCGACAACCTGCAGGCGTTCCTGCAGCGACATCAGGGACTGGCCCGAGGCGCGGTGGTGGTCATCGCGAGCGACGGCTGGGAGCGCGGCGACCCCGCGCTCCTCCAGGAGCAGACGGCGAGGCTGCACCGCCTCGCCCATCGCGTGGTGTGGGTCAACCCACACCGTGGCAAGGTTGGATATGAGCCGCTGCAGCGAGGCATCGTCGCGGTGCTTCCGCACGTGGACGACTTCGTCGCCGGACATTCGCTGGCGACGTACGAGGATCTGGTGGAGGTGATCGCGCGTGCGTGACGTACTCGACGATCTGATGAAGTGGTGGGACGCCGGCGAGACCGTGGCGGTGGCCACCGTGGTCGCGACGTTCCAGTCGGCGCCCAGGCCGCCGGGCGCGTCGATGCTCGTCGGTCCCGACGACGCCGCGGTCGGCTCGGTCTCCGGCGGCTGCGTCGAGGGCGCCGTCTACGAGGTCGCCCGCGAGGTCGCCGAGTCCGGCGTCCCGGAGCTCCACCGCTACGGCGTCTCCGACGACGACGCGTTCGCGGTCGGCCTGACCTGCGGCGGCATCCTCGACGTCTTCGTCGAGAAGGTGTCGAAGGAGACCTTCCCGGAGCTCGGCGAGCTCGCCGAGGACGTACGCAGCGGCACCCCCGTCGCCCTCGCGACCGTCATCGAGCATCCCGACCCCGAGATCCTCGGGCGCCGCGTCCTGATCCGTCCCGAAGGTGTCAAAGGATCCCTGGGGAGCGCCCGGATGGACGACGCCGTCCACGACGACGCCCTCGGGCTCCTGGCCCACGGCACCAACCAGACGCTCTCCTACGGCATCGACGGCGAGCGCCGCGGCGAGGGCATGCGCGTCTTCGTGTGGTCCTTCGCGCCCAAGCCCCGGATGCTCGTCTTCGGTGCGATCGACTTCGCCGCCGCCGTCGCCCGGGTCGGCGCGTTCCTCGGCTACCACGTCACCGTCTGCGACGCCCGCCCGGTCTTCGCCACGAACTCGCGCTTCCCCTCCGCCGACGAGGTCGTCGTCGACTGGCCCCACCGCTACCTCGGCGCCGAGGTCGAGGCGGGCCGCATCGACCGGCGCACCGTGATCGCCGTCCTCACCCACGACCCGAAGTTCGACGTACCTCTCCTCGAGGTCGCGCTCCGCCTCCCCGACATCGCCTACGTCGGTGCGATGGGCTCCCGCCGCACCCACGAGGACCGCCTCGCCCGGCTTCAGGAGGCCGGTCTCACCGAGGAGGAGATCGCCCGGCTGAGCAGCCCGATCGGCCTCGATCTCGGCGCCCGTACGCCGGAGGAGACCGCCATCTCCATCGCCGCCGAGATCATCGCGGGCCGTTGGGGCGGCTCCGGTGAGCGCCTCGCCTCGACGCACGGCCGGATCCACCAGGACGTGGAGTACCGCTGACGCTCATCAGGTACCACTGAGGGGATCGTGAGGTACGTCACAGGGTGCTACCTTGGCAGGACCGAGCCTCGAGAGGCCGGACTCCGAAGGGGGATCTGATGGTCCGTAGCGATCTGCAGGAGCGTCGCATCAGCGCGGCGCGGGCGTGGACCGCCTTTGTGGAGAGCGGCGACGCCGCCGAGGACTTCGTGCGACCGGAGATCCTGACCAGCTGGACGCGCTCGGCGACGGCCATCAAGCCCGACGTGCGCGAGGCGCCGCTGGCGGACGAGGACGAGACCCGGGAGATGTGGCGCGGGTCGCCGCTCCAGGTCGCCGTCGAACGGGTCGAGGAGGAGCTGCGGTGCACCGCCGACGACGGTGACCTCGTCATCGCCGTCACCGACCCCGACACCCGGGTGCTGTGGACCTACGGCGGCCGGGTGATGCGCCACAAGGCGGAGTCGGTCAACTTCGTGCCGGGCGGCCGCTGGGACGACGAGAGCGCCGGCACCAACGCGCTCGACCTCGCCAACCGCACCAACTCCCCGTCGATGGTCTTCGGTCCCGAGCACTACGCCGAGGTCGTGCACAACTGGGTCTGCTGGGCCGCGCCTCTCCACGACCCGGTCACCGGCACGCACCTCGGTGTCCTTGACCTCTCCACGACCTGGGACCGCACCCACCCGATCGGGATGGCCACGGCCCGGGTGATGGCGCGCCTCATCGAGGGCGCGCTGCCGAAGATCCCGACCCCGCGGGCGGACGAGGCGATCGCCGAGCCCGGCCTGGTGCTGACCCTGCTGGGCACCGCGGAGACCTGGCTCGACGGGCAGCGGCTGCTGCTCAACCGCCGCCAGACCGAGATCCTCGCCCTGCTCGCGCTCCACCCCGAGGGGCTCTCGCTGGAGCGGCTGCACGCCATGGTCTACGGCGACCAGGCGGTCACCTTCTCCACGCTCAAGGCCGAGGTCTCCCACCTGCGCCATGCTCTCGGCGGCCAGGTCGCCTCCAGGCCCTACCGTCTGCTGATGCCGGTCGCGACCGACGTCGATCAGGTGCTGACGCTGATCCGGCACGGTCGCGTGGCGGCCGCGGTGGAGGCGTACGGCGGTGATCTCCTGCCCGGCACCAACAGCCCGGCGCTGGCCGAGATGGCCGAGTACGTCGCGGTCGCGCTGCGCGAGGCGCTGATCGCCGACCCGCAGCCGGATGCGGTGCTGCGCTACAGCGAGCTGGCTCCGTACGACACCGAGGTGGTCGACGTCTGTCTGCGGCGCCTCGGCGGCAGCGCTCACCCCGCGTTGCCCCTGCTCAGGGCACGTTTGGCTGCCAGCCGCTGACCAAGAAGAGGTAACCGGCGGCAGCAGCCAACCGGAGCCCAACCCTGCGCGTCCTACTGTGATCTGGCCCACACAGTGACGTCTGGCAGGGAGACAACATGGCCCGGATCAGCATGCGCGTCGACGGTATGAAGGTCACCGACGACGTCGAACCGCGGACACTGCTCGTGCAGTATCTGCGCGAAGGACTCGGCAAGACCGGCACGGTGATCGGTTGCGACACCAGCAACTGCGGCGCCTGCACGGTCCATCTCGACGGCGACTCGGTGAAGTCGTGCAACGTGCTCGCGGTGCAGGCCGACGGGTGCGAGGTGACCACGATCGAGGGCCTCGCCGACACGGTCGAGGGCGACCTCCACCCCGTCCAGGAAGCGTTCCGGGAGTGTCACGGCCTGCAGTGCGGGTTCTGTACGCCCGGCATGATCATGCAGTCGGTCGACCTGCTCAAGCGCAACCCGCAGCCCAGCGAGGAGGAGATCCGCGAGGGCATCGAGGGCAACCTGTGCCGCTGCACGGGCTACCACAACATCGTCCGCGCGGTGCAGTACGCCAGCGGCCACCTGGCCACCGCCGCCAGCCCGCGCGGCGCGACCGAGGAGGTGGACGCGCTGTGACCGCCGTAGAGGCTCGTCCGGAGCAGACCAACGAGATCGGCCGCGACCGGCGCCGCAAGGAGGACGCGCGCCTGATCACCGGCCGGACCCGCTGGACCGACAACATCAACCTGCCCGGGATGCTGCACCTGGCGATGGTGCGCAGCCCCTTCGCCCACGCTCGCATCACCGGCATCGACACCAGCGCCGCGGCCGACGCCGAGGGCGTGGTGACCGTGCTGGCCGCCGGCGACTTCGACGAGACCCTCGGCGTCTGCATCAACGCCTGGCCGATCACGCCCGACCAGAAGACGCCGGCCCACCCGCCGATCGCCACCGACCGGGTCACCTTCGCCGGCGAGATCGTGGCGGTCGTGGCCGCCCGGTCCGCGGCGGCTGCCCGCGACGCCGCCGAGATGGTCGAGGTCGACTACGAGGAGCTCCCCGCGGTCGTCTCCCTCGAGGACGCGGTCAAGGATGAGGTGCTCGCCCACCCCGACCTCGGCACCAACAAGTCCGCGCTGTGGGTCTTCGACAGCGCGCAGGCCGGCACGGGCGGCAGCGTCGACGAGGCCATCTCGGCGGCCCGCGACGACGGGATCGTGATCGAGCGGACCTACCGCCAGCAGCGCCTGATCCCGGCGTTCATGGAGCCGCGCAGCGTCGTGTGCGACCCGACCGGTGAGCAGATCACCGTGTGGAGCGCCACCCAGATCCCGCACATCCTGCGGTTCGCCTTCGCCGCGACCACCGGGGTGCCCGAGTCGAAGATCCGGGTGATCGCGCCCGACGTCGGCGGCGGCTTCGGCGGCAAGCTCCAGCAGACGCCGGAGGAGATGATCGTCTTCGCGCTGGCCCGCCGGCTCGGCAAGCCCGTGAAGTACACCGAGACGCGCTCGGAGTCCCTCCTCAGCGCCCACCACGGCCGCGACCAGATCCAGAAGCTGACCCTCTCGGCCACGAAGGACGGTCAGGTCACCGGCCTCAAGGTCGAGCTCGATGCCAACCTGGGCGCCTACGTCGCCATCGTCGGCGGTGGCGTCCCGGTGCTCGGGGCGTTCATGTTCAACGCGATCTACAAGTTCCCGGCCTACCAGTTCAACTGCCAGACCCACTTCACCAACACCACTTGGACCGACGCCTACCGCGGCGCGGGGCGGCCGGAGGCGACGTACGCCGTCGAGCGGCTGATGGACGAGCTGGCCGCCGAGGTCGGGGTCGACCCGCTCGAGATCCGGGAGAAGAACTGGATCACGCACGAGGAGTTCCCGTTCACGACCGTCGCGGGGCTCACCTATGACAGCGGCAACTATGAGGCGGCGACGGCCAAGGCGAAGGAGCTCTTCGGCTACGACGAGCTCCGTGCCGAGCAGCAGCAGCGACGGGCGAACAACGACCCGGTCCAGCTCGGCATCGGCGTCTCGACCTTCACCGAGATGTGCGGCCTGGCTCCGTCGCGGGTCCTCGGCAGCCTCGACTACGGCGCCGGCGGCTGGGAGCACGCCCAGGTGCGGATGACGCCGACCGGCAAGGTCGAGGTCATCACCGGTGCGAGCGCGCACGGTCAGGGGCACGAGACGGCGTTCAGCCAGATCGTGGCGGACCGTCTCGGCGTACCGTTCGAGGACGTCGAGGTGCTGCACGGCGACACCCAGATCGCGGCGAAGGGCTACGACACCTACGGGTCCCGGTCGCTGGTCGTGGGTGGCGAGGCGCTGGTCAGGGCGGCCGACAAGGTGCTCGAGAAGGCCAAGCCGATCGCGGCCCACCTGCTCGAGGCGAGCGTCGACGACCTGGAGTTCACCGGTGGCAGGTGGACGGTGCGCGGCACCGACCAGGGCATGTCGATCGGCGAGCTGTCCACCGCGGTCTTCGCGGCGCACAACCTGCCCGACGGCGTCGAGGCCAACCTCGACTCCGAGGCCACCTTCGACCCGGAGAACTTCAACTTCCCGCACGGCACCCACCTGTGCGCGATGGAGGTCGACACCGAGACCGGGCAGGTGAAGATGCGGAAGTACGTCTGCTGCGACGACATCGGCAACATCATCAACCCGCTCATCGTCGCAGGTCAGGTCCACGGTGGACTCGTCCAGGGCATCGCCCAGGCGCTGTGGGAGGACGCCGTCTATGACGACGCCGGCACGCTGGTCGCCGGGTCCTTCGTCGACTACCTGCTCCCGACCGCCGCCGACACGATCAGCTTCGAGATCGACCACACCACCTCGCCGGCGACCACCAACACGCTCGGCACCAAGGGCGTCGGTGAGGCCGGCACGATCGCCTCCACCCCGGCCGTGGTCAACGCGGTCGTCGACGCGCTGCGCCCGCTGGGCGTGCACGACGTGGCCATGCCCTGCACGCCGGAGCGGGTGTGGCGGGCGATCAACGAGGGCTCGGCCGGCGGCGAGACCACCGGCGCGGCCGCCGCACACTTCGATCCGTCGACGGGCATGTCCGGGAACGTCGACCGCACGGAAGGAGACGTCCAGTGATTCCCGCATCGTTCGACTACGTCGCCCCGACCACGGTCGAGGAGGCCCTGGCGGCTCTCGCGCAGTACGGCGACGAGGCCAAGATCATCGCCGGCGGACAGAGCCTGCTACCGGTGCTGAGGATGCGCCTCAACGCTCCGGAGTGGGTCATCGACCTCGGTCGCATCGACTCCCTCAAGGGCGTACGCGACGAGGGTGACTCGATCCTGATCGGCGCCATGACGCGCCACTGCGACGTCGCGGCCGATCCTCTGGTCGCCGAGCACGCGACCCTGGTCGCCCGTGCCACGGCGACGGTCGCCGACGAGCAGGTGCGCCACCGCGGCACCTTCGGTGGTGCGCTCGCCCACGCCGACCCGGCGGGCGATCTCGGAGCCCCGGCCCTGGCCCTGGACGCCGAGTTCGTCATCGCCGGGCCGGCCGGCGAGCGGGTCGTCCCGGGCTCGGAGTTCTTCCAGGGGCTCTTCGAGACGGCCGTCTCCGAGGACGAGCTGCTGGTCGGCGTACGCATCCCGAAGCACACCGGATGGACGGCCCACTACGAGAAGTTCGTGCGGGTCGCCCACCAGTGGCCGATCTGCGCGGTCGGCGCGACCCTCAAGGTCTCCGGCGGCGTGATCGAGGGTGCGGCGATCGGTCTCACCAACATGGGCTCGACCCCGCTGCGGGCCGCCGGCGTCGAGCAGGCGCTGATCGGCCAGCAGGCCACCGAGGAGGTCGTACGCAACGCCGCGGCCCTGGCCGCGGACGGCGCCGAGCCGCCCTCCGACCTCAACGGCGACGCCGACTACCGGCGCCACCTGGTCACGGTGCTGGCGCGACGGGCCATCACGCAGGCGCTCGGGGGCTGACGCGTGGATCTGACGCATCAGTTCACGGTTCCGACCTCGGTCGAGGAGACCTGGGACAGCTTCCTGGACATCGGCTCGCTCGCCGAATGCTTCCCGGGAGCCCAGGTCACCTCGGTCGAGGGCGACACCTTCACCGGCACGGTGAAGGTCAAGCTCGGTCCCATCGCCATGGTCTACGCCGGCTCCGGCACCTTCATCGAGAAGGACGAGACCGCCCGGAAGCTGGTCGTCGAGGCCAAGGGGCGCGACAAGCGCGGCAACGGCACCGCCGGTGCCAACGCGACCCTGACGATGGCTCCGGAGGGCACCGGCACGAGGGTCGAGATCGTCACCGACCTCGCCGTCACCGGCAAGCCCGCCCAGTTCGGTCGTGGGGTCATGCAGGACGTCTCCGACAAGCTCCTCGGCCAGTTCGTCGCGTGCCTGGAGTCCAAGTCGGCACCGGCTGCTCCGGTGACCCCGGAGACACCGGCCGCGGCGGAGCCCGTGGGTGAGGAGAGCTCGGAACCATCGCCGGCTGCCCCGTCGACAGCCCCGTCGCCAGCCGCGGCGTCGACGCCGCAGGCGCCGAGGCATGCCAAGCAGCCCGAGGCGATCGACCTGGGCGCGACCGTGGTGCCGGTGCTGATCAAGAACTACGGCAAGAAGATCGCCATCGGGGTGGCCGTGATCGCGGCGGCGGTGATCGTCTACAAGCTCCTGCGGGGCTGAGACCGGTGTGCGCGACAATCCGTCGCGCAAACCGGATACCTCTCGCGCAACCTGGATAGCGGAGCGCTGTTCGACCTCTCTAGCGTTTTGCCTACGCAGACCCCGCTGCGAGAGGAAACAGAAAAGTGAAGATCGCGGTCATCGGTGCCGGGTTCGCAGGTATTGCCTCGGCCAAGGTGCTCACCCAGCTCGGGCACGACATCACCGTCTTCGAGAAGACGCCCGATGTCGGTGGTGTATGGAGCCGCACCCGTCGCTACCCGGGCCTGACGACGCAGAACAACAAGGACTCCTACACGCTCTCGGACCTGAGGATGCCGAAGGTGTTCCCCGAGTGGCTCAGCGGCGAGCAGGTGCAGAGCTACCTCGAGATGTACGTCGAGAAGTTCGAGCTCGCCCCGATGATCAGGCTCTCCACCGAGGTGTTGAGCGCCCAGCCGGCTGGAGGGGGCGGCTGGGCCCTCACCTCGCGAGCCAGTTCCGCTGCGGGGGCCGACGCCGAGACGACCGAGCACTTCGACCACCTGGTCGTGGCCAGTGGTGTCTTCTCGGAGCCGTTCTCCCCTGCGTACGACGGGGTCGAGGAGCTGAAGGCCGCCGGCGGCCAGATCCTCGCGGCGAGCGAGCTGCACGACCTGGAGACCGTCAAGGGCAAGGACGTCGTGGTCGTCGGCTACGGGAAGTCGGCCTGCGACGTGGCCGTC
Source organism: Nocardioides luteus (assembly GCF_015752315.1). Classification (NCBI taxonomy): domain Bacteria; kingdom Bacillati; phylum Actinomycetota; class Actinomycetes; order Propionibacteriales; family Nocardioidaceae; genus Nocardioides; species Nocardioides luteus. Next base: position 651,168 of record NZ_JADOVJ010000001.1, read on the forward strand.
GAGATCGCCAAGGAGGCGTCCTCGACCACCGTGGTCGCGCGCCAGCTGCTGTGGAAGATGCCGCGCAAGATCAAGGGCGTCCTCAACTACAAGGTGCTGCTGCTCACGCGCATGGGGGAGGGGCTCTTCCCCTACCAGAACATCCGTGGAGCCGAGAAGGTGCTGCACGCGGGCGGCTCGAAGATGGCCGGTTCGATGGTCGGCAGCGTCGAGTCGGTCACCTCCAGCCAGCTGAAGCTGAAGAAGCTCGGACTGCTGCCGAAGGGCCAGTTCACCGACATCGCCCGCTCGACGGTCTCGCTGGCCACCGAGGGATTCTTCGAGGGCGTCGAGGCCGGCGACATCGCCGTCGAGCGCGACACCGAGATCGCCGCCTTCGTGACCAAGGACGGCAAGCCGTACGCCGAGCTCGCCAACGGCCGCGCGGTGCCTGCCGACGTCGTGGTGACCGCGACCGGCTTCAAGCAGGAGCTCCCGTTCTTCTCCGAGGAGATCCAGGACCAGCTCACCGACGACAACGGCGACTACCAGCTCTACCGCCAGATCCTGCCGTTGCGGGTGAAGGACCTGACCTTCGCCGGCTACAACTCCTCGTTCTTCTCACCGCTCTCGGCCGAGATGAGCGCCGTGTGGATCGGCTCCCACCTCGGTGGCGGCCACGAGGTCCCGCCGGTCGAGGAGATGGAGGCCCACGTCGCCGCCCGGCTCGCCTGGATGCGGGAGCGTACCGACGGCCACCACGCCCGCGGCACCAACATCATTCCGTTCTCGATGCACAACATCGACGAGGTCCTCGGGGACGTCGGCCTCGACGTCGGCAGGCTGACCAAGGCAGCGCAGTGGCTGCTGCCGATCAACCCGAAGGCGTACGCCTCGGTCACTCCCAGGCTCGTGGAGAAGCTGGCGGCGAGGAGCTAGTACGGCGCGAGATGCCGGTTTCCTGGGTGGGACCGGCATCTCGACCGGGTGAGGTCCTGGGCTGGGACCTTAGACAGTGATTGCGCCGTGTTCGCGTCGACACGGCGCCGGCTCCGCTACGCTCTTCGGTCAATCGAGCCACGGTCCAGGAGCCTCCCTTGCCCCGTCCCCTGCTGAGCCGCCACACCGTTGTCGCCACCACTGACGTGGACCAGGCTCGAGAAGCCGTGGCGGAACGTTTCTGCGCCCACTACCTGGCGCTGACGAAGGCCGGCTCGCAGCTCGACATGGTGCACAACGCCGCGCCGCTGGGCGAGGACGTGATGCTCAACTACATGCGCTACGGCGACGAGGTGCGGATCACCCCGGGCACCTTCGACGACTTCTACCTGATCCAGCTCCCGTTGGCCGGCAGCGCCAAGGTCAAGGTCGGTGAGCACGTCGTCCTCGCCGACCGCACCCGTGCCTCGATCGGCTCGCCGACCGAGCCGGTCGACATGCTCTGGTCCGACGGCTGCGAGAAGCTGCAGGTCTACATCCGCCGCAGCGCCGTCGAGGAGGCCGCCGCGGGCATCGGTGGCTCCGGCCCGGTCGTCTTCGACCCGACGCTCGATCTCGGGCGTCCCGAGGTGCGCGACTGGCTCAAGATGGTCCGGCTGGCCTACGACAACGTCGAGGCCGGTGGCTCGCTGATGAGCTCACCGCTGGTCGCCGCGCCCTACGAGCAGGCGCTCATCGGCGGCCTGCTGACGATCCAGGCCAACACGTCCCTGGAGATCGTCTCCGAGGGTGCGACGCCCACGATCTCCCGAGCCGTACGCATGGCCGTGGACCTCCTCGAGGCCCACCCCGAACGCCCCTGGAAGGTCGCCGAGCTCGCTCAGAAGGTCGGCGTCTCGACCCGCACGCTGCAGGAGGCGTTCCAGCGCGACCTCGACACGACGCCCTTGGAGTACTGGCGGCGGACCCGGCTCGACCGTGCCCACTCCGACCTGCTCGCCGCCGACGCGACCGCCACCTCGGTCACCGCGATCGCCGCCCAGTGGGGCTTCTTCCACCTCGGCCGCTTCTCCCAGGCGTACCGGGCGCAGTTCCAAGAGCTCCCGTCGCAGACCCTCATGCGCTGACTCATGTGATGCCGCTGTCTAGGTGAATCACGACGACGAGCCCAGTCGCGCGGTGAGCGTTATGAAGCATTTTAGGACCGTCCACCAAGGCGGACCTTGAGATCGTCACTGCCGCTGAAGCGCTGCTCCGAGTACGCCGATGGTGGTCCAGTCGGCAGGGGAACTGTCCACCCTAATCTCCCCGCGGTGACGGAACACCTTCAGGTCCTTCGGCAGGAGTCCAACAACCACGTGACCCTGACAACGGGTCCTTCAACGGCGTCCGTGCCAAATGCCGCCGTACTCACACGCCGACCACCTGCCCCACCCGCAGTCTTGCTCCGGTCCCGACGACATCGCCGCTGGCATGCACGGGCCGGAGATAGAACCGCGACGGTCCCCACCGCGAAGAGCCACGTCGCGCCGAGTCGAACGACATTACGGCGGCGCGTATCCACGCCTGGGTGCCCAAAACCGACGAAAACTTCAAAATCCGCCTCCGCGATCTCTTTGAGAGTGGGAGCCTTAGACTCAACAACGCCCCCTCTGCGGTCAACGCTGGCAACTGGAGGAGCAAATGGCAATCGAGTGGATTCCCCTTGCGGCGGCCGTAACCACGAAAGCCTTACAGATGTTGCACGTGCCAGAGAGCGACATCTTAAAAACAGGGATACAGTCGGCTTACAGCGTCCTAAGTGATCACGTTACGAGCCGGCGAGGGGCCGTCAACCACACGATCGAGCGCACACTACGGCGTCAGCAGCGGCAATTCAAAAACTTCGACAAAGGTGAAGTTCGGGTTGCGGAGGACGAGAAGGTGGCAGTGGTTGACGCTGTAACGCGGGTAATCGAGAGCGCGGACATCGACTACGCATCGATCGAAGCATTGAACTTCAACTCCGACGCTTTGTACAGCAATCTCCAAGAGGATCTCAACAATGAGTTTCGGGTTACAATGCTGGCGCCGGAATCGTGCTCTTACGGGAATTCGCTTGCGATTCTCGTATCACGGCAAATCGTCGCTGTGCTATGCGCGATGCCCGAGTTCGGAGTGAACCTTAGTCTTTCGACGTTTCTCATCGCTAAAGACGCACCAGACCGCATCCTTAGCGAGCTAAATCAAGTGGTCGTGGCCAGTGCCCGAATTGGGACCGAGGATGAGAATTCGAAGTTCACGGCCAACTTCCTTTATCAAACAGCCATAACCTACGGACACATCGAGCTATTTGGCCTGGACGATGTACCGCCTGCATTGCGCCGAGTCGCGTTGGATTTGGCGTACATAAATGTTTCCACGTCTTTTCCGATCACTCCTGAGGCAATGGGCGAGAAGTCGCATCTCGTCAGTTCAAAGCATTCATCGGATTTCCTGCGTGACTACGACCGCGTGGCGACCGAAACGATTGGTGATCTCATCAACGAGTCAAGGCGCTTGAAGCGTGGCTTGCGACTCGCAGTCAAGGGAACAGCAGGGTCAGGAAAGACGACCTTGACCAGTTGGCTCGCCACCTGCCTTGCAACCTCACAAAGCGATAATCGCGATCTGCCTCCAGCGTTATCAAATTGGGTCGGGCGAATTCCGATAGTTGTGCCGCTACGGCAGGTATCGAACACTGCTAACGAATCTCTTACGGCGGACAGTTTGATTCGAGTCTCGCCGCTTTTTGGAACACAGCCGGGAGGATGGCTAGAGAACATTCTAGCCTCTGGGCGAGCAGTCGTATTCTTAGACGGCCTCGACGAGGTTCGCGAGGAGAGGAGGGGTGACGCCAGAAAGTGGGTCAGATTTCTCTCGTCCGAATACCCCGATATCGACATCATCCTTACTACTCGCCCAGAGGCACTGGACTTCTCGCTTCTGTCCGAACTTGAATACAGCGCCGTGGAATTGAAACCCCTAGATATTGAGCAAGAGAAACTTCTGGTCAGGAAGTGGTTTGATGCACAATGTCTTACTGCGCCACCCAATGTCAAAGATATATATCGCGCCAGGCAGTCTGATCTTATGCGGAGGCTGAACGACGATCCGATGCTTTCTGACCTTGCTGAGACGCCACTTACTGCGGCGATGCTCTGCGCCTACTATGCCAGCAGTTCGGATGATGGGCCACAAAGTAGAAAGCGTCTAATACTATCGGTGCTTGCCGTATTGGTCGACGGTCGCGACAGGTCCCGCGGACTTATTCCGCCGGAGTTGGTTCCGTTCACGCTCGACCATAAAATGGATCTTCTGGGCGGAATCGCGCTCGCGATGTTCCGATCTGGACGGAGCATGGTCTCAATATCGCCTAAAGATCGTGGCGCGCGACCATTCTATGTTCGCATTGACGGTGATGACCTCACGGATTCAATTCGATCACCGATTATTGACATCGCTTTGACTGTCGAACATCTCTTAAGAAGAAGTGGGGTCTTCGCCCGTCTGGGCGATTCAGAAGCTCATTTTGTACACCGAACATTCCTTGAGTACTTGGCTGCGCATCGTATATACAACCAGGGCCTAAGGAGGGAGCTTGTCGACCATCCTCTGCGTCCCGGATGGTTCGAGGTCTGTGGGCATTACTCTGATCTTGCAGCTAGGCATGACGCCGTTTCGATGGTCGAGGACCTGCTCGAATTGGCTCGACCGACTGAGCCGCAACTAAGGCGCCGTCTCGATTACTGCTTGGCGGATTGTCTCAGTGGTGTAGTAAATCCGGACTCAGCGCTGCGTGCGCAGGTCTCGACCCGACTGCGGGACTCGTTACCGCCAGAGACAGATGAGGAGATCGTTCTACTTGCGAGCTTAGGTCCTGGTGCAATTGACCTAATTAGCGACCTGACAAGTGCAACTCAGGCAAAGGCCGCCGTTCTGACCGCGGCTCGCATTCGATCCGAAGCTGCTCTGTCATTGGTTTCCGCAGTCGCTAGGTCGGAGTGGAGCGAGGATTGCCTCGAGGCGATTCTCAATGCCTGGCGACAGTTCGACGCCCGGGCCTATGCTGAACTTGTGCTGGCGTCGCTAGATTTGAGTAAGGTCCGTCTCGTGGTGCCTACGAGGCGGGAGGCTGACGCATTCTCACTTGTCGGCGATGTCGGTGAGGTCGTCCTCGGCCACTGCGACACCGTCACGGATTTGTCTTGGCTTGATCCCGGCGCCTCTTATCTAACAATTGATCTTGAGGGTGCTGTCTCAGTTGACGATGTATCAAACCTCGAATCACATACCGAGACAAGAAGAGTTCGCCTACCGAAGGTAGGGGCGGTGTCTGATGTCAGGGCTCTTGGTGCCCTGGATGGTTTGACTGATCTTCACATACCCAATGCATCTAAGATCACCGAGTTCGGCACTCCATCCAGGCTAACGGGTGTATCGACTTTAACCGTAGGTGAGGCCAAGCAGGGAGCCCTAGCAAAATTGATAGAGTCCGTCGACGCGCTAAAGGTACTATCGATTCTGAACACGTGGATCGATGACTATCGGCCATTCCGAAATATCCCCGAAGTTTCGCGCCTAAGTCTTCTTGACGTGACATTCGGGAATAATTTCCATCTCGATCTATCTCGGCTCCACTGCTTACGCAGGTTGGTGATTAGTACTTCGAGCCCCTTTCGAGTGACTCTTCCATCGGGGCTGAGCCATTTGTCGATTCGAACTAAGGCGCCAACCGGAACTCACGAGCCTCATTCTGTCGCATACAATCTTTCGGATCAGCCGTACTTGATCGACTTGGACCTCTGGGGTGATGTCGTTCCGGGTCTGACTCCCGATTCCCCAAATCCTCCATGGAACTTCGAGGTTCTTCGGACTTCGATACGGCTGAAGACAGTGAAGATTCAAGAGACGCGAAGACTATCGTCCCTTGCGGGCATCGAGGAATTGAAAAGTCTGAAGGCGCTCGATCTCTCGTCGAGTAGCGTTCGAAATCTGTCAGGAATCCGGTCCCATGCGGGTAACTATGTCCGTAACGAGTTTGGCGATTTCGTTCCGCGACAAGAGGCACTTCTTATGAAAGACGGAATGGCTTCCGTCGGTAGCACGTGGAGTATCGGGTCCTGTGAATCCCTTCAGGAGATTCGTCTGCAAAATTGCACGGATCTTTTCAGTATCGACGGACTTGAAGAATGTCCTTCCATCAACTTCGCCGATTTTCGAGGCTCTGGCTGGGGCCGAGGCTTATACAGCGCCTTTGAAGCGCTTCACCCGAATGCGACAATTCTTGCCGACGATTGGGTCGATCATCAAGAGACTGGGTGACGATTCACGACGTCGGCTGAATCGCACTGAGGGGCTGTGGCCGTACCGGCGTCACTGCTGCTTCCCTTTGACTGATGACGGGACTCAGTGCGATGACGCAAGGAGGGAAGCTACCGTCGCAGACCCTCATGCGCTGAGGTGCCTCACCACTGGGGCTCGTCGCTGAACCCGCCGTAGTCGTCGAGGTCGGCGTCGTCGCGGCGGTAGCTCTCGCCGTCGCCGTTGCGCTTGTCGAGCTTGTCCTCCTTCTTGCTCTGGTCCTGCGGCGGGTCCGGCGGGTCGTCCTGCTGGTCAGGCCTGATAGGCGTCTTCGGGGTCAGCTTCTCCTGGAGGCGCTCCTCGACGGACTCACCCTGCTGGGACTGCTCGGGGCCCTGGCCGGCGTCGGTGGGGCAGTCGCCCTCCTTCAGCGTGGCGAGCGCCTCCTCGTAGGCAGCCTTCGCGCCCTGCTGGTTGCCGGCGTCGCGGGCGCGGTCGCCGATCGCCTCCTGGGTGAGCGACATGTTGATGCGTACGGTGCACTCGTGGTCCTCGGGCACCCGCTCCAAGGCCTCGCCGTAGTAGGCGATCGCGCGGGCGTTCTCGCCGAGGAGGAAGGCGGCGTTGCCGGCGTCGAAGTGGGCGATCCACGGCTGCAGGATGTTGAGCTCACGGTTGGCGGAGTAGTGCTCCATCGCGGTCGCGGCGTCGCGCAGGTCCCAGGCCTCGCGGCCCGCGCGGTCGTGGTGGCCCATCAGGATCACCTTCATCAGGAAGGCCAGCCCGATCACGACCGGCACGATCCCGGCCAGCAGGAGTGCGCGTCGCACCTGCTCGCGGGCGGTGCGTACGGGGGGCTGCGGCTCGGTGGCCTCGACGGGTGTTTCGGTCAGCGTCACGACAGCACCTCCTCGGCCTCGTGCCCGCGGCGGCGGTGGCCCCACAGTTCCCACAGCAAGAGTGCCAGCAGGGGGAAGCCGAAGATCCAGGCGCGGGACACCTCACCGCCGGCGGAGGTCTTCTCGGTGAGCATCTCCGAGTCCCAGGTGGAGGCCTCGGTGGCGATCTCCTTGGTCTCCTTCGTCGTGCGGTGAAGTGTCTGAAGACCCATCTGACCTGCGATCTCGCGCAGGTTGGCCAGGTCGATCCGGGAGCGGGCGTCCTGGCCCTCGCCGTCCTTGAGGTAGCCGTCCTGGGGGCGTTCGTCGTCCCACGGCATCCGGCCGCCCTCCTCGGTGCCGTAGCCGAGCACCACGCCGCCGGCGGAGAGGTCGTCGATCTCGCTGAACGACTGCTGGTCGACGCCCTCGCGGGTGTTCTCGCCGTCGGAGGCGAACACCACGATCCGGCGCCGCTCGGGGAAGCGCTCCTGGTCGCGCTCGAGCGCCGAGATGACCTCGTCACGCGGGGCGTCGACCATCGAGCCGGACCCGTCGAAGGCCCGCTCGGCGTAGAGACCGTCGACCCAGGCGTTGAAGGCGGTGGTGTCGTAGGTGAACGGCATCTCGGTGCGCACGACCTCGCCGCCGAAGGTGATCGCCCCGAACCGCACCGACGGCAGCGCCGCCGAGAGCGCCTTGAGGTCCTTCTTGAGCTGCGTCATCCGGGCCTCGCCGCCGGGCCCGTCCTCGGCGACCATCGACCGGGTGCGGTCGACCACGACGAGGACATCGAGGTCGGCCGTACGCATCTCCGACGGCGCCGCGCCCCAGCTCGGCCGCACCAGGACGATGACGGTGAGCAGGACGATCAGCACGCGGCGTACGAGCGTGAGGATCTGCCACCCCAAGGCGCTCATCGGCCCACCTCGCTCGGTGGGCGAGTCTGCTGGGGCCACGGGGCCGGCGGGGGAGTCGGGCGAGGCCGCGAGCCCGGGGACAGCCGCCCGGAGCGGACCAGGGCGTAGACCCACCCGGCGATCAGCATCAGGACCCCGAGGACGATCGTCGCGATCGGCCAGCCGGGAGCGTCGCGGACCTGGTACTTCGGCGGCTCGACGACCTCGTCGGCCGAGAGCCGGTCGATGCCGGCCAGGATCGACTCGATCGAGCCGTCGTCACCGAGCAGCGAGAAGGTGCCGCCGGTGTCGGTCATCGCCTTGTCGAAGGTGGCGCGCTTGTCCTCCTGGAAGCTGAGGTCGGCGGAGCCGATGCCGTAGAGCTGGACGTCGCGCTCCTTGGCGAACTCGGTGGCCTCGGGCAGCGAGTAGACCGGCGGCCCGCCCTGCGGGTCGTTGTCGGAGGCGACGATGACCGCCCGGCCGCGCTCGGGGTTGGACAGGTCGAAGCGCTTGACGCAGGAGACGATCCCGTCGCTGATCAGGGAGGCGCGCTCCTTGCCGAGGTAGGTGCCGGCGACGTACTCCTGGTCGCCGAGGGCGAAGGCCCGGCCGGCGCGGGCCAGCTCGTCCTGCACCCAGCCGTAGTCGTCGGTGAGGGGGAAGACGGTGACCGCGGCGTCGCTCCACAGGACCAGGCTGACCCGCTCGCCGTTGAGGCCGGCGACGAGCTGGGAGTAGGCCTGGGTGACCTGGGTGTCCTCGTCGAACATCGAGGTCGAGGCGTCCAGGCAGAGCACGATGTCGCGGGTGGAGTAGCGGTTCTGGGTGATGTCGGTGGTCTGCGGCCGGGCGATCAGCCAGATGCACCCGATCACGGCGAGCGCGATCCCCGCGGTCTGCCACCAGGACAGCCAGCGCTGCTGGGTCGCGAGCTCCCGGAACCGGGGGAGGCGCTTGAGGCGCTCGGTGTGGGCGACAAGCACGGCGTCGGCCGGGCGGCGGTGCACCCGGGCGGCGAGTACGACGATCGCGGCGACGGCGATCACCGTGACGACCAGCATGATCACGCCGAGGACGGGCCATCTCAGGTCCATGTCGTCACCACCTGCCGGGCCCGGCCCAGTGCCTCGGGGAAGCGCTCGGCTGCCTGGCCCTCCTCCTCGGAGGCGAAGGCGGGCGGGTACATCACCTCGACGGCCATCGCCAGGGGACGGGTGCGGGGGTCGCTGCGTACGGTCGCCTTCAGGTCGGCGAGGACCATCTTGTCGGCCGGGATCTGGCTGACCTCGGCGACGTAGTCGCGCACGGTGCGGCTGAGGTGCTGGTGACCGACCCGAGCCGGTACGTCGCCACGGTGCACCGCCCGCTCGATCCGGTCGATCTCGGCCAGGTGCTCGGCGCGCAGGTCGCGCGGCTCGGGGACCCACGGCGTCTCGACCTCGACGACCGTCCGGCGCTTGCGGGTCAGCAGGATGACGGCGAGGTAGTAGAGCGCCACCCCGGCGAGCAGCGCGAGCGCGAGCACCAGCCACCAGCCCGAGTGGGCCAGCGGCTGCTGGAACTCCTCGGGGACGCTACCGGCGCGCATGACGGTGCCTCTCCAGGAGATGGAAGACGGCGCCGATGGCGGTGGTGTCGTCGCGGACCCGCTGGTAGGCGATGCCGAGGCGGTCCAGCGTGCTGCGCAGGCCGTGCTCCTCGGCAGCGGCCAGCTCGGCGTACTGCGCCTGGAGGACCGCGTCGCCGCTGAGCCATCCCGGCAGGGCCGCGACGGTGTCGACGTCGACGGTCGGTGCGCCGCCGGCCACCGCGGTGGTGGGGTCGAGGTCGTCGATGCCCGCGACCAGCACCTCGTGCTGGACGGTGAGGCGGCGCAGGATCGCGGCCATCTCGTCGCTGACCGAGTGCTCGTCGGTGACGACGAGCAGGATCGCCCGGCGGCGTACGTTGGTGGCGATGTGGCGCAGGACGGCGACGATGTCCGCCTCGGCGGCGTCGGGGGTGATGGCGTCGTGCGCCTGCCCCAGCGCCCGCTCGAGCGCGACCTCGGTGTCGGCAGGCTTGGTGAGCTTCTGGGTCTCCGAGTCGCCGTAGGCGACCGCGACCTTGTCGCCGTGGCGCACGCCCAGCCAGCCGACCAGGCCGGCGGTGAAGATCGCCAGGTCGCGCTTGGTCGTGGTGCCGGTCGCCTGGGCCGCCATGCTCCGGCCCGTGGAGATGGCCAGCAGCACCAGATGCTGGCGCTCGGCGGTGAACCGCTTGACCAGCAGGCTCCGGGACCGTGCCGTCGCCTTCCAGTCGATGTCCTTCACGTCGTCGCCGGGGACGTACTCCCGCAGGTCGTGGAAGTCCATCGAGCGCCCTGTCTGAAGTGACGCGTACTCCCCGTCGAGCAGCCCGACCACCTTGCGGTGGGCATGGATCATCAGCCGCGTGCGGATCCGAGGAAGGTACGTCGCCATGTGCTCAGGGGAGATCAGGGGCTGGGAACAGCGCGGACCAGTGCGTCGACGAGCATCTCGGGCTGGACCTTCTCGGCCAGCGCCTCGAAGCTGAGGTGGAGCCGGTGGCGCAGGATGCTGTGGCGCAGCTCGCGCACGTCCTCGGGGGTGACGTAGGAGCGGCCGAGCAGCAGCGCCGCCGCGCGGGAGGCCTGCAGGAAGGCGATCGAGGCACGCGGGGACGCGCCGATCTCGACGTAGGAGCCGGTCTCCGGCCCGAGGAGCTGGCGGGCGTTGCGGGTGGCCTGGACGAGGGCGACGATGTAGCGCTTGATCGCCGGGTCGACGTAGACGCGCTTGGTCAGCTCCTGGAGCCAGATCACGTCGTCGGGGTCGGCGACCGGACGGGTCTCCTCGTGGTCGGGACCGAGCGTGCCGGCCTCGATGCGCTCCAGGACGATGAGCTCCTCGCCGTCGCTGGGGTAGTTGACGATCTCCTTGAGCAGGAACCGGTCCATCTGGGCGTGGGGGAGGACGTAGGTGCCCTCCTCCTCGATCGGGTTCTGCGTGGCGAGCACCATGAACGGGCGTGGCAGCGGGTGGACGTGGCCGGCGATGCTCGTCTGGCGCTCCTGCATCGCCTCGAGCATGGCGCTCTGGGTCTTGGCGGAGCTTCGGTTGATCTCGTCCAGCAGCACGAAGTTGGCATGGACCGGTCCGAGCTGGGTCTCGAACTCGTGGTTGCGCTGGTCGTAGACCTGGGTGCCGATGATGTCGCTCGGCAGCAGGTCGGGGGTGCACTGGATCCGGGAGAACTGTGCCTTCACCGTCTGGCTCAGCGTGCTCGCGGCAAGTGTCTTGGCCAGTCCGGGCACGCTCTCCAGCAGCACGTGGCCCTCGGAGAGAAGCGCGATCAGCAGCGCTGTCCTGAGCCGTTCCTGGCCGACCACACGGCTGCTGAAGGCGGTGCTGATCCGCCCGACGATCTCCTTCGCCCTGGCGATCTCCTCGGCGGACGGCGGGGCGAGGGTGGGTGCGGTGGTGGTCAAGGCGGCTCCAGAGGCGTCGGCTGTCGGTCCCATCCTTTCCTACCAGCGTACGGAACGCATCTGGGGCCCACTCGAAAGCCGTTTCCGGGCACCGTGAAGGGCCTCCGGCGGGTGGCCTGAACCACATATGTGGACAGAGAGTTCATATCTGTGGTTATATGGACACATCGTTCACATCAACTCATGAAGGACACCATGACCACCATCAACAACACCCGCGTCGCACTGGTCACCGGCGGCTCGGGCGGCATCGGAGCGGCTGTCGTCGAGCGACTGGCCCGCGACGGCTTCGCGGTCGCCGTGCACTACGCCGGCAACGCGGAGCGGGCCGAGAAGCTCGTCGCGGAGATCGCCGCGGCCGGCGGCCAGGCGATCGCAGTCGGCGGTGACGTCGCGGACGAGGTCGCGATGGCCGAGGCCTTCAAGGCCACCAGCGAGGCGTTCGGCGGCATCGACGTCGTCGTCAACACCGCCGGCATCATGGCCCTGAGCCCGATCGCGTCGCTGGACCTGGACGTCCTCGACCGGATGCACCGCACCAACATCCGCGGCACCTTCGTCGTCTCGCAGCTCGCCGCCAACCAGGTCCGTGACGGCGGCGCCGTCATCAACTTCTCGACCTCGGTCAAGAAGGTCGCGCTGCCGGGTTACGCCGCCTACACCGCGTCCAAGGGCGCTGTCGACGCACTCACCATGGTGCTGGCCAAGGAGCTCGCGGGTCGCGACATCACCGTCAACGCGGTCGCGCCGGGACCGGTCGCCACGCCGCTGTTCCTGGACGGCAAGGACGAGGAGACCATCGAGCGGATGGCCAACATGAACCCGCTGCACCGCCTCGGCACGCCCGAAGACATCGCCGAGGTCGTGGCCTTCCTCGCGGGCCCGTGCCGCTGGATCAACGGTCAGGTCGTGTACGCCAACGGCGGCATGGTCTGAGCCGCAGAGAACCCCACGAAGAACCCCAAGGAAGGACATCGTCATGAATCAGATCGTCGTCATCACCGGGGCCTCGAGCGGCTTCGGTGCCCTCACCGCCCGCGCGCTGGCGCGGGCCGGACAGACCGTCTACGCCGGGATGCGCGAGACCGGCGGCCGCAACGCCCCGGCGGTCCGGGCGGCGGCCGACTACTCGGCCGAGCACGGGGTCGACCTCCGCGCGATCGAGCTCGACGTCAACTCCCAGGACTCGGTCGATGCGGCCATCGCCCGGATCGAGGCCGACAACGGCCGCATCGACGTCCTCATCCACAACGCCGGTCACATGGTCGTCGGCCCGACCGAGGCGTTCACGCCCGAGCAGCTGGCCGAGCTGTACGACGTCAACGTGCTCTCGACCCAGCGGGTGAACCGGGCCGTGCTGCCGGGCATGCGGGCACGTGGTGCCGGCCTGGTGGTGTGGGTGTCGAGCTCCTCGGTCAAGGGCGGTACGCCGCCCTACCTGGCGCCCTACTTCGCCGCCAAGGCGGGCATGGACTCCCTCGCCGTCTCCTACGCCGGCGAGCTCGCCCGCTGGGGTGTGGAGACCTCGATCGTCGTGCCCGGCTCGTTCACCAGCGGCACGAACCACTTCGCGCACTCCGGCCGGCCGGCCGACACGGCGGTCGAGGCCGCGTACGAGACCCGCTACGCCGGGCTCATGGGCCAGGTGGCCGAGAAGCTCGCCGCGCTGGCTCCGGCCGACGCGGACGCCTCGATGGTCTCCGACGAGATCACACGGATCGTGTCCCTGCCGGCCGGTGAGCGTCCGTTCCGGGTCCACATCGACCCGGCGGACGACGGCTCGGAGGAGGTCTCCGACGTGGCTGATCGTGTCCGCCGCGAGTTCCTCACCCGTGTCGACCTCGCCGACCTGCTCACCGTCGCTCGGTGAGTCGTCTCGCTGCCGGCGCCCCATACACTGACTCACCGATCGACATCAGAAGGGTGAGGACATGACCGCCGAGGACGTTCCGCCGCGCCGAGGACGGGGTCGTCGGCCCGCCGACGAGGTCCGAGCCGACATCCTCGGCACGACGGGCGAGCTGCTCCTCACCGAGGGCATCGCCGACCTCACCTTCGACCGGGTGGCCCGGGTTGCGGGCGTCAGCAAGACCACGCTCTACAAGTGGTGGCCGTCTCGGGGTGCGCTCGCTCTCGATGGTTACTTCCACGCGGTCGAGGACACTCTGGCCTTCCCGGACACCGGCGACATCCGGGCCGATCTCCTCAGCCAGCTGCACGCCTTCGTCGCGCTGATGACCGAGACGGCCGGCGGTTCAGCGCTCCTCCAGCTGATCGGGGAGGCGCAGACGGACCCCGAGCTCGCGGCCGCGTATCGAGCCCTCTACTCCGCCGAGCGCCGCCGCCTGGCCGTGGAGCGCCTCACGGCCGCTCAGGAGGCCGGCCAGATCCGGCCGGACGTCGACGTACGAGTCCTCATCGACCAGCTCTGGGGATCGGTCTACCACCGGCTGCTCATCCCTGACGAGCCCGTCACCCGTGAGTTCGCCACCGCCCTGGTCGCCAACCTCATGGACGGCGTCGCAGCATCCTGAGGGAGTCTCAGAAGACGTTGCGGGGCCGGAACTGGACCGAGATCCGGGGGCCGGCGGAGGAGACCTTGGGGATGGCGTGCTCCCAGGTGCGCTGGCAGGAGCCGCCCATGACGACCAGGTCGCCGTGGCCCATCTCGATGCTCATCCCCTTGCCGCCGCCCTGGGGCCGCAGCGCCAGACGGCGCGGGTCGCCGACGGAGACGATCGCGACCATCGTGTCGTTGCTGCGGCCGCGACCGATCCGGTCGCCGTGCCAGGCGACCGAGTCGTTGCCGTTGCGGTAGTAGCAGCAGCCCGCGGTCACGAACGGCTCGCCGAGCTCGGGCAGGTAGTGGGCGGTGAGGCGGCCGCGGGCCTCGGCGAGCCGCGGATGGGGGAGCGGGTCGCCCTGGAGGTAGGTGTGCAGGAGCCGGGGTACGTCGACGACGCGGTCGTACATCTGCCGGCGCTCCTCGCGCCACGGGACGTCGTGGACCAGGGCCGCGAAGACGTCGTCGGGATCAGGCAGCCAGCCACGGGCGACGTCCACCCAGGCTCCGCGGTCCAGATGGATCCGCTCGTAGGTCGTCTCGGTGGTCTCGTCGTCGGTGGGGGCGAAGAGTGTTCCCTGGAAGTCCACTCTGGCAGCATACCTCGGGATCGAACATGTGTTCTAGCGAAATCCTGTATTCGGGTTTCGTTGCACCTGATCTGCCTCATCTCATTGCAATGTCACAACTTGACCAAACCCGGGACCGTACGCCATGTGTACACCTACGCTCTGCTCATGGTCCGGTCGGTCGACGGTGAGCGTTCGCTCAAGCACGTCCAGATCCGGGAGTACGTCCGGGAGCTGGTCATCGGGGAGAGCCCGGGTGCGTCGGCACCCTCGGAGCGCGAGCTGGTCCAGAAGTTCAGCGTCGCCAGGGCGACCGTGCGGCAGGCGCTCGACGCGCTCGTCGCCGACGGTCTGCTGGTCCGGATCCCGGGCCGGGGCACGTTCGTGGCGCGTCCGCCGCGGGCGCAGAGTCCGGTGCTCGGGTTCAGCGAGGAGATGGCTCGCCGGGGGATGCAGGCCTCCTCCGAGACGCTGCTGCTGGGCCGGGAGAAGGCCGGGCCCACGATCGCGCGTGCGCTGGCGATCAAGGAGGGCGCGGCCGTCGTCCACTGGCGCCGTCTGCGCCGCGGCGACGGGGTGCCGATCTGCATCGAGGACGTCTATCTCGACGAGACGATCGTGCCCGGGATGCTCGAGCGCACCACGCCGACCAGCCTCTACGCCGAGCTGGCCCGCCGGCACATGCGCCCGTCGTGGGTCGACGACACGTTCCGCGCCGATGTGGCCAACATCGAGGAGGCCACGCTGCTCGGCCTCTCGGTCGGTGTGCCCGTGCTCCGCAGGCAGCGGAAGTCGGTGGCGGGGGACCGCTACGTCGAGGTCTGCCGCTCGGTCTACCGCGCCGACCGCTACGCGCTGCACCTGCAGCTCGGCCCCTCCTGACGCCTGCGGCTCAGAGATCGCCGAGCGGGGCGACCACGTCGCCGCTCTCCTCGCACACCCAGATCGGGTCCGGGCCGCCCAGGTCGGGGGTGATGTGGAGCGAGTGCACCGGGGCCTCGGGCGGACAGAGCGTGCACACGGGCCAGCGCTCGGAGTTCTCGTCGAAGAGCACGTCCTGCACGTCCTGGGCGACCAGGCCGGCGACGTACGCCTTGCCCTCCGGCCACTGCTCCACCCACCAGCCGCGCTCGGTCATCGCGTCCTCGAGGGCTGAGACGGCCGCCGCGCCGGCGAGTCCGCGCGCATCGAGGTCATGGAGCACCTTCGCCCGAGCCTCGAACAGCACTGTCGTGTTCATCACCGACCATTCTTGCCCACCGGTCAAGGAGGCGAGGGTCAAGCGGAAGCGCTCGCGAATTGCGGAGCAATCGCCAACAATGCAGCCTGTGATTCTGATCGATCCGCCGAACGTGCCCAGTCGTGGCCGGATGTGGTCGCACCTGGCCAGCGACACCTCCTACGAGGAGCTGCACGCCTTCGCGAGCCGGATGGGGATCCCGGCCCGCGGGTTCGACCGGGACCACTACGACGTCCCGGCGGAGGCGTACGACGACATGGTCGCCGCCGGTGCGGTCGAGGTGACGTCCCGGGCTCTGGTCTCTGCCCTGCTTGCTGCCGGCCTGCGGCGCCGCAAGCCGCGCTAGGCGGGTGACTTCTCGCCCGGGAGCGGCGCCTCCGCCGTGGGCTTCGTCATCCGCCGCACGGTGAGCCAGATCGCTGCCGCGATGAGCAGGCCGAGCCCGCCGCCGAGGATGAAGCCGCCCTGCCAGCCGATCAGGTCGATGGCGAACCCGGCGGTGGGTGCGCCGACGGCGCTGCCGAGGGTGATGGCCGAGCCGTGCCAGCCCATCACCTCGCCGCGTACGGTCGAGGGGACGCGGCTGGTGATCGCCTCGAGCGCCGCGGTCAGGGTCGGCGCGCAGAAGAAGCCGCTGAGCAGGAGCAGCACGGCGAACGAGACCGGACCCCAGGCGAACGCGGTGAGCACCGTCGTTGCGCCCAGCAGGACGAGCATCACCGCGGCGGACGGGTGGCGGTTGAGCGCGCCGTAGACGAGCGCGCCGACCAGGGACCCGAGCGCCCAGATCGCCATCACCAGCCCGAGGAGGGCGGTGCGGTCGAAGTCGCGCATCGCGGCCACGGTGCCGAGGTCCTCGGCGATGAGGATGAGCGAGGCGGTGAAGGTGCCGGCGAGGAGGAGTACGACGCCCGGGCTCACCCACGACGGGAGTGCGAAGCGGCGAGCCGGGGCGCCGGAGTCGCTGGGGACCGCGTCGCTCGGCACGGCCGGCTCGCCCTCGGTGATGCTCGGGTTGAGCAGCCACAGCACGATGGCCGCGGCGATCCCGAGCCACTGGGTCACCAGCAGCGCCCACGAGGTGCCGAGGTAGCTGGCGCTGAGCACGCCGATCACCGGCCCGACCATGAAGGCGAGCTCCGTCATGATCGCGTCGGCGCTGAGCGCCGCGGTGCGCTGCCCGGGTTCGACCGAGCGCAGCACGACCTGGCGAACGATCGACCAGGACGGCACGGTGAAGAGCCCGGCGACGGCGATCAGCGCGATCAGCGGAAGGTAGCCGACCCAGGGAGCGATCGACCAGGCGATCGGGAGGATGGCCAGCGGCAGCAGGAGCGTACGCCGCAGCCCGAGGCGGTCGAGGAGACGGCCGAGCCAGGGCCCGGAGATCGCCATCGCGATCGCGAGCACCGTCGAGACCAGACCGGCCTCGGCGTAGGAGCGATCCAGGGGTCCGACCACGTGCAGGGTCACGATGACCGAGGACGCCGGCATCGGGACGCGCAGGAACAGGCCCAGCACGAGGATGCGGCGAACGTCAGGGATCCGCCACAGGTCGGCGTACGTCTGGAAGCTCACCGACGGATTCTGTCACCCCGGAGGGGTATGGAACCAATTGTTATCGATCGGGTGACAGGTATGGTGCGAGCGTCTCCAGCTCTGCCGAGATGTTGGCCCGCGCGGCGGCCTCCCAGCTGATCCGCGCGAAGGGTGTCGAGTAGAGCGACTCCTTCTCCAGCAGCCGCTCCAGGACCTGGGCGCGGCCGACCCGGAACTCCTCGTCGGAGAGGTGCTGATACTCCTCGCGGACGGTCGCGACGTACTCCTCGTAGCGCTCCGCCGGGGCCGCCAGGATCGCCAGATCGGCGTCGGAGAGCACTCGGCCGCCGTGGTCGTCGGGCTCCGGGTCGTGGGTCTCGGTCAGCCGCACCAGACGAGCGACCTCGGCGACCACGTCGGGGTCCAGGTGGGCGGCCAAGGCGTCCTCGGCCCAGGTGGCCGAACGTTCCTCGGCGTCGCGCTCCCCGTCGTAGACGGAGTCGTGGAAGAAGGCCGCCAGGATGACGGTCAGCGGGTCGAAGCGCTCTCCCTCCTCCCGCAGCTCCTCGATCCGGTCCAGCACCTCGGAGAGGTGCCGGCGGTCGTGGTAGCGGCGGGTCGGCTCGTCGTACGCCGCCAGAACCTCACCGAGAAGGTCGGTCGCCTCTGGCAGCGGCCAATGTCGAGGGAGCTCCATGGGCCAGAACGCTAGCGTCAGGCGTGGTAGGCGCGCACCCACCTGGTGTGCGGGTTGCCCGCGATCTTCTCCAGCGTCGTGGGCGGAACGCTGGTCACATCGGTGACCACGAAGCCGGTCTCGCCGCTGGTGGCCAGGTACTGACCGGTCACGTTGACACCCTCGGAGGCGAGCAGGTTGTTGAGCTCGGCGAGCACTCCGGGGACGCTGTCGTGCAGCAGCGCGAGCCGCGAGCCCCCGGCCATCGGCGGCGGCTGGACGGCCGGCAGGTTGACGCTCAGGGCGGTCGAACCGGCGCCGACGAAGTCGCGCAGCTTGCCGGAGACGAACCAGCCGATCTCCTCCTGGGCCTCCTGCGTGGAGCCGCCCACGTGGGGGGTCAGGATGACGTTGTCGAGGCCCTGCAGCGGGCTCTCGAAGGCGTCCCCCTGGGCCTTGGGCTCGATCGGGAAGACGTCGAGCGCGGCACCGGCGATGTGTCCGGACTCGATGTGCTTGCGCAGCGCGTCGTTGTCGACCAGGAAGCCGCGCGCGGCGTTGATGAAGAGCGAGCGCGGCTTCATCTTCGCGAACTGCTCCTCGCCGAACATGCCCAGGTTGCCCGGACGTCCGTCGATGTGGATGGAGACCACGTCGGCCTCCTCCAGGAGCGCATCGAGCGACTTCATCCGGCGCGCGTTGCCGTGGGCGAGGCGGTCGGCGATGTCGTAGAAGATGACGTACATCCCCAGCGCCTCGGCGACGTTGGACAGCTGGGTGCCGATGTTGCCGTAGCCGATGATGCCGAGCGTGCGGCCGCGGACCTCGTGGGAGCCCTTGGCGGACTTGTCCCAGACGCCGGCGTGCATCTTCTCGGTCTTCTCCGGCAGCCGCCGGGCCAGGGAGATGATGTAGCCGATGACCAGCTCGACGACCGAGCGGGTGTTGGAGTAGGGGGCGTTGAAGACGGCCACGCCACGCTCCGCCGCCCCGGCCAGGTCGACCTGGTTGGTGCCGATGCAGAAGCAGCCGATCGCCTTGAGGTCGGTGGCCGCGTCCAGCACTCGCGGGGTGATGTGGGTGTTGGAGCGGATGCCGAGCAGCGTCACGCCGGGCAGGTCGGCCACCAGCTCGTCCTCGGAGAGGGACTTGCTGCGCAGCTCGACCTCGAAGCCGGCCTTCTCGAGGTTCTCGACAGCGACGGGATGGATGTTCTCCAGGAGCAGCGCCTTCATGGCTCAAGCCTAAGGCGCGCGGCGTACGCCTCCTCAATCGCGCCCGAGGGCCGGACGCCGGTCCGTGGCGGTTCTCAGGACCAGTAGATGACCACGCCGTCGCCGATGTTCACCTGGTCGTAGAGCGAGGTGATGGCGCCGTAGTCGCGTACGTTGACGCAGCCGTGGGAGGCGCCGTTGTAGCCGTTGGCGGCGAAGTCGGGGGAGTAGTGGACCGCCTGGCCGCCCGAGAAGAACATCGCGAACGGCATCGGCGTCTTGTAGATGGAGGAGACGTGGTCGCGGCTCTTCGCGAAGACCGAGAACTGGCCCTCGCGGGTGGGCAGCTCCTGCGAGCCGAAGCGCACCTCGACGCTCATCTGCACCGTGCCGCCGACGACCCAGCGCAGCATCGAGGTGGACTTGTCGATGCACATCACCCGGCCGGTCAGGCAGCGCGGGTCGAGCTTGCCCGCCGGGACCGGGGGCGGGGCGTTGGTCAGCTCGGCCTCGGTCGGCTCGCGGGTCATCGCGTGGAGCCGGTCAAGCGTCGTCTGGTCCACGAACCCGGTCACCGCGATGCCGCGCTTGGCCTGGAAGCCGGAGACGGCCTCGGTGGTGACGTTGCCGTAGAACCCGGTCACGCCGGCGTTGAACCACCCGATCTGCTTCAGGCGCGCCTGCAGGTCACGTACGTCGTCGCCGCTGTCGCCCTTGCCGAACAGTCGCGGGCCCGAGGTGGGGGCCGGCTTCGGCTTGGGCTTCGGCTTCGCGCTGGGCGTCGGTGTCGGCGTGGCGCTCGTCGACGGGCTCGCCGCCGAGGAGGAGGGGGCGGTCGAGGCGCTGGCCTCGGGGGCGGCGGCCGGCTCGGTGGCGCATGCCGCGAACGTGGTTGCCAGCAGGGCGGCGAGCGCCCCCGCGATCATTGCCCGCTTGACCATCTTCATCGCCTCGCTCCGGACCATGGCCCTTCAGGTTAGATCGGGCCGACGACATACTGATGCCCGAACGGGGTCCTCCGGTTGCATTTCTTCGGGAGATGTCCCGCGTGACGGGACGATCTCAACGAGATGGTCGAGCGAGGCCGCTGAACCAGCGGCGCAGGGTCCGCTTCAGCCGGTGTCGCGCGCCGTTGCAGGCGACCAGCGGCAGCACGAGACCGGCCCGGTCGGCGTCGGCCAGCTCGCGCAGCAGGATCTCCGCGGCCACCCGGGTGTCGTCGCCGGCGTCGTGCGCCTTCAGCTGCTCGACCGCGTAGTAGGCGGCGATGGTGGCCAAGGACTTGTCCGGCACGTCGAGGGCGAGCGCCTTCGCGAACCGCATCGTGCACAACCAGTCCAGGACCTCGAGCCGCACCCCTGCACGGTCGGACTCCACCGCCACGAACGCCCAGTCGAACGCGGCGTTGTGGGCCACGAAGACCCGGCCGGCGAGGCGCTCGGCGATCGTGGCGGCGACGTCGCGGAACGGCGGGGCCCCGGCGAGATCGGCGGTGGTCAGGCCGTGGACCTCGACCGGTCCCGGGTCGACGCCGGCACCTGGGTTGACCAGCGTCTCCCACTCCGACTCCGCAGTGCCGTCGGCGGCGATCTGGCGGATCGCCACCTGGATCACGCGGTCGCGGTAGGGGTCGAGCCCGGTGGTCTCGACGTCGAGGACCGCGAAGCCCCGTCGGTTGCCCCGGGCTTCGCTTCGGCCGCGCGATTCGGTGGTGGTCACGGTGCTGACGCTATCGGTGAGCACCGACACTCGAGCCGGGCCCGTCAGATCGTCAGCGCCACGATGCCGGCGATGACGAGCAACAGCACCACCAGGACGGCGACCAGCGCGAGCACGCCGGGCTTCTTCTGCTTGACGTGCCCGATCGCGCCCTTCTGGAACGTCGTGGCCGGCGCGGCGTAGAAGACCGGGACGGTCTGTCCCTCGGCGACGTCGAAGCTCAGCGACGCCCTACCGAACTTCCAGGTCCACTGGGTGTACATGTCGACGTTCCAGTGGCCCGGCGGCACCGGGAAGACGTTGCGGCCGTACCGGGTCGGCATCTGGTGGCCGTTGAGGAGCACCGTCGGCACGATCATGTTCGAGGTCATGTGACTGCCCTGGATGGTCAGGTCGATCCACCCCACGGGCGGCTGTCCGGGCACTGGCTGGCCCGGCTGGTCCGGCATCGTCATGGGCGCATCATGCCCGATCGGGCAGAGGCGTCGCCGATCAGATGTCGACGCTCCCGCCGTCGCGCCAGTAGAAGCCGCCCTCGCGCATCATGAACCCCTCCTCGTAGAGGTAGCGGCGCAGCGCGGCGACGTCCTCGTGGAAGCGGCCCAGGATCTCGTTGACCTCCCGCTCGGGATAGACCTTCCCGAGCTCGAAGGACTGCGCGAGCTGGTTGAGCACCACCAGCTTCTTGACGTGCTTCGACGGGATCGTGAGCAGCCGGCCGTCCTTGCCGAAGAACCGTCTCAGGGTCTCGGCGTCGTCGGGTCGGGGCTGCCAGGTCGCGCGGGTCACCCTTCCATCGTGCGCGCCGGGCGCCCGCGATGCGAATGGTTTCTCCGTCGCCGTGCTCGGGCGACGAGGTCGCGGGCGGCAGCCTCCCACTCGGGGAGCTCGAACTCGAAGCCCGCCTCGAGCAGCCGTCCCGGGGCGACGCGACGGCTCTTGAGGAGCAGCTCGGTGTCCGAGCGCATCACCCAGGCGCCGATCTCGGCCATCCAGGCGGTGGCGGGCAGGCCGATCGGCATCCCGGCCTCCTTGCGGAGCACGCGCATCAGCTCGCGCTGGGGCAGCGCGACCGGGGCGGCCAGGTTCACCGGCCCGGAGATGTCGGCGCGCTCGATGAGCAGGTCGCAGGCGCGTACGAAGTCCCGCTCGTGGATCCAGGAGACGAACTGCTCGCCCCCGGCGACCGGGCCGCCGAGGCCGAGGCGGGCCATGGTGAGGAGTACGTCGAGGACACCGCCCTTGTCGGGGCTCATCACCATCGCCGAGCGGAGCGCCACCTTGCGGGTGTGCGGTGTTGCCGCCGCGGCCTGCTCGGCCTCCCAGCTCTTGGCGATGCGCGTCGAGAACTCCCAGTAGCCGGGGACGTCCGGCTCGTCGCCGCCGATGATGCCGGTGGCCTCGTCGTTGGGCGCGTCGAAGCGGTGGGCGTAGATCGTCGCGGTGCTCATCTGCAGCCAGACGTTCGGCGGGTGGGCCGCCCTGGCGATCGCCTCGCCGACGACCCGGGTCGACTCGACCCGCGAGTCCATCATCTGCTTCAGGTTGGCCTCGGTGTAGCGGCAGCTGACCGTCCGGCCCGCGAGGTTCACCACCACGTCCGCGCCGTCGATCTCCTCGGCCCACGGACCGATCGTCCGGCCGTCCCAGACGCGATGGCGTACGCCGGCCTCCAGCTGCTCCGGGTGGCGGGAGAGCGCCACGACCTCATGTCCGCGCGTGCTCCACGCACGCCGCAGCACGCCTCCGACCTGGCCGGTTCCTCCTGGGATGACGATCTTCATGGGGTGACCATAGAACTGATTTGAGCGATCGCTCAAGGTCTGCGCTACCTTAGATTTGAGCAATCGCTCAAATCGACTCGAGGAGGCGTACGTGGCTGGTCGGATGTGGTCTGTGTTCTGGGCGTTGTGCCGGTGGTGGTTCTTCGGAGCCGTGCTCGGTGTCGTCGTCGGGGGAGCCGTGGGGAGCGTCATGGTGCCGGTCTTCGGGACGCTCATGGGCGCTTGTTACGGCGGCTTCGTCGGCGCCGTGGTCGGACTGATCGCCTCGGCACTGGTCGCGCCGGCCGTGCTGCTGCCGTCGTCGCCGGTCTTCGACCGGGTCTGGCCCGGCCTCGTGGGGTTCGGGATCACCTTCGCGCTGGGGTTCGCGATGTTCGTCGAGAACGAAGGGCGGGGCGTTGCGGGTGAGAACATCGGCGCCCTGCTCGCCATCGCCGGCCTCTCCGGGGCGGTGGCGGCCTGGTTCGGAGAAGCCGTCACGCGCGGCGTACGGATCCCGCTCCCGGACATGGTGATCGGAGCCGTCGCCCTCGGCATGGTCTGCAGCATCTCGAGCGCCGTGGTGGGCCTGTCGGATACCGGGCCGTCCGAGCCGGGCCTCGTCGCCGTGGTCATGCTGTTGGCGCTCGCCTGCGGGGGCATACTCGGCTGCGTGCTGATCCTCTTCGACCTGCTCGTCACCAAGGAGCCCGCCGCAGAATGAACCCCACCAAGGCCAAGCTGATGTCGGCGGTCACCGACCTGCTCAAGGAGGACGGGATCGCCGGCGTCTCGGCGCGGGCGGTCGCCGACCGGGCGGGGGTCAACCAGGCGCTGGTCTTCTACCACTTCGGAACCGTCATGGACCTGGTCGACCAGGCCTGCCGGGCAGCGACCGACGAGGCGGCGGCGTCCTACCGCGACGAGCTCGCCGAGGTGACCTCGCTGAGCGAGCTGCTGGCGCTAGGGCGGGTTCTCCACGAGCGGGAGCGAGCCGCGGGCAACATCACGGTGATGTCGCAGCTGCTGGCCGGTGCGCAGCGGGACAAGACGCTGGCCGAGACCGGTCGCTACGCGATGGGCCGGTGGAACGAGGAGATCGAGGCCGCGGTCGCCCGTGCGCTGGAGGGGAGCCCGGTCGAGAGCGTCGTGGACGCGCCCGGCCTGTCGCGCGCGATCAGCTCGGCGTTCGTCGGCCTGCTCATGTACGACGGGGTGGACCGCCCCGGCGCCGATTCGGCCTTCGCCGCCCTCGAGCAGCTCGGCTCGCTCGTCGAGGTCATCGAGGATCTCGGCCCGGCGGCCCGGCTCGTGCTCCGCTCCCGGCTCAAGGGCCGCGGCTAGCGCCGACCCGTCTCCACCCGCCGGTGCCTGGTCCCGCGGGCTCAGACGAGGGTGATGGACACGAGCGCGCGGTCGCCGACCTGGAGGTCCTCCTTGCGGCGTACGGCCTTCTTGATCGGCAGCGCATAGCCTTCCTGACCTGGGAAGACGGACGTTCTCCAGATGGTCGTGCCGATCCGCGCCTCGACCCTCACCGAACCGAAGCCGCGGGGCGGGCCGGTCGCGACCGACGCCTCCCGGATCTCCTCGGTGACCTCGGGCGGAGCGGTCACGAAGATCCAGGCATCGGTCTCGCCCTTCCACGGCCACAGCTCGGCCTCGAACTCCCAGGTCTCCATGCGCTCATCCTCCTCCAGAACGCCCCAGAAAGCCGTAGGTCGCCCGCTCGGTCGGCGACTAGGGTGCGGCCATGGCTGACCCTCGCTCACTCGACCAGAGACTCGCCGACACCCGCGCCCGTCTGGAGAACGACGTCGACCTGTGGATCGCGTCGGCGCACGACGACCAGCCGTGGTTGGTGCCGATCTCGTTCGTGTGGTGGGAGGGCGAGATCTGGATCGCGAGCATGGGTGGAGCGCGTACGCAGCGCAACCTCTCCGCCTCTCCGGTCGTGCGTCTCGCGCTCGGCGAGCTGCGCGACGTCGTGATCATCGACGGCCGCGCCGAGGTCTCGCCGATGAACGGGACGCCGAAGGAGGTGCTCGAGATCTACGCGGCCAAGCAGGGCGGGGACCCGAGCCGCTGGGCCGACAGCCTGATCCGCGTCCGGCCGACCAAGGTGCAGGCGTGGCGCGAGGAGAACGAGCTCGAGGGCCGTCACCTGATGCGGAACGGCCGCTGGCTGGACGAGGGTGGGTCGGATGGGAGCTGAGCTGTCGCTGACCGAGGACACCTTCCGTGCGCTCGCCCGGTCGTCGCCGTGGCGCTTCTCCGCGCTGCACTTCACCTGGCGGACGCCGACGGACGGCGACGTCGAGTGCTGGCTGCGGCGGCCCGGCCGACTGCGGGTGCGCGACGCCGGCGGCGACCGCGCCGTCGACGAGAAGGTGACCGACCCGGTGCCCGAGCCGGTCCTGCGCGCCGACGGTCTCGTGGCGAGCCGGCCGCGGGCCCACACCCACGAGATCGACGACCCGATGTGGCAGAACTACGTGTTCGTGTCGATGCTCGATCCCGAGGAGCTGTCGGCCGACGTGGTGCTGAGCGACCTGCGCTCGGAGCCGCGGGCCGGCCGTGAGACCTGGTGGGCGCGGGCGGTGCCCGGTGAGGGGTACGAGCCGCGGTGCGGCTGCTGTCCGCTGCTGTGGTCGCGGGTCAGCGACTGGTTCGAGTACGGGGACGGGGCCCCGGGGTGGGAGCCGCCCGCAGGGACGGTCTACCCCGAGGCGTACGACATCGGGCTGGACGTCGCGACCGGCATCGTCGTGCAGCTGAGCCCGGTCGGCGGCTCCCGGCCCGACCTCGCTTTCGTGACCACGATCCACGAAGCAGAAATGTCGGTGGCCTCTGCTTAGGTGGTGGTGAGGACGACATCCGATCCAGACGGAGGAGATGTCATGACCATCAGCCCGACCATCGACGAGGAGATCGAGCGGCTCGAGGAGGAGCTCGGCGAGCGGCCCGCCTGTGAGTGCAGCTGCGGCAGCCCGGACAGCGACGCGGAACCTTGTGGCGAGGTGGCGGCGTACGCGGTGACCGTGCTCTGTCCCGACGACCGCTGCACGCACACCTACCTCCTGTGCCGGGAGTGCCGGGACCAGTGGGTCGAGAGCTGTCCACCGCCCCATCAGCTGCGCGTCGTGGCGCTCGGATGAGCCTCACCCAGCCGGCACCACCCACACGTCGGCGACCGACGGGTCGTAGTCGGCGCCGGTGTCCCGGAACCGGATCCGCACCGAGCCGTCCGCGGTCAGTGCCGAGGGCTCCACGAGGAACTGGTGGGTCATCGTGCCCTGACCGCCGGCCGTGCGGGTCAGGTCGACGCTGTGCGCCACCTGGCCGTCCAGCTCGACGTCGTAGGTCTTGCGTCGCGCACCGTCGAACGTCTCGACGATGCGGACCACGAACGGTCGGTCCACCGGCACCGCGGCGTCGAGCTCGAACCAGCCGCCGGGATAGGAGGAGTGTGTGTAGCGGCGGGTCAGCCCGGCCTCCTGATTCGTTCCCGACCGCTCGGAGGCGGTCAGGCCGTGCTCCGTCTCCGAGGTCGCCTCGCCGAGGTCGATGTGGTCGGTCGAGTCCGCGGGTGGCGTCGCGAGGGCGACCGTCACGCTCGTCGCCGCCTGCTCGGCCGGGGTCGCTCCGGTCGCGACGGTCAGGGACACCGGACCTGCCACCACCGTCTGCGGCACGACGACCTCGATGTCGACGTCGGCGTCCTGTCCTGCGGGGATCTCGAAGCCCTCCGGCTCCGCCGACCAGCCGTCGGGGCCGGTCAGCGACAGCTCGCCGCGCTGGGTGACGTCGCTGCGGTTGTGCAGCGTCGTGGTGATGGTCGCGGTCTGTCCGCCGTCGACCGAGGCCGGAGCGCTCGACGTCGCGGTGATCTGCACCCCGGAGCCGACCAGCAGGGTGCCTCCCACCGGCAGCGTCGCGGTGCCGCCCGAGCGGCTGTAGGACAGCTCACCGGTCAGCTCGACGGGGCCCACGGCAGCATCCGCGGGCACCGCGACCTCGTAGGTGTGCTCGACCTCGTCGCCGGCGGGCACGGTGTCGGCGTGGGCGCCGGCCGGTTCCGCCGTCCACCCGTCCGGCAGCGCGAGCGACGAGCTGACCTCCTTCAGCGACTGCTTGCCGGAGTTGTCGACCCGCACCGAGACCTCGACGACGTCACCGGGGAGGACCTCGTCCTCGGGCACCTGCAGCGTGGCGACCGCGCCGACCAACCGGGCCGATGCACGCGACAGGCTCTTCCCGATCGACGTCAGCCGATCGCGCAGACCTGTCGCGGTCGCGTCGGCGAGGATGCCGGCGTGGGCGTACATCTGGATGGTCCGGTCCAGGTTCGCAACGGCAGCGAGGGCGTGGTGGACCGCCTCGGCGACCTGATCCTCGTCGGCGTCACGGGCGGCGAGCTCCCATGCCTCGCCGATCTCGGCGCGCAGCGCCGCGGTCCGCTTCTCGAGGTCGCGCTTGGCGGCCCTGCCGGCGACACCGTCGAGCTTCAGGGAGGAGACCTCCGACGCCGTCGTGGCGGCTTCGGTCCGGGCGGCACCGATGTCGCCGAGCGCGGGAGCGACCGCGAAGCTGTAGTCGCCCGACCCGATCTCGAGGACGACCACGTCCTCGCCGTCGTCGTAGCGTACGAACTCGACGTCCTCCGAGTCCTCGATCGGCGACCCGCCCTCGGTGACCGCCCAGCGGTTGGCGGCCGGGATCCGCACCTCGGCGGTCGTGTTCGCCGGCACGGTCACGTCGAGGGTCATCGGCCCGTCGTCGGTCGCCCAGGCGCTCTTCACCGTGCCGTACGGGGTCTGCAGGCTGTAGTCGACGTGGTCGACCCCCGCGCCGGGTTCGGGCGCGATCGTCACCTTGCGGTAGCCGGGCTCGGCCGCCGAGACGCCGGCCATGGTGCGGTACATCCACTCGCCGACGGCGCCGTAGGCGTAGTGGTTGAAGGAGTTCATGCCCACGTCGTTGAAGGTGCCGTCCGGGTTGATCGAGTTCCAGCGCTCCCAGATCGTGGTGGCGCCCTTGCCGATCTCGTAGCCCCACGACGGGTAGTCCTCGTGCTGCAGCAGCCGGTAGGCGATGTCGGTGCGCCCGGCCTCGGTCAGCGCCGGCAGCAGCCCGTCGACGCCGAGGAACCCGGTGGAGAGGTGGTAGTCGCGCCGCTCGAGCGTCTGCACGAACTGGTCGTAGACCGCGTCGCGACGCTCCTCGGGCTCGAGGTCGTTGGTCAGGGTGAGGATGTACGCCGTCTGGCTGTCGCCCTTGACGGAGCCGTCAGCGGCGATGAACGCCTGCTGGTAGGCAGCCCGGATGGCCTCGAAGCGCGCCTGGTAGGCAGCGGCGTCGGCGTCCCTGCCGATGGCCTTCGCCATCTGCGCGAACTCCCGCGTGCTCTTCGCGACGAACGCCGTGTCCAGGACGTCCGCAGGCGTCGGGTCGTCGAGGTTGAGCCAGTCCAGGTAGCCACCGGCGGACCGGATGTGTCCGGTCGAGTCGGCGTCGAGGAAGTCGACGTACCGCTTCATCATGTCGTAGTTCTCCGTGATGACGCCGGTGTCGCCGTAGGCCTGCCACAGCGTCCAGGGCACGTGCACGCCCGCGTCCATCCAGCCGGCAGACTCGTAGCCGCCGTCGAAGCGGCCCGGGACGACCGGGGCGACGCCGGGCAGCGACCCGTTCGGGCGCTGGGTGTCGCGCAGGTCCTGCAGCCACTTGGTCAGGAACGACTCGGAGTCCATGTTGTAGACCGCCGTCCGGGCGAACACGTTGATGTCGCCGGTCCAGCCCATCCGCTCGTCGCGTGCCGGGGTGTCGGTCGGGATGGACAGGAAGTTGCCGCGCATCCCCCACACGATGTTGCGATGCAGCTGGTCGACCAGGTCGGAGCTGGTGTCCAGGGTGCTGGTCAGGTCGCCGTCGGTGCCGACCACGACGCCGACGATGTCGGAGGCGTCGGGGGCCTCGTCCAGCCCGGAGATCTCGACGTAGCGGAAGCCGTGGAAGGTGAAGGACGGCTCGAAGGTCTCGGGCTCGTCGGAACCGATCGTGTAGGTGTCGGTGGCCTTCGCCGAGCGCAGGTTGGCCGTGTAGAGGGTGCCGTCGGGGTTGAGCACCTCGCCGTGGCGGATCGTGACCGTCTGGCCCTTCTCGCCCTGCACGGTGAGGCGGACGTGGCCGACCATGTTCTGCCCGAGGTCGTAGAGGTAGACGCCGTCGGTCGGCGAGTCGATCCGCTCGGCGGTCTCGAGCTCCTCGGTGACGCGTACGTCGACGGCCGTCTGCGGCTCGAGCACGTCGGTCGGCTCGTCCCTGACGGCGACCGCTGCCCAGTCCTGGGCGTCGAAGCCGGCCTCGTCCCAGCCGTCGACCTCGGCCGCGCGGCGGGCGTCGTACCACTCGCCGTCGAGGAGGTCGGCCTCGCGGGTCGGTCCGCCGGTCGTACGCCAGCTGTCGTCGGTGCGGACGACCTCGCTGGTGCCGTCGGAGTAGTCGACGACGAGCTCGGCGATCAGCGAGTTGTCGGTGCCGTAGACGTCGGTGCCGAACATCGCGACCTTGCCGGAGTACCAGCCCGGGGCGACCTCGGCCCCGAGCACGTTCGAGCCCGACCTCACCAGGTCCGTCACGTCGTAGGTCTGGTAGTCGATGCGCTTGTCGTAAGCCGTCCAGCCGGGCGCCAGCTCGGCGTCGCCGACCCGCTTGCCGTTGAGGCGCAGCTCGTAGACACCGCGTGCCGAGGCGTAGACGCGGGCGCGGGTGACCGTCTTCGACCCCAGGTCGACCTCCTTGCGCAGCAGCGGGACCGCGTCGTCGCCCCGCAGCCACGCCTCGCCGCCCGCGTTGTCGACACGGAGCCCGTCGGAGGTGACCGTCCCGGCGGTGAAGGTGCGGTCGCCGGTCGGGAAGTCGGTGTCCACGAGGACCGTGCCGCTCGCGCTGGTGACGGTCACGTCGTGGACCAGTCCGTGCTCGGACCCGCTCGTGCGGAAGCCCATCACCCCGGGCCCGCCGAAGGTGGCATCGGTGCGCCGGTCCAGCTGCTGCCCGTCGATCGTGGTGGTGATCGTGTCGCCGGCGACGGTGATCGCGTAGTCGTG
This sequence comes from Nocardioides luteus, assembly GCF_015752315.1. Lineage (NCBI taxonomy): Bacteria > Bacillati > Actinomycetota > Actinomycetes > Propionibacteriales > Nocardioidaceae > Nocardioides > Nocardioides luteus. Next base: position 681,073 of record NZ_JADOVJ010000001.1, read on the forward strand.
CTCGGCGGCGAAGTCGAAGCCGCTCGGGACCGGCTTCGCCGGGAGAACGGAGTAGCCGCCCTTGCGCTTCACGTGCGGGCGGAGCGAGTCTTCGGCATCGCTGAACTGCCACATGTAGGCGTTCTCGGTGTTCTGGCCCCGGAAGTAGACGCCGAGCGCTCCGCCGATGTCGGAGGCGGTGAACTCGATCGTGTAGTCGGTCCACTCCGCGCCCAGCTCAGGAGTCTTCGCGCCGATCCAGTCCGCCGTCCACGCCTCGTTCCCGAGGCCGGTCGCGAACGTCGCCGGCTCGCTCCATGCGGACGCGACGCCCTCGTCGTCCCAGACCCGCACCGACCACACGTAGTCGGTGCGAGGCTTCAGCGCGGGCCCGGCGTACCGGACGTCGACGGACTGCCCGGACCGCACCTTCCGGCTGTCCCACACGTCGGGCGAGCTGAGCCGCCGCTCCGAGGTCGCGACCCGGATCTGGTACGCCTTCTGGGTCACCCCGCGGCGGTCGGAGTCGAGCTGCCACCCCAAGGTCGGGGCGGTGGTCGCGATGCCGAGCGGGTCGACCAGCGCATTCGTACGCAGCTCGCCGACGACGGGGACGGAGCCCGTCACCACGTCCTCGGTCGATGGGACGGCGCCGGCGGCGAGCGAGGGCAGTGCAGGCGAGAGGACGAGGGCGAGGGTGGTGGCCGTGACCAGCCCGGCGATGTGTCGGCGCACGCGGACTCCTGAAGGCGAGGGATTGAAACGCTTCAGCGAGTATGACGCTCGTCACATCGGATCGCAGTGAATTGACCGCATCCGGCCACGGCTAACGATTCAACGACCGTCAGGGCGTGAGGTCGCCGAGGGATTCGGCGTCGACGATCCGGTACGCGTAGCCCTGCTCGGCCAGGAATCGCTGACGGTTCTGAGCGAAGTCGGCGTCGACGGTGTCGCGGGAGACGATCGTGTAGAAGTGCGCGGTCTTGTTGCCGTCGCCGGGACGCAGCAGCCGCCCGAGCCGCTGGGCCTCCTCCTGGCGGGAGCCGTAGGCCCCGGAGACCTGGATCGCGACCTCGGCCGAGGGCAGGTCGATGGAGAAGTTGGCGACCTTGGAGACGACCAGGAGGTCGATCTCGCCGGAGCGGAACGCGTCGAAGAGCCGCTGCCGCTCCTTGACCGACGTCTTGCCCTCGATCACCGGGGCGTCGAGCGAGGCGGCGATCTCGTCGAGCTGCTCGAGATACTGCCCGATCACCAGCGTCGGCTTGTCGGCGTGGGAGGCGACGATCTCCTTGACCACGTCGATCTTGTGGTGCGTGCAGGAGGCGATCCGGTAGCGCTCGTCGGGCTCGGCGGTGGCGTAGACGAGCCGCTCGTCGGTGGGCAGGGTCACCCGCACCTCGACGCAGTCCGCCGGCGCGATCCAGCCCTGCGCCTCGATGTCCTTCCACGGAGCGTCGTAGCGCTTGGGGCCGATCAGGGAGAAGACGTCGCCCTCGCGCCCGTCCTCACGCACCAGGGTGGCGGTCAGGCCGAGGCGGCGGCGGGCCTGCAGGTCGGCGGTCATCCGGAAGATCGGGGCGGGCAGGAGGTGGACCTCGTCGTAGACGATCAGCCCCCAGTCGCGGGCGTCGAGCAGCTCCAGGTGCGGGTAGGCACCCTTCCGGCGAGCGGTCAGCACCTGGTAGGTGGCGATCGTGACCGGCCGGATCTCCTTGACCGACCCCGAGTATTCGCCGATCTCGTCCGGGGTCAGCGAGGTGCGGCGTACCAGCTCGTCCTTCCACTGGCGCGCGGAGACGGTGTTGGTGACGAGGATCAGCGTGGTCGCCTGGGCATGTGCCATGGCGGCGGCGCCGACCAGCGTCTTGCCGGCGCCGCAGGGGAGCACGACGACGCCGGAGCCACCGTGCCAGAACGACTCGGCTGCCTCGGACTGGTAGGGACGGAGCGCCCAGTCGGTGGTGTCCAGTGCGATCGGGTGGGCCTCACCGTCGACGTAGCCCGCATAGTCCTCGGCGGGCCAGCCGAGCTTGAGCAGCGCCTGCTTGAGGTTGCCACGCTCGGAGGGGTGGACGACGACGGTGTCCTCGTCGAGCCGCTCACCCAGCATCCCGGCGACCTTCTTGGCCCGGACGACCTCCTCCAGCACCGCGCGGTCGGAGGAGACCAGCACGAGCCCGTTGGCCGGGTTCTTCTCCAGCCGCAGCCGGCCGTAGCGGGCCATCGTCTCGGCGACGTCGACCAGAAGGGAGTGGGGAACCGGATAGCGCGAGAACTCCAGCAGCGTGTCCACCACCTGCTCGGCATCGTGCCCGGCGGCGCGCGCGTTCCACAGCCCCAGCGGGGTCAGGCGGTAGGTGTGGATGTGCTCCGGCGACCGCTCGAGCTCGGCGAAGGGCGCGATCGCCTTGCGGCACTCGGCGGCCCGGGCATGGTCGATCTCGAGCAGGAGCGTCTTGTCCGACTGGACGATCAGGGGGCCGTCGTTCACCGGACCAGCCTACGGGCCGAGCGATGCCGCGAGGTCCCGTGGCGGCGGCTCACGCCGGCCGGACGCTCCTGATCCGGGACAGTGCGAAGGAGCGCTCGTCGTCGTCGACCCGGGCCGTGAGCGAGCCGCCGTCGAGGTTCAGCGGCTCGACGCGCGCCTCGCCGGCGACCCCGCGGCCGTCGACGTAGGAGATGACGACCGGCTCATCGGCGTCGATGGCCTCATGGAGGATCGCCATCGTCGAGGCCGGCTCGGTCGGCGCCGGCTCGGCCGGGGCCGGGCGTGAGGCGGCGGTCTCGTCGCCGCCCTTGATGCGCGCCGCCACGGCGGTCGCACGCACGGTGAGATGGGCCTGCTGGGCACCGGCCGGGCGTGGGGCGTTGCGGGTCTTGGCGCGCATGGCGTCGGGCCGCGCCACGTGGACCGAACCGTCGGGCGCTTCGACGACCGGAGCCAGGCCGAGCTCGCGCAGCCGGGGGAGGAGCGAGTCGAGCGCGACGGTGCTGACCACCACCGTCGGCGCCAGGCGGCGCAGTCCCAGGGACTCGGCGGCCGGGTGGGCCAGCAGCTCGGCCAGCGCGGCCTCGTCGTCGCTGCGCAGGTAGGCGGCGGCGAACCCGACCCGGACCGTGCCGAACGTACGCGCTGTGTCGTCGACCAGGTAGGTCAGCGCCTGCGGCACCGGCGTGCGGGAGGCGGCGGTGAGGAACGCATGGATCTCGGTGGCGGTCCAGCCGCGGTCCATCGCCCGGCGCACGGACTCCTTGGTGAACCGGTAGACCGTCGCCCCGCCGTGCGACTCCACCGTCGCCACCACGGCCAGCGTGCGGGCCAACGCGGGCTCCAGGGGCCCCGGCGCGACCGCGGTCAGGTCACCCTGCAGCAGCACGTGGTCGACCGGCTCCGGCAGCAGGTCCGCCAGGATCGGGACCGGGTCCTCGCCCGCCACCAACCCCCGCCCGTACGCAGCCAGCCCCCCGAACGCCGCGAGCCCGAGCGTCTCCGCCTCGGTGAGCGTCCAGGACACCAGCGACTCCCGGGACTCGGTGCGGCTGCGCGGCCGGCGCGGCCGCTCCCAGGCCAGCCGTGCCACGACGGCGGCAGGGCCGGTGCCGGCGGCGAGCACCTCGCCCTCCGGGATGCCCGCGAGCAGCCCCAGCGTCAGCCGCCGCATCTCGACGGCCGACGCGCCGGCCATGTCGGGCGCCAGCGCGTTCCACGTCTTCCCGGCCGGGTCCCGCTGGCCGACAAGGCCGGGGAGCCGGGGCGAGGCGAGCCAGGCGGCGGCCACGTGCGCCCACCGGGCAGCCAGCGGCTGCTGCAGCCACTGGTCGAAGAGCTCGGTCGGCATCCAGGAGGGGTCGCCCTCCTCGTCGGTGCCCAGCGCCAGCAGCCCGGAGGCCCAGGACACCTCGATCAGCAGCGCGGCGGTGGGCTCGGTGACATGGAGCCGCTCGGCGGTCGCCCTCAGGTCGCGCACCGTCAGACCGGTGCCGCCGCGCAGCGAGCGCGGCGGGGTGGCGCCCCAGGCGTCGAGCAGCAGCTCGAGGTTGCGGACGAGCTCGAAGGCGGCGCCGGCGGCCGCCCGGTCGACGAGCGCGGATGCTCGCGAGGAGGTCGGCAGGGAGGGCGGGAGGTCCACCCGTTCGCGCGTCGTCCGCCCACCGCGCAGTGTGAGTCCGACCTCACCGGGGAGGATCAGCATCTCCTCGCCCGAGGACACCAGCAGCCCGTGTGCGATCAGCTCCTCCGCGGGTCCGGAGGCCTCAGCCACCGCCACGCGCGGGCGCGCGCGAGAGGAAGAGGCCTGCCCGCCGCCGGCGTCGACAGCCTCCAGCATCGCGCGGGCGTCGGCGGAGACGGCCGCCAGGCGGCGTACGACTTCTTCCTGGTCAGCCCCGAGATGGCCGGCGAACGGCTGCAGGCCGGAGGCTCCCGGGGAACCCCGCAACAGGGTCGCGACACCGGTGACGGCGCGCAGACCGCCGAGGGAGTGCCACACCAGGCCGCAGTCCTCCAGATGAGAAAGTGCCCGTGTCGCGGCGTCCACTTCCGCGTTCACCATGGAAGATAAGTGAGCTCGGGTGGTTTGATTCGCGAGGACAACGGCATCAAGCACGATCAGCTCGAGATGGTTAAGGTCATCCATCGCGTAGTGCAAGGATGTGCGAGTGGCTGCTCGGGCGGCGAGTTGGCCGGAGTCATGAGGGGACGGCGTGGCGAGATCAGGACGAGCAAGAAGCAGGCGTGAGATGCGCTCTGTGGGCCAAGAGCGCAACTGGTCTGCGAGTGAGCGGAAGCCTGTGTCCATCGGCATCACGCTATCCCGGCAGGCCTAGGGGGCGAGATGTCCAGGAAAGTAGTGATCGCGCACGGGGCCGCGACCGACGTCGGCCAGGTGCGGAAGGTCAACGAGGACTCCCACGTGGCCGAGCCACCCGTCTTCGTCGTCGCCGACGGCATGGGCGGCCATGACGGTGGTGACATCGCCAGCGAGATGGTGATCCAGGAGTTCGCCAAGCTCGGTGGCACCCATTACGTGTCCGAGTCCGGCAGCCAGGCGATGGTCGAGGCCCTCCAGGCCGCCCAGGACCGGATCGTGGCCTTCGCGCTCGAGCAGCGCTCGCGCGGAGCCTCGGACTACCAGTCCGGCACCACCTGTGCGGCGGCCCTGATCGCCGACGGCGGAAGCAGCCCGTTGTGGATCCTGCTCAACGTCGGCGACTCGCGCATCTACCGCTTCTTCGACGGTACGTTGAGCCAGCTCAGCCGCGACCACAGCCTCGTCCAGGAGCTGGTCGACTCCGGCCAGATCACCCGCGAGCAGGCCGAGCACCACCCCGAGCGCAACGTGGTGACCAGGGCGCTCGGCGGGATGGCCCCCGCGGTCCCCGACATCTTCCAGGTGACCCTGCCGGTGGGCGCCCGGCTGATGCTGTGCTCGGACGGCGTGAGCGGAATGATCTCGGATGCCGAGATCGCCGACATCCTCGCCGCCGAGGACACCGATGCACGTGACACGGCCGAGAAGCTCGTCGCCGCCGCGGTCGAAGCGGGTGGCAGGGACAACGCCACCGCGATCGTGGTCGATGTGATGGGATTGGCCGAGGAGAACCCGTATGACTCGGAGCAACAAAGGGTGAGTATGGAGCAGAAGCTAGGAGTGCTGCCATGAGTGAACAAGGAACCATCGCGAGCACGTCCTACACGCCGGGCACTTGGTTCGGCATCATCGGTGAGAGCGCCACGGTGCTGCTCCCGCCCTCGGAGAAGAGCCGCGCGGGTGCCCTGTGGGCTCTCGTCGACGACGGTGCCGGGTTCGACGAGGTGCTCGACGCCCTCGTCGCGACCGGGCTCAGCTCGTTGCCGGGCTTCGTCCTCGTCTCCGGGGACGTGACGCCTGACGGCGGCAGCGTACGCACCGTCGTGCGCGGTCCGTCGGTGGTCTCCTTCGAGGCCGGCGAGGGTGCCGTCGAGGTCGACGGCTCGTCGTCGAAGACGTGGGTCGAGCGCACCCTCGAGGGCGTCACCCGGATGTCCATCTCGCTCGGCGAGGAGGGCGCGACCGGTGAGCCGATGACCGCGCTCGGTGGCCTGCTGCGCGTCTCGGGCCTCGAGGTCCCGCCGCCAGCCCCGGAGTCCAGCCAGGACGACTCGCCCGAGAGCCGCGCGGGTTTCGTGCCCGCTCCGGTGGCGGTCGAGGAAGCCTCCGACGACAGCGACGACGGCGTGGACGAGCCGGTGCAGGCCGACCCGCTCACCGACCCGCTGCCCGAGGAGACCTACCCCGAGTCCGCCGAGGAGCAGGGTCTCGACGAGGAGGAGCCGGCCGCGGCTCCGCCGTCGCTCTCGGTCGTGCCGCCGATCCCGGTCTCGGGTGACCTCCCGGGTCTCGGGGCCGACGCCGACTCGGACGCCGACTCGGACGAGCCGGTCTCGGTCAACCGTGGTGAGGAGTCCGGCGAGGCGTCGGCGCCGCGCCACGACGACCTGACCGAGCCGACCGAGGCGTTCGAGATGCCGGCCGCGTCGGAGAATGCCGACGACCAGGACTACCCCGAGTCCGCCTCCCGGACCTACGAGGACGACTACGCCAGCGACGAGCACGCCGCCGCGGTGGCCTCGTCCTTCGGGCCGTCCGCGGTCTCCCCGGAGCCGGTGGCCGAGGACGAGGTCGCCCCCGACGCGGAGACCGAGGTTCTCGCCGCCGTCGAGGAGCAGCCCTACGACGAGCAGCCCTATGACGAGCCGCAGTCCTACGACGAGCCCGAGTCCTACGAGCCCGAGTCCGCCCAGGCGCCCGACTTCGGTCCGCCGTCGATGCCGCCTCCGCCGCCGCTGACCACGCCTCCGCCGCCGCCCGTCGACGTGCCGGCCGACGGTCTGATCGACTCCGCGCCGGTCGACGCCCCGATCGAGGCACCGCCCGTGGACGGCCCGCCGGCCCCCGCGCCGGTGACCGACATCCCTCCGGCGCCCCCGGCCCCGCCCGCCTTCCCGGCCCCGCCCGCGCCTCCGGCTCCGCCGGTGGCTCCGGTCCCGGAGACCCACGACGAGCCGGTCTGGGAGGAGCCCAACCCCGATGAGGACGACCACGACGGTCTGACCCGCATCGGTGTGGGCGAGGACCTCAACGCCGGACTCGCCGGGATCCCCGGCCAGCCCGAGGCCCCGAAGGTGACCGCCTACCCGGTCGCGCGGCTGGAGTTCTCCAGCGGCGACCGCGTCGAGGTCGACCGGGTCGTCCTCGTCGGCCGTGCCCCCGAGGCGAGCCGGTTCACGCCCACCGAGCAGCCGATGCTGGTGACCGTGCCGAGCCCTCACCAGGAGATCTCCTCGACCCACTGCGAGATCCGTCCGGGTGCCGGCGTCGACCACGGCGCCGCGGTGGTCACCGACCTCGGCTCGACCAACGGCACCGTCCTGGTCCAGCCCGGGCTCGGCCCGGAGGACCTGCGTCCCGGCGTACCCGTCCAGCTGATGCCCGGCGCCGTCATCGACCTCGGCGACAGTCTGACGATCCGGGTGACCAACCCGTGACCGAACGGCTCTCGCTCGTGTCGCCGCTCTCCTCGGAGGCGGCGGCATGAGCGTGGCCGGCCTCCAGGCTCCGTCGGTCGAGGCAGCGATCGCGGAGCCGGACCGCCGGTTCTACGCCTTCGCCATCGACCGGGTGATCGCGTGGGCGATCTTCGCCGCGGCGGGAGTCGCCGCCTGGCTGATCTTCTTCCGCAACGGGAACACGCTGGCCGGGACCGGCCTGATCGCCGGTGTGGTGCTGGTGGTCTGGCTGGTCGGCACCATCCTCACCGGCTCCGGTGGCAAGACGCCCGGCAAGATGGCCCTCGGGCTGCGCGTGGTCAGCGATGACTCCGGCGCCGCGGGCCGCCCGATCGGCGTCGGCAAGGCGTTCGTACGCCAGGCCCTGCTCGGTCTCTGCACGATCCCGACGCTCGGCATCGGCACCGCCACCTTCGCCTGGGTCGCGGCGATGGACGAGCGCGGCCGCCGCCAGGGATGGCACGACCGCCGTGCGGGCTCGGTCGTCGTCGACGTACGTCCTCCGGCCGTCGTCGAGGCCGAGGAGGAGGCCCCGGCGCCGCGTCGCATCGTCAACCTGACCACCATGCGTCTCAAGCAGGCCGAGGCCACCCCGGAGCGCGCCGAGCGGCCGCAGACTCCGGCGGCTCCGACCCAGAGCCCCGCCGCCCACGCAGCGGCTGCCCAAGCCGTGGCCGAGGCTCAGGCGGCTCCGACCCAGGTCGGTATGCCGGTCGCTCGTCAGGCGCCGCCGGCTCCCGTGCCGACACCGGCACCGCCCGCCCCGCCCGCCCCGCCGGCAGTGCCGCCCGTGGCCCAGCCCGCTCCTCCGGCGCCGCCCACAGCGGCTCCGCAGCCCGCGGTGACGGCTCGCTGGCGGGTCACGTTCGACACCGGCCAGAGCTTCGTGGTCGAGGGTCTGGCGATCGTCGGCCGCGGCCCCGAGCCGCGCCCCGGCGAGGAGGTCTCCCACCGGGTGGCCCTCTCCTCGAGCGACATGTCGCTGTCCAAGACCCACGCCCAGTTCCAGGTCGCGGCCGACGGCACCCTCGTGGTCATGGACCGTGGCTCCACCAACGGCACCACCCTGATCCGTCAGGGTGCCGCACGAGCCCTCGGCGCCCGCCGCCCCGCGGCTCTCATCGACGGCGACAAGGTCAAGTTCGGCGACCGCACCATGGACGTGGTCCGCGAGGCCTGACCCTCCCGCCGAATCTGTAGTTGTGGGCGACGAGACGACAGTTTCGTCGCCCACAACTGCGTTCTCGCCCGAGACAACGGCAGATTCAGTCGACGGAGTCGAAGGTCTCCGGGCGGTGCTCGACGTCGAAGTGGTCGGTGGGCCAGAAGACGACGGCGACGCGCCCGACGACGTCGGAGACCGGTACGAACGCGCTCTGGCACCCCTCGTCACCTGACTTCTGACGCTCGGGGCTGCACAGGTGGAAGGACGAGTCGGCGGAGTTGGCGCGGTTGTCGCCCATCACGAAGAGCCGGCCCTCGGGGACGACGGCCTTCCAGCCCCGGCAGCCGCCCTCGACGTACGACCCGTTGTCCTGCGCCATCGGACCGTCACAGGTATCGGACGGGGCGATGAACGAGGACTCGTCCAGAGGCGTCCCGTTGACCACGATGCGACCCGACTCGCAGCACTCCACGGTGTCGCCGGCGACTCCGATGACCCGCTTCACCAGGTGGTCGCCGGTCGGGTAGAGCCCGATCTTGGCGAGCACGGCCCGGAAACCGGTCGGCGCCGGCGGCACCTGGTTGGTTGAGAGCCAGTCGCCGGGATCGGCGAAGACGACCACGTCGCCGCGCTCGGGTGTGCCGGTCCAGTAGGACGGCTTCTCCACCAGCACCCGGTCGTTGACCTCCAGCCCGGGCCGCATCGACTCCGAGGGGATGTAGAACGCCTGGGCCAGGAAGGTCTTGATCACCACCGCGAGCAGGATGGCAGTCACCGCGATGATCACGATCTCGACGACCGACCTCAGACACCCCCTCGACTGCCCGCCCGACCTCGCCGTCCCCTCCACCTCTGCCCCCATGGCCCCGACCCTATCCAGAGGAGGGTCCACGTCCGGCGCAATCCGGAATTCGGGAGCGCGCGGCGTTCCCCGCCCTGGTAGCTCCTCGCTCCGGGCCCTCTGGCGCACGTCGATAAGGTCGGAGCGTGTCCGATCTCGACCAACGCCTCCACGCTCTCGAAGCGGATCTCAGGACTCGGGGGAGCGTGCTGGTCGCCTTCTCCGGTGGTGCCGACAGCGCCTTCCTCCTCGCGGCCGCGACCAGGGCTCTGGGCAGCGCCGACGTCGCCGCGGCGACCGGCTACTCACACAGCCTGCCGGTCTCCGAGCGGGATCCGGCCGCCGAGTTCGCGAGGAGCCTCGGCGTACGCCTCATCACCCCGCAGACCCATGAGATGGAGCGGGAGGGCTACCGGGCCAACGGCACCGACCGGTGCTTCTTCTGCAAGGCCGAGCTGCTCGACACCCTCACCCCGTTGGCCCGCGAGCTCGGCCTGGCCCACGTCGCGACCGGCACCAACGCCGACGACGCGATCGAGGGGCTCAACGGTCTCCGGCCCGGCATCCGCGCGGCCGCCGAGCGTGGCGCGATCACCCCGCTCAAGGACGCCGGCCTGACCAAGGCGCAGATCCGTGAGGCATCGCGCCGCTGGGACCTGCCGACCTGGGACAAGCCGGCGGCCGCCTGCCTCTCCAGCCGGATCGCCTACGGCCTCGAGGTCACCCCGCGACGGCTCGCGCGCGTGGAGCAGGCAGAGCAAGGCGTACGCAGCCTCCTGGCCACCCACGGCCACGACGCCGCCCGGGTGGACCTGCGCGTGCGCGACCACGGGGAGAAGGCGACGGTCGAGCTGTCGGCTAACCTCCTGCCTCTCGACCCCGACCATGCCGACGAGGTGCTCAGGACCGTGACAGACGCAGGATTTCCCGCCGCGGAGATCGACCCGCGGGGCTTTCGCTCCGGATCGATGAACCAGAAGGCCGTGAAGTGAGCGAGCGCCAGCGAGCGAGCCACGAGCACAACACGCCGTCTCCTTCGTATTCTCGCGCTTGCGCTACGGAGGTGGCGGCGTGAGGGAATTCTGGGCCACGATCACCGCCACCCAGACCGTTCCTGAAGCACCCTGGCTGATCGGCGCCGGGCTCGTCGCCCTGGCACTCGTCGTGTGGCGTACGTCCTGGCGCACCGTACGCCTCGGCGTCACCGTCGTCCACGAGGCCGGCCACGCGGTGGTGGCGGTCCTGGTGGGACGGCGTCTGGCCGGGATCAAGCTCCACTCCGACACCTCGGGCGTCACGCTCTCGCGCGGCAAGCCGTCCGGGCCGGGGATGGTGGCGATGCTCGCCGCCGGCTACCTCGCCCCGGCGCTCCTCGGCCTGCTCAGCGCGACCATGCTCGCCGCCGGCCACGCCCTCGGGCTGCTGTGGCTCCTGGTGGCGGCGATGCTCGTGCTGCTGGTGTGGGTACGCAACGGCTACGGCCTCGTCGTCCTGCTGGTGCTCGGCGCCGCGCTCGGCGCGATCAGCTGGTACGGCGACGACCGCATCCAGACCGTCGTCGCCACCCTGGTGACGTGGCTGCTCCTGCTCGCCTCGCCGAGGCCGCTCCTGGAGCTCCTCGGTCGCGGCGAGCGAGGCCGCCGCGGCTCCGACCCCGACCAGCTCGCCGGCCTGACCGGCATCCCGTCGGTGCTCTGGATCCTCGTCCTGCTGGTCGTGAACATCGCCGGCCTCGTGGTCGGCGTGCAGACCCTGATCCCGGACCTGAGCTGGATCTAGCCGGATCCAGCTCAGGTCCAGCCGGTCAGAGCTCGAACTCGTCGGCGATCTGGCGCAGCGCGGGGGAGACCTTCTTGGCCAGCTCGCGGGTGGGCGGGCGGCCCTGGGCGTAGCCGTCGCGGATGTCGTCGAGGAGCTTGATGACGTTCTCGACGATCAGCTCCATCTCCTCGGGCTTGCGGCGCTTGGCGGCGCGCTGGCGACCGGAGACGGAGGGGGAGCGCTCGAGGACGGTCACCGAGAGCGCCTGCTCGCCGCGGCGCCCCTGGGCGATGCCGAACTCCACCCGGGTGCCGGCCTTCAAGGTCTTGGCAGCGCCCTCGGGGAGCGCGTCGGCGTGGACGTACACGTCCGGACCGTCGTCCTGCGACAGAAACCCGAAGCCCTTGGTGGCGTCGAACCACTTGACCTTGCCAGTAGGCACGGCAGCTTGCCCCTTCCTCGCGCATCTGCGCTTCAAACGTACGTCGCCCGGCGACTGTGACGGCCGACGCGGGAGAGCCTAGTCCTCAGCGCCCAGCGACGCGTGAGGTATTCCCCTCTCCGGTCGCCTGCTGGCATCGACGGCATCCACGGACGGCTCGGTGTCTCGTCCCTCGTGCGGGTGGGGCATATACTCCGCCTACCCCTCCATAGATTTGCAAATGATTTCGTACACCATTGGTAATCGAGACCACTTATGACGTAAGTTTACGTCGCCAAAGACTGCAGACAGGCACGCCCGGGTGCCAGCAGGCTTCGCGGCGGGGGACTGGGGTGTGTGCCACAGACGGCGCATACCTCTCGGGAATGATGTGACATGGCCACGAGAGGGAGTAATGGCCGAGCCATACGCAAGCACAACCCACCGTCCGGAACGCAAGCCCTGGCAGGGAATTCGAGCGCGTCTGATCTTCGTGCTGCTCATCCCGACCATCGCGGCGATGGTGTTCGGCGGGTTGAGCATTTCGCGCGCCCTCTCAGCCCAGGCGGAAGCACGCCAGGCCGAGACTGTCGCCCAGGCACTGCCTGACACCTACAACCTCGCGATCAACATCCTGTTCGAGCGTGACGGTGCGCTCGCGGGTGTTCCCGAGGTCGTCATGCGGCCGCTGCAGCAGACGACCGACGAGTCGATCGAGGCCTGGAGCGCCAAGGCGAAGGAGATCGACGCCGGCGACGACAAGGACCTCGAGAACAGCATCGTCGAGATCCAGCAGGCGCTGAACGGCATCGACGACCTGCGCGCGCAGATCCAGGAACGGGACACCCAGGTCGAGGCCCAGCTGGCCTACACGACCGTGATGAACAACCTCTTCGGGATCTCGGCGCAGATGCCGACCCTGGAGAACGACGAGGTCTTCTCCAAGATCGCCGCGATCAGCAACGTGCGTCCCGCCTCGGAGGCGATGGGCACCGAGCGCGTGATCATGATGGAGGCGCTGAGCAAGAAGGCTGCCGCCGAGAAGAACGGCCAGGTCAACCCCGACGTCCTCACCGACGAGCAGTTCGCGGAGCTCGCCCGTGCCGAGGCCAAGTGGCGCCTGTCCACGGCCGACTACTACCTCAAGACCTCCGACGAGATCCGCCAGCAGCTCGACGAGCTGACCAACGAGACCACCACCAACGGCTCGATCGGGGCACCTGCCCACCGGGTCGTCAACCAGGTGATCACCAGCGGCGGCATGGACCGGGTCAAGATGACCCCGGACCAGTACACCGGCGCCAGCACGGAGTTCATCCGCGGTCTGCAGAAGATGATCGTCGAGACCGCGCAGGAGATCAGTGACGACGTCGAGCAGATCAAGAAGGACGCGACCCGCGACGCGATCGTCATCGGTGTCCTCGTCCTCGGTGTGCTGATCTTCGCCCTCGCCGTCGGTCTGGTCGCCGCCCGCTCGATCCTGTCGCCGCTGAGCCAGCTGCGCCGCCTGGCCTACAACCTGGCCAACCACGACCTGCCGGAGCGAGTCGCCTACATGAACCAGGCCGACGGCCCGGTCGACACCCATGTGGAACCGCTGGACATCGCCCGCCGAGACGAGATCGGTGACGTCGCGGACGCGTTCGATGCGGTCCACGTCGAGGCGATCCGGCTGGCGGGCGAGCAGGCCGAGCTGCGTACGAACGTCGACAAGATGTTCATGAACCTCTCCCGCCGTTCGCAGAGCCTCGTCGAGCGCCAGCTCCAGCTCATCGACCAGCTCGAGGCCAACGAGCAGGACCCCGACGACCTCGCGAACCTGTTCCGCCTGGACCACCTCGCGACCCGTATGCGCCGCAACGACGAGTCCCTGCTGGTTCTCGCGGGCGGCGAGATCGGTCACGCTGCTCGTGGCCCGGTCCCGGTCCTCGACGTGCTCCGTGCCGCGGCCTCCGAGATCGAGCAGTTCGCCCGGGTCGACATCGACTCCGAGGAGAACGCCGAGTTCGAGGGCGCGATCGCGGGTGACCTCGTGCACCTGCTCGCGGAGCTGATCGAGAACGCCACCAACTTCTCCCCGCCCGACACCGCGGTCACGATCCGCACCTTCCGCGCCGGCCCCGCCGCGCCGCTGCTGGTCGAGATCGAGGACCTCGGTATCGGCATGACGCCGGAGGAGCTCGACGCGGCCAACATGAAGCTGCGCCGCGCGACCGGCCTCGACGCCGACGTCGCCCGGATGATGGGTCTGGTCGTGGTCGCGCGCCTGGCGGCGCGTCACGGCCTCTACATCGAGCTCGTGCCCAACCGCCCCCGCGGCGTGGTCGCGCGCGTCGAGATGCCGGTCACCACGATCGTCGGCGCTCACGCCGAGGCCCCGTCGGGTCAGCAGCAGGGCTTCGACGCCTACGCCTTCCAGCAGGGCGCCTACGGCCAGCAGACCGGTGCCTATCCGGTGGCCGGCGAGCTTCCCTACGAGATGCAGTACGGGATGCCCGCCTACGACGCGCAGCCCTACGCCGGTGGCAATCCCTACGACGTGCCCGTCGGTGCGCTCCCGGCACCCGAGGCGCCCGCCGCCTCCGCGGCCGCGCCGCCGGCCCTGCCGAGCCGTACGCCCGGTGCGTCCAACCACCCCAACCTCTCCAACAACGGCGGTGGCGGCGGCTTCTCGCAGCAGGGCACGAACGGCCACAACGGCTTCGGCCAGAGCGGACCGCACACGGGCCAGCAGCCTGCCTTCGGCGGCGTTCCGCCGATGCCGGGCGACCCGGGCTTCGAGTCCCCGGCCGCGCGCACGGGCAGCTTCCCGGCCCAGCCCCAGCAGTACAGCGGCGGCCAGCCGCAGTACGGCGGCGACCCGTTCGGTGGTGACCCGTTCGGCGGCAACCAGCCGTCGCAGCCGGCGCAGTCGAGCGGACCGCAGCAGAACTTCCTGTCCAACATGCTGCCGGTGCGCAAGGCCGAGGACCTGGCCGCGCGCTTCCCCGACGGCCGCTTCGACCCGGGCACCGAGACCGGCGACCTTCCTCGCCGCGACCCGGGCGCCCAGGGTGGCAGCCCGTTCGGCACCGACACCGGCGCGTTCCGCACCTTCGAGCGTCCCGCCGAGCGCACCACGCCGCGTACGCCGCCGCCGGGCTTCGGTCCCGACGACGACCCGTTCGGTCCCGCCGGTGACGCGATCGCCCCGATGAGCCCGATGGCCCCGGAGCCGACCAACTCGCCGAACCCGCTCGACTCGACCACCGAGGTCCCGATCCTCGACGACGAGGGCAGCTCGATCTTCGACGACCTCCAGTCCGAGTGGTTCACCCGTCGCCGCCCGCTCGGCGCGCGCCGGGCGATGGAGGCGAAGGGCGGTGACCCGCTGAGCGACCCGCTCGCCGGCCCGGCTGCCGGCCCGGCCGCCAAGGCCGGCCAGGGCCCCACGCCCGGCGACGCCGCTGCGCCCGCCCCCGCGGCGGACCGCAGCGAGGCTCCGGTCGTCCAGGACGACGAGCCGACCACGCCGGTCAGCTGGTCCTCGCCGGGTGATGAGGGCTGGCGTCGGGCGCAGGAGCTGGAAAAGCTGCAGGAGCAGGAGCCGGCGACGGTCACCCAGGGTGGCCTCCCGGTGCGTGTCCCGGGTCAGAACCTCATCCCAGGCGCGGCCCCATCGGTCACACCACCGTCATCAGGTCCGCGTAACATGGACGCGCGCCGCACCCGTGGCATGTCCAGCTTCCAGAAGGGCGTCAGCCGCGCCCGCAACAACCCCGCTGAGGCGGAAAGCAACCCCGAAGGTGAGGAGCAGCAGTGACAACGGCCCCCGCAGGACTGGACTGGCTTGTCGACAGCCTGACCCAGCGCACCCCCGACATCGCTCACGCGATCTTGGTGTCGGCTGATGGCATGCCGATGGCCAGCTCCGTCGACTTCCCCCGGACCGGGCCGACCAGCTCTCGGCGATCGCCTCCGGTCTCACGAGTCTTACCCAGGGAGCTGCTCGGTGCTTCGCCGCGGGTAATGTCCAGCAGATGGTCATCGAGATGGACGGTGGCTATCTGGTCCTCATGGCGGTTGGTGAGGGTTCCAGCCTTGCTGCCCTCGCCGCCCCCGACTGCGATCTGGGACAGGTTGGCTACCAGATGCAGCTGCTGATCTCGCGCGTTGCCACCGCCCTCACCCCCGATACCAGAACCGGCGCCTGATGCGCGCCCGAGCTTAGGACCGAGATCGTGAGCAACCACGCCTCCGAACCGCCGCCCCTGGTCAGGCCGTATGCCCTGACTCGAGGCCGCACGCAACCCAAGCGCGTCTTCCCGATGGAAGCCCTGGTGATCACCGACCGCTACGTGATCGACGGCTACGTCCGGTCGCCAGAGGAGCGGACGATCGCGGAGCTCTGCCGCGAGAGCCGTTCCGTCGCCGAGGTTGCGGCGCTCATCCGGGTGCCCCTGGGTGTTGCCCGAGTCCTGATCGGTGACCTTGCGGAGCGCGGCGTGGTGCAGGTGCACGCCAGCAAGGTCCCGGACGCCCCGGACACCGCTCTCCTCGAGCGCGTGCTGTCCGGCCTGAGGAAGCTTTGACAGGAGTAATGCAGTGACCACCGACTCCAAGCAGGCGACGATGTCTGCGAAGATCGTCATCGCCGGCGGGTTCGGCGTTGGTAAGACGACCTTCGTCGGCTCCGTCTCGGAGATCGTCCCCCTGACGACCGAGGCCGTGATGACGCAGGCGACCGCCGGCGTCGACGACCTCTCCGCCGTGCCCAACAAGAAGACGACGACCGTCGCGATGGACTTCGGGCGGGTCTCTCTCGACTCCGACCTGATCCTCTACCTGTTCGGCACGCCCGGCCAGAACCGCTTCTGGTTCATGTGGGACGACCTGACCCAGGGTGCCATCGGCGCCGTGGTGCTCATCGACACCCGTCGACTCGCCGACTCCTTCGGCGCGATCGACTACTTCGAGTCCCGCAACGTGCCGTTCGTCGTGGCCCACAACGTCTTCGGCGCCAACCAGGCCTACAAGCCGGAGCAGATCCGCGAGGCCCTGGCTCTGCGCCCGGACATCCCGATCGTCACCTGTGACGCCCGCGACCGCCAGTCGACCAAGGCGACGCTGATCTCGCTCGTCGAGTACGTCCTCTCCATGGTCTCCACGCGCGCGCTCCAGTAGCCGAGCGTCACCCGACGCCCGCCGTAGCCACGCTCCGGCGGGTGTCGGCGTTTTGATGAGATCTCAATGGCTGCCGTGACTGTGCAGTAGCGGCGTGGGTCTGGGAGGATGACGCGTTGTGCGGAAGTTCAGGTTGTGGTGGCGCAAGGTGACCCCGAAGTGGAACCTGAGGCGCCTGTGGGCGAAGATGTGGTCCGTGATCACGACCCCGTACGCCGATGCGACGGCCGTCGCTGCCGTCGACGAGGCCCGCGCCGCGCTCCTGTCCGACGTCCCAGCCGGTGACGTCGGAGAACATCTCGGTCATGTGGCCGAGAATGGTGCCGGCCCAGGCGTCGTGACCCACCTGTTCGCCTGCACCCGCAAGGGCTACGTCGGCTGGCACTGGTCGGTCACGGTCGTCTACGTCCCGGTCCTGGGCGAGGCCTCCGAGGTGACCGTCAACGAGGTCGTCCTCGTTCCCGGCGACGCCGCGATCGTGGCCCCCGCCTGGGTGCCCTACCGCGACCGGATCAAGCCCGGCGATCTCTCGCCCGGCGACCTGCTCCCGGTCGAGGACGACGACGCCCGGCTGGTCCCGACGTACGCCTTCGGCGACGACCCGCTCGACGCCGACGAGAAGGCGCAGGTGCGCGAGGTCGCCAAGGATCTCGGTCTCGGTCGTGTCCGCACCCTGTCGACCTCGGGCTTCGATGCCGCCGCCGAGCGGTGGTACGCAGGTGAGGGCGGCCCCGAGGCGCCGCTCGCCCAGGCCGCCCCCGACCAGTGCCACAGCTGTGGCTTCCTGGTCCGCCTGACCGGCCACCTGGCCTCGACCTTCGGCGTCTGCGCCAACGGTGACGCCAACGACGACGGCAAGGTGGTCAGCCTCAACCACGGGTGCGGTGCGCACTCGGAGGTGCGGCTGGCGAAGAAGCACGAGCCGCAGCCGCTGCCGGACCCGGTCTTCGACACGATCAGCGACGACGTCGAGGCGTTCTAGCCGAGGCCCTCGGCCCGCAGCCGACGGGCCTTGCGGCGCCGGGTCAGCTCGATGCCGATGGCACCGATGCCGAACGCGGCCAGGCAGGTCCAGATCCACCAGGTCCAGCCGCGGTCGTTGAGCAGACCCCAGAAGGGGAGCAGGGCCACGAACCCGACGAGCCAGCCGAGGGTGGCGAGCTCGAAGGCGCGGATACCGTCCTCGTCGACCAGCTCGATCTTGGGCTCGGGTCGGACCTCGACCGGCTCCTCGACGGGCGGCTGGTCGTAGCCGTAGTCCTGGGAGTAGTCGCCGTCCGCGGGGTAGTAGTCGCCCTCGTACCCGTCGTACTGCTGCTCCGGGTAGCCGCCGGAGTAGTCGTCATCCCGGTACTGGTCACTCATGGCCCCAATCTATCGGGGGCTAGTCTGGAGACGCTGAGCCCCTGCGTACGACTCGACGACCTGGAGGTCCTGATGGCTTCGCTCCGCTGCCCTTGCGGCACCAACTTCCGCACCGAGACCGATGACGAGCTGGTCGAGCAGGTGCAGGAGCACCTCGCCGAGGCTCACCCCGGCCGCACCTACAGCCGGGACGACATCCTCATGCTCGCCGCGATGTCCTGACCGTGTGACGGCGCCCTCATCAGGGCGCCGTCTCTTTCCGGAATAGTTAGCGCCGGTAAGCAGTTATGCTTACCGACATGCCTACCGCACAGCCCGTCTCCGCGCCCGACGCGGCCTCCGACATCCCCGAGGTCGCCTCGGAGCTGCGCACCTCCGTCATGCGGATGCGCCGCCGCCTGGCCAACGAGCGCCACCCCGACAACGACCTCTCGCTGGGGTCGATGGCGGTCCTCGGGGCGCTGTACGCCAACGACGAGATGACCCTCGGCGCTCTCGCCGCACGCGAGCGGGTCCAGCCGCCGAGCATGACCAGGATGGTCAACTTCCTCGAGGAGGGCGGCTACGTCGTGCGCCGCCAGGGTGAGACCGACCGCCGCCAGGTGCTGGTCTCGATCACCGACAAGGGCCGCCGGACCGTACGCAAGGACCGGCTGAGCCGCGACGCCTGGCTCGCCCAGCAGCTCGTCGGCCTCGATGCCGACGAGCTCGCCGCCCTCCGCACCGCCGCTTCGATCATGGAGAGAATAGCCACCAGTTGAGTCCCACGTTCCGTTCCCTGCGCAGCCACAACTACCGCCTCTACCTAGCCGGAAGTGTCGTCTCCAACGTCGGCACCTGGATGCAACGCATCGCCCAGGACTGGCTCGTGCTCAGCCTGGGCGGCGGGGGAGCGGCACTCGGTATCACCACCGGTCTCCAGTTCCTCCCCATCCTCCTGCTCAGCCCCTACGCCGGCGTCATCGCCGACCGCTTCCCGAAGCGCCGCCTGCTGCAGGCCGCCCAGGGCTGGATGGCCCTGATGTCGCTGCTCCTCGGTGTGCTGGCGGTGAGCGGCCACGCCGAGGTGTGGATGGTCTACGTGATCGCCTTCCTGTTCGGCACCGGTGCCGCCTTCGACGGCCCCGGCCGGCAGTCGTTCGTCTCCGAGATGGTCCACCCCGACGACCTCACCAACGCCGTCGGTCTCAACTCGGCCTCGTTCAACCTCGCCCGCCTGGTCGGGCCGGCGCTGGCCGGTCTCCTCATCGGCTGGCTGGGCAGCGGCCCCGAGGCGACCGGCTGGGTCATCCTCGTCAACGCGGTCTCCTACCTCGCCGTGATCGGGCAGCTGCAGCGGATGAACACCGCCGAGCTGCACTCGCCCGAACCGGTCGCCCGGCGCCGCGGGATGCTGCGCGAGGGCATCGGTTACATCCGTACGCAGCCCAAGATGCTGATGGTCCTCGTCATCGTGTTCTTCGTCGGAACCTTCGGTGCGAACTTCCCGATCACCTCGGCGCTGATGGCGACCGAGGAGTTCGGCAAGGGCGCCAGCGAGTACGGCCTGCTCGGCACCGTCCTGGCCGTCGGCTCCCTCTCCGGTGCGCTGCTCGGCGCCCGCCGCACCCGGATCCCGCTCAAGCTGATCGTGGGGGCGGCCACCGGGTTCGGGCTGTCCATCATCGTGTCGGGGTTCATGCCGACGTACGCCTTGTTCGCCCTGACCGGGCCGATCGTCGGGTTCTGCACCATCACGGTCCTCAACGCCTGCAACGCCACCATGCAGACCGAGGCGGCCCCGGCGTTCCGCGGCCGGGTGATGGCGATCTACATGACCGTCCTGATGGGCGGCACCCCGCTGGGCGCCCCGCTCATCGGCTTCGTCGGCGAACACTTCGGCGCCCGCACGACCCTCTACGCCAGTGGCGCCCTTGTCCTCTTCGGTACGCTTGCGGGGGTGCTGCTCCTAGCCGCACTCCGAGGTGGTATCCGGGCCGTTTTGACCCCCTCTCAAGCCGCCGGGTAGCCTCTGAAGCGTGTCTGGGACAACCAGGCCGTCGCGCGTGCCCGGAACAAGCTCGAGAAAAGGGTCTCGGACCCGGGCTCGGCGCCCTCAAGTGGGGATTCGGTTCGAAAGATCCGTCTTCGTGCTGTTGAGGTAAGGGCGACACGCCCGACCTCGGGGGCGAGGCGGGACCAGTTGGTATCGCACCACCTGGACGCACACCATTGGATCCTTCGTGGCAGAGCGCCGCGTCGTGAGAGCAGAATAGAAGGGGAACCACCGAGGTGCCCACCATCAACCAGCTGGTCCGCAAGGGCCGCGAGGACAAGGCGACGAAGTCGAAGACGCCTGCCCTCAAGGGATCGCCGCAGCGCCGTGGCGTCTGCACGCGCGTCTACACCACCACCCCGAAGAAGCCGAACTCCGCCCTCCGGAAGGTCGCCCGTGTGCGCCTCTCCTCCGGCGTCGAGGTCACCGCTTACATCCCGGGTGTGGGCCACAACCTTCAGGAGCACTCCATCGTGCTCGTCCGCGGCGGTCGTGTGAAGGACCTCCCCGGTGTTCGTTACAAGATCATTCGCGGCTCGCTCGACACCCAGGGCGTGAAGAACCGCAAGCAGGCCCGGAGCCGCTACGGCGCCAAGAAGGAGAAGTGAGATGCCTCGTAAGGGTCCCGCTCCCAAGCGTCCGCTCGTCGTCGACCCCGTCTACGGCTCGCAGCTCGTAACCCAGCTCGTCAGCAAGGTCCTCCAGGACGGCAAGAAGCAGGTTGCGCAGCGCATCGTCTACACCGCCCTCGAGGGCTGCCGCGAGAAGACCGGCACCGACCCCGTGGTCACCCTCAAGCGTGCGATGGACAACGTGAAGCCGGCCATCGAGGTCAAGTCCCGCCGCGTCGGTGGCGCGACCTACCAGGTTCCGGTCGAGGTCAAGGGCACGCGTGGCACCACGCTCGCGCTGCGCTGGCTCGTCGGTTACGCCCAGGACCGTCGTGAGAAGACGATGGCCGAGCGCCTCATGAACGAGATCCTCGACGCGAGCAACGGCCTCGGTGCCGCTGTGAAGAAGCGCGAGGACACTCACAAGATGGCCGAGTCCAACAAGGCCTTCGCGCACTACCGCTGGTGACGTACGGCGGGGTGCTTGCAGAACCACGTGGGCACCCCGCCCATCCAGACCGAAGACAATCTCTTTAAGGAACGCTGAAGACAGTGGCCGTCGACATCACCACGGACCTCAATGTGGTCCGCAACATCGGCATCATGGCGCACATCGATGCCGGTAAGACCACCACCACCGAGCGCATCCTGTTCTACACCGGTATCTCCTACAAGATCGGTGAGGTCCACGAGGGCGCAGCCACGATGGACTGGATGGAGCAGGAGCAGGAGCGCGGCATCACGATCACGTCTGCCGCGACGACCTGCTGGTGGAAGGACCACCAGATCAACATCATCGACACCCCGGGACACGTCGACTTCACCGTCGAGGTGGAGCGTTCGCTGCGCGTCCTGGACGGTGCTGTCGCCGTCTTCGACGGTGTGGCCGGTGTCGAGCCGCAGTCGCAGACCGTGTGGCGTCAGGCGAACAAGTACTCCGTCCCGCGGATGTGCTTCGTCAACAAGCTCGACCGCACCGGTGCCGACTTCTACATGGTCGTCGACTCCATCGTCGACAAGCTGCACGCCACCCCGCTGGTCCTGCAGCTGCCGATCGGTGCCGAGTCCGACTTCATCGGCGTCGTCGACCTGATCGAGATGAACGCCAAGGTCTGGCGCGGCGAGACCCAGCAGGGTGAGGACTACGTCATCGAGGCGATCCCCGCCGACATGACCGACAAGGCCGCCGAGTGGCGCGAGAAGCTCGTCGAGACCCTCGCCGAGGCCGACGACGACATCATGGAGGTCTACCTCGAGGAGGGCGACGTCTTCGACGTTCCCACCCTGAAGGCCGCCATCCGTCGCGCGACCCTCGCCGACAAGCTCAACCCGATCCTCACCGGCACCGCGTTCAAGAACAAGGGCGTCCAGCCCCTGCTCGACGCGATCGTCGACTACCTGCCCTCGCCCATCGATGTCGAGTCGATCATCGGCCACGACGTCAAGGACGAGGAGGTCGAGGTCTCCCGCAAGCCTTCCGAGGACGAGCCGTTCTCCGGTCTGGTCTTCAAGATCGCCTCCGACCCGCACCTGGGCAAGCTGTTCTACCTGCGCGTCTACTCCGGCAAGGTCGAGGCGGGTGCGACCGTGGTCAACCCGATCAACGGCCGCAAGGAGCGCATCGGCAAGATCTACCAGATGCACGCGAACAAGCGTGAGGAGATCAACTCGGTGGGCGCCGGCCAGATCGTGGCCGTCATGGGTCTGAAGGACACCAAGACCGGCCACACCCTGTGCGACCCGTCCAACCCGGTCGTGCTCGAGTCGATGAGCTTCCCGGCCCCGGTGATCGAGGTCGCCATCGAGCCGAAGACCAAGGGTGACCAGCAGAAGCTCGGTACGGCGATTCAGCGCCTCACCGAGGAGGACCCGACCTTCACGGTCAAGACCGACGAGCAGACCGGCCAGACCATCATCGCTGGTATGGGCGAGCTCCACCTCGAGGTCTTCGTCGACCGGATGAAGCGTGAGTTCAAGGTCGAGGCGACCGTCGGCAAGCCGCAGGTCGCCTACCGCGAGACGCTCCGCAAGAAGGTCGAGAACCACAGCTACACCCACAAGAAGCAGACCGGTGGTTCGGGCCAGTTCGCGAAGGTCGTCATCTCCGTCGAGCCGAACGTCGACGAGGAGACCGGCCAGGGCGCGGGCTACGAGTTCGTCAACAACGTCACCGGTGGTCGCGTGCCGAAGGAGTACATCCCCTCGGTCGACCAGGGTGCTCAGGACGCCATGGAGTTCGGTATTCTCGCCGGCTTCCCCATGGTCGATGTGAAGGTCTCGCTCGAGGACGGCGCCTACCACGACGTCGACTCCTCCGAGCTCGCCTTCAAGATCGCCGGCAACCAGGCCTTCAAGGAGGCCGCCCGCATGGCGAAGGCCGTCCTGCTGGAGCCGATGTTCGCCGTCGAGGTCACGACCCCCGAGTCGTTCCTCGGCACCGTTATCGGTGACATCAACTCCCGTCGCGGCCAGGTGTCTTCGCAGGAGGAGCGCCACGGCGACATGGTCGTCCAGGCTCTCGTCCCGCTGTCCGAGATGTTCGGGTACGTCGGTGACCTCCGGTCCAAGACCAGCGGTCAGGCGTCGTACTCGATGGAGTTCGACTCGTACGCCGAGGTTCCCACGAACGTCGCCGACGAGATCATCAAGAAGGCCCGTGGCGAGTGACCTTCGGGTCGCCCGTCCAGGGACTTCGGCAGCAACACCACTCAGTACGAGTCAGTAAGAAAATCACACCAGGAGGAGCCCACAGTGGCTAAGGCGAAGTTCGAGCGGACCAAGCCGCACGTCAACATCGGTACCATCGGTCACATCGACCACGGTAAGACCACTCTTACCGCGGCGATCTCGAAGGTGCTGCACGCGAAGTACCCGGACCTGAACCCGGAGTTCGCGTTCGAGGACATCGACAAGGCTCCCGAGGAGCGCCAGCGCGGGATCACGATCTCGATCGCGCACATCGAGTACCAGACCGAGTCGCGTCACTACGCCCACGTCGACTGCCCGGGTCACGCGGACTACATCAAGAACATGATCACCGGTGCCGCGCAGATGGACGGCGCGATCCTCGTGGTCGCCGCCACCGACGGCCCGATGCCGCAGACCAAGGAGCACGTGCTCCTGGCCCGCCAGGTCGGCGTGCCGTCGATCGTCGTCGCGCTCAACAAGTGCGACATGGTCGACGACGAGGAGCTCATCGAGCTCGTCGAGATGGAGGTGCGCGAGCTCCTCAGCGAGTACGAGTTCCCGGGTGACGACATCCCGGTCGTGCGCGTTGCCGCCTTCCCCGCCCTGCAGGGCGAGGAGAAGTGGATGAACTCGGTCGCCGAGCTCATGCAGGCCGTCGACGACTACATCCCGACCCCGGCTCGCGAGACCGACAAGCCGTTCCTGATGCCCGTTGAGGACGTCTTCACGATCACCGGTCGTGGCACCGTCATCACCGGTCGTATCGAGCGCGGCGTCGTCAAGGTCGGCGAGGAGGTCGAGATCGTCGGCATCCGCGAGACCTCTCAGAAGACCACCGTCACCGGTGTCGAGATGTTCCGCAAGCTGCTCGACGAGGGCCAGGCCGGTGAGAACGTCGGTCTGCTGCTCCGTGGCACCAAGCGCGAGGACGTCGAGCGCGGCATGGTTGTCATCAAGCCGGGCACCACCACCCCGCACACCAACTTCGAGGGCTCTGTCTACATCCTCTCGAAGGAGGAGGGTGGCCGTCACACCCCGTTCTTCAACAACTACCGTCCGCAGTTCTACTTCCGGACCACGGACGTGACCGGGGTTGTGACCCTCCCCGAGGGCACCGAGATGGTCATGCCGGGTGACAACACCGAGATGTCGGTCGAGCTCATCCAGCCCATCGCGATGGACGAGGGTCTGAAGTTCGCTATCCGTGAGGGCGGTCGCACCGTCGGCGCGGGTCGGGTTACGAAGATCATCAAGTGATCGTCTGATCCACAGTGAAGGGCCCCCGGAGCCGCAAGGCGAAGGGGGTCCTTTGCTGTGGTCAAGCGATCGAACGAGCGCTGACTCGGCGCAAACGGACCGGAGCGAAGCGAGGACCGGATTGCGCCGCGTCGGCGCGGGCACGAGACCAAGGCGAAAGAAATGACAGAGCCAGACAAGGGCGTACGCCCCGCAAGACCTCACCAAAAGCTCCTGGACGACGGCCGCACGGTACGAGAGGTCCTCACCTACACCCGCCGAGGCAGCCGCCTGGACACCAAGCAGCAGAAGGCCTGGGACGCGTACGCCGCCGAATGGGTGATCCCCGACGAGGCGGTCGACGAGGCGGGCTTCTCGCTGGAGAGCTGGTTCGGTCGCCAGGGTCCGCTGGTCGTCGACATCGGCGGCGGCGTGGGGGAGGCGACCGCGGTGCTGGCGGCCAACCGACCCGAGGCCAACATCCTGGCGCTGGAGGTGTGGCGGCCCGGTGTCGCGGAGAGCCTCGGCCGTGTGGGCGCGGCGGGCGCGACGAACGTGCGGTTCTGCAGCGTCGACGCGCTCTGGATGCTCGAGAACATCGTCGCCCCGGAGTCGGTCCGCGAGATCTGGACGTTCTTCCCCGACCCGTGGCACAAGACCCGCCACCACAAGCGCCGCCTGGTCACTGCCACCAACGCGCGGATGATCGCGGAGCGGCTCGAGTCGGGCGGGACCTGGCGGCTGGCGACCGACTGGGTCGAGTACGCCGAGCAGATGGTCGAGGTCCTCGACGCGGAGCCGCTGCTGAGCGGTGGGGTGGTCGAGCGCTGGGACGAGCGCCCGGTGACCAAGTTCGAGCGCAAGGGTCTGGCCAAGGATCGGGTCATCACCGATCTGCTCTACCGGAGGCGTTGACCCCAACTACCCGTGTCGTCACTGATCTGTGGGCTCGGAGCCGTCAGGATCGACGACATGAAGTTGTACGCCGACACGCCCTCGCGCCGCGTTGCCCAGCTTTTCGCCGACCTGCTGACGGTGGCGTGGATCGTCGGTTGGGTCCTCCTCGGGAAGCTCGTCCACGAGCTGGTCTCGGCGCTCGCCGTGCCCGGCGAGAAGATGGACGAGGCCGGCACCGCGCTCTCCGCGAAGATGCTCGAGGCGGCCGGCCGGGTCGATGACCTGCCGCTCGTCAAGGACGGCATCGCCGCGCCGTTCGAGGGGGCCGCGAAGGCGGCCGACCAGCTCCGCGCGGCCGGGGAGGCCCAGGTCGATGCCGTCTCCACCATCGCGATCGGGCTGGCGATCGCCGTCGTGGTCGTCCCGGTGCTGATGTGGCTGCTGGTCTACGTCCCGCTGCGGTGGCGGTTCATCCGCACCGCGACCTCGACCCAGCGGTTCCTGGAGGCAGGCACCGGCGCCGACCTGGTGGCGCTGCGGGCGATGTCGACCCAGCCGCTGCACAAGCTCGTCAAGATCAGCGACGACCCGGTCAGGGCCTGGCGCGACGGCGACGCCGACGTGGTGGCGAAGCTCGCCGAGCTGGAGCTGAAGGCGGTCGGGCTCAGCGCCAAGCGGCTCAGGAAGCCCTAGCGAGCGGTGAGGCGAGCCCGGAGCTCCTCGTCGCGGGCCAGCCGGGCCGCGTCGCGGTCACGGCGGGTGGCGAGCACTGCGGCCAGGTACGCCTCCGGCGGTGTGCCCGGGGGAGGGCCGGGGGCGACGTACTCCTGCACGCTGGTCGCCAGACGCTCGGCCAGCGCGTGGCGGCGGACCGGGTCGGTGTGCGTGCCGACTTCCCCGGACAGGAACCGCCGCACCGCCAGGGACAGCCCGACCGGGATGGTGGCGACGTCGGCACGGGAGGCCCAGGCGGCGAGCGGCGGAGGCATCTGGATCGGTGCCGGCGGGCGCAGCGGGACCCGCACCCGGATCACGTACGTCCCGGCCGCGATGTCACCCAGGCGCTTGCCGCGCGGGTGGATCATCGCGGTGAGGAAGGCCGCCGCGCCGCTGGTGCCGTAGATCTCGATGACGCCGACCAGGGCGCGCACGAACGCATGGTGGAAGCTGATCGCGCCGCCGTCGTCGCGCACCGTGCGCAGGCCGAGCGCGAGCTTGCCGAGCGAGCGGCCGCGCGTGAGCGTCTCGATGATCGTCGGGAAGACCAGCAGGACCGAGGCGGTGGCGGCGATGTAGGCGGCCCAGGCGAGGGCCTCGTCGGTCGCCGGAGCGGCGGTCATGAAGACGAACAGCGTCACGACGAGCAGCGCGGTCACCACGAGCACGTCGATGAGGCCCGACAGCAGCCGCATCCCCAGGCCGGCGGCCGGAAGGTCCAGGGCTACCGCGTCTCCGGTGATCAGATCGTCCTCGGTGAGCAGTGCCCGCTCGGGACGTGCCCGCTCCTGGGGGCGCTGCTCGGGCGATTGCGGCGCGGGGGTCATGGCGGTCAGCGTACGCTGCGGGCGTGGATCTCGATGCGTATCTGGCTGCGACCGCGGCCGACCGGACCAGGCTCGAGCAGCTGCTGGGGGAGCGCCGGCTGAGCGGTGCGCAGGCCGACGAGCTGGTCGAGCTCTATCAGCGGGTGAGCACCCAGCTGTCCGTGGTCCGCAGCAACGCCCCCGACCCGACCGTCGTCCAGCACCTATCGGTGCTGCTGGCCGCGGCCCGCAACCGCACCACCGGCACCCGGACGAGCACCTGGTCGGGCTTCCTGCGGTTCTTCACCCACCGGTTCCCGGCCGCGCTCTACCGGCTGCGGTGGTGGTGGCTGGGGATGATGGCGGCCAACGTGATCCTCACCGCGGTGATGATCTGGTGGCTGCTGCGCCACCCGGAGGTCGAGCAGTCGCTGCTCGGGCCGGAGCAGATCAAGCAGCTGGTCGAGCACGACATCGAGGGCTACTACAGCGAGCACGCGGCCTCGTCGTTCGCCACCCAGGTCTGGGTCAACAACGTCTGGGTCTCGTTCATCTGCATCGCTCTGGGCGTGCTCGGGCTGCCGGTGATCTACTCGATGTTCCAGAACATCTCCAACCTGGCGATCATCGGCACCCTGATGCACCGCAACGACCGCGGCGGCCTGTTCTGGGGCCTGATCCTGCCCCACGGTCTGCTCGAGCTCACCGCCGTCTTCGTCGCCGGCGCCGTCGGCCTGCGGATCTTCTGGTCCTGGATCGACCCCGGCTCGCTGACCCGCGGTCAGTCGATGGCCCGGGAGGGCCGCACCGCCGGCGGCATCGCCCTCGGCCTCATCGTCGTGCTGCTGATCTCGGGGATCATCGAAGCCTTCGTCACCCCCTCGCCCCTGCCCACCTGGGCACGTGTCGGCATCGGCATCCTCGCCGAGCTCGCCTTCTTCGCGTACGTCTTCATCGTCGGCCGTGCCGCCGCCTCTCACGGCGAGACCGGCGACATCGACGAGCGTCTCCTCGAGGACCGCGTCGCCACCCAGGCCTAGCGTCAGAGCTGACCGGTGGCCTTGAGCTGCAGGTAGTGGTCGGCGAGAGCGGGCGGGAGGGACTCGGCGTCGGCGTCGACGATGTCGACGCCGAGGGTGCGGAGCATGGCGGCGGTGTGGTCACGGCGGCGGAGGGTCTGCTCGGCGGCAGCCGCGGCGTAGACGTTGTCGAGGGTGTCGCGGGAGGCGGCGGTGGCCTCGAGCTCGGGGTCGCGGACGGAGGCGAGGACGACGCGGTGGTGCTGGGTCAGGACCGGTAGGACGGGGAGGAGCGACTCCTCGATCGCGTGCGGGTCGAGCGGCGTCAGCAGGACCACGAGGGCGCGGTGGCGGCCGAGGCCCGCGACGGCGCCGGCGAGATTGGACCAGTCCGCCTCGGCGATGACCGGCTCGAGGTCGGCCATCGCCTCCTGCAGCCGCTGGGTGACGTCGCGCTGGCCGGCGAGGCGGACCCGGGAGCGTACGCGCAGGTCGCCGGCGATGAAGTCGATCCGGTCGCCGGCCCGGGAGGCGATGGCGGCGAGCAGGAGCCCGGCGTCCATCGCCGAGTCGAGCCGCGGCACCCCGCCGCCGGCACCCTCGACCCGGGCGGCCGAGGTGCGGGAGGTGTCGAGCACCAGCACCACCCGGCGGTCGCGTTCGGGCTGCCATGTGCGGACCACGACGGTGCGGGAGCGGGCGGTGGTGCGCCAGTCGATGGAGCGTACGTCGTCGCCGCGGACGTACTCCCGCAGCGAGTCGAACTCGGTCCCCTGTCCGCGCACCCGCACCGCGGCCCGGCCGTCGAGCTCGCGCAGCCGCTGCAGCCGGGAGGGGAGGTGCTTGCGCGACTCGAAGGCGGGCAGCACCCGCACCGAGCCCTCCACCGGGACCGTACGCTGCCGGGCGCCGAGGCCGAGCGGCCCATAGGCCCGCACCGTCACGCCCAGCGCGCGCAGGTCTCCGCGGCGGCGCGGCCGCAGCGGCGTACGCAGCCGGGTGCTGTCGCCGCGGCCGAGCCGGATCCGGTGGCGGTTCGCCGTGGCCCCGGCGGTGGGCTGCCAGGCATCCCGCGTCAGCGCCCGGACACGCCGGGCAGGGGAGCGGACCAGGAGCTCCGAGGTCGTCGACTCTCCCAGTCGGATCCCGCCCAGTCGCGCCCGGCTGATCTCGAGGGTGGCCGGCTTCGGCGCCAGGAGCACGTCGGCCAGCGTCAGCACCACGACGAGCAGAACCCAGATCGCGGCCGTGCCGGCGGCAGGCCGCAGCACCACCGGGACGATGCCGGCCAGCAGCAGCAGCGGCACCCGCCAGGTGATGGTCATCGCGGGACGGGGACGGCGCCGATGGCGGAGGAGAGGACCTGGGAGACCTGGACGCCCTCGAGCTCGGCCTCGGGACGCAGGGCCAGCCGGTGCGCCAACGTCGCGTGGGCGAGGGACTTCACGTCGTCGGGGGTCACGAAGTCACGGCCGGCGAGCCACGCCCAGGCGCGCGCGGAACGGAGCAGCGCGGTGGCGCCACGCGGGGACACCCCGGCCGACAGCGACGGGGACTCGCGGGTCGCCCGGGCGATGTCGACGATGTAGCCGGTGACCTCCGGAGACACCTGGACGGAGCCGACGTGCTGCCGGGCGGCCTCGATGTCGGCGCCGGAGGCAACCGCCGTGACCCCCGCGCCCGCGACGTCGCGCGGGTCGAAGCCGGAAGCGTGCCGGGTGAGGATCTGCACCTCGTCGGCGCGCTCGGGCACCGGCAGGACCACCTTCAGCAGGAACCGGTCCAGCTGCGCCTCGGGGAGCGGGTAGACACCCTCGTACTCGATCGGGTTCTGGGTCGCGGCCACCAGGAACGGGCGGGGCAGGTCGCGGGTGACACCGTCGACCGAGACCCGGCCCTCCTCCATCGCCTCGAGCAGTGCCGACTGCGTCTTCGGCGGGGTGCGGTTGATCTCGTCGGCGAGGAGCAGGTTGGTGAAGACCGGGCCTTCCCGGAACGTCAGCGAACCGTGGGAGGACTCGACCACCATCGAGCCGGTGATGTCGCCGGGCATCAGGTCGGGGGTGAACTGCACCCGGCGCGTCTCGACCGACAGAGCGGCGGACAGCGACCGCACCAGCAGGGTCTTTGCGGTGCCGGGTACGCCCTCCATGAGCACGTGGCCGCCACAGACCAGCGCGACCAGCAGCCCGGAGACCGCGGCGTCCTGACCGACGACCGCCTTGGCGACCTCGGCCCGGACCGCGGCGAGCCGCTCCCGTGCGCCGTCCGGCGACACGGACGGGATGGTCTCGGATTGGGTCATGGGTGTCGTACCTCTTCCTCAAGGGCCGCCAGCGCGTTGGCCAGCGTGATCAGGTCTTGGTCGTTCTCGATCGGAGCATCGGTGAGCAGCGCGGAGACCTCGAGATCGGGTCGTCCGGTGCGGTGGGCGACCGCGCGTACGACGGCCTCCGGGGTGGCGTCCCGGCCCAGCCGCAACCGCCGGGCGAGGCGGGTGCGGGCGGTCTGGCGCAACGTCGTCGCGGCGTGGGTGCGATCGCCGGAGCGGCGGTAGAGCCGGCCCAGGCTGCGTGTCGACTCACCGGCGCGCACGTGGACCGGCAACGGCTCCACGGCCAGCGGACCCAGCCGTCGGCCGCGGGCGATGGCGAAGGCGATGACCGCGAGCAGCACGAGCCACAGGGCCGGGTCGATCCATCGCGGCAGCAACGACGAGGGGGAGTGAGCCTCGTCGGGGGCGAGGTCCTCGACGGAGGGGATGTACCAGACCAGGTGGTCGCTCTCCCCCAGCAGCCGCAGCGCCACCGCGGCGTTGTCCGCGCGCAGGATCTGGTCGTTTGTCAGCACCTGCGGGGCGCCCCAGACGGTCAGTCCGTCCGCGGGCGCGAGCACCGCGCCACCCTCGTGCGGGAAGCACGAGCCGGCGTCGTACGCAAGGACCTCATCGGCATGGATGCTGAGTCCCTCCCAGCGCCGGTCGTCGCAGTCGGCCTCGACCCTCTCGGACGTCTGGGCGACCGCGTAGGGGATGCCGAGCATGGCCGACACGTAGGGCGCCGGCTCGGCCAGGATCAGGTCGCCGGCGTCGTCGGTGCGCTCACGCAACCGGGAGGCGGTGTCCGCGCCGAGCGCGTCGGTGCCGGTGACGAAAACGGTCGTGTCGCTCTCGATCCCGGTGTCGTCGAGGGCCTCGGAGGAACGCACGATGTCGACCTCGACGCCATGGTCCTCGAGCACCCGGACCAGCGCCCGGGTGCCGTCGGGATCGGGGCTCTCGGGGTCGTAGGGAGCGTAGGACTCCCCGCCCTTCGGCGCTGCGAGGTACGCCAGGACGACCGCGATCACGAAGGCCAGCGCCACGGCCAGAATCGGCCGGTTCCGCAGGAACCGGCCCCGCAGACGTTCGGCCCACCCGGCCGACGGTTCCGTGGTCTGCGTGCTCATCGGGCCACCGCCAGCTCCTGTTCGAGGGCGAGCACACCCTCGGCCTGCTCACGCGTGGCGGGATGATGACCGTAGAGCACCTCGTTGAACAGCTCCGCAGCCTTCCCCGCGCGGCCCTCGAGCGACATCTCCCGCTCCAGGCTCGCCGCCACCTCGGCGGCGGTGAGTCCCGGGTCCTCGGCGAGCCGGCCGCGCTCGACCTGACGCCTGGCGAGTGCCCGGAACCCGTCGATCACCGCGGCGCCATGATCACCCGAGGCGTACGCAGCCTCCGCCCGGGCCCGGAGCGCAGCAGCGGAGAGCGACTCGTCGGTGAGGACGTCGCCGTTGCGGTCGCGGGCGACCCGCGGACTGCGTCGGGCACGCGAGACCAGCAGGCCGAGACCGACGAGGATCGCCGCGAAGACGACCATCGCGGCGACGGTCTGCGCCCAGGGCACGTCGCCGGCCGAGGGAAGGCCGTCGGACAGGGTGCGCTCGATCCAACGCATGATCCGCTCGACGAGGTCGAACTCGTGGTACTCGGGCCCGGCCAGCTCCCGCCGGAGCCAGGAGCGACCCTCCTCCGGCGTCGGCGCCAGGGGAGGGGTCTGTTGGAGGAAAACCATCAGCTCAGCAGCCCGGCCTGTTCCATCAGCTCGACCTCGTAGGACTCCTTGCGGATGCGCTGGTCGAGATACTGCAGGTTGGTCACCGCGCCGGTGAACGGGGTCACGATCGCAGCGGCCACCACGGTCGCGAGGGCGGTGCCGGCGATGGTCGCGAGGAAGTAGAGGTCCGGGGCGGCGACCGAGACGATGCTGGAGACCAGGCTGATCGGGAAGCTGACGATCTGGGAGGCGAACCCGGCGATGAGCGCGGTGAGCAGCCAGATCCCGAAGAGCCGCCAGAACTGTCGCGAGGAGAGCTGCCAGGCCCGCCCGAAGGCACCGAAGACGCCGGTGTGCTCCAGCATCAGCGCCGGCACTGCGAGCAGGTAGAGCCGCACCATCAGGAACAGCGAGGCGACGATCAGGAGCAGGATCATCAGGAGGCCGACCAGGACGGCCGGGACAGGACTGTCGACGACGATGGCGAGCGCCACGACCGGCGCCGCCGCGACCGCCATGACGAGGACGTAGGCCAGGGTCACGAGCAGCGCCAGCCCGATCAGCCGCCAGCGGTTGCCGTGCGTGGCCGCCCAGGCCTGGCCGAGGGTGAGCTTCTTGCCGATCGCGGCCGCGTGGGCGACGTGGGAGATCATCCCCGACACCAGGATCGTGCCGAAGGCCTGCAGCACCGTGCCCACGAGCAGCGAGCCGATCGCGGCCACGATCCCGATGATCTCGGAGCTGCCGGGCACGTAGGCGGGGTCCTCCAGCGAGCGGCCGAAGAACTCGAGGCTGTCACCGGAGAACGTGATCGCCGCGGTGACCACCAGCGGGATGGCCTGCGCGATCGCTGCCACGAGGACCGAGGCGCCGACCGTGGCGCCGGGGTTGAAGCGTACGAGCCGGAAGGCGCCGTCGAGCATGTCGCCGAGGCCCAGCGGCCGCAGCGGGATCGCCCCCGGTTTGTGGGCCGGCGGCAGCGGCTGGGTCCAGGCCGGTTGCGGCTGGGGGAAGGCCGACGTGTTCGTCGCGCCCTGTTGAGGTTGCTCACCCGGTGGGGGCGGCCACACTCCTGACATGCTGATGCTCCTCGTCGCGACGGCCGGCGAACTCGCTCGGTTGGGGGCATCCTCTCAGAGCGACCCAGCCGACACCGTTGATTTGGAGCCGCCTGCGTACGCGTGACAAGATTCTCTGGTTGCTCCAGTGAATGTGCGCTGGGGTGTGCACACCTTGACTACTGAATCGCGTCACCTGAGCAGGCTGATCAGCCTGTCCGGATGTGGTCTGTGGTCGTCGTGTGCCCATCCCGAAGGCGTGGTTCCAGTGAAGCTGATGGTGAAAGTCCCGTCGAGAAGTCGGCGTTCGCTTGTGAAAAATAAGCGACACGCCCGACCGCGGGGGTCGGAGCCAGAGGTGAGCAACCGGGCCGACTCAGCCGGAGGAAGCCTGTAGCACGCGGCACGCTGACCAAGAAGGACGAGAGAGACAGATGGCGGGACAGAAGATCCGCATCAGGCTCAAGGCCTATGACCACGAGGTGATCGACACCTCGGCGCGAAAGATCGTGGACACGGTCACCCGTACGGGTGCCAAGGTCGCCGGCCCGGTGCCGCTGCCGACCGAGAAGAACGTGTACTGCGTCATCCGCTCGCCCCACAAGTACAAGGACTCGCGCGAGCACTTCGAGATGCGCACCCACAAGCGCCTCATCGACATCATCGACCCGACCCCGAAGACTGTTGACTCCCTCATGCGGCTCGACCTGCCTGCTGGTGTCGACATCGAGATCAAGCTCTGAGGTTGACGACATGACGATCGAACGCAACGTGAAGGGTCTCCTGGGCACCAAGCTCGGCATGACCCAGCTCTGGGACGAGAACAACGTCGTCGTCCCCGTGACCGTGATCGCGGCGAACACCAACGTCGTGACCCAGGTCCGCACTCCCGAGGTCGACGGCTACAACGCCGTGCAGATCGGCTACGGCGAGATCGACGGCCGCAAGGTGAACAAGCCGGGCGCCGGCCAGTTCGAGAAGGCCGGCACCACGCCGCGCCGCCACCTGGCCGAGATCCGCACCGCCGACGCCGCGTCGTACTCCGCCGGCCAGGAGCTCTCCGTCGACACCTTCGCCGTGGGCGAGGAGATCGACGTGACGGGCACCTCGAAGGGTAAGGGTTTCGCGGGCACCATGAAGCGCCACGGCTTTGCCGGCGTCAGCGCTTCGCACGGTGCTCACCGCAACCACCGCAAGCCGGGATCGATCGGCGCGTGCGCCACCCCGGGTCGCGTGTTCAAGGGCGTCCGCATGGCCGGCCACATGGGTACTGACACCGTCACCACCCAGAACCTGACCGTGCACGCCGTCGACACCGAGAAGGGCCTCATCCTGGTCAAGGGCGCCATTCCTGGCCCCAAGGGTGGCCTCGTGGTCCTCCGCTCGGCTGCTAAGAAGCTGGAGGCCTGATCATGGCTATCAAGACCGTCAAGGTCGACTTCCCGGCTGAGATCTTCGATGTTGAGCTCAACATCCCGCTGATCCACCAGGTCGTCGTCGCGCAGCAGGCCGCTGCGCGCCAGGGCACGCACGCCACCAAGACCCGCGGCGAGGTCCGCGGTGGTGGCCGCAAGCCCTACAAGCAGAAGGGCACCGGTCGCGCCCGCCAGGGTTCGACCCGCGCGCCGCAGTTCGCCGGTGGTGGCACCGTCCACGGCCCGCAGCCGCGTGACTACAGCCAGCGCACCCCCAAGAAGATGAAGGCCGCCGCCCTCCGCGGTGCCCTCTCCGACCGGGCTCGCGCCGGCCAGATCCACGTGGCCGAGTTCGCCTTCGAGGCGCCCTCGACCAAGACCGCGCTGACCGCCCTCAAGGCGATCTCCGACGCGAAGCGCTTCCTCGTGGTGCTGGACCGTTCCGAGTCCGCCGCCGCGCTGAGCCTGCGCAACGCGCCCGAGGTGCACCTGCTCTGGGCCGACCAGCTCAACACCTACGACGTCCTCGTCTCCGACGACGTGGTCTTCTCCAAGCCGGCCTACGAGATCTTCGTCTCGGGCAAGCCGGTCGTCGCTGCCAAGGAGACCGTCACCATCGGTGAGGTCGAGAAGGACGCGGCCAAGAAGCCCGCCGCCGAGCCCGCCAAGGATGCCGACCTTCCCGAGGGCGCTGTCGCGCCGCTCGAGGACGGTTCCGCTCCCGAGGGCTTCGACATCAAGGGCAACGTCAAGGGCAAGGACAAGAAGTTCCACGCTCCGGGCGGCCGTTGGTACGAGTCCACCAAGGCGGAGTTCTACTTCAAGTCCGCCGAGGACGCCATCGCCGCAGGCTTCGTCGAGGCCGGCAAGAAGAAGGCTGAGGAGGCTGACAAGTGAGCACGCTGCACTACGACCCCCGCGACATCCTGATCGCGCCGGTGGTCTCCGAGAAGAGCTACGGCCTCCTCGACCAGAACAAGTACACCTTCATCGTTCGCCCCGACGCGAACAAGACCGAGATCAAGATCGCGGTCGAGAAGGTGTTCGACGTCAAGGTGACCTCGGTCAACACGATCAACCGCAAGGGCAAGGCCCGCCGTACGCGTTACGGCCTGGGCAAGCGCCCCGACACCAAGCGCGCGATCGTCTCCCTGGCTGAGGGCGACCGCATCGACATCTTCGGCGCGTGAGAAGGACTGACTGAACATGGCTATTCGTAAGTACAAGCCGACCACCCCGGGCCGTCGTGGCTCGTCGGTGGCCGACTTCGCCGAGATCACTCGGACCACGCCCGAGAAGTCGCTGACCAAGCCCCTCCCCAAGAAGGGCGGCCGCAACAACCAGGGTCGCGTGACCACGCGTCACCAGGGTGGCGGTCACAAGCGTGCGTACCGGATCATCGACTTCCGTCGCTACGACAAGGACGGCGTGCCGGCCAAGGTCGCTCACATCGAGTACGACCCGAACCGCACCGCCCGTATCGCCCTGCTGCACTACTTCGACGGCGAGAAGCGCTACATCCTCGCGCCCGTCGGCGTGAGCCAGGGCACCGTCGTGGAGTCCGGCCCGACCGCTGACATCAAGCCCGGCAACAACCTGCCGCTGCGCAACATCCCGGTTGGTACCACCATCCACAATGTTGAGCTGCGTCCGGGTGGCGGCGCGAAGATCGCCCGCTCCGCCGGCATGAGCGCCCAGCTGGTCGCTCGCGAGGGCTCCAAGGCCACGCTGCGTATGCCTTCGGGTGAGATGCGCTTCGTCGACGTGCGCTGCCGCGCCACCGTCGGCGAGGTCGGCAACGCCGAGCAGTCCAACATCAACTGGGGTAAGGCCGGCCGCATGCGGTGGAAGGGCGTTCGCCCGACCGTCCGTGGTGTCGTCATGAACCCGGTCGACCACCCGCACGGTGGTGGTGAGGGTAAGACCTCTGGTGGCCGTCACCCGGTCAGCCCCTGGGGTAAGCCCGAGGGCCGTACGCGCAAGCGCAAGGCCTCTGACTCGCAGATCATCCGCCGCCGTAAGAGCGGGAAGGGTAGGAAGTAAGCAATGCCTCGCAGCCTGAAGAAGGGCCCCTTCATCGACGATCACCTTCAGAAGAAGGTCGACGCCGAGAACGAGAAGGGCACCCACAACGTCATCAAGACCTGGTCGCGCCGGTCGATGATCGTGCCCGAGATGATCGGTCACACCATCGCCGTGCACGACGGTCGCAAGCACGTCCCGGTCTTCGTGTCCGACTCCATGGTCGGTCACAAGCTGGGCGAGTTCGCCCCGACCCGCACTTTCAAGGGTCACATCAAGGACGACCGGAAGGGACGCCGTCGATGAGCACCACCGAGCGTGTGCGCGTAAGCGCCCGCCGCGACTCCCTGCTCGGCGACCAGCCGGGCGCCTTCGCGAGTGCCCGCTTCGTGCGGATCACCCCGCTGAAGGCGCGCCGGGTCGTCGACCTGGTCCGCGGCCTGCCTGTCGACGAGGCCCTGTCCCTGCTGCAGTTCGCGCCGCAGGCAGCCTCCGAGACTGTCTACAAGGTTCTCGAGAGCGCCATCGCCAACGCGGTGTCGACCGAGGGTCTGGACCGTGACGACCTCGTCGTCTCGGTCGCCATGGTCGACGAAGGTCCGACCATGAAGCGCTGGCGTCCCCGCGCCCAGGGCCGTGCGACCCGCATCAACAAGCGGACCTCGCACATCACCCTGGTCGTGCAGCCGGCCGACGTCGTCGAGAAGGGCGGTAAGAAGTAATGGGTCAGAAGATCAACCCGAACGGCTTCCGCCTGGGCATCTCGACCGACCACAAGTCGCGTTGGTACGCCGACAAGCAGTACAAGGAGTACGTCGGCGAGGACGTCAAGATCCGCAAGCTCCTGTCGAAGGGCATGGAGCGGGCCGGCATCGCCAAGGTCGAGATCGAGCGCACCCGTGACCGCGTCCGTGTGGACATCCACACCGCGCGTCCGGGCATCGTGATCGGCCGCCGCGGCGCCGAGGCCGACCGCCTCCGCACCGAGCTGGAGAAGCTCACCGGCAAGCAGGTCCAGCTGAACATCCTCGAGGTCAAGAACCCCGAGGTCGACGCTCAGCTGGTCGCCCAGGGTGTCGCCGAGCAGCTCAGCGGTCGCGTGCAGTTCCGCCGCGCGATGCGCAAGGCCAT
Organism: Nocardioides luteus; assembly: GCF_015752315.1. NCBI lineage: Bacteria > Bacillati > Actinomycetota > Actinomycetes > Propionibacteriales > Nocardioidaceae > Nocardioides > Nocardioides luteus. Next base: position 718,995 of record NZ_JADOVJ010000001.1, read on the forward strand.
GCAGACCACCATGCGCTCCGGTGCCAAGGGCATCCGGATCCAGTGCTCGGGTCGTCTGAACGGCGCCGAGATGTCGCGTACGGAGTTCTACCGCGAGGGCCGCGTCCCGCTGCACACGCTGCGTGCCGACATCGACTACGGCTTCTACGAGGCCCGCACGACCTTCGGCCGCATCGGCGTGAAGGTCTGGATCTACAAGGGCGAGGTCTCCGGATCGCGCGCCGAGCGTCAGGCCGCCCAGGCCGCCCGTGCGGGCGTCCCGGGTCGCGGTGGCAACGACCGTCGCGGTGGCCGCGGCGACCGTCCGTCGCGTGGCTCCCGTGGGGACCGCCCGAACCGCGCTGACCGCGCGGCGAAGACTGAGGCGCCGGCTGCCGCTGAGGCTCCCGCCGCCGAGACCACGTCCCAGGAGGGCTGACCCATGCTGATGCCCCGTCGCGTCAAGCACCGCAAGCAGCACCACCCCAAGCGCACCGGCGTGGCCAAGGGTGGCACCAAGCTGGCCTTCGGTGACTACGGCATCCAGGCGATCGAGGGTCACTACGTGACCAACCGCCAGATCGAGGCAGCGCGTATCGCGATGACTCGTCACATCAAGCGAGGCGGCAAGGTGTGGATCAACATCTACCCCGACGTCCCGCTGACCAAGAAGCCTGCCGAGACCCGCATGGGTTCCGGTAAGGGTTCGCCCGAGTGGTGGGTGGCCAACGTCAAGCCGGGCCGCGTCATGTTCGAGCTCTCCGGAGTCGACGAGAACACGGCCCGCGAGGCGATGCGCCGCGCGATCCACAAGCTGCCCATGAAGTGCCGTTTCATCACGCGAGAGGCTGGTGAGTTCTGATGGCTAACTCCCTGCAGGCGTTCGAGCTGGACGAGCTCACCGACGTCGACCTCGAGGCGAAGCTGCGCGAGGCGAAGGAGGAGCTGTTCAACCTCCGGTTCCAGGCGGCCACCGGCCAGCTGGAGAGCCACGGTCGGCTCCGCACCGTCAAGAAGGACATCGCCCGGATCTACACCGTGGTGCGCGAGCGCGAGCTCGGCATTCGCGTGGCCCCGGGCACCGAGACCACCGAGGAGGCCTGAGATGGCTGACACCACTGAGACCACCGAGCGCAACACGCGCAAGGTGCGCGAGGGCCTCGTCGTCAGCGACAAGATGGACAAGACCATCGTCGTCGAGGTCGAGGACCGCGTGAAGCACCCGCTCTACGGCAAGGTCATGCGCCGTAGCAGCAAGCTCAAGGCTCACGACGAGCAGAACACCGCCGGCATCGGCGACCGCGTCCTGGTCATGGAGACCCGGCCGCTGTCCGCGACCAAGCGGTGGCGCCTCGTCGAGGTCGTCGAGCGCGCCAAGTGATCCTCGTCTCTTAGGAGACGGATCCGGCTGGCGACAAACGTCGCCAAATTGACCAAAGGGTGCAGGTCCAGCGACCATTGTTCGCTGGGCCTGTGCCCATCAAATCCCATTACGTTCGGCAAGGCTCGACCGCCCTGGATGCGGTTGAGAACCAGCTCGACAAGGAGAAGTAATGATCCAGCAGGAGTCGCGACTCAAGGTCGCCGACAACACTGGTGCGAAGGAGATCCTTTGCATTCGTGTGCTCGGTGGTTCCGGTCGTCGCTACGCCGGCATCGGCGACACCATCGTCGCCACCGTCAAGGACGCTATCCCCGGTGGCAACGTGAAGAAGGGTGACGTCGTCAAGGCCGTCATCGTGCGCACCGTCAAGGAGCGCCGCCGCGCTGACGGCTCGTACATCCGCTTCGACGAGAACGCCGCCGTCATTCTCAAGAACGACGGCGAGCCGCGAGGCACCCGCATCTTCGGCCCGGTCGGCCGTGAGCTGCGCGACAAGAAGTTCATGAAGATCATCTCGCTCGCGCCGGAGGTGCTGTGATGGGTCGCTCGCACATCAAGAAGGGCGACACCGTCAAGGTGATCGCCGGTAAGGACAAGGGCGGCTCCGGCAAGGTGATCGCTGTCCTCACCAACGAGGACCGTGTGATCGTCGAGGGCATCAACCTCATCAAGAAGCACACCAAGGTCCAGGACCAGGGCGGTCGCGCCGGCACCACCGGCGGCATCGTGACCACCGAGGCCCCGATCCACGTTTCCAACGTCCAGCTGCTCGAGGGTGGCGAGCCGGTTCGCGTCGGCTTCCGCCGTGAGACGGTCCAGAAGCGTCGCCCCGACGGGTCGACGTACGCCGCTGAGCGCAGCGTTCGCATCTCGCGCAAGACCGGTAAGGACATCTGATCATGACCGACACCGCTGTGGCCCCGCGCCTCAAGACGAAGTACCGCGAGGAGATCGCCCCCGCACTCCAGCAGGAGTTCGGCATCTCCAACGTCATGCAGATCCCCGGTCTGACCAAGATCGTCGTCAACATGGGTGTCGGCGAGGCTGCTCGCGACTCCAAGCTGATCGAGGGCGCTGTCAACGACCTGACCGCGATCACCGGCCAGAAGCCGCTGATCAACAAGGCGAAGAAGTCGATCGCGCAGTTCAAGCTGCGTGAGGGCATGCCGATCGGTGCGCACGTCACGCTGCGCGGCGACCGCATGTGGGAGTTCCTCGACCGCCTGCTCTCGCTCGCGCTGCCCCGCATCAGGGACTTCCGCGGCCTCAACGGCAAGCAGTTCGACGGCAACGGCAACTACACCTTCGGTCTCACCGAGCAGGTCATGTTCCACGAGATCAACCAGGACAAGATCGACCGCTCGCGGGGCATGGACATCACCCTCGTGACGACTGCCACCAACGACGACCAGGGTCGCGCGCTGCTCAAGGCGCTCGGCTTCCCGTTCAAGGAGAACTGAGATGGCGAAGACCGCTCTCAAGGTGAAGGCCGCGCGCAAGCCGAAGTACGCGGTTCGCGCCTACACCCGCTGCCAGCGCTGCGGCCGCCCGAAGGCTGTGTTCCGCAAGTTCGGCCTGTGCCGTATCTGCCTGCGTGAGATGGCCCACCGGGGCGAGCTGCCCGGCGTCACCAAGTCCTCCTGGTGAGCGATCACCGTTCCAACCACTGACGTTGAAGGTCCTCATGACTCCGTGTCGTGAGGAAACCACTACGAGAAAGGGCCGTTCGGCCAATGACGATGACTGACCCGATCGCAGACATGCTCACTCGTCTGCGTAACGCCAACCAGGCGTACCACGATGCGGTTTCGATGCCGTACAGCAAGCTGAAGCAGGGCGTCGCTGAGATCCTCCAGCAGGAGGGTTACATCACCAAGTACGAGGTGCTGGAGCCCACCGAGGGCCAGGTCGGCAAGACCCTGTCGATCACCCTCAAGTACGGCCGCAACCGTGAGCGCTCGATCGCCGGCGTCCGCCGCATCAGCAAGCCCGGTCTGCGTGTCTACGCGAAGCACACCGGTCTCCCCAAGGTGCTCGGCGGCCTCGGTGTCGCGATCATCTCGACGAGCCAGGGTCTGCTGACCGACCGCCAGGCGAACAAGAAGGGCGTAGGTGGGGAAGTCCTCGCCTACGTCTGGTAATCAGGGAAGGGAGAGAGAAGAACATGTCGCGTATTGGCAAGCTCCCCGTCCCGGTTCCGGCCGGCGTGGACGTCACCATCGACGGCCAGGTCGTGAACGTCAAGGGCCCCAAGGGCACCCTGTCGCACACCGTGGTCGACCCGATCACCGTCGAGAAGGGTGACGGCGTCCTCGACGTCAAGCGCCCCGACGACAGCCGGGACAGCAAGGCCCTTCACGGCCTGTCCCGCACGCTGATCAACAACATGGTCCTGGGTGTCACCGAGGGCTACGAGAAGAAGCTCGAGATCGTCGGCGTGGGTTACCGCGTCCTGTCGAAGGGCCCGACCAAGCTGGAGTTCCAGCTGGGCTACTCGCACTCGATCATCTTCGACGCGCCGGAGGGCATCACCTTCACCACCGACGGCCCGACCAAGCTCGGCGTCGTGGGCATCGACAAGCAGCTCGTCGGTGAGGTTGCGGCCAACATCCGCAAGCTGCGCAAGCCGGAGCCGTACAAGGGCAAGGGCGTTCGTTACGCCGGCGAGAACATCCGCCGCAAGGTCGGAAAGGCTGGTAAGTGATGGCCATCTCGCTGTCGAACAACAAGCACACCGCTTCTCGTGTCCGCTCGCGCCTGCGTCGTCAGGCTCGTGGTCGCAAGAAGATCGAGGGTACGCCGGAGCGTCCGCGCCTCGTCGTGACCCGGTCGGCCAAGCACATCACCGCCCAGGTCGTCGACGACCTGGCCGGCAAGACGCTTGCCTCGGCCTCGACCATCGAGGGCGACCTGCGGTCGGCCTCGGGCGACAAGACCGCCAAGGCCAAGCAGGTCGGCGAGCTGGTCGCGTCGCGTGCCAAGGCCGCTGGGGTGGAGACCGTGGTCTTCGACCGTGCCGGCAACAAGTACCACGGCCGTGTCGCCGCGCTCGCCGATGGCGCGCGCGAGGCCGGTCTGACCTTCTGATCGCAACGATCGAACGAGAGAAGAGGAAAGTCTGATGAGCGGAGCCCAGCGCGGACAGCGTGGTGGCGAGCGCCGAGGTCGCGACGACCGTCGCAACCAGAGCGCCGACAAGACCGCCTACATCGAGAAGGTCGTCGCGATCAACCGAGTTGCCAAGGTCGTGAAGGGTGGTCGTCGCTTCAGCTTCACCGCCCTCGTGATCGTCGGTGACGGTGAGGGTCTGGTCGGCGTCGGCTACGGTAAGGCGAAGGAAGTTCCCGCGGCGATCGCCAAGGGTGTCGAGGAAGCGAAGAAGCACTTCTTCCGCGTTCCCCGCATCCAGGGCACGATCCCGCACCCGGTGCAGGGTGAGAAGGCCGCTGGTGTGGTCCTTCTCCGTCCGGCCGCCCCTGGTACCGGTGTCATCGCCGGTGGCCCGGTGCGCGCCGTCCTGGAGTGCGCCGGCATCCACGACGTGCTGAGCAAGTCGCTCGGTTCGTCCAACCAGATCAACATCGTCCACGCGACGGTGGAGGCCCTCAAGATGCTCGAGCAGCCTGAGGCCGTCGCCGCCCGCCGTGGTCTCCCGGTCGAGGACGTTGCCCCGGAGGCGCTGCTGAAGGCGCAGGCCGAGGTCGCGGAGTCGCCCAAGGTGGAGGTGTCGGCCTGATGGCGCAGTTGAAGGTCCAGCAGAAGAAGGGCCTCGTTGGTCTCAAGCAGAACCAGCGGGACACCCTGCGTACGCTCGGTCTCAAGCGGATCGGCGACGTGGTCGTCAAGGAGGACCGCCCGGAGATCCGCGGCATGGTCCAGACCGTCCGTCACCTGGTGACGGTCGAGGAGGTCGACTGATATGGCACTCAAGGTGCACAACCTGGCGCCGGCTCCCGGTGCCAAGAAGGCCAAGACCCGCGTGGGTCGTGGTGAGGCGTCCAAGGGTAAGACGGCCGGCCGTGGTACCAAGGGCACGAAGGCCCGTTACCAGGTCCCCGCCTACTTCGAGGGTGGCCAGACCCCGATGCACATGCGGCTCCCCAAGCTGAAGGGCTTCAAGAACCCCTTCAAGGTGGAGTTCCAGGTCGTCAACCTCGACAAGCTCAACGAGCTGTTCCCCGAGGGTGGCGTCGTCACCCCCGAGACCCTGATCGAGAAGGGTGCCGTCCGCAAGGGCCACCCGGTCAAGGTCCTGGGCCAGGGTGACCTGACCGTCAAGGTCGAGATCAGCGCCAACGCCTTCTCCGGCTCTGCCAAGGAGAAGATCGAGGCTGCTGGCGGAACTGTCACGGTTCTCTGACAGTTCTACTAACGTAGAGCCTGTCACGTGGGAGCGCGGCCGGGTCGCCCCTTCGGGGTCCCGCCCGCGCTCCCGCTGTTTCAGCCCTACGTGCAAGAACTTCCGTGGGGGCTGTTAGGCTGCCACGGGTTTTCGCATCGGCGCAGGCCCTGCGACCCCTGATTGTCGAAAGAGGAACCATTCGTGCTTGGCGCGTTCGCATCAGCGTTCCGTACTCCGGACCTGCGCAAGAAGCTGCTCTTCGTTCTCCTGATCGTCGTGATCTTCCGAGCGGGATCCCAGATCCCTGCTCCTGGCGTTCACGTCGCGAACGTCCAGCAGTGTCTTGACGCCGCCCAGACCGGTGACAGCGCCGGCCTCTACAACCTGGTCAATCTCTTCTCCGGCGGCGCTCTGCTGCAGCTGACCATCTTCGCGCTCGGCATCATGCCGTACATCACCGCGAGCATCATTCTGCAGCTGCTCGTCGTGGTGATCCCCCGCCTGGAGCGCCTCAAGAAGGAGGGCCAGTCCGGGCAGACGAAGATCACCCAGTACACCCGTTACCTGACCCTCGGCCTCGCGGTCCTGCAGGCGACCGGCATCGTCGCGCTGGCGCGCTCCGGCGACCTGCTCCAGGGCTGCACCCAGCCGTTGCTGCACGACGACGGCACCGCCACCTTCCTGGTCATGGTCGTCACCATGACCGCCGGCACCGCGGTCATCATGTGGCTCGGTGAGCTCATCACCGAGCGCGGTATCGGCAACGGTATGTCGATCCTGATCTTCACCCAGGTCGTCGCGACCTTCCCGGCCACCATGTGGGCGGTCAAGAACGACAAGGGCTGGTGGACCTTCGCCATCGTGATCGTCATCGGTCTGGCGATCATGGCCGCGGTCATCTTCATCGAGCAGGCCCAGCGCCGGATCCCGGTCCAGTACGCCCGCCGGATGGTCGGTCGCAAGATGTTCGGCGGCTCGTCGACCTACATCCCGCTCAAGGTGAACCAGGCCGGTGTCATCCCGGTCATCTTCGCCTCGTCGCTGCTCTACCTGCCGGCGATGGCGGCGCAGTTCAACCAGAACGCGCAGAACCCGCCGGCGTGGGTCGACTGGATCAACACCTACTTCGTCCGTGGCGACCACCCGGTCTACATGGCGACGTACTTCGCGCTGATCATCTTCTTCACCTACTTCTACGTGTCGATCACCTTCAACCCGCCGGAGGTCGCCGACAACATGAAGAAATACGGTGGCTTCATTCCAGGAATTCGGGCCGGGAAGCCGACCGAGGACTACCTGTCCTACGTTTTGTCCCGTATCACACTGCCGGGCTCGCTCTACCTCGGTCTGGTTGCGCTCATCCCGCTGATCGCGCTGGCGCTCATCAACGCGAACCAGAACTTCCCGTTCGGTGGCACCTCGATCCTCATCATGGTCGGCGTCGCCCTCGACACGGTGAAGCAGATCGAGAGCCAGCTCCAGCAGCGCAACTATGAAGGGTTCCTCCGATGAGACTGATCATCATGGGCCCGCCGGGAGCCGGTAAAGGCACCCAGGCGAAGTTCATTGCCGAGCACTTCGGGATCCCGGCGATCTCGACCGGCGACATCTTCCGTGCCAACGTCTCCCAGGGCACGCCCCTGGGCATCGAGGCCGCGTCCTACATGGACAAGGGAGAGTACGTACCGGACTCGGTGACGAACCTGATGGTCCGTAACCGCATCGACGAGCCCGACGCCGCCAAGGGATTCCTCCTCGACGGCTACCCGCGCACCCTCGCGCAGGTCGAGGAGCTCGACGGGATGATCAAGTTCACCGGCCACGCGCTCGACGCGGTGGTCGTGCTGACCGTCGACAAGGACGAGATCGTGCAGCGGCTGCTGCAGCGTGCCGAGCTCGAGGGTCGCGCCGACGACACCGAGGACGTCATCCGCCGTCGCCAGGAGGTCTACCTCGAGGAGACCGCGCCGCTGATCGAGGTCTACAAGGGTCGCGGCCTGGTCCACGAGATCGACGGCATGGGTGAGGTCGACGACGTCACGAAGCGGATCTTCGACGAGCTCGACATCATCCCGGAATCCTGAGCCGGGAATCCTGAGAAGGACAACTTTGTACGCAACGGGGGAGCAGTGGGCTTCTTGAGCAAGGTCCAGATCAAGACCCCTGAGCAGATCGAGAAGATGCGTAGGGCCGGCCTCGTGGTCGGCGAGACGCTCGAGGTGCTCCGGGCCGCAGCGCGGCCCGGAGTCACCCTTCTCGAGCTCGACGCCATCGCCGAGGACTCGATCCGGTCCCGAGGTGGCGTCCCGTCGTTCAAGGGCTACCACGGCTTCCCGGGCTCGATCTGCGCCTCGGTCGACGAGGTCGTGGTCCACGGCATCCCCGGTTCCCGGGTGCTCGAGGACGGCGACATCATCTCGATCGACTGCGGTGCGATCGTCGACGGCTGGCACGGGGACGCCGCCATCACGGTGGCCATGGGCTCGGTGCCCGACGAGGTCTCCGAGCTGATGCGCGTCACCGAGGAGTCGATGTGGCGCGGCATCGCCGCGGCCCGCCTCGGCGGACGGGTCACCGACATCTCACACGCCATCGAGACCTACGTCGACTCCCAGGGCGACTACGGCATCCTCGAGGAGTTCAGCGGCCACGGCATCGGCACCGAGATGCACATGGAGCCGTCGGTGTTCAACTACGGCAAGCCGGGCAAGGGCCCCAAGCTGCAGCGCGGGATCGCGCTGGCCGTCGAGCCGATGCTCACCCTCGGTGGTCCCGAGGTGACGACCCTGGAGGACGACTGGACCGTCGTGACCGACGACGGCTCCTGGGCGGCCCACTTCGAGCACACCTTCGCCCTCACCTCCGACGGCGCCTGGGTGCTCACCGCGCTCGACGGCGGCGAGGAGATGCTCGGCAAGCTCGGCGTGCCGTGGGGCGGTCACTGAGCCGCCCAGGTTCCGGAACCGGGATGAGCGAGATCGTTCGCTTCGCGACGGTGGCCGAGGTCGATGCCGACCTCGGGCTGCTGACCGCCGCCGAGCGGGCTCGCCACGAGCGGCTGGTGGCCGCCGCCGACAAGCAGGCGTACGCCGCCGCCCACGTCCTGGTCCGCGAGTGCGCCGCGGAGCTGCTGGGCACGAGGCGTGCGGAGGTCGTGATCGAGCAGCGCTGTGAGCGGTGCGGCAGCGTCGAGCACGGAGCGCCGTCGGTGGCCGGCGCCGAAGCGGTCCGGGTGAGCCTCAGCCATGCCCGCGGCCGGGTCGCCGCGGTGGCCGCGACGCGGCGGTGCGGCATCGACGTCGAGAGGATCTCGCGCGGACCCGACCGAGCGCTCTCGCCGCGCGAGACGGCCTGGGTGGCGGGGCAGGAGGACGCTGCGTACGCGTTCACGCGGTTGTGGGTGCGCAAGGAGGCACTGGTGAAGGCCGGGCACGGCAGCATGGCCGCTGCACAGCGTCTCGACGTGCTCGCCGAGGACGGTCCGGCCGACCGGATTGGGGACGTCCGGATCACCCAGTGGGAGGGCGCCGGATTCCTCGGCGCCGTCGCGATCTGTGCCGACATGTGGACCGAAAACTGATAGGAAACTGAACGAATCCCGCCTATCCACAGCTTTGACTAGCGGATATGCGACATCACCTATCAGTTGACAGAGAAAGGGACCTCAGGATCTCGCGTCTCGCCCCGACTGTGAGTAACTTGGTCAGCCCGCGGGGACAGGGAGAGCCCCGTACTCGGGAGGAAGAACCGGATGAGTACGCAGTTGCGACCCCCAACGGCGGCGCGACCCAATCCATCAGCACGGACGCGGAGCGCGATCATCGACCGCCTCAGTCCTGAGGACATCGAGATGTTCTGGGACCAGATCGCCACCTCGCTTCCGCTCGTCGAGGAGACCGGCGCGGGCGCCGCGGACGACGAGGTGATCGTCACGTTCTGCTGGCGTGACGACGAGGCCGAGGAGGTGCTCCTCTTCGCCAACCGGCTCACCGACGAGCGTCACCTCGCCGAGACGATGCTCGAGCGGAAGGCCGGCACCGACCTGTGGCACGCCTCGTTCCTGATGAAGGGCGACTGGCGGGCCTCCTACTCCTTCCTCTGCAAGCACCCCGGCGAGCTGGCTCCCTGGGAGAGCGAGGGGCAGGTCGAGCTGCGTGCCGTCCTGCACCGTGGCTACCTCGACCCGCTCAACCCCGACTGGTGCCACAACCGGCAGGGCATCAAGCAGTCGGTCGTCTCGCTGCCCGACGCCCCGCTGCAGCCGTGGCTGTTCCGCCGTGACGACGTCGTCCCCGGCACCGTCACGCTGGAGGCGGGCCCCGACGGCCGAGACGTCTGGCTCTACGACCCCGCCGGCGCCGGGCTCAACGTCGACCTGCCGCTCGTGGTCGCGCTCGACGGTGAGATCTGGACCGACCACCACTCGCTGCCGACCACGCTCGACAACCTGATCGCCGACGGCCACCTCCGCCACGTACGCTGCGTCCTGCCCGCCTCCGGCGGCCGTGACAAGCGGTGGGAGGAGCTCGCGGGCGGCGAGGGTGCCGACTACATCGTCAACCAGCTGCTGCCGTGGGTGCGTGAGCGTCGTGCGGTCTCCGAGGAGACCTACGTCGTGGGCCAGAGCCTCGGTGGCGTCACCGCCCTGCGGGCCGGTCTGACCTATCCCGAGCACATCCACGGTGTCGCTAGCCAGTCGGCCTCGCTGTGGCTCGACGACCTGGCCGACGCGGTCACGCCCGAGGCCAAGACCCGTGTGCACCTGGCGCACGGCACCCAGGAGTGGGTCCTCGACGAGCTCCACCACGACCTCGTCGACCGCCTCCGTACGGCCGGGATCGACGTCGTCTCCGCCGAGCACAACGGCGGCCACGACTACGCCTGGTGGCGCTCGGCGGTCGCCGACGGCCTGCGCGCCCTGCTGCCACCGGAATAACCGACGCCCGGGACGGGGTTGAGACCTCACGTGAAGCTGAGCGTTCTCGACCTCGTCCCTGTCCGCAAGGACCAGTCCTCCGCTGATGCCCTGGCTGCGACGCTGTCGCTGGCGAAGGTGGCCGACGAGCTGGGCTTCGAGCGCTACTGGCTCGCCGAGCACCACAACATGCCGGCGGTCGGGTCGACCAACCCGCCGGTGCTGATCTCGCTGGTGGCCGGTGCGACCGAACGTATCCGGGTGGGGTCCGGGGGAGTGATGCTGCCCAACCACGCACCGCTGGTGGTGGCCGAGCAGTTCGCGCTGCTGGAGGCGGCCTTCCCCGGGCGCATCGACCTCGGCATCGGCCGCGCCCCGGGGACCGACCCGGTGACGTCGTGGGCGCTGCGCCACGGCGCCGGGGGAGTGACCGACGACGCGGTCAACCGGTTCCCGGAATACCTCGACAACATCGTCTCGATGATGGCGCCCGAGGGTGTCGGGCTGATGGCGGGCGGCCGCCAGCACGTGCTGCACGCGACCCCCTCGGCCGCGTCGGTCGCCGAGCTCTGGCTGCTCGGCTCCTCCGACTACTCCGCGCGCCTGGCGGCCCAGAAGGGCCTGCCCTACGTCTTCGCCCACCACTTCGCGGGCAACGGCACCGACACCAAGGCGATGATCGAGCTCTACCGCTCGACCTTCCAGCCCTCCGAGCTGCTCAGCGAGCCGAAGACGTTCCTGACGGTCAACGCGAGCGTCGCCGAGACTGCCGAGGAGGCCGACCGCCGGGCGCTGCCGCAGCTGCTGACCATGCTGAAGCTGCGTACGGGTCAGCCGCTGACCGCACAGCCCAGCATCGACGAGGCCGAGAAGACCGAGATCCCCGAGGCCCACCAGGGGCTCGTGGAGACGATGCGTGGACGCTGGGTCATCGGCTCCGCCGCGTACGCGAAGGCACGGCTCGCGGGGATGGCCGAGGAGTACGGCGTGGACGAGGTCATGGTGAACCCGGTCGGATCTGCGTACGAGGGGACGGACCCGCGCACGGCGCCGGCTCGCGAGGAGACCCTGCGCCTGCTGGCGAGCTGATTTCGGGGAGTGCGTAGGATCGGCTCACCTTGTCGTGAGGTCGCGGCGCGCCTGAGCCGGTCGGGACGAGGGACCTAGGACACTGTCTGGTTCCGGGCGCGTATCGCTACGCTCGCGCACCGGTTGTGCCAATCTGTTCACCGCTCTGTTTCCTTCTCCACATTTGAAAGTGCCGCCTCATGACACGCTGGAGCCTGCGCTTGTCGAAGCGCCGGGGGCCCCAGGCTGCGACGCTCGCTGAGCAGTCAGATCCGGGTCTTGCTCGCTCATTCCCACCGACCGGCGGTCAGGGTGTGCCCTTTCCGCCGGTGCCACCCACACCTGTGACGCCACCGATCTCCTCCACGCCTCCACCACCACAGGAGGACGAGGACGAGGCCTGGCCAGAGATCATGGAACAGTTCGGCATCCAGCTCATCAGCCTCGCTGAGCAGATGCGCATCTCGCTCGACGGGCTCGAGGCCGACGAGGACGACCCCGAGCGGCTGAAGAAGCTCTACGAGGTCGACCACGCCGTCACCCGCATGCGCCGGGCGAGCCGCGACCTGCGTACGCTCGCGGGCCGTGCCGAGGACGAGATGGGCGGCATCGACACCTCGCTGCTCGACATCATCCGGATGGCGCTGTCGGGCATCGAGCGCTACAACCAGGTGACGATCGGCCGGGTCAGCGACCTGGCCGTCATCGGCTACGCCGCCGACGACGTCTCCTGCCTGATCGCGGCGCTGCTGGACAACGCGACCAAGTACTCCCCGGGAACGGTGACGATCAACGTCCACCTCGCCGACGCCGGCGACGTGCTGTTCCGCATCGAGGACACCGGGATCGGCATCCCGGAGCGCTCGGTGGGACGCCTCAACGCGCTGCTGGCGGGCCCGATCGTGGAGCTGGTCAGCAAGTCCGGCAGCCATACCGGCTTCCCGGTGGTGCACCGGATCGCGCGCAAGTACGACATCGACGTACGCCTCGCCACCCGCCCCGCTCCGGGCAACGGGATGATCGCGATGGTGAAGGTGCCTGCCCAGCTGCTGTGCGAGGTCCCGGTCGCACCGATCGAGCGGGCCGAGGCGCCGACGACGTCGAGCGCGAGCAGCGTCGCGGTCCTGCCTCCGGCCCCGCGCCGGCGAGGACCTCAGGCCGTGCCGCGGCCGGCAGCCCAGCCCGCGGCGCAGCCTCCTGCCCGGCCGGCGGCTCAGCAGGCGGCTCAGCCGGCTCGTCTGGAGACGCGACCGTCCTCCCTCGAGCCCGTTCGGAGGCCGATGCACCAGTCCTCGCCGGAGACCGGATCGATCCCCGTGCAGCCACCGACCCGACAGCCGGCGGCCCAGTTCGCGCCGCCACCCAGCGAGCAGCCGACGCCGGACCTGTCCACCGACACCATGAAGACGCCGATCTCGTTCCCGGGTGAGACGGCTGGGACGGATGAGACGAACGAGACCTCCGCGCCGGAGGAGCAGAGCGGCCCAGTAGAGTCAGGTGCGCTCCCGCGCCGGGAGCCGGTCAGCCTGCGCACCAAGCAGGCTGAGCCGGATGCAGCCGTTGGACAGCAGACCGCTGAGACGTCACCCGAGGACCAGTCGGCGGCCCGGCACTCCTTCGCCGACGACCTCGACGCGTTCTCCCTTGGTAGCTAAGCCCCAGTAGTGAAAGGAACCCTTTCGTCATGGAAAGCCCGGTCGTCCCCCGCGACCCCAAGGAATTCAGCTGGCTGATCGACAACTTCGCCAGCTCCACCCCCGGTGTGACCCATGCGCTGATCGTCTCCTCCGACGGCCTCCCGCTGATCGGTGCCGGCGGCATGTCCGCCAACGTCGCCGACCCGCTCGCCGCGATGACCGCCGGAGTGATCAGTCTCGGCAACAACATCGCCCGCGAGGTGGGCGAGCCTGGCTGTGACCAGGTGATGCTGAAGTTCCACACCGGACACTTCCTCTTCATGGGCATCGGTGACCTGGCCGGCTTCGCCGTCCTCGTCGGCGCCGGTGCGAACCTGGGCGTCGTCGCCCACAAGATGGCCCAGATGGTCGACGCCGTCGGCCACGTACTCACCCCGCAGATGCGCGACGAGCTGCGTCAGATGACGGTCAGCTCGATGGCAGGGGAGAGGGCGTGAGCGGAAACCCCTGGGTGCGTCCGTACGTGCTCACCGGCGGCCGCACCCAGACCAAGCACCAGCTCTATGTCCACACGCTGATCTCCGCGGCGCACTTCGACGCGCGCGCTGCGGCCAAGCTGACCCCGGAGTCGCGCCGGCTCTACGACCGCGTACGTCTCGGGCCGCAGTCGGTCGCGGAGCTCTCCGCCCACTGTGGGATCTCCCTGGGCGTGACTCGTGTGCTGCTCGAGGACCTCGCCTCGACGGAGCACCTGCAGATCAATGACGGGGCCTACGACTCCCCGTTCGACCACCGTCTGTTGAAGAGAGTTATCGATGGCCTTTCCGAGCTCGGCTGACCGCCCGGCGCTGACCGTCACCTCTGCCAAGATCGTGGTCGCGGGTGGTTTCGGCGTCGGGAAGTCGACCATGGTCGCCTCGGTCTCCGAGATCCCGCCGGTCAACACCGAGGCGTGGATGACGCAGGCCGGTGAGTCGGTGGACCCGCTCTCGGACGCGAGCGCGAAGACGACCACCACGGTCGCGATGGACTTCGGCCGGGTCACCCTCGCCCCCGACCTGCTGCTCTACCTGTTCGGCACCCCGGGGCAGCCCCGGTTCTGGCCGATGTGGGACGACCTGTGCCGCGGTGCCAGCGGCGCCGTCGTGCTCGTCGACACCCGTCAGCTCGACGCGTCCTTCCCGGCGGTCAACTACTTCGAGAACGACTCCGACGTCCCGTTCATCGTCGCGGTGAACCTGTTCGACGGGAAGCTGACGCACTCCCTGGAGAAGGTGCGCGACGCGCTCTGCCTCGACGAGCGGACGCCGCTGGTGACCGTGGACGCCCGCGACCGCAGGTCGACGGCGAAGACCCTGGTCACCTGCCTGACGCACACGATGAAAACCACCCCCACACGCGCCTGAGCCCGGAGGCGTCCCAACTCCGAAGGAGTTTCATTGCGCAAGATCCTGATCGTCGGCGCCGGACAGGCGGGCATGCAGCTCGCCCTCAGCCTGCAGGTCGAGGGCTATGAGGTGACGGTCATGTCGGCGCGTACGCCCGACGAGCTGCGCGACGGCTGGCCGATGTCGACCCAGGTCATGTTCGAGCCCGCCCTCGCCTACGAGCGCGCCTACGGCCTGAACCTGTGGGAGGACGAGGCGCCCCGCATCCCCGCGGTCGGCATCTCGGTCAGTCCCGAGCCCGGCGTCCGGGCGCTGAAGTTCGACGGCCCGTGGGAGCCGTACGCCATGTCCGTCGACCAGCGCCTGAAGATGTCGACCTGGCTGGAGCTGTTCGAGGACCGCGGCGGCCGGATCATCTACCACCCCGTGATGACCTCCGACCTGGCCGGCCTGGCGTCGATGTACGACCTGACGCTCATCGCGGCGGGCAAGGGCGAGATCGTCGACCTGTTCGACCGCGACCCGGTGAGGTCGAAGTACGACAAGCCCGGCCGTGCGCTGTCGGCCATCTACCTCCACGGCATGGTCGAGCCCGACGACTTCCCGGCCGGGAGCATGCGGATCAACGTCGCGCCCGGGGTCGGCGAGCTGTTCGTGATCAGCGCCCTGACCCAGTTCGGACCGAGCCGGGTGGCGTTCGTCGAGGCGATCCCCGACGGTCCCCTGGACTGCTTCTGGGACCGCCCGCGCCCCGACGAGCACCTGCGCCGGCTGCAGCACGTGATGCTCGAGCACATGCCGTGGGAGGGCGAGCTGATGCGCGACTGCGAGCCGACCGACGCCCGGGCCTCGCTCTCCGGCGCGTTCACCGGCATGGTCCGCAAGCCGTACGCCGAGGTGGCCAACGGCACCTACGTCTTCGGTATGGGCGACGTCGTCGTGGTCAACGACCCGATCGCCGGGCAGGGCTCCAACAACGCCGCCCACTGCGCGGGCATCTACACGCAGGCGATCCTCGAGCGCGGCGATCAGCCGTTCGACCCGGAATGGATGCAGGCGACCTTCGAGACCTTCTGGGAGAACCGGGCCCAGCACTCGACCGGTCTGACCGACGCGCTGCTCAACCCGCTGCCCGATCACGTCCAGCAGGTGCTCGGCGCGGCCACCCGGTATCAGCCTGTCGCCGACCGGTTCACCCGGCTGTTCCCGCACCCGGAGGACCTCGGGCCGTTCCTGGGCGACCCGGAGGCTGCGCTCGCGTACGTCGCGGAGATCGCCGAGGCCGCCAGGGCTTGACGATTAGGGCATTGCTGTTCTAGGGGTCTAGGCTTGGTAGTCGGTCCAACGTGGGTCTGTCTCGTCGTGCCTCGCGGCTGCCCGGTCAGCGCGCTTCTGTGCGCTCGCGGGTGAGACATGCAGATGGCTTCACGAGGTCCACTCCGAGTCTCGGAGAGGTTCCCGGACCGCCCGCGGGTCATCCGATCCGTGGTTTGAACGGTAGATGACCGACCAACAGATTGCAGAGGGCATGCCGAAGAAAGAAGGCGTGATCGAGATCGAGGGCACCGTAGTGGAGGCTCTCCCCAACGCCATGTTCCGTGTGGAGCTGAGCAACGGACACAAGGTTCTCGCCCACATCAGCGGCAAGATGCGACAGCACTACATCCGGATCCTTCCTGAGGACCGCGTGGTGGTCGAGCTGTCCCCCTACGACCTGACGCGCGGTCGGATCGTCTACCGGTACAAGTAAGCCGGTCTAGACAAGAAAGGGCTGACATGAAGGTCAACCCGAGCGTGAAGAAGATCTGTGACAAGTGCAAGGTGATCCGTCGCCACGGCCGCGTCATGGTGATCTGCGAGAACCCGCGCCACAAGCAGCGCCAGGGCTGAGTCCCAGCTCGCAGCACAACTGAATACTTCATCGAGTCGCTAGGACGCAGGTCCGAAGTCACCTCCGGAGCAGAGGCCGGAGCCCGAGGGTGCCACCCCGGGACGCGACCCGACCGACACCTCTGACGCAACCAGAAGGAACACAATGGCACGCCTCCAAGGTGTTGACCTTCCGCGCGACAAGCGCGTGGAGATCGCTCTCACCTACATCTACGGCATCGGCCGTACCACCTCGCAGAAGCTCCTCGAGGCCACCGGCGTCAACCCGAACACCCGGGTGCACGCTCTGGCCGAGGACGAGCTGGTCAAGCTCCGCGACGAGATCGAGGCCCAGGGCATCCAGACCGAGGGTGACCTCCGTCGTGAGGTCCAGGCTGACATCCGTCGCAAGATCGAGATCGGCAGCTACCAGGGTCGCCGTCACCGCCAGGGCCTCCCGGTCCGCGGTCAGCGCACCAAGACCAACGCGCGCACCCGCAAGGGCCCGAAGCGCACCGTCGCCGGCAAGAAGAAGGCCAAGTGATCCTGACGCGCACAGCGCGCCGGTGATCCGAGTCTTCGCCTCGATCTCACAGACCAGCCAACACAGGAGTTAATGCATGCCTCCGAAGACCCGCCAGGGTGCGACGAAGATCCGTCGCAAGGAGAAGAAGAACGTCGCTCAGGGCGAGGCCCACATCAAGAGCACGTTCAACAACACGATCGTCACGATCACCGACCCGACCGGTGCGGTGATCTCGTGGGCCTCGGCCGGCACCGTCGGCTTCAAGGGCTCGCGTAAGTCCACCCCGTTCGCCGCGCAGATGGCCGCCGAGGCCGCTGGCCGCCGCGCGATGGACCACGGCATGAAGAAGATCGACGTCTTCGTCAAGGGCCCGGGCTCGGGCCGCGAGACCGCGATCCGTTCCCTGGGTGCGATCGGCCTCGAGGTCGGCACCATCCAGGACGTCACGCCGGCCCCGCACAACGGTTGCCGTCCGCCCAAGCGCCGCCGCGTTTGATCCCCACCGAGACATAGAAGGAGACTGAAGAGTAATGGCCCGTTACACCGGACCCATGACCCGCAAGTCGCGCCGTCTCGGTGTCGACCTTGTCGGCAACGACGCAGCGTTCGAGAAGCGCCCCTACCCGCCGGGACAGCACGGCCGCGGCCGCATCAAGGAGAGCGAGTACCTCCTCCAGCTTCGTGAGAAGCAGAAGGCTCGCTTCACCTACGGCGTGATGGAGAAGCAGTTCGCTTCCTACTACGCCGAGGCCCACCGTCGCGACGGCAAGACCGGTGACAACCTGCTCCAGCTGCTCGAGGGCCGCCTGGACAACGTCGTCTACCGTGCCGGCTTCGCCCGCACCCGCCGCCAGGCCCGCCAGCTGGTCGTCCACGGCCACTTCCTGGTCAACGGCAAGAAGGTCAACGTGCCTTCGTTCCAGGTCTCGGCTCACGACGTCATCGACGTTCGCGAGAAGTCGCTGGAGATGACCCCGTTCATCGTGGCTCGCGAGACCCACGGCGAGCGCGTCGTCCCGGCCTGGCTCGAGGCTGTCCCGAGCCGGATGCGCATCCTGGTTCACCAGCTCCCCGTCCGGGCCCAGATCGACGTCCCGGTCCAGGAGCAGCTGATCGTCGAGTACTACTCGAAGCTCTGATCAGCCCTCAGCAGTAACCACGGTGAGTCCCCGGCGTTCAAACTTCACAGAAGACGTACGCCGGGGCCTTGCCGCCCCCACAGCCTTCCGTCATCACCCCTTGAAGTTCGGGTCCGTCAAATAGCGGTCGGCCCGGAAAGGACAAATCAGTGCTTATCGCACAGCGCCCCACCCTGTCGGAAGAGTCCGTCGAGGAGTTCCGCTCCCGCTTCGTGATCGAGCCCCTGGAGCCGGGCTTCGGTTACACGCTGGGCAACTCTCTTCGCCGCACCCTGCTCTCCTCGATCCCCGGTGCCTCGGTCACCTCGATCAAGATCGACGGTGTTCTCCACGAGTTCTCGACCATCGAGGGCGTCAAGGAGGATGTCACCGAGATCATCCTCAACCTCAAGGGTCTGGTCGTCTCCTCCGAGCACGACGAGCCCGTGACCATGTACCTGCGCAAGTCCGGTGCCGGTGACGTCACCGCCGCCGACATCGCGCCGCCGGCCGGTGTCGAGGTGCACAACCCCGACCTGAAGATCGCGACGCTGTCCGACAAGGGCAAGATCGAGCTCGAGCTCGTCGTCGAGCGTGGTCGTGGCTACGTCTCCGCGGTCCAGAACAAGGGCGCCGAGAACGAGATCGGCCGCATCCCGGTCGACTCGATCTACTCGCCGGTCCTCAAGGTCAGCTACAAGGTCGAGGCCACCCGTGTCGAGCAGCGCACGGACTTCGACAAGCTCGTCATCGACGTCGAGACCAAGCCGTCGATCGCTCCCCGCGACGCGATCGCCTCGGCCGGTAAGACCCTGGTCGAGCTCTTCGGTCTGGCCCGTGAGCTGAACGTCGACGCCGAGGGTATCGACATCGGCCCGTCGCCGGTCGACGAGCAGCTCGCCGCCGACCTCGCCCTCCCGGTCGAGGACCTGCAGCTGACCGTCCGTTCCTACAACTGCCTCAAGCGCGAGGGCATCCACACCGTGGGTGAGCTCATCTCGCGCTCGGAGCAGGACCTGCTCGACATCCGCAACTTCGGCGCCAAGTCGATCGACGAGGTCAAGCTGAAGCTGCACGAGATGGGCCTGTCGCTCAAGGACAGCGCTCCCGGCTTCGACCCGTCCGCCGCCCTCGCCGCCTACGGCGACGATGACGACGACGCATTCGTCGAGGACGAGCAGTACTGAGTTTCCACCAAAACCGCCCCGTGAGGGGCGTCTACCCCGGTACCTGATACGGCCGGAGAGAAGGAGCAGGCACGATGCCTACCCCGAAGAAGGGTGCCCGCCTCGGCGGTTCGCCCGCGCACCAGAAGCTGATCGTCTCGAACCTCGCCACCGCGCTGTTCGAGAACGGCCGCATCACCACCACCGAGGCCAAGGCCCGGGTTCTCCGCCCCGTCGCGGAGAAGCTGATCACCAAGGCCAAGAAGGGTGACCTGCACAACCGTCGCGAGGTCCTCAAGACCATCCGCGACAAGTCCGTCGTGCACACCCTCTTCACCGAGATCGCCGAGCAGTTCGCGGAGCGTCCGGGTGGCTACACCCGGATCACCAAGATCGGTCCCCGCAAGGGTGACAACGCTCCGATGGCTGTGATCGAGCTCGTCAACGAGGCCTACGAGCCGAAGACCAAGGCTGCTCCGGCTGCCGCGGCTCCGGTTGCCGCCCCCGCTGAGGAGAAGGTCGAGGAGGCGCCGGTCGAGGAGACCGCTGCCGAGGAGACCACCGAGACCGAGGCTGCTGCCGAGGAGGCTCCCGCTGCGGAGACCACCGAGGACGACGCCAAGGCCTGATCGGCTTCTGAGCTGTGGCCCGTCACCCGCGAGGGTGGCGGGCCACAGCGCTTGTCAGAGACCGGCGAGGAAGGCGGCGCCGTCGATGCTGCCGGGCTGGGCGCCGGTGCGGGCGATGTCGTGGACCGCGCGCTGGATGGCCTCGTTGACCGGGGTCGGCACGCCGTGGAGCCGGCCGAGCAGCACGATCTCGCCGGAGAGGTAGTCGATCTCGACGCCGCTGCCGCGGGCGAGACTCTGCCACGTCGAGCTGTGGTTGCGACGGCCGCGCGCGGTGATGTGGCCGGCCCGCCGGGTCCGGTCCTGGTCGGCGGTCACGACGTCGATGCCCGCGGCGGCGAGCACTGCCTCGGCCTCGGCCAGGCAGCGGGCGTAGATCTCCTCGTCGCTGGGGCCGGGGGTGATCGCCGCGTTGATGCCGTTGCCGAGGTTGTTGAGCAGCTTGCGGTGCTTCCAGGCCATGATGTCGGCGCGCGGCTCGCTGAGGAACCCGGCCTTGACCAGGTCGTTCGCGATCGCTTCGGCGGTCTCGTCGACGCCGGTGGGGTAGCGGCCGATGTCGAGGATGCCGGGCCTGTTACCGGAGTCCTGCACAACCGTGCCCGGGGTCAGGAAGGTGGCGGGAAGGACGACATGGATGGCGTACGTCGCGGCGAACCGCCGCAGGATCCGCGCCTCGTTCGCGACGCCGTTCTGCAGGGCGACCACCGGTGTGCCCGGCGGAGCGTACGCAGCGAGATCCTCGAGCGCGGCCTCGGTCTGCTGGCCCTTGACGCTGAGGAGCACGACGGTGTCCTCGGTCCAGGAGACCTTGCCGGCGTCCTCGACGGCCGCGACGTCGAGGGTAAGGACGCCGTCGGGGGTGTCGAGGCTGAGACCGGCGTCCTGGATCGCGCGGAGGTGCTCGCCGCGGGCCACCAGGGTGACCTCGACCCCCGCCCGGTGCAGCAGACCGCCCACGACGCCGCCGACCGCGCCCGCTCCGAAGATCACATAGTGCATGGACAAAGTGTGGCAAAGCGTCCTCGCGCATTCCGCTCGGGGCACGTGTTGCTGGGACAATGAGTGACGTGCGCATCAGGATCGACCTCGCCTACGACGGCACCATGTTCCACGGCTGGGCGACCCAGCCGGGGCTGCGTACGGTCCAGGGAGAGCTGCAGGCCGCGCTGGCGACCGCGTTGCGGGTGCCGTCGACGGGGGAGCGGTCCCAGGTGTGGGTCACCGTCGCCGGGCGCACCGACTCCGGCGTGCACGCCCGCGGCCAGGTGGCCCACTTCGACATCGACGCCGCCGTGCTCGAGTCCTCGCGGGGACGCTCGGAGCAGTCGCCGCTCGACTCGCTGGTGCGCCGGCTGAACGGGATCCTCCCCGCCGATCTGCGGGTCCATCGGGCCGTCGAGGCTCCGGAGGGGTTCAACGCCCGGTTCTCGGCGCTGTCGCGACGCTACGTCTACCGGATCGTCGACGACCCGGCGTTCGTCGACCCGCTGCTGCGCGGGCACGTGCTCTACCGCACCCGGCCCTTGGACCTGTCGCTGATGAACGTCGCCTCCGCCGATCTGGTCGGCCTCAACGACTTCGCGAGCTTCTGCAAGCCACGGGAGGGCGCGACCACGATCCGCGACCTTCGCCAGCTCACCTGGGACCGGCGCCCGGACGGGATCATCGAGGCGAAGGTCCTCGCCGATGCCTTCTGCCATTCGATGGTGCGCTCGCTGGTCGGGTGCCTGATGGTGATCGGGGAGGGCCGCAAGGACGTTGCCTGGGCCAAGGAGTCGCTGGCCGCGCGCTCGCGCTCCTCGTCCATCCCGATCGCTCCGGCCAACGGGCTGACCCTCGAGGAGGTCGCCTATCCGCCGGACGACATGCTGGCGGCCCAGCACCAGCGCACCATGAACCGCAGAGAGGCGAACGAGGTTGACGGGGACTGACGACGAGCACTACTTCTCCGCCGACCCGTCGGTGCCCTTCGAGCGGATCCCGGTCTCGGCGACCGTGTGGGACATGGACCTCTCCCTGGTCTCGGGATCGGGCGTCTTCGCCAAGGGGCGCCTCGACGTCGGCACCGCGGTGCTGTTCCGGGAGACCGACCCGCCCGAGGGCGGCCGCATCCTCGACCTGGGCTGCGGCTACGGGATCATCGGCCTCGCCTGCGCGCTAGCCGCACCCTCCGCCCAGGTCACCGGCGTCGACGTCAACGAGCGCGCCGTCCTGCTCGCGAACGAGAACGCCGCGAAGCTCGGACTCGGTGACCGGTACCGCGCCGCGGTCCCGGCCGAGATCGATCCGGGGACGACGTACGACGAGATCTGGAGCAACCCGCCGATCCGGATCGGCAAGCAGGCCCTCCACGGGCTGCTCCTGACCTGGCTGCCCCGTCTCGCGCCTGACGGCCGCGCGGTCATGGTCGTCGGCAAGAACCTCGGCGGCGACTCCCTCCAGCGCTGGCTCGGCGAGCAGGGGTTCCCGACCGAGCGGATCGGCAGCGCGAAGGGCTTCCGCGTCCTGGAGACGCGCCGCGCCTGAACGGCGTAGATGCCGGTTTCCGCCGTCTCGCGCGTCTCGCGGCCGGCCGCGCGGCGTGCGCTGCCAGAATCCGCCCATGACCAGTCCTGCGATGACGACACCTGTGCTGACGAACCGTCAGCGCCTGGCCCGTTCCTACAAGGCCTGGGGCGTGGCCGCGCTGTTGAGCCTGGTGACGGTGCTGCCCGTCTACCTCGCCGTCACGAGCTCCGGGATCGAGCTGTCGCGGCTGGTGAGCGTGCCGGTGATGGTCGTGGTGGGGCTGATCGGGCCGGTGGTCGGGGCGTTCCTGAGCGCACGCGCTGGGCTGGGGCGGTTCTGCACCGGGGCCGCGTTCGTGATCATCGCGACCCCGATGACGAGCCTGCCGCTGCTGGCCATCCCGGCGTACGTCCTGGCGCCCTGGATCGCCGTGGCGATCAGCGAGGAGCCGGCGCCCGAGCGCTGGAACGGCTGACCGCTCAGGCGGGGACCGGGTCCTTGGCGAGCCGGACCGGGAGGCGGTCGAGGCTGTAGACGACCGAGAGGTCGCGCCAGCCGAGGTCGCCGGGGTCGTCGGTGGCCATGGCCAGGTCGGGGAAGCGGCGGGCGAGGCCGGTGAGGGCGGCGCGGAGCTCCATCCGGGCCAGCTCGGCGCCGACGCAGCGGTGCATGCCGTGGCCGAAGGCGAAGTGCATGGTCTCGGCGTTGCGGAGGTCGAACTGCTCCGGCTTCGGCACGACCGCGGGGTCGCGGTTGGCGCCGGTGAGGCTGACCAGGACGACGGCGCCCTTCTTGACCGGCAGGCCGAAGAGGTCGTGGTCCTCGCGCGCGAACCGGGGGAACGCGATCTGCACCGGGCACAGGTAGCGGAGCAGCTCCTCGACCACCTTGTCGACCTCGGCCCGATCGCCCGAGCGCAGGATCTCGTAGGCCTCCGGGTTCTGCATCAGCACGTACGCGCCCATGGAGAGCATCGAGGCGGAAGTCTCGTAGCCGCCGAGGAAGACGCCGTCGGCGAGGCCGCCGAGCTCGACGTCGTCGTACTCGGCGCCCTTGGTGCGGATGATCTCGCCGATCATGCCGTCGCCGGGCTCGACCCGCTGCTGGCGGACCTGCTCGATCAGGAACGTCCTGGTCTCGGTGGCGGCCCCGAAGGCGCCGGCACCACCCTCGGACAGGTCGAACCGGGCCATGCCGAGCTTGTGGAACTCGTCGCGTACGTCCTCGGGCATGCCCAGCAGCTCGCAGATCACCCGGAACGGGATCTCGAAGCCGAAGTGCTGGACGAGGTCGACCTCGGGGCCGTTGGCCTCCATGTCGTCGAGGGCGTCGGTGACGATCCGGTCGATCATCCCGTTGAGACGGCCCAGGCGGCGCATGGTGAACTCCGGGGTCAGCAGGCCACGGAGCTTGGTGTGGTCGGGCGGGTCGGTCATGCCGAGGCCACCGATGCCCTCGGCATCGGTGCGCTTGCGGGTGCCGAGCAGGTGGCGCATGTCGTTGGAGTAGGTGTCCTTGGCGGCCAGCACGTGCTTGGACTCGGCGTGGCCGGTGACCAGCACGATGTCGAGGCCGAGCACCGAGCCGAGCTTGGTGACCGGCGCCTGCGCCCGGCTCTCGGCGAGTAGCGGCACCGGGTCGACGCCGTCGCGGCGCAGCGGGAACGTCAGATGCTCCGGGATCTTGCGCAGCGTGGTGATGTCGGGGATCGGCGACTCCTTGCCCCGCATCGCGAACTGCAGGGCAAGCTTGCGGACGCGCTCGGTCAGCGGTCGCGTCATCGCCCGTAGAGAGGAACTGACCTGGACGGCAATCGGCATGCGGCCCAGTCTGGACCATCCTCAAACCTCGGGCATCAGGAATACCCCTGGTTTGAGTACGTGTCCTCGATCACCCCCGGCAGCGCCCCGGGAACGTCCGCCGGGACGGCCCGGGATCACCCGTGAAGCACCGTCCTGAACAGCGCACACGTCTCCTCGATCGCGAGCTGTGCCGCCTGCGAGTGGTGGCCCATCGCGAAGAAGCCGTGGATGAGGCCGTCGCAGTGGTGGTAGGTCGTGGGGACCCCCGAGCTCTCCAGCGCCTTGGCGTACGCGATGCCCTCATCACGCAGCGGATCGAACTCCGCGGTCACCACGACCGCCGGCGCCAGGCCCTCCAAGGAGCCCTTGATCGGGCTCAGCCGCGGGTCGGCGCGGTCGGCGTCGCCGACGTAGTTGTCGGAGAACCACTTCATCGTCGGCAGCTCGAGGAAGTAGCCGTGGCCGTTCTCGGCGTAGGAGGGGTAGCCGCTGGTCATGTCGGTCGCCGGGTAGATCAGCAGCTGGCCGGCGAGCTCCCGCCCCTCGGCGCGGAAGGCCTGGGCGACGGCGGCCGACAGGTTGCCGCCGGCGCTGTCGCCGGCGACCGCGACCCTGCCGTCACCACCGAGCGTCGCGGTGTTGTCGCTGACCCAGCGGGCCGCGGCCAGGGCGTCGTCGTAGGCGGCGGGGAAGGGGTGCTCGGGAGCGAGCCGGTAGTCGACCGCGACGACCACGGCGTCGCAGATCGTGGAGAGGTTGCGGGCCTGGTCCTCATGGGTGTCGAGGTCGCCGACCACCCAGCCGCCGCCGTGGAACATCACGATCGTCGGCAGCGGGCCCTGGGTGGTGGGCCGGTAGATGCGTACGTCCAGGTCGCCCGCCGGCCCTGGGATCACGGAGGCCTCCACCGAGCCGACCGGTGGAAGTGGGACGCCCTCGGCCAACGCGCGGTAGAGCGCTCGTGCCGTCGGCGGGTCGTAGGACTCCAGGGGCTGGCCCTTCGCGAAGAGGGTGAGCAGGTCAGCGATCTGGCTGTCGAGCGGAGGCATGGCGACAGTCATATCGGTAATCGCCAAAATGTGTCGAGCATCACGTTCTACTGATGGGACCGATTTGTCGAACGTGACCGGGAATAACCATTCGACAGGGGTGCCAGACTGGACGGCTGTGGGACATGTGGACGTTGCTGGAGTGCGGTTCCAGCTGCCTGACGGTCGAGTGCTGCTCGACGACGTCTCCTTCCGGGTGGGAGAGGGCGCGAAGGTGGCGCTGGTGGGCGCCAACGGCGCCGGGAAGACGACGCTGCTGCGGATCGTCACCGGCGAGCTGACCCCGACGGCCGGATCCGTCGTCCGCTCCGGCGGCCTCGGGGTGATGCGGCAGATGGTCGGCAGGGGCTCCTCGACCGTCGGCGAGCTGCTGCTCTCGGTGGCGCCCGCGCGCGTGCGCGAGGCCGCCGCGTCCGTGGAGGCGTGCGAGCTGGAGCTGATGTCGTCCGAGGACGAGCGGCTGCAGATGCGCTACGCGACCGCGCTGGCCGAGTACGCCGACGCCGGCGGCTACGACCTCGAGGTCGTCTGGGACGTGTGCACCATGGCCGGGCTCGGGGTGCCCTACGACCGCGCCCGCTACCGCTCCCTGGACACCCTGTCCGGCGGCGAGCAGAAGCGGCTGGTGCTCGAGTATCTGCTGCGCGGCCCCGACGAGGTGCTGTTGCTCGACGAGCCGGACAACTTCCTCGACGTACCCGGCAAGATCTGGCTGGAGCAGCGTATCCGGGAGTCTCCGAAGACGATCCTCTACGTCAGTCACGACCGTGAGCTGCTGGACAACACCGCGACCAGGGTGGTCACGGTCGAGCTCGGCGCCTCCGGCGCCGGCAACAGCACGTGGACGCATCCTGGTGGGTTCGCCTCGTACCACGAGGCCCGCAAGGACCGGTTCCTGCGCTTCGAGGAGCAGCGCCGTCGCTGGGACGAGGAGCACGCCAAGATCAAGGCGCTGGTCCTGCGGCTGAAGGTCAAGTCGGAGTACAACGACGGGATGTCCAGCCAGTACAAGGCGGCCCAGACACGGCTCCGGAAGTTCGAGGAGGCCGGGCCGCCCGTCGAGCAGCCACGAGAGCAGGCGGTGCAGATGCGGCTGCGCGGCGGCCGCACCGGCAAGCGGGCGGTGGTCTGCGAGGCGCTCGAGCTCACCGGACTGATGAGCCCGTTCGATCTCGAGGTCTGGTACGGCGAGCGGGTTGCCGTGCTCGGCTCCAACGGCTCGGGCAAGTCCCACTTCCTGCGGCTGCTCGCCCGCGGAGGCACCGACCCGGACGTGGAGCACCGCCCGGTCGAGGACACCCCCATCGAGCCGGTGCGCCACCGTGGGAAGGCCAAGCTCGGCGCCCGCGTGCGGCCGGGCTGGTTCGTGCAGACCCATGCCCACCCGGAGCTGGTGGGACGTACGCTGCTCGACATCCTGCACCGCGGCGACGTCACGCCTGACGGGCGAGGACGCGCCGGGATGGGGCGGGAGGCCGCCTCCAGGGTGCTCGACCGCTACGAGCTCGCGCAGGCCGCGGAGCAGACCTTCGACTCGCTCTCGGGCGGGCAGCAGGCGCGGTTCCAGATCCTCCTGCTGGAGCTCTCCGGTGCCACGCTGCTGCTCCTCGACGAGCCGACCGACAACCTCGACGTCCAGTCGGCCGAGGCGCTCGAGGCGGGGCTGGAGGCGTTCGAGGGCACCGTGATCGCGGTGACCCATGACCGCTGGTTCGCCCGTGGCTTCGACCGGTTCCTGGTCTACGGCGCCAATGGTGACGTCTACGAGTCCCCGGAGCCGGTGTGGGACGAGACGAGGGTGGAGAGGTCACGATGACCGAGCTGGTGATCGAGCGGGTCGACCCGTTCGACGACGAGGTCTTCGACGACTGGCACGACGTGATGACCGCGTCGTGGCTCGATGTACGTGGCCCCGACGCGGACCTGTGGGCGCGCGAGGAGCAGCGCGTCGAGCTGCAGCAGCAGACCGAGAAGACCGACCGCAGGGCCTACGTGGGCCGTGTCGGCGGCGAGGCGGTCGCCGCCGCCTGGATGGCCATGCCGCTGCTCGACAACCTCCACCGGGCGACCCTCGTGGTCGCCGTGCTGCCAGCCCACCGGCGACGGGGCCATGGCACCACCCTGCTGAACCATGTCGAGGCGGAGGCCCGCGCCCAGGGACGTACGTCGCTGACGGGTGAGATCTGGTGGCCGTGGTCGCTCGGCTCCGGCGGAGAGGGCTCGCCGGGTCGGGACTTCGGGATCGCGCGCGGCTATGCGCCCGCGCTGGTGGAGGTACGCCGCCTGCTGCGGCTGCCGGTGCCCGACGACGTCCTCGACCGGCTGGCGGCGCAGGCCGCCGAGCGGCACGGCGACTACACGCTGAGGTCCTGGGTCGGCCGGGTGCCCGACGACATCGTCGAGAGCTGGGCGGTGCTCGACGCCAGCCTGGAGACCGAGGCGCCGACCGGCGACCTCGACATCGAGGCGCCCGAGCCCGACGTGGCGAAGGTCCGCGAGACCGAGGCGCTGGTCGCGGCCCAGCAGCGCACCCTCTACCACTCGGTCGCGCTGGACCCGGAGGGCCGCGTCGTGGCCTACACGGTGATCGGCTACTCGAGCCTGGACGGCAACAGCTACCAGTGGGGCACCCTCGTCGAGGCGGCTCACCGCGGCCACCGGCTCGGGCTCGCGGTGAAGGTCGCCAACCTCAGGCTGCTCCAGGCCGAGCGGCCGGAGGTGCCGACCCTGAGCACCTACAACGCCGAGGTCAACTCCCACATGATCCAGGTCAACGAGGCCATGGGCTTCGAGCCCGTGGAGTGGCTGTGCAGCATCCAGAAGCAGGTCTCCTGACCCTCGTCCGCACGACGCACGAGCGCCTCATACCCGGTCAGAGACGGGCATGAGGCGCTCGGATGGTGGCACCCCGCGGCACTGAGACCCTGCGGACCCCAGCGTCTTGCGGGGAGATCAGGAGGCGTCGGAGTCCAGCGTCACCTTCTCGGTGTGCACGTCGCCGTTGCGCGACCAGGTGACCTCGACCTCGTCGTTGGGTCGGTAGGAGCGGACGGTCGCCACCAGGGAGTCCGATCCGGTGATGACGTGGTCGTCGACCTTGGTGATGACGTCGCCCTTCTCCAGGCCGGCCTTCTGGGCGGTGCTGCCCTGGGTGACCTCCTGGACCAGCGCTCCGGTCACCGACGTCTGGCCGTTCTGCGCCTCGGGGGCGTCGGAGACGGAGATGCCGAACTGCGCGTGGGTGGCCTGCTCGCCCTTCTCGAGCTGCTCGACGATCGGGTAGATCTCGTCGATCGGGATGGCGAACCCGATCCCGATGGAGCCCGCGTCCTCGCTGCTCGCGCCGCCGCCGGAGCGGATCGAGGCGTTGATGCCGACGAGGTTGCCGTTGAGGTCGACGAGCGCGCCACCCGAGTTGCCCGGGTTGATCGCGGCGTCGGTCTGCACCGCCGGGTAGACGGTCGCCGCACCGTTCTGGTCGACGCCGACGTTCACCGGGCGGTCGAGCGCGCTCACGATGCCGGTGGTCACCGTGGAGTCGAGCCCGAACGGGGAGCCGATCGCCACGACGCTCTGGCCGACGGTGAGGTTGGCGGACTTGCCGATCGTGATCGGGGTCAGGCCGGAGACGCCCTTCGCCTTGATCACGGCGGTGTCGGTGAGCGGGTCGGTCCCGAGGACCTCGGCGGAGGCCTTGGTGCCGTCGTTGAAGTCGACCGTCACCGTCCCGCCGTTGGCGGCCAGCTCGACCACGTGGTTGTTGGTCAGGATCGTGCCGTCGGAGGAGATGACGACGCCGGAGCCCGAGCCGGAGCCCTGCTGCGAGGTGACCTCGATCTTCACCACGGAGGGGAGGACCTTGGCGGAGACCTTCTCGATGCTGCCCTCGGGGGCCTTCGCGTCGACGACCTGGGAGGTGGCCGGGGTGTGCGCCCCGCCGCTGCTGCCGTCACCGGCGAGGGCGTCGTAGATCGCCGCGCCCCCGACGCCAGCGGTGCCGCCGGCGACCAGGGCACCGGCGAGGACCGCGGCGACGAGGCCGGTGCGGCCGATGGCGCGCTTCTTGGTGGGCGTGCCGGGCGTGCCGGGAGCACCGGGCACGGCAGGCATGACGGAGGTCTGGGCCGGCGGGGCCGCGAACGGGCCGGCGGGAGGCTGGGTGGATCCGGCAGGAGGGGCCGGGGGAGTCCACTGCGGCGGGGTCCCACTCGGCTGCTGAGGAGGGAGTTCGGTCATGTCTTCGAGTCTGGCCAGCGTCCCTGTGAACCGGCTGAGACAGCGCTATGCGGTCGCGAAGAGATGGCTCAGGACCCGGCGAGCAGCCCCACGACCGGTGCGAAGGCCTCCATCAGCTCGTCCCCGACCAGGATGTAGGAGACGCCCAGCCGCTCCCTGCGCTCACGGAGCTGGTCGGCCATCTCCGCGGGCGAGCCGCTCACGACGCCGACGGCGCCCGCGGCGGCGAGCGCGGCAGGATCGAGCCTTCCGGCCAGGTAGCGCGGGACCGTGTCGCCCACCGCCATCAGGTTCATGTTGAGCTCCGGGATGGCGCCGGGGCGGTCGGCGGAGCGTACCTGGTCGACGGCCGCCCGCACGGCAGATTCCTCGGCGTCGAAGGGGATCCCGAGGGCCGCGATGTCGGCGTGCTCGCCGGCGATCCGCAGCATCCGCGGGCCGCCGCCGGCGACCAGGAGCGGCACCTGCTGGGGTGGGGTGCCGTAGGGCAGCACCGAGGCCTCGACGGCGCGGTGGTGGGGACCCTCGACGGTGACGGTCTCGCCGGCGAGGAGCCGCTTGATCAGCCCGATCGACTCCACGAGCCGGTCGACGCGTACGCCGGGCCGGTCGAAGCCCAGCCCCAGCATCGCGTTCTCGCGCTCCGAGTCGGGGCGGCCGGCGCCGAGGCCCAGCTCGAAGCGGCCGCCCGAGAGCACGGCGAGGGTGGCCGACTCCTTGGCGACCTGGACCGGGTGGCGGAAGTCGTTGGCCAGGACGTACGTCCCCACCCGCAGCGTCGTGGTCACGGCCGCCGCAGCGGCCAGCGCGGGGAAGACGGCATGGCCGAAGGACACGTTGTCCGGCATGACGAGGGTGTCGTAGCCCGCGCTCTCGACGCGGCGGGCGAGGTCGCTCCACGCGGCTCCGGTCGGGGCCTGGGCGGCGACGACGCCGAAGCGGAAGGGTCTGGTCTCAGGTGTGCTGGTCATGCCCCCAGGCTCGTCCTGAGGGGGCGCGGGCGGATCCGTCCGCGGGCGGTCGCGGCGTACGCAGATCTGCGCAGCTACTCGGCCTCGATCCGCAGGGTCACCTGCTTGAGCAGCGCCGCGAGCTCGGTACGCCGCTCCGGGCTGAGCGCCTCCAGCAGTCTGTTCTCGGCCTCGCCGCGCAGGTCCATCGCCCGTCGCCAGATCTCGATACCGGCCCTGGTCGCCTCGACGCTGATCTTGCGGCGGTCCTCCACCGATGCGGTACGCCGCACCCACCCGGCCTTCTCCATGCTGTCGAGCCGTCCCGTCATCCCGGCCGGGCTGATGTCGAGGTCCTTCGCGAGGGCGGTGGGCGAGGCGTGGCCAGGGGTGTCGCGGATCATC
The DNA here is from genome assembly GCF_015752315.1 of Nocardioides luteus. Classification (NCBI taxonomy): domain Bacteria; kingdom Bacillati; phylum Actinomycetota; class Actinomycetes; order Propionibacteriales; family Nocardioidaceae; genus Nocardioides; species Nocardioides luteus. The sequence continues at coordinate 749,969 of NZ_JADOVJ010000001.1, forward strand.
AGCATGTGGAGGGTCATGTACTCGAAGTCGGCCAGCCCGACCTCGCTCGCCGCTGCCCGGCGCGCGTCGCTGAAGAACTTGGAGATGGATCCGATCCGCACCGTGATCGCCTCGATCTCGTCGTCGAAGTCGATGTCGAGCCAGTGGTCGCGCCACCGCGCCACGTGACGGTCGGCCCGGTCCTCGGTGAGGTCCTCGGTGAGCTCCTCGGTGAGGTCTTCGCGGGACGTCTCGGAGGCTCGCATCTCAGGCATGTGCCGATCCTACCTTTCGCCGGCTGATAATTCGTTGACGAATAGTTCGCTGGCGAACTACCTTCCCGCTATGACTGCCACCACCCCACCGCCGACCGCGCGTCGCTCGCCGCTGAGGCATCGCAACTTCCGCCGCCTCGTGACCGGCACGGCGTCCTCGTCGCTGGGCAACGCGATCACCCCGGTCGCGCTGGCGTTCGCGGTGCTCGACCTGGGTGGCACGGCGACGCAGCTGGGCCTGGTCGAGGCCGTGTTCGCGGCCTGTCAGGTGCTGACCACGCTGGCCGGGGGAGTGCTCGGCGACCGGGTCTCGCGCAAGGTGATGATGGAGGGCACAGCGGCGATCAGCGCCGTCGTCGTCGGGTCGCTGGCGGCGACGGTGATCCTCGACGTCGCGACGATCCCGTCGATCGCGGTGATGGGCGGTCTCGCCGGCATCGTCGCCGCCCTCAACCAGCCCTCGGCGATGGCGATGACCAAGGTGGTCGTGCCCGACGAGGACCTGGGCGCCGCGGTCTCCCTCCGGTCGCTGCTCCAGACCACCGCCTCGACCGTCGGCTACGCCCTCGGCGGGGTGCTCGTCGCGGCCGTCGGGCCGGGGTGGGCGATCACGATCGACGCGCTCACCTTCGCCATCGCCGCCGTCGCCTACGCGGGGATGCGGGTCCCGCACGACCGCGAGCCGCGCAAGGCCTCGATGCTCGCCGACCTCGGCGAGGGCTTCCGCGAGGTGATGCGGCACTCGTGGCTGTGGTTCCTGATCCTGCAGGCGCTGCTCTACCACCTGTTCTGGTCCGGGGCTCACAGCGTGCTCGGCCCCATCGTGGTCGGTGAGGGGATCGGCCGGGCCTCGTGGGGCTTCGCGCTGGCCGCGCTGATGGCGGGATTCGTCGTCGGCGGCCTGGTCTGCCTGCGGTTCCGCCCGCGTCGGCTGCTCTCCGTGGGCGTGGTCTTCCTGGCGATGACCGGCCTCTTCCCGGTCTCCATGGCCCTCTCGGACACGCTCTGGCCGATCCTGATCGGCGCCTTCCTGCACGGGTTCGGGCTCCAGATCTTCGACGTCTTCTGGCAGATCGCGATCCAGCAGGAGATCCCCGAGGAGAAGCTCTCCCGGGTCTACGCCTTCGACATCGTGGGATCGTTCGTCGCCCGCCCCGTGGGGCTCGCGCTCGTCGGCCCGGTCGCCGTCGCGGTGGGCTTCGACACCTGGCTGCTCGTGGTCGCCGCGGTGATCTCCGGCAGCGCCCTGCTGTCGATGTCCTTCGCGGGCGTACGCCGCCTGGAGCGCGCGCCCGACCAGGGTCTCGTCTAGAGCGCCGTCACCGGGAGGCCGAGCGAGACCAGGTCCCTGCGGAGCTGCTCGGCCCCGGTGAACTGGAACGCCTGCATGCCGAGTGCCGCGGCGGCGGCCACGTTGGCGGCGCTGTCGTCGACGAAGGCCAGCCGCTCCAGCGGTGTCCCGGCGCGCTCGGCGACGAGCCGGTAGATCGCCGGATCGGGCTTCGCCAGGCGTACCTCACCGGAGACGACGACGTCGCGGAGCAGCCCGATCACGTCGTAGGACGCCGGAGCATGGGGATAGAGCTCGGCGGACCAGTTGGTCAGCCCGAGTTGCGGGAACCCGGCAGCGGCGAGCTCGCGGACCAGCTCATGGGTGCCGGGGACCGGGCCGAGGAGCGAGAGCGGGAAGTTGTCGACGTACGCCGCCCCTGCAGCGATCCACTCAGGAGCCTCGTCCTCGAGCACCGTGAGCGCCTGGGCCCAGGTGCGGCCGGCGTCCTGGGCGTAGTTCCACGAGCCGAAGTCGTAAGACTCCAGGAACGCACGGGCATCGGCGTCACCGATCCCGGCGGCGATCGCCGGGAGCGGGTCCCAGCGGATCAGCACGTTGCCGAAATCCCAGACGACCCCGTCCACCACGGCGGTGGTGGACGGGGTCTGCGTGTCGGGAGCCGTCACGCCCAGCGCACGTCGCGCGGCACGAACTCGAGGCCGCGCTCGCCGGTGTAGATCTGCTTCGGACGGGCGATCTTCTGCTCCTTGTCCTGGACGAGCTCCAGCCACTGGGAGAGCCAGCCCGGCGTGCGCCCGATGGCGAACAGCACGGTGAACATCTCCGGCGGGAACTCCAGGGCCTCGTAGATGAGGCCGGAGTAGAAGTCGACGTTCGGGTAGAGCTTGCGCTTGACGAAGTACTCGTCCTCGAGCGCGATCTTCTCCAGCTCCTGGGCGATGTCGAGGAGCGGGTTGGTGCCGGTCACCTCGAACACGTTGTAGGCCTGCTGCTTGATCAGCTTCGCGCGCGGGTCGTAGTTCTTGTAGACCCGGTGGCCGAAGCCCATCAGCCGCTCGTTGCCGGCCTTGACGCCCTCGATGAAGGCGGGGATGTTCTCGACCTTGCCGATGCGGCGCAGCATCCGGAGCACGGCCTCGTTGGCGCCACCGTGGAGCGGGCCGAAGAGGGCACCGACGCCGGCGGCGACCGAGGAGTAGGGGTCGACCTGGGTCGAGCCGACGCTGCGGACCGCGTTGGCGGAGGCGTTCTGCTCGTGGTCGGCGTGCAGGATGAAGAGGGTGTCGAGCGCCTTCTCGATGCGCTCGTCCGGCGCGTACTTCGACTCGCTCATCTTGAAGAGCATGGAGAGGAAGTTGCCGGTGTAGGACAGGTCGTTGTCCGGGTAGACGTAGGGCTTGCCCTGCGCGTGCCGGAACGCCCAGGCGCCGAGCGTCGGCATCTTGGCGATCAGCCGGATGATCTGCAGGCGGCGGTTGTCGGGGTCGGAGATGTTGGCGGCGTCCGGGTAGAACGTCGACATCGCACCGACCGACGCCATGAGCATGCCCATCGGGTGGGCGTCATAGCGGAAGCCCTGCATGAACTCCTTGATGTTCTCGTGCACGAACGTGTGGTAGGTGATCTCGTGCACCCACGCGTCGTACTCCTCCTTGGTCGGCAGCGCGCCGTGGACCAGAAGGTAGGAGACCTCGAGGAAGTTGGAGTTCTCCGCGAGCTGTTCGATGGGATAGCCGCGATATTCGAGGATTCCCTTGTCACCGTCGATGTAGGTGACGGAAGATCGGCACGAAGCGGTGTTGACGAAACCGGGGTCGTAGACCGCCAGGCCGGGCCCCTCTTCGTTGTTAGCCGGGTCCGCGGCCTTGATCTTCCCCAGGTCGGCGGCGCGGATGGTGCCGTCGGTGATCGGGATGTCGTACTCCACCCCGGTGCGGTTGTCACGCACTGTTAGAGATTCGGTCACGATCAGCAACGGTAACCCTCTTGAAATCGCCTACGTAACTCGGTGTCCCACCCATTGGCCGATTTCGGCTCAGAGCCGGAACCTGCTGCGCGCCGGTTTGGTGTCGCCGGACGGCTCGTCGTCGCCGAACCGGGTCAGCGCATCGCGCAGCCGATGAAGGTCGAGAACGGTCTGCACAGACCTCTCGTTGAGGGTGTCGTCCTCTCCACGGAGCGCACGCAGCGCGTCCTGGACCTCGGTCTCGCTCGGCTCCCCGGTCATGGGGACATAATCTAGGTGCCCAGGCCAAGACCGCCTAGTGCGGCTCGTCCATGACTTCCGGGTCGGCGCCATGGGCCACCCGCCACAGCAGCACCGCGACCGCCGCGCGCTGCCGCCCGCGCCCCTTGACGGGCGAGTAGCCGAGCTGGCCGCTCAGCCAGGTCAGTCGCTCCTGGAGCGTCGAGTGGTGCACATGGAGCATCGCGGCCGACTGCCTCAGGCTCGGCTGGTCGAGCACCGCATGGAGGGTGTCCACGACCCAGGGATGGCCGGCGAGCAGCTCGTCGAGACGTCGTACGTCACCCACCCCCGCCGCCTCCTGGGGGCTGATCCGCTCGGCGATGACGGCCAGTGCACCGAGGTCCTCGTGACGGACCACCGACGGTGCGAGGCCGCCGACCGTCGCGGCGAGCCGGAGTGCGGTCCGTGCCTGCTCCAGCGCGGTCGGCAGCCGGAGCGGGTCGGAGGCGACCGCGGCCCCGGCCCGGATCCCCTCCGGGAGTGCGGGCGTGCCGGGAAGCAGCCCGACGACCAGCGAGCCCATGGTGCTGATCAGGGTCGCCCGCACGTCGGCGGAGGTGCTCAGCACCACCGTCACGGGACCGGTGAGCCCGAGCCGGGCGACGGCGTCACGCCTGTCGGCATCGGCCGCGCCGGGGTCGCACGCGATCCTCACCAGGCCGCTGGTCGAGGGCGGTGCCGAGCCGGTGCTCAGTGCCTGCAGGGCGCGGGCGGCGCGCTCGAGGATGAGGGCGTCCAGGGGGCCGTCGCCCCCGGCGCGCTCCAGCCAGAGCCACGAGCCCGGCTGGCCGGGGACGGGCTCGTGGCGCCAGTCGCCCTCGTCCTTCCCGGTCAGCGTCCGGCCGTCGGGGGTGAACCGCCGCACCAGGGCCCGGGCCGCGTCGTGGAGGCCCGCCGTGGCGCCGGACAGCGCTGCGGCGGCGCGTACGACCGCCGCAGTCGACGCTCTCTCGTCCACGAGCCGGTCGAAGTGGTCGATGACGCGCAGCGCGCTGGCCGCGTCGTCGTCGACCACCTCGAGCTTGCCGATCAGATCTCGCACCTGAACCTCCCCGGCCTACTCTCGCCCACCGGACGCGAGCAGGCCAGCGGATCAGCCCTCGAGAGCTCTGCGGATGAACTCGTCGCGGGTCGCGATCGAGGCGCGGGAGACGGCGGCGTGTGCGGCCATCATGTCGAAGCCGTGGAATCCGCCGCCCCACATGTGGAGGTCGACGCTGACGCCGGCCTCCGAGAGCCGCCGGGCGTAGTCCAGGGTCTCGTCGCGGAACGTCTCCGCCGAGCCGGTGTCGATGTAGGTGCGGGGGAGGCCGGTGAGGTCCTCGGCGCGTGCCGGCGCTGCGTACGGGGAGACGTCGGGGCCGCCGCGGCGGTCGCCGAGCAGCGCCGTCCAGCCGAACAGGTTCGCCTGGCGGTCCCAGACGCCCTCGTCGTCGAGCATGTGGCTGCTGTGGGTCTGGAACCGGTCGTCGAGCATCGGGCAGATCAGGATCTGGTGGCTCAGCTTCGGGAAGGCGCGGTCGCGGGCGAGCAGCGCCGTGCCGGCGGCGAGGCCGCCACCGGCGCTCGCTCCCGCGATCATGATGCGCTCGGGGTCGATGCCGAGCTCGGCCGCGTTCTTGGCGGTCCAGGCCAGGCCGGCGTAGCAGTCCTCCACGGGCGCGGGGTCGGGATGCTCCGGAGCGAGGCGGTACTCCACCGAGACGACCACGGCGTTGCCGGCCGCGACCTGGTCGAGGAACATCTCCACCCCGAGCCGGCGGTTTCCGATCACCATCCCGCCGCCGTGGGTGTGGTAGACCGCGGGCCGCGGCGGGCCGTCGGTGGCGGGGCTCAGGATCAGCAGCGTGATGTCGGGGTCGCCCTCCGGGCCGGGGACCTGACGCTCCTCGACCGTGACCGCACCGCCGACGGTCAGGTCCACCGGCTCCATGCCGGGGAAGCCGTCGACGCTCTGCTGCCGCGCCACCGCGAGGGTCTCGGCCGAGAGCGACGGCATCGCCTCGCGTACCAGCTCGAGGACCGGCACGAGCTCCGGATCGAACGGCGGGCGGACGGGGGCGTCGGGGAAGATCTGGTCGGTGGTCGTCTCGGTCATGGGCCACTCCTTCGGTGAACGGGGGTGTACCCAGCGTCCTCCCGGCTTCATACCTCACGGAACCCGGCCTGTGGCGGGAATCACATCGACCGGTCCCGCCATCCGGCGGGCCGGGTCCGGGCTGAGCGCCTCGCCGGGCCGCCGGAGAAACCGATGTGCGGTGGAGGGGTGCGCCGGGGGAGAATGGGAGACCTCATGTCCGAGTCCGACCAGCCCGCCGCCACCTCCGTCGCGATCACCTATCCCGCGGAGCTCCCGGTCACCCAGCGCCGCGAGGACATCGCCGCGGCCATCCGTGACCACCAGGTCGTGATCATCGCCGGTGAGACCGGGTCCGGGAAGACGACCCAGCTGCCCAAGATCTGCCTGGAGCTGGGCCGGGGTTCGAACGGGATCATCGGGCACACCCAGCCCCGCCGGATCGCGGCACGATCGGTCGCGGAGCGGATCGCCTCCGAGCTCGGCACCGAGCTCGGCGACCTGGTCGGCTATCAGGTGCGGTTCACCGACAAGTCGTCTGCCGCGAGCCGGATCAAGCTGATGACCGACGGCATCCTGCTCGCCGAGCTGCAGCGCGACCGCGACCTGCGCCGCTACGACACGATCATCATCGACGAGGCCCACGAGCGGTCGCTCAACATCGACTTCCTGCTGGGCTACCTGCGCCGGCTGCTGCCGCGGCGCCCGGACCTGAAGCTGATCATCACCTCGGCGACCATCGACCCGGAGCGGTTCGCGGCCCACTTCTCCGATGTGAGCACCGGTGAGCCGGCGCCGATCATCGAGGTCTCCGGGCGCACCTATCCGGTCGAGGTCCGCTACCGGCCGCTGATGGAGCTCTCCGAAGAGACTGGGCCTGAAAAGGATGGGGAGGGCGAGGTCGTCGTCCGCGACCAGACCGAGGCCATCGTCGACGCGGTCGAGGAGCTCTCCGCCGAGGGGCCCGGCGACGTGCTCGTCTTCCTCCCCGGTGAGCGGGAGATCCGGGACGCGGCCGATGCGCTCGGCGATGCGCTGGGGTTGAACCGCGGCGGCCCGTCGACCGGTCTCGTCGAGATCGTGCCCCTGTTCTCGAGGCTCTCGGCCGCCGACCAGCACCGGGTCTTCTCACCCCACACCGGCCGCCGGATCGTGCTCGCGACCAACGTCGCCGAGACCTCGCTGACGGTCCCCGGGATCAAGTACGTCGTCGACACCGGTGTCGCCCGGATCTCGCGCTACTCCGCACGCACCAAGGTGCAGCGGCTGCCCATCGAGCCGATCTCGCAGGCCTCGGCGAACCAGCGCTCGGGACGTACGGGGCGGGTCGAGGCGGGCATCGCGATCCGGCTCTACTCCGAGGAGGACTTCGAGGGACGGCCGGAGTTCACCGACCCGGAGATCCTGCGGACCAACCTGGCGTCGGTCATCCTGCAGATGGCCTCGCTCGGGCTCGGTGACATCGCCCGGTTCCCGTTCGTGGAGGCGCCGGACCGGCGCAACATCACCGCCGGCGTACAGCTGCTGGAGGAGCTCGGCGCGATGCGCGGGCAGCGGCTGACGAAGCTGGGCCGGCGGCTGGCCAGGCTGCCCATCGACCCGCGGCTGGCGCGGATGGTGCTCGAGGCCGAGCGGCTCGGGTGCGTACGCGACGTCATCGTCGTCGCCGCCGCGCTCTCGCTCCAGGACCCGCGTGAGCGGCCGGGCCAGGACCACCCCAAGGAGCAGGCGCAGGCCGACCAGCTGCACGCGCGGTTCAAGGACGAGACCTCCGACTTCCTCACCTGGCTCAACCTGTGGCGCTATCTGAAGGAGCAGCAGCGCGAGCTCTCGTCCTCGGCGTTCCGGCGGCTGTGCAAGCGGGAGTTCCTCCACTACGTACGCGTCCGGGAGTGGCAGGACCTGGAGTCGCAGCTGCGGCAGGTGTGCCGGGAGATGAAGATCGATCTCGGCAAGGGGCATCGCGACGTCGGTCACGAGGCCGGGGAGGACAAGGCCGCCTACGACGCCGACGGGATCCACCAGGCGCTGCTCTCCGGGCTGCTCTCGCACATCGGGGCGCTGGAGGAGCGGGACCAGAAGGCCGACGCGGCGCGGGCCCGGGAGAAGCGGCGGCCGGGACCGCGGGAGTACCTGGGCGCCCGGGGTGCGAAGTTCGCGATCTTCCCCGGCTCGACGCTGCACCGGAAGAACCCGCAGTTCGTGATGTCGGCGGAGCTGGTCGAGACCTCCCGCCTCTGGGCCCGGCAGAACGCCTCGATCAAGCCCGAGTGGGCCGAGCGACTCGGCGGTGACCTGGTCAAACGCACCTACTCCGAGCCGCACTGGTCGCAGAAGCGCGCCTCGGTGATGGCCCGGGAGAAGGTGACCCTCTACGGCGTTCCGCTGGTCGCGGACCGTCCCGTCGCCTTCGGCAAGATCGATCCCGAGCTGTCTCGTGAGCTCTTCATCCGGCACGCGCTGGTCTACGGCGAGTGGCGCACCAACCACCGTTTCCTCCGCGACAACGCGAAGCTGATGGAGGAGGCGGAGGAGCTCGAGCACCGGGCCCGCCGCCGCGACATCGTGGTCGACGAGCACGCGCTCTTCGACTTCTACGACCGCCGGCTCCCGGCGTCCATCGTGTCCGGGGCCCACTTCGACCAGTGGTGGAAGCAGGCCCGGCGGGAGACGCCCGACCTGCTCACCTTCGACCTGTCGATGCTCACCAACGAAGCCGCGGGCGAGGTCACCGAGGCCGACTTCCCGGCCGAGTGGGACGCAGGGCCGCTGACCTTCTCGCTGAGCTACCAGTTCGAGCCGGGTGCCGCCGACGACGGGCTGACGATCGACGTACCGGTCGCCACGCTCAACCGCGTCGGCGCCGACGACTTCTCCTGGCTGGTGCCGGGGCTGCGCGAGGAGCTGGTGACCGCGCTGATCCGGTCGCTGCCCAAGCCGCTCCGGGTCAGCTTCGTTCCGGCTCCCGACAAGGCGCGTGCCTTCCTGAAGGAGACCCCGCCGGGGGAGGAGCCGCTACTGACCGCGCTGGAGCGCTGGGCGCGCTCGACCGCGGGCGTGCACATCCCGCGCGAGGCGTGGGACTGGGCCAAGGTGCCCGAGCACCTGCGGCCGACCTACCGGGTCGTCGGCGAGGACGGTCGCGAGACGGCCCGCGGCAAGGACCTGGACGCGCTCAAGGCGCCGCTGGAGGGCGAGTTCGAGGCAGCGATCGCCGAGGTCGCCGCCTCGGCCGGCCACACCCGCACCGGCGAGACGACCTGGGTCTTCGGCTCGATCGAGACCACGGTCACCGAGAAGCGCGCCGGCCACGAGGTCACCGTCTTCCCGTGCCTCTCCGACGAGGGCACGACGGTCGGTCTCGTCGTCGCCGGCTCCGCCGAGGAGGCCGAGGCGCGTCATCGTCTCGGCGTCGTCAGGCTGCTGCTCCTGGCCCTGCCCGACGTCGGCAAGCAGGTCGTCGACGGGCTCTCCACCATGGAGAAGCTCGCCCTGGCCGGGTCTCCCTACCCCAGCGCCGCCGAGCTCGTCGAGGACTGCCGTGCCGCCGTCGTCCGCCAGCTCGTCGATGCCCGTCCGCTGCCGCGGACCGAGGAGGCGTACGCCGCGCTGCTGGCCGCCGCCGGCACGCCGGCCGACCTCGTCGCCGCCGTCCGGGCGGTCCTCGCCGACGTGATGCGGGCGCTCGAGGCGTACCGCGAGACCGACAAGGCGCTCTCCGGGCGGGCCGACATGTTCCAGCTCCCGGCCCTGACCGACATGAAGGACCAGCTCGCCCGGCTGGTCCACCGGGGCTTCGTCGCCGAGGCCGGTGCCCAGCAAATCCGGCGGTACCCGACCTATCTGAAGGCCATCGTCGAGCGCCGTCGCAAGCTCGACGCCGACCTGCGCGCCGACCGCACCACCCACGACCGGATCGCGTCGCTCCAGGAGGCCTACCTGCACCAGGTCGAGGCGCTGCCCGAGGGCCGGCCGCCCGGGCCGAGGCTGCGGCAGGTGCGGTGGATGCTCGAGGAGTACCGCGTCCAGCTCTGGGCCCAGCATCTCGGCACCGCCGAGAAGGTCTCCGACACGCGGATCCGCAAGCTGCTCGGCTGACGGACCCGACCGATCGGGATGCGTCCGGCGGTGGCGATGGCTACGCTCGTAGGGATGCCCAGAGAGTTTCATTCGCCGATGCGTCCCGGGGACGGCTTCTTCGACTCCCTTCTCGGGGGCCACGACCCTGCCCTGGTGCAGGAGGCGGCCGACGCGGCGGCGGCGGCGCTGGTGCGCGGTGCCCGCGACAGCGACGACCCGGCGGTCGCCGAGCGGATCCTCCATCTGGCCGAGTCCGAGGGCATCGAGACGATCGCGGAGGTGTGGTCGAGCTCGCCGGCGGAGTCGCTGGCCGGCTGCCTGTGGCGGCTCTACCTGCTCCGCAGCTGGGTCTACGCCGACCCGGTCGGTGCCGCCCGCGAGTTCGAGGCCGGCCGGGCGAAGGCCCAGGTCGCGCAGGTCGTGGCCGGGGTCGCGGAGCCTCCGGGGCCGCAGGAGCTCAAGGCGATGGTCGACGAGGTGCTGCGCGGCATCGCGGGCAGCGACTTCGCCGTGGTGCTCCTCCGTGCTGCCGCCTTCTCCCGCGTCATCGCCGCCGGCCGCGCAGCCCTGGACCCGGACGCCGCCGTCAAGGACGTACGCAACATGCTCCAGCTCTCCGAGCAGCTCGAGGCCGCGGGACATGCGGAGCTGGAGCAGCGGCTCACGTAAGTGCTGCTGAAGCGGAGCCCGGAGCGATGCGTGCGGTAGCCTCCTGCTCGCTTTGATGTGGCTGAGGTTGGCGGCACCGTTACACTGGTCGCCGAGCACGTCGGGCTGCGGCAGCCCCGGGTCCCAACTTCAGCCGCTACGAGCGGCCTTGCGCCGTGAGGCGCTCCCGGTCCGGCGTGTTCATCTAATTTTCGATGTCCCTCGGCCGGGTGGCCTGACGAAGCCACCGACCCAGGAGCCGAAGTGACCGACACCCAGCCCACCTCGCGCGAGGGCGCCATCTCCTACGAGCCCGAGATCGGCGACGGCAACGCCGACCCGGGCGAGGTCGTGTGGGGCTGGGTGCCCTACGAGGACGACGAAACGCAGGGCAAGGACCGGCCCGTCCTCGTCATCGGCCAGAAGGCCGGCCTGCTCCTCTGCCTGATGCTGACCAGCAAGGACCACGATCGTGACGAGGCCCAGGAGGCCCGGTACGGTCGGCACTGGATGGATGTCGGCACCGGCGGCTGGGACCGTCAGGGCCGGCCCTCGGAGGTGCGCCTGGACCGGCTGATCCGGATGGACCCCGCCGACGTACGCCGTGAGGGCGATGTGCTGGCCAAGGAGATCTTCGATGATGTGATCAAGGCCGCACGCGATCACCTCGCCTGAGGCGGTCCGGGGGCCTTCCCAGGCTGTGCTTTCTCAGGAAGTGTCCAGGTACGTATCGTAAAGTGAATCGCTGGTAAACCGGGTCTGTGGTTCCATCACAGACCCGGTCCTGGTGTTGAGATGGAGGAAATGGTGCGGCGCACGCGGATGGCAACGGCGCTTCTGGTGACGGTTCTCTCGGTGTCCCTCGCCGCCTGCGGCGGTGAGCCGGCCTCGAAGCCCTCGCCGAGCACCGCGACGAAGGCGCCGACCAAGGTGAAGCTCGTCTTCGGGGTCTCCGGCCACAAGACGCTGGTCGACACCTACAAGCAGCTGGCCGCCGAATACACCCAGGACGTCCCCAACGTCACCGTCGAGGTGAAGTCCTGGCCGACGGCCGACCAGCTCACCGCGGCGGTCACCGGCGGCGAGAAGGTCGACGTGGTGCTGACCCCCCGCGCCGACGTGAAGATGTTCGCCGAGGACAAGCGGATCCAGCCCGTCGACACCCTGCTCGAGGCCCGCAACGTCGACTTCGGCGACAAGTACTCCCGCGAGGCGATGGAGGACTTCTCCGTCGAGCGTCGCCTCGAGTGCATGCCCTACTCCGTCTCGCCGCAGGTCGTCTACGTCAACACCGGGCTGATCGACTTCGACGCCATGAAGGAGGAGGGCCTTCCGACCCCCACCGTCCGGGCCGACGGCTCGCTGCGGGGCTGGACCCTCGAGCAGTTCGGCTCGGCGATGACCTACGCCGCCGAGCACCACAAGGGTGTCCGGGGCACCTACGTCGAGCAGAACCTCTCCGCGCTGATGCCCTGGCTGGCCGGCGCCGGTGCCACGCTCTTCGACGACCCGCTGGCCCCGACGACCACGGCGCTCGGTGACTCGGCCGGGGCCTACGAGGACCTGGTCGAGGTGCTCGCCCAGCCCAACGTGCTGGCCACCGCGAAGGACCTCGGCGGTCGCACCCCGTTCCAGGCCTTCAAGCAGGGCCGCCTGGTCGCGCTGGCCGGCGACCGTTCGCTGGTCTCGGACCTGCGGGCGACCGACGGCATGGAGTGGGACGTGATGCCGATGCCGGGTGGCAACGGCACCACCGGTGACTACGCCGGCCTGTGCATGGGCTCCGAGGCCGCCGACCCCGACGCCACCGCCGACTTCCTCACCTACCTCATCTCGACCGAGTCGGTCGTGAAGATGGTCCGCACCGGCCACTTCGTGCCGGTCAACTCCGAGGTCGGCTACGCCCCGGTCTTCACCCAGCCCGAGCGCAACCCCAGGAACGCCCGCATCTTCACCGACACCGTGCGTGACATGCAGGTCCTCCCCGAGGCCGCCCAGCTCGCCCAGCTCCAGAAGGTCGCCGCCGTCGCGGTCCGGGGCTCGCTGGCGGTCGCCGAACCCGACCAGGTCGAGGAGTTCGCGGTCCAGATCGACGAGCTGTCCAAGACCGTCTTCCCCCAGCCGACGCCGTCGGGCTCGCCGTCGCCGTCGACCTCACCCAGCTCCTAGCAGCCGAGGCGTCAGTGACCGCCGGTCGAGCCGCGAGGCCGCCTGCGGCCGAGCGTGTCGAGACCAACACAGTCCTATCGAGCGCCGACGGGACTGTGTTGGTCTCGACACGCCTCCGCCTAGCGGCTCCGGCGGCTCGACCAGCGTGAGGCTGGGATCGGATCAGGGCTCGATGTCCGCGTGAAGGACGGCGTCGGTGAGGAGCGGGGCGGTGAGAGCGATCTGCCAGCCGCGCGCGCCGAAGCCGGAGAGGAGCTCGATGATGCCGTCGAGCAGAGCCCCGGGGTCACGGGTCGCCGGCGGCGTCCACATCGCGCGACGCAGGAAGTCGGGGGTGAGGAGGTTCTCGGCCGGAAGGTTGCGGGCCTCGGCGAGGGCGTTGACGGACTCACGCGCCAGCGCGAGGCGCCGGGCGGCGGCGGGGTCCTTGTCGGCCCACGCGCGTGGCGGGGGAGGACCGTCGGCACGCGGTGACCGCACCGGGAGCTCGTCCTCGTCCATCGTGACCGCGCGGTTGAGCGCCTTCACCCACGAGGTGACGTAGCGCTCGGCGCCGCGGCCGTGGAAGCCCTTGAGCCCGAGCAGCGCGGCCTTGTCCTGCGGGAGGTCCTGTGCGGCGGCCACGATCGCGGCGTCGGGGATGATCCGGCTCGGGGTGACGTCACGCTGCTGCGCGATCCGGTCGCGCTCGGTCCACAGCTCCCGCACCGCGGCGAGGCCGCGCCGGCCGCGGACGCGGTGCATGCCCGAGGTGCGCCGCCAGGCATCCGTACGCACCGGCGCCTCGAACCCGCGCAGCCAGTCGAACTCCTGACGGGCCCAGGCGTCCTTGCCCTGCGCGACGAGCTCGGCGGCCAGCGCCTCGCGCAGCTCGACGAGGACCTCGACGTCCAGCGCGGCGTACTCCAGCCAGGCGTCCGGCAGCGGCCGGGTCGACCAGTCGGCCGCGGAGTGCTCCTTGAGCATGGTGAAGCCCAGCACCGTCTCGACCAGGGTGCCGAGGCCGACCCGCGGATAGCCCAGCAGCCGTCCCGCGAGCTCGGTGTCGAACAGGGCGGCCGGGTGCAGGCCGAGGTCGCTGAGGCAGGGGAGGTCCTGGGTGGCGGCGTGCAGGATCCACTCGGTGCCCTCGAGCGCCTCGACGAGCGGCTGCATCGTGGTCAGCTCGATCGGGTCGATCAGCCAGATCCCGGAGCCCTCGCGGCGCAGCTGGATCAGGTAGGCGCGGTTGGAGTAGCGGTAGCCGGAGGCACGCTCGGCGTCGATCCCGACCGGCCCGGTCCCGGCGGCGATGGCCGCCGCGGCCTTCACCAGACCCTCGTCGGTGTCGGTCACCGGAGGCAGTCCGTCACGCAGGGTCAGCAGCGGCGCCGGAGCAGCATCTTCAGGTGTGTCCGGCCCCGTCTCGGCCTCGGCGTTGTCTTCGATCACGCGCCTCGCTGCCCTCGCCGGCTCGGTATGACGGTGACGCCCTCCGGCACCGGAGGAAGTCCCGCAGCCGTGCAGAGCAGCTCGCCCCATGCCTCGGTGTGCGGTCGCAGGTCCAGCTCGCCCGAGACGCTCCCCACCGGAGTCCAGGAAGCGCGGATCTCGATCTGGGCGGTGCCGTCCTCATCGGCCATCCCGCCATAGGACTCGGTGGCGACGCGGGTCACGGTGCCCGCAGCGGCGACGTGCTCGGCGCCGTGACCGGACAGGGCGTCGAGAAGCCAGGACCAGCCGACCTCGCCCAGCAGCGGGTCGCTGATGTGCTCGACGTCGATGTCGGCCCGTGCGTACGCCACCAGCCGGAACGTGCCGGGCAGTCCGTGCACCGTGCCCCAGGCGTCGTTGCCGTCCGGGTCGTGCAGCAGGATCAGCCGACCGGTCGCCACGTCGACGTCGCCGACGGTCACATCGGCCGACAGCGCCGCGGCGTAGGGAGCGATCCGCTGAGGCGCCGGCATCTCCTCGGCCAGCACCTCGGGCCGGAAGGTCGCGGCGCGCATTCCTTCCGCGGCGGACCGGAACACGGCAGGACCGCTCTCCGGTCCCGCGGCGGGACGCGACTCTCCACGGACGACCATGTGAACAGGGTATGTCTTCTGCGCGATTCGCGATGTGCGTACACGCCGCACCGGATGGGACCATTGCCCGGTGGCCGCTGTGAATACTCCTGGGAAGACCTCCGACGCGCTCGCTTCTTCCCCGTTCCTGCAGGCACTCGCGGGGCAGAAGCCGAGCCGTACGCCGGTGTGGTTCATGCGTCAGGCCGGCCGCTCGTTGCCCGAGTACCTGAAGGTCCGCGAGGGCATCGGCATGCTCGAGTCCTGCCAGAACGCCGAGCTGATCACCGAGATCACCCTCCAGCCCGTACGCCGCTACGGGGTCGACGCGGCCATCTTCTTCTCCGACATCGTGCTGCCGCTGAAGGCGGTCGGGGTCGACCTCGAGATCAAGCCCGGTGTCGGCCCCGTGGTCGCCGACCCGGTGCGCACCATGGCCGACGTGGAGGCGATCCCGGACCTGACCCCGGAGCACGTCCCCTACATCACCGAGGCCGTTCAGAACCTCACCGGCGAGCTGGCCGGCATCAACGGCGGCACCCCGCTGATCGGCTTCGCCGGCGCCCCGTTCACGGTCGCCTCCTACCTGGTCGAGGGCGGCCCCTCGAAGGAGTACGCCAAGACCAAGGCGCTCATGTTCGGTGCTCCCGACGTGTGGGACGCCCTGATGCGCAAGATCGCCGGGATCTCCGCCGCCTTCCTCGAGGTCCAGGTCCGCGCGGGCGCCTCCGCGGTGCAGCTCTTCGACTCCTGGGCCGGCGCCTGCACGCCCGCCGACTACGAGCGTCACGTGCTGCCCCACTCCACTGCGGTGCTGTCCCGGATCGGCGAGCTCGGCGTCCCGCGGATCCACTTCGGCGTCAACTCCGCCATGCTCCTCCCGCTGATGGGCAGCGCCGGTGCCGAGGTCGTCGGCGTCGACTGGCGCACCCCGCTGGACTGGGCGATCGACCAGCTCGGCGACGGCTTCGGCGTCCAGGGCAACCTCGACCCCGCCCTCGTCTTCGCACCCACCGAGGTCATGCTCGAGCAGGCCGGCAGGATCATCGAGACCGGCCGCCGGGCCAAGGGCCACGTCTTCAACCTCGGCCACGGCGTCATCCCCAGCACCGACCCCGACCAGCTGGCCCGGCTCACCGAGTTCGTCCAGGGCTACGAGCCGGCCGCGGGCTGAGACCGGGCAGCCGTCTCGGCGAGCAGGTCGAGCAGGCTGCGCGCCCCCGAGGTCGCACGCGCGTTGTGCCGCTGCACCGCGACCATCGTCACCCGGGAGCGATCCCCGGCCAGGGGACGTACGGTGATGTGCCCGCCGGTCTCGCGCGGGTCGCCGACGACGCTGTAGTCGGGCAGGAGAGTGAGCCCGAGGCCCTCGCCGACCATCATCTTGCCCATCTCGGCGCCGTCGGTGGCGTGCCAGTGGTGGGGGAGCTCGCGCCCGAAGACGCGGTGGGCGAAGCGGTACATCAGATAGCCCGAGCGCATGCCGACGAACGGCTCCTCGCGGAGCTCCGCGACGGTGATCTCGTCGCGGGAGGTGAGCGGGTGGCCGGCGGGCAGCACGACGATCGGCCGCCCGTGGAGCAGTACGGTGCCCTCGACCGTCGGCGGCAGGTCGTCGCCGTCGAGCAGGTTGACCAGGCCGATGTCGATCGTGCCCTCGGTCAGGGCGAGGTAGATGTCCTCCTGCACCATCGTGCGCACCTCGACGCTGGTGCGCGGATGCTCGTCCGCGAATCTCCGCAACGTCGGGAGCAGCACCGTCGAGGTGCCGGCGTGGACCGTGCCGACCCGGACCGAGCTGATCCCGGCGTGCTGGTCGCCGGCGGCCAGGCGGAGCCGGTCGACGGCCTCGAGGACATCCGACATGGAGTGCAGCAGGTCCTGGCCCTCGCGGCTGATCCGGGCACCCGCCCGGCGCCGGTCGAGCAGGGTCACGCCGAGCTCGCGCTCGAGCTTGGTGATCGCCTCGCTCAGCGCCGGCTGGGAGATGTGGAGCTGCTCGCTCGCGCGGCGCAGTGAGCCGTGCTGGGTCACGGCCGCGATGTACTCCAGCTGCTCGATCCTCATGTCGCTCCCTTGGAGGTGATCGGTCATCCCGAGCGGGTGATCGGTGATCGCTGGCGTCCATCCGGCGACCACCTGCTCATTCTCTACTAATTTAGTCGACTAAGGATGCAAGGTTCCACGACACAAGACTGAGAGGGCGCGATGACCACAGAGGCTGTACGCAACGCCGCGGAGTTCGATGCGGCACCCACGACCCCCGAGGGCTGGATCGACCGGGCACGCGAGGTGGCGACCCGTCTCTCCGTGGACGCGGTCGCCCGCGACCGGGCCAACCAGGTCCCGACGTACGAGGTGGACCTGCTCAAGCAGAGCGGCCTGGTCACCCTGCTCGGTCCGACCGAGCACGGCGGCGCCGGCCAGGACTGGACGACCGCGCTGCGCGTCGTCCGGGCGGTCGCCGCGGGCGACGGCTCGATCGGGCAGCTGCTCGGCTACCACTACCTCTGGGCCTGGGCGGCGCGACTCGTCGGCACCCCGGAGCAGATCGCCGCCGTCGAGCAGCTCTACACGGAGAACAACTTCTTCTTCGGCGGCGCGGTCAACCCCCGCGACGACGACCTGGTGATCACGGTCGAGGGCGACGAGCTCGTCTTCACCGGTCGCAAGTCGTTCTCGACCGGCGGTCGCATCTCCGACCTGACCGTGCTCGAGGGCGTCATCGAGGGCACCGAGAAGCACGTCTTCGCGATCGTCCCGACCCAGCAGGAGGCCATCGTCTTCGCCGGCGACTGGGACAACCTCGGTCAGCGGCTCACCGAGTCCGGCGCCGTCGAGATCAACGGCGTGCGGGTCCCGTGGGAGGCCGCGGCCGGCTACGTGAAGCAGGCCGACGGCTCGTTCGAGTTCCAGCCGCGGGTCTACAACACGCTCAACGTGCCGCTCATCCAGATCATCTTCGCCAACTTCTACATCGGGATCGCCGAGGGCGCGCTCAAGACCGCGGCGACCTACACCCGCGACACGACCCGGGCGTGGCCCTACGCCGGCGACGTCAAGGAGAGCGCGAGCGAGGAGTTCTACATCCAGGAGACCTACGGCGACCTCACGTCCAAGCTCTGGGCGGCCGAGGCGCTGGTCGAGCGGGCCGCGACCGTGATCGAGGCCATCAACTCCCATGCCGACGAGGTCACCGAGCAGGACCGTGGCGAGGCCGCGGTCGTGATCGCAGCGGCCAAGCAGGTCGCGATCGACGTCGGCCTGGAGATCGGCACCAAGGTCTACGACCTCACCGGTGCCCGGGCGACCTCCAACAAGGTCGGCCTCGACATCGCCTGGCGCAACATCCGGACCCACTCGCTGCACGACCCGGTGGCGCACAAGCGGGCCGAGGTCGGGCGCTACGCGCTGCTCGGCGAGATCCCGGCTCCGACCTGGTACACGTGAGGAGGCGGAGGTGACGACGCTCGACAACACCTTCCTGACCCGGCCGACCATCCGGACCGAGCGGCTCGACAAGCTGCGCGCCCGCTTCGCCCCGATCTTCGAGGAGATCGCGGCAGGCGCCCTCGAGCGCGAGCTGTCCGGAGAGCTGCCGACCGAAGCCGTCGACCGGCTCAAGCGGGCCGGCTTCGGCGCCGTCCGGGTCCCTGAGGAGTTCGGTGGCGCCGGCGCGACCCTCCCGGAGCTCACGCAGCTCTGGATCGACCTGGTCGCGGCCGACGCCAACCTCGCCCAGGCGCTGCGCGGGCACTTCGCCTTCGCCGAGGACCGGCTCTGGCACCACCACGCCGGGACGGGTCAGGAGATCTGGTTCGAGCGCTTCGTGTCCGGTGAGATCGCCGGGAACGCCTGGTCGGAGGTGGGGTCGACGACCATCGACACCCAGCAGACCGTGCTCACGAAGCGGTCGGACGGGACGTACGTCCTGAACGGGTCGAAGTACTACACGACCGGGACGATCTTCGCCGAGTGGGCCGACGTGTATGCACTGCTGGACGAGCCTGCCGGTGACGGCGCGCGGCCCGACGGTGAGAAGCAGTTCGTCATCGCGATCACCGACACCCGGGAGAACGGCGTCACCACGACCGACGACTGGGCGGGCTTCGGCCAGCTCGGCACGGGGTCGGGGACGACGACGTTCGAGAACGTCACCGTCCAGGCCGAGAACGTGCTCCCGTTCGGGCAGCGCTACCCCTACCAGACCGCGCTCTACCAGCTGAACCTGCTGGCGACGCTCGCTGGCATCGCCAGGGCGGCCACGGCGGACACGGTCGAGGCGGTGCGGGCGCGGGAGCGCAACTACTCCCACGCCAACGCCCCGCGGGTGCGCGACGACCCGCAGGTGCTCGCGCGTGTGGGTGAGATCGCCTCGGCGGCGTACGTCGTGGAGGCGGCGACCCTCCGCACCGCGACCGCGCTGCAGGAGAACGCCGACCTGGCCGGCTCGGGGGATGAGGCCGCGATCGCGGCGGCCAACGAGCGCGCCGAGCTCGAGTCCTCGGCGGCCCAGGTCGTCGTGACCGAGCAGGTGCTCACCGCGGTGACGAACCTGTTCGACACGCTCGGTGCCTCGGGCACGGAGCGGGAGCGTGGGTTGGACCGGCACTGGCGCAACGCCCGCACGGTCTCCTCGCACAACCCGCGCATCCTCAAGGCGAAGGTCGTCGGTGCGCACCTGGTGAACGGCACCCCGCCGCCGTACGCCTGGGCGATCGGCACCACCTCTCGCCCTGCCGCCTCCTGATAGGCGGCGCCTATCACGGGATCGGGTCTTCCGGTGGTCCACATCGGAAGATCCGGTCCCATCGCCTGTTTAATCCGATAAGTTTAATAGACATTAGCGATCCAAGGAGACCAGCATGACTTCACCGGCAACCGAGCCCCTGAAGTTCGCCTACTGGGTGCCCAACGTCAGCGGCGGCCTGGTGGTGAGCAAGATCGAGCAGCGCACCGACTGGAGCTACGACTACAACAAGAAGCTCGCGCAGCTGGCCGAGAACAACGGCTTCGAGTACGCGCTCTCCCAGGTGCGCTACATCGCCTCCTACGGCGCGGCCTACCAGCACGAGTCCACCTCGTTCTCGCTCGCGCTGCTGCTGGCCACCGAGCGGCTGAAGGTGATCGCCGCCGTCCACCCGGGGCTCTGGCAGCCCGGCGTACTCGCCAAGTGGCTGGCCACCGCCGACCACATCTCCGGCGGGCGCGCGGCCGTCAACGTCGTCTCCGGCTGGTTCAAGGACGAGTTCACCAAGCTCGGCGAGCCATGGCTCGAGCACGGCGAGCGCTACCGCCGCTCGGAGGAGTTCATCCGCTACCTGCGCGAGATCTGGACGAGCGACGCGGCCGAGCTCAACGGCGACTTCTACCGGTTGCACGACTTCGACCTGAAGCCGAAGCCGCTGGCCAGCGAGGGCCGGCCGCACCCGGAGATCTTCCAGGGCGGCAACTCCTCCGACGCCAAGGGCATGGCCGGCCGGGTCTCGGACTGGTACTTCGCCAACGGCAACACCCCCGAGGGCCTGGCCGCGCAGATCAAGGACGTCAACGCCGTCGCCGAGCCGCTGGGTCGCCGGGTCCGGTTCGGCATCAACGGCTTCATCGTCGCCCGCGACACCGAGAAGGAGGCGCGCGACACCCTCCGGGAGATCATCGACAAGGCCGACCGCGAGGCCGTGGAGGGCTTCGGCTCCGCGGTCAAGCAGGCCGGGCAGTCGACCGGCGACAAGACCGGGATGTGGCAGGACTCGAGCTTCGAGGACCTGGTGCAGTACAACGACGGCTTCCGCACCGGGCTGATCGGGACGTCCGAGCAGGTCGCCGAGCGGATCGTGGAGTTCAAGCGGGCCGGCGCCGACCTGATCCTCGGCGGCTTCCTGCACTACCTCGAGGACGTGGAGTACTTCGGTCAGCGCGTGCTCCCGCTCGTGCGCGAGCTCGAGGCGCAGCAGCTGGAGCCCGTGGCTTGAGCACGACGGAGATCGCCCGGCTCGACGCCGAGACCGCGCCCCTGGTCGCCCGACGGGTGGCCGAGGAGCTCGCGCTCGGCGACGGCGCCCGCGACCGGGACCGGGCGCTGCCCTACGACCAGGTCAAGGCGTACGCCGCCGCCGGGCTCGGTGCGCTCACCGTCCCGCTCGAGTTCGGCGGTCCCGCGCTCCCGGCCACGACCGTGGCCGAGGTGTTCCGGCTGGTCTCGTGGGGTGATCCCAACGTCGGCCAGGTGCCGCACAGCCACTTCGTCTTCCTCAACCAGCTGCGGCTGAACGGCACGCGTGAGCAGCAGCAGCGGATCTACAGCGAGGTGCGGGCCGGGGCGCTGGTCGCCAACGCGCAGTCGGAGTTCGGTACGAAGCACGTGCGGGACATCCGGACGATCCTCACACCTGCTCGGGAGGAGGGGGAGTGGCTGCTGAACGGCGAGAAGTTCTACTGCACCGGCTCCCTGTTCGCCGACTACCTCGCCGTCCTCGCCCGCCGTGACGTCGACGGGCCGCTGCAGGTGGCGTGGATCCGCACCGAGAGCCCCGGCGTCGAGATCATCGACGACTGGGACGCCGTCGGGCAGCGTACGACCGGGTCCGGGACGGTGCGCCTCACCGACGTCGTGGTTCCGGAGGAGTGGATCACCCCGTTCGCGATCACGTTCGACGTGCCGACGACCTATGGCGCCTTCGCGCAGCTGCTGCACGCGGCCATCGACGCCGGGATCGCCCGGCGTGCGCTGGACGAGGCCGCCGCGTTCGTCTGCACGAAGTCCCGCCCCTACGCCGACGCCGTCGCGATCGCCGGGGTCGAGACGGCCGCGCAGGACCCGCTGGTCGTCCAGGCCTTCGGCGAGATGGAGCTGGCCGTACGCAGCGCCGAGGCCCTCCTCGCCGAGGCGGGCCGACGCGTGGACGAGGCCGACGCGAACCTCACCGAGAAGTCGGCCGCGGAGGCGAGCCTCGCCGTGGCGGCCGCCCGCGCGTCGACCGCCAAGGTGTCGGTCGACGTCACCAGCCGGCTGCTCGAGGTCTCCGGCGCCCGGTCGGCTCTGACGACGACCGGCCTCGACCGCCACTGGCGCAACGCGCGCACCCACACGCTGCACGACCCGGCCGCCTGGAAGGTCCAGCACCTCGGGCGGTGGGCCGTCGACGGCACCCTGCCGCCACGGCACGGGCAGCTCTGACATCCCCACCACATCCCACCGAAAGGCAGTGATGAACACTCTCAAGTTCCACTGGTTCCTACCGACGAACGGCGGCGACGGCCGTCATGTGATCGGCGGCGGCCACGGCGTCAGCGCGCTGGCGGCGGGCCGTCCCGCGACCGTGCCCTACCTCGGGCAGATCGCCCGCAGCGCCGAGCAGCTCGGCTTCGAGGCGGCGCTGACGCCGACCGGGGCGTGGTGCGAGGACGCCTGGGTGACGACCGCGATGCTCAGCTCCCTCTCGGAGCGACTGAAGTTCCTGGTCGCCTTCCGGCCCGACTCGGTCTCGCCCTACCTGGCCGCGCAGATGGCGGGCACCTTCCAGAACCTGTCGGGGCAGCGACTGCTGCTCAACGTGGTCACCGGCGGCGAGGACCACGAGCAGCGGATGTATGGCGACTTCCTCGCCAAGGACGCGCGGTACGAGCGGTGCGGGGAGTTCCTGCACATCGTCCGCCGGCTCTGGGCGGGGGAGACGGTGACCTTCTCCGGCAAGCACCTCTCGGTGGAGAACGCGCGCCTGGAGCAGCGGCCGACACCGGTCCCGGACGTCTACTTCGGGGGCTCCTCGCCCGCGGCGCTGGACGTCGCCGCCGAGCACGCCGACGTCTACCTGACCTGGGGCGAGCCTCCGGCCGCGGTCGCCGAGAAGATCGCTCGCGTTCAGAAGCTGGCTGCCGACCGCGGGCGTGAGCTCCGCTTCGGGATCCGGCTGCACTCGATCGCCCGGGAGACCTCGGCAGCCGCGTGGGCCGAGGCCGACCGGCTGCTCGAGAACATCTCCGACGAGGACATCGAGCATGTCCAGGCGGGACTCTCCCGCAGCGTCTCGGAGGGCCAGCGGCGGATGCTGGAGCTCAACAAGGGCTCGCGCGACGGGCTCGAGATCCACCCCAACCTGTGGGCCGGCATCGGGCTGGTCCGAGGTGGCGCCGGGACCGCGCTGGTCGGCTCCTACACGGAGATCGCCGACCTGATCGAGGCCTACCACGCGGTGGGGATCACCGAGTTCGTGCTCTCGGGCTACCCGCACCTGGAGGAGTCCTACTGGTTCGGTGAGGGCGTCCTGCCCGAGCTCGCCCACCGGGGCCTGTGGTCCCACCCCGCCCCGGTCGTCGGCCGCGGGGCCGCGGTTCCGTTCGGACCCCCCCGATGAGCCAGGTGGCAGGTCTGGCCGCAACCGACCCGGCCGTCGAGGAGGTCGCCGGAGCAGCGCCCGCCGGGCGGGCGGTCTCGGCGCGCAGGAGCGTGCTCTCGCCACGGACCCTCAAGATCCTGCGCTCGCTCAGCCCGGTGTTCGTGCTGGCGGCTTGGCAGCTGTTCTCGTCGCTCGGGATCCTCGACGAGCGCACCCTGGCTTCGCCGGTGCAGCTGGCCGGCACCGCCTGGGAGCTGATCGGCAGCGGGCAGCTGCAGGAGGCGATCGCCGTCTCCGCGCGCCGTGCCGCCCTCGGCTTCCTGCTCGGAGCGCTGATCGCGTTCGTGCTCGGCGGGATCGTCGGCCTGAGTGCCCTGGGTGACGCCCTGGTCGACCCATTGGTGCAGATGCTGCGGACCCTGCCGCTGTTCGGGCTGGTGCCGCTGTTCATCATCTGGTTCGGGATCAAGGAGGAGCCGAAGATCTACCTGGTCGCGCTCTTCGTGATCGTGCCGCTCTACCTCAACCTGGTCGCGGCCCTGCGCGGTGTCGACCCGGACCTCGTCGAGGTCGCCGGTGCGCTGCGGCTCACCTGGTCCGAGCGCCTGCGCCACCTGTACCTGCCGGCGGTCACGCCCGGCCTGCTGGTCGGGCTGCGGCAGGCACTCGGCATGGCATGGATCGCGCTGATCGTCGCCGAGCAGGTCAACGCCGGCGCCGGTCTCGGCTTCCTGATCAACAACGCGCGCGACTTCTTGCAGACCGACGTGATCGTGGTCGGCCTGCTCTGCTACGCCGCGCTCGGCCTGGTCACCGACTGGGCCGTACGACTGCTCGAGCGCCGCGCTCTGCGCTGGCGTGACGAAGGGAGAAGCGCATGAGCGTCGTCGCCTCGCTGGCGCGGGTTGACCGCGCCTTCGGTGAGCACGAGGTGCTCGCCGGGATCGATCTGGAGATCCGCTCCGGGGAGTTCGTGGCCCTGCTGGGCCGCTCCGGCAGCGGCAAGTCCACCCTGCTGCGCATCATCGGCGGCCTCGACACCGGTGCCACCGGGACGGTGGTCACCGGCACCGCCCCGGCGGTCGTCTTCCAGGACCCGCGGCTGTTCCCGTGGCGTACGGTCCTCGACAACGTCGCCCTGGGTCTGCGGGGGCCCGGCGCCGTCGCCCACGCCCGGACGATGCTCGCGGAGGTCGGCCTGGAGGGGCGCGAGAAGGCGTGGCCGCGCCAGCTCTCCGGCGGCCAGCGCCAACGGGTGGCTCTGGCTCGTGCGCTGGTGCGCGAGCCCGACCTGCTCCTCCTCGACGAGCCGTTCAGCGCGCTGGACGCTCTCACCCGGATCGCCGCCCAGGACCTCGTACGCCGCCTGGTCGACGCCCACCGCCCGGCCGTCCTCATGGTCACCCATGACGTCGAGGAGGCCCTCCTGCTCGCCGACCGGGTGATCCTCATCGACGAGGGCGCCATCGTCCACGACGAGCAGATCGCACTGCCGCACCCGCGTCGACGCGACCACCCCGAGATCGTCGAGCGCCGAGCGGCGCTGCTGACGCTCCTGGGCGTCGTCGACCAGGCCGCATGACCCCCACCGACAGATAGAAGGCATCCCTACCGTGTCCCCACACAGCATCCTGACGCGTCTCCTCGTGGCCCCGGCCGCGCTCGTCCTGCTCGGCGGTGCGTTGGCCGCCTGCGGCTCGTCCGGCTCGGCCGACGCGGACAAGCCGGTCCTACGGGTCGGCGTCCAGAAGGACGGCATCCGCTCCGTGCTGACCCAGGCCGGCCTCCTGGAAGACCTTCCCTACGAGATCGAGTGGTCGGAGTTCACCGCTGGGCCGCCGATCATCGAGGCCGCTGCCGCCGACCAGATCGACGTGGCCTGGGTCGGCTCGGCCCCGCCGATCTTCGGTGCCGCGGCCGGAGCCGACTTCAAGGTCGTCGCCACCGTCGAGGAGCAGGACGAGAAGACCGACTCGATCCTGGTCCCGAAGGGGTCGGACATCACGTCCTCCGCCGACCTGAAGGGCAAGAGGATCGCGGTCGGCAAGGGCACCTCCGCCCACGGCCACCTGCTGCTGGCGCTCAAGTCGGCCGGCCTGACCCTCGACGACGTCGATCCGCAGTATCTCCAGCCCGCCGAGGGGCTGGCGGCGTTTCAGGCCGGCGAGGTCGACGCCTGGTCGATCTGGGACCCGTTCGTCACCCAGGCCGTCAACGAGGACGGCGCCGTCGACATCACGGCGGACGAGGGCGGCACCACCGACCCGTACCTCGCCTTCGAGATCGCCTCGGCCGCCTCGCTGGAGGAGACCGACACCCGCGGGTCGATCGAGCACTTCGTCGGCCTGGTCAGGGACGGCTTCGAGTGGGCACAGCAGAACCCCGACAAGTGGGGTGAGGGCTGGGCCTCGGAGTCAGGCCTCCCGGTCTCGACGACCAGCGAGGTGGCAGCGAAGAAGGCCTCCGTGGTCGGCCCGGTGACCGAGGAGCACATCGCCTCCGAGCAGCAGCTGGCCGATGCCTTCTTCGAGGCGGGCGAGATCCCCGAGAAGGTCGACTTCACGTCGGTCGTCGAGCCCGGGCTCATCGAGTAGATGACATCGCGACGAGAGGACGAGAGATGACGAACGTACCGCCGCTGACGACCAACCAGGATCTGGATCCGCAGGCACTGAGGAAGGCGTTCGGGGTCTTTCCGACGGGTGTGGTCGCGGTCGCGGCTCTGGTCGACGGCAAGCCGATCGGCCTGGCCGCCTCCTCGTTCACCTCGGTGTCCCTGGACCCGCCGCTGGTGTCCTTCTCGGTGGCCAGGACGTCGAAGACCTGGCCCGATCTGCGCCGCTCCTCGCACCTGGGTGTCACGGTGCTCGCCGAGCACCACGGCGAGGTCTGCCGCCAGCTCGCCGGTCCGGTCGACTCCCGCTTCGACGGGCTGGTCGTCAGCGAGACCGTCGACGGGGCGCTGACCCTGGACGAGGGCCTGGCTCGCTTCGACTGCACGGTCTACCGCGAGGTCGAGGCCGGCGACCACATCGTCGTACTCCTCCAGCTCCACGCCGCCGACCACGGCGCCGGCCAGCCCCTGGTCTTCCACCGCTCCAACTTCGGAAAGCTGGCCAGCTGACCCGATCCGGCCGGGGCGTCACGTACGTCGGCCGAGACGTCACATACGTCGGCCGAGTCGGCACTGCGGTGCCGGCTCGGCCGACGGGGGTGACGCCTCGGCACTAGGGTTCGACTGTGGATGTCTTCGGAGTCGTAGCCCTCGTCGGTCTGGTTCTGCTCTACCTCGTGATCGAGTCCTCGTCGAGCAGGACTCGCATGGAGCTCACCCGCCGGCTGAACCGGCTCGAGGACAAGGTCGACCTGCTCCTGAAGCACGCGGGGCTGGAGGAGCCGCCGGTGCCGCGTCAGGACGAGGTGGTGGCGCTCGTGCGCGCGGGCAAGAAGATCGAGGCGATCAAGGTCTATCGGGAGGCGACCGGCGTCGGCCTGGTCGAGGCCAAGAACGCGGTCGAGCGGCTCGGCTGACCCAGGTCATCGTCAGGGTGCGAGACTTCTCCTGTGCGTGTCATCGTCGTCGGAGCAGGGATCGCCGGACTGACCGCGGCCCGCGACCTGTCGCTGAAGGGCCACCGGGTCACGGTGCTGGAGGCCTCGGACCGGGTCGGAGGGAAGATCCGCGGGGAGTCCGTCGCCGGACACCTGGTCGACGTCGGTGCCGAGGCGATGCTCAACCGCCGGCCGGAGGGCGTGTCCCTCGCTCGTGAGATCGGCCTCGAGATCGTGCACCCGACCGACGCGAAGTCCTCGATCTGGTCGCGCGGCGCGCTGCGGCCGATCCCGCGCTCGATCATGGGCGTACCCCTCGACCTGCCCGCGCTGGAGTCGGCCGGTCTCCTCTCCGAGGAGACCCTGGAGGTCGTACGCCGCGAACCCACGCTCCCACCGGCGAAGACGGACGAGGACATCTCCGTCGGCGACTTCATCGCGTCCCGGTTCGGGGACGAGACCGCCGATCGGCTCGCGGACCCGTTGCTCGCCGGGGTCTACGCCGGCCACGCCCGCGCGATCTCGGTGAAGGCGGCCGCGCCGCAGCTGTTCATGCTGGCCGAGAAGGGGTCGCTGCTGGAGGCCGCCGCCGCGCTGCCGACCTCCGACGTGCCGGTCTTCGCAGGCATCGACGGCGGCATGTCCCGGCTGCCCACGACCCTCGCCGAGGGCCTCGACATCAGGCTCAACACCCCGGTCGACACCGTCACCCGGACCCCGCAGGGATTCCTGATCGAGACCGGCGACGAGGTGGAAGCCGCCGATGCCGTAGTGGTCGCGACTCCCGCTCCGGTGGCCGCACAACTGCTCCGCTCGACGGCCCCCTCGGTCGCCCGCGAGCTGTCCGCGATCGAGACCGCCAGCGTCGCCGTGGTGACCTTCGCCTTCTCCGAGCTCCCCGCGGAACTGTCTGGCAGGTCGGGATTCCTCGTCCCACCGGTGGAGGAGTGCGCGATCAAGGCCTCGACCTTCTCCTTCGCCAAGTGGGCGTGGGTGGGGGAGCGCGGCAACTACCTGCGCACCTCTATCGGGCGTCACGGCGAGCCGCCCTCGGACGACGACGACCGTCTGGTCGCCGACTCCCTCGCGGCCCTCGAGCAGATCGTCGGGATCACGGCGACACCGACCGACGTGCACGTCCAGCGCTGGACCGACGGGCTCCCGCAGTACCCGGTCGGTCACCTCGACCGGGTCGCCCGGATCCGCCAGGGGCTCCGCGCGGTGCCCGGTCTGACCCTCGCCGGCGCCTCCTACGACGGCGTCGGGATCCCGGCCACGATCGCCTCGGCGCACCGAGCCGCCGAGGACCTGAGCTGACTCAGGCCGGCACCCACCGGAGGGTCGAGACGCAGACGTCCAGAGCCAGCTTCCACGCCAGGAACTTCTCGTCGGTCGCGGCCATGTCCATCGGCCGGGCGAGCGTCGCGGTCAGCTGGAGCCCCCGGCGCCGCTTCGAGCCGGGGACGGGGGTCATGTAGACGATCGACGTCACGATCACGGCCTCGTCGCCCTCGGCGGTCCGGGTCGACTCGCGCTCGTAGCGGATGAACCGTTTGTCCCCGAAGAGCGGCTGGGCGCCGTGGTCACGGATCAACGCGGCGACGTGGGTGTCGAGGGTCCCGCCGCTGTGGGCGTGGAACGTCGTCGCGACGATCGCGCCGGGGATGATGGCGAGGCTGTCGGTCGGCGCGGTGGCAGCGAAGTAGGCCTTGACCTGCTGCTGCTTCATGAGTGCGTACGCCTGATCGAGCTGGGCACGCATGGAGGCGTGGAGCTCGGGCCTGTTGATGCTCATGAAGCGCTTCTTCAACGCCGCGTCCATCGCGGCTCGGTCGGCCTCATCCGGGGAGTGTCGTTCCCAGCCGGGGAGCAGCCTCAGCTGGAACTCCGGCTCTTTGGCGCCACCGAGCATCTCGCGTAGCGAGGACTGTGGGGCTGATGCTGCCTCAGACAAAGGACGAGTCCTCCCAGACGTCGAACGGGTCGCTCGGCATACCGGGGACCGGCTCTGCCGAGAACGGGGTGCCATCGGGGCGTACGACCTCGAGCTCGGCGAGGAAGAGCGGCATGTCCGCGATGGTGAGACCGAAGATCTCGGGTGCGCCTGCCTCGACCACGACCATCACGCTGATCTCCTGCGTCGAGAAGACGAAGATTCCGGTGAGGAACTCGACGGCCTCACCGTCGAGCTCTCCGGTCTTGGACGCGAGACATCTCAGTCCGGGACCGAGAGCGGCCCCGGCGTACTCATCGACGTCGAAGCCCTCCTGCCGCCACTCCTCGGCCGAGGTCGGCTCGCCGCCCCCGAGTACGACCCGCACCCGGCTGACGACCGGCGCGGGCAGCGGCCAGTGGAGCATCGAGGCCAGCGTCCCGGGGTGGAGGTCGTCGGCGAGGTGGTGCGCGAGCAGGGCCCGCGCGTCGGGGTCGACCTCGTCGGTCCACTCGCCGTCCCAGGTGTCGCGGAGGGAGGCGAGTACGTCCTCGACCCACCTCTCCGCACCCGCGGCGTCGAGCTCGCCCGAGTTCGGGACCCAGATCCATCGCTCCGACGGCTGGGCGATCTCAGCGTGCCATGTCTCCGGCATCATCCCTCCGAGGGCTGTGCGCTCTGCTGGTCATGGGTGCGCCGCTCGTTCAGCGACCGGCTCGTCGAGGTGGTGCCGTACCACTCGCCTGCCCACTTGCCCAGGCCGCTGAGCCCGTCGAAGCCGGCCCCGACCTTCTGGGCCCAGGTCCCTGTGCGCACCGCACCGAAGATCGCCATCCCGGTAGCGATGTCGGAGCCGCTCATGATGCCCACGGGAATGTCCTTCGGGGGCTTGAACGGGTTGGCCATCCAAGCAGCCCTGGTGCGGGGCACCTCCCTGAAGCCGGTGGAGATGGAGAGCGCGGTCTTGAACTTGGCGCCGAACGTGACATTCACGGGAGGTGGGTTCAGCGGCACCGCTCGTTTCAGAGCGAAGTTTCCGTAGCCTCGTCCGGCCGCGCCGGCGGTCTTTCCGCCGGAGGCGGCACCCTTCCCCAACTGGCCCCAGGCCTTGCCGATCTGACCGAGCTTTCCGAAGGGAAGAACGGCGAGTACTGCCAAGAGCACATCCGTGACCTCGCATTTGCCTGCTGACGCCTGGACGATCTTGCCGATCAGCACCAAAGCTCCGAGGGCGAATCCGATGACGGCGACGATGCCACCGAGGAAGAGTCCGGCGATCATGAAGACCATGGCGATGACCTCGAGGATGTTGATGAGGAAGCCGAAGATCTCCCAGAAGCCGTCCTTGATGCTGCCGGCCATCTCGTTGCCGATGCCGTTGACCGCGAGGTCGTAGGCGTCTTCCCAGGTGTCGTACTGGGCATCCCAGCTCTCGGCGTCGTCGTGCCACTCGTTGTAAGCGGTCTCCTTGGCCTGGCCTTCCTCGTCGTCGGCCTCGCGGTCTCCCGGGAGCGCCTCGTAGGTCGCCCACTTGTCCGTGCACGAGTCGACCAACGGGCCCATCTTGGCCTGGAGCTCGCCGAGACTCGTGCCGTACGCAGCGATCAGGGGCCCGACGGGGGTGTACAGCTCGCTGGCCTCCCGCAACGTCTCGTAGGAGGACCCGATCTTGTCCTGGAGCTCAGCGACGGCCTTGCCCTGCATCTGGCCGTCGGCCAGCTCACCGGTGGCGATCTGCTCGAGCACGGTGGCCGCCTCGGACATCTGCACGCCGAGCTCTTCGATCTTGTTGCCGCGAGCGACGATCACCGCCGAGTCGCCGGTGAGGGGTTGGATCTCCCGACCCTTGGGTGACTGATCCATGACTCACTCCATCCGTCTATTTCTGCTGGAACAGGAGAGCCGTCTCGCTGTCCCAGTTCTGGAATCCCTCGACGACGCCTTTGATGTGGTCCCGCACGTCGGAGAGCTCGTCCTTGAGGTCCTTGCGCTTCATGTCCCAGCGCTGCTCGAAGTCGTCGGCCTGACCGCGCAGCTCACCACGGTGGAACGGGTTGCCGATGGCGCCTTCGAGCGCATCGGCGTTGCCGACGGCGTGGTCGAACTCGTCGATGATCGAATCAAGCTTCTTGACCGTCTGATCAAGGGTCTCGATCTTGATGGAGACGTCTGCCATGTCACCACGCCTTTCCGGTGTGCCCAGGGCTCGTCGAGGACACGCGAAAGCGCTCTCAGCCGCGGGCGAATGGGGGGATCGAGGTGGCGCACAACCCGAGACAACCTGGCGATGGACACCCGAGTGGAACGTTACAACACGGCCTGGCGTGGAGGGTTAACAAACTCCCAATCGATGGTTGAAAACTGTCGATGATCTCACCGCAGGAACGCGACGATCCCGGCGAGAGCCTCCGGTGCGGCCGGGGCGACCCCGGGGAGCGACATGAACCCGTGGAACGCGGTGTCGTAGTCGACCAGCGAGACCGGCGTGCCGGCAGCACGCAGGGCCTCCGCATACCGGGTGCCGTGGTCGCGGATCGGGTCGTGCAGCGCGGTGATGATGTGGGCCGGCGGCAGGTCGGCGTGGGAGGCGGCGCGCAGGGGAGAGGCCTGCCAGGACTCGTCCCCGTAGCGCTCGCCCATGTAGAGGTGGCCGAAGGTGCTCATCTGCGTCGAGGTGAGCACCGGCCCGTTGGCGTTGGCGGCCTCGGAGGGGAACTTCTCGTACATCTCCACCGCCGGGTAGATCAGCACCTGCGCCCGCACCGAGGGACCGCCCGCATCACGGGCCATCAGCGACACCACGGCCGCCAGGTTGCCGCCGGCGCTGTCGCCCATCACCGCGATCCGCGAGGGGTCGCCGCCCAGGTCGGCCGCATTCTTCGCGACCCACTCCAACGCCGACCAGGCGTCCTCGACGGCAGTCGGGAACGGATGCTCGGGCGCCAGCCGATAGGACGGCGCGACCACGATCGACCCGGTGCCCGCGGCCACGTGAGAGGAGACCCACGCGCTCTGCTCCGGCGTCCCGAGGCACCAGCCGCCACCGTGGTAGTTGATGACGACCGGCGCGGCCTCGCCGACGCCGGGAGGCGTGTAGATCACGAAGCGGCGCCCGTCGACGTACGTCTCCTTGACCGCGACGTCCGCGGGGCGCCCGAAGAGGAAGGCGGTGACCGGGCCGGTGCGGAGCCCCTCGCGCTGGGCGCGCAGGGCGATCATCTCCTCGGCGTTCAGCGGCGTCTTGACCAGGCGCTCCTGGAGGAAGGCGAAGATGCGGGTACGCAGCGGCAGCATGGGCTCACCATAGAGCCCGGTGGGGACCCGGTGACCTGCCTTGGCGCAAAATGGGGGCATGACCGACCCGCAGGCCGACATCAAGTCCAACGCAGCCAAGATCAACGAGCTCAACGCGACCATCCGCTACACGATGTGGTCGGTCTTCTCCCTGGAGGAGACCCTCGGCGACGCCGACCGCAAGGCCGAGGCGGTCGAGGTCGAGGAGCTCTTCGCCGCCTTCGCCGAGGAGGACATCGTGGTGCGCGGCACCTACGACGTCGCCGGCCTGCGCGCCGACGCCGACGTGATGTTCTGGCTGCACGCCGACTCCTCCGACAAGCTCCAGTCGGCCTACCACCGCCTGCGCCGCACCGCCTTCGGCGGCCGCCTGGTGCCCGTGTGGTCGCAGATGGCCCTGCACCGCCCGGCCGAGTTCAACCGCAGCCACCTGCCGGCCTTCCTCGCCGACGAGCGCACCCACGACTACGTCGCGGTCTACCCGTTCATCCGCTCCTACGAGTGGTACCTCCTCGACGACAAGGAGCGCCGCCGCCTCCTCGCCGAGCACGGCCAGATGGCGCGCGACTACCCCGACGTGCGGGCCAACACCGTCCCGTCCTTCGCGCTCGGCGACTACGAGTGGATGCTGGCCTTCGAGGCCGACGATCTCTCCCGCATCGTCGACCTGATGCGCCACCTCCGCGGCTCCGAGACCCGCCGCCACGTACGCGAGGAGGTGCCGTTCTACACCGGCGCCCGCGTCGACATCGCCGACCTCCTGGATCGCCTTCCCTGACCGGTCGGTCGCGTCTCTGAAATTCGCTGTCGGCCCCCGTACGTCTCCACTAACCTCGTCCGTCGCGGTGGCTCGTGCTCGGGGTCGATTTGCCGATCCCTTCACGTCCTGCTGAGACATCCACGTGACACCTTGGGAGGGCAGAGACGTGGGGATGACGATCCCTGGGGAGCTGGATTTCGTTCTCGACCTGCTCGGCTATGAATGGCCGAACGTCGATGAAGATGCCGTACGCGACGCCGCGCAGCTGCTGCGTGGGCTGGAGTCGGATCTTCGCGGCACGCTCGATCATCTGGAGATGCGGGTCAGCGAGCTCGGTGACGGTGCCACGGCTCAGTCGGTGAACGCGCTGATCAGGGCGTGGACGGAGAACCGCACGGCCAACATGGACGCGGTGCTCGACGCCCTGCCCGAGGTTGCCACCGGAATCGACCTGCTCGCGGACGCGATCGTCGGCCTGAAGGTCAAGGTGATCGCCGAGCTGACGATCACCGCTGCACAGATCGCGGCGGCGGCCGCGACCGCCGTGGTCACCGCCGGCCTCAGCGTGGCCGGCAACGCCGCGCTCATCGCGGTGCGGAAGAAGGCGCTCGACATCGCGACCGACATCGCGATGGAGGAGCTGATCGGGCAGGTGGCGAGCATGGTGATCGAACCGCTGACCGGCACGATCACCGATCTCGCCATGTCGATCGCGGAAGCACCGTTGGTGACCGACGGGGAGGCGACCGCCTCGACCCAGCTCAGCTACGACCTGATGGAGCAGATCGCCACCGCGCTGAGCGACTGCGGCGCCGACCAGTACGAGCTGTGCCGCACGTTCGCCGCCGAAGTGTCCGCCCTTCCCCTCTTCGCCTCGTAGGAGACCTCTATGGCCAAGCAGCTCGGCGACATCGCCAAGGAGGCCCTCGACAAGGCGGGCGAGGTGCTCACCGAGGTCGGGGACTCGCTCAAGAAGAACGCCGACGACGTCGCCGAGAACATCCGGAAGCAGGCGGATGCTCGACGCGACCTGGACGGCAGGCTGGGCCCCGGTGAGTGGAGGCCCGTCAACAGGAACCACAAGTTCCTCCAGCAGAAGCTCGGCGCCGAGTTCGAGCGCCAGGTGACCGGCAAGGACGACGGGCTGGAATTCGTTCTTCGTGGATCGCTCGACAACGAGGTCAAGTTCGACGGAATTCTCGATGGGAAGCTGATCGAGACGAAGCACGGATACGGGAAGATGATCGACTCGTGGGGATATCCCAACGGTGCCAAGGAAAAGGAATGGCTGGATCAGGCCCTGCGGCAGGTGGACGCAGCGGGCGATACCCCGGTTGAGTGGGTCTTCTCGAACAAAGAGGCCATGGAAGCGGCACGGACCCTGTTCGAGGACTTCGATCTCCCGATCTCGGTCAGGCACCAGGAGTTCGTCAACCCGCCAGGTGATTGGGACGGCTGGAATGCGCCCAAGAGCAATGGATGAGGCGCAGGTGATCACAGGGAGAGCCCGGTGGGCGCCGAGGACGGCGGCCGATACGAAGAAGGAGCGGTGATACGGTCATGGCCGTGGATGAAGAACTGATCGCGCGAGGGTTCTGGGGCCCACGCCAGGAGACTGCCGAGCAGGTCGCAGACGAGCTGGTGGCATTCATCGCAGGCCTGGACAAGGTTCTCGGCGAGACGGTCTCCTGGTCCTCGCCCGCGCTTCCCGGGAATTCGCTTGGTGAGCGGGATACTGCCCTGCAAGCGATATCCGCCGCATTTCGGGAGAATACCGATGCTCCTCATGTCGGAATCAGCCAGTCTTATCGGGCTCGTGGAAATCGAATCGCGACGGCGGCCATCACCTTTGTCGTCGGCGGATATGTCGAGTCTGCCAAGGTGCGCAACAGCTTTGTGGTGAAGTGGCGAGGTGCCGATATCGCCACGCTCGCCGATCCGATCCTCCGTGAGCTCGTCTCTGCCTGGGACCCTGACTGGGCGGCCGTGACCTCGAGGTCCTTCACCGACGCTCTCGCAGAGGTGCAGCCGGTCGGGAGGCCGGGGCCGAAGCTCGGCTATCTCAACTACCTTTCCGAGGCCAGGGCGCAGGCCCTGCCGGGCGGCATGGACAAGCACCTCACCAAGCTCGGCAACGGTGGCGTCATCATCGGGTCGGGCGAGGCAGACGGCTTCCTGTCCGTCGACAAGGCCACCGAGTTCGCCAAGGTGCTCAGGCTGAGCGCCGCCTTCTCTCCCACTCCGACGACGCGCAGCAAGTTCTGAGCCGGGTCAGCGACCTCGCAGGCGCGCCAGGGCGCGCATCCCGTGGTAGATCACGACCGCGGCGATGGTGCCCAGCGCGATGCCGGTGAAGGTGAGATCGCCGAAGGTGAGGGTCAGGTTGCCGATGCCGATGACCAGGGCGACGGCGGCGGTGAACTGGTTGACCGGGTCGGCGAAGTCGACGCGGTTGTCGAGCCAGATCCGGATACCGATCAGGCCGATGAGGCCGTAGAGCGCCACCGTGATGCCGCCGAGCACACCGGCCGGGATGGTGTTCAACAACGCGCCGAACTTCGGCGACAGCGAGAGCAGGATCGCCACGACGCCGGCGACCCAGTAGGCGGCCGTCGAGAAGACCCGGGTCGCGGTCATGACGCCGATGTTCTCGCCGTACGTCGTCGTCGCCGAGCCGCCGAAGCCACCGGCGATGGTGGTGGCGAGGCCGTCGGCGAACAGGGCCCGGCCGGTCTCGCGGTTGATGGTGTCGTCGCCGGCGAGGTGGGCGACGCTGCGTACGTGGCCGACGTTCTCGGCGACGAGGACGAGCACGACCGGCAGGAACATGGGCACGACCGACCAGGACACGTCGGGCGTGGTGAAGGACGGCAGCCCGAACCAGGCGGCCTTCTCGAACGCCGAGGTGTCGATCTGGCCCAGGAGCAGCGCGGCGATGTAGCCGACGACGACGCCGACCAGGATGGAGAGCCGAGCGATCAGTCCGCGGAAGGCGACGGCGACGACCAGCACGGTGGCCAGGGTGATCGCGGCGACCAGCACCGCGCCGTTGTCGGGCTTCGCGGGGTCACCGCCGACCACGTTGTTGGTCGCGGCACCGGCCAGGTTGAGACCGATCAGCGCGACGATCGCGCCGGTCACCACGGGCGGCATCAGCGCCTCGATCCAGCCGGTGCCGGTGACCATCACGATCACGCCGACCAGCGCCAGCAGTGCGCCGGTGACCAGGATGCCGAAGAGCGCAGCGCCCATCCCGCCGCCGCCCATCGCGGCACCGATCGGCGCGATGAAGGCGAAGGAGGAGCCGAGGTAGCTGGGCAGCCGGTTGCGGGTGATCAGCAGGAACAGCAGCGTGCCGACGCCGGAGAAGAACAGCGTGGTGGTCGGCGGGAAGCCGGTCAGCAGCGGCACCAGGAACGTGGCGCCGAACATGGCGACCACGTGCTGGCCGCCGAAGCCGATCGTGCGGGGCCAGCTCAGCCGCTCACCGGGCTTGACGATCGCCCCCTCGCGTACGTTCTTGCCGTCTTCGTGCAGGTCCCACCCGAGTCGCATCTCGCACCCCTCTTCAGCTCTCGTACGGCACGATCCGCCGCCTGCCGAACGATAGGGCCGATTCACGCGAGGACGAAAGCCAGCCGCTCCGTAGGGTTGGACACATGACCATCCGCATCGGAGTCCAGATCCAGCCCCAGCACGCCGACTATGCCCAGATCCGCGACGCCGCGCGCCGCGCGGAGGAGATCGGCGTCGACGTGATCTTCAACTGGGACCACTTCTACCCGCTCTACGGAGAGCCCGACGGCAAGCACTTCGAGGCGTGGACGATGCTCGCCGCCTGGGCCGAGCAGACCACGCGCGTCGAGATCGGCTGCCTGGTGACCTGCAACTCCTACCGCAACCCCGAGCTGCTCGCCGACATGGCCCGCACCGTCGACCACATCTCCGACGGCCGGCTGCTGTTCGGCATCGGGTCGGGCTGGTTCGAGCGGGACTACACCGAGTACGGCTATGACTTCGGCACCGCCGGCTCCCGCCTCGACGCGCTCGGCGAGGCGCTCCCGCGCATCGAGAAGCGCTGGTCCGAGCTCAACCCCGCGCCCGTCCGGAAGATCCCGGTCATGATCGGTGGCGGCGGGGAGAAGAAGACCCTGAAGTACGTCGCGAAGCACGCCGACATCTGGCACTCCTTCTCCGACATCCCCACCCTCGAGCGCAAGCACGGCATCCTCGCCGAGCACTGCAAGAACGTCGGCCGCGACGTCTCCGAGATCGAGATCTCCGTCGAGGTCAGCGACGTCGAGTCGGCCAAGGAGTTCGCCGACGCCGGAGCCACGCTGTTCACCCACGGCGTCAACGGCCCCGACTACGACCTCTCGTTCCTGGAGGAGCTCGTCGCCTGGCGCGACGGCCAGGGCAGCGCAACGTAGGCCCCGCCTCGGCCGTCATAACAACATGTGGCGATATGGGTGGGTGCTGCTCCTGGTGGCGGCGAGCGCATGTGGGAACGACCGGGTGCTCGACCCGGCCACTGGGAGCGGCACCGTCCGCTCGACGGGCACCGTGACGGTGCTCGACGACGGCGGTGGCCCGCAGCTGTGCTATGGGGCGATCGCGGAGTCGATGCCGCCGCAGTGCGACGGGCTCGAGATGACCGGCTGGGACTGGGCCGACCATCCCGAGCACGAGGAGCACGCGGGCACGCGCTGGGGTGATTTCCAGGTCACGGGCACGCTCGGCGACACGACGTTCGCCGTGACCGACGCGGTGCCGGCCGCCGACGCGTCGGTTCCGCCGGTCGAGGAGATCGACTTCAGCAGCCCGTGCCCGGAGCCCGAGGGCGGCTGGAAGGTGCTCGATCCCGAGCGGACCACGATGGAGACCCAGGAGGCGACCGTCGCCGCCGCCCAACGGCTGCCGGGCTACAGCGACCTGTGGCTCGACCAGACGCGGGTGGCGAGCCCGATGAACGACCCGCGCAAGCTCATCCTCAACGTACGCGTCACCGGTGACCCCGCCGCGGCCGAGAAGGAGCTGCGCAAGACCTGGGGCGGGATGCTCTGTGTCTCGCGCGCGACCGTGTCGCAGGAGGAGCTCGGCGAGATCCAGGAGGAGCTCGCCGACCAGCCGCACCACGTCAGCAGCGGTCTGTCGCGTGGTGTCGTCCACCTGCGGGTGCTGATCGGCGACGGCGGTCTGCAGGAGCGCCTCGACGAGACGTACGGCAAGGGCACGGTCGTCCTCGACGGCGCCGTCTTCGAGCGAGTGGGGTGAGGCGTCAGGCGACGACCGTCCCCGAGGTCGCCTGCAGGTCCGCGTACGCCTTGGCGAGCTGCTGCGTCACCGGGCCGCGCTCGATCGGGCGGCCGTCGAGCGAGACCACCGGGGTGATGCCGCCCATGGTGCCGGTGACGAAGGCCTCGTCGGCCGTGTGGGCGTCGGTGAGCGAGAAGTCGCCGACGTCCACCGGCAGGCCCAGCTCGGCGGCGAGCTCGAGGACGGTGGCGCGGGTGATCCCCTCGGGGCACGCCCGGGTCGTCGAGGTGCGCAGCACCCCGTCGCGTACGTGGAAGAAGTGGGTGGCGTTGGTCTCGGCGATGTAGCCCGCGTCGTCGAGCATGAGCGCGTCGTCGGCGCCGGCGTTGTTGGCCTCGACCTTGGCCAGGATCGAGGGGATCAGGTTGTTGTGGTGGATCTTCGGGTCGAGCATGTCGGCGCGCGGGCGGCGCTGGGCAGCGGTGACGAGCGTGATCCCCGAGTCGTCGTAGACCGGCGACTTGAACTCGGCCAGCACGATCAGCGTGGGGCCGGACTGGTTGAGCCGCGGGTCCATGCCCGAGGTGACCTTCACGCCGCGCGAGAGGGTGAGCCGGATGTGGACGTCGTCGTGCATCGCGTTGGCGGCCAGGCACTCGCGGATCGCCTGGGTCATGAACTCGTCGGACGGGATGTCGGAGAAGGCCATCGCCCGCGCCGAGCGCCGCAGCCGGAGCAGGTGCTCGGAGAGCTTGAAGATCCGTCCCCGGGTGAGCCGCAAGCCCTCCCAGACGCCGTCACCGCCCTGGGCGAGCGAGTCGAACGGCGAGATCCGCGCCTCCAGACGGTGGCTGAGCTCGCCGTTGATCCAGACCTGGATGTCGTCGTTGCGGGGGTCGTATGTCTGCAGCATCAGTCAACTTTCATGACATAGGGGGCGAGGCGATCGTAGTAGGGCAGGCAGCGCTCCAGCAGCGGCGCCAGGCGCGAGGGCAGCGGATCGGCCGCGCCGGGGGAGGAGGCCGCGAAGCCGGTCGATGCCCACACGCCTGAGTACCAGTGCGGCGCCCACACGCCGTCGGAGTCGCGGCGCCCGGCCGGCCACGACAGCATCGCCTCGTCGAACCCGATGCCCAGTGCCTCGCACAGCCCGACGAGAGCCGCCCTCGGCGAGGCCAGGATCGAGGCGGCATCGACCACCGGCCCGCCGAACTCCTCGAAGAGCGCCACCTGCTGCGGCAGCCCGAGGTCCTCGAGCGTCGGCTCCTCGCGGACCTTCGCGTAGGAGGTCAGCACCCGCTCCGGGTCGCGGACCAGGAACGCGTGCGAGAGCCCGGCGAAGGCGCCGTGGTCCATCTCCGGCAGCAGGTGATGGGTCATGTGCTTCTGGTACTGCACCTCCGAGCCGACCGGACCGGAGGTGATCTCCTCGGCCACGACCCGCCAGTCGTTCGGCTGGGAGGCGAGCACCTCGTCACGTCCTGGATGGTCGAGGCCCGTCGCCGAGAGGTAGGCGGCGTAGAGCGGCTCGTCGACGACCGTGCAGTCCGGCCGGTTCTCGAACGAGCGCATCAGCGCCGTGGATAGGTTCCTCGGGCCTGACCACATGGCGATCCGCACTGTCACGGCGCCACGCTAGCCGGATCAGGCCTGGTCCGCGGGCTCCAGCGAGATCGAGATCGAGTTGATGCAGAACCGGTCGCCGGTCGGGGTGCCGTAGCCGTCGGGGAAGACGTGGCCGAGGTGGGAGCCGCAGTTGGCGCAGCGGACCTCCACCCGGTCCATCCCGTGCGACTTGTCCTCGACGTACTCGATCGTGTCGCTGATCGGCTGGTAGAACGACGGCCAGCCGCAGCCGGAGTGGAACTTGGTGTCCGACTCGAACAGCTTGGCCTTGCAGGCCTTGCAGGAGTAGACGCCCTTGGTCTCGGTGTCGGTGTATTCACCCGTGAACGCCCGCTCGGTGCCCGCCTGGCGCAGGACCGCGTACTCCTCGGGCGTCAGCTCTGCCCGCCACTCCTCGTCGGACTTCTCCACGTTGTAACCCATGGTTGAAATGGTACGTCTGGGGTGGGAGCAGCCCGCCATTGTCAGAGCCATTGCTAAAGTAGAGTGATCTACTATACTTAAACGTACGACGCTTCTGGAGGAGGCCACCATGAACGCACTTGCCACGCAGCCCCTGCTGGACGCCATCCGCACCTACGCCGACGAGGACCTGATCGCGCAGGTGCAGCCGCCCGAGACCGGGCGCGAGTTCCACCTCCTCCACCGCGACGACGCGGTCGAGGTGTGGCTGATCGCCTGGGCGCCCGGCGCCAGCACCGGCTTCCACGACCACGGCACCGCGACCACCGCCTTCACCGTGCTCACCGGCAGCCTGGTCGAGCACAACTGGCTCGGCGGCCTGCAGCTCGCCGACGTCGGCCCCGGCGATGCCCGCGCACACGCCGCCGGCCACGTCCATGACGTACGCAACGTCACCTCGCGCCCGGCGCTCAGCCTGCACGCGTACGCACCGCGGCTGGACGCGATGCACAACTACCACTTTCGCGGTGACCGAATCACTCTGATCGGCGCCGAGCCCGGGCGCGACTGAGCTGGTTGGGGGCCGGTCAGAAGCCGGTGATGCAGTAGGGCAGCGGACCGCCGTCGGCCATCGCCGCCCAGGTCTCGATCGCCTCGGGCGAGCCGGTGATCCGGCCGGCGGCCGCCAGGGTGCGTACGTCGACGCCGCCGAGATACAGGGCGCCGAGGGTGTCCGCGGCCAGCTCGACGGTCGGCGCGGCATCGGTGCGGGTCACCTCGGCGACACCGTCCGTGACCGTGATCCGCCAGGCGCCGTCGGCGTGCCCGAGCGGGTCGTCCACGCCGAGGACGATCTCGCCGGCGGCGTACCACGGCCGGGCCTGCAGGGCCGTCGGGACATCGAGCACGCGCAGCCACAGCATGTCGTCGAGCTCGGCGCTCTTGACCGCGAACGGCTCGGCGAGGGCCCAGTAGAGCGGGTCCTGCAGCGGAGCCCGGCGCCAGCCGACGCGCTCGACGAGGTCGATGTCGGCGAGGAACCGCCACAGCCGCAGGTAGGCCGCCGGGGTGAGCGCCACCAGGTCGACGACCCGGGCCATCCGCAGCCCGGAGTCGTTGCGCTCGTCGGCGGTCTTGTAGATCGCGTAGCCGTCCGGAGTGCCGGAGGCGTCCAGGTGCAGCACGGCGCGCTGCTTCGACTCACCCTTCGAGTCGCCGTCGAAGTCGTAGGCGCTGGAGAGCCACGGCTCGTAGAACTGCGGCCGGGTGACGGAGCCGCGGGTGCGCTCCTGGAACGTCGCGTAGATCTCGGCGACCGTCTTCCAGGCCTCGCCCGGCTCGATCAGCGTCACCGAGCCGTCGTCGGTCGGCACCTCCGGGCGAAAGCGGAACTTGGAGGTCACGTCGACCTCGATCTGGCGCAGGTGAGTGGCCGTGCCGAACCCGAAGCGACCGTAGATCGAGCCCTCCGAGACGGTCAGCGCCGCCAGCGGCACCCCGGCCGCGACCGCGTCGGCGAGCGAGACGGTCATCAGCTTGCGCAGCAGCCCTTGGCGCCGGTGGGTGGGGGAGACGGTCACGTCGCTGATCAGCAGCGTCGGCAGGCTGGCGCCACCGCCGACGTTGACCGGTGCGGTCCAGGAGGAGAACGTCGCGACCGGGATCGTGGCCGAGGAGAACTCCGAGCTCTCCGTCCACGCCCCGAGCAGCGTCACCGAGTCGGCGCGGGTGTGGTCGCGCCAGACCTGGATCCCGTCGTCGTTGCCGCGCGACTGGTGGAAGCCGCGCCGGGTGGCTTCGTACCAACCCTTCAGCTGGGCCTCGTCCCCGTCGAACGGGTCGAGGCTGCGGAAGACGAGACCGGGGTGCTCGAGCGCGCTCATGCTCAGAACGTACGCCGTCGGCACCCCGATCTCGACCGGTTATTCCTCCGCCGGGCCGGCGGCCGGCGCCGTCGCGACCACCTGCCTCCGGCGCCGGGAGAGGAGCCAGACGGGCGCGGCCAGGAGCAGCACGACCGGCGTCCACGGGATGATGGCGCCGAGGGCGACCGCGAGGACACGGGCCGAGGCGCCCAGGGCGTCCCAGCCGGCCCCCAGCCCGGCCAGGAAGCCGGGGTCGTCGTCGCCGGAGCCGCCGGGGCCGACGCGATCGATGCTGACGGTGATGGTCGACAGCGAGGTCTGGTCCTCGAGCGCCGCCTGCTGGGCCAGCAGCGAGTTGAGGTCGGCCTCGCGCCGGGCGAGCTCCGACTCGATCGAGATGACATCGCCGATCCGCTCGGCGCGGGAGAGGAGCGTACGGATCCGCTCGATGCTGGTGCGGGCGTTCTTCACCCGCACCTCGGTGTCGACGACCTGGGTGGTGACGTCGGTGGTCGTGGTGTTGGAGTCGACCAGGGTGGCGGTGTCCTCGAGGTCGGCCATCGCGTCGTCGAACGACTTCGACGGGATCCGCAGCACCATGCGGGCGAAGCGCGGACCGTCGTCGTCGCTGTCGCTGGTCTCCTGCTCGGTGACCTGTCCGGCGTACTTGTCGGTGACGTGCTGCACCTGCGTACGCGTCTTTCCGACGTCCTTCGCGCTGAGCGAGACGGAGCCGGTGGAGATGATCGATGGCTTCACGACGGCCTGGTTCGGTGCCGCCGCATCCGCATCCTGCTCGGCCATCTCCGGACCGGCCGCCTTCCCGGCCGATGTATCGGCCAACGACTCGACCGGAGCCGAGCCGGCGTCGGCGGACTCTCCGGAACCGTCCGACCCGCCGCACGCGCCGAGGACGAAGATGCTGACAATCACAAGGGCCGCACCCGAGATAGGCCTGACCTTTGCTGGTTTCATGCTCTCAGTACGCCCGGGGGCATGGAAACGGTGCGGGATCCGGCTGGTTTCTTCGGGCTATTTTCAGTTCGTCGCTGCCGCCACCACCAGGGCGAGGGTCTGGGAGACGATGTCGGCCCGCATGTCGGCGAGCGGCTCACCGCTGGAGTCCCCGGACAGCACCGGCACGTGGATGTGCCCCTGCTTGGTGTCCGCCTCGAGCGCGTCGCGGAGGGCAGTGGTGCGGTAGGCCGACTCGTTGGACAGGTAGTCGCCGCCACCACCGGCGACCGCCGTGGAGCCCGGCGTCGGGTCCTCCCGGGTGACCGGTGTGGTCGATCCGGCCGGGATCTCGGTGATGACCCGGTTGATGTTCACCGGGAAGGTGCCTGGGACGGCCGCCTTCATCGCCTCGACCGGCAGCGTGGTCCGGGTCCACTGCGGCTGCGGGTCGGTCCGAGGTACGTCCTCGGGGATCGGGATCGTCTCGTTGACGCTGACCCGGTCGTTGTCGGGGAAGGTGCCGCGGTGGGCGCCGTTCCAGACCTCGAGGTCGAAACGGCCCGCGCGCCCCTGGCTGATGGTGACGGCGGTGTCCACGTCGCGCTTGCCGGGGACCAGGTGCGGCAGGAAGGCGCGCTCGACGGTGCCCTGCGCGAACGGTCCCCACAGCACCGGGAACACCACGGCCTGGATCTCGACGGCGCCCTTCGCCGTCTGGACGACGCGCCCGTCCATCGCGAGCGCTGTCGCGCCGGACGGGTTGGACTGCCGGATGTTGCGGTCCAGGGTGAACGGGTCGAAACCGGAGGCGAGAACCTGCCGCTGCCTGCCCTGCTGCCCACCGCTGAACCGGGTCGTGTCGATGCCCCGCGAGGCCCGGTCGAAGGCCTGCGCCACCTTGCGCCGGGCATCCTCCGACCAGGTCGGGAAGCCCGGGGCCACCCGGGCGATCTCGAGCTCACCGGCGAGACGCGCCCAGTAGAGAGGCCGGTCGTCGCTGCGTGGCAGGTCGCCGCCGGCGTCGCCGCGGCCCTGCACGCGATCGACCGCTCGCTGCCAGAGCGCCTTGCCGGCGAGCCGTGCCGCAGCGGTCGCGGTCTTGCTGTCGCGCGCCTCGCAGAGGGCCGCCCGCACCGCGCCGGCGACGTCGTCGAAACCGGAGCGGGCCAGGATGTCGGTGACCGCCGGGTTGGTGAGCCGGGTGTGCTCCACCCGGATGTCGGGCGAGGCGACGGTCCCGCAGCCCGGAGCGGCGCCCGCCGTCGCGGGCGCGCCGGC
This sequence comes from Nocardioides luteus, assembly GCF_015752315.1. Classification (NCBI taxonomy): domain Bacteria; kingdom Bacillati; phylum Actinomycetota; class Actinomycetes; order Propionibacteriales; family Nocardioidaceae; genus Nocardioides; species Nocardioides luteus. The sequence continues at coordinate 794,043 of NZ_JADOVJ010000001.1, forward strand.
GAGGCCGAGGGAGATGGCGGCGGCCAGGGCCGCCGTGGCGGCGGTCAGCGCCGTGGTTCGAGTCGACATGTGGGGGTCCTCCGAGATCGTGGCAGTCGCCGTACGTTGGAGCGGATCATGCCGGTCTCGAGACGTACTGGCCAGTGAGTTGCGGAAGTCGGCCGGGCGATTTCGCTGGGGGAGGGGCCTGGGGCGGGTTAGGTTGGCGCCATGGCGAAGACACCGGCGGCACACGTGCAGGCAGGCGAGCGCGAGGTGCGGATCTCCAGCCCGGACCGGGTGATCTACGAGCCGACCGACCGCACCCCTGAGGTCACCAAGCTGATGGTCGCGGAGTTCTTCGCGTCGGTCGGCGAACCGCTGATGCGGGCGCTGCGCGAGCGCCCGACCGCCCTGGAGCGCTGGCCCGACGGCTGGCGTGAGGGCATGAAGCTGGCCACCGGCCCCACCGACAAGGAGGGCGACGGCTTCTACCAGAAGCGCACGCCCAAGGGCGCGCCCGACTACCTCGAGGAGGTCGAGATCACCTTCCCGAGCGGGCGTAAGGCGCGAGAGATCTGCCCCACCGAACTTGCGATCCCGGTCTGGTGCGCCCAGATGGGCACCCTCACCTTCCACCCCTGGCCGGTCCGCCGCGCGGACGTCGACCACCCCGACGAGCTGCGCATCGACCTCGACCCCCAGCCCGGCACCGACTTCGCCGACGTCGTGCGGGTCGCCGGCGTCGCCCGGGAGACCCTGGAGGAGCTCGGCCTGCGCGGTTTCGCGAAGACCAGCGGAAACCGCGGCGTCCACATCTACGTACGCATCCGGCCCGAGTGGACCTTCGAGGAGCTGCGCCACGCCGCGATCGGCTTCGGTCGCGAGCTGGAGCGCCGCGACGGGGGAGTGACCACCGCGTGGTGGAAGGAGGAGCGCGGGGAGCGGGTCTTCGTCGATTTCAACCAGAACAACCGGGACCGGACCATCGCTTCGGCCTACTCGTTGCGCCCCAAGCCCGGCGCCCCGGTCTCCACGCCGCTCACCTGGGAGGAGCTGGCCGACCTGAAGGATCCGCGCGAGCTCAACCTCTTCACCGTCCCCGACTTCCTCGCCGACGGCGACCGCTGGGCGCAGATCGACGACGAGGCGTACGACCTCACGCCGCTGCTCGAGCTCTGGGAGAAGCTGCCCGGGGGCGAGCTCAACTTTCCGCCCGACTACCCGAAGATGCCGGGCGAGCCGCCGCGCGTGCAGCCGAGCAAGAAGGTCGCGTCCCACTGGGACGAGCAGGGCAACCGGATCGGCGACACATAGTAGAAGTGCCCGCTCAGCGCGGATCCCCCGATCGCACGAGCAGGCACTTCAGTCCGCTGGATCCCCCCGGAACAGCGGACCCCAAGATCCTAGGCGACTGCAGGCTACAACTGCCACGTGAAGCCGGTAACAGAGCGGTAACCTTTGATGTGGCGCCTATCACTTTTGCGGATTTCGCGGTAGTGGAGGCGATCCGCCTCACATTCCGTTGATTCCTTCGCCTTCGCCGGCCTGTTCGTCGAAGTTCTCGTGCTCGATCAGATGCAGCACCGGGACGTGGAGGTGTCGGCGGGCCTGGTGGGTCCAGTCGACGTGGAAGAACTCGGCCACGACGTGCGGCCGGGTCATGATGATCGCCTCCCGGCCGTCGACCGCGGCGACCTTGGCGCGCAGCGCCTTGACCGGGTCCTGGACGAGCTCGCCGTGGGCGGAGGCGCCCGAGGTCTTGAGGACCTTCAGGGTCTGGGCGAGGGCCTTCTCGGCCTCCTCCTTGGCCTCCTCGCGCACCGCGTCGAGGTCGATCTCGTTCATGATCATGGCCGAGCCCAGGTATTCGGCAGCGCTGAGCGTGCCCATCGCCGACTCGATCCGCGCGGCTGCGTCCTCCAGGGGCAGCAGCACGTGGTAGACCGGGTCCTCGACTCCCTCGTGGAGGGAGTGGACCCGGGTCGCGTCGTCGAGAGTGATTGCCTGCTCGACCAGGAGTACGACGTCGTAGCTCATGTCTCCGACACTAGCCGGATTTAACGGTGCTGTTTAGCGGGGCGCTCCGAGCACCTCGGACAGCTCGTACGCCACCGGCTCCTCGAGCTGCTCGTAGCCGCACGACTCCGGGTCGCGGTCGGGGCGCCAGCGCTTGAACTGCGCGGTGTGCCGGAACCGGCGCCCCTCCATGTGGTCGTAGCCCACCTCGACCACCCGCTCCGGGCGCAGCGGGGTGAAGGACAGGTCCTTCCCCTGCGACCAGCGGCTCTGGGTGCCGGGAACCCGGTCCGGGTTGGCCGTGAGGAACTCCTGCCAGCGGCCCCACGGGTGCTCCTCGATGGGGACGACCAGCTCTTGCAGCTCCTGCCACAGCTCGGCGCGTCGCGCGGCCGTGAAGGAGGCCGAGACCCCGATGTGCTGCAGCTCCGGCCGACCGTCCTCCCCGGGTGCGTACAGGCCCAGCAGCAGGCTCCCCAGCAGCGGCTTCTCCGGCGTGGAGGTCTTGTGCTCGCGGTAGCCCGCCACGACCACGTCGGCCGTACGCGAATGCTTGATCTTCAGCATCGTCCGCTTGTCGGGGGAGTAGGGCGCGTCCAGCGGCTTGGCCATCACCCCGTCCAGCCCGGCGCCCTCGAACCTGGTAAACCAGTCCTGGGCGACCGCGGGGTCGGTCGTCGTCGTGCACAGATGGACGTTGTCCGAGGTCACGGTCGAGAAGATCTCCTCGAGCGCCGCCCGTCGCTCGGTCAGCGGCTTCTCCACGAAGCTCTCCTCGCCGATCGCGAGCAGATCGAAGGCGGCGTACGCAGCGGGCGTCTCCTCCGCCAGCAGCGTGATCCGGGACGCGGCCGGGTGGATCCGCTGCTGCAGCACCTCGAACTCGAGCCGGTTGCCGATCGCCACGAAAATCTCCCCGTCGAGCACGATCTTCTCCGGCAGCGCCTTCCGCATCGCCTCGACCACCTCGGGGAAGTAGCGCGTCAGCGGCTTGGTGTTGCGCGAGGCCAGCTCCACCTCGTCGCCGTCCTTGAACACGATGCACCGGAAGCCGTCCCACTTCGGCTCGAACGCATAGCCGCCGTCGGTCGGCACGCCCTTCGCGGGCTTCGCGAGCATCGGCAGGATCGGCGGCATCACAGGGAGGTCCATGATCAGGACTCTAGTTCTGTAGACGAGATCGTCCACTCATGCAACTGTCGTTGCGGAAATGAAGTTGATCGGGCCAGGCTTCTCGATCCCAGTTTGAGACGCACGCAGTGTACGCAAACTCAAGCTAGCCGACGGGGTGCTTTGCGACTATTGACCACCTCCGGCCTCGGCTGCAAGGCCATCCAGGTACTCCTTCATGAGCAGGTTTCCACGAAACCATCGAACTGCGATGTTGCTCCAGGCATCAGTGTCGATGATGCCGTCTATGCGAAACACCTTTCGGTAGCGCGCGGCTGACTCACGGCCCGTCATGTAATTCTTGCTCGTGCGAATCTCGTACTGCTCGTTGGTGTATGCACGGACGGCGCCGTCGCAGTGAATGAAGAAGCCTTGCTCGATATCGCGGATCGCGTGCAGATACCGCACGAGACGTAGTCCAGCTCGACTTGAACCAGGATGATCCGAAAGTTCTTCGATTTGGACGACCTTCTGCCCCTCCTTGTTCATCGACCAATCGACGTATAGACGGGGGTACTCGTGCATAAGGCCAGATTTGGGATCGCCGTGTACGGTGACTCCGACGTGGTGACGATTGTCAAGCGTCTCGCGTGAGAGTGGCGGGCCCCACCAGTGGTCGCGTTCGAAGTAGGCGGAGAATGCTGATGCGGCCATGAAATGCTGCTCGTTTAGCGCCAGCCTCAGGGCCGCCGTTCCGTTGGACGCGACGCCAAGCAAAGTTTGGATGAGCTCGTCATTGACGTTGCCGTCGAAGTGACGGCGCAAGAATGGGTGATACGGAACCGCTGAGCCCCCATGGAACAGCACCTGCGGCTGTGCGTTGTAGTTGGCCACGCGAAGCAGACCATCCTTGTCGGTGTGGGTCGCCAATTCCGGATGGTTCAGGTAGAGGCGATCCAGCGGGTCGGCGGCAGAGAAGACGGCAGGATCAACGTTGTAGAAGCCATCCAGGGTGGCTACCTCTAGGATCGCGGCCAACAAGTGTCGGTCCTCCACCTCGGCTAGATGCCACGGTAACCAATCCCGGAGCTCGGATACCTCGTTGAGCGGCATGGCCGCGAGGTGTTCCTTGAGCCGACGTGCGCATTGGTCAAACGCAAGGACGAGGGCAGGCTGCCTCACTGAGATGTCATCTCCAGGTGGCAACATCCCGGGTTGGGTGAGGTGGTCGCGCATGGAGAATATGAGGTCGTCTAGCAGTGACCCGCATACACTCCGTACCAACCGCTCGATCTGCGCCTGGCCGCTATTCTTGGCGCTGTGTTCCTTCATGGCGGTCACGCCCTCTCCCTGATGGCCGCCTCCTGCTGCGGCGCTGATGTCGGCATCTCGAATGCTGAGCGCCCTACCTGTTGTTGGTCAGCGCGGCTGAGGACACCACCCGTACTGGTCTAATCGCGAACTAGGTGTAGCTGGGGCCGCGGGTCGGACTCTCCTAGTACGTCACTGAGGTGCGATGTCGCCCAACACAGTTCGTTCGCGAGGTCTGCTCGTGTGAGGCCGTGCTGTTCGGCGAGTGTCAGCGCCTCCCGCAGCAGGGATGGAACCTCTCCGGGGTAGGTAGCGATCGGCTCATCCCGACGGAACTCGGCCATGCTTCTCAGTCGTTGATACGCCCGACGCATGGAGACCTCGGACACGACTCTCAGCTCAGCCATCCTGCGGACAAGGGATTCGATCGACACACCCCATGTCTGGCTCAGTTGCTCCAAGGTGGCTAGGCGCATGGTGCGGGGCAACAATGGCTCGATCTCCGTGCGTGGTGTCAAAAGCTCAGCTGCGAACTCGTCGGCCTCGCGTTCCTGTTGACGATCTCCTGGAAGTGGGTTCGGGTGAAGCAGCAGATGTCCGACCTCGTGTGCACATGTGAAGCGATACCGCGAGACTGATACCGCGCGCTCTGGGGTAACAATGATGAGAGGTCTGCCAAGTGCATCTGTGGAGTATGCGCTTACCCTTGTAACGGCCGCGTTGGTGAGCGGGATCAGTGTCACGACGATGCCGTGGGCCTCGATCGTCGCTGCCAGATGGGGGAACGGACCAGGTCCGACCTCCCACGCTTGGCGTAGCAGTTGCGCAGCTTCGGCAGGCGTCGTTCCTTCCGGGATTTTCGGGAGGTCTACGTCTGGCAGACGAACGCGCTTCTCAAGGGCATACGTCAGTTCCCACACCTGTTCGGCATGGGTCGCTGCCTTCGCGCGGTCCTTCGCCCGGGTCGAGCGTAGGCTGCGAAAGTGAGCGTTGGCGGCGTCGAGCCGACCCAGGGGCCGTCCCGCTGCAAAGAAGTCGACTGGCACCTTGAGTTTGTTTGCCAAGAGCGGGAGCAGGTCAGCGCGAGGGGTCGATGCGCCCGCCTCATACTGTCCAACAGCTGCTGGTGAGACGCGGATCTCCTCAGCCAGTTCGGCCTTGGTCCACTCGCGGAGTACCCGTGCCTGAGTAAGTCTCGCGGGATCAAACGCCCTCGCCACGCCCGTATAACTACGACCGGGGGACGAGAAGAGCTCGAACTTGCCCTGTTTCTCGTCAGCCATCGCTAGATTCGCCGGAGGCCTGCTCGTCCTCATCCTCGCTGTGGAGGCTGATGTCCTTCTGTGGCAGGTCGCCACTCGTGAAGGTGCGCTCTTCGTCGGGAACTGCATTCGGCTTCGACTGGGGAGTCGGCTTTACATCCAGGAGACTCTCGCTGTAGCCAAACTCCAGGCAGCCGTCACTCGTGAGTGACACATCTCCCCACGTGATCTCGAACAGTCCGCTCGGTGAACTGGAGATCGCAACAACAACCACCTGGTCAGAGGTCACCAGATTTGACTCGCGGGTCTGCTTGAGAAGGTCGGCCAGCTCCTGCTCTTCCGCCGTGAGTTCAGGAGTGTGGATGCCAAGGTCGATCTCGCTCTGCACCTCGAGCTGGCTCAGGTCGAACATCGCCTCGCGTGCTGGGGACGTGGAGAACGGCGTGGTTGTGAAGTGACTGTCGCGGCTCTTGCTGTAGCGCCAAGGGAAGAGGGGCACGCCTTCGATTACAGGAATTCGGTACGGGGCATTGCCAGGCCGAAACAGCGTGGCACCGGGCAGGTTGCCGAAGGCCTCGAACTTCTCCAAGATGCCGCGCCAGAACTCGCCGTAAACGCCGAGGCTGCGGTGGCCGGACGCCTCCTGGGCATCAGCGGAGGCGATGTGCTCCGCACGAACCAGTTGCGGTACCTGTTCGCGAAGGTGGACCCCCTGCGCGCCGAACGTCTCGATTGCCCAGCGGCGACCCTTGTCCATCTGGCGTTCCTCTCAAGTGGATTGATCAGAAGGTACCAGACCGCTTTAGAAAATCTCAAGATTGGCACGAATTTGCTTCAGTCAGGCGTTTCGGTCGGGCGCCGGCGCGGTGGGCAGTCACGGACTTTCGACATATTCATGAGCCCGAGGCACCCAAGCTTCTATCAGCTCGGGTGCCTACTCGGCGGCACCGGCGGCCACGCGGTCATGTACGACTGTCCCCGACAGCGAGGGCCTCCAGCGCATCACCCGCGAGATCTTCGAGCGTGGCGGCATCGTCTCCTCGGTCTGCCACGGCTACTGCGGTCTCCTCAACACCCGTCTGTCCGACGGCTCCTACCTCATCGCCGGCCGGAAGATGACCGGCTTCGCCTGGCAGGAGGAGGTCCTCGCCCGGGTCGACAAGCTCGTCCCGTACAACGCCGAGGAGGAGGCCAAGGCTCGCGGCGCTCTCTACGAGAAGGCCAAGCTGCCGTTCGTCTCGTACGCCGTGGTCGACGGCAACCTCGTCACCGGTCAGAATCCGGGGTCGGCCAAGGAGACGGCCGAGAAGGTCGCCGAGCTTCTCTGATCCCGCTCGGGTCAGCGTTCGAGTGGACTCGGGTTGAGCAGGGACACGTCCAGGTCGCTGTTGCGGAGGCGATAGACCTGAAGCCTCAGGTCGTAGTACTTCTCCGTCTCCCCGACCCAGTCCATGCCGATGCGGCGTGCGGCGCGGATTCCGTGCTCGTTCCGGGGGCGTACGACGGCGAAGACCTCCTCCTCGCCGTTGGCGAACGCGTAGTGGGCGAGGGCGTGTCCCGCCTCTGAGCCCAGTCCCCGTCCCCATGCCCAGGGGGCGAGCTGGTAGCCCACCTCCAGGTCCTCGCCTTCCGGAGGGAGGGGGAGGATCTGGGCCGATCCCGCGACACGGCCGCTCTCGATCTCTTCGACCGCCCATCGGCCGCTCGCTCGGCCTGCGGGGCCGGGAGGTGCCGTGAGCCAGCTGCTGATCGTCGCGCGCATGGAGTCGAGGTCGGTGACCCGCTCCATGGCCGGCGCCAGCCAGCGGGAGACCTCGGCGCTGCCGTAGATCTCGAGTGCCCCAGGAGCGTCGTCCTCGCGCCATGGTCGAAGCCGCACCCGCGCCGTACGAATGATCGAACCGTCGATCGTGACTTCATCAGCCAACGTGAGCTCCTCGAAGGGGTGCGCCGCGTCCGCCGATCGCGTCGAGGAGGCGGTGCGACACAGGAAGTGACTCGACGATAGCGCGCCCCGCCCAGTCCGGCGATGGATCGTGCTGAGTCAGTGCGGTGAGCGCAGCCTCGGCCGTCTACAGTTGTCCCGTGCGTTTCGGCGTACGTTCCCCGGTTGGTCTGCCGGCAGGGCCCGCCTGACTTTGAATCAGGACTAGCGACGTAGGTTCGACTCCTACCCGGGGAGCAGGGAACGGCCCGAGGTCAGATGACCTCGGGCCGTTCGGTCTCTACAGATCTATGGGGAACCAGATGGAGGCCAAGCCGCATCGGTTTGCAGTGCGCTTGCCTTCCTCGAGCTTCGCGTAGAGTCGGCTGATCGACACCTTGTATCGACCAGGCGCAGCCGACTTGAAGTCGTGGCCGTACATGTCGCGGTCGTACGGGAAAATCTCCACGTACTCATCGAAATCGTCGTCCGCGTGACTAACGAGACACAACAGATGCCAGTCGGCATCCTCGGGAGCGGCCGTGCCCTCCACCCAGCCCTCAGCAGAGGGGAAACGTTCGCGATAGAAATCCAAGAGGTCCGCCTCTTGGGCGCTCCCCATATCGATCACGACCTCCCGGCCCCGCATGGGGTCGTCGTCGTCCCAGCCCTTCGCTTCCGCAACGACCGTCCCCTCAGGCGGGACTGGCGGCTCGTTCGGGTAATCGAAACCCACACCGAAGATGGGACCGCAGGCGGTCAGAGCGGTCACGGCGACGACGCAAGCAGTCAAGACAAGCGCGTGCAGTGGTTCGCGACTCCTCACACGGTCACCCAATCATCCGGGCGCGAACTGCGCACTCGAACGGCACAAACGCGCGAGCCCGTGCTGGTAGGGCCGCCAGACTTTGAATCAGAACTAGCGACGTAGGTTCGACTCCTACCCGGGGAGCAGAGAGCCGCCCTGACCTGCGCTCTGGCAGCTTGAGGCCGGCCTTGACCTTTCGGATGGCACACGGATGGCACACGGCGGCTCGGAAACGGCCCCGGTTGCTCGCCCTGGCCGACTCCAACCTGTCGCGCTGCAAGAAAGCTTGGCGATCGGGCCGCAGCGTACGGGATCGTGATGTCTGTGGAGGAGGACTTGATCGACTGGCTCATGTCCAGCGTCATCGAACCAATGCTGAGCAGCGTGTTCAGCTCGGCAGAGCGGCAAGGGTTGAAGGTCTCGACGATGCTGGGTACTGAACTCGATCCGACCCGCGAGTATGGAGGACCCGGTCCAGAACTCGAGGACTACGTCTGGCTGTCGCTGAAGGTCCGTTCCGCTGGTGACGCGGGAGCGTGGCGGATATGCCAGGTCATCGAAATTGCCGACGTCGACGAGATCTCCAACCGGGCATTGGAGTTCGGTTGGCACCTGGAGCAGTGGATCGCTGAGTCGTCGACGTGGTGGGGGCAGGAGCGACATGTTCATCTCCCGGAACTGGGTGGTCCCTGAGGTTCGACGCGTGCGACGCGGTCGCGGCGCGACAGGACCCGACAGCTCACCTCGGGTCTATCGAGCTCGCGACCGTCGCGCTGTCTTGTACGCGGGCGCTCGTAGGCGGCGGTGCCATTCGTAGATCTCGAGCCCGGGTGGTGTCGAGCGGGTCGGGTCGAAGGAGAGCAGGGAGTCGTGGTCGGACTCGGCGGTCAGCTCGAGCGTCGCAAACCACGTCCAGTCCGTGCCGGGTCGTGCCCACGCCAGCTGCCACGTGGAATCGCCGACGAACTGGGCTCCGAGCCAGACCGGTCCGGCGGGCGTGCGGTACGGGAGCAGCGTGCTGAAGAAACCGTGGGACAGCCGGGTCCGGGGAGCCAGCAGGAACCGGGTCCATCGACCGTGACCGGTGGTCGCGAACAGGAGATCGGCGTGTTCGCCGTGGGTGGTGGGAACGCGCAGGGCGAGCCCGTTGACATCGGGCACCGGCTCGGGCAGACCCACCGCGCGGGAGAGTCGTACCACCACCTCGTCCGACCCGCTTTCGTCGAGGAACGCCGCGCCCGTGGTTTCTCCGGGGTGCCGCCGGAGCACGGCCAGGTGCACCGTGCCCTGCGGGTGCAGGGGCTTGTCGGCGGGGCGCAGGTGGGCGAGTACGCCGACGCCGGCCTGCAGCACGCGGCCGGCCGTTCGCGCGATCGAGCCGGTGACGGCGGGGGCCAGCCTGTGCCTGCTCGGACGGTCGTCAGCAGGAACCACAACATCGGCTGGTTTCACGCGGTTGGCCTTCCTGAGGAGGCGTGGTCACCTCGAGCGGCACGCAGGATGAACGTCGATGCTCGGATCGGTACCCGTGAACGACGACGTCATGTGCGGCGGAGGAAGAAGCGGAGGATGTCGTTGAACGCCTGAGGGGCCTCGAGGTTGCTGACGTGGCCGCAGCCGGGGATGACGGCGAGGTCCGCGCCCGGGATGAGGCGCTCGAACTCGTGGGCGACGGAGAGGGGTGAGCGGGCGTCGAGGGCACCCCAGACGAGCTGGGTGGGCACCCGGATCGTGCCGAGCACGTCGGTCAGGTCGGCGTGGGCCATCGCGGTCAGGGCGGTGAGCATGCTGTGGCGGCGTACGTCGGCCGACATCGCCTCCATAAGCGGCACGAACTCCGCCGGAGGAGCGCCGGCGAAGAGGTTCGGGAGGGTCGGGTCGAAGGAGCCCTCCGGCTGGCCGCGCAGGCCGGCAAGGCGGGCGTCGGCCTCCTCGGCGCCGAGCGAGCCGCGCCAGCCGGCGTAGCCGTCCGCGAGGACGAGGTTGCGGACGACGCCGGGGTGGCGTCGATACAGCTCGAGGATGACGGTGACTCCCCAGGAGATCCCGGCGACGGTGCAGGGAGAGACGTCGAGCGCGCGGATCAGTCCCGCCAGGCAGTCGCCGTAGTCGCTCAGCCCGAACCCGTCGGGTACGTCGGAGGAGCCGCCCGCGCCCGGCTCGTCCCACGCGATGACGGTGAACTCGTCAGCCAGGGCGTCGAGCTGCGGCGTCCAGGTGCGGCCGTCCTCGGCGCCGCCGTGGACGAAGACGACCGCAGGGCCGTTGCCGGCCCGGCGGAAGGCGAGGTTCAGTCCGTCGATCTCGACGACATCCATGGTTCGACGCTAGCTCAGCGGGCCCGATTCGTCTTGACACATCGGGCAACAATGGCCACGCGCTGTTCATCTTCGTGTAAGGTCGCCGGGCTTCCTGTGCGTGTCCGCGTGTCGCGTTGCTGATTGCGGAGATGCGCAGGGTGGTATGGATACTGGCCTCATATCGAGGTCGTGGGGGAGCAGGGTGTAAAGTCGCCCAAACTAATCGACAAACACTTGGAGGAAGCGTGGGCATGGGACCGATCATCGGTTACGTACCTGGCGTGTTCGATCTCTTCCACATCGGTCACCTCAACATGCTGCGTCAGGCGCGTGAGCGCTGCGACACGTTGATCGCAGGTGTGGTCTCCGACGAGGTCTGCGAGACGACGAAGGGGATCATCCCGACCGTCCCGCTCGTCGAGAGGCTGGAGATCGTCGAGGCGATCGGGATCGTGGACGCGGTCTACGCCGAGCGCACCACCGACAAGGTCGACTCCTGGCGCGAGGTCGGGTTCACCCACCTCTTCAAGGGCGATGACTGGAAGGGCACCGAGAAGGGCGACGCGCTCGAGAAGAAGATGGCGTCGGTCGGTGTCGAGGTCATCTACTTCCCCTACACGCTCCAGACCAGCAGCACCGCCCTGCGCAAGGCGATCGCGCGAGAAGGTGCCCAGGTCTCGTGACCGTCGGCACCTCCACATCGGGCGGACAGTTCGAGATCTCCGACGAAGGGGTCCTCGTCCGAGACTCCTCGACACAGGTCCTGATCCTCTCCGTCGACGGTCAGTACGTCTGGTCCCTTACGCCCGACCGCGACGGCCACCCGGCCGACAAGGGCACCATGGTGCCGTGGCCGAACGTGCTCACCCGGTTCCTGAACGGCTCCGCGACGATCACCATCGCCGACTACGACGGTGAGGTGCTCTTCGAGGAGAAGGTCTCCCTCGGCACCGGCGAGGGCGCGATCTCGATCGTCGACGGCAGCGGCCACCCGCTGAGCGTCGACAAGGTCGGCCACCTGACCCGCTCGTTCGAGGCCACCGACGAGAGCATCCGCGCGGAGATCCTCGAGGGCACCCAGCGGGTCCTCGCCGACCTCCGCGACGTCGTCGGCGTCGAGGCCTACCTCAACTACGGTGCGCTCCTCGGCGCGATCCGCGAGGGCCGGATGCTCGGCCACGACTCCGACACCGACGTCTGCTACCTCTCCAGGCACACCGTCCCCGCCGAGATCATCACCGAGTCGTACGCCATCGAGCGCACCATGCGGGAGCGCGGCTGGAGCATCCTGCGGATGTCCGGCGGCGACATCAAGGTGCTGCTCGAGGTCTCCGACGGCCGCAAGGTGCACATCGACATCTTCGTGGCGTTCTACGTGCCCGACAAGGACGGCGAGCCGGTCTTCTACCAGCTCGGTAACCGCTCCGGCCGGCTGCGCCGCGAGGCGATCGTGCCGGTCTCCACGATCAACCTGCACGGCTACGACTTCCCGGCTCCCGCCGAGCCCGAGGAGATGCTGGCCTTCATCTACGGCCCGAAGTGGCGCACCCCGGACCCGTCGTTCAAGTACGCGGACCCGCCCGCCGGCGTACGTCGCCTGGATGGCTGGCTGCGTGGGTTCCGCACCGACATGGGCTTCTGGACCGAGTTCCACAACACCCACGGCAGCGAGCTGGAGACCAAGCAGTCTCCCTTCGCGTCCTGGGTGATCAAGCAGCTGCCCGAGGACGCCAAGGTGGTCGACATCGGCTCCGGCTCCGTCGGGCGTGACGGTCGCTTCTTCGCCCGCAACGGGCACCAGGTGCGCTCGGTGGACTTCTCCCGCGCCGCGGTCGCCGCCGTACGCCGCCGGGCCGAGCGCCACAAGCTCTCCCTGGTCTCCGACCAGCTCATCCTGGGCGAGCTCCGCTCGACGCTGACGCTGGGTGCGCGGCTGGCCCGCGACCCGCACCACCTCTACGCCCGTGACCTGATCGGCTGCCTCGACAAGGCGGCCCGGCATCAGCTCTGGACGCTGGCGAAGATGGCGCTGCGTCCCGGCGGAGGCAAGCTCTTCCTCGAGTTCGCGGCCACCGGTGAGAACCTCCCCGAGCCGAAGCCCGAAGGCCTCGTACGCCGCGTCGACCCCGCCCTGGTCCAGGCCGAGATCGAGGCGGCCGGCGGTGTCGTCGAGCACCTCGAGATCGTCGACGGCCGGGACATGCTCGAGGACCCGCTGCCGCGGGTCGCGCGGCTGCGTGCCTCCTGGCCCTCCCTCAAGTCTGCAGAAGGAAACTGACATGTCCGACGAATCCGGCATCAAGAACATCGCCCGCGGTGCCCGCGACGCGGCCCGTACGCGTGCTTCGCTGGTCCGCCGCATCGAGGCGCTCGAGGCCGAGGTGCAGGAGCAGCGTCAGCTCAACCGTCGCGTCGCCGAGCTCACCGACGTGGTCGCCGAGCTGCTCATCCCGCTGCAGGACGCCGACAAGGAGAAGGCGGAGAAGATCCTCGCCGAGTACCGCGCGAAGATCTGACCCGGGCTGATCACTCCAGCGCTTCGAGGGCTTGCTTGAGGTCGTCGATCCGCTGGCCCAGCCGACGGCGGGCGTCGCCACCGGGGCCCATGTCGGCACCGACGTCCAGGTCGGCGACCGCCTCCTCCACGCCCGCGAGCCGGGAACGGAGATCGGCGACGACATCGACGTCGACCCGGCCGGGCACCGAGGACCGGCGCTCGTCCAGTGACCGCCGCAGCAGGTCGGCCTGGGTGCTGAGCTTACGGCTGGCGTGCCACAGGTCGACGAAGACCTGCACCTTCGCGCGCAGCAGCCACGGGTCGAACGGCTTGGCGAGGAAGTCGGCGGCGCCGGTCGCGTAGCCGCGATAGGCGAGATGGGTGTCGAAGTCGTTCGCGGTCAGGAAGATGATCGGGACGTCCTTGGTGCGCTCCCGGGCCTTGATCCGGGTGGCGGTCTCGAAGCCGTCCATCCCGGGCATCTGCGCATCGAGCAGGATCAGCGCGAAGTCGTCGTGGAGCAGGGCGCGTAGCGCGTCCTCGCCGGAGCCGGCGCGGACGAGGGTCTGGTTGAGCGAGCCGAGGATGGCCTCGAGCGCGACCAGGTTGGCCGCCCGGTCGTCGACCAGCAGGATCTTGGCGCGCATGCTCGTGGCGAGGCCCATCGGGGCCGCGGTGGTCTCCTTCACGCTGCCGCCTCCGTCGTGAGACGCGGAGAACACGGAAGCGGCGGCCTGAATCCTGGTGTCCCTCGCCGGCGCTCACTCATGGAAGCCACACCCGGAACAGCGAGAGCAGGTCGGCGACGTCGACGGGCTTGGTGATGTACTCCGAGGCGCCGGCGGCGAGGCTGTCCTCGCGGTCGCCCGTCATCGCCTTGGCGGTGAGCGCGATCATCGGCAGGCTCTTGAACTGCGGGATGTCGCGGATCAGGCGCATCGCGGTCAGGCCGTCCATGCCCGGCATCATGATGTCCATCAGGACGAGGTCGACACCCGGCTCCCGCTGCAGCGCCTCGATCCCGGCCTCGCCGGACTCGGCGTAGAGGACGTCGATGCCGTGCTGCTCGAGAGCGCTGGTGAGCGCGAAGACGTTGCGTACGTCGTCATCGACGATGAGGATCCGCCGGCCCACGAACTGGCCGGTGGTGTCGGTCGGCTCGGTGACGTACGCCCGGGAGAGCTGCATCCCGGTGCGACCCAGCAGCACGCTCACGTCGTCGATGGCCTCCTCGGTGGTCGCCGGGGTCTTCAGGGTCATCGCCTCGGCGTATCTGTCCAGCCGGTTCTGCTGAGCCTTGGTCACCTCGCCGACCCTACTCAGCACGACCGGGATGTCCTTGGAGCGCTTGTGGGTGCGCATCCAGCGGAGCACGTCGAAGCCACCCTCGGCCAGCGGAAGGTCGAGCACCACACAGTCGACCTCGCGGTCGGCCAGGACCGCCTGGGCCTCCTCGGGGGATGAGCCGAAGACGGTCTCGACCTCGTCGACCGACCCGAACAGGGCCTCCACCACGGCGCTGGTGCCGGGGCCGGACTCGTCGCTGCCGCCGCTGAGGACCAGCAGGAGCTGGTCTGCTCTCCGGCCAGGCGTCTCCAGCTGGAGCTGACTACGAGACGACGAGTCCTGGTCACCGAGGGCGGTCGCGGGCTGGGCATCGATCAGGTCGGAGCTGATCCTCGGGACGTACAACGTGAACGAGCTGCCGTGGCCGGGCTCGCTCTTGACCTGGATCTCACCGCCGATGAGATGGGCGACCTCGCGGCTGATCGACAGCCCCAGGCCGGTGCCGCCGAACTTGCGGCTGATGGTGCCGTCGGCCTGCTGGAACGCCTCGAAGATGACCTTCAGCTTCTCCGGCGGGATGCCGATGCCGGTGTCGATCACCGAGAAGGCCAGCACCGCGTCGGCCTGCTGCAGGCTGCGCGTCGAGAAGCGCTCGCCCGAGGCGTTGCGGATCAGCAGGCGTACGCCGCCGCTGTCGGTGAACTTCACCGCGTTGGAGAGCAGGTTGCGCAGCACCTGCTGCAGACGGTGCTGGTCCGAGCGCAGCAGGCGGGGCACGTCGGGGTCGACGCTGACGATGAAGTCGAGGTCCTTCTCGGCGGTCAGCGGCCGGAAGGTCGCCTCGACGTACTCGACCACCGAGGTCACGTCCACGTCGGTGACGTGGACGTCCATCTTGCCGGCCTCGACCTTGGACAGGTCGAGGATGTCGTTGATCAGCTGGAGGAGGTCGGTGCCGGCGCCGTGGATGGTGCGCGAGTACTCCACCTGGCGGGCGTTGAGGTTGCCGTCGACGTTGTCGGAGAGCAACCGGGCCAGGATGAGCAGCGAGTTGAGCGGCGTACGCAGCTCGTGCGACATGTTGGCCAGGAACTCCGACTTGTAGCGCGAGGAGAGGGCGAGCTGCTCGGCGCGCTCCTCCAGGCCGCGCCGGGCCTCCTCGATCTCGAGGTTCTTGATCTCGATCGCCTGGTTCTGGTCGGCGAGCTGGCGGGCCTTCTCCTCGAGCGCGGCGTTGGTCTGCTGCAGCTCCACCTGCTGGCGTTCGCCCTCGTCCTGCTTGTCCTGGAGCTCGGCGGCGAGGCGCTGTGACTCGACCAGCAGCTCCTCGGTGCGGGAGCTGGCCATGATCGCGTTGAGCGAGACCCCGATCGACTCGGCGAGCTGCTCGAGGAACTGCATGTGGACGGCGCTGAACGGCCGGAAGGAGGCCAGCTCGACGACGCCGATCACCTTCTCCTCGAAGACCACCGGAAGCACCACGATCGAGGTCGGGGCCGCCGACCCGTGGCCGGAGGAGATCCGCAGGAAGCCGGCCGGGACGTCGCGCACGATGATCGGCTGGCGGTCGTAGGCCGCCTGGCCGACCAGGCCCTCGCCGACGGCGAAGACGTCGGGGACGTCGGGGCTAGGCTGATAGCCGTAGGCGGCGATCCGGCGCAGTACCTTCGGGCCGCTCTGCTCGGGCGTCTGGTCGGTGAGGAAGATCGAGCCGTGCTGGGCGCCGACCAGCGGGGTGAGCTCGGAGACGATCAGCCGGGCGACCTCGAGCAGGTCGCGACCGCCCTGCATGTGGCCGGTGAACCGGGCCAGGTTGGTCTTGAGCCAGTCCTGGTCCTCGTTGGCCCTGGTCGTCTCGCGGAGCGAGTCGATCATCTCGTTGAGGTTGTCCTTCAGCTCGGCGACCTCGCCCTCGGCGCCGACAGTGATCTGCCGGCTGAGGTCGCCCTGGGTCACCGCGGCGGAGACCTCGGCGATCGCGCGGAGCTGGGTGGTCAGCGTCGAGGCGAGCTGGTTGACGTTCTCCGTCAGGCCGCGCCAGGTGCCGGAGACGTCGGCGACCTCCGCCTGGCCGCCGAGCTTGCCCTCGGTGCCGACCTCACGGGCGACGCGGGTGACCTCGTCGGCGAAGGAGGAGAGCTGGTCGACCATGGTGTTGACCGTGGACTTGAGCTCGAGGATCTCGCCTCGGGCGTCGACGGTGATCTTCTGGGTCAGGTCGCCGCGGGCGACGGCGGTGGTGACCTGGGCGATGTTGCGGACCTGGGAGGTCAGGTTGGACGCCATCGAGTTGACCGAGTCGGTGAGGTCCTTCCAGGTGCCGGCCACGCCGCGTACGTGGGCCTGGCCGCCCAGCGATCCCTCGGTGCCGACCTCGCGGGCGACACGGGTGACCTCGTCGGCGAAGGTACGCAGCGTGTCGACCATCGCGTTGAGGGTGCCGGCCAGGGCGGCGACCTCGCCGCGGGCCTCGATGGAGATCTTCTGCGACAGGTCGCCCTGCGAGACCGCCTTGGCGACCTGGGCGATGCTGCGGACCTGGTTGGTCAGGTTGGAGGCCATCGAGTTCACCGAGACGGTCAGGTCGCGCCAGGTGCCGGCGACGCCGGGCACCTGGGCCTGGCCGCCGAGGGCACCCTCGGTGCCGACCTCCCGGGCCACACGGGTGACCTCGTCGGCGAAGGACCCGAGCTGGTCGACCATGGTGTTGATGGTCGACTTGAGCTCGAGGATCTCGCCGCGGGCGTCGACGGTGATCTTCTGGGTCAGGTCGCCGCGGGCGACGGCGGTGGTGACCTGGGCGATGTTGCGGACCTGGGAGGTCAGGTTGGAGGCCATCGAGTTGACGGAGTCGGTCAGGTCCTTCCAGGTGCCCGAGACGTCGTGGACGTCGGCCTGGCCGCCGAGGCGGCCCTCGGTGCCGACCTCGCGGGCGACGCGGGTGACCTCGTCGGCGAAGGAGGAGAGCTGGTCGACCATGGTGTTGATGGTCGACTTGAGCTCGAGGATCTCGCCGCGCGCGTCGACGGTGATCTGCCGGCTCAGGTCGCCGCGGGCGACCGCGGTGGTGACCTGGGCGATGTTGCGGACCTGGGCGGTCAGCGTGCCGGCCATGAAGTTCACCGAGTCGGTCAGGTCGCGCCAGGTGCCGGAGACACCGGGCACCGCTGCCTGGCCGCCGAGCTGACCCTCGCCACCGACCTCACGGGCGACACGGGTGACCTCGTCGGCGAAGGCGGAGAGCTGGTCGACCATGGTGTTGACGGTGGTCTTGAGCTCGGCGAGCTCGCCGCGTACGTCGACGGTGATCTTCTGTGAGAGGTCGCCGCCCGCGACGGCGGTGGTGACCTGGGCGATGTTGCGGACCTGGTTGGTCAGGTTGGTCGCCATCGAGTTGACCGAGTCGGTGAGGTCCTTCCACCGGCCGCCGACGCCCGGCACCTCGGCCTGGCCGCCCAGCATGCCCTCGGTGCCGACCTCGCGGGCCACACGCGTCACCTCGTCGGCGAAGGCGGAAAGCTGGTCGACCATGGTGTTGACGGTGGTCTTGAGCTCGGCCAGCTCGCCGCGTACGTCGACGGTGATCTTCTGTGAGAGGTCGCCGCCCGCGACGGCGGTGGTGACCTGGGCGATGTCGCGGACCTGGTTGGTCAGGTTGGAGGCCATCGAGTTCACCGAGTCGGTGAGGTCCTTCCACCGGCCGGCGACGCCGGGGACCTCGGCCTGACCGCCCAGCCGGCCCTCGGTGCCGACCTCACGGGCGACGCGGGTGACCTCGTCGGCGAAGGTCTGCAGGGTGGCGGTCATCGAGTTGAGCGTCTCGGCGAGCTCGGCGACCTCACCACGCGCGGTGACCGTGATCTGCTGCGAGAGGTCGCCACGGGCGACGGCCTTGGCGACCGAGGAGATCCCGCGCACCTGGGAGGTCAGGTTGGAGGCCATCGTGTTGACCGAGTCGGTCAGGTCGCGCCAGGTGCCGGAGACCCCGCGTACGTCGGCCTGACCGCCCAGCCGGCCCTCGGTGCCGACCTCGCGGGCGACGCGGGTGACCTCGGCGGCGAACGAGGACAGCTGGCCGACCATCCGGTCGACGGTGTCCTTGAGCTGCGCCATCTCGCCGGAGACCTCGATGGTCACCGTGCGGGACAGGTCGCCGTTGGCGACCGCGGTGGTGACCTCTGCGATGTCACGGACCTGGGCGGTCAGCCGCGAGGACATCGTGTTGACCGCGTCGATGAGGTCGCGCCACGTGCCGGTGGCGTTGCGCACCCGCGCGCGGCCACCGAGCTTGCCCTCGGTGCCGACCTCGCGGGTGACCCGGGCGATCTCCTCGGTGATCGTGGCGAGCTGGGCGACCAGGCCGTTCACGCTCTTGGCGACCAGCAGCGGGTCGCCCTTGAGGGCGCGGCTGCCGTGGCGTACGGCCATCGTCTGGGTGAGGTCGCCCGCGGAGACCGCCGCGACGACCCGGGCGACCTCGGCGGTCGGGCGGGCCAGGTCGGCGACCAGGCCGTTGGCGTCCTCGACGGCCCCGGCCCAGGCGCCGCCGCCGATGCTCGGCCGGAGCCGCTCGTCGTGGTGGCCGTCGCGACCTGCTTCGCGACGCACGCGCGCGAGCTCGCCGCTCAGCTGGCTCAGCCGCTCGGCGATCTCGTTGTGGAGGGAGGCGAGGTCACCGAGCGGGCCGTCGACGGTCTCGAGACGTCCGGTGAAGATGCCGTCGCGCATCGCGCCCATCGCGTCCTTGAGCTGGCGCAGTGCGATCGGATCGACCGGCACCGGCTCGGGGAGCCTGGTGTCAGTCGCTGCGTCCGCCGATGTGCCCGGCGATGAGGGCATCTCGCCTCCTCTCGCGCTGAACTGCGTGTCTGCTGAAGTGTCCCACTCCTCTGCTGGTCCCGGCCGACAAACGGTCGTTCGCCATCGATTCTGGTCATTCCGTGACCTACCCGTTGTTTTCCTTCGTCTGATAGTGCCTGTTCGACGGCAAAGGGGTGCACAATCAGCGGTGGCTATGAGCACCGGAGTCACAACGATCTCGCGCACGTTCGAGCCGGCACCGACGTCGGTCGGCGAGGCGCGCCATTTCGCGCGGAGGGTGCTGGCCGACTGGGGTTTCGACGACCTCCTCGACGACGCGGTGCTGCTGACCAGCGAGTTGGTCACCAACGCCGTGACCCACGCCGGCACGCCGATGACCGTCGCGGTCGTACGCGAGGAGGACCGGCTCCGCATCGACGTGTTCGACCAGCACCCGACCCGCGTGCTCCCGGTCGGCGCCAACGCCCACCCCGGGACCGGCGAGCACGGTCGCGGGCTGCTCATCACCTCGGCGCTGTCGACCGCGTGGGGCGTGGAGTACCGCAAGGACCACAAGCGGGTCTGGGCGGCGTTCGCGCTGGTCGAGGAGACCCTCGGCGCCGAGGCACCTGCCGGTGGCGGCCCGGAGGACCAGGACGTACGCCGCCGCGGCCCCGCGTCCGCCGCCGGCCAGGACCCGCTGGGACTGAGCGGGCTGGCGCTCAACCAGCTGCCGCTGGCGGACACGCTCGAGCTGGTGGTGGAGCAGACGCGGGACCGCTTCGGCGCCGATGCCGCGTACCTGCTGCTCGAGGACGAGATGGAGGACCGGTTCGTGGTGGCCGCCACGAGCGGGTCCGCCGCGCCGATCCAGGGGCGAGGCGTGCGGCGTGGTGAGGCCGGCGCGCCGAGCCTCAAGGCGTCGTTCCGGCCGCTGTCGATCGGGGATCTGCGGGCGACGCCGGTCGAGCTGCTCCGGGGGCTCGAGCTGCGCTCGCTGGCGACCGCGACGGTGGCCTTCGACGGGCGCGTGATCGGCACGCTGGCCATCGCGCAGGCCGAGCCGGGCGCCTTCACGACCGAGGACGGCGCGCAGCTGCAGCGGATCGCCGATTGGGCCGCGCCCAGCGTCGACCGCGCCTCCACCAGAGCCGCGGACACCGAGCGGCGGGCGTGGCTGGCGTTCCAGGGGGAGGCCAGCGTGATGCTGGCCTCGTCGCTGGACCTGGAGACGACGACCGCGATGACCGGCCAGATCCTGGTGCCGAGGCTGGCGACGTGGTGCGGCATCTATCTCAACGACGCCCGCGAGCAGCCGCGGCTCCAGTTCGCGTGGCACGCCGACGAGCACCAGCTCGACGCGGTGCAGGAGGCCCTGGAGCGGGCGGCGCCGGACGGTCGCGAGGCGCCGGCCGAGCCCGACTTCCCGGGTGAGGTCGCGATCCTCCCGCTCGAGGCGCGCAACCGGATCATCGGCTGGCTCACCCTCGGGAGGCCCGCCGGCCAGCCGCTGCGCCGCGAGCGACTGCTGGTGGCGGAATCGCTGACCCGCCGGGCGGCGCTGGCCATCGACAACGCCCGCGCCCACACCGAGCTGCAGGACATCGGCCAGTCGCTGCAGCGCAGCCTGCTGCCGGCGGTGCTGCCGGAGATCCCCGGCGTGGACATCGGGGTGGGCTATGAGCCGACGGGCGAGTTCAACGACGCCGGCGGCGACTTCTACGACATCTTCCCGCTCGGCGCCGGGCGCTGGGGCTTCATGGTGGGCGACGTGTGCGGGGTCGGGCCCGAAGCGGCCGCGGTCGCCGGCATGTCGCGCCACACGGTGCGCGCGCTGATGCGGGCCGGCATCCCGATCGCGCCGACCCTGGAGCGGCTCAACGCCGCGATCTGCGATGAGGGCCCACGGGGCCGGTTCGTCACGATGGTCTGCGGCACCATCGAGGTCACCGCGGCCTCGCGGTTCCGGCTTCGGCTCGTCTGTGCCGGCCACCCGCCGCCCTTCCTGGTCACCCGGTCCCAGCCCGGCCTCCCGACCCGCCGGGTGGGCCGGCCGCAGGTCCTCCTCGGAGTGGTCGACGCCGTCGACTACATCGAGGAGGAGGTGGCGGTGACGCGCGGCGACCGGCTCGTCGTCGTCACCGACGGCGTCCTGGAGCGGAGGGCAGGGGAGCCGATGTTCGAGGAGGCCGGGGTCGAGGCCGTTCTCGCCGCCGGCATCGGCGCCGGGGCTCAGGCCGTCGCCGACCGGCTGCTGCGCGCGGTCGCCGACTTCTCCACCACGCCGCCCTCGGACGACATGGCCGTTCTCGTGCTCGACCTGGGCAAGGGCGCCGTCTCTCAGCCCTAGGTCGTGCTGAACTCCTCCTGGCCGAGCACCCCGAGCAGCCGGATCTTCTCCTCCGCCTCGCTGCCCGGCACGGGGGTCAGCACCAGCAGCGCCTGGCCCATGTCCTGGGTGGTCAGCACCTGGCAGTCGACGTCGATCCGGCCGACCTGTGGGTGCAGCAGCGTCTTGTGGTCCTCGAAGCGGTAGGTGACCTCGTGCCGTTCCCACAGCTCGCGGAACTCCTCGGAGCGGGTCTCCAGGAGGCGTACGAGGTCGCCGGCGCGGGATCGCTCACCCATGGCTCCGTAGGCCACCCGCAGGGTCGCCACCAGACCGTGGCCGTGCCGGTCGTGGAGCTCGGGCGGGTAGACGTCCCGCGTCGCGGGGTCGGTGAACCAGCGGTACGCCTCGAACCGGTCCCAGCCGGTCAGCGCCGGGCGGTCGCCGAAGATCGAGACCGCGAGCCGGTTCGCGACCAGCGTCTCGCCGAGCGCGGACATGATCATCGCCGGGGTGTCCTCGAGCCGGTCGAGCACACGCAGCAGCGCCGGGGCGACGTGGCCGTCGTCGAACGTACGCCGCGGGGCGTTGTGCCCGGCCAGCCGGTAGAGGTGGTCGCGCTCGTCGATGCTCAGGCGCAGCGCCCGGGCGAGCGCCGACAGCATCTGGTCGGAGGGCTGCGGGCCGCGCTGCTGCTCGAGGCGGACGTAGTAGTCGGTCGACATCCCGGTCAGCGCCGCGACCTCCTCGCGGCGCAGGCCGGGCGTACGCCGACGAGGCCCGGCGACCAGGCCGACGTCCTGCGGGCGAAGGGCCTCACGGCGGCGGCGGAGGAAGTCGGCGAGCGAGGCGCGGTCCATGGCGACCATCATGCGGTGCACGCTCGCGCGCAGCCAGGGATCGCCGATCCCTGGCACCCGCTGACCCCGGCTCGGCTCCGGGAACCCGCGCCCTAGACTGAGCCAACATGAGCGAGCTCACCGTGATCGTGCTGGCCGCCGGTGGCGGCACCCGGATGAAGTCCAAGACTCCCAAGATGCTCCACCAGATCGCGGGCCGGAGTCTCGTGGGCCATGTCCTGGCCGCGGTCTCGGAGGCCGGGGCGTCCCGCGTCGTCGCGGTCGTGGGCCACCAGCGCGAGCTGGTCGAGCCCCACATCGCCGAGATCCTCCCCGAGGCTGTGATCGCCGTCCAGACCGAGCAGCTCGGCACCGCCCACGCGGTGCGGGTCGCGGTCGAGGCCGGCGCGGTCTCCGGCGGGACCGTCCTGGTGACCTATGGCGACACCCCTCTGCTGCGCGGTGAGTCGCTGCGCGCGCTCGTGGCCGACCACGAGTCCGCCGGCCGGGCCGCGACGATCCTGAGCGGGATCGTCCCGGAGCCCTTCGGCTACGGCCGGATCCTGCGCGGTGACGGCGGCGTCAGCGGGATCGTCGAGGAGAAGGACGCGACCGACGAGGAGCGGGCGATCACCGAGATCAACTCGGGGATCATCGCCTTCGACGGGGCCTTCCTCGCCGGCGTACTGCCCCGGATCGGCAACGACAACGCCAAGAAGGAGTTCTACCTCACCGACGCGATCGCGCTGGCGGTCTCCGACGGGCTGGCGGTGGACGCGTTCGTCCTCGACGACGTCACCGAGGCCGAGGGCGCCAACGACCGGGCCCAGCTCGCCGCGCTCGGGAAGATCCTCAACGACCGGATCGTGACCCGGTGGATGAAGGACGGGGTCACGGTCATGGACCCGGCCACGACCTGGATCGACGCCGACGTCGAGCTCGCCCCCGACGTCACCATCCTGCCCGGCACCCAGCTCATCGGTGCCACCCGGATCGACGAGGACGCGGTGGTCGGTCCGGACTGCACGCTGAAGGACACCGAGGTCGGCCACGGCGCCCGGGTGGTGCGTACGCAGGCCGAGCTCGCCGTCGTCGGACCGGGTGCCAACGTGGGGCCGTTCTCCTACCTGCGCCCCGGCACGGTGCTCGGCGAGGAGGGGAAGATCGGCGGGTTCGTCGAGGTCAAGAACTCCACCATCGGCCCCGGCGCCAAGGTGCCGCACCTGTCCTACGTCGGCGACGCGACGATCGGGGAGGGCTCCAACATCGGGGCCGGCACGATCTTCGCCAACTACGACGGGGTCAACAAGCACAAGACCCGGATCGGGCGCCACGTGAAGTCCGGATCCGGTGTGACCTTTGTCGCGCCGGTGGTCGTCGGAGACGGTGCGACGACCGGTGGCGAGGCCCTCATCCGGGAGGACGTTCCGCCCGGTGCGCTGGCCGTCTCCGCAGGTCAGCAGCGGATCATCGAGGGATGGGCACTGGCGAAGAGGGCAGGCACGCCGCAGGCGGCGGCGGCCGAGGAGGCGCTCGAGGCGGGCGTACCGATCCTCGGTGAACCCTCGGCGACCGGCGAGTAACCGCCGGGGTTGGGCGCGGCGGCGATGTTGATGGACAATCCAAGTGCAGTGACCCCGGGGGTAGGAGCCAGCACATGACCAAGCGCACCACCGAGAAGCAGTTGATGCTCTTCAGCGGCCGGGCTCACCCGGTCCTCGCCGAGGAGGTCGCCGACCTTTTGGGTACGAAGCTGACGCCGACCTCGGCCTACGACTTCGCCAACTCCGAGATCTACGTCCGCTACGAGGAGTCGGTGCGCGGCTCGGACGCGTTCGTGATCCAGTCGCACACGGCGCCGATCAACCAGTGGCTCATGGAGCACCTGATCATGGTCGACGCGCTCAAACGCGCCTCGGCCAAGCGGATCACCGTCGTGATGCCGTTCTGGGGCTACTCCCGCCAGGACAAGAAGCACCGCGGTCGCGAGCCGATCTCGGCCCGTCTGGTCGCCGACATGTTCAAGACCGCGGGTGCGGACCGGATCATCTCCGTCGACCTCCACGCCGACCAGCTCCAGGGCTACTTCGACGGCCCGGTCGACCACCTGATGGCGCTGCCGCTGCTGACCGACTACATCAAGGACAAGTACGGCAACCAGCCGCTCGCGGTCGTCTCTCCCGACGCCGGCCGGATCAAGGTCGCCGAGCGCTGGGCCGCGCGGCTCGGTGGGGCGCCGCTGGCGTTCATCCACAAGACCCGTGACATCAACCGGCCCAACGAGACCGTCGCCAACCGCGTCGTCGGTGAGGTCAAGGACCGCATCTGCATCCTCACCGACGACATGATCGACACCGGTGGCACGATCGTGAAGGCCGCCGACGCGCTGATGGCCGACGGTGCGGCCGGCGTGATCATCTGCGCCACCCACGCGATCCTCTCCGACCCGGCCGTCGACCGGCTGAAGAACTCCACCGCCACCGAGGTCGTCATCACCAACACCCTCCCGGTGCCGGAGGAGAAGCAGTTCGACAAGCTCACCACGCTCTCCATCGCCCCGATGGTCGCGCGTGCGATCCGCGAGGTCTTCGAGGACGGCTCGGTGACCTCGATGTTCGACGGTCACGCCTGATCCTGCGTCCTCCGTGGCCGACGACTTCGAGCTGACGACCGACGAGCTCCGGGTCGTCGCCCGCTACGTCGCGGAGACCGCCGCCGAGGTCCTGCCGCTCTTCGAGGCGGCGGTGCCCGGCGACCCCCGCCCGCGTCTCGCGCTCGATGCGGCCTGGGAGTTCGTCGGTGGGGCGAGACGTACGAAGCTGCAGCGGGTCACCTCCCTGGATGCTCACCGAGCCGCGGCCGAGGCGCCGACCGAGGCCACCCGGCTGGCGGCGCGCAGCGCCGGTGACGCCGCGTCGGCCGCCTACCTCCACCCCCTCGCCGACGCCGCCCAGGTCGGGCACATCCTGCGGGCCTCGGCGAACGTCGCCCGGATCGCCGAGCTCGAGGCATCGGGTGATCCCGAGGCCGCGGCCGAGGCTTCCCTCGACCGGGCTGTCGAGCGGGCGACCCCGGAGCTGATCGAGGTGCTCATGCGCTATCCCTCGGTGCCTTCCGGTGGGAACCGTGTCGCTTCGCTCATGAGCACTCTCGACGGTCGGTTGCGGTCTCTGCGCTGACGGTCGTCAGACGCTGAACCGTGCGGCGACCTCGCCGGAGAGGACGGCGTCGATCCGCGCCCGGAGCTCGGAGGGCATCTCCGGGAGATCGTCCACGTGGAACCAGCCGACGTCCACCGACTCGTCATCGGCCACGTACGCCTCGCCCGAGAGCCACGTGCAGCTGAAGGTGAGGTCCATGTAGACGGCCCGGTCGCCGTTGGGATAGACCATCGGATCCGTTGCCCCTGCTGACGCCAGACGGTCGACCGAGATGTCCACCCCGGTCTCCTCCTTCGCCTCCCGCACCGCTGCGGTCCCCGGCTGTTCGCCGGGGTCGACGATTCCGGTGATCGGTGTCCATCTGCCGTTGTCCGCTCGCCGGACCAGGAGGATCTCGTCGTCTCTGCGCACCACTGCCGTCACGCCGGGGAGCCAGAGCAGTTCTGTGCCTATCTTGCGGCGAAGGGCGACGATGAAGTCTGGGATCGGCATGTTCTTCACGGTATCCGGGATGCCTCGACCGACGGCGGGCACCAGCCCCGAGAGACCCTCAGCTCACCGTCTTGCCCGTGAGGACCTCAGGATTCCGAGCCAGCCAGTCCTCCACCTCGTCCTCCCGCACAGCCGCCCAGAGGCGCCGGCCCTTGCGCGCATCGAGGTGGACGACGCTCTGCGCACCCTCCCTGCCCAGGCCGGCCACCGGAGCGGTGAAGAAGGTCAGGTCCTCGGAAGGCATCCGGGCGAGATCGAGGGCGAGGCCGCGCAGGTCGCCGCCGGAGAAGCCGGAGTCGACGGTGAGGTGGCGGGTGATGATGTCGAGGAGGTCGTAGGCCTTCTTGGGGTCCTTCGGGTCGACGCTCTGCCGCAGGCCGCGGAGGATGGAGCGCAGGACGTACTGCTGGCGCTTCACCCGATCGAGGTCGCCGCCGGGGAGGCCGTAGCGCTGGCGTACGTAGAGCAGGGCCTCCTCGCCCGTGAGCAGGTGCTTGCCCTTGGTCCAGGTGCGGTGGCGCGCGGAGTCGTGGACGGTCTCGGGGATGTAGACCTCGACGCCGCCGAGGAGGTCGCCGATCTCCTCGAAGCCGGCCCAGTCGACCCAGGCGACATGGTCGATGCGTACGCCGGTGAGCTTCTCGATGGTCTGCACGCTGAGTCGTGGCCCACCCTGGGAGAAGGCGGCGTTGACCTTGGCCTTGCCGTGGCCGGGGATCCGCACCCAGGCGTCGCGCGGGATCGAGACGACCGAGGCCGAGCGGCGGTCCGCGCTGAGGTGGAGCAGCATCATCGTGTCGGCACGCTGCTCGCCGGGGGTCCACGACGCGGTGGCCTCGCTGCCGGTGGTGGCCTCGCCGCCGGTGCGACCGTCGGTGCCGAGCAGCAGGATGTTCATCGCGCCCGCGGCGTCGGTGGCGGGCTCCGGGCGCTCCTCGAGCCCGCTGAAGACGTCGACGGTCCGGACCTGGTCGTCGAGGCGGTGGGCGAGGTACCAGCCGGTGCCGGTGACGGCCCCGACGAGAACGACGAACGCGATCCCGACGCCGAGCCAGATGCGCGACTTCTTCATGGCCGTCCTCAGGTGTGGGGGTCGAGGGCGCCTAGAGGCTAGTGGTCGCTACTCGCGGTCGTCGAAGTGGTCCTCCCAGGAACGCCGCAGGATCGTCGGTACGCCGTCGGCCAGCGCTGCTCGCAGCGCATCGAGCTGGCCGGCGTCGAGAGCGATCCGCGGGAAGGCGCGGCCGACCTCGAGGGCGAAGGCCTGGCCACGGGTGGCCAGCTTCGGCGCCTCGGCGAGATAGGCGGCGACGTAGGGACGCAGCAGGTGGGCCTGCTCCGCGATCCACATCCCCGACGCCAGCGCACCGAAGCGGCGGTTGTCGACCCCGGGGGCGAGCATCGCCTCCCAGGCGGCGTCCTTCGCGATCGTCGAAGGTCGCGCGGCGAGGGCGCGAAGCGCCCCGAGGTCTCCCTCGACGGTGCCGTCGCGGTCGCGCTCGGCGGCGATGAAGCGCGCGTCGGCCTCACCGAGCGCGGCGAGGCGCGCGACCGCCTCCCAGCGGGTGGTCGGCAGCAGCGCGATCCCGGTGGCGACCTTGTCGGCGTCGAGCCAGCCGCGCAGCAACCCGGCGTCGGCGCTGGTCGCGGCCAGCGCGGTGGCCCAGGCCAGGGCGCGCTGCTCGTCGTCCTCGGAGGCCTTCAGGCCCGCGGCGGCCGCGGTGGCGACCCGCGCCACCGCACCGGCGGCGCGCGAGGCAGGCACCCGATGCGGGATCACCACGGACCTGGCCTCCGAGAGCACGCCCTCGATGATGTCCGCTCGGCTCTCTGCGGGCAGATGGGTCTCGACCAGGTCGAGGAACTCGTCGGCGGAGAGGTCGCGCGAGCGCACCTGGAGAGCGGCGGAGGACCAGAGCACGGCGCGCACGAGCGGGTCCTCGACCCGGGACAGCCCGTCGGAGAGCGCCTCCCACGACTCCGGGTCGAGCCGGAGCGCGGCGAAGGTCTCGCCACCGGCGTTGGGCACGACGACATGGCCGGCGAGCTCCGGCAGCGGCATCGGGTCGGCACCGAGCTCCACCCGCCGGCGTCCGACGAGCCGGAGCGAGGAGTCGTAGCCGGCGACCGTGAACGCGTGCGGCCTGTTTCCCTCGCGCACCAGGACCGGTACGTCGCCGTCGCGCCGCACCGACACGGTGTCGAAGCCCGGCTGCCGCAGCCAGGCCTCCACCCAGCCGCGTATGTCCTTCGACGAGGTCTCCGCGAGCGACTCGACGAAGTCGGCCAGGGTGGCGTTGGCGAAGCGGAAGCGGGTCAGGTGACGGTTGACCCCGGCCATGAACTCCTCGTCGCCGAGCCAGAACGCGAGCTGCACGAGGCAGGCGCCGCCCTTGGCGTAGGAGATCCCGTCGAAGATGGTGGCGGCGGTGTCCACGTCCGGTACGTCCTCGGCCAGCGGGGCCACCGGATGGGTGGAGCGGCGCGCGTCGGAGCGGTAGCCCCACGGCTTGCTGCGGATCTCCACCTCGACCCGTAGGTCCGAGAAGCCGGCACCCGCCTCGGCGACCCGGTAGCCCATGTAGTCGGCGAACGACTCCTGCAGCCAGGTGTCCTCCCACCAGGTCATCGTCATCGAGTCGCCGAACCACATGTGGGACATCTCGTGGGCGATGATCACCGCGCGGATCGCGCGCTGGGCGTCGGTGATCGCGCCGCGCGGCAGCAGCTCGTCGCGGTAGGTCACGCACCCCGGCATCTCCTGCGCACCCCAGTTGAGCCCGGGCACGAAGACCTGGTCGTAGGAGTCGAAGGGGTAGGGCTCGTCGATGAGATCGGCGTAGTGGGCGTAGCACGCCTCGGTCGTACGCCGCAGCTCCTCCGCGTCCCGGTCGAGCTCGGTCGCCAGCGACCGCCGGGCGTGCCAGCCGAAGTCGAGCCCCGCGTGTGACCAGCGCACCGAGTGCCACGGGCCGGCGGCGACCACCAGCAGCGCCGGCGGGATCGGGGGAGTGGCCGCGAAGACCCAGCGGCCGGCGTCGTGCGAGACGACGGCCCCGTTGGCGAGGACGGTGTCGGCCGGGTCGGCGGTGACCGCGACCGAGAACGACGCCTTGAGATCGTTCTGGTCGAAGCAGGCGAAGACCTTCGAGGCGTTGTCCATGCCCAGGTAGGCCGACACGTAGCGCGACCCGTCGACGGGATCGGTGAACGTGTGCATCCCGTCGCCGTCGGTCGTGAACGGCAGCGTCGCGGTCACCTCCACCTCGTTGACCGCCTCCTCGGACAGCCCGGTCAGACCCACCCGCGCACCGTCGTACGCAGCCTCGACCGCCTCCCCGTTGACGACCAGCGACACCGAGAGCGCGCCCTTCAGGTCCAGGAACGTCTCGGTCGCCGTGGAGGCGAACCGGACCCGGCTGTGGCTCCGAAAGGTCTCGAGGCCGGTGAGGTCGAGATCGAGGGTGTAGGAGACGGAGCTGATCACGCCGGCCCGCGCGCGGGCCTCGTCGAGTGTGAGGGACACGACCTCCAACGTACGTCCTCGCAGGTCAGCACGCGCGCGCATTTCGCTGTGAGCGTGATCCGGGGATAGTCTGTGGCAGTTGCCTCGGCGAGGGAGCGCCTCGCGCTCCGTGATCGACAAGGTGGACGTCTCCTCAAAGGGACGCCGTGCCTTCGTCGCACGGCCTTCGTTGGACCAGCCGGGCGCCATTGACGTCAGCACCACTCATCGAGGAGTTCAACGCATGTCCAGCGAGAAGATCGTCGCCGAGAAGCGCACCGAGTTCGGCAAGGGTGCCGCTCGCCGCATCCGCCGTGAGAACAAGATTCCGGCGGTCGTCTACGGCCACGGCGCCGACCCGATCCACCTGACCCTGCCGGGCCACGCCACCATGATGGCGCTCAAGCACCACGGTGCCAACGCGCTGCTGGAGCTGGACATCGACGGCAAGAAGCAGCTCGCCCTGACCAAGCAGGTCCAGGTCGACGACGTCCGCCGTGTCATCGAGCACGTCGACTTCGTCGCCGTCCGCGCGGGCGAGAAGGTCACCGTCGACATCGTCGTCAACGTCGTGGGCGACGCCGCCTCCGGCACCATGGTCGTCACCGACGCCAACACCCTGACCGTCGAGGCCGAGGCCACCCACGTGCCGGAGAGCCTCGAGATCAGCATCGAGGGCCTCGAGATCGGCACCCAGATCCTGGCCGGCCAGGTCGAGCTGCCCAAGGGCACCACCCTGGTGACCGACCCGGAGACCCTGGTCGTCAACATCACCGAGGCCCGCACCATCGAGGAGCCCGTCGCCGACGAGGCCGCCGAGGGTGAGACCGCTGAGGCCGCCGAGGCCGCTGAGGCCGCCGACGCCGAGTGACCTCGGACTTGATGACCGACGGCGTCTGGCTGGTCGTCGGCCTGGGCAACCCTGGGCCGACGTACGCCGGACACCGTCACAACATCGGCTACCTCGTCACCGACGAGCTGGCCAACCGGCTGGGCAGCAAGTGGCGTGCCCACAAGTCCGGCCGTGCTGACGTCGTGGAAGGGCGCCTCCGGGGTACGACCCCGGGGGTGCCCGGCCCGCGCGTCGTGCTCGCCCGTTCCCGGACCTACATGAACGAGTCCGGCGGGCCGGTCAAGGCGCTGGCGACCTTCTACAAGGTCCAGCCCGACCACGTGATCGCCATCCATGACGAGCTCGACATCGCCTTCGACACGATGCGGGTCAAGCTGGGCGGCGGCGACAACGGCCACAACGGCCTCAAGTCGATGCGGTCCTCTCTCGGGACCGGCGACTTCCACCGGGTGCGCGTCGGCATCGGCCGCCCGCCCGGGCGTCAGGAGGTGCACGACTTCGTGCTCTCCAACTTCTCCACCACCGAGCGCAAGGTGCTGCCGTTCGTGGTCGACACGGCCGCCGACGCCATCGAGACGCTGATCACCGAGGGCCTGGAGAAGACCCAGCAGCGGTTCAACTCCTAGGGTCAGCTCCTGGGCGGCCGCAGAAACCGGTCGTACGCCGCGACCGCGGCCAGTTGCGAGCCGACGCCGAACTTGCGCAGGATCGACTTCACCTGGGTCCGCACCGTCGTCTGTGCCACCCCGAAGCGGTCCGCGATCTGGGCGACGGGCGTGCCGGCGTAGAGCAGCTCGAGCACCTCGTGCTCGCGTGCGGTCAGCGAGCCGACGAGGCGGCGCATCCGTGCCAGCCCGTCCCGCATCAGGTGCCACTGCGCGACCAGACCCTCGACCTCCGCCGGGGAGTGCCCCTGGCGGCCTTCCGCGGCGTCGCGCAGGGAGTCCTCGATCCTGTCCGAGTCGGTGTCGGCGGGCAGCACCTCCACCGCGCCGGCCTCGATCAGCGCACCCCACAGCCCGCCGCGCGGAGCGGTGGTGAGCGCGACCCCCGGCAGGCGTACGCCACGCACGAGCGCGCACACCCGGTCGAGCTGCGCCCACTCGTCGATGTCGGTGACCACCAGCCAGGCGGCGGGGTCACCGACGAGGAGCTCGGCCGGGTCGGCGTCGGTGGCAGCGGTCGCCGTCACGATGATGCCGCGCTCGTCGAGCGTGACCCTCACCGCGTCGATGGTCATCGTCTCGTCGGCCGAGACGGCGACCCTGAGTCGTACGGTCGAGCCTGCCATGTCTGGTGCGCCGTTCGGTCGTCTCGGGGGCCCTGCCAGATATCCCTGGGGGTATCAGTAGTCTGGTGGGTCACAGCCAGGGATCAGAAACCTGTTCTACAGTGCCCCAAGTTTGGGGATGACCTGGGACAACGCTTCCCGCACTGTAGATTGCGGACGACCTCGGAAATCTTTGACTCCTCAATTCTCGGTATTGCCCCGAAATGCGGTCGCGCGGCGATAACGTGCTGATTACGTTTCCTTCAGCGAAGGAATCGGTCACAACATTCAAATTGGGACGGCCCGACAACTCGGGCTGGGGGAGAAGGGCCCGACAACGGCCCGCTTCGGGGACTCACACCTCACTGGCCGACCCGTCATGGGGAGCAGTATGTCTACGTCCATTTTCAAGCGGATCAACTCGGGCTGGCTAGGCACCGCCTACGCAACCACGACTGCCGTCTTCATCGGCGTCCAGAGCTTTCTCATCGCCGTCCTCCAGGGCCCCTGGGTCTCCTTCCACTCCCACGGAGCGGTCCTCTGGATCCTCCTCACGGTGATCGTCGTCGCCACCTCGCTGGCGGCATCCGCGGGCCTGGTGCACGGCGCCGTACGCATCTACCGGCGCGTGTGCGCTGCGGAGGCGAAGGCGGCCGACGAGATCTACCTCGACCTGCTCAGCGCGCGGGAGACGCAGCGTCTCCAGCGGGCCCGGATGCACGAGGTGACCTCGACCCTCGCCGGCGTCCGCTCGGCCAGCGAGCTGCTGTGCAACTCCGAGACGCTCGACCCCGAGCGCCGGGTAGCGATGCTGACCATGATGGGCAGCGAGCTCAGGCGTCTGGAGCGTCTCGTCCGGGCACAGCGCGGCGGCGCCGACACGATGCCGGTCGACAACGGCGTGATCGACGTCGACGCGGTGATCCACAACCTCGCCCTGGCCCACGAGGCCAGTGGCACCACGGTCGTCCACCATCGCAGCAACGCGCTCGCCACCGGCAGCTCGGACGCGGCGGCGGAGATCGTCAACATTCTTCTCGACAACGCGGCCAAGCACGGCTCCGGCGCTGTCGAGGTCGTGGTCCGGCACGAGCCGGGCGAGTCGGGCCAGATGGTCGTGATCGAGGTCTCCGACGACGGTGCCGGGGTGGCCCCCGAGGTGCGCGACCGGATCTTCGAGTGGGGTGTCCGTGGCCCGGACTCGGCCGGCCAGGGGATCGGGCTCAACGAAGCCTGCACCCTCGCCGAGCGGATGGGCGGATCGCTCCGCCTCGCCGCCTCGGACCGTACGACCTTCGTGGTCACCCTTCCCAGTGCAGTGATCGAACGCTCCGAGGTCGGAGCAGAGAACGAAGGTGCCTCCGATGGCGTTGTCGCCGCGTAGCCAGTACCGAGTCGTCATCGTCGAGGACCACGTCCTCTTCGCCGAGTCGCTCGAGCTCGCCGTCTCGATGGAGGGTTACGACGTACGCCGCATCCCGATGCCCAGCGAGCCCGTCTCCACCGCCACGATGGTCTCCGTCGTGCTCCGCAACAAGCCGAAGGTCGTGCTCCTCGACCTCGACCTCGGGCGCTACGGCGACGGCGTACGCCTCATCGAGCCGCTCGCCAAGGCCGGCGTCGACGTGGTCGTCGTGACGGGCGCGATCGAGGAGGCGCGCTGGGGGCAGGCGCTGCGCAACGGTGCCCGCACGGTGCTGTCCAAGTCCCGCCCGCTCGGCGAGATCCTGGGCACCGTCAGGCGGCTCTACCAGGGCGCCTGCGTGCTCGCGGTCAGCGACCGCGAGCGGCTGATCAGGATCTGGTTCGAGCGCCAGCACGAGGTCGCCGAGCTGAGCCGCCGCATCGAGCTGCTCACCAAGCGTGAGTCGCAGGTGCTCGGCCACCTGATGCTCGGCCGCACCGTCCACGAGATCGCCGTCATCGGCGTCGTCTCCGAGGCGACCGTGCGTACGCAGGTGAAGTCGATCCTGGCCAAGCTCCAGGTGACCTCCCAGATCGCCGCGGTCGGTCTCGCGCACCGTCTCGGCTGGCGATCGCCGCAGTCGCTGGAGTGACTCAACTGGTCTGGACCAGTGGGTTCCGGTTCCCTCATTTGGTCTAACCGGACCCCCATCGGCCCCCAACGATCGCTTCCGTCCCGCATTGTTCTGGCATGAAGTAGCGTTCGGGCGCCCAGCAGCCATGGGGGAGATGAATGACGATAGAGCTGGCGTCGGTGGAGACAGTAGTCCCGCTCGACATCAACCGCCGGAGGGTGTCCGCCAAGGCACCCTCCCTTCGGTTGCAGGCCTCGATGCTCGACGGGCTGGCATTGATGGTCCTGGCGCCGCTTCTCGTGGGACAGGAGATCGCCAACGCGCTGGCGTGGGGGCTGGTCTGGGGTCTGGCCACCAGGATCACCGCGCCGAAGATCCTGCCCGGTGCTGAGCGCCTGCGGGCGACGGTCTCGGGGGTCTTCAAGGCGTTCATGGCGATGAGCATGGCCACCTGGCTGCTGGGTGCGGTGGTCGAGCTGCCGCAGGCGCAGCTGGTCGTGCAGACGATCCTCGGGCTGGTGACCGCGCTCGCGTTCCGGGTGGTCGGCTACATCTTCAGCTCCCGGCCGCGCAACCCGCTGCGGGTCGTCGTGGTCGAGGCCGCCCATGACCACGGGGCGATCCCGGAGTGGACCCACCGGCTCAGCGGCGGCCTGATGGAGGCGGCGGCGGTCTGCCGCGCCGACGGGCTCTCCGGCGCGATCGCTTCGGTCGCACCCGATGCCGTGCTGGTCGTTCCCGGGCCCGACCTCGCCGGCCGCGAGATCCAGCGGCTGGCCTGGACGAGCGAGTCCTTCGGGCTCCCGCTGCTGGTCAGCACCCGGATGCAGGACGTCACCCCGCAGCGTACGGCCTCGATGCGGCTCGGCTCGATGACCCTTCTCTACGTCGACGAGGCCCTGCGGGCCCGGCTGACCCGGGTCGCCAAGTACGTGTGGGAGTGGCTGGCCGCGGTGGCCGCCGTCGCCGTGCTCCTCCCGGTGTTCCTGGTCATGGCGGTCGTGATCAAGCTCGACTCGCAGGGGCCGGTCTTCTTCCGGCAGGTGCGCGTGGGCCGCAACGGCAAGCAGTTCCGGATCTGGAAGTTCCGCACCATGGTCGTCGACGCGGAGTCGCTGCTCCGCACCCTCGACCACCGGCCGGGACACGTGCTCTTCAAGCTCCGCGCTGACCCGCGGGTGACCCGGGTGGGGCGGGTGCTGCGGAAGTACTCCCTCGACGAGCTGCCCCAGCTGTTCAACATCGTGCTGGGCCAGATGTCGCTGGTGGGGCCGAGGCCTGGACTGCCCAGCGAGGTGGCGATGTACGATCGGGACGGCCATCGCCGACTCGCGGTTGCTCCCGGTCTGACCGGGCTGTGGCAGGTCTCGGGGCGTTCGGACCTCTCCTGGGAGGACACGGTCAGGCTCGACCTGGACTACGTCGACAACTGGACACTTCTGCGGGACTTCGGGATCGTCGTTCGTACGGTTAAAGCCGTTGTGCGTGGCTCTGGCGCCTACTAGTGAGTGTCCCCTAAACTCCCAGGCCGTTGTGTGAGCAACCCAACACGAATGAACAACTGGATCCTCGACGGGAACGTCCCCCATGCAAACCTCCCCCCACCCCAAGATTGCCGGCCGTTATGAGCTGCACCGCCTGATCGGGCGAGGCGGTATGGGCGAGGTATGGCAGGCCATGGACCTCACCCTGCAACGGTGGGTCGCGGTCAAGGTCGTGAGGACGTCGGCCGACCCGACCATGATCGAGCGGTTCCGTCGGGAGTCGCTCTCGACCGCGGCCGCCAGCCACCCCGGGACCGTGCAGGTCCACGACGCCGGGATCGAGCGCACCGGCAACGGGCCGATGGCCTTCCTCGTCATGGAGCTCCTGACCGGTCCCGACCTCGGCGAACGCCTGCGCTCGCACGGCCCGCTGGTCGCCCGGGAGGCCGGCGAGGTCATCGTCCAGGCCGCGCGTACGCTCGCCGCGGTCCACGGCCAGGGGATCGTCCACCGCGACATCAAGCCGTCCAACCTCGTCTACGACAGCGACCGCCGGATCCGGATCGTCGACTTCGGGATCGCCCAGCTCGCTCGGCTGGGCGACCAGCGGCTGACCTCCACCCACGACGTCGTCGGGAGCCTCGGCTACCTCTCGCCCGAGCGCGGCTCGGGTGGCGAGGTCGGCCCGCCGAGCGACATCTACTCGCTGGGCTGTGTCTTCTACGAGATGCTCACCGGGCGCACCCCCTACTCCGGCGGCGCCCCGGCGACGATGGTCTACCAGCACGCCACCGCGCCCATCCCGCGGGTCAGCGACACCGTCCAGGTGCCGGGGATCATCGACGACCTGGTCGCGATGATGATGGCCAAGGAGCCCGAGCGCCGGCCGAGGGCGCAGGACGTCGTCGCGGTGCTCACCGGCTCGGGTCCGCTGCCGGTCTTCGACGCGCAGGCGCCCAGGTCGCGCGCGACCCATGCGTCCGGCCCGATCAGCACCTCCGGTGCCTTCGAGGCGTACGCCGGCAGCGGCTCGTTCCCGGCCGCGGGCGCCACCGGGTCGACCGGTGGGTTCGCGAAGATCGGCGCGAGCGGTCCGATCCCGACCGGCGGGGCCCGGGCGGCAGAGCGCGCCGGCGGTGGTCGCCGGGTGCTGAGCATCCT
Organism: Nocardioides luteus; assembly: GCF_015752315.1. Taxonomy (NCBI): domain Bacteria; kingdom Bacillati; phylum Actinomycetota; class Actinomycetes; order Propionibacteriales; family Nocardioidaceae; genus Nocardioides; species Nocardioides luteus. Next base: position 830,473 of record NZ_JADOVJ010000001.1, read on the forward strand.
GCTGGCGGTCGCGCTCGTCGGTGTGGCCGTCGGCGGTTGGGCGACGTTCGCCGCCTTCCAGAACACCTCGGAGACGGGCCGTGCGGCCGCGCTGAGCGAGTCGCTCCCGGAGACCATCGAGCTCGCCGTCGACGTGATCTTCGAGCGGGACGCGCTGCAGCCGGTCGCGCAGGCGCCGGTCAACGTACGCTCCACCTACCTGCACACCACCGACGTCGCGGTCGAGGAGTGGCAGACCGCCTCGGCCGAGATCGACGTCGACGGCGACGCCGAGCTGCGCGCGCTCCGCCACGACATCACCGAGGTGCTCGACGACTTCGAGCTCTACCGGGTCGAGATGCAGGAGGGCGACAAGGCCAGCCAGGACGCCGCCCGCGAGGTCTACACCGGGCTGGCGAGCAACCTGCTGATGCTCGCGGCGCAGCTGCCGGAGCTGGAGGACGACGAGACCGCCGACCAGATCCGCAACCTCAGCAACCTGACGGCAGCAGCCGAGGCGTTCAGCATCGAGCGCGAGCTCATGGTCGTGGCGCTGTCGGAGAACGAGATCAGCACCAAGTCGGTCAAGGACCTCACCGACGCCGAGGCCGCGTGGGTGAAGGCCTCCTCGGCGTTCTACTCGGGTGCCTCGCCGGAGCTGCAGGCCGAGCTCGACCGGGTCTCCGACGGCACCTTCGACAAGGGCTCGGGCGCGATGATGGCGCAGCGTACGGTCCGCGACGTCGCCGCCAAGGGCACCATCGAGGGAGTCGCCAAGGAGATGCGGGCGGCGTCGAAGGGGGAGCCGATCGTACGCACCTGGTCCGACGGCGCCGTGGAATACATCCAGAGCCTTCGCGAGGTCATCGTGAAGTCGACCGAGACCATGGCCGACGCGGTCACCGACGAGCACGAGCAGGCCAAGACCGGGCTGATCCTGCGCTCGGTGCTGACCGGGGTCGCGCTGGTCGCCGCGATCGGGCTCGGCTTGGGCCTATATCGGGCTCAGTACAGGTCCGGGCGCCGGTCTCGCTAGAGTGCCGCGGGTGACCTTCGAAGCTGGTGTGCCCACTCCCGAGACCCTCGCCTCCGACCACCTGCTGGCCGCCTGGCTGGCCGAGACCGCCGGCCGCCGGCTGCTCGAGGTGCGCGCCACCTCAGGGCTCGAGGGCAAGGAGCTCAAGGACGCCGGTGACCTGGCGGCCCACGAGCTGCTGATGGAGCTCGTCGCCGAATACCGTCCGGAGGACGCGGTCCTGTCCGAGGAGGGCAAGGACTCCAAGGAGCGGCTCACCAAGGACCGGGTGTGGATCATCGACCCGCTCGACGGTACCCGTGAGTTCTCCGAGCCGCCGCGCGACGACTGGGCCGTGCACGTGGCGCTGTGGGGCTCCTCCAACGGCGGTGAGCTGATCGCGGGTGCGGTCGCGCAGCCGGCGCTCGCGGACGCGTCCGTGCAGAGCACCTTCCACACCGGTGCCGCTCCGGTCGTCCCGCCGTCGACCGCGACCCGCCCCCGGATCGCGGTCTCCCGCAGCCGCCCGCCGGCGTTCGTCGAGGCGCTGGCCGAGGAGCTCGGCGCCGAGCTGGTGCCGATGGGATCCGCCGGTGTGAAGATGATGTCGGTCGTGCGCGACATCTCCGATGCGTACGTCCACGCGGGTGGGCAGTACGAGTGGGACTCCGCTGCGCCTGTGGCCGTTGCTGCCGCTGCCGGGCTGTTCACGTCTCGGATCGACGGCTCGCCGTTGCGCTACAACCAGGACGACGTCTACCTGCCTGATGTCATCGTGTGCCGGCCTGAGCTCTCCGAGCAGATTCTTTCGTTCATCAAGCGGCACGGGGTGGAGTGACGCGGCTTCGGCCGTCTTGGTTCGCCGCGGGTTCGCGACTGTGTTTTCGTCGGCTGTGGGCCGCCGACCCTGTCCTCGAGTGTTTCTCGACCTGCCCCGGAGTCAAGGACGGCCTGCGGCCGCCGGCTGACGCCGGTCGCCTTCGGCGATCCTTGACACCGGACCATGTCGAGAAAGATTTGGCTGGCTATCAGGGGCGGCGGCCCTAGTGTGGCCGGGAGACAGTCGCTCCTCGGGAGGTAGACGCTCCACGGTGAACGAAAATTCGTTCACCGCCAATCAGCCCAGCTCCTCCAGCTGAAAGAGAATTTTCTTTCACGGACTCAGCCACCCTGGGGGCCCGGTCGCAACGCAGTGAACGAAAATTCGTTCACCCCGGATCCCAAGCCCCTACCCAACCCACATCACCGCGGCAACACCAACCACAAAACACACCAACCCGCCGGCGTGCCAATCAAGAGCCAAGCAAAGCTCAGGCGCCGACCAACAGCTCCTCGAGCGCCTCCAGACTCTGCCGCGCGTACCCCTTCCACATCCACCCGAACACGGGCATCGCGAGCGAGGCGGCGGACGAGGTGGGGGTGACGTCCCAGGACCAGGTGACCCGGGTGCCGGTGCCGGCCGGGGCGAAGGACCAGCGGCCGGCGACGTGGCCGACCAGCAGCTTGAGCGGGCCCGAGAGCGGCGTGATCTCGTAGGTGAACGACGACGGGGCGTCGATGCCGGTCAGGGTCTCGCGCATCGTCGCGCCGTCGGAGAGGACGATGGTGCGGGTCTCGCCGACGGAGTCCCAACCGCCGGCCTGGTCACGGACCTCGGCGATCGGGCCGATCGCGGCGTACCGGTGGCCGAAGATCTGGGGCAGCGGGGCGGGGAGGACGCGGGCGAGGGCGGTCTCGTAGGCGACCGGGACCGCTCGGGAGGACTCGAGGTGCAGCGCATCAAGGTGCTGGGTCATGACTACGAGCATGGCAGTAGCGTGATCGGCGTGGTTGAACAGATCGAGATCCAGACGCCCGACGGCACCGCCGAGGCCTACCTTGCCCGGCACGGGAGCGCACCGAAGGGTGGCGTGCTCGTCTACATGGACGCCATCGGCCTGCGGCCGCGGCTGGCCGAGATGATCGAGCGGGTCGCGTCCTGGGGCTACGTCGTGCTCGCGCCCCACGTGTTCTACCGCGACGGCGGCGTGGCCGAGCTGGCGCCGACCGCCGACCTCCGCGAGCCGGCGGCGCGGGACGCGTTCTTCGCGAACGGTGCGATGGCCCGGGTGCGGGGCCTCACCGTGGACCGGCTGGCGCTCGACATCCCGGCGTACGTCCAGACCCTCCAGACGTACGTCACCGGCCCGCTCGCGACCCACGGCTACTGCATGGGGGCGCGGATCGCAGTGCGGACCGCGGGGCGGTTCCCCGACGAGTTCGTCGCGGTCGGCGGGTTCCACGGCGGTGGGCTGGTGACCGCGGACGAGGACTCGCCGCACACCTGCATCGCCGGGACGCAGGCGGAGTACTACTTCGGGCACGCCGACCACGACCGCTCGATGACACCGGAGAACGTCGCCGACCTCGGCCGGGCGCTCGAGGACGCCGGGGTGGCCCACACCAACCTCATCTACCCCGACGCTCCGCACGGCTACACGATGGCGGACACGTCCTCCTACCAGGAGGCGGGAACGAAGCGACACTTCACCGACCTCGAGCTCCTCTACGCCCGTACGATGGCCTGATGGCGAAACCGGTGCTGGTCGTGATGGGTGTCTCGGGTTCGGGGAAGTCGACCATCGGCGCGGCGATCGCGGGCAGGCTGCGGGTGCCGTTCGAGGACGCCGACGACCTGCATCCGCCGGCGAACATCGAGAAGATGACCGCCGGGGTCCCGCTGGACGACGACGACCGCTACCCGTGGCTGGAGGCCGTGGGGGAGTGGCTCGCCAGGCACGAGGAGCGTGGCGGCGTGATGAGCTGCTCGGCGCTGAAGCGGAAGTACCGCGACCAGCTCCGCCGGCACAGCCCGGAGGTGACCTTCCTCCACCTGGAGGGCACCCGCGAGGTGATCGCCAGCCGCCAGGCGAGCCGGCCGGGCCACTTCATGCCGGCCTCGCTCCTGGACAGCCAGTTCCGCACGCTGGAGCCGCTCGAGCCCGACGAGGCCGGGATCGCCATCGACGTCGACCAGCCGGTCGACGCGATCGTCGAGGAGTACGCACGCCGGGTCGGCGCCTAGCACCGAGAGGCGGCCGACACGCGCCCATCTCGGGTTAGGCGTTGCGTGCCGGCCGCGGCCACACCCGGGTGAGGGACCAGCGGGCGGGCCCACTTTCGACGGTAACGCAGGATCCCCCGGCACAACAGGGGGTTCGCGGCTATCGCTGCAGGTCAGAGCGTAAAAAGACGTCCGGGACCTCGGAGCCTTTCGCGGTGAACTCCGGGGCTCGCTTCTCCAGGAACGCCGCGACCCCCTCCTTGCCGTCGCCGATCGAGGCGTAGAACATCGCCAGGGAGTCGCTCAGGTGCGCCTCGAGCGGGTGACGCGCGGAGGCGTTGCGGGTGATCAGCTGGCGCACGAGCGCCGTGCCGACCGGCGACCGGTTCTGGGTGAACCTCCGGGCCAGCTCGAAGGCGGCGGGCAGCAGCTCGTCGGGCAGGTGGATGCTGCGGACCAGGCCACCGTCGAGGGCCTGGTCGGGATCGAGGATCTCCGCGGTGTAGAGCCATTCCAGGGCCCGGGGCACGCCCACCACGCGCGGCAGGAAGTAGGACGAGCAGGCCTCGGGGACGATGCCGAGCTTGCCGAAGACGAAGCCGATCTTCGCCTTGGAGGAGGCCAGGCGCGCGTCCATCGCGCACAGCATCGTGGCGCCGATCCCGACCGCCGGGCCGTTGACCGCGGCGATCACCGGCTTGGGGAGCGCGTGGATGGCCAGGGTGACCTTGCCACCGGTGTCGCGTACGCCCTCGGCGTACTCGGGGTGCTTGGCCGGGTCGGCGAGGTGCTCGGCGAGCTTCTCGGGGGTCGGGTGCAGCGACTCGTCGAGGCCGAAGACGTTGCCCTCGGCCGAGAGGTCCATCCCCGCGCAGAACGCCCGCCCCGCGCCGGTCACGATCACCGCGCGCACCTCGTCGGCCATCGCGTCGGTCGTGAACACCTCCTCCAGCTCGCGTGCCATCGTCACCGTGAACGAGTTGAGCGCGTCCGGTCGGTTCAGAGTCAGGAGCGCGATGCCGTCGGCGTCCACGTCGAAGGTCAGGGTCTCGTAAGCCATGGGTCACAGTCTGCACCGGTGGTCGAGCTTGTCGAGACCCCCTGCCCGGGGATTGGTTCTGTTCGGCCGCGGACGGGTCGGGTTCACCTACTGTCGAAAGTCGGTACAGCCCGGGCAGGGCGGCAACTACCGTGGGGAGCGTGAGTCTGCTGCGCCGGCCCCGGGTCTGGGAGTCGATCCTTTCGGGACTGCTGGTCGTCGCGGTCGCCGCCGAGCACCTCTACATGAGCGGCGCCGGCCATCCGCAGTGGTCGGGCTGGTCGGCCGTGGCGGGCGTCGTCGGTGTCGCGCTCGCGATGTGGCTGCGGCGCAGGCACCCGGCGGTCGCGGTGGCACTGGTGTGCGTCCTGGTCGGCGGCACGGTGGTGGCCAACGACGGCTGGATACTGATCAGCTACGTCGCGTTCGCGGCCCTGGTGAGCTTCCTCGTCGGCAGATGGGCCGACCGAGCCTGGCCGTCGGTGGCCGTGGTGGGCGTCGCCGTGGTGACGCTGACCGTGCTCGACGCCGCCGTCAACGGCGGTGGTGTGCAGGTGGCGATGGCCGGCAACATGATCATCTTCATGGCGCTGCCGTGGCTCAGCGGCCGCTACCTGCGCCAGGTCGCCCGCCACCACTCGACCGAGATCGAGCAGGCCCAGCTCACCGAGCGGGCCCGGATCGCCCAGGAGATGCACGACTCCCTGGGCCACGAGCTCAGTCTGATCGCGCTGCGCGCCGGTGCGCTCGAGGTGGCGCCGGGACTCTCCGCGGCCCACCAGAAGGCGGCCGGCGACATCCGGGAGGCCGCCGCCGGGGCCACCGAGCGACTCGGTGAGATCGTCGGCGTCCTCCGTCCTGCCGCCGAGGAGGCTCCTCTGACCCCCGCCGCGACCGGGATCGCCGGCCTGGTCGAGCGCGCTCGTGAGTCGGGGATGGACGTACGCCTGGTGGGCTCGCTCACCGAGGGCACCGCCCCGGTGCGGGACGCCGCTGCGCACCGGATCGTGCAGGAGGCGCTCACCAACGCCGCCCGGCACGCTCCGGGGTCGTCGGTGACGGTCTCGGTGGAGGAGCGTGAACCCGATGGCGTACGCCTCTCGGTGAGCAACGGCCGAGCGACGCTTCCGCCGCGGGCAGGAGCGACGACCGGGTTGGGTCTGGCGGGGCTCGACGAGGCGGCGCGGGCCGCCGGTGGCACGCTGCGCCACGGCCCGGTCCAGGGCGGAGGCTTCGAGGTCGTCGCCGACCTGCCCGCCCGCGCCGACCGCCGAAGCGTCGAGCGGCGCGAGGTGGCGCGTTGATCCGGGTCCTGCTCGCCGACGACGAGGCGATGGTCAGAGCCGGCGTACGCGCGATCCTGGAGACCGACGAGGCGATCGAGGTGGTCGCGGAGGCGGCCGACGGGCGCGAGGCTGTCGAGGCTGCCCAGCGCCACCGGCCCGACGTGGCGCTGCTCGACGTCAGGATGCCGCGGATGGACGGGCTGGCGGCCGCGGCCGAGATCGCCCGGACCGCCCCTGAGACCGCGCGGGTCATGCTGACCACCTTCTCAGAGGACGCCTACATCGCCCGGGCGCTGGGCGACGGTGCGAGCGGGTTCCTGCTCAAGTCGGGAGACCCGCGCGAGCTGCTCGCGGGCGTGCACGCGGTCGCCGAAGGCGCCGCCTTCCTCTCCCCGCGGGTGGCCCAGCGGGTCATCGCCGAGCTCGGCGCCGGGGCCGGCGACCGGATGTCGCGGGCAGCCGACGCGCGGGCCAAGGTCGCCGCCCTCACCGCCCGCGAGCGCGACGTGATGGCGCTGGTCGGCGCCGGGCTCTCCAACGCCGAGATCGGCCGCCGGCTCCATGTCGTGGAGGGCACCGTGAAGGCCTATCTGAGCAGCGCCTTCGGTCGTCTCGACGTACGCAACCGGGTGCAGGCAGCGGTCCTCGCCCACGAGGCAGGGCTCGTGAGCGAGGACCAAGCGCGCCGGTGATCGAGCTTGTCGAGATTCAGGCGTCCCGCCGGCGGAACACCAGATGGCCGGCCAGCAGCGTGACGATCGACCACGCGGCGAGGAGACCGAGGCCGCCGTTGCCGTCGTAGGGGAGCCCGTCGTCGAGGCCGAAGAGGGTCGCGATCCCGATCCCGAGATACTCCGTGCCGGCGGTGCCCGGCAGGTAGTAGGACACCTCGGTCATCAGGTCCATCCCGCTCATCATCAGCACCATCGGCAGGAGGAAGAGCACCAGGAAGGCCACGACGAGCGCGCCCGCCGTGCTGCGCAGTGCCACCGCCAGCCCGATGGCCAGGGCGACGACCACGCCCAGGTAGACGCTGACCTTCCCCGCCACCGTGGCCACCGCGGAGACGTCGAAGACGCCGTAGTCACCCGCCGTCAGGTAGCCGAGGGTCGCGCCCAGGAGCGCGAGGAGTGCGCCGACGACCAGGGCGACCACCTCGACCACGACGAGCTTCGCGACCAGCACCCGGCCGCGTCGGGGCTCGCACTGCAGCGTCGTACGCATGCTGCCGGAGGCGTACTCAGAGGTCACGGTCAGCAGGGCCAGCGCGATCAGCGCGAACTGGGTGAACAGCAGCCCCGCGGTGGCGACGTCCTCGACGTGGAGGAGTTGATCCGCGTAGGACATGTCTGGGTTGGGCTCGGCCGCGTCGAGGCCCAACGGGACCGCGTAGAGCGCCATCAGCGCGGCGGCCCCGATCAGGCACCACCAGGTCGAGCGGACCGACCAGAGCTTGGTCCATTCGGACGAGATCGCAGCAAGCATCAGGCCACCTCCCCGGCGTACTCGACGCTTCCCGCGGTCAGCCGGAAGTAGGCCTCTTCCAGCGAGGAGTGCCCGGCGAGGAACGAGGCCATCGAGGAATCCGCGAGCAACCGCCCACGGCCCAGCACGACCAGGTGATCGGCAGTCTGCTGCATCTCGCTCATCAGGTGGCTGGAGACGAGGACCGTACGCCCCTCCGCGGCGAGCGACCTCAGCAGCCTCCGGATCCACAGCACGCCGTCGGGATCGAGCCCGTTGACCGGCTCGTCGAAGAGCATCACCCGCGGGTCGCCGAGCAGCACGCCCGCGATCCCGAGCCGCTGGCTCATCCCGAGCGAGAGGCTCCCCGCCCGCCGCCGGCCGACGCCTGCCAGGCCGACCCGCTCGAGCACCTCGTCGACCCGGGCCACCGGGATCGAGTTGCTCCGCGCCATCGCCACCAGATGCGTACGCACCCGGCGGCCGGGGTGCACGGCCTTGGCGTCCAGCAGCGCACCGACCTCGCGCAGCGGACGCCGCAGCGAGGCGTAGGGGCGGCCGTCGATCGTGGCGGTCCCCGACGTCGGCCGGTCCAGGCCGAGGATCATCCGCATCGTGGTCGACTTCCCGGCGCCGTTCGGGCCGAGGAAGCCGGTGACCCGGCCGGGCTGTATCTGCAGGGTGAGATCGTCGACCGCGGTGGTCGCGCCGTATCTCTTGGTCAGGTGGTCCAGAGTGATCATGCCTCGAACCTAGGGACGTACGCGGCCGGGGACAGTGGACGAAAAGCAGCCGTCCCTACCGACGAAAGTCAGTAGGGACGGCTGCGAATGGTCCGAGGCTCAGCCGGTGACGCTCTTCGGGAGGCCGGTGGGAGTGCAGATGTCCGCGGGGATGTCGTCCACGGTGTCCTCCTTGATGTGGCCGAACATCGTCAGCGCGTCCTCCTTGCGCCAGTTGACCGCGAAGTCCTTGATCGGGACGCCGCAGGTCATCGCCGAGCCGCCGGCGAGCGCCTTGAACGCCCACAGGAACTTCGCGCCGCCGATGACGCTCATGCCTTCGCCGACCTTGAGGCCTTCGGCCCCCTTGCCCATCTCGGCGAGCTTGAATGGGTTGAGCAGCGTGCCCGGGTTGGTCGCCTTCTTGCCGATCGCCGAGATGACCTCGGTCTGGTTGACGCCGCGGGCCAGGTCGCCGGTGCTCTCGACGTGACGAGAGCGGGCATAGGCGAGCGCGGTGGCGCCGTTGGCTTCCTGGCAACCCTTCTTGATGTCCAGGCCGGCCAACGGGTCCTTCATGTCGCTCTTGGGGCAGATCTCGATGCCGCCGACGCCGTCGACCAGGCGGGCCAGGCCGCCCATGCCGATCTCGACATAGCCGTCGATGCGTACGCCGGTGTTCTGCTCGATCGTCTGCACCAGCAGCTCAGGGCCGCCGTAGGCGAAAGCCGCGTTGATCTTGGTCGTGCCGTGGCCCGGGATCGGGACCAGCGAGTCGCGAGGGAGGGTCACCACGATCGTCTTGCCGGCGCCGGTGTGCAGCAGCTTGATGGTGTCGGTGCGGCTGCCAGCGGCATCGCCGGTGTGCAGCTTCTTCTTCTCCTCGGCGGTCAGGCCCTCCCGTGAGTCGCTGGCGACGACGAGGTAGGTCGTGCCGGGCTGGTCCGCCGGCCGCTCGCCCGCGGTGGGCTCGTAAGGGACCTTGTCGACCTTGTTCCAGGCGCTGATGCCGATCCAGGCGACGGCGCCGACCAGGATCAGCACCGGGATCATCACGATGGCCACGAACTTGCGGAACGGGTGGCGCTTCTTGGGCCTCGGCTGACGGCCCCCGCGACCGCCGCCGTAGCCATCGCCGTAGCCATCGCCCGGCCCGCCATAGCCCCCGTTGCCGCCGTACTCGCTCGGCTGGCTCCAGCCCTGGTTGTAGCCCTGGTTGTAGCCGCCCTGGCCATAGCCCTGGTTGCCGTAGCCGCCCTGCCCAGGGGTGGGGGCGATCTCGCCGGGCTGGGGCAGCGGCCGGTCGTAGCCGCCACGAGGCGGCGCCGGGGGCGGCGAGCCGGCCTGAGGCCGACGGACGGTGGGCATGACGTTGGTCGGCTCCGGACCAGAGTTCTGAGCAGGCTGGCCACCGCCGTACGCCCAGCCGTACTGCTGCGACCGGGGATCGTTCGGGTTGCCAGGGTTGCGGGGGTTTGGCATGGGCTCAAACGTACCGTGCCCGACGACTAGAGTTGGTCGGCGCGTCGCGTCACTCTGTTACCTGTGTGACTAGTGATACTGGCGGTGCAAACTCATCACCCGAGGGACCCGAGATGGCTGACCAGAACTACCGGCCGCAGCGTACGGCCGCCGAGCGCGCCTCCCGCGTGCGGTTCCGCCGCGCGATGGCGCTGCTGCTGATCACGCTGCTCCTGCCGGGGTCGGCCCAGCTCGTCGCCGGCAACCGCCGGGTCGGCCGGATCGCGATCTGGACCGTCATCGGTCTCGCGATCACCGCCGGGCTGGTCTTCGGGATCTCCCTGCTCTGGCACGGCCTGATCTTCCGTCTGGGCACCACGCCCTGGCTGCTCGGGCTCTTCCGGATCGCGCTCATCGCCGGTGCGATCTCCTGGGCGGCGCTCTTCATCGACGCCTGGCGGCTGGGCCGCCCGCTCGAGCTCGACCTCAAGCAGCGCCGGATCGTGGTCGCGATCAACGGCGCGCTGGCCTTCTCCGTGGCCGCGACCCTGATCTTCGGCGCCCACCTGGTCGGGGTCCACAAGGGCATGGTCGAGGCGATCTTCGCCGGCGCGGAGGCCGCCGAGGCCCACAACGGCCGTTTCAACGTGCTGCTCGCCGGAGCCGACTCCGACGGCGGGAAGACCCGCTGGGGCCTGCGGCCCGACTCGCTGACGGTCGCCTCGATCGACGCGGTCACCGGACGTACCGTCCTCATCGGCCTGCCCCGCAACATGCAGAACTTCACCTTCGACGACGGCTCCCCGATGGACAAGGAGTTCCCACGCGGCTTCGACTGCGACGGCTGCTACCTCAACGGCGTGAGCACCTGGGCAGGGGAGCACAAGGAGCTCTACAAGGGTGAGAAGGACCCCGGCATGGCCGCCACCGTCGACGCCGTCGAAGGCATCACCGACCTGCAGATCAGCTACTACGCGATCGTCGACCTCAACGGCTTCCAGGAGATCGTCGACGCCATCGGGGGCGTCACCCTGAAGGTGCGCCAGCCGATCCCGGTCGGCATCCCCTCCGACAGCTTCTACACCCACATCCAGCCCGGCACGAGGAAGCTCGACGGCTGGGAGACCCTCTGGTACGCCCGGGCCCGCCACGACTCCGACGACTACTCCCGGATGGCCCGCCAGAAGTGCGTCCTGAACGCGATCCTGCAACAGACCAGCCCGGCCGACGTCGTACGCCACTACCAGGACGTCGCGAAGGCGACCGGCTCCACGATCACCACCTCGGTCCCGCCGAGCGAGATCGAGCGGTTCTCGGCGCTGGCGCTCAAGGCGAAGTCGCAGAAGATCTCGACGCTCTCGCTGGTGCCGCCGCTGGTCAACACCGCCGACCCGGACATGTCCGACATCCACGCCGAGGTGCGCAAGGCGGTGAAGAAGGCGACCCCGAAGATGGAGGAGGCCCTCAAACAGCAGAGCGCCTCGCCCAGCACCGGCGACGACGGCGAGACCAAGGCGCCCGCCCCCAAGAACAAGACGAAGGCCTCCGGCGACTCCGACAAGGGCGGCCCCGTGGCCGGCGGTTCGCTGGGTTCGCGCAACAAGGGCTACCAGGCCAACGAGACCGACGACCTCGCCTCGGCGTGCTGAGCGTGCCACGCGTGTTGAACAACGCGTTAACGGGGCGTCACGGCGACTCGCTGATTCCCGGGATACCCCGCGGTCGCGGCTAGTCTGGATCCGTGCCAGGGAGCAATCGCGTCGCCGCCGTCGTGGTGACCTTCAACCGTCTCGAGCTGCTGCAGCGACTGCTGGAGCGGCTCGACGTGGTCGACGGGATCGACGAGGTGATCGTCATCGACAACGCCTCCACCGACGGTACGTCGCAGTGGCTCGCCGAGCTCGACGGTGCCGAGGAGCCCGGCCAGCGCCAGGTCCCGGTGGTCGCGCGCACGCTGCAGCGCAACAGCGGCGGCGCCGGCGGCTTCCACGACGGCCTGGAGCTGGCGGTCGAGCGCGGCGCCGACCTGGTCTGGCTGATGGACGACGACGGCCTGCCCGACCCCGACTGCCTGGCCCTCCTCCTCAAGCAGACCGACCTCGACTTCTGGGGGCCGCTCGTCGTCGACGAGGGCGACCCCGGACGCCTGGTCTTCCCGATCCGGCTCCCCGGCCGCTCCAAGGTCGTGCACCAGCTCGCCGACGTCGAGGCCGCGGCCACCGACGGACTGATCAAGGACATCGTGATCCCGTTCAACGGGGTCCTGGTCACCCGCGACCTGGTGGAGCGGATCGGCTACCCCCGGGCGGAGTACTTCATCTGGGGCGACGACCACGAGTACCGCCTCCGGGCCGAGCAGGCGGGGGCCCGGATCGCGACCGTCGTCGGGGCTCAGGTGCGCCACCCGGCCGTCGGTGATCTCGGCACCCCGATGGCGTGGGGGAGGGCGACGTACAACCACACGCCCAGCGATCTGAAGCACTACTGCATGGCACGCAACAACCTGCTCAACCTGCGCGACTACCGAGGGTGGCCCTTCGCTTTGGCTTTCGTGGCCAAGACTCTATGGTTCTACCTGCTCACCAAGCCGCAGCCGAAGCGGATCCGGCTCTCTGCGCAGGCGTGGTGGGCGGCTATCCGGGGGGACTTCAGTGGACACGAGAGGTTCCTTCGTTGAGCACCACCCGTGAGACGGTCGCGATCGTCGTCGTCACCTACAACCGCGCCGACATGCTGCGTGGGCTGCTCGACGGGCTCACCAAGCTCGATCAGCCCGCCGACGCCGTGATCGTCGTCAACAACGCTTCCACGGACCACACCGCGCAGGTCCTCGCCGAGGCGGTCACGCCCAACCTCCAGGTCATCGACAGCCCGGAGAACCTCGGTGGCGCCGGTGGGTTCCACCTCGGCACCAAGGCCGCGGTCGAGCAGGGCTGGGACCGGCTCTACCTGATCGACGACGACGTCGTCCCGGCCCACGACTGTCTCGAGGTGCTGCTCGCCCAGGACGAGGACTGCCTCTTCTCGGTGCGCGAGGACCGCAACGGCAACCTGATCGAGCTGGCCGCGCTGAAGTTCGACCTGCGCAACCCGCTCGCGATCAAGCCCAAGACCGCCGCGGTGATGGACACCTACCCGACCCGTGACGCCATGCCCGAGCGTGTCCCGGTGGAGAACGTCGCCTTCGAGGGCTTCATGATCCGCCGCACCGTCCTGGAGGAGATCGGCCTCCCGGACCCGACCTACTTCATCTTCTACGACGACGTGGACCTCGCGATCCGCGCCCGCCGCGCCGGCCGCACCATCTGGGCCGTACGCGACGCGGTGCTCGTGCGTCAGCTCGACTTCAGCCAGCAGCACGACCTGGCCGGCTGGAAGGGCTTCTACATGTACCGCAACCTCTTCGTCGTCCACCTCCGCTACGGCGAGAACGTCCTCGTACGTCTCAAGCCCTGGCTCATCACCGCGGCTGTGGTCCTCCTCAGCCCGCTGCGAGGCGGCAAGCACGAAGCCGTCAACGTGATCAAGGCCCTGCGCGCCGCGCGGGGTATGCGAACCGTCCCGACCACCTCCTCCTGACCGACCCCTTACCCACAGAGACCTAGACTGAGCGATCGTGTCCTCCCCTGAAACCACTCCTGACCTCGTCGTCGTCGGCTCCGGCCTCTTCGGCCTGACCATCGCCGAGCGCGCCGCCTCCGAGCTGGACAAGAAGGTGCTCATCATCGAGCGCCGCCCCCACATCGGTGGCAACGCCTACTCCGAGTTCGACGAGGAGACCGGCATCGAGGTGCACAAGTACGGCACCCACCTCTTCCACACCTCCAACGAGAAGGTGTGGGACTACGTGCGGAAGTTCACCGACTTCACCGACTACAAGCACAAGGTCTTCGGCAAGTACAAGGGACAGGTCTACTCCCTGCCGATGAACCTCGCGCTGATCAACCAGTTCTTCGGGAAGTCGCACACGCCCGACGAGGCGCGCGCGCTGATCGCCGAGCAGGCCAGCGAGTTCAAGACCGAGGAGGCCCAGAACCTCGAGGAGAAGGCGATCTCGCTGATCGGCCGCCCGCTCTACGAGGCGTTCATCAAGGGCTACACCGCCAAGCAGTGGGAGAAGGACCCCAAGGAGTTGTCGCCGGACATCATCACGCGCCTCCCGGTCCGCTACACCTTCGACAACCGCTACTTCAACGACAAGTACGAGGGTCTGCCGGTCGACGGCTACACCGCGTGGCTCGAGCGGATGGCCGACCACCCGAACATCACGGTCCTGCTCGACACCGACTTCTTCACGGTCGTCGACGACTACAAGGGCAAGGTCCCGATCGTCTACACCGGCCCGGTCGACGAGTACTTCGACTTCTCCGCCGGCAAGCTGTCGTGGCGGACCGTGGACCTCGAGTCCGAGATCCTCGACGTCGACGACTACCAGGGCACCGGCGTGGTCAACGCCAACGACCCCGAGGTCCCGTTCACCCGTGAGCTGGAGTTCAAGCACCTCCACCCCGAGCGTGCCGACCGCTACAAGCCGGGCAAGACCATCGTCGTGAAGGAGTACAGCCGCTTCGCCCAGGAAGGCGACGAGCCGTACTACCCGATCAACACCGCCGACAACCGCGAGAAGATCCTGGTCTACCGCGACCTGGCCAAGAAGGAGCCGATGGTGCTCTTCGGTGGCCGCCTCGGCACCTACAAGTACCTGGACATGCACATGGCGATCGCGTCCGCGCTCACCATGTTCGAGAACAAGCTCCGTCCCCACTTCGAGGACGGCACCCCGCTCACCTCCGGAGGCGTTGACGAATGAGCGTGACCCGACTGCTCCAGCGGCAGATCCTGCCGCTGGACCGTGACTCCGACGTACTCCCGCTCTACGTCGACAACCAGGCCGCCATCCTCGACGCCGACAAGTACGAGGTCGGCTCCGACAAGACGGCCCAGGCGCTCAACAACGCCCAGATCCGCCAGTCGATCAACGACGGGACCCAGATCCACCCCGACCAGATCGAGTCGCGTACGGCGCTGCGGATCCTGAAGAGCGAGCGGCTCTCGCTCGGCACCTACTTCAACGCGTTCCCCGCCAGCTACTGGCGCCGGCACACCGTGGTCGACGACGTGAAGCTGACCGTCGCGCTGCAGGGCCGCGGCGCGAGCGTCATCGTCTACAAGTCGATGGCCAACGGCCGCTCCCAGCGCGTCGACGCCGCCGACACCGGCACCAACCCCGAGGGCACCTTCACCTTCGACCTGCCGCTGAAGCCGTTCGTCGACGGCGGCTGGTACTGGTACGACGTCGTCGCCTCCGACGAGGACGCCGTCATCACCTCGGCCGAGTGGACCGCGGAGGTCCCCGACGACCGTGCCGAGCACGGCACCGTCGACATCTGCGTCACCACGATGAACAAGCCCGACTTCTGCGCCAAGCTGCTCGCGCAGATGGGTGAGGACGAGGCGCTGCGCCCCTACCTCGACACCGTCTTCGTGATGGAGCAGGGCACCAAGAAGGTCGTCGACGACGTCGAGTTCCCGGCGGCCGAGAAGGCTCTGGGCGACCTGCTGCACATCATCGAGCAGGGCAACCTGGGCGGCTCCGGCGGCTACGCGCGCGGGCAGCTCGAGTCGGTGCGCAAGGGCACCGCGACGTACGCCCTGATGATGGACGACGACGTCGTCTGCGAGCCCGAGGGCATCATCCGCGCGATCACCTTCGGTGACCTCGCCAAGCGGCCGACCATCGTCGGCGGCCACATGTTCTCGCTCTACGCCAAGTCCCGCCTGCACTCCTACGGCGAGATCGTCCAGCCGTGGCGGTTCTGGTGGCAGTCGGCTCCCGGCGTCTACGGCGACTGGGACTTCGGCGCCCGCAACCTGCGCTCGACCCGCTGGCTGCACAAGCGTGTCGACGTGGACTTCAACGGCTGGTTCATGTGCCTGATCCCGCGCAAGGTGATCGAGGAGATCGGTCTCTCGCTGCCGGTCTTCATCAAGTGGGACGACTCCGAGTACGGCCTGCGCGCCAAGGCGGCCGGCTTCCCGACCGTCTCGTTCCCGGGTGCGGCCGTGTGGCACGTCCCGTGGACCGACAAGAACGACGCGCTCGACTGGCAGTCCTACTTCCACCAGCGCAACCGCTTCGTCGCCGCGCTGCTGCACTCGATCTACGACGACGGCGGCCGGATGGTCACCGAGTCGTTCTCCCACCAGGTCAAGCACCTGGTCTCGATGCAGTACTCGACGGTCCTGCTGCGCCACCAGGCGCTGCTCGACGTGCTCGCCGGCCCCGAGAAGCTCCACGAGACCCTCGCGACCCAGCTTCCGGCCGTACGCGAGATGGTCAAGGACTTCCCGGACGCGCAGCTCAAGGCCGACCGTGAGGAGTTCCCGCCGGTGCGCCGCCACAAGCCGCCGCGCAAGGGCAAGGACGACACCGACGTGCCGACCAACCGCGAGGTCAAGCTGGCCGCGCTCAAGGCACCGATCCGGCAGCTGATGAAGCCGCGCAAGCTCTCCACGGAGTTCCCCGAGGCCGAGCTCGCCGCGATGGACAACCAGTGGTACCGGATCACCAAGTACGACAGCGCCATCGTGTCGATGAACGACCAGCAGGGTGCTGCCTTCTACCGCCGCGACAAGAAGCTCTTCAACCAGATGCTGCGCGACACCATCAAGGTGCACCGCCAGCTCAAGCGTCGCTGGCCCAAGCTGGCCGAGGAGTACCGCTCCAAGCTGAGCGAGTTCACCTCGCCGGAGGCGTGGGAGAAGACCTTCGAGCCGTGGATGGTCGCTGAGGAGAAGGGGACCGATGGCAACCGGAGTTGATGAACGTCCCGTACGCATCGTCGACGCGCCGCTGGCACCGCCGGCGGAGAACCTCGGGCTGCTCTCGGTCTTCAAGCGCCGCTACCTGCTCAAGCTGCTCGTGCAGCGGGAGATCAGCGGTCGCTACTCCAACTCGATCCTGGGCGTGTTCTGGTCCTACATCAACCCGCTGACGCAGTTCTGCGTCTACTGGCTGTTCATGGGCAAGATCATGGGCGCGGACAAGGGGATGGACAACTACCCGGTCCACCTGTTCGCCGGGCTCGTCATCGTCCACTTCTTCACCGAGACCTTCGGTGCGGGGACCCGGTCCCTGCTCGGCAACAAGGGTCTGCTGAAGAAGATGGCGATGCCGAAGGAGATGTTCCCGGTCGCCTCGATGCTGGTCTCGCTCTACCACCTCGTGCCGGCGTCGATCATCCTGGTGATCGTCTGCCTGCTCGGTGGGTGGACGCCGACCTGGACGATGATCCCGGCGTTCCTGCTGGCGCTCGGGATCGTGATGGCGCTGGGCACGGCGCTGGCGCTGGTCTTCAGCCTGGCCAACGTCTTCTTCCGTGACTTCGGCAGCGCGGTCAACATCCTGACCAACTACATCCGCTTCGGCGTACCGATGATGTATCCGTTCTCGATGATCGAGGCCTTCCTCGGGGACAGGTCCTGGATCTACCTGCTCAACCCGATCGCGGATGCGGTGCTGCTCTTCCAGCAGGCCTTCTGGGTCGGGGCGACCCCGAATCCCGAGGCGACCGCTGTCAAGCACCTGCCCGAGAACCTATGGCTGTTCGGGCTTGGGGCGTTCGGCGCCTCGCTGGTCCTGCTGGTGATCGCCCAGGTGATCTTCAGCAAGTACGAGAACAAGATTCCGGAGCGTCTGACATGAGCGCCGACTCGATCGTGGTGGACGGGGTGACGAAGAACTTCACGCTCCGCTACCACCGCAGCATCAAGGACATCACCGTCGCGAAGATGAAGGGACGGGCCGTCTCCAACACCTTCAAGGCGCTGGACGACGTCACCTTCACGATCAAGCAGGGCGAGTCGGTCGGTCTCATGGGGCTCAACGGCTCCGGCAAGTCGACGCTGCTCAAGCTGATCAGCGGTGTCATGCGCCCCGACGAGGGTGTCGTGAAGACGCGTGGCCAGATCGCCGGCCTGATCGCGACCGGTGCGGGCTTCCACCCGCAGCTGTCCGGTCGGGAGAACATCTTCCTCAACGCGGCGATCTACGGGCTCTCCGCCGAGGAGACCGCCGAGATCTACGACGACGTGGTGAGGTTCGCCGAGCTCGGCGACCACCTCAACTCGCCGGTCGGCAACTACTCCTCGGGGCAGTACTCCCGGCTGGGGTTCTCCGTCGCCGTCCACATCGACTCCGACATCTTCCTCGCCGACGAGGTTCTCGCCGTCGGTGACAAGCCCTTCAAGAAGAAGTGCATGGAGAAGATGGAGGAGATCCGCGACAGCGGCCGCACCGTGGTCTACGTCAGCCACGCCGCCGGCTCGGTCAAGCGGATGTGCGACCGGGTCATCTGCCTGGAGAAGGGCCGCCTGGTCTTCGACGGCGACGTCGACGAGGGCATCGAATACCTCCACTACGGTGAGGACGACGCCAAAGGGTCGGCCAAGCTGAAGCAGCTCGAGGCCGCCGACAGCGCTCTCGGCGCGGAGGTCTGAGCGCAACTCGGTCCGTGAGCCCGCGAGGAATTACAGATATGTAGTTCCCCGCGGGCTCTTCCGTCCCCTGTTGCTGATGTGAAAGATGTTCCCTGGTGTTACGGAACCAGGGGGATCCACGCATGTTTTCGCAGGCCGGACAAGACGAGTCGAACGACACTCAGCGTGCTCGGTCCCGCTACGTGGCCTCGACCCAGCAGCTGCTCGTGCTCGGGGTCGTCCTGGCCGCGCTGGTCCCGGCGAGCACCGTCGTCGACCTGAAGGTGGTCCGCCCCGGCGAGGTGCCGGTCTCGGACAGCCAGGTCGCCGTGCCGTCCGCGGCCGAGGTGCCCGCGGAGCCGGTCGACGCCCACCTCGAGGAGATCTCGCTGACCGCGCCCTTGGCCCAGGGCCGCGCGTCCGGGCGTGGTGTGACGGGCCGGCTCACCGCGGAAGCCAGGAGGGCCGCTTCCGCGGGCGATGCGGTGACCGTCACCAGCCTCCCGCAGCTCGTCAACGGCTTCGGCACGGTCGGGCTCACCTGGGCGCCCGGCGCGGTCGTCCCGGAGGAGGCGGTCGCGGCGGACGTACGCACGCTGGTGGACGGGACGTGGAGCGACTGGCAGGCGTTGGACGTCCACATCGACGACCATGCTCCTGATCCGACGTCAGCCGAGGCCTCCGGGGCGCGACCGGGCACGATGGAGGCGATCGTCGGCGAGGTCGAGCAGGTGCAGGCGCGGCTGCGGCTGACCGGCGCCGAGGTGCCCGCCGACCTCCGGCTGGCGGTGATCACCCCCGGCGAGGTGAGCTCGACGCGCAGCGAGTCGCCCGAGATCGAGACCGGGGCCGAGGACGCGCCGGAGCAGGCGGAGGAAGCCGAGGGCGCGGAGAGCGTCGAGAGCGCCGAGGAGGGCGAGGCGACGCTGTCGGCGGCCGCGTACACGCCCAAGCCCAGCATCTACAGCCGTCGCCAGTGGGGCGCCGACGAGAGCGTGCGCGAGGCCGGCCCGCCCGACTACCACGAGGTACGCGGTGGGTTCGTGCATCACACCGTCAACACCAACTCCTACACCCGGGACCAGGTGCCGGGGATCATCCGGAGCATCTACGCCTTCCACGTGCAGAGCCGCGGCTGGCGCGACATCGGCTACAACTTCCTGGTCGACAAGTTCGGCCGGATCTGGGAGGGCCGCTACGGCGGTGTCGACCGCCCCGTCGTGGGCGCCCACACGTCGGGCTACAACAGCTACAGCTTCGGCGCCTCCGCGATCGGCAACTTCGACGACGTCGCGCCCCCGAGCGCGCTGGTGAACGCGTTCGGCACGCTCTTCGCGTGGAAGCTCTCGCTGCACGGCGTACGCGGCAACAAGGGCTCCACCAGGATCGGCGACCGCACCTTCGCGCACGCGATCATGGGCCATCGCGACGCCGGCTCCACCGCGTGCCCCGGCCGCTACCTCTACGCCCAGCTGAGCACGATCCGCTCGCAGGCGGGCTCGAAGCAGGCCGGCTGGGCGGCGCGGGAGCTGCAGTCGCAGATCAGCGGTCGCGGCTACCCCGACCTGGTCGCCCGGCGAGCCTCCGACAAGCGGATCGTCGTGATCCGCACCGACGGCAACGCCCGGTTCGGTACGCCGCGGGCGACCAACCTGGCCGGCGGCAGCTCGGCCACACTCATGAATGCCGGTGACTGGGACCGCGACGGCGACGGCGACATCCTGATCCGCCACACCGACGGCACCATCCGGCTCTACCGGGGCAACGGCACCGAGACCTTCGCCACCGGCGTCATCATCGGGCGCAACTTCGAGTCGCTCGCGGTCATCGACGTGGTCAGCGACATCACCGGCGACGGCTGGCCCGACCTCCTGGGCAAGCACCCCACCGGTGAGATCCGGGTCTGGCCCGGGCACGGCACCGGTGCGTTGCGTCCCTCCTACCGGATGCGCAGCGCGGTCAACGGTTCGACCCAGGTCATCGGAGCCGGCCGCTTCTACGCCGACGACGGCTCGCCCGAGGCGATCTTCAAGGTCTCGGACAAGCTGCTGGTCTTCCGCACCAACGGTCCCGGTGGCCTGACCACCTACTCCGACCCGGGCATCGACACGAGCGCCTTCGACTTCATCCTCGCGACCAAGGACCTGCGCGGCGCCTCGACCGGTGGGGACCTGCTGCTGCGCCGCAGGTCCGACGGGATGTGGTTCGCCTATGAGCACGACCAGAGCGGTGGCTGGGACCGGAAGTCGCGGATGGGCGTCATGCGGGGCTACGACCAGTTCGGATAGCCGTCCGAACCCGCGCGTCACGAATTTTCGTTATCGCGGTAATTCCGAGGATTCATGGACAGGGTCCGTGAAGTATGCCTAACGTGTTTTTCGGCGAGTTTGCGACAGGGGGACGCAACGCGCTTCTCTGCCGGTCACCGGCTCGCATTTCTAGGGTTTCTCGGGAACTTGGAAAGGAGTCTGTTCATGTCTGATCCCGGCATCATCCAGGAGATCATCCAGGCGGTCATCGACTTCCTGAACAGCCTGTGACCCGCCCATGACGCCTCGCGGCGCGGCGGGCGGCGCCTTCGATCGACTACGGACTCCCAGGACAGCCCACCCCTTCCTCGGGTCCGTAGGGCGCCGCACCACCGTGTTTTGTCGGGCGCCCTGTCGGCGCCGGCCCGGATTACGAATCCAAGGCTGGCGCCGATTCATCGTCTATCGGTAGAACCTGAATTCAGCGGACGATATCTCGGTGAGGAACGGGTTTTATCCGGCGGCGATATCCGTGCGGAATGGAGACATCGTCACGAGCGGTCCGGGAATTGCGTTGCGCGCTCGCTCGAGGCGAGAGCCGCCAGGCGCTCCTCGGTCGCGTTGGTGACCAGCACCAGCGAGCCGCCTCCGACCAGCAGGGCGGCCAGGAGCTCGGTGCCGGCCGGTGAGGCCGACGGGACGGTGGAGAGCAGCCGTCCGGTGTTCCCCTCGGCCCCGAACAGCTCGGCGTGGCTCGTCTCGACGCCGGCCCACGAGGTGGCCGCGTCGTCCGCGGTCGGCGGGTCCCACGGAGTGAAGGCGTCCGGCTGCCCCCAGACCTCGATGCCGACGTCGTGCACGCCCGGGGGGAGCGGGTCGGCGAAACGTACGCCGAACGGCAGCAGGGAGCACGCCAGCGTCGGCCGCTTCCCGGCGCCGTCCGCCCAGGCCGACAGGGTCTCGGGACCGCAGACGACGGCATCGGGACTGTCCGAGTCGGTCACCACGAGGCCGGTGTTCCAGGCGGCGCCGAGGAACACCGCGGCCAGCCAGTGGGTGGGCAGGTCGATGCGGATGCTGTCGCCGCGCTCGAGGCCGTGCTCGTCGAGGAGCAGGCCGGAGGCCTTGGCCACCCAGTTGGCGTACGTCGCCGTCGACAGCTCCTGGCGCTCGCCGCTGGCCTCGTCGTAGAAGGTCACCAACGGACCGCCGGGGTTGGTCCGCAGGGCTCGGGCGAGGGTCTCGGGAAAGCTGGTCACGTCGAAACTCTAAGGTGTGCGGCATGAGCGAGCGCCAGCGAGCGACCAGTGGGTCCATCATGCCGCCACTTCCGTATTCTTCGACGTGCCCTACGGAGGTGGCGGCATGACGTTCTGGGCAGTGATCCCCGCAGGCGGCGCAGGCACCCGGCTGTGGCCGCTCTCGCGCTCCTCGGAGCCGAAGTTCCTGCGCGACCTGACCGGCCACGGACGTACGCTCCTGCAGGAGACCTACGACCGTCTCGAGCCGGTCTGCGACGGCATCATGGTGGTGACCGGCGCGGTCCACGAGCGGGCGGTGTGCGAGCAGCTGCCGGAGGTGCCGCACGACGCGATCCTGGCCGAGCCGAGCGGGCGCGACTCGATGGCCGCGATCGGCCTGGCCGCGGCCTTCCTGGAGCGACGCGACCCGGACGCGGTGATGGGCTCCTTCGCCGCCGACCACGTGATCCGCAACGTCGACAACTTCCACGAGACCGTACGCAGCGCCGCGGCGGTCGCCGCGGACGGCTGGCTGGTGACGATCGGCATCTCGCCGACCTTCGCCTCGACCGCGTTCGGCTACATCGCCGAGGGCAAGCCGCTGGACGGCCACCACGGCGCCTATCTGGTCGACGAGTTCGTCGAGAAGCCGTCGGCCGAGGTCGCGGCCGGCTATCTCGCGACCGGCCGCTACCGGTGGAACGCCGGGATGTTCGTGGTCCGCCCCACGGTCCTCCTCGAGCTGCTCGCGGAGTCGGACCCGGGCTTCACCGAACGGCTGCGGGCGATCGCCGCCGAACCGTCCCGGCTCGAGGAGCTGTGGGAGACGCTGCCGAAGATCGCCGTCGACCACGCCGTCGCCGAGCCGGCCGCCGCGGCCGGCAAGGTGGCCACCGTGCCCGCCGACCTCGGCTGGGACGACATCGGCGACTTCGACTCGCTCGCGACGCTGCTCCAGGCCGCCACCACCGCCTCGCCCGAGGGTCCCACGATCCTCGGCGACGACACCCTCGTCCACGCCCTCGACTCCACCGGTCTGGTCGTTCCCCACTCCGGCCGCACGATCGCCCTCATCGGCCTCGAGGACATCGTCGTCGTCGACACCGACGACGCCGTCCTGGTCACCACCCGTGCCCACGCCCAGCAGGTCAAGAAGATCGTCGCGGCCCTCAAGGACTCCGACCGCACCGACCTCACCTGAGTCTGCCCCGGGAACGAGAGACGGCCGCCTCCCCGAAGGGAGACGGCCGTTTCGTACGTCCTGAGGGACCAGGTCACATGGCCTGGGCCTCGGGGCTGGAGGTGTAGGGGTATTTCCGCATGAAGTCCTTGATCGCCTCGCCCGAGACGCTCTCGCAGTACTGGAAGACACCCTTCTGGGTGGAGGCCTCGGTCGGGTTGGCCGGGTCGGCTGACCAGTGGGTGAGGGCGATGTGGGTGCCCGAGGGGAACTCGGTCTTCTTGTCGCCGGCGACCGCGGTCTCCTTGGCATCGGCGGCGGTCCACGGGGCCGCGATGAACTTGTAGCGGAAGTTGGAGGTGCCGGCGAACTTGTCACCGATCGCCCGGAGCGTGTTCAGCTCGTCCTCGGAGACGGTGTCGTCGTACCACACGATCGTGTAGCCGTGCTCGAGGTTGTGCACCAGCGCCTCGAGCTCGGGACGGTCGGCCGCGGTGTAGAACTTGCGCGACATGTCCGCCGGGGCGACGTTGGCCTCGTTCCAGTGCGGGCCGAACGCCGGGGGAGCGGTCGTGTAGGTCTGCTGGGTGCCGGTGGCGATGTGGTTCTGGTTGCCGTCGGCGGCCATCTCGGTCACCTTCTGGCACCCGGCGGCCTTCGCGCTCTTCCCGATGTCCTGCAGTGCGACGTCGTCGTACTTGCTGGTCTTGAAGAAGTCCGTGATCGGGCCCCACGCGGCGGCACCCACGATCACCAGGGCGATGACGACGCAGACACCGACGATCGCCGCACCACGGACGCGCTCGGCGCGGCCCTGCTTCTTGCGGATGTCGTTGATGACCGCACGGCGGTCTTTGTTGAGCGACTTGTTGGCCACTGTTCGGCGTACCTCGGGTCTTTTGTCGGGACGCGCAGATTCTAGGTGGTCAGTGGTAGCAGAAGGGAAGTTGCCCCGTGATTAATGTCTGCGCGCTCGCATCGCCAGCCGTGCGCGAAGGCCAGTGCGGCGATCACCGCGGGGTCGGCTCCGTCCACGCGGAGCCCGTCCCCGTGCGCCACAGGGGCGGTCCCGGTGACCTCGGCGACGGCCGTGGAGAGCTCCTCGACGCTCGCCGGAGCACCGAACGGGGCCTGGTCCTCGGCGGCACCCTTCAGTGCGCGTACGACGGCCTCCCGGGCCCCGAAGCCGAAGAAGTCCGAGCCCTCCGGGCGGATGAGCGCGGCGGCTCCCGGCCCGTCGTCACCGGGCTCGCGGACCAGGTCGGCCCGGCCGCGCAGCACGGCGAACGGCCGTGCGCCCAGCTTGCCCTGGGAGATCTCGGCCGCCGAGGCGATCTCGTCGACCACGGCGGGGGCGGTGACGACGAGGTCGTTGCCGTAGGCGTCGACCTGGCCGGCGAAGCTCTCCAGCACCTCGAGCCCGGCGGCGCCGATCGCGATGTCGGTCTGGCCGTCGCGCCAGGCCCGCCCGGCGGTGTCGGTGATGATCACGCCGACGTTCGCGCCGGTGCGGTCGCGGAGCGTCGCCCGCAGGGCGCGCGCGGAGGCGTCGGGGTCCAGCGGCAGCAGCACGATGTGGCCGGCCTCGACGTTGGAGGCGTCGATCCCGGCCGCGGCCATCGTCAGCCCGAGCCGGCTCCGCACGATCTGGGTCGGCCCGCGCCGGGCGACCACCCGGGTCGTCTCGCCGGGGAGCGCGTCGTCGCGGATCCCCTCCCGCACCTGCCCCTCGGCCTTGGAGACCACCTTCGAGGTGACCACCACGATGTCGCCGTCGGCCAGGGTGAGCTCGAGGCCAGAGTCGAGTGCAGTGAGGAGCAGCGCGGCGAGGTCGTCGCCCTTCCGCACCTCGGGTACGCCGTCGGGGGCGGTGACGGTGATGCCCCGCCCGGACATGGGGCCCGTCACCGGGCCACCAGCTCGACCGCGGCGGCGGCGATGTTGGCGGTCGCGTCCTCGGAGGACATCCACAGCGGCACGGCGGCCGCCCTCAGCCCGGACTCGGTGAGCGAGGGGACGGCGGCGGCGTCGGCGGTGTCGACCAGCCAGCCGTCGAGGACTCCGCCGGAGCCCCGCGTCCCATAATGCAGACCGACTCCGGCGGCAGTTGCGTCGACTCCGATCGCGGCCAGCATCTGCTCCGCCATGCCGCGTACGTGGTGACCGCTGATGATCGGCGAGATCCCGACGACGGGGGCCGAGGTGGCCACCAGGCCCTCCCGGATCCCGGGCACTCCGAGAATCGTCCCGATCGAGACGACCGGGTTGGACGGGGGCAGGATCACCAGGTCGGACTGCAGCAGCGCGTCCATCACCCCGGGGGCCGGCTTCGACTCGTCCTGCCCCACGAAGATCAGCTTCTCGACCGGCACGCCGGCCCGGAGGCGTACCCAGTATTCCTGGAAGTGAACGACCGAGAGACCGCTGGGTGAATTCTCGTCCTTGACCGCCACATGCGTCTCGACGCGGTCGTCGGTCATCGGCAGCAGCTGCACCCGGTCGCCCCATACAGGCTTGAGCCAGCGATCGCACAACGCGGCGGTGACCTGCGACAACGGGAACCCGGCCTCGAGCATCTGAGTGCGCACGAGGTGGGTGGCGATGTCGCGGTCGCCGAGCCCGAACCAGGTGCCGGGGACCGCGTAGGCCTCGAGCTCCTCCTTGATCGACCAGGTCTCGGCCTTGCGGCCCCAGCCGCGCTCATGGTCGAATCCGTTGCCAAGGGTGTACATCACCGTGTCGAGGTCGGGGCAGACCTTGACACCGTGCATCCACAGATCGTCGGCGGTATTGGCGATCACGGTGACCCGGGCATCTTCCCTAATGCCTGGGAAACGGCCGGCAGAGATGCCGTGGAGGAGCCCGGAGATGAACTTCGAGCCACCATGGCCGCCGGAGAGAACGGTGATGTCACGCATGGTCCTAGCCTCTCAGACGAGGGCCAGCGCCCCTGCTCCAGCCGGTGCCGACAGGCCGTGTTAAAGCGCCCCTAGCAGATTTGAGGGTTGACTTGTGGCACCGACAGGCATGTAATTTCATCAGTGTGATTCGAAACTGAACCGTGGACCGTCAGCGCTGGAGACAGCGCCAGGAATCTCGGGAAAATTTCGGACTGGAACTGCATCAAAACATCGACCTCGGTCGTAACAGAGGCAGTTCCCGCAAAAAACGGGGGGATCGGTTACCTGCCGATGGCATGAGGTGACTGGCCCGAATTGGGGTCACGGTCCCGAAAACAAGCTGAATAGGGTCGAAAGGTCGGAAAGACGATGAGAGAGCTGTTTCTCCTCGAGCCGGACACCGACGAAGGGGGCTGGCAGGAGCGCGCCCTGTGCGCGCAGACGGATCCGGAGGCGTTCTTCCCTGAGAAGGGTGGATCGACTCGGGAGGCCAAGAAGGTCTGCCAGACCTGCGAGGTGCGCCAGGACTGCCTTGAGTCTGCTCTGGGCAACGACGAGCGCTTCGGAATCTGGGGTGGACTCTCCGAGCGGGAGCGCCGCAAGCTGAAGAAGCGCGCAGTCTGAGGCAATAACCAAGCACGAGCCAGCAAGGCCCGGACCGTCACGGTCCGGGCCTGCTGATCTTTTCGGAGGTAAATACCTGCCGGGGCGTACGCCGATCGCTCGACAGGTCCATTCGGACTATCACCAGTTGGGCACTAGGGTTGCCGATCGTGCAAGCGTCGGTCGCTCTCGTCCTCGTCTCTCATAACGGCGCCGGCTGGCTTCCGACCGTCATCGACGGGATCCGGAACCAGCAGGCTCCGGTGAGCTTTGCCGTCACGATCGACACCGGCTCGACCGACAGGTCGGTCGAGATCCTGGAGGAGACCTTCGCCCAGGTGGTCAAGCTCCCGGCGTCGACGACGTTCGCGGATGCGGCCAACGAGGCGCTCAGGATCCTCCACCAGGCGGCGCAGCCGCCCGAGTGGATCTGGTTCCTCCACGACGACTCCACCCCCGACCCGCACGCGCTCGCGACGCTGCTCAACGCGGCCGAGGAATACCCGGAGGCCGACATCCTCGGCCCCAAGATCCGGGAATGGCCCTCGCTGCGCCGGATGCTCGAGCTGGGTGTCTCGATCTCCGTCACCGGAAACCGCGAGACCGGCCTGGAGCGGGGCGAGTACGACCAGGGCCAGCACGACGAGGTACGCCGCGTCCTGGCCGTCAACACCGCCGGCATGCTGATCCGGCGCGAGGTCCTCGAATACCTCGGTGGCTTCGACAAGCACCTCCCGGTCCTCGGCACCGACATGGACCTCGGCTGGCGGGCCGCCAACGCCGGCTTCACGACCATCGCCGTGCCGGACGCGGTCGTCTTCCACGTGGAGGCGGCCCACCGCGGCGTACGCAAGACGCAGCTGACCGGGCGCCGGATCCACTACCAGGAGCGGCGGGCGGCGCTCTACACCCTGCTCGTCAACGGCCGTCCGGGCACCTTGGCGCTGTGGATGGTCAGGTTCTTCTTCCAGACCCTGTGGCGGATGCTCGGCTTCGTCCTCGTCCGTGACCCCGGGGCGGCGCTCGACGACCTGGCCGCGCTCGGCTGGATCTACGGCCACACCGGCCAGATCATGCTCGCCAAGCGACGCCGCCGGAAGCAGGCCCACGCCGACAAGGACACCGTCAAGGCGCTGCTGCCTCCGCCCTGGCTGCCCTACCGGCACGGTCTCGACTTCGTCTCCGACGTCGCCACCGCGGTCACCCTGCAGGCCTCCGACATCGCCGAACGGCGTCAGATGGCCCAGGCCGAGGCCGACCCGGCCTCCTTCGCCGCGAAGCGGCAGGCCGAGCGGGCCCAGCTCGAGGAGGACGAGATCCCGGCCGAGACCGGATGGCTGGTGCGTCTGTTCACCAACCCGGTCGCGGTGCTCCTGGTCGTCGTCGGCATCCTCGGAGTCATCGGCGCCCGCGCGGCGCTCGGTGGTGTGGCCGGCAGCGGTCTCGGTCCCACGCCCCAGAACGTCGGCGACTGGTGGCAGCTGCAGTTCGAGTCCTGGCACGCGCTGTCGCAGGGCACGGGCGTGCCCGCTCCGCCGCACGTCTTCCCGCTGGCGGTGCTCGCCACGATCCTCGGTGGCAACCCGAGCCTGGCCGTCACCGCGGTGATGCTGCTCAGCTTCCCGATCGCGCTCGGCGGTGCCTGGCGATTGCTGCGGGTCGCCGGCCGGCTGATCAGCCACCTCGGCGCCCCGCGCTGGCTGCTGCTGTGGGGTGCGACGGCCTACGCCCTGGTTCCCTACGTCAGCGGCGCCTTCGGCGACGGTCGGATCGGCGCGGTCGTGGTGGGCGCGGTCCTGCCCTGGCTGGCGCACGCCGCTCTCGGGTTCAGCGACCCCGTCGCCGACCGCCGCTGGCGGGCCGGCTGGCGCACCGGTCTGCTGCTGACCGTCATCACCGCGTTCGCGCCGATGGCCTTCCTCGTCGCAGCCGTCTTCGCGGCCGTCATCTTCATCGCCGTACGCCGGCTGATGCCCGCCGTGCTCACCGACCGCGACCAGTGGGGCCCGCCGGCCGCGGCCATCGCGACGCCGGTCGCCCTGCTGATCCCGTGGTGGCTGCCGCTGATCTTCTCCGGCGGCTGGGCCGGCCTGCTGCTCGACCCGGGCCGGCTGCCGGCCCCGGCCGCCGGCGGCTTCGACCTGCTCGTGGGCCGCCTGACCGGGCTCGACGGTGCCGACCTCGGCGCCCCGTGGTGGCTGGGCCTGGCACTGCCGCTGCTGGCGGTGCTCGCGCTGATCCCGAGCCGCACCCGCATCCCGGTGCTGGTCTGCTGGATCGGCGCGGTCGCGACGGCCGTCGTCACCATGCTGCTGTCCTGGATCCCGGTCCAGCTCGACGCCGGCATCGCCCGGGTCGGCTGGGGATTCCCGCTGGTCGCCATCCAGGGCTTCGCCGTGGTGGCTGCGGTGCTGGGGGCCCAGGGCGCCATCCTCGACGGCCTGAGCGGGCTGCGGAAGGTCATGGTCGGCGCGGCTGCCGCGGTCGCCGCCGTCGGTGTGGTCGGCAGCCTCGGCTGGTTCGTCTACGCCGGTTCCGGCGACCTCACCGACAACACCCGCGCCCTCGGTCACACCGGGGTGCCGTCCTACATGCTCGACCCGACCTCGACCACGCTCGGACCCGAGGACGGCGTCCTCGTGCTGCGCGGCTCGGTCGACGAGGGCATCCGCTACGCCGTCCTGCGCAACGACGGGATCACCCTCGGTGAGGACGAGATCGCGCAGGTCGCCGGTGGCTCCGACGAGCTCACCGGAGTCGTACGCCGCCTGGCCGCCGATCCCGACGATGCGGTGATCGGTGACCTGGCCGCCCAGGGCGTCGCCTACATCGTGATGCCCGGGCCGGCCGACTCCTCCGTCGCCGAGGGCATCGACGCCTCCGGCTCGGTGACCCAGGCGAGCACCGTCGAGCGCTCGACGCGTGCCTGGCTGCTCGACTCCGAGCCGAGCGACCCGGGCGTGACCGAGTCGCAGTCCATCATCCGTACGATCCTGTTGGTCCTGGCCGGTATCGGGCTGTTCGTGGTCCTGGTCCTGTGCCTGCCGACGCTGATCCAGAGGAGGGAGTCGGCATGAGTCACTCACGTGACCCCTACGACCGCTCGCACGATCCGCAGACCGACGACGTCTACGGCCAGGAGCCGTGGATGCTGGACCCCTACGCCGACCCGTATGCCGCGGGCCAGACGGCGCCGGAGGGTTACACGCCCGAGCAGCTCTATGCCCAGGAGCCCTACGTGCCCGGCCCCGAGACGGGACAGATGCTCGCCCAGACGGGCTACCCGCCGGCGTACGAAGGCGAGTATCAGACCGGTGACTACCAGACCGGCAGCTATCAGACCGGCGGCTATCAGACCGGTGAGTTCCAGGGTGCCTTCGAGCCGCAGTTCGAGGCATGGCCGACCGCCGACGAGATGCGGACGGCGGAGCCGGAGCCCGAGCCGGAGCGCGCCAAGGGCGGCCGGATGGCGGCTGCCGCCGCGGCAGCAGCCGCAGCGCGGCCCCGGCTGCGCCGCGTACGCAGGCAGCGTGGGCGCCGCCTCGACAACACCGCTCTGGTGGCGCTCGGCCTGATCGGGGCGATGGCCGTGGCGCTGCTGCTCAACCGGCCCCACCAGTGGGAGCAGCCGACGCTCGCCGCCGAGAGCAGCGCGCCGAAGGCGGCCACCGTGGTGTGTCCCGGCAAGCCGAAGTCCGGTCAGGACCAACTCGCCGTCACCAACGCGACCGACGGTTCCGGCGAGGTCTCGCTCAGCGGCCCGGGTGCCGGCAAGGGCGCTCAGGCCGCCGCGGCGTCCGGCAAGGTGACCGCCGCATCCGTCAAGCCCGGCTCGGTCGTGGTGAAGGCGGGCAAGGAGGTCGCCCCCGGTCTGGTCGCCGGACGCTCGACGGCCAAGCCGCTCGCGGCCACGGGCTGCGTGGCTCCGCAGGCCGAGGCGTGGTTCCCCGGCGTCGGTGCCGGCGCCACTCACAACTCGGTCCTCGAGCTCACCAACCCCAACAGCGGCGCGGCCACCGTCGACATCTCGCTCTACGACGAGAAGGGTGTGGTGGCGGTCCCCGAGGACCTGCGCGGCGTCGCGATCCCCGGCAACACCACCCGCACCTTCGACCTGCTGCACGTGATTCCCCGCAAGGGTGAGCTGTCCCTGAAGACCACGGTCGTACGTGGCCAGGCCGGCGTGATGGTGCGCGACCGCGCCGTCGCGCTCGAGACCGGGGCCACGAAGGAGGACTACTTCCCGGGCCAGTCGACGCCGGCCGAGACCAACCTGCTGGTCGGCTACCCCAACAACTCCGCGAGCCGCACGCTCACCGTCGTCAACCCGGGCGACGCCCAGGTCAGCGCCGAGCTGCGCCTGCTCACGCCGAAGAACGTGCTCACCCCGGAGGGCGCCCCGGAGATCAGCGTGCCGCCCAACGGCCAGGCGCAGGTCGACCTGACCAAGCTGCTCGGCAAGGACAACGCCGACGACGCCTACGGTGTCGAGATCGTCGCCACCGGCCCGGTCACTACCGCGATGCGCTCGGTCGACCGCGGCGACGTCGCGATCACCACAGCCACCGAGACCGTCTCGAAGGCGACCGCCGTGGTCGTCCCGGTCGGTCCCAGCGTCGACAAGAAGCGGGTCGTGATCGCCGGCCCGGTCGCCAAGACCGGGAGCAGCGGCACCGTCAAGATCGTCCCGATGACCGCGAAGGGCAAGGCGCTCAAGGCCAAGTCCGTCGAGGTCGGCCCCGGGCTGGGCGCCGAGATCGACGTGCCCGCGGAGGCCGCGCTGATCCAGCTGGTGCCTGAGGGTGTCGAGGTCAATGCCGCCGTGGTGATGAGCGGGGAGGGCGATGCGGTCGTACCGTTCCGTCCGCTGCGCTCGGAGGTACGCACCGCCGGGGTTGCTCCGGGGTTGCCGTTGCCGTTGAAGCCCTGAGTACTTCTTTTCGGCGCGCATTGGCTGCTGTGTTTTTGTGGTTGGTGTTTGCCGCCGACCCGTTACGGGAGGGTGTTCTCAGCGGCGTCCGGAGTAAAGGACGGCCTTCGGCCGCCGGCTTCGCCGGCCGCTTCGCGGTCCTTGACACCGGCCGTCGCTGAGAATTTTGGCTGATTATCGGGTCGGCGGCAGGGGTGTGGCGCGGTGATGTGGGTTGGGCAGGGGCTTGGGATCCGGGGTGAACGAATGTTCGTTCACTGCTGCCACGCCGCCTAGGGTGGCTGAGTCCGTGAAAGAAAATTCTCTTTCACCCGGAGGAGGCTGGGCGGATTGGTGGGGGTGAACGAATTTTCGTTCACCGTGGAGCGTCTACCTCCCGAGGGGCGACTGTCTCCCGGCCACACTGGGGCCGCCGCCCCTGATAGCCAGCCAAATCTTTCTCGACATGGTCCGGTGTCAAGGACCGCGAAGCGGCCGGCGAAGCCGGCGGCCGTAGGCCGTCCTTGACTCCGGGGCAGGTCGAGAAATACTCGAGGACAGGGTCGGCGGCCCAGACCAGCCCCAAAATCTCAGTACCCAAGGGCCGGTAAGACGGGACGACCCACCAGAGCCTCAGGGCTGATAGCGAGGATCAACATCCTCGGCGTCGATCCCGAGCAGGTCGGCGACCTGCTCCACCACGACCATGAGCACCATCGCCTCGACCTCGGCGCGGGTGTGGCAGCGGTGCTCGATCGGTCGCCGGTAGATCACCAGGCGCGCCGGGTCGGCGCCGGAGCCGCGCTCCAGCGAACCCAGCGGGATGTGGTCGTCGACGGTCCATTCCTTCGGGATGTCGGGCGACTCCTCGACGGCGTACTCGATCAGGCCGAGCCGCGACTGCCAGCGACCGTCGATCTCGGTGACGATCCCGAGCGCGATGTCGTCGAAGCGCTCGCGCCGGGTGCGCAGGACCGGGACCTTCGGGTCGGTCGGGACGGCGATCGGTCCGCGTCTTCCACGGCCATGTCGATCCCTGTGCCTGGTCATGTACGCGAGCCTAACTGCGCGGCTGGCGTCAGGGGAGTACGGTTCACTCGTGACTGCTCGTCGTTGTTCGCGAACCGCCTGCCAGCGCCAAGCCGTCTGCACGCTCACCTATGTGTACGCCGACCAGACGGCCGTCCTCGGCCCGCTGGCGACCTATGCCGAGCCGCATGCCTACGACCTGTGCGAGGAGCACGCCGAGCGCCTCTCCGCGCCCCGGGGCTGGGAGGTCGTCCGGCTGGCCCGTGAGCCCGTCGACCCGCAGCCGAAGGGTGATGACCTGCTCGCGCTGGCCGACGCCGTGCGTGAGGCCGCCCGCCCGCCGGCTCCCGCTCCCCGAGGACCCGCCGGCACCACCGGGCCGGACGAGGCCGACGCCCCCGGATCGAGCGACGGCCAGGCTCGCCCCGGGGGCACCCGCCGCGGCCACCTCCGCGTGCTGACGTCCGAGTAGGACGACTAGAGTTCCGGACATGCCGGAGAGAGTCGACCCCGACGTCGCCAACGCCGTGTTCAAGGCGTACGACGTCCGTGGCACCGTCCCTGACCAGATCGACGAGAACCTCGCCCGACTCGCCGGGCGGGCCTTCGTCCACGTCGTCGGCGCCAGCGGCGGCGAGATCGTGGTCGGCCACGACATGCGTCCCAGCTCGCCCGCGCTCTCCGGGGCCTTCGCCGAGGGCGCGACCGAGGCCGGCGCCGACGTGACGATGATCGGGCTGGCCTCGACCGACGAGCTCTACTTCGCCTCCGGCCACCTCGGCCTGCCGGGCGCGATGTTCACCGCCAGCCACAACCCGGCGCAGTACAACGGCATCAAGCTGTGCCGGGCCAACGCGGTCCCGGTCGGCGCCGAGAGCGGGCTCGACGAGATCCGCGACCTGGTCATCTCCGGGGCGGCCCCGCTCGCCCAGGTCGCCGGCAGCATCAGCGAGACCGACGTGCTCGAGGCGTACGCCGCGCACCTGCTCTCCCTGGCTCCGGTCAAGGGCCGCAGGCTCACCGTCGTCGCCGACGCCGGCAACGGCATGGCCGGCCACACCGCACCGGCGGTCTTCGGCCGTCTGGGCGAGGAGGCCGTCGAGCTGATCCCGATGTACTTCGAGCTCGACGGCACCTTCCCCAACCACGAGGCCAACCCGCTCGACTCGACCACGCTGGTCGACCTGCAGGCCAAGGTGCGCGAGACCGGCGCCGACGCCGGCCTGGCCTTCGACGGTGACGCCGACCGCTGCTTCCTGGTCGACGAGCGGGGCGAGGTGGTCAGCCCGAGCGCGATCACCGCCCTGATCGCCGAACGTGCCCTGGTCCAGGAGCCGGGCGCGACGATCATCCACAACCTGATCACCTCCCGCGCCGTCCCCGAGATCGTCGCCGAGCTCGGCGGCACCCCGGTGCGCACCCGTGTCGGCCACTCCTACATCAAGGCCGTGATGGCCGAGTCCGGGGCCGCCTTCGGTGGTGAGCACAGCGGTCACTTCTACTTCCGCGACTTCTGGCGCGCAGACTCCGGCATGCTCGCGGCGCTGCACGTCCTCGGCGCCCTCGCCGAGTCCGACAAGCCGCTGAGCGAGCTGCTGGCCGCGTACGCCCGCTACCCGATGAGCGGCGAGATCAACTCGACCGTGCCCGACCAGGCCGCGACCGTGGCCGAGATCGAGAGGGCGTACGCAGGGCGCGACGGTGTCAC
This sequence comes from Nocardioides luteus, assembly GCF_015752315.1. Taxonomy (NCBI): domain Bacteria; kingdom Bacillati; phylum Actinomycetota; class Actinomycetes; order Propionibacteriales; family Nocardioidaceae; genus Nocardioides; species Nocardioides luteus. Next base: position 864,779 of record NZ_JADOVJ010000001.1, read on the forward strand.
CGTCGACAAGCTCGACGGACTGACCCTCTCCCACGCCGACTGGTCCTTCAACGTCCGCGCCTCCAACACCGAGCCGTTGCTGCGGCTCAACGCGGAGGGCAAGGACACACTCACCATGGAGCGCGTGCGCGACGAGGCGCTCGCCATCATCCGAAAGGACAATCCCGCATGAGCGCCTTGGGCCTGAGCGAGAAGCTGCTCGAGATCATCGTCTGCCCGCAGTGCCACGGCGACCTGCTGCCCGTCGAGGCTGACAGCGAGCTGGTCTGCCAGGGGGAGTGCGGCCTGGCCTATCCCGTACGTGACGGCATCCCCGTCCTGCTCATCGACGAGGCCCGTCCGACCAAGGGCGAGTGACTCCGATGACCTGGTTCGACGAGTCGAGGCTGGACGACGAGCGGGCGCTGGCCGGGATCGACCTGCTGCTGCGTTCGTTGGCCGAGTCCGGGGCCCGGGTCCGTCGCGAGGCGGCGGGCGCCGCAGAGCCCCTGCAGGAGGCCGTACGCCGCGCGGCAGAGTCCGGCCGACCCCGGGCCGTCGTCGCTGCGGGTCCCGACTCGCGCCTGCTGCGCGCCGTCCTCGAGCCGTACTGCCCGGTGCCGTTCGTCGCCTGGCCGGCCCCGGGCCTGCCGGGCTGGGCCGGAAGCCTGGATCTCGTGGTCGTGCTGGCCCCGACCGGCGCCGACCCGGGTGAGGCATCGGCCGCCGCCGAGGCCGTCCGCCGTGGCGCCCAGCTGGTCGTGGCGGCTCCGGAGAACTCGCTGGTCGCCCAGCACGCCGAGGGTCGCGACAGCACCCTGCTCCCGGTCGAGGGCGGCGACACGCTCGCGATGGCGATCCTGATGCTCACCTACCTCAACTCGGTCGGTCTCGGTCCGGAGGCCGACGCGGGCAAGGTGGCCGATGCGCTCGACGACGTCGCCACGGCCTGCTCTCCGCATCGCGACATCTCGGTCAACCCCGGCAAGATCCTGGCGATCTCGCTCGCCGACTCGCTCCCGGTCGTGTGGGGTGGCTCCGTCCTGGCCGCCCGCGCCGCCCGCCGGGTCGCGGAGAGCCTGCGCCGGGCCAGCGGCCGCGGTGCGATCGCCGGCGACGCCGACGACCTGCTCCCGGTCCTCGAGGCGGCGCGGCCGCGCAACGTCTTCGACGACCCCTTCGCCGAGGAGCAGTCGTCCGTACGTCCCGTCCTGGTCATCCTCGACGACGGCGCGACCGATCCGATCATGGTCGAGCAGCGACGCTCCCTCACCGAGGCCGCGGACGCCCGCGGCGTACGGGTGGAGGTCGTCGAGGCGAACGCGAGCACGGAGGTCGCCCGCTACGCGTCTCTGCTGCTCCAGGGAACATACTCCGCGGAGTATCTTCGTTTGGGTCTGGTCAACGACGGTTGATTCCGCGTGACGGACAGATCCATGTGATCTGCGTCATGTCGTGCGGTCAGGTTCGTTGGCGGAGCGTCGCCATGATGTGAGACCCCTGGACGCCGGAGAGTGGGCTCCTGTTTGATTTGGCAACAAATCGGTCACATCAGGCCGCATCCCCCTCCCTGGAACAGGATCCCCCTCCCATGAACCAGACCAAGTTCGTCGTCGCCGGTGCCCTGGCGATCCTCGGCGCCATCGTCTTCAGCGGCCGGCTCTCCGATCCGGCCCCCTCTGCGAGCGACAAGGCGAGCGCCACGGTCGGCGGCACCCTTCGGATCGGTGTCGACAGCGCCGAGCCGGCCTACTACAAGGTCGACGGGGTCGCCAAGGGCTTCGACTACCAGATGGCGCGCAGCGTCGCCGAGGGCATGGGCGCGGAGGCGGAGTTCGTGGAGATGGACTTCAACGAGCTCCACCCGGCCCTTCGGGCGGGCAAGATCGACATGATCGGTGCCCAGGTCACCAAGACCGAGGAGGGGGAGCGGGAGTTCGACTTCAGCGCTCCCTACTTCGTGACGTACGTGTCCTTCCTCGCTCCCAAGGGGTCGACGATCCGGAGCCGCGACGACGTCGACGGCAAGAGCATCGCAGTCGTCGAGGGCACCGTCCACGAGCGTTACCTCCGGGAGCAGTACGAGGACGTGAACATCGTCAAGGCCCCGGATGCGGCGGCCGCGGTCACGTCGATGCGAAGGGGGGAGGCCGATGCGTTCTTCTACGGTGCTCCGTACTCCGCGTCGATCATCGAGGACTCGCCCATCCCGTTGACCGAGCCGATCGTCTACCAGGCCCAGGACGCCCCGATCGGGTTCGTTGTCCGCGAGGGCGACGAGCGCAAGCAGCAGATCGACGGCGTCATCGAGGACATGGTCCTCAGCGGGGAGTGGCTGAAGATCAAGACGGACTACTTCGAGGCGGATCCGCTCTCCGAGGTCTTCAAGGAAAAGGGCGTCTGAAGCGCGGAATCCTGTGTTTGAATACGAAGGATGACGAATCAATCGATTTGGTGAACGATGCGCGTGATCTGTGTCACGGGCCACGGTGAAGGTTCAGACACGGAACGTAACGATGATCGTCGAAAACCTGGACGTGGGGGACTGGACAGGTGTTTGATGCAACCTCGTCCGGCCACTCGTGGCCAGCACGTCGTGGATTCTCGGCGCCGACGTGACGGGCATGCCCCACCATCCCGGAAAAAACAGGACTTTCGCATGAACCACATCAAGCTTGTCGTCGCCGGCGCCCTGGCCCTCCTGGGGGTCCTCGTCATCGGTGGCTATTTTGCCGACCCGGCACCGAAGGCGACCGAACAGGAGAGTGCCGCGGCTGGCGGCACTCTGCGGATCGGCGTGGACGGCACCGAGCCGGCCTACTACAAGGTCGACGGCGTCACCAAGGGTTTCGACTACGAGATGGCGCTCGGTGTCGCCGAAGGCATGGGTGCCAAGCCGGAGTTCGTCGTGATGGAGTTCAGTGACCTCTTCACCGCGCTCGAGGCCGGCGAGATCGACATGATCGGCGCTCAGGTCACCGAGACCGCGGAGCGGAAGCAGGACTTCGACTTCACGGCTCCCTACTTCGTGACGTACCTGTCCTTCCTCACCCCGGAGGACTCCACGATCAAGACGCGCGCCGACATCAACGGCAAGAACATCGCGGTCGTCGAGGGCACCATCCACGAGCGCTACCTCGACGAGCAGTACGAGAACGTCAACGTCATCAAGGCCAAGGACGAGGACACCGCGATCAAGGCGATCCAGGACGGCAAGGCGGACGCGTTCTTCTACGACGCCCCCTACACAACGCCGATCATCGCTCGCTGGCAGGACAGGTTCCCGCTGAAGGAGGCGATCGTCTACCCGGCCGACGACGCCCCGATCGGCTTCGTCATGCAGAAGGGCGACGGGCGCAAGGACCAGGTCGACGAGGTTCTCGAGCAGATGATCCTCGACGGGGAGTGGCTGAAGATCAAGAAGGAGTACTTCAAGGAGTACCCGCTCTCGGAGGTCTTCAAGGACAAGGGCGCCTGAGCCTGAACCCGCTCGCCCCACTTTGGGGCGCCTGAAGTCCAGTAGCCTACGATGCCCGCTGGCCCGGCTCGCCCCGGGTCGCGTGTCTCGGCGCACCCCTCCCCCACACCAGGACGTCGTATGAAATCCCTGAAGTTCATCCTTGCGGGCGCGGTCACCCTTCTGGTGATCCTGATCGTGGTCTCCAACACGGTGGAGACGACCGGCCCGTCCTCCGCCAGGCGCAGCAGCGCTGCCGACGACGGAGCTCTCAAGATCGGCGTGCTGGACAGCAGGCCGGTGTACTACCACGAAGGATCCTCGGCCAAAGGCTTCGACTACGAGATGGCCCTCGGCGTCACGCAGTCCCTCGGCATCAAGCCGGAGTTCGTCCCGATGGACTTCGCCGATCTGTTCACCGCGCTCGACGCGGGCGACATCGACATGATCGCGTCCCAGGTGAGCGTGACCGAGGAACGCGAGAAGGTCTACGACTTCTCGCACCCCTACTTCGTCACCTACCTGTCCTTCACCACCCCGAAGGACTCACCGATCAAGAAGCTCAAGGACGTCAACGGCACCAGGGTCGCCATCGTGGACGGCACCGCGCAGGAAAGCATCCTCAAGGCGCGGTTCCCCAAGGCCGAGATCGTGAAGCGGAAGAACGAGGCGGCCGCGCTCGAGGCAGTCGCCTCGGGCAAGGCGGACTCGTTCTTCTACGACGCGCCGTTCACCGAGGGGCTGATCAAGAGTGCCCCGATCCCGATGGAGGAGCGGATCGTCTACCCCTCCGACAAGGCTCCGATCGCCTTCGTCTTCCGCAAGGGCGACGGGCTCAAGGACCAGGCCGACGACGCGATCGACGAGATGATCGTCGACGGCACCTGGCTGCGGATCAAGACGGACTACTTCCGTGAGTACCCGCTCTCGGAGCGGTTCCGGGAGCAGGGCGTCGAGTAGCACGCACCACCCGCTAAGGTTCCGGTCATGAGCGAGCGTCAGCGAGCGACAGTAAGCCTCAGGCCGTCGCCTCCGTATTATTCGCCCTTCGCGACGGAGGCGACGGCATGAGCGCCGGACTCTTCGCACTCCTCGACGACGTAGCCGCCATCGCCAAGCTGGCGGCTGCGTCCGTCGACGACGTCGGCGCTGCCGCCGGCAAAGCCTCGGCCAAGGCCGCGGGTGTCGTCATCGACGACACCGCCGTGACGCCGCAGTACGTCCACGGCATCGCCGCCGAGCGCGAGGTGCCGATCATCAAGAAGATCGCCCTCGGCTCGCTGCGCAACAAGCTGCTGATCATCCTTCCGGTGGCGCTGATCCTGGCGCAGTGGGCGCCGTGGGCGATCACCCCGATCCTGATGATCGGTGGTGCCTTCCTCGCCTTCGAGGGCGTCGAGAAGGTGCTGGAGTGGGTCCGGCCGCACGCGGAGACCCACGAGACGCCGGTCGTCCTCGAGGGGCCCGAGGCCGAGAAGACGATGATCGCCGGAGCCGTACGCACCGACCTGATCCTCTCCACCGAGATCATGGTGATCGCGCTCAACGAGGTCATCGACCAGGGCTTCTGGATGCGCCTCGGCGCGCTCGTCGCGGTCGCCTTCCTGATCACGATCGTGGTCTACGGCGTCGTCGCCCTGATCGTGAAGATGGACGATGTCGGCCTCTCGCTCTCCCAGCGCTCCGGCGCCTTCGCCCAGCGGTTCGGCCTGGGCATGGTCTCGGCCATGCCGAAGGTGCTCACCGTGATCTCGATCGTCGGCACCGTCGCGATGCTCTGGGTCGGTGGCCACCTGATCCTGGTCGGTCTCCACGACGTCAACGGTCTCGCCGCCGGCCACCCCGGCTGGTCGTGGCCCTACGACACCGTCCACCACCTCGAGGAAGAGGTCCACCACGCGCTCGGTGCCGTCGGCGCGGCAGCCGGCTGGCTGGTCAACACCTTCTTCTCCGCGGTCGTCGGCCTCATCGTCGGCGCGATCGTGGTCGGCGTGCTCCACCTGCTGCCGTTCAAGAAAAAGCACTGACCGTCGGCGGATTCCGGGGCTAGCCTCGGAGCATGCACCCGATCTAACTCTCCGGGCACGACCTCTCCGAGCGCAGCCGTACGCTGCGTGTGCTCGCCTACCACGCCTCGCGTGACGCGGTCCCGCTCTATGCGGTCTACGCCCTGCTCTTCGCCGAGCACGGGCTCTCCGCCGGGCAGATCTCGTCGCTGTTCGTGATCTGGTCGGTGACGGCGTTCGTCGCCGAGGTGCCCTCCGGTGCCTGGGCCGACACCGTCGACCGACGCCACCTGCTGGTGGCCTCGGCGCTCATCCATGCCGCCGCGTTCGCGGCCTGGACGTGGTGGCCGTCGTACGCCGGGTTCGCCCTGGGCTTCGTGCTGTGGGGTGTGTCCGGTGCGCTGATGTCGGGAACCTTCGAGGCGCTGCTCTACGACGACCTGGTGGTGCGTGGTGAACGCGCGCGCTACCCGCGCCTGATCGGCAATGCGCGTTCCTCCGCGCTGGTGTTCACCCTGCTCGCGGAGCTGGCGGCGGTGCCGCTGCTGCACGCCGGCGGCTATCAGCTGGTCGGGGTGGCGTCGATCGGGGTGGCGCTCGTCCAGGGCCTCCTGGCCGCGACGCTGCCGGTGTCGCGGTCGGCGCGCCACGGTGGACGTGAGACGGACGGTGACTCGGACGAGGGCGCCGCCGGATATCTGGTGATGCTCCGCGCCGGACTCTCCGAGGCATCCCGCACCCCCTCGGTACGCCGCGCGCTGCTGGTGGCGTCCGTGCTGGTCGGGATGACGGCGTACGACGAGTTCTTCCCGTTGGTCGCCGATGCCCATGGCGTCGCGGCGACCACCGTCCCGGTCCTGGTCGCGCTCGCCACGCTCGCCCAGGCGGTCGGCACGGCGCTGGCCGGCCGCACCGCGCGGATGTCACCACGTACGCTCGCGGCGGTCGTCGGGGCAGGGGCAGCGCTGATCTCCGCGGGTGCGCTCGTGCACCCCTATGTGGGCTTCCTCGGCATCGCGCTCGGCTACGGCCTGCTCAACAACGCCATGATCGTGGCCGAGACCCGGCTCCAGGACAGCATCCAGGGCCCCGCCCGGGCCACCGTGACCAGCGTGCTCGGGGTGGGGGAGGAGACGGTGGCTCTGGTCACGTACGCCTTCGTCGGTCTCGGGTCCGGTGTCATCGGGGTGCCGGTGGCGGTCGCGCTGGTCGGGCTGCCGCTGGTCGCAGGTGCGGTGATGAGTCACCTGATGATCATGTGGCGTTCGCCGTCCAGGATTACCGCGGACGCCGAGGGCCGCTTGTAGTCTGGGAAGACCCTGCGTGGGAGATCCCGCTGGTGCGCAGATGCGCGACGCAGGCCCGCATGACATTCGGTAAGGAATAACCATGGACTACAAGGTTGCCGACCTGAGCCTGGCCGAGTTCGGCCGCAAGGAGCTCACCCTCGCCGAGCACGAGATGCCGGGCCTGATGGCCATGCGCGAGCGCTACGGCAAGGACCAGCCGCTCAAGGGCGCCCGCATCGCCGGCTCGCTGCACATGACCATCCAGACCGGCGTGCTCATCGAGACGCTGACCGCCCTCGGCGCCGACGTGCGCTGGGCCACCTGCAACATCTTCTCGACCCAGGACCACGCCGCCGCGGCCGTCGTCGTGGGCAAGGGCACCCCGGAGGACCCCCAGGGCACCCCGGTCTTCGCCTGGAAGGGCGAGACCCTGGCGGAGTACTGGGACGAGGCCGAGAAGGTCTTCGACTTCACCGACGAGGCCGGCAACAAGATCGGCCCCAACATGCTCCTCGACGACGGCGGCGACATCACGCTGCTCGTCCACAAGGGTGTCGAGTTCGAGAAGGCCGGCGCCGTGCCGGGCCAGGACTCCACCGACAACGAGGAGTTCAAGGAGGTCCTTCGGGTCCTCGACCGGTCGCTGAAGAACGACCCGCAGCGCTGGACCAACATCGCCAACGGCATCAAGGGCGTCACCGAGGAGACCACCACCGGTGTCCTGCGCCTCTACGACCGGTTCAAGGAGGGCTCGCTCCTCTTCCCGGCGATCAACGTCAACGACTCGGTCACCAAGTCGAAGTTCGACAACAAGTACGGCTGCCGCCACTCGCTCATCGACGGCATCAACCGCGCCACCGACGTGATGATCGGCGGCAAGGTCGCCGTCGTGTGTGGCTACGGCGACGTCGGCAAGGGCTCGGCGGAGTCGCTGCGCGGCCAGGGTGCTCGCGTCATCGTCACCGAGATCGACCCGATCTGCGCGCTGCAGGCTGCGATGGACGGCTACGAGGTCCGCCGCCTGGAGTCGGTCGTCGAGACCGCCGACATCTTCATCACCACGACCGGCAACTTCGACATCATCCGGGTCGAGCACTTCGAGAAGATGAAGAACCAGGCCATCGTCGGCAACATCGGTCACTTCGACAACGAGATCGACATGGCCGGCCTCGCGAAGATCCCGGGCATCGTCAAGGACGAGATCAAGCCGCAGGTCCACCAGTGGATCTTCCCCGACGGCAAGAAGATCATCGTGCTCTCCGAGGGCCGCCTGCTCAACCTGGGCAACGCCACCGGTCACCCGAGCTTCGTGATGTCGAACTCCTTCACCAACCAGACGCTGGCCCAGATCGAGCTCTTCACCAAGACCGACGACTACCCGATCGGCGTCTACGTCCTGCCCAAGGCGCTCGACGAGGAGGTCGCCCGCCTCCACCTCGACGCCCTCGGCGTCGAGCTGACCGAGCTCAACCAGGCTCAGGCCGACTACCTCGGCGTCCCGGTCGAGGGTCCCTACAAGGCGGACCACTACCGCTACTGATCACCGTCCGAGTCGGCGCGTCCGTCCCACAAGACCGGGGCAGACGCGCCGACGCGGCGTTTTCGGGTGGCTCATGTGATGCGTCGCACGCACCGGGTGACAGAATCGGACACATGGCCGATCGCAGCGCTCCCGACCAGCCCGCCAAGGGAAAGGTCCTCGTCGTCGATGATGATGCCTCGCTGAGCGAGATGCTGGCGATCGTGCTGAGACAGGAGGGCTTCGACTCGCAGCTGGTCGCTCGTGGTGACCTGGCGCTGCCGGCCTTCCACAACTACAAGCCCGACGTGGTGCTGCTGGACCTGATGCTTCCCGGGATGGACGGCATCGAGGTGTGCAAGCAGATCCGCAAGGAGTCGGGCGTGCCGATCGTCATGCTCACCGCCAAGGGCGACACGGTCGACGTGGTCGTCGGGCTGGAGTCCGGGGCCGACGACTACGTGGTGAAGCCGTTCAAGCCCAAGGAGCTGATCGCGCGGATCCGGGCCCGGGTCCGCAGGCACGGCGAGTCGCTGCCCGAGATCCTGGAGATCGGCGACCTCACCATCGACGTCGCCGGCCACCAGGTGACCCGTGGCGGCGAGCAGATCCAGCTCACCCCGCTGGAGTTCGACCTGCTCGAGTGTCTGGCCCGCAAGCCCCACCAGGTCTTCTCTCGCGAGGTGCTGCTGGAGCAGGTGTGGGGCTACCGGCACGCCGCCGACACCCGGCTGGTCAACGTGCACGTCCAGCGACTTCGCTCCAAGGTCGAGCACGACCCGGAGAATCCCGAGATCGTCGTCACCGTCCGTGGCGTCGGCTACAAGGCAGGGCCCGTGTGACACTCCAGCAGGTCGTCCGCGCAGCCGCCCGGACGCCCAAGAAGCTCCTGACCACCTGGCGCCGGTCGATCCAGACCCGTGTCGTGGTCTACACCGTGCTGCTCACCGCGGCCGCCGTCAGCCTGGTCGGGCTGATCCTGCTCGACCAGATCGGCGACGAGCTGGTCCAGGACCGGGTCGCGGCGGCGAAGGCGGAGGCCTCCGAGGAGCTCTCCGCGGCCCGCTCCAGCATCGCGGAGACCTCGGGGGCCAACGGGGGCACGCCGCTGCAGCGCAACGACCTGGGTGACCCGATCATCCAGCGCAGCCTCTCGCGCGGCTACGGCGTGGTCATGGCCGGTCCGGTGACGTCGACCTCCGGCCGGATCAGCGACGACGGTGTCGAGTGGACACCCGGTGTGGACGTACGCAGCGTCCCGCGGGCCCTGGAGGACCGGTTCCAGACGATCCGTGCCGAGCCGGCCTGGACCTACACCCGGATCTCCTACGACGACGGCGAGCGCTCCTCGACACCCGGCATCGTGATCGGGTCGCAGCTGGAGCTGCACGACGACACCTACAACATCTACTTCCTGTTCCCGATGGACCAGGAGCAGGAGACGCTCGGCGTCATCACCCGCGGGCTGCTGGCCGCCGGCGCGATCCTCATCCTGCTGATCGGCGTCGGCAGCTGGATCGTGACCCGCCATGTCGTCACGCCCATCCGGATCGCCCGCCGGACCGCGGAACGACTCGCCGCCGGCCGCCTCGAGGAGCGGATGGTCGTGCACGGCGAGGACGACCTCACCGGCCTGGCGATCTCGTTCAACCAGATGGCCAGCGGCCTGCAGAACCAGATCCGGCAGCTCGAGCACCTCTCCCGGGTCCAGCGACGGTTCAGCTCGGACGTCTCCCACGAGCTGCGTACGCCGCTGACCACCGTCCGCATGGCCAGCGACGTCCTCCACGAGGCCAGGGACCGGTTCGACGCGCCGACAGCCCGGGCGGCCGAGCTGCTGCAGACCGAGCTGGACCGGTTCGAGACCCTCCTGGGCGACCTGCTCGAGATCAGCCGCTTCGACGCCGGAGCCGCGGTGCTCGACCTCTACGACACCGACCTGACCGCGCTGGCCCAGGCCGTCGTCGAGGCGTACGAACCGCTGGCCGCCAAGCGCGACATCGAGCTCAAGGTGGTCGCCCCGGACCACCCGTGCATCGCCCAGGTCGACCATCGCCGGGTCGAGCGGATCGTACGCAACCTGGTGGCCAACGCCACCGACCATGCGCTCGTGGGCCAGACCGTCACCATCCGGGTCGACAGCGACGAGCACGCCGCCGCGCTGACCGTGCGCGACCACGGGGTCGGGCTCGCCCCGGGAGAGACGGCCCTGGTCTTCAACCGGTTCTGGCGGGCCGATCCCGCGCGTGACCGCTCCAGCGGCGGGACCGGCCTCGGCCTGTCGATCTCGCTCGAGGACGCGCACCTCCACGGCGGCTGGCTGCAGGCCTGGGGTCGCCCGGACCAGGGGGCACAGTTCCGGCTCACGCTCCCACGCTACGCCGGGGCCGCGCTGCGGCACAGCCCGCTCCCACTCGTCCCCGCGGATGCCCGCGACACCCTGGAGGCATCGTGAGGTCCTTCTTCGCCGTCGTCCTGACCGCGGTCGCGCTCCTCGTCTCGGCGTGCTCGAGCGTGCCCGACTCCGGCTCCGTGCAGCGCGTCGACCTGGCCGCGCCGGACGCCCAGGAGGAGCTCATCCCCTACAACCCCGGCGCGCCACGAGCGGGCGCATCACCGGGGGAGATCGTCGACGGGTTCCTCGACGCGATGAAGGCCACCCCGATGAGCACGGCCTACGCCCGCCGCTACCTCACCAAGGACGCGGCGAAGAACTGGGCGCCGGCCGGCCGCACCCTGGTCTACGGCGAGCTCGGCAGCCACGTCGGCTCCTCACCCCGGGTCTCGGTGGAGCTGGAGGACGCCGGCTGGCTCGACGAGCGCGGCGTGTGGCGCGGTGCACTGGCCGCCTCCCAGGCGATCCTCGACTTCGAGCTGACCCGCACCGAGGGCGAGTGGCGGATCAGCTCGGCCCCGGACGCCCTGGTGGTCGAGGAGGACTGGTTCCTGACCCATTTCGCCCGCAGCAACCTCTACTACGTCGAGCCGACCGGCCACACCCTGGTGCCGGAGCCGATCTTCGCGCCCAAGGGCACCGCCTACGCCACCACCCTCGTCTCCAGCCTGCTGAGCGGCCCGGGTGAGGAGGAGCGAGGCGTGATCCGCAGCGCGCTCCCGGCCGCGGCCGACGAGCCGCGCTCGGTGAACATCCGCGACGGGGTCGCCGAGGTCGACCTGGCCGGTGACCTGGGCGACCTCGACTCCGAGGAGCTCCAGCTCATGGGCGCCCAGCTCGCCTGGACCCTGCGCCAGGACGCCAGCGTGGAACGTATCCGGCTCACGATCGACGGCGAGCCGGTGGTGCTGCCGGGCTACGGCGACACGTTCGACGTCGACAGCAGCGGGGGCTACGACCCCAACGGCACCTCGGCCAGGGTCGATCTCTACGCGTTGCGTGATGGTGCGCTGGTGACCAGCACCGGCGAGAACGGCGACCCGTGGGTCCCGGTGCTCGGCGGCTGGGCCGACTCGCACGGGGTGACCGACGTCGCCGTCGACGCCGCCAACTCGAGCGCGGCCGCGATCACCGCCGACCGCACCGGCGTCCTCGTCGGCAAGCTGGCCAGCGACGGAGAGATCACCCAGGCGCCCGTGAAGGGCACCCGGCTGCTCCGGCCCTCCTGGGACCTCGCCGGCCGGCTGTGGCTGGTGGACAAGGACTCGACCGGCGCCCGGGTGATGTACGTCGACGGCGACCGCCGCGTGCGCGTCGCCATCCCGGGCGTCACCGGCGAGAACGTGACCCGGTTCCTGGTCTCGCGCGACGGCACCCGGTTCGTCGCGGTGATCGACGGCGTGTCCTCGGACCGCATCGTCGTCAGCCGGCTGCAGGCCTCCTCCAAGGGCCAGATCGTGTCCGGTACGTCGGCGGTCCTGCTGCCGCACCCGGATTCCGCGACCATGCGGGTCACCGACATCGCCTGGACCTCGCCGACCACCATCGTCGCGGTCCAGCAGATCAGCTCGACCGCGCTCTTCCAGTCGGTCTCGCTCGACGGCGCGCCCAGCGGCGAGCGCTACACCCTCAGCGACCGGGTCACCGGCGTCGTCGGCTCCCCGGTGGCCTCGGCCCGTCTCTACGCCGTCTCCGGCACCACCCTGCTCGACCCGCTCGACCGGTTCGACCTCGGGATGCCGTCCAACATCTCCGACGTCACCTACCAGGGCTGATTCTCCACAGCTCTATCCACAGGTACGCCGCACCCGGTTGCCCCGCGGCAGCCACCCTGGTCGACTCGACCCATGAGCCTTCGAGCAACCGTGCCTGATCGTCTCGGGCTCCGCTTCGACCTCGCCAACGCCTGGCACGACCTGGTCGTGGGCGGTCGCTGCGTCGGCTGCGACCGGCCGGGCCGCCTGCTCTGCCGCGACTGCCACGCCGCGCTCCCGGACCGGGCCGGGGCGAGCCCGCCGAGCCCGGCGCCGCCGGGCATCGTCCCGGCCTTCGCCGCGGGACCCTACGAGGGCACCCTCAAGCAGTTCGTCATCGGGCTCAAGGAGCGCCAGCTCCTCGGTCTGCGCCGGCCGCTGGCCGGTCTGCTCGCGCTCTCCGTCCTCGAGGCGATGGCGCAGACCGGCGCCGGTCCCACGGTCCTGGTGCCGGTCCCGTCGCGGCCGGCGTCGGTGCGAGAGCGCGGCCTGGACAGCACCGCGGCCATCACCCGCCGGGCAGCCGCGATGCTGAGGCAGCACGGGCTCGGCGTACGCCACCACCGGCTGCTGCGCACCAGACCGGGCGTCGCGGACCAGGCCGGCCTCGACTCACGGCAGCGGCAGGCCAACCTGGCCGGGTCGATCACCTGCCCGGCGTCCGGCATCCGGACACTTGCCAGAACGATCCCGCGGGCGAGGTTCATCGTCTGCGACGACGTGATCACCACCGGCGCGACCGCGCGGGAGGCTCAACGAGCGCTGGAATCGGTCGGTCTGGAGGTGACGGCGATCGCAACCGTGGCGGCCACCCAGCGTCGGTCTCGCGTTCAAATGTAGGAAACCACCATGTAATTCTGTTGAAGGCCTTTCATGGGGAACATCGGCGAACTACCGTCACTACATGGAGTCCGCCTGGGTCCGTGGTTGCGTCGCAGGGAGGTCCGCACTGCGGGCATCCGAGCGGCAAGCCGATGCCAGTCGCAGGCGAAACGGTCCACGTAACCCTGGAGACAGGGGATCACGGTGCGGCTTAGAGATAAGTCCTGCCCCTGCCCTCCCGTCAGATACGGGAACCAGCAGGGAGAAGGTGGAGTGGCACCAAGCTGCTAAGCCTCTGCAGGCGGTTGTGGGGTCGAAGACCAGGTCGGCCGGGCGGACTCCGTACCCCGGAGGTCACATGCGCTGACCATCCGGGATCCCGCCAACCCCGAAACACCGGGAGGTACCCATGGAAGTTGTCGTCACGGCCCGCAACGCCGAGGTCTCAGACCGCTATCGCGCTCACGTAGCAGAGAAGCTCGCGAAGCTCGAGAAGCACGACCACCGGATCATCAGAATCAACGTGGAGGTCGACAACGAGCCCAACCCGCGCCAGCACAAGGGCGCCGTACACGTCGAGCTCACTGCGTACTCGAAGGGTCCGGTCATCCGGGCCGAGGCGTGTGCCGAGGACAAGATGGGGGCGCTGGACCTGGCTGTCGACAAGATGGCTTCCCAGATGCGCCGCGCCGCTGACCGCCGCAGGGTTCACCGCGGCCGTCGTACGCCGGTTTCCGTGGGACAGGCACTGGCGGGCATCGAGCCCGACGGCCTGGCCACGACGTCCGAGTCGGAGCAGTTCGAGGAGGAGGAGATCCGGGAGCACCAGGTCGGACCGATCACCGTGACGGGGGAGGGGCCCTTGGTGGTCCGGGAGAAGACGCACACCGCGGAGCCGATGACGCTCGACCAGGCGCTCTACGAGATGGAGCTGGTCGGCCACGACTTCTACCTCTACATCGACAAGGACTCGACGCGGCCCTCGGTCGTCTACCGCCGGAGGGGATACGACTACGGGGTGATCGCGCTCAACCGCGCAGACCTCGTCTGAGGGCTGTCGCCTAAGCACGTCGGCCGGGACTTTTCCATCCCTCAGATGGATGAGTCCCGGCCATTCCCTCATGTGTCATGGGATACGTGCCATGATGCGTTCGTGTCATCTACATCTGGTGCCGATCGTGAGCCGGTCCGCGTCTTGGTTGTCGACGACCAGGAGCTCTTCCGGAGAGGTCTGGTCGCGCTGCTGGCGAGCGAGCCCGGGATCGAGGTGATCGGTGAGGCGACCAACGGCATCGAGGGCACCGAGCGAGCCGCGGCTTCGGCTCCGGACGTCGTGCTGCTCGACGTACGCATGCCCAAGCAGACCGGGCTCGAGGCCTGCGTCGCGATCAAGGAGGCCGTTCCCTCGGCCAACATCATCATGCTGACCGTCTCTGACGAGGAGGCCGACCTCTACGACGCGGTCAAGGCCGGCGCGATGGGCTACCTCCTCAAGGACTCCTCGATCGACCAGGTCGCCCAGGCGATCCGGGTGGTCGCCGACGGCCAGTCCCTGATCAGCCCCTCCATGGCGGTCAAGCTGATGGAGGAGTTCAAGCAGATGTCCCGGCCGGACCGCTCCCCGGTCCCCGGCCCCAAGCTCACCGACCGCGAGCTCGAGGTCCTCGGCCTGGTCGCCAAGGGACTCAACAACCGCGAGATCGCCAAGCGGCTGTTCATCTCCGAGAACACCGTCAAGAACCACGTACGCAACATCCTGGAGAAGCTCCAGGCCCACTCGCGCATGGAGGCGGTCATGTACGCCGTGCGCCAGAAGCTCCTCAACGTCGACTGAGCTGTTAGGTTGACGCCAGCGTCGCGTGCCGGTGACAGACCGTGTCAGGCATGGAGGCGCCGGACACGAAGGAACACGACTGATGTTGTCGTCCCCTTCGCCCTCACGTGACTGAGGGCGAGAAGACCAGGCTGATCGCCTGGGCAGATGAGATGCGGCGGGTCCACGACCGGCTGCGCACGGCACTGCGAGTGACGCAGGAGGCCATCGCCGCGGGAGATCCCGCCGAACCCGCGGCCCGTGACCTGCTGCTGTTCTGCCACGGGTTCTGCGCGGCCCTGACCGGCCACCACGAGGGCGAGGACCGGGAGCTCTTCCCGGTGATCGCCCGAGCCCGTCCCGAGCTGCGCGAGACGATCCGCAAGCTGGAGCAGGACCACTCCATGATCGGCCACCTCCTCGGCGGCCTCCAGGCCGCCGTCGACCGGGCCGCCACCCCCGAGGAGCTCGGCAAGCACCTCGACGGCGTCTCGGCGATCATGGAGTCCCACTTCCGCTTCGAGGAGCGCCGGCTCCTGAGCGTGCTCGGCACCCTCAGGCTCGACGCGGACGTCGGCGAGGTCTTCGGCCCGCTCTGACCCGCGATCGGGCGATGGAGCCGGTTCCGGACGGGAGTTGTCCGGAACCGGCTCTAGAGTCGGACTCGTGCCCCGCTCTCAGACACTCAGCCGCTCGCAGGCCCGCCGGATCGCGCTGGCGGCGCAGGGCTTCGCCGACAAGCCCCACACCACCCCCACGATGCGTACGTTCCAGCGCACGCTGGAGCGCACCGGGGTCCTCCAGGTCGACTCGGTCAACGTCCTGCAGCGCGCGCACTACATGCCGCTCTACAGCCGGATGGGGGCGTACGACACCGGGCTCCTGCACCGCGCGAGCAGCGGGCACCGGGACCGGCGGATGGTCGAGTACTGGGCGCACGTGCAGGCGTTCATGCCGGTCGAGCTGTGGCCGCACATGCAGTGGCGGATGGACCACTACCGCGCCCAGAAGGGCTCCAAGTGGTGGGGGAGCGTGCCGGACGGGATGAAGGAGAAGGTGCTCGCGCTGGTGGCCGAGCAGGGGGCGCTCACCGCGCGCGAGGCGGCCAAGGCGCTCGACGACGCCGGCCCGCAGACCAAGGACCACTGGGGCTGGAACTGGTCCGACTCGCGCAAGACCCTCGACATCCTCTACATGTTCGGCGAGCTGGCGATCTCGCACCGCAACGACCAGTTCGAGGTCGCCTACGACCTGCCCGAGCGGGTCATCCCGCGGGTCCACCTCGACGCGCCGACGCCGTCGAGGGAGGAGGCCCACCGCGAGCTCGTACGCCGCGCCGCGAGGTCCCACGGGGTCGGCACCGCCAAGGACATCGCCGACTACTTCCGGATGCGCGTGGACGACACGACACGCGCGCTGAACGAGCTCATCGACGCCGGCGAGGTGGAGCCGGTGACGGTCGAGGGCATCCGCAAGCAGGCGTACCTCTTCTCCGGGTCCCGCCTGCCGCGCCGTATCGATGCCCGTGCGCTGCTGAGCCCGTTCGACCCGCTGGTCTGGGAGCGCGAGCGCACCGAGGCCCTCTTCGACTTCTTCTACCGGATCGAGATCTACACGCCGGCGCCGAAACGGATCCACGGCTACTACGTGCTCCCGTTCCTCCTCGGGGAGCACATCGTCGGCCGCGTCGACCTCAAGGCCGACCGCAAGAGCGGAATCCTCCAGGTCAAGGGCGCGTTCACCGAGCCGCACGCCCCCGTGGAGACCGCCGTGGAGCTGGCTGCCGAGCTCGAGCGGCTCGCCGGCTGGCTGGGTCTGGAGGCCATCGCGGTCGATCCGAAGGGCGACCTGGCGCCGCTCCTTGCGCCGTTGGTGTGAGCAGGCGACCGGCAGGTGGGTAGAGTGAGCGTGCTATCTGTCTGCCGCTAGTAGGAGCCCGCCACCGTGGCAATTCTCGACAAGATCCTTCGCCTCGGCGAAGGCAAGATCCTTCGCGAGCTCGAGGCCATCTCGAAGGCCGTCAACGCGATCGAGGACGAGTTCGTCGCGATGAGCGATGACGAGCTGCGCGGGATGACCGACGAGTTCAAGCAACGCCTGGAGAACGGCGAGGACCTCGACGACATCATGGCCGAGGCGTTCGCCACCGTCCGTGAGGTCACCAAGCGCGTCCTGGGCCAGCGTCACTACGACGTGCAGATCCAGGGCGGCGCGGCGCTCCACCTCGGCAACATCGCCGAGATGAAGACCGGTGAGGGCAAGACCCAGACCGCGGTGCTCCCGGCCTACCTCAACGCGCTGGCCGGCAAGGGCGTCCACGTCGTCACGGTCAACGACTACCTGGCCAAGTACCAGTCCGAGGTCATGGGCCGCATCTACGGCTTCCTCGGGCTGAGCGTCGGCGTGATCCTGCCGCAGATGACCCCGGCGCAGCGCCGCGAGGCCTACAACTGCGACATCACCTACGGCACCAACAACGAGCTCGGCTTCGACTACCTGCGCGACAACATGGCCTCCTCGATGGCGGACCTGGTCCAGCGCGGCCACTTCTTCGCGATCGTCGACGAGGTCGACTCGATCCTCATCGACGAGGCGCGTACGCCGCTGATCATCTCGGGTCCGACCGAGGACGACGTGAAGTGGTACGACGAGTTCGCCACGATCGCCAAGAGCATGGTCCGCGACGTCGACTACGAGGTCGACGAGAAGAAGCGCACCATCGCCGTTCTCGAGCGTGGCATCACCAAGGTCGAGGACCACCTCGGCATCGAGAACCTCTACGAGGCGGTCAACACCCCGCTGATCTCGTTCATGAACAACTCGATCAAGGCCAAGGAGCTCTTCCGTCGCGACAAGGAGTACGTCGTGGCCAACGACGAGGTCCTGATCGTCGACGAGCACACCGGCCGTATGCTCGCCGGCCGTCGCTACAACGACGGCCTGCACCAGGCGATCGAGGCCAAGGAGGGTGTGAAGGTCCGCGAGGAGTACCAGACCCTCGCCAGCATCACCCTGCAGAACTACTTCCGCCTCTACGAGAAGCTCTCCGGCATGACCGGTACGGCCATGACCGAGGAGTCGGAGTTCGACAAGATCTACAAGCTCGGCGTGGTCCCGATCCCGACCAACAAGCCGATGATCCGCAAGGACCAGCCCGACCTCGTCTACCGGACCGAGGTGGCGAAGTACGAGGCCGTCGCCGACGACATCGTCGAGCGCCACAAGAAGGGTCAGCCGGTCCTGGTCGGCACCGTCTCGGTGGAGAAGTCCGAATACCTCGGCAACATCCTCAAGAAGCGCGGCGTCCCGCACACGGTCCTCAACGCGAAGTACCACGCCGACGAGGCGAAGATCGTCGCGCTGGCCGGTCACAAGGGCGCGGTCACCGTGGCCACCAACATGGCCGGTCGAGGCACCGACATCATGCTCGGTGGCTCCGTCGACTTCCTCGCTGACCAGGAGCTCCGCAAGCAGGGTCTGGAGCCCACCGGCGAGACCGCCGACGAGTACGAGAAGGCCTGGGCACCGACCGTCGAGCGGATCAAGGCGCAGGTCGCCGCCGAGCACGAGGAGGTCACCAAGCTGGGTGGTCTCTACGTCCTCGGCACCGAGCGTCACGAGTCTCGGCGTATCGACAACCAGCTGCGTGGTCGTTCCGGCCGTCAGGGTGACCCGGGCGAGTCCCGCTTCTACCTGTCGCTGGAGGACGACCTGATGCGCCTGTTCAAGGGCGAGTGGGTCGACCGCATCCTGACCACCCTGAAGATCCCGGACGACGTGCCGATCGAGGCCAAGTCGGTGACCAAGTCGATCGCCAACGCGCAGACCCAGGTCGAGGGCCAGAACTTCGAGTCCCGCAAGAACGTCCTCAAGTACGACGACGTCATGGACCGCCAGCGCAAGGTGATCTACGCCGAGCGCCGCGAGGTGCTCGAGGGCGCCGACCTCGAGGAGCAGATCCGGGGCTTCATCGACGACGTCGTCGAAGGCATGGTCACCGGAGCGACTCAGGACTACGCCGAGGAGTGGGACCTCGACCAGCTGTGGACCGACCTCAAGCAGATCTGGCCGGTCTCGGTCGAGCCGAAGTACCTGATCACGAAGGCCGGCGGCAGCAAGGACGACCTCGACCGCCAGGAGCTCATCGAGTTCCTCAAGAAGGACGCCCAGGAGGCCTACGACCGCCGCGAGGAGGAGATCGGCTCCGAGGGCATGCGCGAGGTCGAGCGCCAGGTCGTCCTCTCGGTGCTGGACCGCAAGTGGCGCGAGCACCTCTACGAGATGGACTACCTGCGCGAGGGCATCGGTCTGCGCGCCTACTCGCAGCGTGACCCGCTGGTCGAGTACCAGCGCGAGGGCTTCGACATGTTCACCGCGATGATGGACGGCATCAAGGAGGCCGCGGTGGGCTACCTGTTCAACCTGGAGGTCCAGGTCGAGCAGGCGGAACCGGAGTTCCACTACCACCCCGACGGCACCCGTCACGCCGGTCCGATGCACGAGGGCGCGCTCGCCGAGCCGCCGGTCGGTGTCGGGCAGGCTGGCGGCCTCCAGGACATCTCCGCCGCGCTGAGGGCCGAGGCGGCCAAGGCGTCGGCCAGCGCCCCGCAGATCACCGCGAAGGGCCTGCAGAAGCCTGCGGCTCCCAAGCACCTGGCCTTCTCCGGCCCGGACGAGCAGGGCCAGGCCGAGGCGCAGGGCAACACCGTCACCAACGCCGACGACCCCTACGCCAAGGTCGGCCGCAACGAGCAGTGCCCCTGCGGCTCGGGCAAGAAGTTCAAGCAGTGCCACGGCCGCCCCGGCGGCCCGACCGGCCTCACCACCCGCGTCAACGGCTGAGGTCGCCTCGGTCGAGTTCCCGTGGAGCGCTGTACGTACCTTGTACGTACAGCGCTCCACGCGTTTCCGGCCCTGTTCTAGTCGTAGCCGCCGAAGTTGAGCACCGTGCAGATCCAGCTCTCGCCGTTGCGCTCGAAACGGACCGCGAGCGCTCGCAGGCCGGCGCCGAAGCGGATCGTGACGGTCGCCTCGACGATGTCGTCGGAGACCTCGTAGACGTGGCAGCGGTGGACGCGGGGGCGGACGGGCTGGTTGCGGCCGGTGCCGGGCTCGTACGCCCCTGAGCGCGCCGTGAGGCTGGCGCGGTACCTCAGCTCGGCGTAGACCTCCTTGGTCGTCCAGCGGACCAGCTGGCTCGCGGGACGGTCACCGCCGACGACCTCGGCGGCCTTCTGGGCGAACTGCGGAACCCAGCCGCGCAGATGGCCGTTGGCCGGGACGATCGGGATCGGGGGCGGGAGGTCGCCGTCCTCGATGTCGTCCGCGGGCTCGTCGCCGCGTGGGCGGGGTGGGTCCAGGCGTGGCTGGAGCTCGAAGCCCAGCGTTCCTTGGACGTCGGCAAGAGGCACTGCTTCATGCGGAGGCCGAGACGGTCTCGGCTCCTCTCCGGGATCGGGTTCCCGAGACGGTAGAGCGCTCATAGGAGCAAACTCCTTTCTTCGCAGTCAACCTCCTCTTACCCGAATCCTTCGGCTCTAAACCGACGGGTAACAGAATGGGTCTGCTGTGACGAAAGGAGACAGAAGTGACTGGCTCTGGGGAGACCTACGTCGCCTGGTCGTCGTAGGGCGGCTTCTCGCCGGCCAGAAGGGGCTTGGGCGCCTTGGCGCGGGCCTCTTCCTCCTCGATGTCGGCGAGGGCTTCCTGGATCTGCCTGCTGACGATGCGACGTGGGTCGAGGTCGCGCAGCTCCAGGTCCTGATAGGCGGGCCCGAGCTCTCCGCGCAGGTCGTCGCGCGCGTTGTTGGCCAGGTTGCGCACCTGGTGGAGGAGGCGGGCGATCTGCCGTGCCATGTCGGGGATCTTGTCCGGCCCGAAGACCAGGATCGCGATCACGACGATGACGGCGAGCTCCGCGAAGCCGATGCCGAACACGCGCCGAACCTACAGGGTCAGAGCTTGGAGGTGGGAGTGAGGCCCAGCTGCATGCCCGCGAGCCCGCGTCCGCGGCCCGAGATCGTACGCGCCACCTCGGCCAGGACCTTGGCGGACTCCGCCGTCGGGTCGGACTCGACGATCGGCTTGCCCGCGTCGCCCGCCTCGCGCAGCGTCTGCTCCAGCGGCACCTGGCCGAGCAGCGGCACCTTCGAGCCGAAGCGCTGCGAGAGGGTGTCGGCGACCCGCTGGCCGCCCCCGGAGCCGAAGACCTCCATCTTGGAGCCGTCGGGCAGGACGAGCCAGGACATGTTCTCCACGACGCCGACGACGCGCTGGTGCATCATCTCGGCCATCGTGCCGGCCCGCTCGGCCACCTCGGCGGCGGCCTCCTGCGGGGTGGTGACCACGACGATCTCGGCGTTGGGCAGGTGCTGGCCGAGGGAGATCGCCACGTCGCCGGTGCCCGGGGGCAGGTCGAGCAGCAGCGCGTCGAGGTCGCCCCAGTAGACGTCGGAGAGCATCTGGACCAGGGCCCGGTCGAGCATCGGTCCGCGCCAGGCGACGACCTGGTCGCGGCGAGGCTTGAGCATCCCGATGGAGATCACCGAGACGCCGGCGGCGGTCGGGACCGGCATGATCAGGTCGTCGACCTGGGTCGGCCGGGAGTCGGCCACACCCAGCATCGCGGGCACCGAGTGGCCGTAGATGTCGGCGTCGACGATGCCGACCTTGAGGCCCTGCTGGGCGAGCGCGACGGCCAGGTTGACCGTGACCGACGACTTGCCGACACCGCCCTTGCCCGACGCGATCGCGAAGACCTTGGTCAGCGAGCCCGGCTGGGCGAAGGGGATCTCCCGCTGCGCCTGGCCGCCGGTGAGCCCGTTGCGCATCTCGGTGCGCTGCTCGTTGGTCATCACGCCCAGCTCGAGGTCGACGCCGGTGACGCCGTCGACCTTCTCGAGCGCCGCGGTGGTGTCGCGGTTGATGGTGTCCTTGAGCGGACAGCCGGCGACGGTCAGCAGCACCTTGACGCTGACGAGACCTGCGTCGTCGATCGATACGGAGTCGACCATCCCCAGCTCGGTGATGGGACGTTTGATCTCCGGGTCCTGAACGGTCGCCAGAGCTGCGTTGACACGGTCGAGAAGCGGGCTACTCACGGTATGCAAGCCTACGTCGTGCGTGGGGACTCTCCCGCATCGCCCGAGGGCTGGTCGATCTGATCACGCTGACGGTCGCGCTCGTCGAGCTCCTCCAGGAGCAGCCGGAGCTCGGAGCGGAGGTAGTCGCGGGTGGCGACCTCGCCGAGCGCCATCCGCAGCGACGCGGTCTCCCGGGCGAGGAACTCCATGTCGGCCTTGGACTGGGAGGCGATGCGGCGGTCCTGCTCGGCGATCGCCCGGTCGCGGTCCTCCTGACGGTTCTGCGCGAGCAGGATCAGGGGCGCGGCGTAGGAGGCCTGCAGGCTCAGCGCCAGCGTCAGGAAGATGAAGGGGAACTCGTCGAAGCGCCACTCGCGGGGAGCGAGGATGTTCCAGGCGACCCAGATCACCACGACCATCGTCATCCAGGCGATGAACCGGGCCGTTCCCATGTAGCGGGCGAAGGCCTCGGCGAAGGAGCCGAAGGCGTCGGCGCGGAAGGTGGGCCGCCGGACCAGGGGCCGGCGCAGCTCGCGGGGCGTGTCGAGGCGGCCGCGAGCGGCGCGTGCGTCAGCCACGGCGCACCATCTCGGGCGTGATCACCTTGTTCGGACGGGTGTCGGGACGGGTGTCCGGACGAGGCTCGGTGGCCGACTCGTGACGGGCGAGCTTCTCGCGCCAGTTCTCCGGGAGCAGGTGGTCGAGCAGGTCGTCGACGGTCACCGCGCCGGCCAGATGACCGTTCTCGTCGACGACCGGGGCCGCCACCAGGTTGTACGTCGCCAGGTGGGCCGCGACCTGCTCGGTGCTGTCCTCGGGGCGCAGCGGCTCCAGGGACTCGTCGAGAGCGCCCGCGACCAGCGTCGAGGGTGGCTCGCGCAGCAGCCGCTGGATGTGGGCGATGCCGAGGAACTTGCCGGTCGGCGTCTCCAGCGGAGGACGGCACACGTAGACCAGGGCTGCCTGCGCCGGGGTGAGGTCGGGGTTGCGTACGAGAGCGAGGGCGTCGGCGATGGTCGCGTCGGGGCCGACGATGACCGGCTCCGGGGTCATCATCGAGCCGGCGGTGTCCTCCTCGTAGGACATCAGCCGGAGGACGTCCTTGGCATCCTCCGGCTGCATCAGCTCGAGCAGCAGGGTCGCGGTCTCCTCGGGCAGTTCGGCGATGAGGTCGGCGGCGTCGTCGGGCGACATCTCCTCGAGGACGTCGGCGGCACGCTCGGAGTCCAGGGCCCGCACGATCGCGACCTGGTCGTCCTCGGGAAGCTCCTCGAGGACCTCGGCGAGGCGCTCGTCGTCGAGGGCGGCGATGACCTGGCGCTGACGCTCCGGCGGGAGCTCGTGGATCATCGTCGCCGCGTCGGCCGGGCGCATCTCGTGGATCGCCTGGACCAGGTGGGTCGCGGCCTGGGTGGGGGAGCGTCGGGCGAGGCCCTCCACGTGGTCCCACTCGACCACGTGGGTCTGCCCGCGGCGGCGCAGTCCCTTGGACGGCTCCTGCACGGCGACCCGGGAGAGCAGCCAGTCGCGGTTGCGGGCCTGCTCCATGCCGACGTCGTAGACCGTCCCGGACACGCCCGTGGGGCGGATCGTGACCTGACGGTCGAACATCTGGCCGATGACCAGCGTCTCGGTGGAACGCTGCTGGAAGCGGCGCATGTTGAGCAGGCCCGTGGTGTAGATCTGACCGGCGTCGATGCTGGTCACCCGGGTCATCGGCACGAAGATGCGCCGGCGTCCGAAGACCTCGACGACCAGGCCCAGGACACGCGGCTGCCGGGCGTCGGATCTGACCGTGACCACGAGATCTCGCACCTTGCCGACCTGCTCACCGAGCGGGTCGAAGATCGGCAGACCGACCAGGCGTGCCGCGTACACGCGGTTGGGCGAGGTACTCACGGCCCCACGTTATGACATCCGCCCCAGCCGGTCGCCTCGACGCTCACGCCCTGGCCCCGAACGTGAATTCGATGATCTATCCGAACCCGCGCCGGAGCGGGGTCGTCGATCTGGCTGAGGCCTGTGTTACAAAAGTTTCCGATGTGACCAGTGTGATCGGTCGCCACCGCAGGGAGAAGGGCCCGGACGGATGCGTACACAACTTCAGGCAACGTCTCGCGGGGGCCGAGCCGCCCGCGCCCTGCTCTCCGCGGGTCTCGTCGCCGCCCTCTTCGGCGGCGCGCTCGTCGCCGTGCGCGACTCGACCACGTCGGCCCCGGCAGGCCTCGAGCCCGTCGCCTACTCGCCGCCGCGCTACCGGATGGTGCAGGCCAACATCAAGGCCAGCATGGGCACGGCGAGGTTCAAGCGGGACGTACGCGAGGTCGTCGGCACCGATCCCGACTTCATCACCTACAACGAGGTGAACGGCCGCCGGAGCGCGGATCTCGAGCCGGGGCGCTACCGGGTGTGGCGCAAGGGCGGCGACCCCTACAGGTCGGCGACGGCGGTCGCCTGGGACAACGACAAGTGGGCCGCGGCCTCGAAGGGCATCCACCAGATCAGCAACAAGCGCGGCAAGGCTGCCGACCAGCGGCTGCACTGGGGGATCAGGTACGCCAACTGGGTCACCCTCGAGAACCGCGCGACCGGCCGCAACGTGTCGGTGGTCGCCGTGCACTTCGCGCCGAAGTCCAAGCACTACGGCGACCTGGTCCGTCCTTCTGCCCGTGCGCTGAACGTGCTCGTCAAGGCCCTCGCCCGACGGGGTCCGGTGGTGGTCGGCGGCGATCTGAACGTGCAGTACGACGGCTCGCGCTACCCGCGCGACATCTTCGCCGAGCAGCACCTGGTCCCGACCTTCGATGTCACCCAGCAGACGCCGGTCACGCACGGCCGGGACTCGACCATCGACTACGTGCTGGCCCGCGGGATCGCGCGGTTCGCCACCGGCAACCAGCGCGCCTTCGGTCTCGAGTCGGACCACAACGCGCTCCGGGTCGACTTCTCTCCGCTGCCGGTCACCTCGACCGAGGGCTCCTCCCGGGTCGGGTTCGGGCCGGGTGTCGTGGTCACCGACCCGGGACTGAGCGTCGCCGAGGAGCAGAGCGTGCTGCGTACGGTGCTGAAGTCGGTCAACAGCGCCAAGCGGGGGCAGGTCGTCCACCTGGCCACCCGGTCCCTGACCAACGACAGGGTGGTCCGGGCGCTGAAGCGGGCCAAGTCCCGCGGGGTGCGGGTCCAGGTCGTCACCGCGGAGCGGACCACGACCGACGAGATGCGCTCGCTGCAGCGCGTCCTCGGCAAGGACGTGGACAAGGCCAGCTGGGCCGTCCCGCGTGCGCGCGGCTACGACCGCGCCGATCTCCGTGCGACCGTGCTGCTGATCAGCAGGACGGGTGCGACCCCGGCGTTCGCCTTCAGCTCGAGCACCCAGATGTCCGCCCTGGCCGGGACCGGGAAGCGGTCGGGCTACGTGAGCGTCAGCAAGGCGTCGTACGACAAGCTCTTCAGACCGTTCTTCTCGGCAGTCGGACGGCGGGTCTGAGCGTCGTAGGATCGCGGTGTGGCGGGTGTCACCTGTCACTGATGGTTACCGGTTGGTAACCTGCCGCAGTGACGTCAGCGTGGTCTCGACGGGTCGAAACGTTGTGGCCCCGACCACCCAGATTAGGAGTAGAGCATGGGTCGCCTTGCCGAGACCGAGGGTCTCACCGACATTCAGGAAGAGATCCTGAAGACCGTCCGTCAGTTCGTGGACGAGAAGGTCATCCCGGTGGCCCAGGAGCTGGAGCACGCCGATGAGTATCCGACCGAGATCGTGGAGGGGCTCAAGGAGCTGGGCATCTTCGGTCTGATGATCCCGGAGGAGTACGGCGGCCTGGGTGAGTCGCTGCTGACGTACGCGCTGTGCGTCGAGGAGATCGCGCGCGGCTGGATGTCGGTCTCGGGTGTCATCAACACCCACTTCATCGTGGCCTACATGCTGATGCAGCACGGCACCGAGGAGCAGAAGCAGAAGTACCTGCCGAAGATGGCCACCGGTGAGGTGCGCGGCGCGTTCTCGATGTCCGAGCCGGGTCTCGGCTCCGACGTGTCCGCGGTGTCCACCAAAGCGACCAAGCAGGCCGACGGGTCCTACGAGATCACCGGCCAGAAGATGTGGCTGACCAACGGTGGCTCCTCCACCCTGGTCGCGGTGCTGACCAAGACCGACGAGGGCGCCGAGAGCGTCTACAAGAACATGACCACCTTCCTGGTGGAGAAGACCCCGGGCTTCGGCGAGACCGCCCAGGGCGTCACGGTGCCCGGCAAGATCGACAAGATGGGCTACAAGGGCATCGACACGACCGAGATGATCTTCGAGGGTCACAAGATCTCGGCCGACCAGATCCTCGGTGGCGTGCCCGGCAAGGGCTTCTTCCAGATGATGGACGGCGTCGAGGTCGGCCGCGTCAACGTCGCCGCCCGCGCCTGCGGCCTGGCGATCCGTGGCTTCGAGCTCGGCATCGCCTACTCCCAGCAGCGCCAGACCTTCGGCAAGAAGATCGCCGAGCACCAGGCCATCCTGTTCCGCCTCGCGGAGATGGGCACCAAGGTCGAGGTCTCCCACAACATGATGGTCCGCGCCGCCCGGCTCAAGGACACCGGCAAGCGGATGGACGTCGAGGCCGGCATGGCCAAGATGGTCGCCTCCGAGTACGCCAACGAGGTCGTCGAGGACTCCTTCCGCATCCACGGTGGCTACGGCTACTCCAAGGAGTACGAGATCGAGCGGCTCATGCGCGAGGTCAAGTTCATGCTCATCGGTGAGGGCACCAGCGACATCCAGAAGATGATCATCGGCCGCAGCCTCCTGAAGGACTACAAGTCCTGACCCCTCCGCCGACCCTCCCGGCGAATCTGTAGAAGTGGGCGACGAAACTGTGGTTTCGTCGCCCACTTCTGCTGTCTCGGGGCGCGCGGTCAGCCGGCGGTTCCGGCCTCGAGGGTCGCCTTGTGACGGCGGTTCGTGGCGATCAGCTCGTCGAGCATGTCGCGGGTCCGGAGCAGGTCCTCGATGTGCGCGCTGAGCCGGTCGCGCTCGCCGACCATCATCTCGAAGGCCGACTCCGAGGTGTCGGCGCTCGGCCGGTCGACGCAGGGGAGGACCTCGCCGATCGTACGGCTCGAGAGCCCGCCCGCGTAGAGCCGCTGGAGGAGGATCACCCGGTCGACGGCCGCCTCGGGGTAGTGCCGCTGGCCGCTGCTGCTGCGCTCGGACTCGAGCAGCCCCTGCTCCTCGTAGTAGCGCAGCGAGCGGACGCTCACGCCTGCCCGCCTCGCGAGCTCGCCGATCCGCATCGAACTCCTCCTGTGGTGATCTCCGGCACAAGACTTGCCTCTGACGTCAGTGTCAGGTTCTAGCGTACGTGGCGAACCACTGCCACTCCCAAGGAGCTCACCTGTGACCAGCCTCTTCGACCGCCACCACCTGGGCCCGCTGACGCTGCCGAACCGGATCGTGATGGCGCCGATGACCCGCGCCCGAGGCACCGCCGACGGCCTCGCGACGCCGTCGATGGCGACGTACTTCGCGCAGCGGGCGACCGCCGGCCTGCTCATCTCCGACGGCATCGCCCCCAACCGCGTCGGCACCTCCAACCCCAACACCGCGGGACTGCGTACCGAGGTCGAGGCCGCCTCCTGGCGGCAGGTCACCGACGCGGTCCACATCAACGGCGGCCGGATCTTCGCCCAGCTCATGCACGGCGGCCGGATCTCGCACGAGTCGATCTCCGGCCTCCAGCCGGTGGGCCCGTCCGCTGTCGCCGCGGCGGCCGACGTCTTCACCCCGACCGGGCCCCAGCCCGCGCCGGTGCCGCGTGCCCTGGAGACCGCAGAGGTCGCGGAGCAGGCCGGGTCGTACGCCGAAGCCGCCCGCCGTGCGGTGGGCGCCGGGTTCGACGGGGTCGAGCTGCACGGGGCCAACGGCTACCTGATCAGCCAGTTCCTCTCGACCAACGCCAACCTGCGCACCGACCGCTACGGCGGCTCGGTGGCCAACCGGATCCGGTTCGCCGTCGAGGCGGTCGAGGCGACGGTCGACGCCGTCGGCGGCGACCGCACCGGCATCCGGCTCTCGCCCGGCGCCGGGCTCTGGGACGTCGCCGAACCCGACCATGCCGAGCTGTATGCGGCTCTGCTCACCGAGCTCAACCGGCTCGGGCTGGCGTACGTCCACATCGAGGCCACCACCGACGAGGCGACCCTGCTCGACCTGCGCAAGCGGTGGGACGGGACCATGATCGTCAACCCGAGCTCCTGGCTGACCCGCGGTGAGGCGGCGTTCGGGGACAGGCCGACGGATCTGGCCTCCGCGGACCGCTGGCTGGGACTGGGCGCCGACCTGGTGAGCTTCGGCCGGGCGTACCTCGCCAACCCGGACCTCGTCGAGCGCCTTCGTCGCCGGCTTCCCCTCGCCGAGTCCGACCCGGCGACCTACTACACCGGTGGTGACGCCGGCTTCCTGGACCTTCCCGCCCATCACCAGGTCGCCTGACGCCTCGATCGAGTCCGCACGAACGGATGCCGAATCCGTAGTCGTGGGCGACGAAAGTAGATCTTCGTCGCCCACAACCACGGTCTCGTCCGGAAAAACTGAAGATTCGTCGGGGTCGTTGTCGTAGGTTGGTCTTTACCCGAGCAACGACTCGGCAATGCCGATGGAGGGGAAGCGATGACCAACGACGATCTCAAGGCCAAGATGCGCGAGGCGCTGGAGAAGAAGAACAACCAGGACCACGCACACGCCGAGAGCGCCGGGGCCAAGGAGAAGGCGCACGGGTCCGAGGTCGTCGGCGGTGCGCCGAAGATGCACCGCCGAAAGGCGGGTGGCGGCGGCTCCTGACGCTACGATGCCCCCTCGGGGGTGTCAGGTCGGGCTGGTCGAGAGGTAACGAGAAGTTGGCGCGCCGGGTAGTGCTCCATGTCGGGGCGATGAAGTCTGGGACGACGTATCTGCAGGGTGCCCTGTACAAGAACAAGGCACTTCTCGAGGAGCGCGGTTTTCTGGTCCCCGGAGCGCGCTGGCGCCACCAGATCGAGGCCGTTCTCGACGTCAAGGGCCGCCGGACGCATCCGCAGGGCGACCCGGTCACCGGTGCCTGGGACCGGCTGGTCGCCGAGGTCGACGAGTGGGACGGCACGGCGCTGATCTCCGTCGAGCTCCTCGCGCCGGTCGGCCCGGAGACGGTCGAGCGGGTGGCGACGAGCTTCAAGGGCGTGACGCCTGAGGTCGTCCTCTCCTTGCGCGACATCAACCGGCAGATCCCGTCGATGTGGCAGGAGCTCATCCAGAACGGCATGGACTGGACCTGGGCGGAGTTCCTCACCGCGGTCAACAAGAGCCGGCCCGGCTCTCCCGAGCGCCGCCACTCCAAGCCCGGCAAGCGGTTCTGGTCCGAGCAGGACATGGTCGCCATCGCCCGGCGCTGGGGCCAGGCCGGCCCGCTCCACCTGGTCACCGTGCCGCCTCCGGGCAGCCCGGCGACCCTGCTGCTGGAGCGTTTCGGGGCGGCGATGGGCTTCGATCCCGAGGGGATGACGACCCCGCCGCCGAAGAACACCTCCCTCGGCGCCGCGACCGTCGAGGTGCTGCGGGGACTCAATGCCGAGCTGGACCGGCGAGGGCTGGCCTACCCGGCGGCGATGGGGCTGCGCAAGCACGTCCTCGGCAAGCGCCTGATGCCGGCGCTCACGGTCGACGACCCGCGCATCGGGCTTCCGGCCCCGCGATGGACGCAGGCGTTCACCCGCGACCAGGACGCGGAGCTGCGCGGCCTGGACGCCACCATCCACGGGGATCTCGACGACCTGGCCCCCGTGGACGTACGCGGCATCGACCCGCGCAAGGTCACCGACACGCAGGTCCGAGACGCCGCCGTGGCTTCGTACGCGGCACTGCGTGCGGATCTCGACAAGAAGCTCGCCGACCCGACCATTCCTGGTGAGGCCATCGACCCGGGGGAGGGCCGCAAGGCTCCGGCGCGCGCCGTCTCCGCCCTGGCCGACCTCGTCGAGTGGTCCGTCCGGCGAGAGGAGCTGGTCCGCACGTAGGACCTCAACACAATCGGGGGAATTCTTTGTCAAGCAGCTGGAGCCTGCGCCGTCGGCGCAGACTCGCCGAGGAGGCGGGCGACACCATCGTCGCGACGCCGCGGATCGCGGTGCTCACGATCGCCCGCGACGAGGGCGAGATGCTCGCCCGCTGGGTCGACCACTACGGCCGAGCGGCGGGTCACGAGAACCTGATCGTCTTCGACGACGGCTCGACCGACGGTTCCACCGACGACCTGCCGTGCACGGTCCAGCACCTGCCCGGCTTCCGGAAGGGCAACTTCGAGGTCGGCCGGATGAGCCTGGCCAGCGGGGTGGCCCAAGGTCTCCTCGGCGTCTACGACGTGGTCATCTTCACCGACGTCGACGAGTTCCTCGTCCCCGACCCGGCGAGGTACGCCGACCTGTCGGACTACCTCGCCAGGCGGCCCGAGCGGGTGATCGCTCCCTTCGCCCTCAACGTGGTCCACCACACCGCGGTCGAGGGACCGCTGATCAACGGCAAGCCGATCCTCGGCCAGCGGGCGTACGCCCAGTTCGCGCCGTTGATGTGCAAGCCGTCGGTCAAGCGGGTGCCGGCCGCCTGGAGCTCCGCCTCCCACGGGATCAGGGCGCCGTTCGTGCCTGATCCCGGCCTGTTCATGCTCCACATGAAGTTCGCCGACGTGGATCTGCTCCGGCGGCAGGCCGACCGTCGCAACGAGCTCGCCAAGGCGGTGGGCCGCGGCAAGGGCAGCTCGTGGGGACGCTCCGGCGACGATCTCGCCGACCTGCTGACCAGGGTGACCGCCTCGGTGTCCGCCGATGTCGAGGAGTTCGACCCGACCTCGGTGCTACCGGCCAGGCTCGTGCGCGAGGAGAAGCAGAAGGGGCTGCACCGCGCCGTCGGCGCGGGCCACATCGACAACCTCCGCAACCAGCCGTTGCTACGCATCCCGGAACGCCTCCACGGGATGGTCTGAGCTAGGTTACCCTCCGGTAATCAACGCTTCGCCAGACTCACCGACGAGAGGCCGCAGATGAGCAAGACGAACCCCGGCAACTTCTTCGAGGACTTCCAGGTCGGCCAGGTCATCGAGCACGCGACGCCGCGCACGGTGACCGAGGGAGACCGGGCTGCGTACGGGTCGCTCTACCCGACCCGCTTCGCGGTGCCCTCGAGCGCGGCCTTCGCGGCCTCGGTGGGTCTGGGCGTGCACCCGGTGGAGGAGCTGATCGGCTTCCACATCGCCTTCGGCAAGACCGTCCCGGACGTGTCGCTGAACGCGGTCGCCAACCTCGGCTACGCCGAGTGCCGCTTCCACCAGCCGGTGGTGCCGGGCGACACGCTCTCGACCAGGTCGGAGGTGATCGGCCTCAAGCAGAACTCCAACGGCAGGTCCGGCGTCGTCTACGTACGCTCCACCGCCACCAACCAGCGTGGCGAGGTCGCCATCGACTGGGCGCGTTGGGTGATGGTCCACAAGCGCGACCAGGAGGCCGCGGCCCCCGAGACCGTGATCCCGGAGTTGGCCGCTGTCGTCGACGCGAAGAACCTGATCGTGCCGAAGGGCCTCGACTTCACCTCCTACGACTTCACCGCCGCCGGTGAGCCGCACCGGCTCGGCGACTACGAGGTCGGCGAGAAGATCGACCACGTCGACGGGGTGACCCTGACCGCCTCCGAGCACCAGCAGGCCACCCGGCTGTGGCAGAACACCGCGAAGGTGCACTTCAACGTCGAGGCGCGGCCCGACGGCCGCAACCTCGTCTACGGCGGCCACATCATCTCGCTGGCCCGGGCGCTGTCGTTCAACGGCCTCGCCAACGCCCAGCTCATCGCCGCGATCAACGCCGGCGCGCACACCTCCCCGGCTTTCGCGGGCGACACCGTCTACGCCTGGTCGGAGGTGCTCGACCGCGTGGAGACCGACGCCCCGGGTGTCGGTGCCCTTCGACTGCGCCTGGTCGCCACCAAGGGACGCGACGAGTCGATGACCCTGCGCGGCGAGGACGGCAAGTACGCCCCCGGGGTGCTGCTCGACCTGGACTACTGGGCGCTCATCCCTGTGTAAGGAGCACGTCATGGCAGGTAAGAAAGCACTCTTCGTCTCCGGCTCCGCCCAGGGGATCGGCAAGGCGATCGTCGAGAAGTTCGCGACCGAGGGCTGGTTCGTCGGCGTCTACGACATCGACGCCGACCTGGCGCGTGACGTCGCCGCGATCCTCGGCTCCGACAACGCCATCGGTGGCACGCTCGACGTCACCGACCCGGCCTCCTGGAAGGCGGCCCTGGAGGAGTTCGCCACCGCGGCCGGTGGTCGCCTCGACCTGCTGGTCAACAACGCCGGCATCCTGCGCGCCGGCCGCCTGGCCGACGTCGACCTGGCCCAGCACCACCAGACCATCGAGATCAACGTCAACGGCGTGATCAACGGCTGCCACACGGCCTACCCCTACCTCCGGGCCACCCCGGGCTCCGGCGTCATCAACGTGTGCAGCGCGAGCGCGATCTACGGCCAGCCGGAGATCGCCTCCTACAGCGCCTCCAAGTACGCCGTGCGGGGGCTCACCGAGGCGCTGGAGCTGGAGTGGCGCAAGGAGGGCATCCGGGTGCAGGCGGTCTGGCCGCTGTGGGTGCGGACCGCGCTGCTCGAGGGCAACGTCGCCTCCTCCCACCAGACGCTCGGCATCCGGCTCACCGTCGAGGACGTCGCCGACCAGGTCTGGGAGATGGCCCAGCCGCGCAAGGGACTGCTCCGGCTGCCCAAGGTGCACACCACCGTCGGCCTCCCGGCCAGGGCGCTCTCGACCGCTGCCGACCTCGCCCCCAACGTGTTCGTCCGCGAGGTCAACCGGCTCATCACTCGGGCGTAGCGCGTCGCCTGGGCGGATGGCTGGTTGGATGGGGGTATGGCGCTCTACCTCGTCAGGCACGGCACCACCGAGTGGTCCCTCAACGGCCGGCACACCTCCCGCACCGACCTTCCCCTCCTGCCCGAGGGGGAGGAGGCGGCCAAGCTGCTCGCGTCCCGCCTCCAGGACCAGAAGTACGCCGCGGTCCTGACCTCCCCGCGACAGCGGGCGCTGCGTACGGCTGAGCTGGCGGGCTTCCCCGACGCCGAGGTCACCGAGGACCTGGTCGAGTGGGACTACGGCGACTACGAGGGCATCACCACCGACGAGATCCACCGGACCGACCCCGGCTGGAGCCTGTGGACCGGGTCGACGCCCGGGGGAGAGGCGGCGGCCTCCGTCCAGGAGCGGCTCGGCCGGGTCGTGAAGGCTGCCCGCGAGCGCGACGGCGACACCCTGGTCTTCTCCCACGGACACGCGCTGTGCGCGCTCGCGGCGGTGTGGCTGGAGCTCCCGGTCACCGAGGGACGGCTCTTCCGGCTCGACACCGCGACCGTCTCGATGCTGGACGCGCACCACGGCCAGCCCGTCGTCAAGCAGTGGAACACCTAGCCGGACCGAACGGGTCCGCGGGAAGACGAGCGACCGACGCTCGACCCTGACGCTTGACCAGACGGATGCCACGGGTCACCGTTGGGGGGTGGCACTTGCGGTTGGCTGTCCACGCTGCGCGACGCCGGTGGCGAGCATCGGCGCCGGCGGCACCCGGTCCTGCCCAGAGCACGGCGTGGTGACGCCGCTGTGGCATACGGACGTGGCCTCCTACGAGGATCTGGTCCAGGTTCTCTCGCTGGCCGGCGACGTACCCACCTACGTGCCCTGGCCGATCGAGTCCGGCTGGTCGATCGCGGACCTGGCCGTGGTCGGCGACGAGGGCAAGGGAGCGGCGACCCTGGTCACCGTGACCGGCGTGACGCCCGACGACGGCCAGGTGGAGATGACCGTGGTCACCGAGGAGGCCGGTGTCGGGCTGGGCGCACGGTGCGCGCGCACCGAGGGACCGGATCCCGGCATCGACGCCTGCACCGGGCCACCCACGACGCGGGTCCGCGTCGGCGGGCAGCTGGTGCCGCTGTGGCCGATCACCCAGTGGACCAACGGCGCCGAGGAGTGGGAGCGGTCCGTGATGGTCGGCGAGGCCGCCGGCCGCTGGCTGTGGCTGGTCTTCCGGCCGGCCACCGCGATGCTGACGCTGCAGGACGGCTGGCACCTGCGCCAGGTCGGCGACCTCGGCGTCCAGATGGTCGAGCTGCCCTTCGGTGGCCCCGGTGGATCTTGGTCGAACTCCCCGTAGAGGCTCCGCGAGCAGAGGCGACCTGCTGCGCGCCGCGATACGCGCACTCTCGCGGCGTTGCCGCCTCTCGACGGTGCAACCAGACCGCCGTCGAGACGGCGCCTTGCGAGAGTACGCGTCTCGCGCCGCTCGCGACGGCCGCCTCTGCTCGCGAAACCTCTAGGATGTGCAGGTGCGCATCGACCTCCATACTCACTCGCGGGTGAGTGACGGGACCGATTCGCCCACCGAGCTGATCCAGGCGGCGAAGGCCGCGGGCCTCGATGTCGTCGCGATCACCGACCACGACACCGCCGCCAGCTGGGACGAGGCGGCCGCTGCGGCCGCCGAGGCCGGGATCGAGCTCGTACGTGGCATGGAGATCAGCGCCAACCACGCCGGGCACGGTGTCCACCTGCTGGCCTACCTGCCCGACCGGACCTATCCGCCGCTGGTCGAGGAGCTCGCCCGCGTGCTCGCCGGCCGCGACGGACGGCTGCCGCTGATGCTGGACCGGCTGGCCCGCCTCGGCATCGAGGTGTCCCTCGAGGACGTCGCGGCGGTCTCCGGCGATGCCGCCGCCTCGGGGCGCCCCCACCTCGCCGACGCGCTCGTCGCCAAGGGGTACGTGCTCAGTCGTGACGAGGCGTTCAACCGTTATCTCGGGGCCGGCAAACCTGCGTACGTCAATCGCTACGCGGCCCCGCTCGAGCCGATGATCCGCACCGTCGCCGCCGCCGGCGGAGTCACCGTGATCGCCCACCCGTGGGGCCGGTCGGGGCGCGAGCAGCCCGACGAGGCGGCCCTGTCCGCACTGGTCGACGCGGGCCTGTCGGGGCTCGAGGTCGACCACCAGGATCACACCCCGGAGACCCGCGAGAAGCTGCGCGTGATCGCCCGCAACCTCGACCTCGTGGTGACCGGATCCAGCGATTACCACGGCACCGGGAAGGTGGGTCACCATCTGGGAGTGAACACCACTGCACCGGCCGAGTACGAGCGGCTCCTGGAGCGGGCCGCCGCAGCCTCGGCGGCCTCCGGACGCACCACCCCCGAGGTCGTACGGTGACCGAGATCTTCGTCTCCACGTTCGTGACGCTCTTCGTGATCATGGACCCGGTCGGGACGATCCCGATCTTCCTGTCGCTGACCGCGGGACAGTCACCGGGCAAGCAGCGCCGCGCGGCGCTCCTCGCGGTCGCGGTCTCGTTCCTGGTGATCACGATCTTCGCGCTCTTCGGCCAGGCGATCCTGCACTTCCTGCACATCTCCCTCGAGGCGCTGCAGTGCGCCGGCGGCCTGCTCCTCCTGCTGGTCGCCCTCGAGCTGCTCACCGACAACTTCGACGACCCCGTCGCCGCCGCCGGAGCCAACGTGGCGATGGTGCCGCTCGGCACCCCGCTCCTGGCCGGCCCCGGCGCCATCGTCGCCACCATGGTCTTCACCCAGGAGGTCGACTCCGTCGGGAGCGCCTTCGGGCTCGGCCTCGGACTCGCCGTCGTCCACATCGCCCTGCTGATCGCGATGATCTTCTCCATCCCGATCCTGAAGGTCCTCAAGGAGTCCGGCGTCCTGCTCATCACCAGGATCGCCGGTCTGCTCCTCTCCGCGATCGCCGTCCAGATGGTCGCCGACGCGGTCACGACGTTCATCGCGAACGCCTGAGCCGTTTCCGTCCCGGACTACTTCCGGCCGAGCGACTGGAACTTCTGGAGTACGCCGGAGGGAACCGCTCGCGCGACGGTGGCCAGGGCCTTGTAGCGCTTGCTCGGGATCGAGAAGGTCTTGTCGTCCTCGTAGTCGTCGAGGGCCTCGCGGACCAGGTCGTCGACGTCGAGCCACATCCAGGCCGGGGCGGAGTCGTAGCCGGAGCCGAGGCGCTCGTGGAACTCGGTCTTGGTGAACCCGGGCAGCAGGGCCATCACCTTGATGCCCTTGCCGGCGTACTCGTTGTGGGCCCACTCGGTGAACGAGTTGATCCAGGCCTTGGCGGCGGAGTAGGTGCCGCGGGGGAGGTAGGAGGCGACGGAGCCGACGTTGATGATGCCGCCGTGGCCGCGGGTCACCTGAGCACCGAGCGCCGCGTGGGACAGGCGTAGCGGGGCGATGACGAGCACCTCGGCCATCGCGGTCTCCTCGTCGGCGGTGTTGTCGAGGAACCGGTGCTTGAGGCCGTGGCCGGCGTTGTTGACGAGCAGGTCGACCGGATGGTCGAAGTCGGCCAGCCGGGTCTCGACCCTGGCCAGGTCGGCGCTGTCGGTCAGGTCGGCGCGGAGCACCTCGACGTCGACGCCGTGGGCCTCGGTGAGGTCCTTGGCGACGCGGTTGAGACGCTCCTCGTCACGGGCGACGAGCACGAGGTGGTGGCCCCGCGCGGCGAGCTGCTGGGCGAAGGCGAGTCCGATGCCGGCGGTCGCGCCGGTGATCAGGGCGGTGGGGTTCGACATGGGGCAATCCTGCCACCACCGCGGGCGCGCGATACGGGCGTCGCGCCGTCGGATCCACCGAGGAATCCCGGTTTCTGTCTGTCGTGTGACAGTTGACTTGCGGTCGTGCGAGTTTGGATGATGTTCGACGTGGATTGGGCATGCGGACTCGGGCGCGTGATGGAGACGTGAGCAGCGGTGGGCGACATCGGATGATGTCCCGGCCCCTCAGGCGCATCAAGATGCTCTTCGCCGCGTCCTTGCTGACCTCGGCCGGCCTGTACGGCGGGATCGAGATCGTCGCCGAGCCCGAGGCCGACGGCCGGACCGCCGTGGCCGACAACGGCATGAAGATGGGCGTCGACGACGAGGCGCGCACCCCGGTCTGGCCGCACGAGGCCCAGCGTGAGGCGGGGATCAACCGCTACGTCGATGCTCGGACCGCGGCCCGGGAGAAGGTGCTTCCCGCCGACTCCGGCCGGGGTCGCCGAGCGGTCTTCTCGATCAGCCGTCAGCGGGTCTGGATGGTGTCCGCGGCCGACAAGGTGCGGCGTACCTATCCGGTCTCGGGCAGCGTCTACGACAACCTCGAGCCCGGCACCTACAAGGTCTTCTCCCGCTCCAAGCACGCGAGGGGGATCGACGACTCCGGCACGATGCAGTGGTTCGTACGCTTCGCCAAAGGCCCCAGGGCCGCGATCGGGTTCCACAACATCCCGGTGGACAAGGGCAAGCGCGTGCAGACCCGCGCGCAGCTCGGCACACCCCTGTCGCACGGGTGCATCCGCCAGGCCGAGCCGGACGCGAAGGCCATGTGGCGCTTCGCCCGGCTCGGCACCAAGGTGGTCGTGATCCCCTAGGGGCTCAGCCGAGGCTCAGGCGTCGGCCTTCGGCGCGGAGCTGCCGCCCGAGCCCGAAGAGCGGCGGCGACGACGGCGACGGGGAGCGGAGCCCTCGGCGCCGGCCTCGCCCTCGGCGGGCTTGGCGGAGGCAGTGGCCTCGGCGCCCGGAGCAGCGGACTGCTCGACGACCTGGCCGCCACGGGACCGGGTGCGCTGGCGGTTGCGGTTGCGGGGAGCGCGCTCGCGCTTCTCGCCGTCCGTGCCGGCGTCCTTGTCCTTCGGCTTCTCCGGCGTGGCCTTCTTGATCCGGCCCTTGGTGCCCTTCGGGATGCCCATGTCGTGCAGGAAGTGCTCCGAGGAGGAGTAGGTCTCCTGCGGGTCGTCGAAGGGGAGGTCGAGAGCCTTGTTGATCATCTTCCACTTGTGGAGGTCGGCCCAGTCGACCAGCGTCACGGCGACACCGGAGGCACCGGCACGGCCGGTGCGGCCGATGCGGTGGACGTAGGTCTTCTCGTCGTCGGGGGTCGTGTAGTTGACCACGTGGGAGACGCCGGTGACGTCGATGCCGCGGGCGGCGACGTCGGTGGCCACCAGGACCTCGACCTTGCCGTCACGGAACTTCTGCATCACCCGCTCGCGGGCGGCCTGCTGCATGTCGCCGTGCAGGGGAGAGGCCGGGAAGCCGCGCTCGGCGAGATCGTCGGCCACGCGCTGGGCCTGCCGCTTGGTGCGGGCGAAGACGACGACCTTGTCGTGGTCCTCGCACTGCAGCAGGCGGCCGATCATCTCGGGCTTGTCGAGGTCGTGGGCCTGGTAGACGAACTGCGCGGTGGCGGGCACCGTCTCGCGCTCGGCCGCGGACTCGGCGCGGATGTTCATCGGGTGGCGCATGTAGGAGCGGGCCAGGGCCACGATCGCGCCCGGCATGGTGGCCGAGAACAGCAGGGTCTGGCGGGTCTCCGGGGTCAGCGTGACCAGCTTCTCCACGTCGGGCAGGAACCCGAGGTCGAGCATCTCGTCGGCCTCGTCGAGGACCAGCGCGTGCACGTGGGAGAGGTCGAGGACCTTGCGGTTGGCCAGGTCGATCAGCCGGCCCGGGGTGCCGACGACGATGTCGACGCCCTTCTCCAGCGCCTCGATCTGGGGCTCGTAGCCGGCGCCGCCGTAGACGGTCAGCACGCGGAGGCCGCGGTCCTCGGAGATCATCGAGATCTCGGCCGAGACCTGCATGGCGAGCTCGCGGGTCGGCGCCACGATCAGCGCCTGCGGCTTGCCCTGCGGAAGGTCGATGTAGTCGCGGTCCTTGGGGGACACGCTGCGCTGCACGACCGGGATGCCGAAGGCCAGCGTCTTGCCGGAGCCGGTGCGGGCCTGGCCGATCAGGTCGGTGCCCTGCAGGGCGACCGAGAGCGTCATCTCCTGGATGGCGAACGGGGTGGTGATGCCTTTGCGCTCGAGCGGAGCGCAGATCTCGGGATGCACCCCGAGGTCCTTGAACGTTGTCATGTTTTCGTCGCTACTCGCTTGTCTCATCGAATGCGGCGAGCGACTCACGGGTGTCTCGAGCTTGCCAAGCGAGTGCCACGCCGCGCACATACGGGAACCAGACCACCGCGATATCGAGTTGAATATCTGCAGTGCTGGGTCGGTCAAAAGGCATTCTATCGGTAGGGTTCTCCCGTGGTTGCATCCTCAGAGTTCACGGGTCCTCAGAATCCCTTCGATGATCCTGTTTACAAGGCTGCCGTCATCGACCTGTTGGGTGCGGTCGCCTACGGCGAGGTCTCGGCCGTCGAGCGACTGACCGACGACGCGAAGATGGCTCCCTCGCTGGAGGACAAGACGGCCCTGCTCGCGATGGCGGCCGCGCAGCACGCCAAGATCCAGCCGGTCCTGGACCGGCTCGTGGAGCTCGGGGTCGACCCGTACGTGGCCATGGAGCCGCTGCGCGAGGGGTTCGACGAGTTCCACCGCCACACGAAGCCCGCCGACTGGTGGGAGTCGCTGGTCAAGGCCTACGTCGGTGACGGTCTCGCCAACGACTTCTACCGTGAGGTCGCGAGGTATCTGGACGAGGAGACCCACAAGCTCGTGGTCACCACCCTCGAGGACGCCGGCCGGGCCGACTTCGTCGTCGACCGGGTGCGGGCCGGCATCGAGGCCGACCACCTCATCGGTGGCCGGCTCGCGCTGTGGGGCCGTCGCCTGATGGGCGAGGCGATCATCCAGGCGCAGCAGGTCGCGGCCACCCGTGAGGGCCTCAGCGAGCTGATCACCGGCGGTCACCTCCCGGGCCTCGACCTCGGCACCATCGGCGAGATGCTCACCCGCCTGACCCAGCGGCACGTCGAGCGCATGGGCAAGCTCGGGCTCGAGCACTGAGGTTCCTTGAGTCCTGACATCTGCTGGACCGGCTGGTCGGGGGCGCAGATCGCGCCTGATGCCGGTGTCTGGGTGTCTCCCGAGGTCAGCCCCGGGTTTGCCTTCGACGAGCTGGTCGCCTCCTGGAACGTGGTGACGCCGCCCGGGAGCTGGGTGGAGGTCGCGGCTCAGGTGGTCGCCGAGTCGGGGGAGCGGAGCGGCTGGCTGGTGCTGGCGCGCTGGTCCTCGGACCCGGCGTTCACGTCCACCTCGGTCGCCGGTCAGGACGACCCCGTCGCGGTCGCGGCCGACGACACCATCCTGGGCCGGGACGGGCGCCGCTTCACCACGTTCTCGTTGCGGCTGAGCCTGCACGGTCCCGCCGACGGCCTGCCGCAGGCGAGCCTGCTCGGGGCGATGGTCTCGGCGGATGCCCGGGGCTCGCAGCCGGCACCGGGCACGGTGGCTCGCGGGGCGGTCGTGGGTGGCGTACCGGCCTATTCGCAGCAGCTCCACCGCGACCGCTACCCGCACTGGGACGGTGGCGGCCAGTCGTGGTGCAGCGCCGCCTCGACCGCGATGATCGCCGACTTCTGGGGTGCCGGGCCCACCCCCGCCGAGACCGCCTGGGTCGACTACGACACCCCCGATCCGCAGGTGCCGTTCACCGTGCGGGAGGTCTACGACGAGTCCTTCGGCGGCGCCGGCAACTGGGCCTTCAACACCGCCTATGCGGGCTCGCGCGGCCTGGTCGCGTACGTCACCAGGCTCCGCTCGTTCGCCGAGGCCGCCCGGTTCGTCGAGGCCGGGATCCCGCTGGTGCTGGCCGTCTCGCACCAGGCCGGCGAGCTGACCGGCGCCGGGTACGTCACCAACGGCCATCTGCTCGTGCTGACCGGCTTCGTGGACGACGGCCGCCCCGTCGTCCACGACCCTGCCTCCCACAAGATCGCGAGCGATGCGGAGGTGCGGGCGACGTACGACCTCGGCGAGCTCGACCGTGCCTGGGCCCGCTCGGGGCGGATCGTCTACGTCATCCGGCCGCCGCACGTGGTGCCGCCGGAACCGCCGGCTCAGCGCAACTGGTGATCCTGCACTGGGCCGGCCCGTGCACATGCAGAAGCGGTCCCGCCCCGAGGGGCAGGACCGCTTCGCATGACCTGGGCGAGGCTCAGGCCTTGGACCTTCCGGTGATTCCAGATGCGACGACGACCGCGACAGCGGCGACGACGACCTGCCAGATGTGACGCCACCAGTCGACACCGTTGGTGGCGTTGTCCCAGGCAGCTTCGTGGCCATCGAAGGCCGGGTTGTTCTGGCCGAAGATGACCCAGTAGAGCAGGCTTCCCACGATCATGCCGACGATGCCGCACACGACAGTCAACCAGAGCGGGATGTTGTCCTTGTCGCCTGGCGCAAGCCACTTGCCAAGCAAACCGATGACAACACCACCGATGAGGGTGACGAGAATGGTCCCGATCATGCCCTTTTCCCTTCAGGTTGTGGTTGGCGCCAACGATGCGCCTATTCCTCGATATTGCACCTGTTGAGACGGCTTTGCACGGGCAACATGGCCCAAACCAGGAACTTCTCCGTCGGAATCAGGGTCATCCCCGACTGAATCAGCCGGCGAAACCGACCTTGCCGACCTTGGCCGGGCCGATCTCGACGTAGGCGAGCTTCTCGGTCGGGACGATGACCTTGCGGCCCTTGCTGTCGGTCAAAGCGAGCACAGCGCCGCCGCCGAGGGCGTCGGCGATGAGCTTCTCCACCGATTCGCTGGACTCCTCGGTCTCCACGACGAGCTCACGGGCGGCCTGCTGGACGCCGATCTTGACCTCCACGGGTCCTCCTTGCGATGGGTCGATCAATGCTTCGGAATCCTCTCACACGGAAGGTGAGGAACCCCGTCGTTGCGCTACGAGCGGAATCAATCCGTCTTGGGGTAGCCGCCGATGCCGCGCCAGGCGAGGCCGGCGACGAGCCGCGCCGCGTCGGCCTGGGAGAGATCGCCGTTGTTGTGGAGCCAGTAGCGTGCGCTGACCTGGATCTGGCCGACGAGGCCCACGGCGAGCAGGTGGGAGGCGGTGGCGGCGAAGCCGGTGTCCTCGGCGATGACCTCGGCGATGACCTCGGCACACTCGTTGGTGACCCGGTCGACCTGCTCGCGCACGGCGGGGTCGTTGGTCAGGTCGGACTCGAAGACGAGCCGGAAGGCACCGGACTCGGAGGCCACGTAGTCGTAGAAGACCTCGACGGTGCGGGCCACGCGCTCCTTGTTCTCGTCGGTCGACGCCAGGGCTTCCCGGCAGCGATCGATGATCTCGCTGGCGGACTTCTCCAGCAGGGCGAGATAGAGGTCGAGCTTGCCGGGGAAGTGCTGATAGAGAACGGGCTTCGAGACCCCGGCCCGCTCCGCGATGTCGTCCATCGCGGCAGCGTGGAAACCGTAGGCGACGAAGACCTCGAGAGCGGACTCGAGAAGCTGGGCTCGTCGCTCCGTTCGGGGCAGTCGCGCCCCTCGCGGTCGAGTGGGGTCGAGCTCGGATTGGTGCGTGGTCACCCCAGCAGCCTACCCGCTGGTACTCGGATCGCGGGACGCGTCGTTGCCTTGCCCACGGATGAGGGAACATGGAGAAGTGCCCGCGGTGTTCAAGCAGGCATACGTACGTCCGAACTGAGGAGCCGTTGTGTCCCTAGCCCCGCTCGTGGAGCCCGCTGACGAGCTGACGATCGACGAGGTGCGCCGCTACAGCCGCCACCTCATCATCCCCGATGTCGGCATGGACGGGCAGAAGCGCCTGAAGAACGCCAAGGTGCTGGTCATCGGCGCCGGCGGTCTCGGCTCGCCCGCCCTGCTCTACCTGGCCGCGGCCGGCGTCGGCACGCTCGGCATCGTCGAGTTCGACGAGGTCGACGAGTCCAACCTGCAGCGCCAGATCATCCACAAGCAGTCGACCGTGGGTCAGCCGAAGGCCGACTCGGCCGCGGCTGCGATCCGGGAGGTCAACCCGTACGTCAACATCGTGCTGCACGACGTGCGGCTCGACAACGACAACGTGCGCGAGATCTTCACCGGCTACGACCTCATCGTCGACGGCACCGACAACTTCGCGACCCGCTACATGGTCAACGACGCGGCCTACTTCCTGGGCATCCCGTACGTCTGGGGCTCGATCTACCGCTTCGACGGCCAGGCCTCGGTGTTCGCGCCGACGCTGACCGACGACGCGCCCTGCTACCGCTGCCTCTACCCGGAGCCCCCGCCCCCGGGCATGGTCCCCTCCTGCGCCGAGGGCGGCGTGCTGGGCGTGCTCTGCGCCTCGATCGGCTCGATCCAGGTCAACGAGGCCATCAAGATGCTGACCGGCATCGGTGAGCCGCTCGTCGGCAAGCTGATGATCTACGACGCACTCGAGATGGAGTACCGCAAGCTGAAGGTCCGCAAGGACCCCAACTGCGCGCTGTGCGGCGAGAACCCGACGGTCACCGACCTGATCGACTACGACGCCTTCTGCGGTGCCCTCTCGACCGAGGCCGCCGACGCCGCGGCGGGCTCGACCATCTCGGTCACCCAGCTCGCCGAGATGATCAAGGAGCGCCAGGAGGGCAGCCGCGACTTCGTCCTCGTCGACGTGCGCGAGCCCAACGAGTACGAGATCAACAAGATCCCGGGCGCCGTCCTGATCCCCAAGGGCGAGTTCCTCAACGGCAACGCGATCCCGCAGGTCGCCGAGCTCACCTCAGATGGTGCCAAGCCGCTCGTGTTCCACTGCAAGAGCGGCGTACGCAGCGCCGAGGTGCTGGCGATCGCCAAGGGCGCGGGTTACTCGGACGCGGTCCACGTCGGCGGCGGCGTGGTGGCGTGGGTCAACCAGATCGACCCGTCGCAGCCTTCGTACTGACCAGTCACTTATCAACGAAGTCGCTTACTGAACTGTTGGCCAGCGGTGGCCCCTCTGGGGTCGCCGCTGGCTTTCTTTGAGCGTGGCGAAACCGATAGTTTTGCGATCGCAGCTGCGGGGGGCGGAGTTGCATCAATGCCCGAACCTCGGAGGATTCGACGTTGTCCACACGCGCTCGTCTCAGCGCGACGCTCGCCGGTGCCACCCTGGCCGGCGGACTGTTTCTCGGTGCCCCTGCCCACGCGAGCGACCAGACCCCGGAGCCGGCCTCCGGTGCGGCGGTCGGCTCTGCGATCGACCCGGAGAGGCTGGAGTCGAACGTCGCGGACCCGACCCGCGGCGTACCGCCGTCCTATGTCTTCGCCGGTGTCGGCGCGCTGCTGATGGGGGCGGGTGCGGGGATGGCCGTACGTCGCAAACGAGCTGAGGCTGTGGCACGCTCGGCCGAGTGAGCAACGGTCAACCCAGCCTGAGGACCTTCATCGGCGAGATCTTCGTCGTCGTCCTCGTGGTCGCGGTCGGCGTGCTCGGCTACGCCGCGTACGACTACTACACCAAGATCGACGAGGCGCAGAAGAGCAACGCGGCCCCGCCGGCGACGACGTCCTCGATCCCGGCCGAGGCGCTCGCCGAGGTGCCGAAGAAGAAGGGCAAGGTACGCGGCGTCTCCATCCCCTCGCTCAACGTCCATGCCGACGTGGTGCCGCTGGCGATGGACGGAGGCACGCTCACGCCGCCCGCCGACGCCGCCCTCATGGGCTGGTGGAAGGGCGGCGCCAAGCCCGGTGCGGACGAGGGATCGGTGCTGATCGTCGGCCACACCCTGCACAACGGCGGCGGTGTCCTCGACCGGCTGGGCGAGGTGAACGAGGGCGACGAGATCGTCGTGCGGACCAAGAAGGACGAGTTCAGCTACACCGTCCGGTCGGTGCGCGACCTCTCCAAGGAGCAGGTCGCCAAGCGCAGCTCGAAGCTCTTCGACCCCGACGGCGAGGCGAAGCTGGTCGTGGTGACGTGCGACGACTGGGACGGCACCTCGTTCCAGGGCAACACCGTGGTGGTCGCGGTCCCGGA
Organism: Nocardioides luteus; assembly: GCF_015752315.1. Taxonomy (NCBI): domain Bacteria; kingdom Bacillati; phylum Actinomycetota; class Actinomycetes; order Propionibacteriales; family Nocardioidaceae; genus Nocardioides; species Nocardioides luteus. The sequence continues at coordinate 909,708 of NZ_JADOVJ010000001.1, forward strand.
GGGATGAAGTCGGGGGCGCGGACGCCCGGAAACCCCGGGTGGTGTAAACGGGTCGTAACCTCAGCCCACCGGTCCTCGTTGTTCTGTGAGTCACATCACCTACGAACAGAGGCCCCCACATGCTCCGCACCCGTAGCTCCGTACGCCGCGCCGCAGCAATCGCCGCCGGCACTCTGACCGCCGCGCTCGTCCCGGCCCTGATCCCGACCCCGGCCCACGCCTGGGCGCCGGCGGACACGGCCACCATCACCCCGGGCGTGATGATGTACACCGACGGTGCCCAGTGCACCGCCAACTTCGTCTTCGCCGACTCCGCGGCCAACGTCTACGTCGGCTACGCCGCTCACTGCGCCGGTCTCGGCGAGGCCACCGACACCAACGGCTGCGCCGCCGAGTCGCTCCCGCTGGGCACCCCGGTGACCTTCAACGAGGGCGGCTCGCTGCTGAGCGAGGGCACCGTCCTGGGCAAGGGGAAGCTGGTCTACTCCTCCTGGCTGACCATGAAGAAGCTGGGCACCAAGGACGAGGACACCTGCGCCTACAACGACTTCGCCCTGGTCAAGGTGGACGCCGCCGACGCGGGCAAGGTCAACCCGAGCGTGCCGATCTGGGGCGGCCCGACCGGCATCGACACCGACGGCACCGTGGCCGGTGACAAGGTCTACTCCTACGGCAACTCCTCGCTGCGCGCCGACGTCGACCTGCTCTCGCCGAAGATCGGCCTCTCCCTGGGCGACGACGTCAACGGCACCCGCTGGTCGCACCCGCTCTACAACCTCACCCCCGGCATCCCCGGTGACTCCGGCTCGGGCTTCCTGAACGCCGACGGCAAGGCGGTCGGCACGCTGTCGACCCTGGGCCTGGCTCCGCTGGCGGGCTCCAACAACATCGGTGACATGGACCTCGAGCTGAAGTTCGCCCAGGCGAACTCGGGCATCTCCGGTCTGCATCTGGTCAACGGCACGGAGCCCTTCAGCCCCATCCTGTGACACCGCGCTAGCCTGCCGGACATGAGTGACCGGGAGGCGTACGTGGAGGCCGTTCTGCGTCTCGTCGAGCAGATCCCTCGCGGGAAGGTGACGACGTACGGTGCGATCGCCGATGCCCTCTTCGACGAGTTCGGAGGTGGGCCTCGGCAGGTCGGTTCGGTGATGGCGCGCGAGGGCGCGGGAATGCCGTGGTGGCGGGTGGTGCGGGCCGATGGCTCGCTCCCCGCCTCCCACGGCGAGGAGGCCCGGCAGGCCTATCTCGAGGAGGGCACGCCGCGACGCGTCTCGGGGGCGGTGGACCTGCGCCAGGCGATGTGGCTGCCGCCTACGATGATCCCGTGATGTATCGCGTCCTCCACGCCATCGTGCCGCCCGTCCTCCGAGCAGTCTGGCGCCCTACGGTGACGGGGGCCGAGAACGTCCCGCGCACCGGTGGGGTGATCCTGGCCAGCAACCACCTCAGCTTCGCCGACTCCATCGTGATCCCGTCGGTCTCGCCCCGGCCGGTGCACTTCCTGGCCAAGTCCGACTACTTCACCGGCACCGGGATCAAGGGTGCTGCCCAGCGCGCGTGGTTCGAGGGCATGGGGATGCTGCCGGTCGACCGCGACGACCCGCAGGCCGCGCTCGGCTCGCTGGAGGTCGCGCTGGAGGTCCTCGGCAAGGGCGAGGCGTTCGGGATCTACCCGGAGGGCACCCGCTCGCGCGACGGGCGGCTCTACCGCGGGCGTACGGGGGTGGCGCACCTGGCGCTGACCGCCGGCGTACCCGTGGTGCCGGTGGGGCTGCGGGGGACCGCGGAGCTGCAGCCGGTGGGGTCGAGCCTGCCGCGGCTGGCGAAGGTCACGGTCGAGTTCGGAGAGCCGATCCAGGTGGCCGGGCGCTTCGACGGCGTACCTCTGGGCAAGGCCCGCCGGGTCATCACCGACGAGGTGATGGAGGCGATCGCCGCGCTGAGCGGCCAGGACGTGGCCGGGGTCTACAACGAGCGGCCGGCCGACGCCTGATCGCCTGTTGCGCTGGGGCCCGAAGGGGCGCACTCTGGAGGGTGACCCAGTACATCAGAGGGCTAGCAGCCGAGGTGAGGCAGATGGCCACGACGACCGTGTTGCAGGAAGAGCTGCGACACAAGCACGAAGAGCTCGCTGGGCGCCTGGCCCACGCTCGGAGCATCATCGCCAGGCCGGAGCAGACCCGTCGGGGCTGCCCGCCGATCGACCAGTTCAACGCCGGTACGTCTCGACACCTGCACGCGGTGGACGAGGCGCTGCTGCCGGCCGTCAGGTCCGAGTGCGAGGGCGGGGGGCGTCTGGTCCACGACTATCTCCCCACGGCCAAGCACCTGGAGGTGCTCCTCTTCCACGTGAAGGCGCACGAGTACGGCTCCACCTGGGAGACCGCCCACGAGTGGCCGACGCTCTGGGGCGAGGTCGAGGAGGCGCTCTACGCCCAGGAGGAGAAGGAGGACGAGCTGGTCGCGCACCTCGCCGAGGAGGCCTCCGACGACGTGCTCGTCCTCGTCGCGGCGCGGTTGACGGTGGCCGAGCGGAGGGCGCCCTCCCGCCCGCACCCCTACCTGCCTCACACCGGCCTGCCCGGGAAGGTCGTACGCCGCGTGGCGCGGCCCGTCGACGCGATCTGGGACAAGGTCGAGGGCCGTTCGGTCGGCGGGCCGAAGCCGATGCCGCACAAGGCGCCGGGGCTGCTCGGGCAGTATCTGCTCGGCGATCCGCGCTTTCCCGAGGAACCGGCTGACGACACCCGGCACAATGAGCCGGGTGACCGCTGATCCCATCACCTCCGACCTCGATCTCGCGCCGCACCCCGAGGGCGGGGCGTTCCGGCAGACCTGGGCCGCCCCCGAGACCGTGACCCTGCCCGACGGCCGCGTGCGCCCGACCGCGACCCTGATCTACTTCCGGCTCCTGGCCGGGGAGTCGTCCGCGTGGCACCGCGTCGCCTCCGACGAGATCTGGCTGGCCCACACCGGCGTCGTGTCCCTGCAGTACGGCGGCGCCGGTGTGGCCCCGGTCGACGGCGAGACCGTGCTCGTCGGGGTGGACGTCGCCGCCGGCCAGGTGCCGCAGGCGGTCGTGCCGGCGGGGGTGTGGCAGCGTACGGTCCCCTCGGCCGAGGACGCGCTCGTCTCCTGCGTGGTCTCGCCCGGGTTCGACTTCGACGACTTCGAGCTCGCCGCAGAGTCAGGCGTCACGGAGTAGGACCGATGGAGTACGCCTTCGAAGGAGCCGTGATCGAGTGGCGCGGGCCGGCGCCGTTCTACTACGTCCCCATGCCCGTCGAGGACGCCGAGGACCTCAAGGAGGACGCCCGCGGTCTCGAGTACTGGGGCCAGGTCGCCGTCACCGCCACCATCGGCGCGACCACCTTCACCACCGCGCTCTTCCCCAAGGACGGCACCTACCTGCTGCCCCTGAAGGTCGTCGTGCGGAAGGCGGAGGGGATCGACCTCGACGATGTCGTCGCGGTGCGGATGAGGTTGGGGCACGACGTCTGAGTGTCGGTGCTCTCTGATTGGCTGGTCCTGTGAGTGTCGCGTACCGCCTTGCCCCGCCGCCGAGTGCTGCCGCCGTGCCGGTGCTCGACGAGCACCAGCGGTCGGTCGTGGAGCATCCCGGCGGGCCGCTCCTGGTGCTGGCCGGGCCCGGGACGGGCAAGACCACCACGCTGGTGGAGGCGGTGGTCGACCGGATCGAGAACCGCGGCGTACGTCCCGACCAGCTGCTGGCGCTGACCTTCTCCCGCAAGGCGGCCGAGCAGCTGCGTGACCGGGTGACGGCGCGGCTGGGCCGGACGCTGTCCGGGGCGGTCTCCTCGACGTTCCACTCCTTCGCCTACGGGCTGGTGCGGAGGTACGCGCCGGCCGAGCTCTACGCCGCCCCGCTGACGCTGCTCTCGGCCCCCGAGGCCGATGTGGTGCTGCAGGAGCTGCTGGCCGACAACCCGGAGTCGGTGCGGTGGCCGGAGCGGTTCCGGATGGCGGTCGGCACCCGCGGGTTCGCGCGCGAGGTGCAGACCGTGATCGCGCGGGCGCGCGAGCGTGGGCTCGATCCCGACCAGCTGGTCGCGCTCGGCCGTGACGAGGGGATCGAGGAGTTCGTCGCCGCCGGGTGGTTCCTGGAGCAGTATCTGGACGTGCTCGGCGCCCAGTCGGCCATCGACTACCCCGACCTGATCATGCGCGGCGTGATCGAGGCCGAGCGGCACGCGGCCGAGCTGCGGGCCGAGTTCGCGTGCGTGTTCGTGGACGAATACCAGGACACCGACCCGAGCCAGGTCGCGCTGCTGCAGGCGCTGGCGGGCGACGGCCGCGACCTGATCGTGGTCGGCGACCCGGACCAGTCGATCTACGGGTTCCGGGGCGCGGACGTCAACGGGATCCTCGACTTCCCGTCGCAGTTCCTGACCCGCGAGCGCCGGCATGCGCCGGTGGTCGCCCTGGGCACCACCCGCCGGTTCGGCTCCCGGCTGCTGCGGGCGTCGCGGTCGATCGCCGCGGGCATCTCGGTGCGTGGCTCGATCCCGGCCTCGGCCTACGACACCTTCCGCAACCCGCATCCGCTGGCCTCCGACCCGGGCCGTGCCGAGGTGCTCACCTTCGACACCGACCGCGCCGAGACCGAGCACATCGCCGACCTGCTGCGCCGGGCGCATCTCGAGGACGGCCTCGACTGGTCCGACATGGCGGTCCTGGTGCGCTCGGGCCGCACCTCGATCCCGCAGCTGCGCCGGTCGCTGACCGCCGCCGGTGTCCCGGTCGAGGTCGCCTCCGACGAGACTCCGCTCGTCCGCGAGCCCGCCGCGGCCGTCCTCCTCGACGCGCTCGGGGTCGTGGTCGACGCCGACGTCGAGTCGGACCTCGACGAGCGCTACGTACGCCCCGAGCGCTGCGAGGAGCTGCTCACCGGCCCGCTCGGCGGCCTCGACGCCACCGACGTCCGCGCGCTCGTCCGCACCCTGCGGGCTCGCTTCCCGGACGTCGCTGCGCACGATCTCGTACGTCGCGCCGTTCTCGATCCGACGCTGCTCGCCGCCTCCGCTGGTCGAGCCGCGAGGCCGCCTGCGGCCGAGCGTGTCGAGACCAACACAGTCGAATCGAGCGCCGATGGCGACCGTGTTGGTCTCGACACGGATTCGCTCGTACCTCACGAATCCGGCTCGACCAGCGGGGCTGGCGGGGAGCGGGTGCTGGGACGCGTACGCCGGCTCGCGGTGCTTCTCGCCGAGGCCCGGGCGACGCTGAAGGACGGCGCCGGGGCGGAGCAGGTGCTGTGGACGCTGTGGGACGGTGCCGAGTGGGGGCAGCGGCTGCGGGCGCAGGTCGAGTCGGGCGGTCCCGCGGCACGGCTGGCCCACCGTGACCTGGACGCGGTCGTGGCTCTCTTCGACACCGCCGCCAAGATCGAGGGCCGTCAGGAGTTCACCTCGGTCGAGACCTTCCTGGCCACCCTGCGCGCCCAGGAGATCCCGGCCGACACCCTGGCCGACAAGGGTGTGCGTGGCTCCTCGGTGCGGCTGCTCACCGCCCACCGCTCCAAGGGCCTGGAGTGGGGTCTCGTCGTCGTCGCCCACGTCCAGGAGGGTGCGTGGCCCGACCTGCGCCGTCGCGACTCGCTCCTCGGCCCCGACCGGATCGCCCCGGCACTGCCGGACGGTCGTCATGGCGGGCTGCTGCCGCCGCTGACCCGGTCGGCGATGCTCGCCGAGGAGCGCCGGCTCTTCTACGTCGCCGCCACCCGCGCCCGGTCCCGGCTGGTCGTGACCGCGGTGAAGTCGCCCGACGACGACGGCGACCAGCCGTCGCGGTTCATCAACGAGCTCGGCCTGCGCGAGGACCAGATCCGGCACCGGGTCGGCCGGCCGGCGCGCCCGCTCTCGCTCGCCGGCCTGGTCGCAGAGCTGCGCCGCACCGCCGCCGACCCGGCTCAGCCCCTCGCGCTGCGCGAGGCCGCCGCGAGGAGGCTGCAGAAGCTGGCCGCCACCGAGGTGCGCGGCAAGCGGATCGCCCTCGCCGCGGATCCCTCGACCTGGTGGGGGCTGCGGGCCCCGACGTACGCCTCGGCCGCGGTCCGTCCCGAGGACCGTCCGATCACGCTGAGCGCGTCCGCGCTGGAGGCGATCCTGACCTGTCCCGCGCAGTGGTTCCTGGCCCGTGAGGCGGGCGGCGCGGTCACGGACTCCTCGAGCCAGGGCTTCGGCAAGGTGGTGCACGCGATCGCCGAGCAGCTCGCCCGTGGCGACCTCGACGCCGCCACCGTCGAGGACCTGATGCCGTTCGTGGACGAGGTGTGGGGCCGCCTCGAGTTCCGTACGCCCTGGTCCGCCGCCCGTGAGCGGGAGGCGGTCCGGGAGGTGCTTGCCCGGTTCCTGACCTGGCACCGGCGTCCCGGCGCGCGCACGGTGATCGGGTTCGAGGAGCAGCTGACCGCGAAGGTCTCGCTCCCCAGCGGGGAGACGGTGCGGCTCAACGGCTACGCCGACCGGCTGGAGCTCGACGAGAGCGGCCGGATCGTGGTGGTCGACCTGAAGACCGGGAAGTACCCGCCCACCGCGCAGGAGGTCAAGGAGCACGGCCAGCTCGGCCTCTACCAGCTGGCGGTGGAGCACGGTGCGGCCGCGTCGCTGGCGGAGGGCGCGACCTCCGGGGGAGCGGAGCTGATCCAGCTGCGCCACCCGGCGGGTTCGGGGAGCGAGCTGCCGAAGGTGCAGGTGCAGGCACCGGAGCCGCCCGAGATCATCAACCAGCTGGAGAAGGCGGTGGCGACGGTGCGCGCCGAGGAGTTCGTGGCCAGGCCCGGCAAGCAGTGCGACCGGTGCCAGTTCGTGGCGCTCTGCCCGGCGCAGACCTCGGGATCGGTGCTCTCATGAACCCGATGAGGGTCGAGACCCCCGAGGAGCTCGCCAAGCTGATGGGCCACGACTGGCTCTACAGCGAGGAGCAGTTCCGCGCGATCACCGCACCGCTGGAGCCGGCCGTGGTGATCGCCGGTGCCGGGTCCGGCAAGACGGCGGTCATGGCCGCCCGCGTCGTGTGGCTGGTCGCCACCGGCCGGGTGCTTCCCGGGGAGGTGCTCGGTCTGACCTTCACCACGAAGGCGACCGCCGAGCTGGCCACCAGGATCCGGGAGTCGCTGCAGAAGGCCGGCCTGTGGCCGGAGCGTCGCGAGGGCCCGCCGCGGCCCGGCGAGGACGCGGAGGAGGAGCCGACCGAGCCGACGGTCGCGACCTACCACTCCTACGCCTCCGGCCTGCTCTCCGAGCACGGGCTGCGGATCGGGCACGAGCCCGACACCCGGCTGATCGCCGACGCGACCCGCTACCAGCTCGCCGCGCGGGCGGTGGCCCGGCACACCCACCCGGTGGAGAAGCTGACCGACTACCCGAAGCTGGCCGTGCAGCAGTTGCTCGCGCTCGACTCCGAGCTCTCCGAGCATCTCGTCGACCCCGCCACCCTGCGGGCCTACGACCGCAACGAGCGGTCGCTGTTCGCGCTGGAGGTGGCTGACCTCAACGCCCAGCTCGCCGACGGCAAGCGGGTCAAGACCAAGCTGACCAAGGTCGAGAAGGCGATCGACGCGATCGACAAGCGCTACGAGCTGCTCGACCTGGTCGACGGCTACCGGCGCCTCAAGGACCGGCTCGGGCTGCTGGACTTCTCCGACCAGATCGCGCTGGCCGCCCGGCTGGCCGTGGAGACCCCCGAGGTCGGCGAGATCGAGCGCGGCAAGTTCAAGGTGGTGCTCCTCGACGAATACCAGGACACCTCGGTGGCCCAGGCCCAGATGCTCGCCCGTCTCTTCGGCGACGGACACCCGGTGACCGCCGTCGGCGACCCCAACCAGGCGATCTACGGCTGGCGCGGTGCCTCGGTGAGCAACATCCTCGAGTTCGGCCGCGACTTCCCGACCAAGGACGGGCGTCGTCCGTCCTACTCCCTGACCGTCAACCGCCGCTCCGACGCCCGCATCCTCGCCACCGCCAACCACCTCGCCGCCCAGCTCTACGAGGGTCGGGAGAAGGAGCGCCTGGTCGCCGCCGAGGGCGCGCGTGACGGTGAGGTGCGGGTGCATGTCCACGAGACGTACGACGACGAGCTGGTCTGGCTCGCGGACAAGGTGATCGAGGCTCATGAGGCGGTCGGCGAGTGGAAGGAGATCGGCGTCCTGACCAGGGACAACTCGCAGGCCGCGGCGGTCTTCGACGCGCTCACCGCTCGCGAGATCCCGGTCGAGATCGTCGGCCTGAAGGGGCTGCTCCGGCTGCCCGAGGTGGCCGAGGTCGTCGCCACCATGGAGCTGCTCCACGACGTCACCGCCAACGCCGCGCTGCTCACCCTGCTCGCCGGCCCGCGCTGGGCGATCGGGCCGCGTGACCTGGCCATCCTCGGCCGCAGGTCACGTGACCTGGCCGGGGTCGTCGGGGGTGCGGAGGAGTTCGCCGACATCGAGCGGCAACTGGAGGCGGCGGTCGAGGGCACCGACCCCACCGAGATCCCCTCGCTCAACGACGCGCTCGAGGACCCGGGCGACGCCGCCGACTACGACTACTCCCCGCAGGCGCGGGAGCGGTTCAAGCTGCTCGCCGACGAGCTCCGTGGGCTCCGGCGAGCGGTCAACGAGCCACTCCTCGACCTGGTCCGGCGGATCATCGACGTCACCGGCATCGACGTCGAGCTGGCCGCCTCGGTCTCCCCGGCGGCGTCGGCCCGGCGCGACAACCTCGATCTCTTCGTGCAGGCGGTCGCCGAGTTCGAGGGGCTCGACGGCCAGGTCACCCTCGCCGCGCTGCTGGCCTACCTGGAGGCGGAGGACGAATACGGCCAGGGTCTCGACGTCGCCACCCCGTCCGAGGCCGACTCGGTCAAGCTGCTCACCGTCCACCGTGCCAAGGGGCTGGAGTGGGACGTCGTCTTCCTGGTCGGGGTCACCCACAAGAAGTTCCCGACCGGCCAGACGCGATCCTCCTGGCTGACCGTCCCCTCGGTCATGCCCGCCGCGCTCCGCGGCGACCGCGACGACCTGCCCCAGCTCCACGGTCACGACGCCGACTCGATCGACGAGCTCCTCGCCGAGCGCAAGGAGCACGAGCGCGTCGAGGAGCTCCGGCTGGCCTACGTCGCCTGGACCCGCGCCCGCCACATCCAGTTCGTCTCCTGCTGGCGCTGGTCACCCTCGCTCAAGGAGGGCCGCGGGCCGTCGGTCTACGTGGAGAAGACCCGCGAGGCGCTGCTCCAGTGGGGCGCCAAGCCCGACCGCTGGGCAGACGTGGTCGTGAAGGGCGAGGAGGAGAGCCCCTACGCCGCCCTCGAGGTCGACCTGCCCTGGCCGATCAACCACCACACCCCCGAGGTGGAGCGCCGCCTGGAGGCGGCCAGGCTCGTCCGGGAGGTGGGGCCGGGGCCCGACGATCTCGACGACCTCACCCTGCTAGAGACGGTGAACCAGTGGGACGAGGAGATCGAGCGGCTGCTCACCGAGGCGGAGCGCGAACGTGCTCCCGAGGTGGTCGTGCCGCTGCCCTCCTCGCTGTCGGCCACCGCCATGTCCAAGCTGCGCGACGACCCGCTCGGCTTCGCCGCCGACCTGGTCCGCCCGATGCCGCGCAAGCCGTCCTCCCAGGCCCGCTTCGGCACCCGGTTCCACGCCTGGGTCGAGGCCCGCTTCGGCCAGCAGGACCTCTTCGACCCCGACGACCTCCCCGGCCGCGCCGACCACGGCATCGAGGACGAGTCCGGGCTCGAGGAGGTCATCGCCGCCTTCGAGCAGGGACCGTTCGCCGACCGGCCACCGTTCCGGGTCGAGGCCGCCTTCGCGATCGTCCTGGCCGGTCAGGTCGTACGCGGCCGGATCGACGCGGTTTACCAGGAACCCGACGGAAGCTTCCTGATCGTCGACTGGAAGACCAACCAGGCCCAGAACGCCGACCCGCTCCAGCTCGCGCTCTATCGGCTCGGGTGGGCTGAGCTGATGGGGCTGCCGCTGTCGAAGGTTCGGGCGGCGTTCTACTACGTGCGGTCGGGGAGGTTGGTCGAGCCGCCTGGGCTTGCTGATCGGGGGGAGTTGGAGCGGATCCTGGGTGGGGATCGCTAGCGACTTCTTTCGGCGCGCATTGGCTGCTTTGATTTTGTGGTTGGTGTTTGCCGCCGACCCGTTACGGGAGGGTGTTCTCAGCGGCGTCCGGAGTAAAGGACGGCCTGCGGCCGCCGGCTTCGCCGGCCGCTTCGCGGTCCTTGACACCGGCCGTCGCTGAGAATTTTGGCTGGTTATCGGGTCGGCGGCAGGGGTTTGGCGCGGTGATGTGGGTTGGGCAGGGGCTTGGGATCTGGAGTGAACGAATTTTCGTTCACTGCTGTCGACCGTGCCCAAGGGTGGCTGAGTCCGTGAAAGAAAATTCTCTTTCACACGGAGGAGGCTGGGCGGATTGGTGGGGGTGAACGAATTTTCGTTCACCCAGGAGAGCGTCTTCTTCCGCGGGGGTGAATGAATTTTCGTTCACCGTGGAGCGTCCGCCTCCCGAGGGGCGACTGTCTCCCGGCCACACTGGGGCCGCCGCCCCTGATAGCCAGCCAAATCTTTCTCGACATGGTCCGGTGTCAAGGACCGCGAAGCGGCCGGCGTAGCCGGCGGCCGCAGGCCGTCCTTGACTCCGGGGCAGGTCGAGAAATACTCGAGGACAGGGTCGGCGGCCCAGACCAGCCACAAACAACAGTGCCCGCCGGCGGCCATTAGAAGCGGAACTACTTCACCGTCCGAGCAACCTCCGGCAGTTCCCCCGACTCCCGCAGCGAGTCGAGCAGATCCCCAGGAAGGATCCAGACGGTCGCAAGCGGGAACGGCCGCTCGCGCAGCATCACCGCGCCGGTGACGAAGGAAGGCTCACCGTTCGGGCAGGAGAAGACGATGTCGTCCCCCCACTCCCACTGGCGCTTGACGATGGTGGGGAGCATCCACCACATCAACCAGTTGCGCTCCGAGTTCATCGACGAGCGGCGGCGGGGGCAGTTGTTGTCGTAGGCGACGACGGCTTCTGGGTGCTCGGCGAGGATCGAGCGGAGCTCGCCGACGACCGGGGTGTCGCGGTTGAAGTGGTCGTGGAACTCGTTCGAGGCCACGTCGGCGACGGCAGAGCCGGCGGTGCCGACCACCAGGACGAGCGCGGTGACGACCACCGAGCGCACCCGGTCGGAGAGTCGCGGGCTCACTCGGGAGAGGGCCGCGAGGATCGTCCAGATCGCCAACGGGATCAGCGAGCAGAGAGTCGCGATCAGCCAGAAGCGGTTGTCGTTGGTGAAGGACGGGATCGGCCCGGGCTGCGGGAACTGCCCGTCCGGAAGCGCCCACCACCACGGGATCGCGCCCGGGATGTGGGCCGGGGTGGTGTACGCCCAGGTGGGTGCGTCGGGGGCGACGACGAGGATGGTCACCAGCGAGACCCCGGCGACGATCACCCATGTCCAGACCAGGACGGCCCGGGAGCGTACGGCCTGGATCGCAGCACAGACCCCAGCCAGCACCAGGACCGCGAAGACCGGGTCGATGTAGCGCCCGTAGATCCAGTAGTCGAAGCGCCGCCACTCCATCGTGAACAGCGAGTACTCGTTGCCCCAGTTCAGGCAGCTGAGGACGTACATCGAGCCGGCCGCGATCAGCACGAACCCGGCGGGCCCGACCTGCCGCTCGCGGAGCTCCTTCCAGAACGCCGCGGTCACCACGACCAGGCCGACGACCACGACGCCGAAGCTGCCGATCATCTGTGTCCAGGCCTCACCGGCGAAGGTGTCGACCCAGAAGCGCGGGTTGGCGTGCACGACCTTCTCGAAGAAGCCCTGCGCCTGGATGAACTTCCACGGCACCAGCTGCGCGTGGAACCAGAGCGCGGCCTTGTTGGCGATCACGGCGAGCACACCGGTGGTGACCAGCCCGACGAGCGCGATGAGCGCGACCTGCCGCTTGCGTACGAGGAGACCGTGCACGAGGAGGCAGATCAGCCACAGCGCGACCGCGGCGACGAAGACCTGCATCCGGGCGTGCGAGAACAGGGCCAGTCCGGTGACCAGGCTGAGCAGGAGTACGCCGCGGTAGCTCGGCTTCTCCCAGAGCCGGAACGCGACCAGCGTCGCCACGACGACGAGCAGCGTGATCAGCCGCTCGGAGAGGATGTAGTCGGCCTGGATCGCGCGTGGCGGCAGGGCCATCACGACGGCGCCGGCGACCACACCCTGCGCCGGGGTGACGCCGCTGAGCCGCACCGCGACCCGGGCCAGTGGCCAGATCGTGAGCATGCTGATCACCAGGCCGACGACGATCGCCAGCTGGTAGAAGACGAAGACATTGGACGTGACCAGCCACAACGGCGCCAGCAGCACACCCCAGCCGGGGTAGTAGCCGGGGGTGTTCAGCTGGGGCGCGTCGAGGCCCAGAACGGTCCGCCCATGGATGACCGTGCCGATCTCGTCGTACATGAACGAGAGGTTCGAGCCCCAGGCGACGTAGACGTTGATCGCGAGAGCGACCACGACGGAGACGACAGCGGCGATGCGCCAGAACCGATCCACGCCGCGGAACATATACCCACCTCATAGGCTCTGACGGGTGGACTCCCCGAAGCTGCCCATCCATCTGAGAATCACCCAGGATCCCCACGACCGCTCCGGCCATCTGCGCGCCGACGACGGCTGGGTCGAGAAGGCCTGGACGGACGAGACCACGAGGGTCCTCGTGGTCGCCGGCAACAGGGTCGAGCCGTCCGGCGAGACCGGGGTGAGGTGGCGTACGCCGGCAGACTCCCCGGAGGGGATCCGGCTGCTCCTCGGCGACACCGCCGACGGGGCCAGGTTCGCGGTGCTCACCGGCCGCGAGGAGGCCGGCGAGACCTGGCGTGACCTGCGTGGGCTCTTCCCCGCGATGCTCGCCGACACGACCGAGGCGAGCTTCCTGATGCACGCGATCGGCCTGGCCGAGTGGCACCGGGCGACCCGGTTCTGCTCACGGTGCAGCGGCAGCCTGGTGCCGCGCGCGGCCGGTCACGAGCTGGCCTGCCCGGAGGGCCATCTGACCTTCCCGCGCACCGACCCCGCGGTGATCATGCTGGTGACGTCGGGCGAGCCCGGGACCGACGAGGAGCGTTGCCTGCTCGGCAACCACACCCGCTGGCCCGCGCCGAACTTCTCCACGCTCGCCGGCTTCGTCGAGCCGGGGGAGTCCCTCGAGGACGCGGTCCGTCGCGAGGTCGCCGAGGAGGTCGGCGTACGCGTCGGGCAGGTCGACTACTTCGGCAACCAGCCGTGGCCGCTGCCGGCCAGCCTGATGCTCGGCTTCTTCGCCCGTGCGGCGTCGACCGAGATCACGGTCGACGAGGACGAGATCCGCGAGGCGCGCTGGTTCACCCGCGCCGAGCTCGCCGCCGTCGCGCGCAGCGGCGAGATCAAGCTGCCCAGCGGCATCTCGATCAGCCGGTCGCTGGTCGAGGCCTGGTACGGCGGCGAGCTGCCCGGATCGTGGTGACGGAGACCGAGGAGGTCAGACCAGCTCGGCGAGCTTCGCCTTGACCTGAGCGATCGACGGGTTGGTCATTGCGGTGCCGTCCGAGTAGACGAGGGTGGGGACGGTCTGGTTGCCGTCGTTGACCTGCTCGACGATCTGGGCGGCCTCGGGCACCTGCTCGATGTCGACCTCGTCGAAGGTGATGTCCTCACGGCCGAGCTGTCCCTTGAGTCGCTGGCAGTATCCACACCAGGGCGTGGTGTACATGGTGAAGCTACTCATCGGGATCTCCTCATCAGAACTGTCGGTGCGAGCCAATAGTGTTGACCCGCAAGGCACAACGTTCCCACCCCGAGGAGTTCTTCCCGCCCATGACCCCCGAGTCCCTCCTCGCCGCACTGGACCCCGAGCAGCGCCGGGTGGCCGAGGCGCTGCGCGGTCCGGTCCGGGTGCTGGCGGGTGCGGGGACGGGCAAGACCCGGGCCATCACCCACCGGATCGCCTACGGCGTCGCCACCGGCGTCTACGCGCCGCAGGAGGTCCTCGCGGTCACCTTCACCACCCGGGCCGCCGGGGAGATGCGTCAGCGGCTGCGCGCGATGGGCGCCGGCGCGGTCCAGGCGCGTACGTTCCACTCCGCTGCCCTCCGCCAGCTGCGGTTCTTCTGGCCCAAGGTCTACGGCACCGAGCTGCCCACCCTGACCGAGTCGAAGATCCCGCTCATCCGCGCGGCCGCGCAGCGCCAGCGGATCAACGTCGACCAGGCCCAGGCACGCGACCTGGCCTCGGAGATCGAGTGGTCGAAGGTCTCCAACGTCCACCCCGACGACTACCCGAAGTCGGCCGAGGCGCGGGGCCGGGAGGTCGGCGGGCTGACGCCGTCGATGGTGGGGCACATCTACGCGGCGTACGAGGACGTCAAGCGCACCCAGGCACGCATGGACATGGAGGACGTGCTGCTGCTGACCGCCGGGCTCCTGGAGCACGACGAGCGGGTCGCGGCGCAGGTCAGGCGGCAGTACAAGTGGTTCACCGTCGACGAGTTCCAGGACGTCTCGCCGCTGCAGTCGGCTCTGCTCGACCTGTGGCTGGGCGGGCGCAACGAGATCTGCGTCGTCGGCGACCCGGCCCAGACGATCTACACCTTCGCCGGTGCCGACGCTGCCTACCTCCGTGACTTCCCGAAGAAGCATCCCGGTGCCACCTCGGTCGAGCTGGTCCGCAACTACCGCTCCTCGCCGCAGGTGGTGAGGGCGGCCAACAAGATCCTGGAAGGCACGCCCAGCGCCGGTGTGCAGCTGCAGGCGCAGCGTGACGCCGGGCCTGCCGTCGAGCACGTCGAGCAGCCCGACGAGGTCGCCGAGGCCGAGGGCGTCGCCGCCGAGATCCTGCGCCTGCACCAGTCCGGCAAGCCCTACAACGAGATGGCGATCCTGTTCCGGATCAACGCCCAGTCGGAGGCCTACGAGGACGCCCTCACCGCCCGCCGGATCCCCTATGTCGTACGCGGCGCCGCCCGGTTCTTCGACCGGCCCGAGGTCCGCGAGGCCGTCACCCGGATCCGAGGTGCGGCGCGAGGCGGCCAGGGAGCAGTGATCGGTGACGAGCTGCTGGAGTCGGTCCACGGGATCCTGGCCGGGATGGGCTGGACCTCGGAGCCGCCGGACGGCCGCGGCCAGACCCGCGACCGCTGGGAGTCGTGGCAGGCGCTGATCGACCAGGCGCGCGCCTTCGCAGCAGCAGGTGGCGACCTGGCCGGCCTCGTCGCCGAGCTCGACCGCCGCGCGGCCGAGCAGCACGCGCCGGTGCCGTCGGGAGTGACTCTGGCGACCTTCCACGCAGCCAAGGGGCTCGAGTGGGACTCGGTCTTCCTGGTCGGGCTCCAGGACGGCACGATGCCGTTCATCCTCCGCGGCGAGGAGCCGACCCCGGCCGAGATCGAGGAGGAGCGGCGCCTGCTCTACGTCGGCCTCACCCGGGCGCGGGTGGACCTGACCCTGTCCTGGGCGCTGGCCCGCCAGCCGGGCCAGGCGGCGCGGCGCCGGCCGTCGCGGTTCCTCGACCCGCTGCGACCGGCACGGTCTACGGCACCGGCACGCCGGCCCGGCTCCGGCAAGGCGCGGATGTGCAAGGCCTGCGGCGGACCGCTCGGCTCGGCGGCCGAGAAGCGGATGGGCCGCCACGAAGGCTGCGACGCGCCTTACGACGAGGAGCTCTACGGCCGGCTGAAGCAGTGGCGCAAGGAGACCGCCGAGGCGATCCGCAAGCCGGCGTTCGTGGTCTTCACCGACGCGACCTTGGAGCAGATCGCCGAGCAGAAGCCGGGCACGCTCCAGGATCTGCAGCGCATCGCCGGCATCGGCCGCGGCAAGGTGGAGGCGTACGGCTCGGAAGTCCTTCAGGTGATCTCCGCCGAGGCGTAAAAGTCCTTCACGGAAATTCCTCGAAATCAACGGGTTTAATCGTTTGCGGGCTACCTGCCCGGCCAGTTAGTGTTCTTCCATCAAGTAAAGCCGCGTGCTGCTCAAGCGCGCCCGACAGCCCCGAAGGAGGTGGCCCCAGTGAAGATCAACCAGATCAAGACGCCGATCAATGGCATCGCCATGTCCGCGTGCGGCCACCCCGAGCTGTCCAGCCCGACCTGGGCCACCCCGGCTGCCGGTGCCTTTGCGGGCGCCGGTTACGGCATGCGCGTCGAGGGACTCGTGTCCCCGCAGGCGGATGCCATCAAGGTCAAGTCCCTTGGGATTCGAGCCTGGAGCTGTCCGACTACGTAGAACCACGTAGTCACAGCAGCCTCCAGGCCGCGGAACCCGAAACCCGGGATCCGCGGCCTTTCTGTTTCTCAAAACCCGCGATCAGTCACAAAGGAGGTGTACATATGACCAGCATTCTCGAGCCCGAGGTCAAGCTCGGCGTTCTCCACGACCGCGCCAACCGCTACGACGAGGACCTGCTGCCCTGCCGGGCCAACAACCCCGAGCTGTGGTTCGCCGAGTCTCCTGCCGACGTCGAGTTCGCCAAGGCGCTCTGCGCGACCTGCCCCGTGCAGCCGCTCTGCCTCGCCGGCGCCCTCGACCGGCGTGAGCCCTGGGGCGTCTGGGGCGGCCAGCTGCTCCTGCAGGGGAAGGTGATCCCCCGCAAGCGGCCCCGTGGCCGGCCCCGCAAGGACGCCGCCTGATCGACCGAACAGCACCGAAGCACAGACAGCCGTTTCAACGACGAAAGGCGACAGCCATGAACACGATTGTGATGACCATGGGCGCCGGAGCCCGCTGACCAGCAGGAGAACCACCAGACATGAACACCAACCGAGTACGGAGCACTCAGATGAACTTGCTTTACGAAGACCTGGCGCGCGCGCAAATGGCCGCGCGCCTGGGAGAGGCGCGTGAACTGCGGCGAGGCCATGCCCTCGTCAAGGCCGCTCGCCTGGGCCGCAAGGCCGAGCGAGCCGCCGTCCAGGCGAAGCTGGCTCTTGCCCGCGCGCTGTAAGTCCCCCATGGGACACCAGACCTCACCCCTCTGATCGCGGGTGTGGAAGATGACCGGCCGGTCCGAGAAACCCTCGGACCGGCCGGTCCTACCTTTTCCGGCACCTACCTCCGGAAAAGGTCAGAGGTCGGTGGCGATGATCCTCTCGATGTTCCGCTCCGCGAGGGCGGTGATCGTGACGAACGGGTTGACGCTCGTGTTGCCGGGGATGAGCGAGCCGTCGATGACGTACAGACCGGCGTAGCCGTGCAGCCGGCCGTAGTTGTCGGTGGCCCGGTTCAGGACCGCACCGCCCAGCGGGTGATAGGTCAGGTGGTCACCCCAGATCTTGTTGGTGCCGAACAGGTCGGTCCGGTAGATCGTCCCTTCGGTCTTGTTGATCTTGTCGAAGATGGTCTTCGCCATCGTGATCGAGTCCTGCTTCCACGCGGTCTGCCACGACAGGTCGACCTTGCCGGTGGTCGAGTTGTAGCTGAACGCCGCCCGGCGCTGGGTCTTGGTGATCGCGAGATAGAAGGACGCGAACGTCTCGATACCGGTAGGCAGCGGCGCGACCTCGGCGAAGGCGCCGCCGGCGTCCCAGTTGTCGATGCCGGAGCACGGGATCGTCGACTGCACGTCACCGGTCGGGTCCCACATGTGGTTGGCGCGACCGACCATCACGTTGCCGTTGTCACCCCAGCCCTGGCCGATCTCGCCGTTCAGCGCCGGCAGCGCGCCGGTCGCCTTCAGCTTCACCAGCAGTTTGCTCGTGCCGACGCTGCCGGCCGCGAAGAACACCTTGCCCGCGTTGACCGTCTTCGTCGCCACCACGTCGCCGGCGGTGTTGATCTGCTCCAGGACGACGTCGTACCCACCGGTCGCCGCGGGCCGGACCGACGTGGCCCGGTGCAGGGAGGAGATCGTGACCTTCCCGGTAGCGGCGGCCTGAGCGAGGTATGTCTTCGGCAGCGTCCTCTTGCCGTGGTTGTTCCCGTAGATGACCTCCTGGGCCAGTGCCGACTTCGGGACGCTGCCGTTGTCCTCGGCCACCATGTAGTTCCAGTCGTACACGTCCGGGACGAACGTCCACGCGAAGCCGGAGCGCTGGGCGTGCTTCCGGCCCACGCGTGAGTACTGGTAGTAGGAGGTCCGTTCGAACCAGTCGGGGTCGACCGATCCGACGCCGAGTGCGGCGTTGGCCCGCGGATAGTAGGTGGAGTACATCTCGGCGGCGTCCACCGAGGGCAGGACGGCGCCGAAGTTTTCCCGCTTCGGGGTGACGGCCATGCCTCCGTTGACGAGCGAGCCGCCGCCGACTCCTCGTCCCTGGTAGACGGAGATCCCGGCGAAGTCCTCGGCATCCAGGATGCCGGCGTACTTCGGGACGTCCTTGTCGATGGGGAACCCGAGGAAGTTGCTGAGCGGCTGCTTGGTCCGCGTACGCATCCAGAAGGACCGATAGTCCGGAGCGCTCACCTTCGGGTGGATCTTGCCGTCCGGGCCGGGCGCGACCGTGGACCAGTCCTGGCCCATCTCGACCATGTGGACGTTGATGCCGGCCTGGGCCAGTCGCAGGGCTGCGACCGAGCCGCCGTAGCCGGTGCCGATGACCAGCACCGGCACCTGCGCGCCGTTGCCGATCGACGACGGTGCCGCGGTCGCCCAGGTCGGGCTGGTTCCGAATGCTCCTCCCAGCATCCCGACCCCAGCCAGCGAGCCCGCGCCGAGCACGAATCCGCGCCGCGAGAGCCCTCGCGACCGGTCCTGTCGTGGTGTGTTGCTCAAGATGACCTCCCTTTTCATCACTGATTGCTAGAACATGTTCTAGTATGCCGGTGGGGGTGTCAGAGGTTTCGCAACATTCACGCGACAGGGAGGTCGCATGGTCACCGTATGCGTATGGGGCACGGGAAACATCGGTCGACTCGCCATCCGGGCCGTCGACGCACATCCACGGCTCGAGCTCACCAGCGTGCTCGTCCACGACCCCGCGAAGGTCGGTCGCGACGCGGGTGATCTCGGAGAGGTCGACCATGGCCTCGGTGTCGCCGCCACCGACGACATCGACGCGGTGCTCGCGACGCGCCCCCAGGCGATCGTGTATGCCGCGTCCGGCGACATCCGCCCCGACGAGGCCCTCGCCGACATCGTGCGCGCGCTCCGGGCCGGCGCCGTGGTCGTCACGCCCGCGCTCTACGCGCTCTACGACCAGCGCAACGCTCCGCCGGAGATGCGCGAGCCGGTGCTCGCTGCGATCGCCGAGGGCGGCGGGTCGCTCTTCGTCTCCGGCGTCGACCCGGGCTGGGCGAACGACGTGCTGCCGCTGCTGGTCAGCGGTCTGGGGAGCACCGTGGACGTCGTCCGGTGCCAGGAGATCTTCGACTACTCGACCTATGACCAGCCCGACTCCGTCCGCTATCTCGTCGGGATGGGCCAGCCGATGGACTACGACGCCCCGATGCTCGCCGAGACCGTGCCGACCATGGTGTGGGGCGGCCAGGTCCGGCTGATCGCCCGTGGTCTCGACGTCGAGCTCGACGAGATCCGGGAGACCGTCGAGCGGCTGCCGCTGGACGAGACTGTGACCACCGCGTCGATGGGCGACTTCGAGAAGGGCACCCAAGGGGCGGTGCGCTTCGAGGTCCAGGGGATCGTCGCCGGCGAGCCGCTCGTCGTCGTCGAGCACGTCACCCGTATCCATCCCTCCTGCGCCCCGCACTGGCCGACGCCGCCCGACGGCGACGGTGCCCACCGGGTGATCATCGAGGGTGACCCGCGGATCGAGGTCACGGTCGAGGCGACCGACAAGACGGGCAACCGGGCCGGGGGCGGCAACGCCACCGCGGTCGGGCGACTCGTCGGCGCGATCGAGTGGCTCATCGACGCAGACCCAGGACTCTACGACGCGCTGGACGTGCCGCTGCGTCCGGCGATCGGCAGGCTCGGTGTGGCCAGGGCCGCCCAGGAAGGTGTGACCGCATGATCATCGACGTCCCCGACGGCAAGGACCCGATCGCGTACGTCTGGGGCGAGATGGTCCCCGGGATCGGCCCGGCCGCGGCCGGCCTCTCGCTCGCCGTCTACGAGCACACCACGCTCGGGCTCCGTGAGTTCGAGGCCGCGCGGCTGCGGATCGCGCAGATCAACGGTTGCGTGTTCTGCCTCGACTGGCGCACCGAACGTGACGGCCAGAAGGTCGAGGAGTCGTTCGCCGAGGCGGTGGAGGAATGGCGTACGACGGACGCGTTCGACGAACGCACCCGGCTCGCCGCCGAGTACGCGGAGCGCTACGCGAGCGACCACCACGGGATCGACCAGGCCTTCTGGGACCGGATGTCGGCCCACTACACCGATGCCGAGATCGTCGAGCTGAGCATGTGCCTCGGGTCGTGGCTGGCCTTCGGGCGGCTCAACCACGTCCTGGGCCTCGACACCGCCTGCGTGCTGCCTGCCCGGACGTAACACGGTCCTGACAATCAGGTGATGCAGAATTTCGGTGTTGCGCCCTCTGAGCCGCAGGATTTCGACCTATCGTTGATACATGAAGACCTGCGATTTCTGCGGATGCTACGAGGCCGACCCCCACCGCCTCCTCGCATGGACCACCGCGGTTGAGCGTGGGCGCTCGAAGGCGTTCTGCGAGGCATGCTCGCGACGTCACGTGCGCTCCATGGAAGCCAAGCTCGACTCCGACTGGTGGGCCTGAGCTCACATCCTTCGAGGCGCCTCGATGCCGAGGAGCCTGAGTCCGTCTGACAGCACTCGCCGGGTCGCTTCGCACAACGCGAGCCGGGTCTGCCTGACCTCGCCGTCCGCCTTGAGCACGGGACAGTTCTCGTAGAAGGCGGTCAGCGCGGTCGACAGACCGTAGAGGTACGCCGTCAGGTGATGCGGTTCCAAGGTGTCCGCGACCTTGGCGACCACGGGTGCGAAGCCGGTCAGCTCCAGCGCGAGTCGCTGCTCGGCCGGGTGGGACAGGGTGCCGACGGCGCGATGTCCTGAGCCTGTCGGAGGGTACGTCTGCTGCGGTGCCTGCGCGAGGATGCTGCACACCCGGGCATGGGCGTACTGCAGATACGGGCCGGTCTCACCGGTCGTGGCCGACATCCGGGCGAGGTCGAAGGCGTAGTCGCGGGCGAGGTGATTGGAGAGGTCGGCGTACTTCACGGCGGCGTTGGCCACGGCGCGTACGACCTCGGGGTTGTCATAGCGCGCGGCGACGGCCTCCTCGGCGTCGTCGAGGAGTGAGGTGAGGGTGACCGTCTCGCCCGAGCGGGTCTTGAAGGGCCGGCCGTCAGCGCCGAGCACGGTGCCGAAGCCGATGTGCTGGACCTCGACCGAGTCGGGCAGCCAGCCGGCGGCGCGGGCGACGGCGAAGACCATGTCGAAGTGGTGGCTCTGCCGGTGGTCGACCACGTAGACGACCCGGTCGACCGCCAGGTCGTCGACCCGGTGCCGGATCGTGGCGAGGTCGGTGGCGGCGTAGCCGAACCCGCCGTCGGCCTTCCGCACGATCAGCGGCAGCGGTGCGCCGTCGCGACCGGCGAAGCCGTCGGGGTAGACGACCTGGGCACCGGCCGACTCGGTCAGCAGACCCGATGCCCGAAGGTCGTCGACGACGCCGGGAAGCTGCGGGTTGTAGCGGCTCTCGCCGTCGAAGTCGTCCCTGGTCAGGAGTACGCCGAGCCGACTGTAGGTGGTCTCGAACTCGGCCAGCGACGCCTCCACGAGCGCCTGCCAGAGCGCAAGCGTGGTCGGGTCGCCGGACTGCAGCGCCACCACCCGGCGCCGGGCGGACGCGGCGAAGCCCGGGTCGTCGTCGAAGCGCGCCTTGGCCCGCTGGTAGAGGGCGAGCAGCTCGCTCATGTCCAGGCCGGCGACGGCCGCGGGGTCATGGAGATCCTCACCGAGCAGCTCCTCGACCAGCATGCCGAACTGGGTGCCCCAGTCACCGAGATGGTTCTGCCGAACCACGTCGTGGCCGGCGTAGGTCAGCACCCGGGCCAGGGAGTCGCCGATCACCGTGGAGCGCAGGTGGCCGACGTGCATCTGCTTGGCGACGTTGGGGGAGGAGTAGTCGACGACGACCCGTTGCGGTGTCTCCGGTGTGGGGACGCCCAGGTGGGGGTCGGTCAGCAGGTCGCCGACGGCCTCGCCGAGGACGGCGGGGGACCAGGTGAGGTTGAGGAACCCGGCGCCGGCCAGCTCGGCGGTGGCGAGATCGCCGAGGTCGACGGCATCGAGGAGGCGGGTGCCGATCTCCCGCGGCGCCAGGCCGAGCGGACCGGCCAGCCGCAGCGGGAGGTTGGACTGGAGATGCCCGAACTCGGGCCGGGTGGCCGGGCGCAGCTCGGGATCGATGCCGGCGTGGGCGTCGCCGAAGCAGGCGACGACGGCATCCTGGAGGTGTGCGGACAGGGCAAGGGTGTGCTCGTGCACGAGAGTGGTCCTAGGAGGTGAAGAGGGCAGGCTGACGCAAGGGCGGGGTCAGAGACCCATGCCTCGTCGTCGCAGCGCGCTCTTCGTGACCATGTCGGCAAGGGTGCCTGGACGTGCCGCCGTTGGTCAAGCCGGTTCGCTCCCCTCGGCCCTGGCCGAGGCGATCAGGTCCCAGGCGCAGCCGCAGTAGGGATGACGCAGCCACGGTCGCACGGTGGGCTCGTCGTCGCGGGTGAGGATCACCGACGCCGACCACGATGCCGGGGTGCGGCCGGCGAGATAGGTGCGGGCGTCACGTACGGCCCAGGAGAGCGCCAGCGACTGCAGCAAGGCATCGCTCGGCACCTCGTTGCCGACGAGCTGGCTCACGACGACTGCCCGTCGGTCGTCCTCCTCGGCGAGAGTTGCGTCGACGCAGCGCAGGCAGGCGGTGACGCCGGGAACGACCAGCGGGCCCACCGTCCAGGTGTCGGGGCCGCTCTCGACGACGAGGTGTGCCCGGCCCTCGCGCACCATCTCGTCGGTCCGCTCCCGGTCCAACGGGCCCTCAGAGAGGAGGACGACGAGGTCCGGCTCCGTCGACGCGGTCGGCGCCGGTCCGGCCAACGCCCGAGCCGCCGCGACCATCCCCGGCGGCCCGTCGAACCCGATGCGCAGCGGCGGCTCGCCGCCGTCGGCGTCCATCAGCAGACCGGCGCTGCCGAGCTGCTGCATCGCATGCCGGCCGGGTAGATGGTCGGGCTCGACCGCTCGTCCGGCGGCGAGGTCGGTCAGCAGGCGGCGTACCTCCACGCCGTCCTGCACGATCGCCCGCCGGGGCGGGTCGATGCCGATCTGGAGTCGGGTCTCATCACGTCGTACGGCCACATACCCCGGCCGAATCCGGTAGCGCGTGCTCATGCCGAGGAGTCTCACACCGCCCGAGATTCCCTGCATCAACAATCCACAGCCCCTGTGGATAACGTGCCGAGACGTCGCTCGCGTCGGTCGAGTCGGCACCAGCGTGACGCTTCGGCCGACGGGGCCGACGCCTCGGCAAAACGTGGCAGCGGCGCCGCCGGACTTGCCGGGGGCGCCGCCGCGAGTCGTGCACTTCTGGGATCTGCGCACGCACTGGCTTACTGCTCCGGGTAGCTTGGATCTCGACCCGCTTCGCGGGTTCGCAGGCTCACCCGCTGCGCTCGCTCGATCCCTTCGCGTTGCGACTCCGCTCCTTCGTCGCGGAGTCGCAGGCTCAGGCCTTACCGAGGATGCGGTTGAGGTTGGTGCTGCAGACGGGGCAGACGGCCTTGGCCATCTTGGTGCCCTTGTCGTTCACCCGGATCTCACCGGTTGCCTCGCGCTTCTCCTTGCACTTCACGCAGTAGAACTCGCCGCTCCAGGTCTCCGCCATGACGGCCTCCTTGCCTATGTGTAACTGGTCGTCGCGACGGGGTTGTCAGGGAAGCCCGTCGGAAGCTCGTCGGACGAGCCAACTCGACCCTACGACACGCGGCGCTTCCTGCGGCAACACGGGCTGTCCAGCGAGTGTCGGCGTGTTGGCGTCATACCGGGGGATTCGGGGCTTTCGAGGACGCATCGAAGGTCTGTCGAAGGCTCCCGTGAGGTCTGGGAGGCGACCCGAAAACTGGAGGGACCCCCGGTGCCTGGATCGTCCTTCGCCTTCCCCTTGCGAAGGCCGTCCGGCGGCGCCGGGGGTCCCACTGACATCGAACTTAAAGAGGATGTGGGGGCCCGTCAACGTCCCACTCCGCGATCCTTGTGGACAAGATGTGGACAACCCCGCTTTGCTTGGGGAAAGCCGGTGGAAGACACGCCCGTTTCTGTGGGTAACCAGGGTGAACGGATGGAGAATGATCGGTTGAATACGGACTGTGACCTGCGAAAAGCATTCTCCACCGGCTGTGGAGGAGAAAATAGTTGGAGGAAGATTTGGTAGGCGAGGTGTTGTCCCCCGTCGCAGCCCTGCGTCGGATCGCGTTCCTGCTCGAGCGCGGCCGTGAGGACAGCTACAAGGTGAAGGCCTTCCGCACCGCGGCGGCCGCGATCCTTCCGCTCCCCGAGGAGGAGGTACGCCGCCGGGCGGCCGAGGGCACCCTGACGGAGCTGAGCGGGGTCGGCGCGAGCACGGCCAAGGTCATCACGGAGGCCGCGCGCGGCGAGGTGCCGCAGCGGCTGGCGGACACCGAGCGGGTCCACGGCGGTCCACTGACCGAGCGCGGGACGGGGGAGGGGCTGCGGAGCAGGCTCCGGGGCGACCTGCACAGCCACTCCGACTGGTCCGACGGCGGCTCCCCGATCGAGGAGATGGCCTTCACCGCGGTCGAGCTGGGCCACGAGTACCTCGTGCTCACCGACCACAGTCCGCGCCTGACCGTCGCCAACGGGCTCAGCGCCGCTCGTCTGGAACGCCAGCTCGGCGTCGTCGACGCGGTCAACGACCACCTCGCGGGGCACGGGTTCACCCTGCTCAAGGGGATCGAGGTCGACATCCTCGACGACGGCAGCCTCGACCAGACCGACGAGATGCTCGCCAAGCTCGAGCTCCGCGTCGCCAGCGTCCACTCCAAGCTCAAGATGGACAAGGAGCTGATGACCAGACGGATGGTCACGGCGGTCTCCACCACGCGGATGAACGTGCTCGGCCACTGCACCGGCCGCCTGGTCACCGGGAGCCGCGGCACCCGGCCCGGCAGCCAGTTCGACGCCAGGAAGGTCTTCGAGGCGTGCGCCGAGCACGGGGTCGCGGTCGAGATCAACTCCAGGCCCGAGCGGAGAGACCCGCCGACCAAGCTTCTCGAGCTCGCTCGCGACCTCGGTTGCCTCTTCTCGATCGACTCGGACGCGCACGCTCCGGGGCAGCTCGACTTCCTCGTGCTGGGGTGTGAACGAGCCGAGAAGGCGGGTATCGAAGAGGAACGGATCATCAACACCTGGCCGCGGGACCGCCTGCTGGCCTGGGCGAACAGGTAGTTTCTTGACCTATGGACGGCCCGGAGATCGAGGTACGACGCAGCAAGCGGCGTCGGCGTACGGTCTCTGCCTACCGTGATGGCGACCGCATCATCGTGATGATCCCGGCCGCGATGTCGCAGCGCGAGGAGGCCGAGTGGGTCGAGCAGATGGTCGCCCGGCTGGAGAAGGCCGAGCGGCGTCGCAAGCCCAGCGACGATGACCTGATGCGCCGGTCGGCCGCCTTGAGCGACCAGTACTTCGGGGGTCTGGCCAAGCCGGACTCGGTCCGCTGGGTCGACAACCAGAACAGTCGCTGGGGTTCGTGCACCCCGGGCGACCGCTCGATCCGGCTCAGCGACCGGCTGCGGGGCATGCCGAGCTGGGTCATCGACTACGTGCTCGTCCACGAGCTCGCCCACCTCTTCGAGGCCAAGCACAACGAGGCCTTCTGGGCCTGGGTCGACCGCTACCCCCAGGCCGAGCGCGCCAAGGGCTACCTGGCCGGCTGGTCCGCCGCCGCCAAGCTCCCCGCCCCGCCGGGCGAGGAGGACGACGACGTCGACGGGGACGACCAGGTCGACTAGCGCTCCTTGGCGACCAGCTCCCTTACCTGCGGCGCGACCTCGGCCGCGAACCGCTCGGCCACCGCGGGGTCGTCGCCGCCGATCAGGAAGGCCGAGAACCCGTACTCCAGGACCAGCCCGGCAAGATCCTCGACCCACTGGTCGGCCGGGCCGTTGAGGAGCGTGCGGCTGGTGGGCTGGAACGAGACGTTCATGAGGTTGAGGAGGCGGCGCACGTCACCGGGCGAGCGCCCGGCGGCGACGGCTGCCTCGTCGATGCGGCCGTTGAGGCCCGGCACCGCGTCCAGCCCGCCCTCGATGTACTCCAGCGTCGGCAGCCACCCGTCCGCGTACGCCCCGGTGAGCTCCAGCATCCTCGGCTTGTAGGAGCCGACCCAGATCGGGATGTCGTGGGCCGGCTCGGGGCCGCGCTTGGTCCCGTCGGCCTGGTAGAACTCGCCGTCGAGGTGGATGCCGCCGCGGGTCGAGACGTCCCAGACCTCGCGGATGATCCCGATCGCCTCGCGCAGCGCGGTCACGCCCTGGGCGGCGGTGAGCCGTCGCCCGCCCATCGCCGCGATGCCGTCCCAGAACGCGCCGGCGCCGATGCCGAGCTCGATCCGCCCGCCGGAGAGCCGGTCGAGCGAGGCGACGGAGCGGGCGAGCATCGCGGGCGGCCGCAACGGCAGCGAGTGGACGTTGCCGGCCAGGTGGATGCGCGAGGTGCGCGCGGCGGCGTACGACATCAGGGTCCAGGTGTCGAGGAACGCGGGTTGGTAGGGGTGGTCCTGGAAGGTCACCAGGTCGAGCCCGGCGCGGTCGGCGGTGACGGCGAGGTCGACCACCTTCTGCGGGGACTGGGCGGACGGGGTGACGAAGGTGCCGAACAGCAGGTCGTGTCCGTAGTCGGTCATCGGTTCTCCGAAGGTTCGATGTTGACGATGTTGAAGATGTTGAAGTTGTCGCGAAGCAGGTTGGTCGGGTCGACGCGCTGCTTGAGCTCACGCAGTCGGGCCAGGGTGGCGGGCGGGAACGCGTCCGCGACCCGCTCGGTGGACGTAGTGGTCTCGAAGCTGAGGTAGAGCCCCTCGAGATGCGGTCGCAGCCGCGACCACGCCGTGTCGAGTGCCGCCGGGTCGCCGCCCATCGCGGTGACCTGGAACGCAGCGGTCCGGTGGGCGAAGGCGGTCGCGTCAGGATCCACGTCGGCGATCGCGCCGCCCATGGTGCGCAGCTGGAAGAAGTAGACGTCACCGGTGCGCAGCATCTGCGCCGCGTCGCGGGCGAGGTCGCCGGTCAGCGCCGGGATCAGCCCCGAGCGGGCGTGCGGCTCGCCGTGTCCGTGGTGGCCGTCGGAGCCGACGTCGGGGGCCTGGTTCATCACGTCGGTGTAGCGGGCGCGGAACACCTGCTGCTGGACCAGCGCCCCGAGGGAGGCGAACGGGGTCAGCCGCTCCACGATCACCTCCGGGTCGGGCGAGTCGACCAGGCCGTAGAGCTGGATCACGGCGCCCTCCGCTCGCGGGCGACCGGTCACCAGGAACACGGTTGTGTCGCGCGGCGCCGCGGCCGCGACCGCTCCGAACCGGAGCAGCGCCTCCTCGATGTCGGGGACGACCAGCGTGAGCTGGGCCGAGCCGACCTCGGCGACCTCGTACACCTCGAACTCGAAGGCGGTCACGATGCCCAGGTTGGCACCCGCACCGCGTACGCCCCAGAACAGGTCGGGGTTCTCCTCGCGGTCGGCGCGCACGATCGACCCGTCGGCGAGCACCATCTCGACGGCGACCAGGTGGTCGATGGTGAGCCCGTGCTCGCGGGAGAGGAAGCCGATCCCGCCGGCGGTCGCGAGCCCGCCGACCCCGACACCGCCGTAGTCGCCCGAGCCCAGCGCCCACCCGTAGGGATCCAGCGCTGCCGCCACCTGCTTCCAGGTGGCTCCCGGCCCGATGCGTACGCGGCGGCTGGGGGCGTCGAGGACCTCGATCGAGCTCATCCCGCCCAGGTCGATCACCAGGCCGCCGTCGTTCGTCGAGCGGCCGCTGACGCCGTGCCCGCCGCTGCGGATCCCGAGCGGCAGATGCCGATGATGGCCGGCGAAGCGGAGTGCGTCGGCCACCTGGGCCGGGGTCGTCGGTCGCAGCACCAGGCCGGGTCGGCCGCCGCGGAGGTAGGTCGAGCGGACCGCGCGGTACGCGGCGTCACCGGGCTCGACGGCGGTCGCCGCGAGCGAGGCGGGCACGTCGTCGTAGGCGATGCCCGGACGCCGCTTCGCCCAGACCGATGACGTACGCCGCGGCCCCGACGGCCGCGGGCCTCCGTGCTCCACGAGCAGACGGGCCACGCGGTCGACCTCGGCCTCGGTCGCCACCGGGACGACCAGCGGCACGCTCGTGGACGCGGCGCTCTCGAGGGCGGCGGGGGAGAGGTCGGCAGGGGCGCTCGTCCATGCGTCCGGGTCGGTGATCAGGCGTGCGCCGGCCAGCAGGTCGAGGCTGTCGCGGGCTCGCTCGGCGACGCTCGGGTAGCCGGCGTCCGGGTCGCGCGGGTCGGGCGCGCCGGTGGGCGTCAGCGTGACGCCGATCGGGACCGACTTGGTGCTGCCCAGCAGCCAGGTCGCGGTGGTCCAGGGGTCGAGGTCACCGGGGTCGATCACCACCAGGTCGAGGCCGGCTTCCTCTGCGCGCTGCGCGAGAGCGGTCATCGCATCGGGTGGCAGCGCCGGGTCGAGGGCGACGCCCAGCTCGAGAGTCATTCGATCGTTCCTCCAAGAATCGTTCGCCACAAGATCGTATGTGACACAGACGATTGGTTCAACAGAACGATTTGCTAGGATGTTCCCGTGACCACCCGAGCCGAACCGCAGACCGCAGCCCATCCGGCGCAGCCGGAGGGTGCCGACGACCTCGGCTGGGGCCTCGGCGCGCTGCTGCGCGGCTACCGGCAGCGGGTCACCGAGGCGATCGGAGATTTCCCGCACGGGGCGCGGGGCTACCAGACGATGTGCGCGGTGGTCGGCGGCGACCACCCCAGCCAGCTGGCGCTGGCCGGCCATCTCGGTATCGACAAGACCGTGATGACCTACCTGCTCGACGATCTCGTCGACGCGGGTCTGGTCGAGCGGCGCCCCAACCCGGCGGACCGCCGCCAGCGTCAGATCGTCGCCACCGACCAGGGCACCCGGGCCGTCGCCGAGCTGTGCCGCCGGGTCGACGCCGCCGAGAACGACCTGCTGGGCCGGCTCGACGACGACGAGCGCGCCACCCTGCGCCGCCTGCTCAGCAAGGCGACCGGCCCCGCTCCCGGCCACACCGCCGAGGCCTGCGCGGTCGTCACCGGGACGCCGACGGAGTCTCCCGACCCACGGAGTAGGTGAGCGCCACGGTCCCGAGGCTCGTCGAGGCGATGTCCTCGAGCCTCAGCGAGCTCGGCAGCGGCAGGTCCCCGAAGAGCCGCTTGCCGGTGCCGAGCAGCAGCGGGTGCAGGAACAGCCGCAGCTCGTCGATGAGACCGGCAGGCATCAGCTGACGGACGAGGACGCCGCTGCCGAGCGCGACGACGGTGCCCGAGCCGTCGGCCTTCAGGCCGCTCACCGCGTCGAGGACGTCGCCCTCGAGCACGGTCGCGCCGCTCCAGGCCAGGTCGCGGAGCGTGCGGGTCGCGACGTACTTCGGCGTGGCGTTGAGGCTCGCCGCCATCGGGTCCGTGTCGGGCTGGGTGGGCCAGAAGGCCGCCATCTTCTCGTAGGTGCGCCGCCCGAACAGATAGGCCGAGGTCTGGGCACCGACATCGGGGGAGAGGACCTCGCCGAGGGCCGCGCCGAACGGTGCGCCCCAGCCGCCGTGCTCGAAACCACCGTCGCGGTCCTCGTCAGGGGAGCCCAGCCCCTGCATCACCCCGTCGACGCTCAGGAACTCCACGATCGCAAGTCTTCGCATGACCACATCCTGCGCCGGGGCCGAATCGGCTGGCTTGAACGAAATCGACCGGCGATGGTCGGTCCATGACGGGTGTGACCCGCGAGATCGTCCGACTGCCGCCCCACCCCGGGCTGCGGGGGCTGGTCGCGGGCGTCATCGGTTTCCACGAGCAGTCGGCCACGCCGCTCGAGCGCCGCCAGCCCGCCGGGACGCTGCTGCCGCTGGTGCTCTCCTTCAGTGACCCGTTCGAGATCGTCGACGTCGCCGCAGGGGAGGGGGAGGGGACGTACGGGTCGTTCCTCTCCGGCTTCATGCCCGGGCCGGTCTCGACCCGGTCCGGCCGCAGTCATGCGTGCGTGCAGGTCTATCTGACGCCGCTCGGCGTCACCCGGCTGCTGGGTGTGCCGGGCCGTGAGATCGCGGGCCGGGTGGTGAGGGTCGAGGACCTGGTCCCCGAGCTCGGTCCGTCCTTCTCGGAGCAGCTGGCGGAGGTCGCCACCTGGCGGCGAAGGTTCGACCTGGTCCAGTCCGCGCTGCTGGCGCGAGCCGGCGACCCCGCCGACCCGCTGGCGTCCTGGCTGTGGGGCCGGATCACCGAGTCCGGAGGCCAGGCGCGCATCCGGGACCTCGTGACCGAGACCGGCTGGAGCCACCGCTACGTCACGACCGCCTTCCGACGCGCCGTCGGGCTCACCCCGAAGGCGGCCGCGGGCGTCGTACGTTTCGAGCGGGCCGCCGCCGACCTCGGCCGGCTGCCCGTCGCCGAGGTCGCGGTCCGGCACGGCTACGCCGACCAGAGCCACCTGACCCGCGAGGCGGTCAGGTACGCCGGCGAACCGCCTGCTGCGCTCGCCGCCAACCGGCGGCCGACCGCCCACACCGCGCTCGGGACGACCCCGTCCGGCTCGCGCGTGCGCTAGAGGCGCGCCTGCGCGAGCTTGATGAGCTCGAGGAGGTTGTCCTCGGGATCGGGGATCGCGTCGACCGGCCACCAACGTACGTCGAGGGACTCCTCGCTCACCTCCGGAACCACACCGGCGGGAGCGACCGCCATGAAGCGCACGTCGAGGTGGTGGACGTCGCCCGACGGAGCGCAGAAGGGCACCGGGTGCTCGGAGAGCTGCACGAGTCCGGGCAGCGGCACCAGGTCCGGCACGCCGGACTCCTCACGCAGCTCGCGGGCCGCGGCCGCCCACAGGGTCGCGTCGTCCTGCTCGAGATGTCCGCCGAACTGGAACCAGCGCCGCGCCTTGCGGTGATGGGTCAGCAGCACCGAGGTGCCGTCGTCGGAGAGCACCACGCACGAAGCCGTCAGGTGGTCGGGGACGCACGACTTGAAGACGCCGGTGGGCTCGGCCTCGAGGTGAGCGACGTAGCGCTGCCGCAGGGTCTCCTGCGGAGCCGACGGCGCATCCCACGCCCGCAGGGCTGCGAGCGCGTCAGCGTGCAGGCTCACTCCTCGTCCGGCTTGTCCGAGTCGGTGCCGCCGAGGAGCTTCTTCAGCTCCTCGTCGAAGTCGATCGAGTCGACGTCGGGCGCCTCGGCGCCCTCGCGGAAGCCGAGCGGGTCGTCGAGGTCCGCCGAGGTGGGCAGCAGCGCCGGTGACATCCAGACGCCGTCGCGGGCCTCGATGCCCTGCCGGGTGCGCAGCGAGCCCCACAGGGCAGCCGCGTCGCGCAGGCGTCGCGGACGGAGCTCGAGGCCGACCAGGGTCGCGAAGGTCTGCTCGGCCGGACCGCCGGCAGCGCGCCGGCGGCGTACGGCCTCCTGCAGCTGCGCCGCGACCGGCATCCGCTCGGCAGTGGCCAGGGCGACGACCTCGTCGACCCAGCCCTCGACGAGCGCCAGCACGATCTCGAGCCGCTCCAGCGCGGCCTTCTGCACCGGCGAGTCGGGCACCTCGAACATGCCTTCCTCGAACATGTTCTGCAGCTGCGAGGGGTCCTGCATCGCGGAGAGGTCGAGGCCACGCATCTGCTCCTCGATCCGCTGCTGCATGGCCTCCATGTTGAGCTCCACGCCCTGCGCGTAGTCGGTGACGGCGGTGACCACGTGGTCACGCAGCCACGGCACGCCGGCGAAGAGCCGCTGGTGGGCCGCCTCACGCAGGGCCAGGAAGAGCAGCACGTCGTCGGTGCTGACTCCCAGGCCCTCGGCGAAGGGCTCGACGTTGACCGGGAGCAGCGCCGCCTGGCCGGTCTCGGCCAGCGGGATGCCGATGTCGGAGACCGAGATGACCTCGCCGGCGAGGTGACCGAGGCCGGTGCCGGCCTGGTTCGCGTACAACGCGCCCATCGCCTTGCCGACGAACCCGATCATCGGGCCCATCTGCGCCTTCATCTCCTCGGGCAGCTGACCGCTCATCGCGGCCGCCGTCGAGGCCGCGACCGGCTCGATCAGCGGCTTCCACGCGTCCAGCGTGTTGACCAGCCACTCGGCCTTGGACCAAGCGGTGGCGGACTTCACGCCGGAGGGGAACGAGGTGGTGTCCTCCAACCAGTGGTCGGCCAGCTGGATCGCGTCGGCGACCGCGTCCTTCTGCTTCTGAGAAGGCGTCGGGTCGGGCGTGGACGCGGCGACCTTTCGGGCGAGGTCCATCGCGACGTCCCAGTTCAGCGGGCCGTCATAGGGCTGT
Organism: Nocardioides luteus; assembly: GCF_015752315.1. NCBI lineage: Bacteria > Bacillati > Actinomycetota > Actinomycetes > Propionibacteriales > Nocardioidaceae > Nocardioides > Nocardioides luteus. The sequence continues at coordinate 942,186 of NZ_JADOVJ010000001.1, forward strand.
AGCAGCGACTGGATCTGACCGAAGATCTGGCTCAGGTCAGGCATGCCGCCGGGGCCGCCACCGACGCCGCCGATGGGGAAACCACCGAAGAACGCTTCAAAGGGCGTGCCCTTGAAGGGGTTCTCCGGCTCCTCCGGCTCGTCGGGGCCACCTGGGGTCTGACTCATGTGTCCAGCCTACGCGGTTACGGAAGCCCGCTGTCAGCAAGCACTACGCTGGTCCCATGGCTGAACCGAAGAAAGGCGCCGTCAAGCTTCTGGACATCCGGGAGACCCCTCTCGATGTCTCCGAGGTGATGGACGCCCTCGACGACGACGCGTCCGGCGGCGTGACTCTCTTCGTCGGTCGCGTACGTGACCACGACGGGGGCAAGGGCGTGACCGGGCTCGACTACCAGGCCCATCCCACCGCCCTCGCGCGCCTGACCGAGGTCGCCGAGAAGGTCGCCGCCGACCACGGCGTCGCGGGCGTCGCCGCCGTCCACCGCACCGGCCACCTCGACATCGGCGACATCGCCGTCATCGTCGCCACCGCCTCCGGCCACCGTGGCGAGGCCTTCGCCGCCTCCCGCGACCTCATCGACACCCTCAAGGCCGAGGTGCCCATCTGGAAGCACCAGGTCTTCACCGACGGCACCGACGAGTGGGTCGGCGCGCCGTGACATGGCGATTGCTTCGCAATTCGCGCAGCGCCTCCGCTTGACCCTCGTCTTCCTCCGCTGCGCTCAGTCGCTTCGCTCCCTCGCTCCGCTGCGTCCAGACGAGGGGCGCTCCGGCGCTGGGATGTCGCGCTGGCGGGTCTTGGACGGCGCGCCATGATGCGCGGCGTTGGGTGACCAAATAGGCTGCGTACGTGGACATCCTGCTGTGGCTCGTGCCGTCCGCGGTCATCACCGTGCTGGCGATGGCGTGGGTCGCCTTTCTCGGCCGTGAGGGGCGCGAGGAGGACCGCGAGGAGGTCGTACGCCGCCTCGGCATCGCGCTGGAGAAGGAGAAGACGCGCGAGCGCTCGAAACGGTACGCAGCCCCGCAGCCGCCGCCCGACAGGTCGACCGGCGTCGCGGTCCGTGTCAACCGCGATGCCTCTTAGGGTCGAGTTGGTCCTGAATGAGAAGGTGACGCTATGACACAGCGCACCCTGGCCGGCCTTGTCGCCCTGCCGCTCGTGGTCGCCCTGATCGTGATCGCCTGGGTCGTTCCGCTGCCCTACACGATCTACAGCCCCGGGCCGACGGTGAACGTCCTGGGCAAGTTCGACGGCAAGGACATCGTCCAGGTGAAGGGCCACGAGAGCTACCGCGACAAGGGGCAGCTGCGGATGACCACGGTCTCCGAGACCACCCGTGAGGCGCGGCTCGGCCTGTGGACCCTGCTGGGCGCATGGATGAGCGAGACCGAGGCGGTCTACCCGCGCGAGGTCGCCTACCCCGACCAGGGCACCGTCGAGGACGACCGCGAGGCCGGGCAGGTGCAGATGGCCAGCGCGCAGGACGCCGCGATCGCCGCGGCCCTCACCAAGCTCGGTGAGGACGTCGACGAGGTCTCGGTCGCCGAGGTCAGCAAGGACGCTCCCGCCGAGGGCAAGCTGAAGGCCGAGGACGTCGTCACCAAGGTCGGCGACAAGGCGGTCGACACCCCCGAGGAGGTCGTCACCGAGGTGCAGAAGGTGAAGCCCGGCGACACCATCGAGCTGACCGTCGAGCGCAAGGGCAAGACGCTCACCCAGACCATCAAGACCGGTGAGAAGGACGGCAAGGCCTTCATCGGCGTCTCGCTGGGGGCGACCTACGAGTTCCCCTACGACGTCAAGATCACGCTCGACCCGGCCATCGGCGGACCGAGCGCGGGGCTGATGATGGCGCTGTCGGTCTACGACACGCTCACCAAGGGCCCGCTGACCGGGGAGCAGAAGATCGCCGGCACCGGCACCATCGACGGCGACGGCAACGTCGGCCCGATCGGCGGGATCCAGCAGAAGATCCCGGGTGCGGCCTCGGACGGGGCCAAGCTCTTCCTGGTGCCCGCCGGCAACTGCCAAGACGTCGAGGGCGCCGAGAACGGTGACATGCGCCTGACCCGTGTGGAGAACCTCGACGACGCCATCAAGGCCATCGAGACCTGGACCGAGGACCCGAATGCCAAGCTGCCGACCTGTGGGAGCACGAAGTGAACGACACCCCTGAGCCCACACCCGGGCCCACGCCAGAGCTCAGCCGCGGCCTCGACCTGGAGACCGATCCCGCTCTGGCCGCGGCCGTCCTCGAGATCGAGGCCCACGTCGCGAGCGAGGGCTGGGACGGGCCGGCGAGGCTGTTCGCGCTCGTCGACACCGCCGCGCTGGTCAAGGCCGAGCCCGCGCTCGCCACGATGATGGGCCTGGACAACCCCGACCAGGAGGGGTCGCTGACCCCGATCGAGCAGGACCAGGTGCCGGTCACGACCCAGCTGGAGGAGGTCCTCCAGACGACGGCCTGGCCCGCAGGGGTCACCGGCTGCGCCGCGGTCGTCGAGCGCCTGGTGCTGCCGCCCGACGCCGACGGCAAGATCCCCGACGACGCCGAGGCGGCCGCGGAGTTCGCCAAGGCGCACCCCGACCGGCAAGAGGTACGCATCGTGGCCGGCGCGACACGTGCTGGTGCCACGTACTGTGCTCTGCGGTTGAAGGCCCACGACGACGACCAGTCGGTCATCGGCGGCGTCGACCTGGTCCCCGAGCTCCTCGAGCTGCTGCGTGGCACTCTCGAGGAGAACCCAGACAGCGAGGGTGACGAATGAGCTTGTTTGACGACGACGACCCGGCGCAGGCGCCGGTGCGACAGAGCAGCGGCCGCAACCGATGGCTGGTGATCGCCGCCGTCTCGGTCATCGTGCTCTTCTTCGGGATCAGCGCCTTCGCGGCGGTCTACACCGACGCGCTGTGGTACGACGCGATCGACTTCAGCAGCGTCTTCGGCACGGTCTTCTGGACGCGTACGGCACTCTTCGTGATCTTCGGCGTGCTGATGGGGATCATGATCGGGCTGCCGGCCGCGCTCGCCTACCGCACCCGTCCCTACTTCCACCCGGCCGACGACATCGGCGGCCTGGACCGCTACCGCGACGCGATCGCCCCGATCCGCACCTGGCTGCTGGTCGGCATCGCGGGGGTCTCGGGGATCTTCGCCGGCTTCTCCGGCGCGGGCCACTGGCGTACGTATCTGATGTGGCGCCACGGGCGCGACTTCGACAAGGTCGATGAGTTCTTCAAGAAGGACATCGGCTTCTACGTCTTCGACCTGCCGTGGTGGCACTACCTGGTCAACTTCGCGCTGACCGGGCTGATCCTCGGCACCATCGGCGCGATGATCGTGCACTACGTCTACGGCGGGATCCGACTCACCGCGCAGCGCGACCGGTTCACCCGCTCGGCGCAGATCCAGCTCAGCGCCATGCTCGGGCTGATCCTGCTGGTGAAGGGGCTCGACTACTGGGTCGACCGCTACGACCTCGTCAACGGCTCCGGTCCGCGCCTGGACGGGATGACCTACACCGACGAGCACGCGGTGCTCCCGGCCAACCAGATCCTGCTCGCGATCGCGGTGATCTGCGGCGTGCTGTTCCTCCTGAACATGTGGCGACGCAGCTGGCAGCTGCCCTCGATCGCGATCTCGCTGTTCGCGATCTCGGTGCTGCTGATCGGGATGATCTGGCCCGCGATCGTGCAGGGCTTCCAGGTCCGGCCGAGCGAGCAGGACAAGGAGAAGCCCTACCTGGCGGCCAACATCAAGGCCACCCAGGACGCCTACGGCATCTCCAAGGACGACCTCGAGGTGACCGAGTACACCTCGCAGGCCGAGGCCGACGGCGCCTCGCCCGACCAGCTCGACGAGACCGCGTCCTCGCTGCCGATCGTCGACCCCGCGGTCGTCCACCGCGAGTTCGAGCAGGTCCAGCAGGGTCGCTCCTACTACTCGGTGCACGAGCCGCTCGACATCTCCACCTACGACGTCGGTGGCAAGGAGCGGGCGGTCGTGCTCGGCGTACGCGAGCTCAACCAGGCCGGCATCTCCGACTCCGACCGCACCTGGACCAACCTGCACACGGTCTACACCCACTCCAACGGCGTGATCGCCTCCTACGCCAACATGCGCGGCGCCGACGACAAGTCTGAGTCGAGCCAGATGCAGTGGGCCGAGGGCGACCGCACCGGTCAGCACGACCTGACCTCGGGCCAGGGCAAGTTCCAGGACAAGGTCTACTTCGGCGAGGACTCCCCGGAGTACTCGATCGTCGGCAAGTCTGGCGAGGGCGCCGCGGTCGAGCTCGACTACAACTCCGAGGACGGCGAGACCCGGACGACGTACGAAGGTGCCGGCGGTGTCCCGATCGGCTCCAACTTCCGCCAGCTGATGTACGCCATCCAGTTCGGCTCCACGAACTTCCTGCTCTCCTCGCGGGTCAACGAGAACTCCGAGATCCTCTACGACCGCTCCCCGAAGGAGCGCGTGCAGAAGGTCGCGCCGTGGCTGACGCTCGACGACGACGTCTACCCGGTGATCGTCGGTGGGCGGATCCAGTGGGTGGTCGACGGCTACACGACCACCGACCGCTACCCGCAGGCCGCGCGCGACTCGTTCGCCTCGATGACCGACGACGCCACCCAGACCTCGGCCGGGGTGCAGACGCTGCCCACCGACGAGATCAACTACATGCGCAACGCGGTGAAGGCGACCGTGGACGCGTACGACGGCACCGTCACCCTCTACGAGTGGGACGAGGCGGACCCGATCCTGCAGACGTGGGAGGCGGCCTTCCCCGGCACCGTGATGCCGAAGTCGTCGATCCCGAAGGAGCTGATGGAGCACCTTCGCTACCCCGAGGACCTCTACAAGGTGCAGCGCTACCAGCTGGCGCGCTACCACGTCTCCGACCCGGACGTCTTCTTCTCCGGCAACGAGCGCTGGGCCGTGCCCGAGGACCCGAACGACGACAACCACCAGCAGACGCCCTACCGGATGTTCCTCGACGACGGCTCGGGGACCGCGCGCTGGTCGCTGACGTCGGCCTTCGTGCCCTACAACCGCCCCAACCTGGCGGCGATGATGTCGGTCGACTCCGATGCCACCTCGGAGAACTACGGGAAGATCCGGATCACCACCGGCTTCCCCGACGACACCCAGGGCCCCGGCATGGTCTCCAACGAGTTCCGTACGGACAAGGCGATCGCGGACGAGGTCGCCTCGTTCAACCGCTCCGGGTCGGCGCCGGTGTGGGGCCAGGTCATCACGTACCCGACGGCGAAGAACGGCATCCTGTACGTCGAGCCGATCTACGCGCGCCGGGCGACCGCCTCCACCTCCGGCTATGCGCAGCTCGCCTTCGTGCTGGTCTCCTACGACGGACGGGTCGGTTACGGATCGACGCTGAGCGAGGCTCTCGAGGTCGCGCTCACCGGCGCCGCCCCGACGCCTCCGACGGCCTCCGATCCCGACGAGGAACCGGCCGAGACCACCCCACCCTCCTCCGGTGACTCACCGCGCGAGGTCGGCCAGCTCCTGGAGGACGCGCGCGCCCTCTTCGCCCAGGCCGACGAGGCCGGCAAGGCCGGCGACTACGCCGAGCGTGAGCGGCTCATCGCGGAGGCGCAGGACAAGGTCGACCAGGCCGCCGAGCTTATCTCGGGCGGGTGAGGACATCTCCGATTAGGGTTCGTTTCCCTTCGCGTGTAATGTTCTTCTTGCGACGCGGGGTGGAGCAGCTCGGTAGCTCGCTGGGCTCATAACCCAGAGGTCACAGGTTCAAATCCTGTCCCCGCTACTCCGAAGAAGAAGCCCGGACCAGCTGGTCCGGGCTTCTTCGATTTCCGGCCCGATCTGCGGCTTCGTTGCGCTGTCGGTCTCAGTCGGCCAGAAGTGCGTCCTGCAGCGTGCGGGCGAGCCAGGCCACGTACTCGTCCACGGACCAACCGCGGCCGAGAACGAGTGCGTCGTGGTTGGCCTGCGCGCACAGGGTCCAGATGATGTCCGCCGCTCGATCAGCCGTCAGCCCGGGCCGCAGAGCGCCACGCGACTCCAGGAGGGCGGCGAACCGGCCCAGACCTGCTCGTCGGGTCGCGGCGTGCTCGCGCTGCAACCGCTGCAGGTCCGGCTCCGACGCCGCTGCGGCGTCGAGGACCCGCAGCAGAGGTCCTACCCGGCCCCACACGCCGGGCTGTGTGGCCGCGTAGAGCTCGAGCTGGCGACGCGGGTCGGCCTCGTCGATGATCGTGCTGATCGCCGGGCGCTCCTCCACGGGTACCTGCGCGCGACCGGCGCCCCCGGCCACCGCTGCCTGGACCGCTGCATCGAGCAGTCCTGCTTTGCCCGGCGCCGCGCGGTAGACCGTCTGGAGGGCGACTCCGGCCTCGGCGGCGATCGCCGGGATCGTGGCGCCGGCGTAGCCACGCTCGAGGAACAGGCGAGTGGCCGCCTCGATCACGCGATTTCGGGTGTGCTCCGCCTTCGCGCGACGGCCGGCCGCGTCGTACGTGCGTTTGGGGGTTGACGAGTCAGACATTGAGTAGAATGCTACTAACATCAATATCTCGGGATCATGCGACACGCCCGAGACAGGAGATCGAGATGGAAGGCACCGAGATCACGGCCAACGCCCGCCGCGTGCTCGAAGAGGTGTTCCCCGCCAACGACAAGAAGTCCCTGGGGGAGCTGATCAGCGACCGCTTCGTCAACCACGAGGCGCCCCCAGGGACACCCCCGGGCCGGGGGAGTGTCGAGATGTTCATGGACCTGCTGGCCGCGGCTTTCACCGACCAGCGGTGGGAGATCCACCAGACGGTGACGCAGGGAGACACGGTCGTCCTGCAGTGCACGCACAGCGGCGTGCACACCGGCGACTGGTTCGGCATGCCCGCTTCCGGGAAGCGGTTCGCCTACAAGCAGGTGCACATCGTGCGGTTCGAGGACGGGATCGGCGTCGAGCACTGGGCGGTGCGCGACGATGCCGCGCTCATGCGCCAGCTTTCGGGTTCCGATCGCCCGCTCGACGCGGCCGTCGGCGCCGAGTCCTGACGATCTGCGAGGGTGCGACATGCCTGACAGGCTCGAGAGGCTGCTTCCCCACAGTGGTGTTGCTCGCCGGTTTGCTGTTCGTGGTCACTGGCGTCGTGCTCGCCAGGCGTGTGCCGGCCGAGGTCTTCGACGTCGCGCGGTCGAGCTGACCCGGATTTGGGTTCGGCTCGGTTCGCGGTAGAGTTGCTCCTGCGACGCGGGGTGGAGCAGCTCGGTAGCTCGCTGGGCTCATAACCCAGAGGTCACAGGTTCAAATCCTGTCCCCGCTACTCCGAAACGAAGGCCCGGACCGAAAGGTCCGGGCCTTCGTGGGTTCTGGCCTGAACTGCGGGTTTGCTCGTTATGGATTAGGCGGCCGTGCCGTTTCCCTCCTAGTACCTCGAACATGGAGAGACCACTCACGCGGCTGACCATGCCTGGTGGACGACGGAAGGCGCTGAGAAGCATCTCAACGTCGCGGCCTTCACGATTCGCGCATACGCAGCGCGCGGTCAGATGCCCAGCCCAGGGAAACACGTGGACCGCACGGCACTCTGGCGCCCAGAAGCCATCAGGTCGTGAAACGCAGACGCACTCGAAAGCGGTTGAAGCTGGCAGGCACGGGCCTTGCCCCATATCCTTGGTAACTCAAGTGCCGAAGCGATCGTTTCAGACGTTGATGTCGCTCTTGGCCGGTCGGATCTGATCGACCGGTAGCCAATCCATCACCCGAACCCGAAGCCCAGCATTGACATCTCTCGATTCATGCACGCCTTCGAAAGCAGATTAGGCCCAGAAAAGTGTTGGCATTAGAACGGCCAGTATGAGGAAGTTTCTCGAGCACATAGGGATAGTTGCGAGCATCACTGGACTTCTCTTCGTTGCGGTCCGCCTATTTAGCGTCTCTGGCGGATCGACTGAAACTGCATTCGCAATCTTGCAGTCCCAAGGCACGGGAACAGTGCTATTGTCTGCAATTCTTACATGTGTGCCAATTGTTCCGCTTATTGCCATCAATTTGTGGATCTTCTGGATCAAGTATAGTCGCGGCACGTTCATTCTGGTCGACATACCAATAGTTGCAATCCTGCTGCTCTTGGTGGGCCTGCTTACCCCCTGGTTCTTCGCCGTAGTGTTCATCTCAGTTACGGCCGCTGGTGAAGTGGCACAGAACATCCTCAATAGACAGACGTTCAAGAACGCATTTCAGCGCGTGCGTGATCAGGTCGATAAAGCGCGCAAGAGCAACGGTCCAGCCGCCGAGGAAGGAGCGAGGACGGTCCAGTCGGAGGCATCGGAGACCAATGCTGAACAGGAATTCACCGCCGCTGAGGTGAATTCCCTTATGCCTGATATAACGCCTGAGCGGCGCCGCATATTGATACGGTTTCTAGCGGAGGATGAGCCTGAACGCGTCCCAGGACTACATCCAGAAGATGCGGAGAGCTTCAGGGACCGATGGAATGCTCGAAAATCCACTAGAGACGTATTACTGGAGGTCCTGGACGAGCTCACGGTAATTATGGATGACATGAACTCCCCTGCTCCGATGCGGTGGCGAGGATTGTCGCAGCGAATATCTTCGCTGACCGCCAAAGTCAACGCAGTCCCCTACCCAGACTGGGAACGGTGTTCGGAGGTGCGCGAGGCTATTTCAAATGCTGAGGATCGTGCCGCGGAATACGAGGCATTTTCTAAGGGACTTATATCTGCCATGTCGATATTACTCGGCATCGTAACAGTGGCCTTGGTGGGCATCAGCGCCATCTTCTTCCCAATGTGGGCTCCTCTCGAACGAGTCGAGCATGCCGATACTGCTTCCGTGGGTTATGTTCTGGGGCACGATGACGATGAACTCGTCATTCTGATGGATCGGCCCCGCGGTGTGGTAAGAGTCGAGAATGTCACGCGGCGGTCGTTCTGCACTAAGAGAAGCGTGAACACACGTCTCGGACCGATGCACTGGATGGCGGACCCTGCTCCTATACTCGGGTTTGTCTATCCGCCGCGTCTCGAGTATCCGTCATGTGCGCGCCCAACCCCGGACGAGCAACCGTCAAAACCTCGGAAAGCCAGCTGAGTGTGAACTGACGGCCCGGATACCTCAAAATGAGCGAACCGGAAGACCTGAACCAGACTTGTGACAACAGAGGGGTCACAGCATCAGCCGGCCTTCCTCAACGGGCCGGGGCGAACCCTCCCCAGACGGCGAAGGAACCGCCTGAGCCGTGGGCGTCGACGCGGTAGCTGTCGCGCTCGAGATCGCGGACGCCGGTCGCGTGGTTGTACTGACCGGCGAACTCGTGCCGTCCGGCCGGCACGGTGCGGCCCGGCTCGAGGACCCAGCGGTAGAGCAGGGCACCGCCGGACTCCTCGACGGTGACGGTGAAGTCGTCGCTCGGCAGGGTCTGCCAGTTGCCGGTGCTCCGCACGTCACCGGTCTGGGCGATGCGCAGCTCCACGGTGACCGAGGTGAGCGGCTTGGTGGTCTCGAGGGTCAGGTTGCTCTGGGCCCAGTAGATGGTGCTGTGGGGGTCCAGCGAGCCCTCGGACCGCAACGGTCCGTCCTCGACCCGGCTGTCGTCGGCCGGCGTCGGGTGCGCGCTGCCCCAGGTGGGGGCAGGGGTCGGGACCGGGGCCGGACCGGTCGTGGTGGTCGTGCCGGAGGAAGGCGCCGGACTGGGCGTGACGGTCGGGGAGGTGACGGTCGGGGATGTGACGGTCGGGGACGGGGTCGTGGGAGCGGGTGCGGTGGCCGGCAGCAGTGGTGCTCCGCCGATGGCGGCAGCGACGGCGAGACCACCGGTCGCCAGGGTGGCGGTGGCGACGAGACCGACGATCGCCGCCCGGGGCCATGACCTGGCGATCGAAGGTGTGCGGTGCCGGACACCGGGGTCGGCCGCACCGCGCTCCACGCGCGCCAGGATCCTGGCGCGGTTGGGCTCGTGGGCCGCGGCGGCCTCTCGCAGCCGTCGGCTGATCTCGTCGTTCATCGGTTCCTCCCTCCTGTAGCCAGTTCGCCGGCCGTATCCGCGCCGAGTAGCCGTTCCAGCTCGGCCATGCCCTTCGAGGTCTGGCTTTTCACCGTACCGACCGAGATGCCCAGAGCAGCGGCGGTGTCCTTCTCCGACAGGTCGAGGGCGTGGCGCATGACCACGCATGCCCGCTTGCGGAACGGCAGCCGGGTGAGCGCGGCTCGGACGTCCTGCACGACCGCGACGTCCGGTCCGTTCACGTGCTCGGCGCCGAGAGACCAGAACAGCGCCACCCGCCGTCGCTCACGTACGCTGCTCCGGATCCTCTCCCGCGCCAGATTGGCCACCACGCCGCGGGCGTAGGCGACCGGGTGTTGCGCTGCCCGCAGCCGGTCCCAGCGCTGCCACAGGGCGACCAGTGCATCGGCGGCGAGATCGTCCGCCGCGTCCTTCTCGCCGGTCAGCAGGTGGGCGAGACGCGCCAGTTCGGCGTAGTGGCGTTCGAAGAAGTCGTGGAACTCTGCGGACGCGTCGTCGGCGAGCATCTCCGGCGGTTGCCCTCTCCCTGCGATGTGCACGTTAACAATCGGCGTGAGCGTAGCAACGCCGCCCACGGTCAGTGCCTGGCGAACTGGACCCGGGTCGGCTGCGCGACGTCCGGTTCGAGGGCGATCCCGGTGATGGTCAGCCGCTCACCGTAGATGTCGGTGATCCTGATCGCTCTGCCGCAGCCGTTGCCGTCCTCGGCGAGGAAGTAGTTGTAGTCGGTGCGTTGCAGCCTGCGCCAGCCGTTGCTGGTCCGCACCTCGAGCGCGGCCACCGGGTTGCGGTGGCCGATCGCCTGGATAGCGCACCACCACTGACTGGACCCGTCCTTGTACCGGATCGAGATGGTGCCGGCCTCGGCGGGGCTCAACAGCTTCCAGGTGATCGGGATCCGGCCGACGGAGAGATCGGCGAGCTTGGCGAACGCCTGTTGGCTGAGGTCGATCTGCCCGGGTTCGCAGGGCAACGGGCACTCGTTGGTGATCCGCACCGTGATGGAAGCCCCGTTGGCGGCGCGGACCCGCACGTACGCCCCGCACGCCCTGGCCGTCTCGTAATCGGTGTGGTTCATCGCCGCGATCATGAGGTCGTCGGCCGGGCCGAAGAGGCAGGCGCCGTTCCCGTCACCCGCCTCGTAGGCGGTCGCGACGCCCCGGTAACGGACGCCGGGCTCGATCCGTCCGGCCAACGACCCGGTGGACCCCGCGGACTCAGCGCGAGGGGTGCTCGAGGGCGTGCGCGGCTTGCTGGCGGGCGACGGCTTTCGGGTACGGCGGGGCGATGGGGACGGACTCGTGACTGGCGGCTGACTCGATGCGATCGTGGCGTCGGGCGCCGCGGTCGGAGAGTCGGAATCGGCGGGGTCGCTCGACTGTGCAGCCGTGGCGGACTCGTCGGTCGCACGCCAGGCGTCCGTGCTGCCCCCGACGAGGAGCGCGGCGGCCAGGCAGACCACAACACTGACGGCCAGCAGCGTCAGCGGATTATCGATGGTCAGCCGGTGCTTGCGAGGCGGCTCCGACGGGCCGTGATTCGTTGTCCTCATGTCCATCCGTTCGGTAGATCGAGTCGATGTTCACGGCGCAGTTGCCGCCGGAGCCGAAAAGGTTGCCGCCGATCGCCCAGTCCCGGGTCGGCCTGCTGGCAGGCCGACCCGGGACTCGACGGTTGTGGGGTCAGGACGGGTCGCCGTACTGCAGACCGCGTCCGTTGGTGCCGATGTAGACGCGGCCGTAGGTGTCGGGGTCGCCGGTGATGACGCCGACGCTGCCGATGGCGCCCCACTGGTGGGCGTTGTCGTTGACGCGGAGCCAGGTGGCGCCCTTGTCGGTGGAGCGGAAGACTCCGGTGACGTCCTTGACGGTGCCGATCAGGTACAGGGCCTGGTACGAGGCGCCCGGCTTCGCCTTGCCGAAGCCGAGGGCGGAGGCGGACTGCGCGGACTTGAGCGTGCTGAAGCTCCGGCCGCCGTCGGTGGAGTGCAGCAGTCCCTTGCCGCTGCCGGCGATCCACAGGTCCCCGGCGATGCCGGGCACGGCCGTGAGCCGGCCGGAGGGCAGGTTGCCGGCGCGGGCGGTGAAGGTCGCGCCGCCGTCGGTGCTGGCGTAGAGCGTGCCACCGGACAGTGAGTAGAAGGTCTTGGCCGAGGAGCGGTCGGCGACGACCACGGCGTCGGTGCCCAGGCCGCTGACCCTCGACCAGCTCGACCCCTTGTCGGTCGAGCGGTACGGCGCCTGGCCGGCCTGCGTCCAGACGATGGTGGAGCCGTCCGCCGCGAGCGCGACACGGCCGTCGTCGGCCTCGGCGACCGGCTCCGCCTTGAAGCCGCTCCAGGTGCTGCCGCCGTCGGTGGAGTACGCGCCGTCCTGATCGCCGCCGTGGCCGACCCGGACCATCGTCGAGGGCTTGGCCTGGGCGAAGTCGATGTCGGTGCTGTTGGTCATCAACGGGTTCGCCAGCCGCCCAGAGGGCACCTTCGTCAGGGAGCCGTGGCGGAAGCCGCCCTGGTCGCCCATGGACGTGATGACGCTGGCGCCGCCGGGAGGAGCGATCGCGTCCAGCAGCGAGGTCTCCTCGAGACCTCGGGCGCCGGAGCTCCAGTGGCTGGTGCCGCCGCTGTCGGAGGCGTTCGCGTCCTTGCTGCGCCAGATGCCGTTGCCGGTGCCGTACAGCACGTGGCCGGAGCTGAAGGGGTCGATGGCCAGGGCGGTCATCCAGTGCCCGGTGTGGGTGCCGACGTACGGAGCGCCGGAGGCGTTGCGCTTCGACCTGTCGGCCAGTGCCTTCCAGTGCGCGCCGCCGTCGGTGCTGCGGTAGATCTCGTCCTCGGGCCACCAGCGGTCGAGGGTGGTGACCATCACCGTGGAGGGCTTGCGCGGGTCGACGGCCAGACCGGAGAACCCGTAGCTGCCCTGCGACGGGGAGATGTTCGTCCACGCCCCGCCCTTCGGCGTGTACTTCCACACCGAGCCCGCCGTCGCGTCCATCGGGCCGGTGCTGTTGCTGTAGGTCAGGTACAGCGAGCCGTCACCGGAGACCACACCGTGCTGCGGCATCTGGCCGGTGGGCTGCCCGGCCACGGCCTGCCAGGTGCGGCCGCTGTCCGTGGAGCGGTACAGGGAGGTCGACGAGTCGCCGACGCCGACGTAGATCGTCCTGCTGCCGGCCTTGCCGTACGTCACGAAGGAGACGCCCGCGCCGCTGCTCGCGCCGTTCTTGACGGGGAACGAGGAGACCTGACGCCAGGTCACGCCGTAGTCGGTGCTGCGCCACAGGCCGTTCTTGCGGCTGCCCAGCAGCAGGGTGTCGTGATTGGCCGGGTCGACCGCGAGCCGTTCGCCCGTCCCGCGGCCGTGCTCGTTCGCGCCCACCTTGAACGGCAGATCGGTGCGCTTGAAGGTGCGGCCCCGATCCGTGGAGCGCAGGATCGCGCCGTTGCCCGCCCAGTCGTTGGTGTAGGTGCCCGCCATGAGGTAGAGCCGTTTGGGGGCGACGGGGTCGGTGGCCACCGAGTCGATGCCCAGCAGGTTCCAGTCCTTCTCGCCGACCCAGTCGGTCAGCGGGACCCACCGCTCGGCCGTGGTGTTCCAGCGGTAGGCGCCGCCCATGTCGGTGCGCGCGTACAGCAGGCCCTTCTCCTTCTGGTTGAACACCAGACCCGTGACGTAACCGCCGCCCACGACCTGGGCGTTCCTCCACTTGTACGATCCGGACCCAGCCGTCCGGGGCTGGGCCGACGCCACCGGCTCCTGCTGCTGGACGCTGGTGCCCTCGGCGGTGGAGGCGCCGTCGTCATCGAGCACCGCGCCACTGCGTACGGAGGTCTGCTGCTCGTCGGCGCTGCGCTCGACCGTCGTGGACGGCGAGTCCTCCTGCGCGAACACGAGGCCTGGCGCGACGACGGCGGGCACGCCGACCAACAGACCGGCGGCGATCCAGCGGCGGCGGTGACGCCCGCGGCGGGCGCGGGGCGTGGGGTTGTTCATGGGGGACGTACTCCTTGCAGGTCGATCACCGGAGGAAGGCGGATCCAGGCGACGAACGTGGCCTGGATCCGCCCTCTAGTGGTCACCGGCACTGCAAAGGGTTGCCGCTGGCTGGGAACTTTCTGGTCCGCCCGTGTGGCGAGCGGTGGGGCAGCGGCCTCACGTCACGTCGATGAAGATCGGGTTGGTGTAGAGCCAGGTGTCGGCCCACGGGTCGCCGTCGTTGTCGGGGTGGGAGATCGGACCGGCGGGATCGATGGCGGAGCCGAGGAAGCCGGCGCCGTGGCGGTTGCCGTCGCTGCCGCGGAGGCGTACGTAGCAGGGCTCGGTGATGCGTCCGAGCGGCATGCGGACGGTGTAGGTGCCGGTCCGGGCACCGGTGTCGAACTGCTCGATGACGCGGGTGTCGGGCGCACGCCAGGTGTCCCTGTTCGCGACGGCCCCGGTGACGGCGCCTCGGATGACGTCCAGGTGGGCGAGGCGGGGGACGACCCCGTGCGGGTTGGCGCGCGTCGCGGTTCGTACGACGACCCGGAGCTCGACGCGGGTGCCGCGGTCCACGGCGAGCCGGCCACCGAGCGTGCGGCTCCGTCCGTCCTGGGCGACGAGGCGGACGTCGAGCGCATCCACGAGGTGACCGTGGTCCACCCAGACACGGCCGCGGCGCAGGCCGTCCATGACGTTGCGGTAGCCGTGGCGGGTGACGCCGACGTGGGTGCGGCTGAACTCGCCGGGCCAGAAGTCGCTGCCGGGCTGGGGGCTGCCGGTGTCGGTCGGAGACGGCTTCCAGCCGAGCGAGTCGAAGGTCTCTCCGGGTGGCATGTCGCCGTCGCGCCAGGTGTCCCAGATCGTGCGGTGGTTGTCGGAGTTCGACGTGACCGAGAACAGGGTGCCCTCGGCGAGCAGGGCGTCCCAGAGCCCGCCGACGGTGGCGGTCATCCAGTCGAAGCCGCCGAAGGTCCGGTACGCCTCGACGGGGTATCCGGGGAAGGAGTCGGTCCGGGGCGCGTTGCTGTACTCACCACGCTGGGCGCGGGTGCTTCCCCGGTAGGCCACCCACGCGGGGTCGGCGTCCCCCTGTGCGCCGGGCGCGCCTTCCATGCCGATGCAGATCCCGGCCGCGGCGTCGCGCCAGGCGCGTAGCTCGTGCGGGGAGTCGATGCCCAGCCGCGAGGGGTGGTTGGCCAGCACCAGTACGTCGTCGACGTACCTCTCGCTCTTCCTGGCCGCGAGCCAACGCAGCGCCGCGACCGCACGTGCCTCGTTCTCGGGGAGGTCGGCCGACCAGCCGTTGAGCTTGCCGTCCCACTGCTGCTCGAACGCCCGCAGCAGGTCGACCTCGTGCGGACCGGGCGCGACCATGACGGTGCCGTGCTCGGCGGCAGGGATGTACCACTCCAGGCCCTGGAAGATCAGCTGCCGCGGGTTGCGCTCACGGGCCGCGATGATCTCGGCATGCTCGGCCGCCGCGCCCTTGTCGGCATGCCCATGGTTGCTGTGCTCGGTGAAGACCATCCAGTCCAGCCCGAACTCGGCACCCTTGCGCGCCAACTGGTCGAAGTCGTACTTGGCGTCGTGGCTGTAGCGGGTGTGCACATGGTGGTCACCGACGAGCCAGGCGAGGGCGGGATCTGTCGGTGCCGCCGACGTGGCCGCCGCTGCGCCCGGTGCAGCGTGGGCGCCGACGGCGAGTGCGAGTCCGCCGGCCATGCCGAGGCCCAGGAACGTACGCCGCGAAGCGCCCTGCGCGTCCAGCGAGGAGGAGGGGATCGAGGGGTCCGCCCAGCGGGGCAGATGGGTGGCGCGGAAGGGTGCGGGCATGAGGGTGCTCCTGGGGGTGAGGAATGTCGGAGACACGCTCTCCCACACAGTCGTCACCTGCGTGAACACCGTGCAGCCGGGCAGGGTCATACCTCCGGTACGAGCGAGATGTGTCTGCGTCCCCAGACGAACAGACGGCCCGCCCACCCGTGACGGGTGAGCGGGCCGCTACGTGATGTGCGCTCTGCCGTGGCGAGGCGGTCAGGGGAGCTGGAGCGGCTCGTCCCAGGCCTTCAGCGGCGACTTGCGCCAGCTGCCGTAGGTCGCGTTGGGGAACATGACCCAGTCGCGGCCGAAGTGGCCGGCGTACCGGGCGACGAGCTCGGCCTGCCGGTCGGGGGTCGCGCCGTCGAAGGCCTCGTGGAAGTCGGGCAGGCTGTCGCCCAGGAGCAGCACGACATCGTGGTCGGCCGCCGCGACCTGGCGCCGCTGCTCCTTCGTCGGGCCGTAGAGCAGCACCTGCTCCGAGGTGACCTGGGGCAGGCCGAGCTCGCGCAGCGTGGCCATCGTCGAGGCCTTGTTCTCCTCGAACCGGTCGGAGATGTAGTAGATCGCCACGTGGTGCCGGTCGGCGTACCGGAAGAAGTCGGCCGCGCCCGGCGTCAGGGTGGGGTGCCCCTTGACCTCCCAGTCCGACCAGGTGTCCCAGGTCGTGTAGGTGTGGCAGGCCTCGAGGTCGCGGGCGAGCAGCGGGCTGTTGTCGAGGACCGTCTCGTCGAGGTCGGTGACGACGGCGAGGTCGCGGTCGGAGTGGTGATCGGCGATCGCCTTGCGCAGGCGGTCCTTCGCGATGCTCCACGACTGGAGCTGGGCCGCGGCGGCGTGCGCCGACTGCTGGTAGCGGATGCCCATCGCGTACTCACGCACGGGACAGCCGTCCTCGGCCGTGGTCGCGCTCGTGGTCGCGGCCGAAGACCCGGTCGGGGAGAGCACGGTCAGCGACAGGACGGCCGCGCCGGCGAACAGGGCCGCCGTCAGGGATGCGATTCTCAAGGTTCCTCCTGGTGGGTGACGGGTGATGCGTTCGGGTACGCGACGGCCCGGCCACCACACGGGTGGCCGGGCCGTCGTTCGGGCGGTCAGTCCTTCAGCCAGGCGTCCACCTTGTCGGGGTTGTCCTCGACCCACTTCTTGGCAGCCTCTTCGGGGTCCATCTGGTCCGTGGAGATGTATTTCGCGACGAGGTTCTGGTCGTCATTGGTCCAGGTGAAGTTCTTCACCAGGTCGACCGAGGAGGAGTCCGACTCGGCCCACGAGGTGGAGACGACCTTCTTCAGCTCCGTCTCGGGATAGTCGCAGGCGACCTCGGCCGGGACGTCCTGGCAACCCTCGGTGTACGGCGGCAGCTTGACGGCCTTCAGCGGCACCTCGGCGAAGAGCCCCTGCGGCTCGTAGAAGTACCCGATCAGGAACTCCTTGTCCGCCTCGGCCTTCTTGAACGCCTGGATGGACGCTGCCTCCGAGCCGGAGAAGACCACCTTGAAGTTCAGGTCCAGGTTGTTGACGATCGCCTCGTCGAACTGGACGTACGACGGGTCCGCTCCCAGGAACTGGCCCTTGCCGTCCGACTCCGAGGTGGCGAACTGCTTGGCGTACTTGTTCAGGTTCTTGTAGTCGAGGATGTCGGGGTGCGCCTCGGCCAGCCACGGCGGGACGTACCAGTGGATGATCCCCTGGTTGCCGTTGGGGCCGAAGTCGGTGGCGCTGCCGTCGCCGCCCTTGTCCTCGACGAACTTCTTCTCGAGGTCCGGGTGGCCCCAGTCCTCGATCACGACGTCGACGTCACCGGTGCCGAAGCCCTGCCAGGAGACGTCCTCCTTGAGCTCCTTGTAGTCCACCTTGCAGCCGAGCTCGGTCTCGGCGACGTGGCCGACGACGTAAGCGCTCGCCTCGTAGCCGACCCACGGGTTGACGGCCATGTTCAGGTCGCCGCAGTTCCCGGCGTCGGCCGCCTTCTTCTCGTTCTCTCTCGTCTGGTCGGCGATCGATCCCGAGCCGCACGCCGAGATGGCCAGGACTGAGCACGACAGCATCGCTGCCAGGCCGGCGGCCCTACTACTTCTGGACAACTTCACTTCGTTCCTCCATGGATTGGTGATGGGCGCTCTTGCGGTTGCTCGAGGCGGTGGCGCAGCTCAGCGCGTGGGCTGGCTTCTTTCGGCCGCAGCCCGGGTGATGCGGTCGATCATGATCCCGAGGAGGACGATGGTCAGGCCGGCTGCGGCGCCCTTGCCCCACTCCTCCGAGCGGGAGAAGCCGAGGACGACGTCGTACCCGAGCGCACCGGCTCCGACCATGCCGCCGATGACCGCCATCGCCAGCACGTAGAGCAGTCCCTGGTTCGCGGCCAGTACGAGGGAGCCGCGAGCCATGGGCAGCTGCACCTTGGTGATCTCCTGCCACGTGGTCGCGCCCGTCGAGCGGGACGCTTCGATCGTGTTCGGCGAGACGCCCTTCACGCCGTCCGCGACCAGCTTGATCGCCGCGGGCGCGGCGTACACGATGCCGGCCACGATCGCGGTGAAGCGGGTCGGCCCGAACAGCGCAAGCACCGGGATCAGGTACACGAACGGCGGGATCGTCTGCCCAGCGTCGAGGAGCGGCCTGAGGATCAGGTCGACGCCGCGGCGGCGGGCCATCCAGACGCCGAGCACCAGCGCCAGCACCATCACCATCAGGGTGGCCACCAGCGTCATGTTGAGCGTGATCATGGCGTCGTGCCAGAGGTCGAGGTACCAGATGCCGGCCAGGCAGACCACCGCGGAGAGAGACGCGCGGAGCCCGCCGACGATCCAGGCCAGGGCGAGGATCGCGACCCCGGTGAGCCACCACGGCGATTCGGCGAGCAGCGACTGCATCGGGTTCAGGAGCAGGTCGCTCGTCACGTTCTTCACGGCTTCGGTGAAGCCGCCGAAGGTGGCCGTCACCCAGCCCACGAAGCTGTCGACCCGCTCCGACAGCCACGGGCCCCACGTCGTCGCGGGGAACTCCGCAGCCCAGCCGTAGGTGCGGGAGAGGTAGACCAGCACGAGCGCGACGAGGGCACTGGCTCCGAGTACGACGCGGCGCAGGGTCGCCCCGCCGCCTCCACCGCGCGCCACCAGCTCACTGCGCTCACTGGCAGCGGTCGTGGTGCGGTCGAGCATCACGGCCATCACCACGATCAGCATGCCGGGCACGAACGCGTTCCCGACGTTGTTCTTGACCAGCGCGTCGAGCACCGGCTTGCCGAGCCCGGGGCCGTCCACGTACGACGCGATGGTGGCCATCGAGAGCGCCGCCATGATGGTCTGGTTCAGGCCCACCACGATGGTCTTGCGGGCCATCGGCAGCTGCACCTTGAGCAGCCGCTGCACGGCGGTCTGTCCGGCGGCGTCGGTGGCCTCGATGGTCGTCTCCGGCACCGACCGGATGCCGTAGCCGGCGATCCTGATGATCGGAGGCAGCGCGTACACCAGGGTGGCGACGACGGCGGCCGAGGCGCCGATGCCGAAGAACAGCACGATCGGCAGCAGATAGACGAAGGTCGGCATGGTCTGCATGAGGTCGAGCAGATTGGACAGCACCGTGTTCGCGGCCTTGCTGGTGCCTACCCACACGGCGAGCGGCAATCCGATGATCACGGAGGCGGCGACCGCGACGAACGTGACGATCAGCAGGTCCATCGAGTCCGACCAGTAGCCGAACATGCCGAACGAGAGAAAGGAGAGGCCGACCAGGACGGCGGTCCGCCAGCCGGCGATCGCCAGAGCCACCCATGCCGCGAGGGCGGTGACGCCGAGCCAACCGATCTGCGGCACCGGTCGCGGGAAGTCCGGAACGGACACCAGGCGCTGCAGCCAGTCGACCGCGCTGGTGAACGACTCGCCGAGCTGGTAGGTGAGCTGGATCACCGGGTTGGTGTCGCGGCTGCCCAGGACGCTGTCGCGGAAACCGGTCAGTGCGTCGTGCAGGTCGGTGTGCTCGCGACCGGGAAGCACCAGGGTGTCCTGGCCCTTGGTGACCGCCCAGATGGCTATCCACACCACGAGGACACCGAGCCCGAGGGTCCAACGGGGCAGTCGGAACCGCTGCTTCTCGGGAGGGGGACCGGACGACCCGACGGGGACCGGGCGTTCGGCCACCGCAGTCATCGGGTGACCTCCTCTTCGGCGACCACGGTCCGGAGGATCGCGTCGTCGTCCACGATTCCGACGAGCTTGCCGTCTTCGACCACCCGGACCGGATGCGCGGAGGCGAGTGCCGCTCGAGCGGCCGCCCGGACGATCGTGTCGGGGGTCATCTCCGGGCCTTCGAGGGAGTCTCCGGGCTCCGGGTCGCGCATCACCCACTTGAGCGTCAGGACGTGGGAGCGGGGCACCTCGCTGACGAAGTCCGCCACATAGTCGTCGACCGGGTGGGCCACGATCTCCGCTGCTGTGCCGAGCTGGACCATCTCGCCGTCACGCATGATCAGGATCCGGTCGCCGAGCTTGATGGCCTCCTGGAGGTCGTGGGTGATGAAGATCATCGTCTTGCCGACCTCGTGGTGCAGGCGCACGATCTCGTCCTGCATGTCCCGGCGGATCAGCGGGTCGAGCGCGGAGAAGGGCTCGTCGAAGAAGAGCACCTGCGGGTCGACCGCCAGAGCGCGCGCCAGGCCGACGCGCTGCTGCATGCCACCGGAGAGCTGGTCGGGAAAGGAGTTCTCGTAGCCCGACAGGCCGACCAGGTCGACCATCTCCTGGGCCCGCTTGCGGCGGGCGGCCTTGCCCTCACCGCGTACCTCCAGGCCGTAGGCGATGTTGTCGATCACCTTGCGGTTCGGCAGCAGGCCGAAGTGCTGGAAGACCATCGCCACGTGCCGGCGGCGTAGGTCGCGCAGCTTGGCACCCGGGAGGGAGGTGATCTCCTCGCCGTTGATGACGACACTGCCCGAGGTCGGCTCGATCAGCCGGTTGAGGAGGCGGACCAGGGTGGACTTGCCCGAGCCGGAGAGGCCCATGATCACGAAGACCTCGCCGGGGTCGACCTCGAAGGAGATGTCCTTCACCGCGGTGACGCAGCCGGTCTTGGCCTGCAGGTCCTTCCGGGACAGGCTCTCGTCGGCGGAGCCGATGATCTTGTCCGCCTTGGCGCCGAAGATCTTCCAGAGGCCCTCGACCTTGAGGGCGGGCTGGTTGCCGGCAGCCGCAGCCGCGTCGGTGACTCCTGGTACGTCGGTGCCCTGAGTGTCCGTGGTCATGCTCGCTCACCTGTCCTGACCGCAGCCTCGGGGTCGAGCGGGCTGCCCTGGCGGTAGTTGTAGAAGGGGACCTCGGACGGCGGCAGCGGCGTCTTGCCGAGGATCAGGTCGGCCGTCTTCTCGGCGACCATCATCACCGGGGCGTAGATGTTGCCGTTGGTGACGTAGGGGAAGACGCTGGCATCGCAGACCCGCAGGCCGTCGGTGCCGTGCACCTTCATCGTCAGCGGGTCGGTGACGGCCATCTCGCCGGTGCCCATGGCCGCGGTGCAGGAGGGGTGCAGCGCGGTCTCGGCGTCCTTGCGGACCCACTCGAGGATCTCCTCGTCGGTCTCCACGGACGGCCCGGGCGAGATCTCCCCGTCGTTGTACGCCGCGAACGCCGGCTGGTTGAGGATGTTGCGTGCCACCCGGATCGCCTCCACCCACTCCTTGCGGTCGGTCGGCGTCGAGAGGTAGTTGAATTGCATCGACGGGTGCACGCGCGGGTCCTTGGACTTGACGCGCACCCAGCCACGGGTGTCGGCGTACATCGGGCCGATGTGGACCTGGTAGCCGTGACCCTCGGTCGGGCTGCTGCCGTCGTAGCGGATCGCGATCGGCAGGAAGTGGAACATCAGGTTGGGGTAGTCGACGTCCTCGTTGGAGCGACAGAAGCCGCCGCCCTCGAAGTGGTTGGTCGCGCCGAGGCCCTTGCGCTGGAACAGCCACTGCCAGGCGATCTTCGGACGCTGGTGCCAGGCCAGACCGGGAGCGATCGAGACCGGCTCCTTCGAGGCGTACTGGATGTAGACCTCCAGGTGGTCCTGCAGGTTCTCGCCGACGCCGGGGAGGTGGTGGACGAGCGGGATGTCGTGCTGGGCGAGGAGCTCCCGGTCGCCGATGCCGCTGAGCTGGAGTAGTTGCGGGGTGTTGATCGCGCCGCCGCAGAGGATCACCTCACCGGCGTGGACCGTGTGCCGGCGGGCGGCGCGGCCGACGCCCCGGGTGTATTCGACACCGGTCGCGCGAGGGGTGTCGCCGGTGGTGTCGAAGAGGATCTTCTCGGCGAAGGCGAAGGTCTGGACGGTCAGGTTCGGACGCTTCTTCGCCGGGTGCAGGTAGGCCCGGGCGGCCGACCAGCGGCGACCCCTCTTGACGTTGCGGTCGAACGGCGCGAAGCCCTCCTGGCGGTAGCCGTTGACGTCGTCGGTCAGTGGGTAGCCGGCCTCCTGGACCGCGTCGAAGAACGCGCCGAAGAGAGGGTTGTCGCACTTGCCGCGCTCGAGGTGCAGCGGGCCGTCGCCGCCACGCCAGTCGTCGGCCCCGGAGCTGCCGTCGGCCAGGTGCCGCGCCTCCATGCGCTTGAAGTAGGGCAGGCAGTGGGCGTAGTCCCACGTCTCCATGCCCGGGTCGGAGGCCCAGCGCTCGTAGTCCAGCGGGTTGCCGCGCTGGAAGATCATCCCGTTGATGCTGCTGGAGCCGCCGAGGACCTTGCCGCGGGCGTGGTAGACCTTGCGGCCGCCCATGTGCGGCTCCGGGTCGGTCTCGTACTGCCAGTCGTAGAACCGGCTGCCGATCGGGAACGGGAGCGCCGCCGGCATGTGCACGAACGGGTCGATCTTGTAGTCGCTGTGGCCGGCCTCGAGAACCAGCACACTGTTGCTCGGGTCCTCGCTGAGGCGAGCGGCGAGCGCGCTGCCCGCCGAGCCGCCGCCGATGATCACGAAGTCGTACTGCTTGTCCATCAGAAGAACTCCTGCTCTCACGCGCCGAACCAACGGGTGGGCTCGGGGGTGGTGTTGTGCCAGACGTGCTTCGTCTCGCGGTACTCGTCCAGGCCGGCCATGCCGAGCTCTCGGCCGACGCCGGACTGCTTGAACCCGCCCCACTCGGCCTGCGGCACATAGGGGTGGAAGTCGTTGATCCAGACAGTGCCGGCACGCAGCCCCGCGGCGATGCGGCGCGCGCGGTCGGCGTCGGAGGTCCACACCCCACCGGCCAGGCCGAAGATCGTGTCGTTGGCCAGGGCCAGCGCCTCTTCCTCGGTGCGGAACGTCTCGACGGTCAGCACCGGCCCGAAGGACTCGTCGCGCAGGACCGACATCCCGGCGGTGCAGCGGTCGAGCACCGTCGGCGGGAAGAAGTAGCCGGCGGCGTACTCCGGATCGGTGAGGCGGGCACCGCCGCAGCGGAGCACGGCTCCTTCGGCGACGCCGGCCTCGACGTACGCCGCCACCTTCTCCAGGTGCGGCAGGGAGATGAGCGGACCGGTCTCCGCCTTGTCGTCGAACGGGCCTCCGAGCCGGATGGCGGAGGCCCGCTCGACGAGGGCGTCGACGAACTCGTCGTGGATCGACTCCTCGACGAGGAGGCGAGCGCCGGCCGAGCAGACCTGCCCGGAGTGGAGGAAGACCGCGGTCAGCGCGTTGTCGAGGGCCGTCTCCCGGTCGGCGTCGGCGAAGACGATGTTGGGGTTCTTGCCGCCGAGCTCCAGCGCCACCTTCTTGACCGTGGCGGCCGCCGTGGCCATCAGGTGCTTGCCGGTCTCGAGGCCGCCGGTGAAGGAGAGCAGGTCGACCCGCGGGTCCTCCGCGAGCGGAGCCCCCGCGACCGGGCCGGCGCCGAGGACGAGGTTGCCCACGCCCGCCGGGAGCCCGGCCTCGGCGAGCAGCTTCATCAGGTGGATGGCCGTGTGCGGCGTCAGCTCGCTCGGCTTGAGGACGAAGGTGTTGCCCGCGGCGAGGGCCGGGGCGACCTTCCAGGCCGTCTGGAGGAGCGGGTAGTTCCACGGCGTGATGAGGGCGCAGACCCCGACGGGCTCATGGACGATCATGGACTCGACCTCGGGCCGGTCGGTGACGACCGGGCGGGTGTGGTCCTCGACGGCGAGACGTGCGTAGTGGTCGAAGACGGCGACGACGTCGTCGACGTCGATCTCGCTCTCCACCAGGCGCTTGCCCGTGTCGAGCGACTCGGCCCGCGCGACCAGCTGCTTGTCGCGCTCGAGCAGGCGAGCGACCCGCTCCAGCAGGGCACCTCGCTCGGCGGCCGGAGTCCGGGGCCAGGGCCCCTCGTCGAAGGCGCGTCGCGCCGCTGCGATCGCGGAGCGGGTGTCCTCCGCTCCGGCCTCCGCAACGGTGCCGACGACCGCGCCGTCCGCGGGACAGCGGATCTCCCGCTGATCGCCCGACTGCGCGGGCGACCAGCGCCCGTCGATGTAGATCTCGCTCATGCAACCTCCGGCGTCAGGTTGCGCAGCAGGCAACCGCGGGTGAATTGCAGAAGATCCTGCGCGGCCCCGAAGGGCCAGGTCAAGGGCTACACGGACAAAATTGTTGCAGGCGGTACAAAATTGTTGCAGCTGATACAAATGGCTCCACCAGTTGTTACAGTCGCCGCATGACGAGCGTGAGCACCGCCCCGGCGAAGGACCCGCAGCGCCGTGCTGCCTGGGC
The DNA here is from genome assembly GCF_015752315.1 of Nocardioides luteus. Lineage (NCBI taxonomy): Bacteria > Bacillati > Actinomycetota > Actinomycetes > Propionibacteriales > Nocardioidaceae > Nocardioides > Nocardioides luteus. The sequence continues at coordinate 966,698 of NZ_JADOVJ010000001.1, forward strand.
CGAGCTGGCGACCGACTACGTCCACGAGCACGGCCTGATCGGTCTGAGTCTGCGCCCGCTGGCGGCCAAGCTGGGCACGAGCAACCGGGTCCTGCTCTACCACTTCGGCACCAAGGACCAGCTCGTCGCAGATGTGCTCCGTACGTCCAACGAGCGGTCCGTCGCCGCGGTCGCCGCGCTCGAGCCCTCCGAGGACCTGCGTAGCGCCGTCCACGACCTCTGGTCGGTGATGGAGGGCGACCGGTGCAGCTGGATCTACGTGGAGGCGGCCGCGCTCGGCCTGTTCGGCAGGGAGCCGTACGCCTCGGCGGTCCGTGAGGCCAACGCGGTGTGGATCGCCGGCCTGATCGCGCATCTGGAGAAGTCCGGAGTGGGTTCCGCCGTCGCGGAACGAGCAGCCCATGTCATCGACGCTGCCTTCCAAGGTCTCCAGCTCAGCCTGGGCCTCGACGGCAGCCTCCCCGAGCGTGCCCGTTCCGTCGACGATCTCGCCGACGCGGTCGCCGCTCTGGCCTGATCCCTCGTGGTCGCTCTGGTCGGCGACCCGATCTCGGGGGACGATGGGCCATGAGCGTGGACGTGATGGTGGAGACGACCATCCGGCGTTCGCCGGCCGAGGTGTCCGCCTACGCCGGCGACCCCGGCAACGCGCCGACCTGGTACGCCAACATCCGCTCCGTCGAGTGGCGTACGGAGCCACCGGTGCGGGTGGGGTCGCGCATGGACTTCGTGGCCCAGTTCCTCGGGCGCCGGCTGGCCTACACCTACGAGGTGGTCGAGTGGGTGCCGGGGGAGCGGCTGGTGATGCGTACGGCGGACGGACCGTTCCCGATGGAGACGTCCTACACCTGGGCGCCGGCCGACGGCGGCACCAGGATGACGCTGCGCAACCGTGGCAACCCGGCCGGCTTCGCCCGTATCGCCGGGGCGGCGATGGAGTTGGCGATGCGGCGGGCGACGACGAAGGACCTGGCCAGGCTCAAGGAGATCCTGGAGACCTGAGGTGAGATCCTGACGGTCACGAGTCCGTGACCGAACACCGGTCTGACACCGAGAGAGGTGGCGTCATGGGAGTCCCTGCGGCCGAGCAGACCCTGGCCATCCTGCGTCACCTCGCGAGCCAGGCGAGCCCGCTCCAGGCGTCCGCGATCGCGCGGTCGCTGGAGCTGCCGCGCTCCACGACGTACCACCTCCTGAACACGCTCATCGAGTTCGGCTTCGTCGTCCACTACCCCGAGCAGCGGGTCTACGGGCTGGGCGTGGGGGCCTACGAGCTCGGCAGCGGCTACGCACGCCAGGAGCCGTTGCAGCGGCTGGCGCGGCGGCCGGTCGCCGCGCTCGCCGACCGCTGCGGCAACAGCGCCCATCTCTCGGTGCTCCTCGGCCGCGACGTCGTGTACGTGATCGAGGAGCGGGCCGCGGGCAGACCGCTCCTGATCACCGAGGTCGGTGTGCGGCTGCCCGCGGCCACCACGGCCTCCGGCCGGGCGATGCTCGCCTCCCTTCCGCATCCCCAGGTCAGGGCGCTGTACGCCGACCGCGAGGCGTTCTCGCTCGAAGGTCCCGGGGCGCCGTCATCGCTGTCCCAGCTACGCCGGATGCTCGTCGACGTTCGCGCCAATGGCTTCGCCGCCGAGCACGGGGAGGTCACCGAAGGCCTGGCCTCGGTCGCCATGCCTGTCCTCGACGGCACCGGATATCCGGTCGCCTCGGTGGCGGTGACCTATCCCCAGGCGGAGCAGTCGCCCGAGCTCGTCGAGCGGCTGGTCGGCGAGGTCCGCGCGACGACGCGGATGCTGTCGCGCCGCCTGGGTGGCTGACCGGCTCGCCACGGGTCTGGTATCCCAGACCACGATCGGGGGAACGCACTTCCTCTTGTGCCGGGCCGGGAGTGCAATGGCAGTGGGCCACGTGCCCTCATGATCGACGTGCACAACCGAACGAGGAGAAGTCCATGGAAGGCGCCCGCCCCGTCCGCTCACCCCGCGGCACCGAGCTGACCGCGCGCAGCTGGTCGACCGAGGCCCCGCTGCGGATGCTCATGAACAACCTGGATCCGGAGAACGCCGAGCGTCCCGACGATCTGGTGGTCTATGGCGGAACCGGCAAGGCAGCCCGCAGCTGGGAGGCGTACGACGCGCTCGTCCGCATCCTGACGACCCTGGGTGATGACGAGACCATGCTGGTGCAGTCCGGCAAGCCGGTCGGCGTCATGCGCACCCACGAATGGGCACCGCGCGTGCTGATCGCCAACTCCAACCTGGTCGGAGACTGGGCCAACTGGGAGGAGTTCCGCCGGCTCGAGGATCTCGGGCTCACGATGTACGGCCAGATGACCGCGGGCTCGTGGATCTACATCGGCACCCAGGGCATCCTGCAGGGCACGTTCGAGACCTTCGCAGCCGTTGCTGACAAGCGCTTCGGAGGCACGCTCGCCGGCACCATCACGCTCACCGCCGGTCTCGGCGGCATGGGCGGCGCCCAGCCGCTCGCCGTCACCATGAACGACGGTGTCGCGATCTGTGTCGACGTGGACCAGAGCCGCATCACCCGCCGCATCGAGCACCGCTACCTCGACGTGCAGGCCGACAACCTGGAGCACGCCCTCGAGCTCGCGGTCGCGGCACGTGACGAGCGACGAGCTCTCTCCATCGGCCTGCTCGGCAACGCCGCCGAGGTCTTCCCGCGGCTGCTCGAGATGAAGGCGCCGATCGACATCGTCACCGACCAGACCTCCGCCCACGACCCGCTGTCCTACCTGCCGGTGGGCGTCGCCTTCGAGGACTGGCACGCCGCCGCCGAGCGTGAACCGGAGGACTTCACCAAGGACGCCCAGGCCTCGATGGCCGCGCACGTACGCGCGATGGTGGAGTTCCAGGATGCCGGCGCCGAGGTCTTCGACTACGGCAACTCGATCCGCGACGAGGCGCGCAAGGGGGGCTACGAGCGGGCCTTCGAGTTCCCGGGCTTCGTGCCGGCCTACATCCGTCCGCTCTTCTGCGAGGGCAAGGGCCCCTTCCGGTGGGCAGCGCTGTCCGGCGACCCCGAGGACATCCGCAAGACCGACGAGGCGATCCTGAAGCTCTTCCCCGAGAACGAGCGGCTGCACAAGTGGATCACCATGGCGCAGGAGCGGGTGCACTTCCAGGGTCTCCCGGCGCGCATCTGCTGGCTGGGCTACGGCGAGCGCCACCTGGCCGGCCTGAAGTTCAACGAGATGGTCGCCAGCGGCGAGCTCTCCGCGCCGATCGTGATCGGCCGCGACCACCTCGACTGCGGCTCGGTCGCCTCGCCGTACCGCGAGACCGAGGCGATGAAGGACGGCTCCGACGCGATCGCCGACTGGGCACTGCTCAACGCCCTGGTCAACACCGCCTCGGGTGCCTCCTGGGTCTCGATCCACCACGGCGGCGGCGTCGGCATGGGCCGGTCGATCCACGCCGGTCAGGTCTGCGTCGCCGACGGCACGGACCTGGCGGCGCAGAAGCTCGAGCGGGTCCTGACCAACGACCCCGGGATGGGCGTGATCCGCCACGTCGACGCGGGCTACGACGAGGCCGTCACCGTCGCCGACGAGCGCGGGGTGCGCATCCCCATGCGGGAGCAGGCGTGACGGCGTACCTCGCCGAGCACGCCTGGCTCGGCGCCGAGAAGGTCGACGTCGACGTCCTCATCGAGGTGGACGGCGACCGGATCCGCGCCGTCACCCCGGGCGTCACCGGCTCGGCAGCCCCCGCAGGCGCGACGCGTCTGCGGGGGCTCACCCTCCCCGGTCTGGCGAACGCGCACTCGCACGCCTTCCACCGAGCGCTGCGCGGCCGCACCCACCGGGGCGGCGGCACCTTCTGGACCTGGCGCGAGGACATGTACGCCGTCGCCGGGCGGCTCACCCCGGACTCCTACTTCGCGCTGGCCCGGGCGACGTACGCGGAGATGGCGCTGGCCGGGATCACCACGGTGGGGGAGTTCCACTACCTCCACCACGCTCCCGACGGACGTCCGTACGCCGAGGCGAACGCCATGGGCGAGGCACTGATCGCGGCGGCCGCCGAGGCCGGCATCCGGATCACGCTGCTCGACGCCTGCTACCTGACCGGTGCTCCGGGTCAGCCCCTCGAGGGCACCCAGCTGCGCTTCGGGGACGGCGATGCGGATGCCTGGGCGGACCGCGTCTCCGCGCTGTCCGGCTCGGGCCACGCCCGGATCGGTGCCGCGATCCACTCCGTCCGCGCCGTGCCCGCCGACCAGCTCGCCACGGTGGCCGGCTGGGCCACCGAGCAGGGTGCGCCGCTCCACTTCCACCTCTCCGAGCAGCGCGCCGAGAACCAGGCCTGCCAGGAGCGCTACGGGTGCACGCCCACCGAGCTGCTCGCCCGCCACGGGGCGCTCGGCGAGCTCTCGTCGGCGGTGCATGCGACGCACCTGACGTTTGCGGACATCGCCGCGCTCGGCGACTCCCGCACGACGGTCTGCATGACCCCGACCACCGAGCGCGACCTCGCGGACGGCATCGGACCCGCCCGCAACCTGGCCGACGCCGGCTCGCCGGTCTCGCTCGGCAGCGACAGCAACGCGGTCATCGACCTGCTGGAGGAGGCCCGGGCACTCGAGCTCGACGAGCGGCTGCGTACCGAACGGCGTGGCCACTGGTCCGCGAGCGACCTCCTGCGCGCGGCGACCGTCGACGGGCATGCCTCACTGGGCTGGTCGGAGGCCGGCCGGATCGCGCCGGGGGGACTGGCCGACCTGACGACGATCTCGCTCGACTCCGTGCGCCTCGCCGGGTGGGAGGCCGAGACGCTCCTCGAGTCGGCCGTCTTCGCCGCCGCCGCGCAGGACGTCACCGACGTCATCGTGGGTGGCGACGAGATCGTCCGCGATCGCCGGCATCTGGCGGTCGGCGACGTGGCCGGTGCGCTCCACCGCGCGATCACCGGGATCTGAGGATGGTGTTCGATCTTCGCCGCGCGGAGGAGCACGTCCGGCGCCCGTGGCGCAACGGCGGCGGCATGACGGCCGAGGTCGCCGCGTGGCCCCCGGGCACGGATGCCGGGTCCGACTTCGCCTGGCGGGTCAGCTTCGCCGACGTCGCCGGATCGGGTGACTTCTCGACGTTCCCCGGCGTGGAGCGGGTGATCACGCTGATCGACGGACCGCCGATGACGCTCGAGCTGCCGGGGGAGACGACGGTGCTGCGGCCGTTCGTGCCGTACGCCTTCGACGGCGAGGTCCTGGTGCGGTGCTCGGTGACGGCGCCCACCCGCGACCTCAACGTGATGACCCGGCGCGGACAGGCGAGCGCCACGGTCGAGATGCTGGACGTGGGCAGGGGTGACGAGCCTCTGCCCCAGGGTTCTCCGTTGCTCGTGGTGGGCCTCACGGGTGCGGTGTGCGCCCGTGAAGGCGACGACTCGGCCACCCTCGGCCCGGGCGATGTGCTCATCACCGACCGGCCCGTGACCGTCGAGGGTGCCGGAGCGGTCGCGATCGTCCGCATCGCGGCGCCACCGTCTGAGATCCGAGACTGAATCCGCTTGACGACGCGTGCGCCACGGGTGGCCCGACGCGTTGAATTGAGCCCACGAAACCCAAGGAGCTCACCATGTCGCGCGGTAAACCTCACGTACTCATCGACGGCACCTCACTCGGCCGTGACGAGATCCTTCTGGTCGCTCGCGGTGGCGCATCGGTCCAACTCGACCCAGCCGCTCGCGAACGGGCGCAGAAGTCGTGGGAGACGGCGGAGGCCGTCGCCCACAGGCGTCACGTCTACGGGCGCACCACCGGTGTGGGTGCCAACCGGCAGGAGGAGGTCGGCGGCGACGCAGCGCTGGGACACGGGCTCCGGTTGCTCCGCAGCCATGCGGGCGGGGTCGGCTTCGAGCTGGCCGCCGACGTGGTCCGCGCCACCATGGTCATCCGGCTCAACCAGCTGGCCGCAGGTGGGTCCGGGGTCCACGTACGCGTCCTGGACGCTCTCGAGCAGGCTCTCGACCTGGGCGCTCTGCCGAGGGTGCACAGGCTCGGTGCGATCGGCACCGGCGACCTGACCGTCCTCGCCGAGATCGCGCTCACCCTCGCCGGTGAGCGTCCGTGGGCGGTCGGCGAGGCGCCACCGGTCGCGCTCGACACCGGGGACGCGCTCGCGTTCATGAGCAGCAACGCCGCGACGCTGGCCGAATCGGTCATCGCCTGCGCCGACCTGCAGACCCTCCTGCGTGCCAGCCACACCGTCGCCGCGCTCTCGTTCCTGGCGATGGGTGGCTCGGCCGAGGCCTATGCCGCGGTCGTGCACGAGGCACGACCGCACCCGGGCCAGCAGCAGTGCGCCGCCGAGATGCGCCGGTTGCTCGGGCTGACCGGACCTCCTGTGGCCGGCCGCCGGATCCAGGATCCGTTCGGCCTGCGGGCGTTCCCGCAGGTGCAGGGACCGGCGCTGGACAGCCTGGCTCAGCTCGAGCAGGTCCTCTCCGTCGAGGTCAACGCGCGAGCCGAGAACCCTCTCATCTCGGTGGAGTCCGACGACGTCTTCCACCACGCGCACTTCCACACCGCGTACGTCGCGGTGGCGCTGGACCAGGCCCGCGCCTCCGTCCACCAGGTGGCCGAGCTGTCCGCCGCCCGCCTCGGTGACCTGGTCGAGCCGACCATGACGGGTCTGACACCGTTCCTCGCCTCGGGGCCGGCGGGGAGCTCCGGCGTGATGATCCTGGAGTACGTAGCCCACGACGCCCTCGCCCAGATGCGGCACGCCGCCCTGCCGGTGACGATGGGCACCGCGGTCGTCTCCCGCGGGCTGGAGGATCACGCGAGCTTCTCGACGCAGGCCGCCCGGCAGGCCATCGTGGTGGTCGAGGCGTACCGCCATGTGCTCGCCTGCGAGCTCGTGGCCGCCGTGCGGGCGCTTCGCGTCCAACAGCCGGAGCTGGGCGACATCCCCGCCCGAGCCGCGTTGGAGCGAGCCGCCCACGTCCTGGACCCGAGTCTGGAGGACCGGTCGCTCGGCACCGACCTCGATCGCGCCGCCGATCTGCTCGACGAGCTGGCCGCGCTCTGAGCCGGTCGGTCAAGTCTCGGATCCCAGACAGTACCGCGCTGCGGCCCATATCCCTGGCGGACCCCCGAGGGGTGCACTGGGACCCGCACCACATTTCGATGACCCAGCAGTGGAGGTGAGTGCCGGATGATCCGGTTCGACTCAGTGAGCAAGGAATACCCCGACGGCACCGTCGCCGTGGGTGGCCTGGAGATGACCGCCCCGACCGGCAAGATCACGGTGCTCGTCGGCCCCTCGGGCTGTGGCAAGACGACGTCGCTGCGGATGATCAACCGGATGATCGAGCCGACGAGCGGACGGATCTGGATCGACGACCGCGACACCACCACGATGGATGCGGCCGAGCTGCGGCGAGGGATCGGCTACGTGATCCAGCAGGCGGGTCTGTTCCCGCACCGCACGGTCGCCGCGAACATCGCGACCGTCCCGATGCTGCTCGGCTGGGACAGGAAGAAGGCGCGTGCCCGCGCGCTGGAGCTGCTGGAACGCGTCGGTCTGCCCACCTCTTTCGCCGATCGCTACCCCAATCAGCTCTCCGGCGGTCAGCAGCAGCGCGTCGGCGTGGCCCGGGCGCTGGCCGCCGACCCGCCCGTCATGTTGATGGACGAGCCGTTCAGCGCGGTCGACCCCGTCGTACGCGACCAGTTGCAGGACGAGTTCCTCCGGCTCCAGGGCGACCTGGGCAAGACCATCGTGTTCGTCACCCACGACATCGACGAGGCGATCAAGCTGGGTGACCAGGTCGCCGTGCTCCGGGTCGGCGGCAAGCTCGCCCAGATCGCCGAGCCCGCGACGCTCCTGGCGCACCCCGTCGACGACTTCGTCGCCGACTTCGTGGGCCGCGACCGGGGATACCGCGGGCTCGGCTTCCAGAAGGCCCCGACGCTGCCGCTCTCGGCGGAGACGACGGCGAGCCTCGGTGACAGCGCGGAGCAGGTGCGGGCCGCCGCCGGGACCGAGCCGTGGACCCTGGTCGTCGACGACGCCCGGCGTCCGCTGGGCTGGGTCGACGCCGAGCAGATCGCCGGCACGGTCTCCACCGAGGCGCTGCACCGCGGAGGCACCGTTGCCTCCACGAACGGGACCCTGCGCAACCTGCTCGACGCCGCGCTGTCCTCGCCGGCGGGACGCGGCGTGGTCGTGGACGAGGACGGTACGTTCGCCGGCACCGTCCTGGCCCACCAGGTGCTCGACGCCATCGAGGGCGAGCGGGCCGCGGCGCTCGACGCCCGGCCGGCCGGGAGCGCGGCACGATGAGCTGGTTCGTCGAACACCTCCCTGCGGTCCTCGCCCTCACCTGGAGGCACGTCTACCTGGCCGGCGTCCCGCTCCTGCTCGGGCTGCTCGTCGCGGTTCCCCTGGGGTGGCTGGCGCGGCGCTACCGGGTCCTGTACCCGCTGCTGATCGCCGGGACCGGTCTCCTCTACACGATCCCGTCGCTCGCCCTGTTCATCCTGATGCCGCTGTTCATCGGCACCAAGATCCTCGACCCGGTCAACGTGGTCCTCGCGATGACGATCTACACCGTGGCGCTGCTGGTGCGTACGGTGGCGGACGGTCTGGGTGCAGTGCCGGACTCGGTCAACCAGGCGGCGACGGCGATGGGCTTCGGGCGGGTACGCCGGCTGTTCATGGTCGAGCTCCCGCTGGCCGTCCCGGTCATCTCCGCAGGCCTCCGGGTCGCCGCGGTGAGCAACGTCAGCATCGTCAGCGTCGCGGCGATCATCGGCGTACCCCAGCTGGGGTCGCTCTTCACCGACGGCTTCCGCCGCAACTTCATGGAGCCGATCCTCGTGGGCGTCGTCGCGTGCGTCCTGCTGGCGCTCGTGTTCGACCTCCTGATCATCGCCGGAACCCGGCTCATCACCCCGTGGCAGCGCACGAGGAGGGCCGCTTGATGAACCTCGTCCTCACCTGGTTGACAGACCCCGCCCGCTGGTCGGGCGACGACGGTGTCCCGAACCGCATCCTCGAGCACCTGAGCTACTCGGCCGTCGCCCTGGTGATCGCCGCGCTCATCGCGATCCCGCTCGGTCTGTACGTCGGTCACACCGGACGCGGGAAGTTCCTGGTCGTGAACGTCGCCGGCGCCGCCCGCGCCATCCCGAGCCTGGGTCTGCTGTTCATCATGGTCCTTCTCCTCGGCCCCCGGCTCTCCGGCGACGCGGCCTTCGTGGTCCCGTGCCTGGTCGTGCTGGCCGTGCTGGCCGTCCCGCCGATCCTGGCCGGTGCGTACGCAGGTGTCGAAGAGGTCGACGCCGGCGCCCGGGATGCCGCGAAGGGCATGGGGATGCGAGACCTCCAGGTGCTCCTCAAGGTCGAGCTGCCGTGCGCGCTACCCCTCATCTTCTCGGGCCTGCGCTCGGCCACGCTCCAGGTCGTCGCGACCGCGACGATCGCCGCGACGGCCGGCCTCGGCGGGCTCGGGCGGCTTCTGATCGACGGCCTCGCCGTACGCGACTTCGGCCAGATGGCCGCGGGAGCCGTGCTGGTGGCAGCACTCGCCCTCGTCGTCGATCTCATCTTCGCGCTGATCCAGCGCTACGCGGTGTCCTCGGGCCTGACGGGCCGTCGCACCGCTTCCCGACGATCGCGGCCGAGGGCGTCCGCTGATTCCACCCCCATCACCATCAGCTGACCCGAGAGGAACCGAACCCATGCACAGAACGAAGATCTACCTCGCCGTAGCGGCCTCGGCCGCACTGCTCGCCGGATGCGGCAGCGGTGACCCGCTGGCGACCGAGCCCGCCGGAGGCGGCGACGCGGACACCGTCACCGTCGGCTCCGCCGACTTCCCGGAGAGCGCCCTGATCGCCGAGATCTACGCGGGCGCGCTGGAGGCCAAGGGCGTCGAGGTCGACAAGACCCTGAACATCGGCAGCCGCGAGGCGTACGTCCCGGCCCTGCAGGACGGCTCGATCGACCTGATCCCCGAATACACCGGTGCGCTCCTGCACTACTTCGACGAGGACGCCACCGCCACCGACTCCGAGTCGGTCTACCAGGCTCTGACGGCCGCCGTACCGAAGGACCTGACGGTCCTGACGATGTCGTCGGCGGAGGACAAGGACGCCATCGCGGTCACGAAGGCGACGGCGGACAAGTACTCCCTCACGTCCATCGGCGACCTCGCCGCGGTCTCCGACGAGCTGGTCCTCGGCGGTCCGCCCGAGTGGAAGACACGCCGTCAGGGCGTCAAGGGCCTGGCCGACGTCTACGGGGTCGAGTTCGGCACCTTCCGCGCGCTCGACGCGGGCGGTCCGCTGACCGTCCAGGCCCTGAAGAACGGACAGGTCGACGCGGCGGACCTCTTCACCACCGACCCCTCGATCCAGGAGAACGGGTTCATCATGCTCGATGACCCGGAGAGCCTCTTCCCGGCGGAGAACGTCGTTCCCCTGATCGCCACCTCGAAGGTCGACGACACGGTCACCCAGGCGCTCGACGCGGTCTCGGCCGAGCTCGACACGCAGACGCTGGCGGCCCTGGTCAAGCAGGTCATCGTCGACAAGAAGGACGCCGAGGACGTGGCGAGCGAGTTCCTGTCCGAGCAGGGTCTGGCCTAGGTCTCCGGCACGCATCACAGAAGCGGCATCGCGGGTCATCGGGGCCTGCGATGCCGCTGTCTGCGTCGGTCGCTCTCGCGGGATGTCTGGGATACCGGACAGTTCACCCCGTCGGAACCCTTGCCTCGAACCCCGGATCCCGATGGACTCGGGTCATGACGTTCGAGCGCATGTGGGCCGACATCGCCCCGGTGGGCAGATCCGCCTCCTCCCAGGGCTACTTCCGTCAGCCGTACACCTCGGCCGAGATGGAGCTGCGCTCCTGGTTCGCCGAGGAGTGCGTACGCCGCGGGCTCGATCTCGAGCGTGACGGCAACGGCAACCTGGTCGCCTGGTGGGGGAGCGGCGACGACGCTGTGCTCACCGGATCGCACCTGGACAGCGTTCTCGACGGCGGGGCGTACGACGGACCGCTCGGGGTGGTCTCCTCCCTCGCCGCCGTCGACGTCCTGACGGAGCGAGGCTTCCACCCACGCCGACCGATCGCGATCGGCGTCTTCGCCGACGAGGAGGGGTCCCGCTACGGGCTCGGCTGCCTCGGCTCCCAGCTCGCGACCGGTCTGACGACGCCTGACCAGGCGCGGGCCCTGCGCGACCGCGGCGGACGACCGCTCGAGGAGGTCATGGCCGATGCCGGCCTCGAGCCGGCGCTGGGCCGATCGGCCTGGCTGGACCGGATCGGCTGCTACGTCGAGCTCCACGTCGAGCAGGGCCGCAACCTCGTCGACCGCGACGCCGCGGTCGGCGTCGCCAGCGGGATCTGGCCGCACGGTCGCTGGCGCTTCGACTTCGACGGCGAGGCCAACCATGCCGGTGCCACCCGCATGGAGGACCGGCGGGACCCGATGCTGACGTTCGCGATGACCGCGCTCGCGGCCGACGAGGAGGCCCGCCGCACCGGGCAGCGCGCCACCTTCGGCCGGATCGAGGCCACCCCCAACGGCACCAACGCGGTGCCCTCGCGCGTCGCCGCATGGCTCGACGCGCGCTGCGAGGACGAGGCGATGCTCGGCGACCTCGTGGCCACCCTCGAGAAGCGGGCCGGCGAGCGGGCCGGTCTCGACCGGACCCACGTCACCGTGACCGCCGAGTCGCTCTCGGCCGCCGTCGAGTTCGACCCCGACCTGGCGACCCGGATCGCCGCTCCCGGCGGCTGGCCGATCATCCCGACCCAGGCAGGGCACGACGCCGGCATCCTGTCGACCGCGGGCATCCCGACCGCGATGCTCTTCGTCCGCAATCCCACCGGCATCTCGCACTCGCCCGAGGAACGGGCCGAGATGGCCGACTGCCTCGCCGGCGTCGAGGCGCTCGCCGACACCCTCACGGAGCTGGCCCGATGAGCACGCTGGTCACCGGCATCGGCGAGCTCTTCGTCGGTGACGCCGCCGGAACGGTGATGGAGCAGGCCGCGTTCGTCGTCGAGGACGGCCGGGTGGCGTGGGTGGGGTCCGCCGCCGAGGCACCCGCCGCCGACGCGGCGTACGACCTCGGAGGGCGCGCCGTCATCCCCGGGTTCGTCGACTCCCACAGCCATCTCGTCTTCGCCGGCGACCGCTCGGCCGAGTTCGCCGCGCGCATGGCGGGGGAGAGCTACGCCGCCGGCGGCATCCGTACCACCGTCCGCGCGACCCGGGAGGCCAGCGATGCGCAGCTCACCGCCCACGTCGGCCGGCTCGTGACCGAGATGCAGCGGCAGGGCACCACCACCCTCGAGATCAAGAGCGGCTACGGGCTGAGCGTCGCCGACGAGGCGCGCTCCCTGGCGGTGGCGCGGCAGTTCACCGAGGAGACGACGTTCCTCGGCGCCCACGTCGTGCCGGAGGGGATCGGCGCGGAGGACTACGTCGCGCTGGTCACCGGCCCGATGCTCGAGGCCGCGCGGCCGCACGCCAGCTGGATCGACGCCTTCTGCGAGCGCGGTGCCTTCGACGTCGACCAGGCCCGGGCGGTGCTGGCCGCGGGGGCGGCCGTCGGCCTGAAGGGCCGGCTGCACGCCAACCAGCTCACCTACGGCGGCGGCGTCCAGCTGGCCTGCGAGCTCGGCCTGGTGGCGGTCGACCACTGCACCTATCTCAGCGACGCCGACGTCGACGCGCTCGCGCAGTCGGGCACCGTCGCGACCCTGCTGCCCGGCGTGGAGTTCTCGACCCGCCATCCGTACGTCGATGCCCGGCGCCTTATCGACGCCGGTGTCCGGGTCGCGCTGGCCTCGGACTGCAACCCGGGCTCCTGCTTCACCAGCTCGCTGCCGTTCTGCATCGCCCTCGCCGTACGCGACATGGGCATGACGCCGAGCGAGGCCGTGTGGGCGGCCACCGCGGGTGGTGCAGCGGCGCTCGGCCGGACAGACGTCGGACACCTGGGCGTCGGAGCGGCCGCCGACTTCGCCGTCCTCGACGCACCGTCCCACGTGCACCTGGCCTACCGGCCCGGGGTGCCCCTGGTCGCCGAGACCTGGCGGGCTGGTCAGCGGCTCGACGGACGCTGACCGCTCAGTCGGACGATGTGCGACCGGTCGGGTTGGCGAACCGCTCGAGGTAGCCGACGAGCATCTCGATGCCGTCGTCGATGACCCGCTGGTCGCCGGTGTAGCCCTCGCGGAAGGCCCACTCCAGCACCCGGTCGCCGATCTCGACCGCGAGCAGCCCTCGTGCCAGGTCGGCGTCCTCGGACAGCAGATCCGCCGCCGTCATCACAGCGAACAGTGCCTCGGCGATCCGCACGTTGTGCTCGCGGCAGAACTCGATGACGGCGGGACTGGTGCGTCCGCGGAAGTAGATGGCGACGAACTCCTTGCGCCGCGCGTAGACGTCGAGGAAGGCATGCATGGTCGTCGTGACGACGGAGCGGATGCTCAGCGTCTCCAGCGCGGCGACGGTCTCCGCGACATGTGCGTCCATCTCCTCGGTGTCGCGCTTCACCAGCTCGAGGATGATCTCCTCCTTGTCGGCGAAGTACTGATAGATCGAGGCCACGGGGACACCGGCAGCCTCAGAGATCCGGCGGGTGCTGAGGGCGTCGACGCCCTCCGACACGACCAGCTCGGCCGCCGCGTCCAAAATCTTCGCGACCCGTTCCCTGCTGCGCCGCTGTGCCGGCGCCCTCCGATCCGTCCGGCTCCCGGTGCTGGGGCTTGTGCTCGCTGCGGACATGCCACATAGTGTAACGAAAATATGACTCATGTTCAGGTTTGAGAGAGGCGTGGCATGTCGCACCAGGTCCCCACCACCTCCGCGGTCGCCGTCATCGGCGCCGGACCCGCCGGACTGGCCGCCGCTGCGGCGCTGCGCACGAGAGGTGTGGACGCCGTCGTGCTCGAGCGCGCCGACGACGTCGCCTCGAGCTGGCGGAATCACTACGACCGGCTCCACCTGCACACGGTCCGATGGTTGTCCGGCCTGCCGGGGATGGCGATGCCGCGCTCGGAGGGCAGCTGGGTGTCGCGCGACGGCGTCGTCCGCTACCTCGAGGCGTACGCCGCGCACCACCGCCTCGACATCCGCACCGGGGTCACTGTCGAGCGGGTCGAGCGCAACGAGCGGGGCTGGGTGCTGCGCTCGCCGCAGGGCGACGTGCACGCCCGCGCGGTGGTGGTGGCCACCGGCTACAACCACACCCCGGTCATGCCCGACGTGCCCGGCATCGACGACTTCACCGGCGAGCTGCTCCACGCGAGTCGCTACCGCAACGGCAAGCCGTACGCGGGCAAGGACGTGCTGGTGGTGGGCCCGGGCAACACCGGAGCCGAGATCTCGGTCGACCTGACCGAGCACGGCGCGGGCCGGGTGCGGCTGGCCGTCCGTACGCCGCCGCACATCCTGCGTCGTGCCGTCGGCCCGATCCCCACCCAGGCGACCAGCGTGCTGTTGCGCCGGGTGCCGACGGTCGTCGGTGACGCGCTGGCGGAGGTGACCCGCAAGCTGCAGGTGCCGGACCTGTCCGCGTACGGCCTGGCCGACCCGGGCAGGGGCGTGATCACCCGGGCGCGGCGGGGCGAGATCCCGATCCTCGACGTCGGCCTGGTCGATGCGGTCCTGGCGGGGAAGGTCGAACCCGTCGCCGCCCTCGCCGGCTTCGAGGGCGACAAGGTGCTGCTCGCCGACGGCACCGCGATCGTGCCGGACGCGGTCATCGTCGCCGCGGGCTACCGCCGTGGCCTCGAGCCGCTCGTCGGCCACCTGGGTGTGCTCGACGGGGCCGGCAACCCGGTCGTGTCCGGCACCGCGACCCCGGACGGCGCGCCGAACCTCCACTTCATCGGCTACTCCAACCCGATCAGCGGGATGTTCCGCGAGATCGCCATCGACGCCAAGCGCATCGCCAAGACGTTGAGCAAGCAGTTCACCGCCGCCTGAGATCGGAAGGATGAACAGATGAGGTCGAGCCTGAGCCGCCGCGGCCTGCTGGGAGGCATCGCGGCAACCGGTGCCTGGACCGCTACCGGAGCGCTGCCGGGCGCTGCCTCCGCCGCGTCGAAGGGCCGAGCCGGTGAGCTGCCGTCGACGGTCGACGTGGTGGTCGTCGGCGCGGGCATCTCAGGCCTGGTCGCTGCGCGGGAGGTGGCCGCGAAGGGGCGCTCGGTGGTGGTGCTCGAGGCGCGCGACCGGGTCGGAGGCCGCGTCCTCAACCACGAGCTCGCAGACGGGTCGGTCATCGAGGCGGGCGGAGCGTTCGTCGGGCCGACCCAGGACCACGTCCTCGGGCTGTGCGACGAGCTGGGCATCCAGACGTTCAAGGAGCACACCGCCGGCGACAGCGTCTACTTCTCCCGGGGCATCCGGCAGACCTATCAGGGCACCGTCCCGCCCGACCCGCTGGTCCTGCCCGACGCCGGTCGCCTGCAGCTGCAGCTGGACGAGATGTCCAAGGACGTGCCGGTCGACGCGCCGTGGCTGGCGGCGAAGGCAGCGGAGTGGGACTCGACGTCGCTGCACGACTGGGTCGCGCAGAACACGGTCAACCCCGACACCGCCAAGCTGCTCGAGGTCTACCTGCAGCCGCTGCTCGGCGCGGATGCCCGCGACGTCTCGCTGCTGTTCATGCTCTGGTACGTCGCCACCGCCGGCAACGAGCAGCACCCCGGCACCTTCGAGCGGTCCTCCGGCACCGAGAACGGGGCCCAGGACTCGCGCATCGTCGGCGGCTCCCAGCTGATCCCGCTGCGGATGGCCGAGCAGCTCGGCGACATCGTGGCGCTGTCCGCCCCGGTCCGGCGCATCGAGCAGCTCGCCGACCGGGCGGTCATCACCACCGACCGCGGCCAGGTCAGCACGGCCCGGGTCATCGTGGCGGCGCCGCCGCCGCTGATCACGCAGATCGACTGGGCTCCGCTGCTGCCGCCCAGGCGGCTGCAGCTGTTGCAGCGACACTTCATGGGTGCGCTGATGAAGTGCGACGCGGTGTACGAGAAGCCGTTCTGGCGGGAGAAGGGCCTCAACGGCTTCGGCATCTCCGACGTCGCGCCGGTGCGGGTGGCCTTCGACAACTGCCCCGCCGACGGGAGCCCCGGCGTGCTGCTGGCCTTCGTCGGCGGCGCCACCTGGGCCGACTGGGGGAACCGGCCGTTCGAGGAGCGCAGGCAGGGCGTGCTGGAGGGGTTCGCGCGGCTGTTCGGCCCGGAGGCGCTCGACCCGATCGACTACACCGAGCAGGACTGGACGCACGAACGCTGGTCCTACGGCGGCCCGGTGGCCAATCCCGGCCTGGGGGCGACGTACCGGTTCGGGGACCAGATCCGTAGGCCGGTCGGCCGCGTCCACTGGGCGGGGACCGAGACGTCGACCTACTGGTCCGGCTACATGGACGGAGCGGTACGCGCGGGCAAGCGTGCCGCGGCCGAGGTGACGGCGCCGTAGGCGGTTCGTGTCTGTGCCCGTCATCGGTGGCATTTGATGACAGGGTTCGATCATGAGCGATGAGGCGGTCGACGAGGAGACCACGACGCTGCGGGCCACCGGCGTACGCGCTCGGCAGGGGGCTCGAGATCTGCTTCCGACCACGACGTTGACGCTGCGCGGGGGAGAGGTCGCGGTGGCCGTCGGTCCCCCGGGAGGCGGGCACACGTCGCTGGCGCTCGCCCTGGCAGGACGGCTGCGGCTGGATGCGGGCAGGGTCGCGCTGGACGGCGACGCGTCGCCCCGGGTCCTCCAGGGCGCGGTGGCACTCGTCGACGTGCCGGGCGTCTCCGAGCCGGACGAGATGGTCCCGTTCCGTACGATCCTCGGCGAGGAGCTCGCCATGGCGAAGCACAAGCCGAGCGCCGCGGCGATCGACCGCTGGCTGGGGGACTACGCCCTCGCGGGCGACATCACCACGGAGGCCGTCCCGCCGAGACCACGGCTGGAGATCCTCGGGCGGATGGCGGCGCTGCGGCCCGGCACCCGTTTCCTCGTCCTCACCTATCCCGAGCGGCTCGGCCTGCCGGTCGAGGAGTGGCTCGCCATCGCGGAGGATCTCGCCGGGGCCGGCCCGAGGCCCGGCGTCCTGGTCACCGCCAGTCCCGCGGCGGTGATCCCGAGCGACGTGCGTACGTTCACCATCGGCCCGACGGAGGAAGCATGAACTCGCTGCGTATCGCTCTGACCGAGCTGCGCCGGATCACGGCCGGCCGGCTGGCGAAGCTCGTCATCGTCGCGCTGGTGGTCGTGCCCACCCTCTACGCCGGGCTCTACCTCTACGCCAACCACGATCCGTACGCCCACTTCGACGAGCTCCCGGCGGCGCTGATCGTGGAGGACACCGGTGCCACCACCACCGACGGCACCGAGATCGACGCGGGGCGCCAGGTCGCCGACAAGCTGCTGAAGTCGGGCGACTTCGACTGGACGGAGACCTCCACGGCGAAGGCGGAGAAGGACATCCGCGAGGGCGACTACTACTTCGCGCTGCGCATCCCGGAGGGGTTCTCCCGGACGCTGACCGGTGCGGAGCGGCTCGACCCGAAGCAGGCGCAGATCCAGGTGATCACCAACGACGCCAACTCCTACCTGTCCACGACGATCGCGACCAACGTGACCGACAAGGTCCGCGACGCCATCGCCAGCGAGGTCTCCGAGCAGGCCGCGGCCAGCTTCCTGCTCGGCATCTCCGACCTCCGCTCGGGCCTGGTCAAGGCCGCCGACGGCGCCGCGAAGCTGGAGAAGGGCGCGGTCTCGCTCCGCGACGGCGCCGGGAAGCTGGCCACCGGAGCCGGCGACCTCGAGGACGGTCTGGACACCATCGAGGGCAAGGTCACCGACCTGCCCGCCAAGACCCGTGAGCTCGCGACCGGCGCCCGCAAGGTCGCCGACGCGAACGGCGAGATCGCCGCCACCGGGCAGCGGGCCGCGACCGCCGTCGACGACGCGGTCGCCGCCTACGAGGCGAACCGGGCAGACCTCGACGCCCGGCTCGAGGCGCAGGGCCTGGACGAGCAGCAGCGGGCCGAGGTGCTGGCGATCTACGACCGGGGATCCGTTCCGCTCGACCGCGTCGACCAGCGCGTCGGGGACGTCTCCGGGAAGCTGAACGAGCTCGCCACCGGAGCCGATCAGGTCGCCGACGGCAACGAGCAGCTGGCCTCGGCGATGCCCGATCTGGTGGCCGGGATCTCCCAGGCCGCCGACGGCGCCGGAGAGCTGAGCACCGGCGCGACCCAGCTGCGCGACGGCGCCGCGAAGCTCGCCACCGGCGCCGGGGATCTGAAGAAGGGCCTGCAGGACGGCGTCGCGCAGGCGCCGGCGACCGACGAGGAGCTGCGCGACCAGATCGCCTCGACGATCGCCGACCCGGTCGCGATCGACTCGGTCTCCGAGGCGAAGGCATCGTCCTACGGTGCCGGGCTGGCGCCGTTCTTCCTCGCCCTGGGCGCCTGGATCGGCGGATACGTCCTCTTCCTGCTCGTCCGGCCGATCTCGACCCGCGCGCTGGCCGCCAACCAGACCCCGCTGCGGATCGCCCTGGGCGGGTGGCTCACCCCGGCACTCATCGGCGCCGCGCAGATGGTCGTGGTGCTCGTGGTCGTCGGGCTCGCCGTCGACATCACCCCGGTGAACTGGCTCGGTACGTTGGGCTTCCTGCTGCTCACCTCCGCGACCTTCATCGCGATCGTGCACATGCTCAACGCGCTCCTCGGGGCACCGGGCCAGTTCCTCGGCCTCGTCCTGATGGTGGTCCAGCTCGTCACCGCCGGCGGCACGTTCCCCTGGCAGACGATCCCCGAGCCGTTGCACCCGCTCCACCACATACTCCCGATGAGCTATGCGGTCGACGGGCTCCGGCAGCTGATGTACGGCGGGCTGTCCGGCCGGGTCGTCTCCGACGTCCTCGTCCTGGCCGCCTTCCTCGTCGGTGCCCTGCTGCTGACCGCCTACGGCGCCCGGCGACAACGTGTCTGGACGCCCAAGCGGGTGCGGCCCGAGATCGTCCTCTGACCTCAGTACGCCGCACCCAGCCGCGCCTCGCCGGCGCGGCGGGCCTGAGCGGGGGAGATGTGCGTGACCGAGATCAGCTCCTCGCGGCCGCCGGCCTCCCTGTCGATCGTGAGGACGAGCCCGACGCCGCGCGCGTAGAATTTGTGCTCCAGCACGTCGGGCTCGAGCGGGGTGGTGTCGGCGGTCTTCACCAGGCCGTCGTACTCGCCGGCAGGGACACGTGCCCGTTCGCCCAGGTCGATCACCTCGCCGTTGTCCTCGGCCTTGCCCGCGTAGTACTCCTGCCGATAGCTCATGCCGACCTCCGGGGAGGCGGGCATGATGACCCCCGCTTGGGCGGAGTCCACGCCGGCCTCGAAAGACCCGGCGCGGGTGGTGATCCTCCCGTCCTCGAACTCGGCGGTGTCCTCGCCGAAGTACCAGACGGTGCTTGCCTCGTCCTGGGCGTACCAGTCCAGGGTGTCCTCGATGATCTCGCCGTCGAGGGTGACGGTGTCGCGTACGACCCTGGCGGTCACGCCGTTGGCGATCTCGCGGGTGACCGGGGTGGCGGTGACGACCACCTCGACGGTCTCGCCGTCCTCGGTGGTCTCGCGGTAGGTCCAGCGGGTGCCCGGCTCGAGCGGGAACCAGGGGTTCGTGATCTCGGCGGTGAACTCGGCGGGGTCGAGCTCGACCGGCTCGTCGGACTGCGGCAGTGCGTCGCTCCGGGTGCCGCAGCCGGTGGCCACCAGGAGGCATCCGATCACGGCGACGGCGAGGCGAGGCATCGTACGTCCTCGGGTCAGTCGTCGGCGCCGGAGTCGTCGCCCTCGGTGCCGACGACCCGGAAGGCCTCGTCGAGCTGGACGTCGACCTGGTGTCCGTCCTCGAGGGTCACCTCGACCTCGTACCTGCTCTCCTCGTCGTCGACCTCGGTCCCGGTGACGGTGCCGCCGCCGGTCTCCTCCAGTGCGGCCCGCTCGGCCTGCTCGAGCTCGGAGGCGGGGATGGGTTGTTCGTGGGAGTCGTCGTCGCCGGACAGGGCACGGGCCGCGCCGACGGTTCCGGCGCTGACCACGGCCGCGGCCGCGACGACCACGGCGATGCGCCTGTGGGTGGTTGTCGGGTTCATGCCATCGACGCTACGGCGGCTCGATGAGGAGCCGATGAGTCTCTCATCCGGTCCTCATCTGCGTGCCTAGCATGAGCATGTGCGGGTGCTGCTGGTGGAGGACGAGGAGAAGCTCGCCGCGCTGGTCGCCCGTGGGCTGACCGAGCGTGGTGGGGTGGTCGACTCCGTCACGACCGGCTCGCAGGCCGTCGCCTCGGCGCGCGCCGCCGACTACGACGTGATGCTGCTGGACGTCATGCTGCCCGACATCGACGGGTTCGAGGTCTGCCGTCGCCTGCGGGCGGCGCGGGTGTGGACCCCGATCCTCATGCTGACCGCACGCACCGCGGTGGGGGACCGGATCGCCGGTCTGGACAGCGGTGCCGACGACTACCTCGCCAAGCCGTTCGCCTTCCAGGAGCTGCTCGCCCGCATGCGTGCTCTGGCGCGCCGTGGCCCCGTGCCCAGGCCGGTGATGCTGGAGGTCGGTGACCTGCGCATGGACCCCGCGGCGAGGCGGGTCTGGCGTGGGACGACCGAGCTGTCGCTGTCGACCCGGGAGCTCACACTCCTGGAGGCCATGATGCGCCGGTGCGGCCAGGCGCTCACCCGCGAGCAGCTGCTCGCGCTGGCCTGGGGCGGCCACCACGACGTGACCTCCAACGTCGTCGACGTCTACGTGCGCTATCTGCGCGCGAAGATCGACCGGCCGTTCGGCGTGAACACCCTGCAGACCGTACGCGGCGTCGGCTACCGGCTCACCGCGGAGGCGTCGTGAGGGCCTGGCCGCCGTCGCGGTGGCCGCTGCGTACCCGGGTCGCGCTCGCCTTCCTGGCCGCGACGGCGGTCGCGGTCACCGGTCTCGGCGTCCTGGTCCAGCTGCGGGTCAGCGATGCTCTGGAGGACCGCCTGCGCGACTCGGTCGGTGCCGAGGCCGACCGGCTCGGGTCGTTGCGGGGCCGCGAGCTGCTGGAGGCCGTCTCGGCTCTTCGCGGCGAGGTCCACGCCCAGGTGCTGACCGCGCGGGGTGACGTACGGGCTTCGTCCGGTCTGGTCGCGGACCCGCTTCTCGATGCCGCCGAGCTACGGGGGTTCGACAGGATCGGCTGGCTCGAGCGGACCGCCACCGTCCTCGACGACGACGCCGAGGCCGCGGGGAAGCCCGATCCGGAACGGGAGCGGCTCGTCCTCCTGGTCGAGCCGGTCGAGGACGGATTCCTGGTCGTCGCCACGTCACGGGAGGACGCCGACGAGACTCTCACCACGCTGCGCAACCAGCTGCTGATCGCCGGGCCGCTCGCCCTGGCCGTCGCCGGTGGACTCGGCTATCTGGTCGCCGGCGCGGGCCTGCGCCCGATCGAGCGGATGCGCTCGCGGGCGGCCACGATCTCCGCGCGCAGCGCCGGCGAGCGCCTCCCGGTCCCTGAGGCCGACGACGAGCTGCGCCGCCTCGCGCTCACCCTCAACGCCATGATCGGACGCCTCGACGACGGCCTGCAGCGGGAGCGGAGGTTCGTCGCCGAAGCCAGCCACGACCTGCGTACGCCGCTGGCACTGATGCTCACCGAGATCGAGTTGGCGCTGGCTGGTGAGCGCACGCCCGAGGAGCTGCGGCTGGCCCTGTCCTCCGTCCAGGACGAGGTGCGCCGCCTGATCGCCCTGGCCGAGGAGCTCCTGGACCGGGCCGGGTCGGAGGATCTCTCGTTGTCGATCGAGTCGCGACCTTTCGACCTGGTGGATCTGGCCGCCCGGGTCGTGGATCGGTTCCGGGTGGCGGCCGGACGCCGGGACCTCACACTGACGGCTGCGCCACCCGTCGAGGTCCACGGCGACGCCACCCGCCTCGACCGGGCCCTGTCGAATCTCGTCGACAACGCCGTCCGGCACGGTGCCGGTGCCATCGAGGTCACTGTGAGCGCAGCGCCCGGCCACGCGGTCGTCACGGTCACCGACGAGGGCGACGGCCAACCGCAGGACTTCTGGCCGCGATCAGCAGACCCCGGCCTCGGTCTCACGATCGTCCGTGAGATCGCGCGTGCCCACGGCGGCTCGATCGACGTCGAGCACTCCGGCGGCCGCACCCGCGTACGTCTGGTGGTTGCGTCGCCGCCCGGCCACTAGGCCGCGTGCTCGGCCTGTGCATGCTGGAGGAACCAGGTCGCGACGGCGGCCGTCACGGAGCCGACGAGCGCGATCCCGACCACCATCAGCGCAACCGCGACCAGGCGCCCGCTCGTGGTGACCGGGTAATGGTCCCCGTAGCCGACGGTCGTGACCGTCGTACACGCCCACCACACCGCATCGCCGAGCGTCTTGATGTTCCCGTCGGCAGCTGATCGCTCCGCGTCGAGCACGGCGAGTGCGCCGAGGAAGACGGCGGTGATCGCCGAGCCCACCACGTAGAGCGTCGTCCGGCCGACGAACGTCCGCGCGGCCGAGCGGCTCAGCAGGCGGGCGAAGGCTAGCGCACGGAGGATACGCAGCGGCCGCAGCACCGGGAGGCCGATGAGGGCGACGTCGTACCAATGGTGGAGCAGGTAGTGACCGCGTCTGTCGGCCAGCAGGACTCGGATCAGGAAATCGAGACAGAACGCGGCCCATACGGTCCAGAAGACGACCGTGAGCATCTCCTCGAGAGTGCGGTCCAGGCGGGGGTCGACGATCGGCCATGCGTACGCGACGAGGAAGGCGACGGCGAGGAGCAGGAGCGGAATCTCGGTCCGGTGCTCCCACCGTTGAACACGAGTCATCGGGCGAGCGTAGGTCGGTTGGTCGGGGACATCCGGCTATCCGATCGATGGTGCTCCGAATCCGGTATGTGCCGATAAGGTCCCCTTATGACGGTGTTGGCCACGTACCGGCTGAAGGTGGCTCAGGATCGAGGCAGCAGGGCCGGTCCTCAGGAGCGTTGCCGAGGATGCGGGCTACCGCAGGCTCGCGGTCTTCGGGTCGGTGGCTCGTGGTGAGGCGCGGTTCGACTCCGACATCGACCTGATTGTCGAGTCGCCACAGGGAACGTCGTCGTTCGGGTTTCTTCGGTTCAAAAGGATGATCGAGCAGGTGCTCGGTCGGGAGATCGACCTGGTCGACTACGGCGGCCTGAAGCCACGAGTGGACGATGATGTTCGACGTGATGCCGTGCTGCTCTGATGGAGCTTGTGGCGTCGCGTGACGTACTCCTGCCCGAAGGGATCGACAAGCCATGAACATCAACGAGCCGGGTGTCGAGCTGAGCATCGACGGCGCGGTGGCGACCGTGCTGCTGGATCGTCCTGACGTACGCAACGCGCAGCATCCGGCGATGTGGGCGGCGATCGCGGGGTTCCTCGAGTCGCTTCCGGACGAGGTACGGGTCGTCGTGGTGCGTGGGGCGGGTGGCACCTTCTCGGCGGGGCTGGATCTGTCGCTGGTCGACCCGGGGCAGACCGAGGTGGAGGGCAGCCTGGTCGCGACGCTGGCGCGCAGCGACCAGGAGGTCGTCGACCTGATCGGGGAGTACCAGCGGCCGTTCGTGGCGTTGGCCGACCCGCGGTTCATCTCGATCGCTGTCGTCGATGGGTACGCGATCGGGGCGGGTTTCCAGATGGCGCTGGCGTGCGACCTGCGGATCATGGCCGAGGATGCCTGGGTCTGCATGAAGGAGCCGGCGCTGGGGCTGGTTCCCGATCTGGCCGGGACCAAGCCGTTGGTCGAGGCCGTGGGCTACTCGCGGGCCCTGGAGATCTGTGCGACCGCGCGCAAGGTGGGTGCGCACGAGGCCGAGCGGATCGGGCTGGCGCAGAGCGTCGTCCCGGCGGTCGAGCTGGACGCCACCCTCACCGAGCTGGTGGCAGCCCTCCTCGCCCACGACGCGACCGCGGTGCGGCGTACGCACGAGCTCCTGGCATCCGCCCCCGGCCGGAGCCTCGACGAGCAGCGTCTCGCCGAGCGCACCGCCCAGGTGGGCCGGCTCCGCGCGGTGCTCGGACGCTGATCCCGCCTGCGGGCCCGTCAGGCGGTGAAGGGCGTGGTGCCGAAGCGGCCGACGACGATGAAGGCGGCGATGGCGAGGTAGACGACATTGACCAGGACGAGCTTCGCCTGGCCGAGGCGGCCGTGGGTGATCATCGCGCCGATCATCAGGGCGATCCAGCAGGCGGCGGTGACGGGCACCATGACAGGTGCGATGTCGAGCACGGCGGGAAGGATGAGTCCGATCGCGGCCAGGATCTCCAGGATCCCGAGGGTCCTGACGAAGGTGGGGCTGGCGCCGCGGGTCCATGCGGCGCCGTCGTGCTCGGCCAGCTTGTCCAGAGGCACGAAGGTCTTGGTGAGGCCTCCGGCCAGGGCGACGAGGGCCAGCAGTCCGGCGGCGGTCCAGAGGACGACGTTCATTGTTCTCTCCTGTTCCGTGGGTTCACCACAGGAGACGAGAGGACACGACGCTCTGTGACACGACCCCCGACCGGCGTCAGCCGGCGTCGGGAACGACGGTGCCGTCCGTGCTGGGTGGGTAGGGGACCAGCGTCCCGGTCGAGCGGCCGAGCTCGTCGAGCTTCCAGCCGAGACGCTTGATCTGGCGCAGGACGATCGCTGACTCGACCACCGTGAGCGCGAGGTCGCGCTGGAGGTGCTCGTGGAGGAGCATCGCGCTCTCGGCCGAGCGCGTCCAGGTGCCGATCAGCAGGTTCGTCGGTCCGGGCAGGCCGACGACCTGGCGTACGCCGGGGGTGGTCCGCAGGCGGTTCACGCACTCGTCGACCGCCCTGACCGGCACCTGGCACCAGGTCTGCACCACGATCGGCAGCGGGGTCAGGCCCTGGGCGACCTCGCAGCGGAAGGTGAGGGCGTCGGAGGCGAGCAGATGGCCGAGCTGGCGGCGGGTGGTCGACAGCGACCGGCCGGTGTGGCGGGCGATGTCAGCGGCGCTGCTGCGGCCGTTGCGGATCAGGGCCTGGGTGAGGGCGGCGTACGGTTCGGCCCAGGGGTTGACCGGAGCGGACCTGGCGCCGCCGGCGTGGTCGGGAATCCGAGCCACTGCCCGGGCGTGCTCACGGTCGAGCCCGCCGACCCGCCAGCTGCTCGCGTCGACGTGGAGCCGGGCGACATGGTGGGCGCGTACGCCGAGGACGCCTGGCAGCGCGGACAGGTCGTCGAGCAGCAACCTGGGCATGTCCCCGGGGCCGAGGCCGACGGCCGTCACGATCAGGCCGTAGTCGCGGGCCGCCTCCTCGATGGTGATGATCATCGGCCAGTCGGCCAGCTCCTGGGCGAGGGTGCCGGCCCGTCCGCCGGCGCAGGAGATCTCGGCGACGGCGAGGCTGGCTCCGTCGTGGCCACGGACCCGTGGGTGGGCCATGACCCAGGCACTGCCGTCGGCACGCAACCGCTCCCAGCGACGGCTCAGGGTCGTCGGCGAGGTGCCGAGCGCGGCTGCCAGGTCGGTCCAGGAGGCCCGCGGCCTGATCTGCAGCGCGTGGATGAGCGAAAAGTCGTCCTCATCCAGTGTCGCCATGGTCACATCCTGTCCGATCGCCCCGCCGGACGGGCGATTCGGGCCGATTCCCCGGCCTCCGGCGCACCCGCCGTGATACTCGTCCCCGCCCGTGTGCTCGGTCGTGCCGAGCCTGCCCCGAGAGGATCCCGACCCATGACCCGCTGGACGAAGCCCCTGCTCCTGGCCGTACTCGCCGTCCTCCTCGTCGGCGGCGCCGGCTTCTTCGCCCTGGCGCCAGGGATCGTGGAGAACGGCCGGAACAAGATCAAGCCGGCCAGCCTGCCCGAGGTCACGCCCGAGACGCGACGGTTGCACGACTCGCTGCAGGTCATCGACATGCACAGCGACACCTTGATGTGGGACCGCGACGTGCTGGAGCACTCGGACCGGGGTCACATGGACCTGCACCGGATGGAGGACGGCAACGTCGCGCTGCAGGTGTTCTCGTCGGTGTCGAAGTCGCCGAAGGGGCAGAACTACGACCGCAACACCGGCGACAGCGACAACATCACCCTGCTGACCTTCGCCCAGCTCCAGCCGCCGCGCACCTGGACCTCGCTCCTCGACCGCTCGCTCTACCACGCCCAGAAGCTCGACAAGGCGGCGGCGGACTCCGACGGCAAGCTGCGGCTGATCCGCACCCGCGCTGACCTGGACGCCCTCATCGCCGACCGTGAGGCCGGCAAGCAGGTCACCGGTGCGCTCTTCTCGGTCGAGGGCCTCCAGAACCTCGAGGGCGACTTCGACAACCTGGGCACGCTCTACGACGCCGGCATGCGGATGGCCGGGTTCACCCACTTCTTCGACAACGAGGTGGCCGGCTCCATGCACGGGGTCGAGAAGGGCGGCCTCACCGACCTCGGGCGCCGGGTGTTCGTCGAGATGGAGCGTCGCGGCATCATCGTCGACATCGCGCACGCCAGCCACGCCGCGGTCGCCGAGATGCTCGCGATGGCGACCAAGCCGGTGGTGCTCAGCCACGGCGGCGTACAGGCGACCTGCGACGTCAACCGCAACCTGACCGACGAGGAGGTACGCGGGGTCGCCGCGACCGGCGGTGTCGTCGGCGTCGGCTACTGGGACGCCGCGGTGTGCGACCTGACCGTCGAGGCCGTGGTCGACGCCATCGACCATGTCGTCGAGGTCGGCGGTATCGAGACCGCGGCGCTGGGCAGCGACTACGACGGCTCGACCACCGTCGGCTGGGACACCAGCGACCTCGCCGCCATCACCCAGGAGCTCGTCGATCGCGGCTACGACGAGACCGAGGTGGCCGCGATCATGGGCGGCAACACGCTGCGCGTGCTGCGGGCCACGCTGCCCGAGTAGGCCGGTCCGGCGTGCTCCGTGCCCGGGCCGGTCAGCGCTGCGAGATCATCGCGGCCAGCGTCTTCGCGCCGGCGGCGATGTCGTGGCCCAGGCGGGCAGCGGGTTCGGGAGCCTGGCTCTGCTGCGCTCCGCCGACGGCGACGACGAGATCGGGACGGTGGTCACGCAGGGCGGTGATCACCGTGGTGGTGGCGGGGATGTCGGCGGTGGTGGGGATCGCCAGCACCACCGCGGCGAGGGCGGGATCGCCGGCGACGCCGACCCAGTCGTCGATCGGGAGATCGGCTCCCAGGTAGTCGGTGTCCAGGCCGCGTCGCCGGGCGGCGACGGCGAAGGCGAGGAGACCGATCTCGTGGCGGGTGCCGGGTGCCAGTCCGAGGACGACGCGGGGGCCGTGACCATGGGCGGCCGCCGCCTCGTAGGCGACGGCTAGGCGGCGCATCACCGCGTTCGAGGCCAGGTGCTCGCCGGCGACGCTGACCCTGCCGTCCGCCCAGGCGTCGCCGAGCTCCTCCAGCGCGGGAAAGACGTGGTCGGTCATGACCGTCTCGAAGCTGCTGAGGGCGAACACCTCGTCCAGAACGGCTGCCAGGTCGCCGGTGTCGAGCGCAGCCGCGGCGACGGTCAACCTCCGGGCGAGGCCGGGGGAGGGCTGGGTGTGGCTCCCGCCGTCCCGCGCCTCCGTGGTCGGGAGGTGTTCGGGTTGCTCACGATCGAGCCGGATCGCCTCGGCGGCGGCCAGGCCGACCGCCCAGCCCTGATCCACCAGATGCTTCATCGAGCGCAGCACGGCGACGTCGCGCTCGCCGTAGAGCCGGTAGCCGCTCTCGGACCGGTGTGGCGCGATGACGCCGTAGCGGCGCTCCCAGGCACGAAGCGTCGCGGTGGTGATGCCGACCCGCTCCGCCGCGTGCTTGATGGTGAACATCTGATCGGCTACCGGCCCAGTCGGTCCAGGGTCGCGCGCATCTGGTCGGACGCCTTGTCACCCAGGCGGGTGAAGGCGGGGGTCAGCAGCGGCGCCACCATCCTGGCCATGCCTTTCAGCTCGAAATCGGCCACGTAGCGAACAGATGTTCCGCCCGTGGCTGTCGGTACGAAGGTCATCGTGTCATGAGCCACGACCGTCTTGTTCTCACCGCGTAGCTCGACCCGCGCACCGGGCTCGTAGGCCTCCACCACATAGGTGAGGTCGGTGTTGCGTCCGAGGAACCGAGAGGTGTTCGCGTACGCCGTCCCGACCCCGCCGTCGCCGGAGATGCGTTCGGTGCGCACGGTGCCCGGATCCCACTGCTCGGTGGTCGTGAAGTCGGCCAGGAAGGCGAAGACCTCGGAGGTCGGTGCGGAGGTCTCCACGGTCCGATCGATTCTCATCATCGTGCCCTTTCAAACCTTTGACATACTTTGTACAAAGATTGTACATTCGATCACCGGAACGAGCCAGCGGCAGTGCTGTTGCCTGAAGAGGGAGTACCCATGAGCCGAACGGCCCAGCGGCCGACCGTCGCCGTGATCGGGGGCGGGGTGTCAGGGCTGACCGCGGCCCATCTCCTCGGCCGCACCCACGACGTCACGCTCTTCGAAGCCGAGCAAAGGCTCGGCGGTCATGCGCACACGCACGACGTCTCGGCCGCTTCGGGAGACCGTCTCCGGGTGGACAGCGGCTTCATCGTGATGAACGAGCGCACGTATCCGAACCTGCTTCGCCTGTTCGCGGAGCTCGGCGTCGAGACCCGGCCCACCGAGATGAGCATGAGCATCGTCTGCGACGACTGCGGCCTGTCCTATGCCGGCGGTCGGGGGCTGAGCGGCATCCTGGCCGACCCGGGTCGTCTCGGCGACCCGCGCTTCCTTCGGATGCTGGCCCAGGTGCCGCGGTTCCACCGCCGTGCCCGCCGTCTGCTCGGGACCGACAGCGACCTGACGTGGGGGCAGTTCCTCGCCGATGGCGGCTTCAGCGACTACTTCGTCCAGCACTTCGCGGTGCCGCTGGTCTCGTGCGTCTGGTCGTGCGGCGACGAGGACGCGGCTGCCTACCCGGCGAGGCATCTCTTCGCCTTCCTCGACCACCACGGGATGCTCCAGGTCACCGGGTCGCCCACCTGGCGCACGGTCGTGGGCGGGTCGCGCACCTATGTCGACCGCATCGCCGAACGGCTGGGCGACGTCCGTGTCGGTGAGCCGGTCAGCGCCGTGGAGCGGCACACCGATGGTGTGGAGGTACGCACCGCGGCCGGTTCCCGGCGCTTCGACCGCGTGGTCGTGGCGACCCACGCGGACCAGGCCCTGAGGCTGCTGGTCGACGCCACCCCGGAGGAGAAGGCGGACCTGGCCGCCATCCGATACTCGCGCAACGAGACCTGGCTGCACCGCGACGCCTCCCTGCTTCCGGACTCGCCACGTGCCCGCGCCTCGTGGAACTACCGCCTCGCCTCCTGCGACGGCGGCGCCGACAAGGTGGCCGTCAGCTACTGGATGAACCGGCTCCAGGGACTCGAGGACCGTGACGAGCACGTGGTCACGCTCAACGCGACCGAGCATGTCGACCCGGCCACGGTCACCGCGCGGATGACCTACGAGCACCCGGTCTTCACCACCGAGGCGGTCGCGGCGGCCGCGCGGCTGCGTACGGCCGGTGGACCGCGGCTGGCCTTCGCCGGCGCCCATCTCGGCTGGGGCTTCCACGAGGATGGCTGTCGCTCCGGCGTGGAGGCAGCCGAGTCGTTCGGGGTGACGTGGTGATCCCGTCACCGGTCTTCCCCGAGGTGCCGGCGCTGGTCGTCGGCCACGTCAGCCACACCCGGGAGCTGCCGTTGCGGCACGCCTTCCGCCACCGCAGCTACCACTGGCTCATCGATGTCGACGATCCGCCTCGGCTCCCGTTCTGGCTGCGTCCCCTGGCCGGATTCCGGGTCGAGGACCATCTCGACGGGGGCTCGTCGGGTGGCGGCGTACGTGGCGATCTCGGTGTCTTCCTCGCCGGCCACGGCGTCGACCTCGCGCCGACCGACCGGGTGCTGATGCTGGCGAACGCCCGCGTTCTGGGTCATGTCTTCAACCCCCTCACCGTCTTCTGGGTGCAGTCGGACGACGGCGTCCTGCGCGCCGTCGTCTTCGAGGTGCACAACACGTACGGCGAACGCCACGCCTACCTGATCGACGTCGATCGATACGGACGAGCCCGCACCGGCAAGGCCTTCTACGTCTCGCCGTTCAACGACCTGGCCGGGACCTATGACATCCGGCTGCAGATCGATCCAGGACAGGTCTCGGTGACCGTCGGCCTCGACCGCGACGGCGCCCGCGTGCTGACGGCGACCACGCGCGGGACCCCGGAGCCGGCGACGCACCGCGCACTGTTGCGGGTGAGCCTCTCCCACCTCCTGATGCCACACCGGGTCAGCGCTCTCATCCGGTTCCACGGGATCCGGCTGTGGCTGCGCAGGTTGCCCCTCGTCCCACGTCCGGCCACTCCGAAGGAGACCACATCATGACCGCAGAGCCTGTGACGCTCGGGCTGCCGGCGCACAGGGCGCCGGCAGCTTCCAAGAGCCTGCGAGCAGGGATCGCCAAGCAGATCCTGCGCCTGGCGACCCGGCAGGTCCCGGTCGACGTCGTGCTCCCCGACGGCGGCCTGCTCAACGAGCGATCGCGTACCGAGGGACGGCCGGGGATCGTGCTGCACCGCCCGGAGTCCCTCTTCGCCCGGATCGCGGAGAACCCGAAGATCGGCCTCGGTGAGGCCTACACGGCGGGCGACTGGTACGCCGCCGAGGGCACCGATCTCGCCGATGCGCTGACGCCGTACGCCGAACGCCTCTCGAGGCTGCTCCCGGGCTGGATGCTGCGGCTGCGCCGCCTGGTCGACCAGCCCATCCCCGCCGACCAGCGCGGCGCGGTGGAGGACTCCCAGGAGAACATCTCCGCCCACTACGACCTCGGCAACGACATGTTCGCCGCCTTCCTCGACCCCAGCCTCAGCTACAGCTCGGCCCTGTTCGACCACACCCGTCCGGTCGCGGAGCAGGATCTGGAGGAGGCCCAGCTGCGCAAGGTCAACGCTGCCCTCGACCTGGCGGGCGTCGGTGCCGGTGACGATCTGCTCGAGATCGGCACCGGGTGGGGGACGCTCGCGATCGAGGCGGCACGCCGCGGAGCCCGGGTCACCACGGTCACGCTGTCGGTCGAGCAGGCGGCGCTGGCCAGGGAGCGGATCGAGGACGCGGGATTCACCGACAGGGTCGACGTGCTCGTGCAGGACTACCGACACGTCGTCGGCACCTTCGACGCCGTGGTCAGCGTGGAGATGATCGAGGCGGTCGGCGAGCGCTACTGGCCCGACTACTTCGCCGCCCTGTCCCGGCTGGTCCGCCCCGGCGGCGCCATCGCCCTGCAGGCGATCCTCATGCCGCACCAGCGCTACCTGGCGACCCGCAACTCCTACGGCTGGATCCAGAAGCACATCTTCCCGGGCGGTCTCATCCCGTCCGAGACCGTCATCTCCGAACAGGCCGCCGACGTCGGTCTGAGCGTGACCCGCACCGACAGGTTCGGCGCCGACTACGCCGAGACGCTCCGCCGCTGGCGCGCCGCCTTCCTGGGTGCGTGGCCGGAGATACGGTCGGAGGAGTTCGACGAGGAGTTCCGGCGCACCTGGGAGTTCTACCTCGCCTACTGCGAGGCGGGCTTCCGGGCCGGGGCTATCGACGTCGCCCAGATCCGCCTGGAAGCCGATGAACGGAACCGTCCATGACGACCTCACTGATGTGGTTCCGACGAGACCTGCGGCTGGGGGACCATCCCGCCCTGCAGGCGGCGGCCGCCGAGGGGCAGGTGGTTCCGCTGTTCGTGCTCGACCCGCGCCTGGCCGGCTCCGGAAGCAGGTGGGAGCGGCTGCTGGCCTCGCTCGCCGCGCTGCGCGAGGAGACGGATGGCGCGCTGGTGATCCGGCAGGGCGACCCGGCCGAGGTGGTGGCCGAGGTCGCCGCCGAGGCCGGGGCGAGCCAGGTGCACGTCTCGACCGAGACGACCCCCTACGGCCGGCGACGCGACGCGGCGGTGGAGCAGCGTCTGGCGGCCGCGGGCATCGGGCTGGTCGGCACCGGGAGCCCCTACGCGGTCACGCCGGGCAGGGTCCGCAACGCATCCGGGGCGCCCTATCGCGTCTTCACCCCCTTCCTGCGCGCCTGGCGGGAACACGGGTGGCGGGCGCCCGCGGGCGATCCCGAGGTCGAGTGGATGACGAAGCTCGAGTCGGACCCGCTGCCGGCCCACTCCGACCAGGAGGCCGGTGAGCGTGCGGCGCTCCACCGCTGGGAGGACTTCTGCGCGGAGGACCTGGCCGGCTATGCCGAGTCCCGGGACCGACCCGACCTCGACCGGACCAGCCGCCTTTCGGTCGCGCTGAAGTACGGCGAGATCCACCCGCGTACGCTGCTGGCCGATCTGGGCACGCACGGCACCGGGGCCTCCGGCGAGGATGTCGAGCGCTTCGTCGCGGAGCTGGCCTGGCGCGAGTTCTACGCCGACGTCCTCTGGCACGATCCCGGGTCGGCCTGGCGTGACCTGAAGGACGGCCTGGACGGGATGCGCTACGAGGACGACCCCGAGCTGCTGGAGGCGTGGAAGTCGGGCACGACCGGCTATCCGTTCGTCGACGCCGGCATGCGCCAGCTGCTCGCGGAGGGCTGGATGCACAACCGCGTACGCATGGTCGTCGCGAGCTTCCTGGTCAAGGATCTGCACATGTGGTGGCCCGTCGGCGCCCGGCACTTCATGGACCATCTCCTCGACGGCGACATGGCCTCGAACAGCCATGGGTGGCAGTGGGCGGCCGGGACCGGCACCGACGCCGCGCCCTACTTCCGCGTCTTCAACCCGGTCACCCAGGGGATCCGGTTCGACCCGCAGGGCGACTACGTCCGGCGCTGGGTGCCCGAGCTCCGCCACCTCCCCGGGGCGGCGGCCCATGAGCCGTGGCGTCACTCCGAGGGTCTGGC
Source organism: Nocardioides luteus (assembly GCF_015752315.1). Lineage (NCBI taxonomy): Bacteria > Bacillati > Actinomycetota > Actinomycetes > Propionibacteriales > Nocardioidaceae > Nocardioides > Nocardioides luteus. The sequence continues at coordinate 999,632 of NZ_JADOVJ010000001.1, forward strand.
CCACGGCTATCCGGAACCCGTCGTCGACCATGCCGAGGAGCGGCGCGAGGCGCTGGACCGGCTCGCCGAGCTGAAGGAGTCCAGGCGATGACCACGCCGCGGCACATCGGCCGGACCTCAGCACCTGATCGCGGCCTCGACCGCCTGCTCGACCGCACGGTACTGCTCGGCTACTCGCGTCTCGGCTACGCGATCCGTCGCCGCCGCTGGGCCGCGGGCGACCCGCGTCCCGGAGCGCTGGCCGGGCGTACCGCCCTGGTCACCGGTGGTGGCAGCGGTCTCGGTGAGGCCACCGTGCTGGGCCTGGCCCGACTCGGCGCGCGTGTCCATGTCCTCGTCCGCTCACCCGAGCGCGCCGCGCCCGCGATCGCCCGGATCGAGCGGCTGCTGCGCGGCGAGAGGCGGGTCGCCGACCTTCGGATCGAGCGCTGCGACGTCTCCGACCCGGCCATGATCGACGCGTTCGCCGACGAGTTCTGTGCCCGAGCCGGCGGCAGCATCGGGCTCGACGTGCTCGTGCACAACGCGGGGGTCATGCCGCCCGAGCGGACCGAGTCGGTCGAGGGGCATGAGCTCTCCGTCGCCACGCACGTGCTCGGGCCGATCCGGCTGACCGAGCGCCTGCTGCCGGCCCTGCGTCGCTCGGAGCGCGGCGCCCGGGTCGTGCTCGTCGCCTCGGGAGGGATGTACACCCAGCCGCTCCCGGTCGACGACCCGGAGTTCGAGCACGGCAGCTATCGGGGCGCCGTCGCCTACGCGCGGTCCAAGCGTATGCAGGTGGAGCTTGCCCCGATCCTGGACCGACGCTGGTCGCCGGACCGGATCGCCACCTTCGTCATGCACCCCGGCTGGGCGGACACCCCGGGCCTCGCCCGATCGCTCCCCGCCTTCCGTACGTTGACCCGACCGTTGCTGCGTCCCGCCGAGGCGGGCGCGGACACAGCGGTGTGGCTCGCGGCCACCGAGCCGACCCCGCCGTCCGGCACCTTCTGGCACGACCGTCGCCGGCGTCCGACGAGCTATCGGTCGTCGACCCGTCCGGGTCGCGGCGAGACCGGCGAGCTGTGGACATGGGCGGCAGCCGCCGCCGGCCTCGAGCGGCCCTAGCTCCGATGTCATCCGACGAACCCCCGACTCCAAGGAAAGGCCCGACCATGCGGTCCGCGCTGGCACGTCTCGCCCACATCACCACGAGCAAGGCCACGGCCTGGGTGGTCCTGGTGATCACGGTCGTCCTGACCGGTGCGGTGATGGTCCTCGGATCGTCGCTGGGATCCACCAGCGCGGCGCCCGACCCGCTGCCGGCCGACGCGGAGTCGGCCCGGGTGGCGGAGCTCCAGCAGAGCTTTCCGGGAGGCGACGTGTTGCCCGCGGTCGCCGTGGTCGAGCGCACGGGTGGGCTGAACGCCGATGACCGGGCCTGGATCGCCGAGGTGTCGCAGCGCTGGGCCGAGATCACCGGGAACGAGGTCTCCCCGCCGATCCCGGCGTCCGACGGCGAGGCCTTGATCGTCGCCATCGACGTCGATGCCGACGTGACCGGACTCGATCTCACCGAGCTGGTCGGCGACCTGCGCGAGACGGTCGACGAGGACCGGCCCGACGGTCTCACGGTCCAGCTCACCGGTGGCGCCGCCTTCGCCGCCGACATCTCCTCGGCGTTCGAGGGTGCCGACCTGCGGCTGCTCCTCGTCACGGCCGCGGTCGTCGCGCTGCTGCTGATCCTGACCTACCGCTCGCCGGTGCTGTGGCTGGTGCCGCTGATCGTGGTCGCGGTGGCCGACCGCACCGCCGCGGTGGTCACCCAGATCGTCGCGGACTGGACGGGCAGCGGGCTCGACGGCTCGACCTCGGGGATCACCAGCGTGCTCGTCTTCGGCGCCGGCACCAACTACGCGCTGCTGCTGGTCTCGCGCTACCGCGAGGAGCTCCGCCGGCATGCGCATCATCGCGATGCCCTCGCGGCCGCGGTCCGTGGCTCCGGCGAGGCGATCGTGGCGAGCAACCTCACGGTCGTGCTCGCCCTGCTCGTGCTGGTGCTCAGCGTCGCACCCAACAGCCGGTCGCTGGGGGTCTCGGCCGCCATCGGCCTGCTCGTGGCGCTGCTGTTCGCCCTCTTCGCGCTGCCTGCCGCGCTGTCGTTGTTCGGCCGGGGCCTCTTCTGGCCGTTCGTTCCCCGAGACGGCGACGACGAGAAGTCCCGAGACGGCGTCTGGTTCCGGATCGCCCGCGCCGTCGTGAGCCGCCCCGCGGCGGTGCTGGCCGTGGCCGCGGTGATCCTCGGCGTACTCGCCTCCGGTCTTCTCGGAGTCAAGGTCGGGCTGTCGCAGACGGACCAGTTCCGGGTCCAGGCCGAGTCCGTCGATGGTCTGGAGACGCTCTCGAAGCACTTCCCGCCCGGTTCCTCCGATCCGGTGACGATCGTGGTCGGAGCCGACCAGGCCGACGCGGTGCTTGCGCAGGTCAACCGGATCGACGGCGTGGACAGCGCACGTCCCTCGGGCGAGAGCGGTGACCTGGCGAAGATCACCGCGACCCTGGACGCCGCTCCGGCGACCCCGGAGAGCATCCGGACGATCGAGACGATGCGCAGCGAGCTGGCCGGATCGGGAGCGCTCGTCGGCGGCAGCGTGGCCAAGGACCTCGACAGCCGCAACGGTGCGGAGCGAGATCTCATGGTCATCGTGCCGTTGATCCTGCTGGTCGTGCTGCTCGTGCTCTTCGTGGTGCTGCGGTCGATCGTGACGCCGCTGGTGCTCGTCACCATCAGCGTGATCGCGACCCTGGCCGCCCTCGGCCTGGGCGCCTGGATGAGCACCCACGTCTTCGGGTTCCCCGCCCTCGACGTGAGCACACCGATCTACGCCTTCCTGTTTCTGGTCGCCCTCGGCATCGACTACACGGTGTTCCTCGTCCTGCGTGCCCGGGAGGAGGCGGCCGAGCACGACACCGTCGATGCGATGGTCATGGCGGTCGGGCTGACCGGTGGGGTCATCACCAGCGCCGGCATCGTGCTGGCCGCGGTGTTCGCGGTGCTCGGTGTGCTGCCCTTGATCACGCTGACCCAGGTGGGCCTGATCGTGGGCCTGGGCATCCTGCTGGACACGTTCCTGGTCCGCACCGTCGTCGTGCCCGCGGTCTTTGCGCTGGTCGGCGACCGGATCTGGTGGCCGGCGGCGATCGCCCGCCGGCGCACCAGAGAGACCGAGGAGGCGGTCAGCGACCCGCGGTGAGCACCCGGGCAGCCTCGCGATCCGCGGCGGCGTTGAGGACTCCGGCACGGGAGCCGGCGAGCTTAGCGGCGATGTGCTCGTCGACGGTGACGTCGCGGTAGAGACGTGGGTGCTCGTCGTCGACGAACCCCGGCAGCGGACCGATCACCGCCTCGGCGTCGCCGTCGAAGAAGTACGCAGCCGACCGGCGCCGCCGGATGGTGCCACCGACGATCGGAGGCTTGACCCGGTGCAGGGTCGAGAGCCACTGCTCGTTGGTGAGTCTGGTCGTGAGGTCGCCGAGGTTGATCAGCAGCGCCCCGTCGGCCGGGCTGACGTCGTGCCACTCGCCCCCGTGGAGGACCTGCAGGCCCTTGACCTGGTCGGCCCAGAGGATCGTGACGATCCCGTAGTCGGTGTGCTCGCCCATCCCGATCATGTCCTCGTCGACCTCGACCCGGGTGCCCTCGGGCAGGGCGTAGTTGTTCATCCGGAGGACCTCGATCGGGTGCGTCGCGAGGCGAGAGATCGCGCCGCGCTCCAGGCCGAGCGCGTCCTCGAAGACGGTGACCATGGTGCGCGCGACCCGGGCGGCCTCGGCGCGCCAGGCGTCGATGCGCACCTGGAAGTCCGGGACCTCCGGCCAGGTGTTCTCCGCGTAGTGCGCCTCGACGAGCTCGGCCTCGGGGTGGTCGGAGACCGAGGAGCCGACGTTGAAGGCCTCGAAGAAGTCCTTCATCCGGGTCTCGGACTGCACGCCGGCGCTGAGCGCGAGCGTCTCCGACTTGGGCGGGGTGTAGCCGCGGTTCTCGACGGCCGGTCGGCGCCAGCGGCTCTTCTCCGCCGTCGGCAGCGCGAAGAAGTCGTCCATCGCCGAGGCGAGACCCTCGGCCGTAGAAGGCGCGACGCCGTGGCCGAGGATCTGGATGAAGCCGACCTCACGGCAGGCGGTGTCGATCGCGGCCGCGACGGCTGCCTTCTCCGCGGGCGTCCCGCCCTGGACGTACGCAGCGATGTCGACGGCGGGGACGTGGAAGGTGTTCACGCGACCGCCTCCGTAGCGCAAGCGCCAGAATACGGACACGGTCGTGTGATGATCGGACGGTTCGCTCGCTGACGCTCGCTCACGGGTGCTCTCCTTGTTCGGGGCAGACGGTTGGTCTCGCCCGGAGGTGTCCGCTTTCCCGGCCTGGAGGCCTTGCTGTCCGTTGAACTCGGGCACCACCACAGTAGAGCGCCGACGTTTCGGAGCTATTTCGGGCCGAGGTGCTCGTCGAAGAAGGCGAAGATGCGTCGCCAGGCGTCCTCCGCCTCGGGCTCGGAGTAGTTGTAGCCGACCACCCGTTCCAGCGTGGGAACCGGACGGGGGAAGCCCCAGTCGTTCATGAAGCTGTGCCCGACCTCGGGGTACTCCTTGAGGTCGCGGGGCACATCGCCCGCGGCGAGCGCCGCCTCGACCTTGTGCACGGCGCCGGGCAGCAACCGGTCCTTGGCGCCGAAGCTCGCCACTATCGGACACGACGAGCTCAGCGCGGACAGGTCCCGCGGCAGCACCCCGTAGTTGGGTGCGGCCGCGTCGAAGATGCCCCGCGGAGCCAGCAGGAGCGTGAAGCCGCCGCCCATGCAGAAGCCGACGATGCCGACCTTGCCGGTGCAGCGGGGGTCGGCGACGAGGTGGTCGCGAGCGGCGATCAGGTCGTCGACCGCGGTGCCCTTGCCGGTCACCAGCGACTTCATCGTGCTGACGACGCAGCCGACCTTCGGGCCGCGATGGTAGAGCTCCGGCGTCAGCGCCAGGTAGCCGTTGGCAGCGATCCGGTCGCCGATCCGCTGGACGTCCGCGCTCACGCCCATCAGGTCCTGCACGACGACCACGCCGGGCCAGGGGCCGTCGCCTTCGGGCACCGCCAGGTAGCCACGCGTCGGTCCGGCGGGCGCCGCATAGTCGATCATCGACATCTCATCACCTCGGGCGCCCATCCTTGCAGGTCGGACGACCCGTCGGACTACGACTGGTCGATCAGCAGGTCGGCGACGGCGCTCGGGGCCTCCCGCATCGCGTTGTGGGCGGTCGGGATGTCGTGAACGCGCCAACCCGGCTCGGCTCGGAGCCGGGTGCGGAGTCCGGTGAAAGGGGTGTCGTCCTCCCACCCGGAGCAGTAGACGAAGTCGCGACGTGGGACCCGGTCGACGGCGCCGGTGAGCCGGATCCTCTGCACGAGCGAGGGGAGCGGATGAGGACGACGGCGGGCGTCACCGCCGTGCGGCGCACGGAAGGGCGGACGGACGGCGTATCCCGTGTCTGCCGCTCCGTCGACGAACGACCGCCGGTACGCGTCCGTGGTCAAGGACCAGCACGACTCCCCGTCGTTCGGCACATAGGCGTCGAGATGGACCAGACGTGCGATGCGGGTGGCTGCCCGGTCCGCGGCGGCCGAGATCACCATCCCACCGTAGCTGTGCCCGACGAGCGTCGCTTCGGTGATCTCGGCGGACTCGAGAAGCCGCACGACGTCGTCGGCATGGGTGTCGAGGTTGGCGCGGGCCACCGTTGCGCCGTCGTCCTGGGGTCGCAGACCGGTCAGGGTCAGCGGATGCACGGTGTGCCCGGCGGCCTCCAGCAGCGGGGTCACCGTCTCGAACGCCCAGGAACCGTGCCATGCGCCGGGGACGAGTACGAACGTTGCCATCGCATATCTCCTTGGGTCACCGGTTGGGTTCCGGACCAGGTCATCACCCCGCAGGCATGGCTCGCTACCGATAAAATGCCAGCTGATGCCTGTTGCACGCCAAGATCCCGCACCGGCGGTGGTGACCTCCCGGACATGGCCGTCGGGTGGACGGCACGTGTGGCCGTCGGGCGGCTCCAGCTCCGCGCAGACCCACGTACGTGGCCACCTGGTCTACGCCGCCACGGGCGTCCTGACGGTCCACACCGACCGCGGCACCTCGGTGGTGCCGGCCAACCGGGTCGCATGGACACCGGCCCGAACCCTCCATCGGCACACGGCCCACGGCGACACGGACATGCGGATCGTCTTTCTTCCGCCGTCCCTGGCCCGACGCATGCCGGAGCGACCGGCGGTGTTCTTGGCCACCGGGCTCGCTCGCGAGCTGCTGCTGGCCCTCACCGGACGTCACGACGATGATGTCCCCGGATACGACTCGGCTGCGCGCGCTCGTCTCCACAGAGTCCTGGTCGATGAGCTCCGAGAGGTGCATCTGCAGCCCCTCCACCTCCCGGACCCGCAGGACGATCGGTTGCAGGCTCTCGCGCGGAGGCTGTCCGAGCATCCGGCTGACAACAGCTCTCTGACCGAGCTGGGAAGGTCGGTCGGTGCGAGCTCCCGCACGCTCAGCCGGCTGCTGCGCAACGAGCTCGGCATGACCTTCTACGAGTGGCGTACCCAGCTCCGCATCTACCACGCACTCGTACTGCTGGCTGAGGGCTACGACGTCACCCGGACCGCCCACGCCTGCGGCTGGGCGGCCCCGAGCGGTTTCATCGCGGCCTTCACGAGCATCCTGGGGAGCACCCCCGGTCGCTACCAGGCCGATCGCAGGCGGTCCTAGTCCACCTTGGACGGGTGTTTCGCCAGCGGGGTGACCTGGACGTCCATGTAGGGGAACAGCGGCAGGCCGGAGAGGATCTGGTGCAGCTCGTCGTGGGACTCGACGTCGAAGACCGAGAAGTTGGCGTACTCCCCGGCGATCCGCCACAGGTGCGGCCACTTGCCGGCGCGCTGGAGCTCCTGGGCGTAGGCCTTCTCGCGGGCGATCGTGTCGTCGCGGACGTCCGGATCCAGGTCGTGCGGGATCCGGACGTCCATGCGTACGTGATAGAGCATCAGCCGCGAACCGGGTCGAGCACGAAGCCGTAGTCGACGCTGACGGAGCCGTCCTCGTTGGCGACGGGGGCGAGCACCAGCTCGGGCTTGACGGCCGAGGCGATGTCGTCGTCGTTGTGCTCGTCGCCGGGGAAGTAGAGCTGGGCGGTGAGGAGCTCGTGGCCCGGGGCCGACACCTTGACGTGCAGGTGGGCCGGACGCCAGGCGTGCCAGCCGGCGGCGGCGATGAGCTTGCCGCAGGAGCCGTCGGTCGGGATCTGGTAGGGCGCCGGCTGGATCGTGTGGATCTCGAAGGCCCCGTCGGCCCCGACGGTGAAGCTGCCGCGCAGGTTCCACTCCGGGATGCCGGGAGCGAACTGCGAGTAGAAGCCGTCGGCGTCGGCGTGCCAGAGCTCGACCTTGGCGCCGTCGAGCGGGGTGCCGTCGGTCGAGGTGATCGTGCCGGTCCAGGTCAGCGGCGTGCCGGACTCGCCCTCGCGCATCGGGATGGTGCCGTTCGCGCCCTGCTCCGGGGCGGCGGGGACGTAGTAGGGGCCCTCGATGGTGCCCTTGTTGCCCTCGCGGTGCTCGGTGGCGACCTTCTCGACCTCGTGCTCGACCCAGACGTCGAGGAAGAGCGGCCACTCGCCGTCCTTGCCGACCTGGATCAGCCACGCCTTGAGCGCGTTGTACTCGTCGTAGCTGACCTTCTCCTCGCGGATCGTCTCGTAGACCGCGTTGAGGACGCGCTTGGCGAGCCGGTCGACGCGCTCCGGCGGGGTGTCCTTGACGGCCTCGAAGGGCGACTTGTCGGCGGCGAAGCGCTCGGTGGCGGAGGCACCTGAGGCGGCCGCGGTGGCAGCCTCGGCGGACTCGAGGGTCTGGTCGGTGGTCATGGTGTGTCCTCTCGTGTTGCGGTGTGGGGTCTGGTGTTCAGTTGTCGGTGCGGTAGTGATCGAGCTTCTCGGCATCGATCTCGACCCCGAGGCCGGCACCAGGACGTACGGCGAGCTCGCCGTCGCGGATCTCGAGCGGCTCGGTGAGCAGGTCATCGGCCATGTCGAGGAAGTTGGAGAGCTCACCGGCGCGGCGGGAGGTGAGCCGGTGGGCCGCGCCGAAGGCGATCGAGCAGGCGCTGCCGAGCTGGCCGTCGATCTGGTTGCCCATCACGACCTCCAGCCCGAGTCCCTCGGCGAGATGGAGCACCTGCTGCGAGCCGGTGAAGCCGGTGCGCGCGGTCTTGATGCTGATCGCGGTGGCGGAGCCACCGAGCACCTCGCGGGTGACGTCGGCCGCCGTCGGGACCGACTCGTCGGCGATGAACGGCACGTCGATCTGGCTGACCAGCCAGCGCCGCCCGAGCACGTCGTCGGCCGGGTTGAGCTCCTCGGCGAAGAGCAGGTCCAGGTCGGCCATCTGCTTCATCGCCCGGGCGGACTCGGCCGCGGTCCAGCCGCGGTTGCCGTCGACGTACAGCTCGATCTCGGCGCCGAACCGCTCGCGCAGCGCACGGACGACGGCGGTGTCGAGCTCGACGGGGGAGCGGCCGACCTTCACCTTGAACGTCGAGATGCCGTACGTCTCCCGCATCCGCTCCGCCTCGGCGACCATCGCCTCGGGCCCGTCGAAGCCGAGCATGTGGGAGACCCGCATCCGGTCGGTGAAGGCACCGAGGAGGTCGACGACCCGCAGGTCGAGGGTCTTGCCCAGGGCGTCCCACATGGCCATGTCGACGGCGGCCTTGGCGGTGGGGTTGCCGACGGTGCGCTCCATCAGGGCCCGGGCGTTCTCGCGCTCGAGCAGGGTGAGCCCGGCGAGCTGCGGGGCGAAGAGCTGGTCGATCACGGCGATGATCCCGGCCTGCGTCTCGCCGTAGGTGAACGGCCGCGGCGGCGCCTCGGCGATGCCGACGACACCGTCGTCGGTGTGGACCCGGACCAGCACGTGCTGGGCGGTGTGGACCTCGCCGGAGGCGAAGCGCAGCGGCTTGCGGTAGGGGATGGCGAAGGGGATCGCCTCGATCTTGGTGATCTTCATGACCGGGGAGCTTCCAGACGGGGTGCGGTGAACAGGTCGGCTGCCTCGAGGATCTCGATGACGGCGTCGACGACGGGGTTGTCGTCGTCGGTGCGGTAGGCGAGGGAGAGTTCGACGCTGCCGGCGTCGAGCAGGTCGCGGAAGACCACGCCCTCCAGCGGAAGGGCACGGACCGAGGCCGGGACGACCGCGACGCCGAGGCCTGCGGCGACCAGCGCCAGCAGGACCGCGGTGCTCGGCGCCTCGTGCTCGCGGCGCGGCACGAACCCGGCCTCGCGGCAGCTGCGCAGGACGGCCTCGTTGACCGCCGAGTCGCGGGCGCTGTAGGCGATGAAGGGCTCGGTGCGGACGTCGGCCAGCGCCACGACCGGCTCGACGGCGAGCCGGTGGTCGACCGGGATGGCGAGCGCGAGGGGCTCGACCTCGAGGGTGCGCAGGGTCAGCCCCTCGCCGATCGCCGGCGGCCGCAGTACGCCGAGGTCGAGCGCCCCGCTCTGCAGCCGCTCGCACTGGGCCGGCGTGAGCAGGTCGGCGTGGATCTCGAGCGCCACCTCGGGCAGCTCGCGCTTGACCACCCGGGCGATGCCCGGCAGGTGCGAGAACGAGGCGGTGCCGGTCAGGCCGAGACGGACCAGGCCGTGGCGGCCGGCCCCGATGCGGCGTACGCCTCGGACGCTGTCGTCGATGGCGGAGAGCACCCGGGCGGCCTCGGTGCGGAGGAACTCGCCGGCGGGGGTGAGGGAGACCTGGCGGGTCGTCCGGGTGAACAGGGTGACGTCGAGCTCGGACTCGAGCTGGCGGATCGCCTGGGAGAGTGCCGGCTGGGCGATGTGCAGCTGCGCCGCGGCCTGTCCGAAGTGACAGGTCTCGGCGACCGCGGCGAAATACCGCAGGTGGCGTAGCTCCATGAAGCGCTCCTCAGCAGGCGGTGACGACCGCCACACTAAGCCTGCGATAGATAAACAACAAGGACGAAACAGGCGCCTATTGATTGATTCGAGTGATCAATTGATGCCTAGGTCGGAACTGGGCATTCACCTGGTGTGACGACCGCCACTGCCTTGCGAAGGTGTGGTCACCGTCACCCGTTGGAGGCATCACCATGACCGCACCGCTCACCGAGAGCCTGGGCCACATCGAGAACGTTCTGTCGGACGCCGTGGTCGAGGACCGCGAGGCCGGGATCTACCGCGCCAACCGCCGGATCTTCACCGACGAGGAGATCTTCGAGCTGGAGATGAAGCACATCTTCGAGGGCAACTGGATCTACCTCGCCCACGAGAGCCAGGTGCCGAACCCCGGCGACTACCTCACCACCTACATCGGGCGGCAGCCGGTCGTGATCACCCGCGACAAGGACGGCGAGCTGCACTGCATGATCAACGCCTGCGCCCACCGCGGCGCGATGCTGTGCCGGCGCAAGACCGACAACCGGATGACCCTGACCTGCCCGTTCCACGGCTGGACGTTCCGCAACGACGGCACGCTGCTCAAGGTCAAGGACCCCGACGACGCCGGCTACCCGGAGAGCTTCAACACCGAGGGTTCCCACAACCTCACCCACGTGGCCCGCTTCGACAGCTACCGCGGCTTCCTGTTCGGCTCGCTCAACGAGGACGTGCTCCCGCTCGACGAGCACCTCGGCGACACCGTCAAGGTCATCGACATGCTCGTCGACCAGTCGCCCGACGGGCTCGAGGTCCTGCGCGGCGCCTCGACCTACACCTACGACGGCAACTGGAAGGTCCAGGCGGAGAACGGCGCGGACGGCTACCACGTCACCGCCACCCACTGGAACTACGCCGCCACCACCTCACGCCGCAACACCGGCGAGTCGAAGAACACCACCAAGACCGTCGACGCCGGCAGCTGGGGCAAGGCCGGCGGCGGCTACTGGTCCTACCCGAACGGCCACCTGTGCCTGTGGACCTGGGCCGCCAACCCCGCCGACCGGCCGCTGTGGGACCAGATGGACACGCTCAAGGAGAAATTCGGCGACGCCAAGGGCGAGTTCATGGTCAAGGGCTCCCGCAATCTGCTGCTCTACCCGAACGTGTATCTGATGGACCAGTTCTCGACCCAGATCCGGCACTTCCGGCCGATCTCGGTCGACAAGACCGAGGTCACCATCTACTGCATCGCCCCCAAGGGCGAGAGCCCCGAGTCGCGAGCCTGGCGGATCCGGCAGTACGAGGACTTCTTCAACGCCTCCGGCATGGCCACGCCCGACGACCTGGAGGAGTTCCGGTCCTGCTACGTGACGTACCAGGCCTCCGCCGCGCCGTGGAACGACATGAGCCGCGGCGCCGAGCACTGGCTCACCGGTCCCGACGAGGTCGCCGAGGCGCTGGAGATGCCGGGCGTCATCTCGGCCGGCGCGAAGAACGAGGACGAGGGGCTCTACCCGGTCATGCACGCGCAGTGGGCCGAGCAGATGCGTACGGCCATCGCGAACGAGAAGGGGAAGTGACCATGACGCTCACGCAGAACGCGCCCGCCGGGGCGAAGCTGATCACGCAGAACGCGATCGAGCAGTTCCTCTACCGCGAGGCGCGCTTCCTCGACGACCGCGAGTTCGAGAAGTGGCTCGAGTGCTACGCCGACGACGTCGTCTACTGGATGCCCTGCTGGGACGACGCCGACCTCCTCACCGAGGACCCGCAGACGGAGATGTCGCTCATCTACTACCCCAACAAGGGTGGCCTGGAGGACCGCGTCTTCCGGATCCGTACGGAGCGGTCCTCGGCCACCTCGCTGCCGGAGCCGCGTACGTCCCACAACATCAGCAACGTCGAGGTCATCGAGCGCCGCGGCGACCTGGTCGACGTGCGCTTCAACTGGCACACCATGTACTTCCGCTACAAGACCGTCGACCCCTACTACGGCACGTCGTTCTACACGATCGACTTCTCCGGTGAGCAGCCGCTGATCCGCCGCAAGACGGTGGTGCTGAAGAACGACTACATTCACCACGTCGTCGACATCTACCACGTCTGAGGCGCGCGATGACTGCAACAGAGACCGAGCCCACGACCGGGGTCGCGACCCACCAGGTCGCACTGTCCTTCGAGGACGGCGTGACCCGGTTCATCACCGTCCGTGAGGACCAGACCGTCGCCGACGCGTCCTACCGGCAGCGGATCAACATCCCGCTGGACTGCCGCGACGGCGCCTGCGGGACCTGCAAGGCGCTGTGCGAGTCGGGGGAGTACGACGGCGGCACCTACATCGAGGACGCGCTGTCGGCGGCGGAGGCCGCCCAGGGGTACGCCCTGCCGTGCTCGATGAAGCCGCGCTCGGACCTCGCGCTGCAGATCGCCACCACCTCCGAGGTCGCCAAGACCGGCGCCGCGAGCTACACCGGCACCGTCGTCGGCCTGGACCGGCTGAGCCCGACCACGGTCGAGCTCTCCCTCGACATCCCCAACCGCGGCGACCTCGCCTTCCTGCCGGGTCAGTACGTCAACATCGCCGTCCCCGGCACCGAGGTCACCCGGTCGTACTCCTTCGCCAACGCCCCGCACGAGGAGCGGCTCGTCTTCCTGGTCAAGCTGACCGAGGGCGGCGCGATGTCGACCTGGCTGACCGAGCGCGCCGCCGTCGGCGACGAGGTCACCTTCACCGGGCCGAACGGCTCCTTCTTCCTGCGCGAGGCCCGCCGGCCGGTGCTGATGCTCGCCGGCGGCACCGGGCTCGCGCCGGTGCTCTCGATGCTGCGCCAGCTCGAGGTCGACGGCTGCGACCGCGGCGGCCGGCTGGTCTACGGCGTCAGCACCGACGACGATCTGGTCAAGCTCGACGAGGTCGGCGAGCTGATCGCGCGGCTGCCCGGGTTCAGCTGGGACCACTGCGTCTCCGACCCCGCCTCGACCGCGGCCAACAAGGGCTACGTGATGAGCCTGATCCGCGAGCAGGACCTGCACGACGGCGACGTCGCGATCTACCTGTGCGGCCCGCCGCCGATGGTCGAGGCGGTGCGTACGCACGTCGCCGGTGCCGGCATCGAGCCCACCGGGTTCTACTACGAGAAGTTCGCCCTCGCCGTCCCCGCTGCCGAGGCGTCAGCCCCGTCGGCCGAGGCGTCAGCCCCGTCGGCCGAGGCGTCACCTGTACGCATCGAGCTGGAGACACACCCCGAGGCACGGGCGATCGCGGGCCAGCAGATTCTCCCGGCGCTCGACCTCGGCCCCGCCGGATCGGCTGCCGCGGCTCGGGACGACGGAGATGTCGTACGCCGCATCGCCGGTCAGCTGGTCGCGCCCGCTCCCGCTGGTCGAGCCGCGAGCGCCAGCGAGCGTGTCGAGACCAACACGGTCGAGGACCTGATCGAGTCTCCCGAGGCGCGGGGTATCGGCGGTCAGGTGACGTTCGCTCGAGACGACTCTGTTGGTCTCGACACGCCTCCGCCTAGCGGCTCCGGCGGCTCGACCGGCGGGGACACCACTGCGGACGGCTACACGATCGGCGAGGAGCACCCGGACATCTCCGCGTCCGACGCGATCTTCGAGGCCCGGGCGGCGCTGGAGGTGGGGGCGCTCGACCTGACCATCGGGCGGCTCGACTCCCGGCAGCTGGCCGGCTACCGGCTGCTCGCCGAGTCGACCCTCCCGTACGTCGACGGCGACCGGTTCCTCGACGCCCACGGCTACACCGAGTCGAACGCGGCCTTCCACGACTACCTGTTCACCCTCACCGGCAACGGCCATCTGCTGGCCGCCTACCAGGCGCTCGGGGTCAAGGGCCGGATGGAGGACGTGCTGCGCAACGCCACCTGGTGCCACCCGCGGTGCGCCCAGGACCACCTCGACATCGTCGAGGCGTTCGAGCGCGGCGACCGGATCGCCGCCCGCGACCTGATCAAGGCCCACAGCGAGCGGTCCAAGGAGACGATGCGGCGCGCGATGGCGGAGTCGGCCGCCGCGACCAGGCCGAGGTTCATCACCCCGGGCCGGTTCGCCGGGCAGGTCGTGGTGGTCACCGGCGCGGCCCAGGGCATCGGCGCCCAGGTCGCCCGCCGGGTGGCCGCCGAGGGCGGCAAGGTCGTCCTCGCCGACCGCTCCCCGCTGGTCGCCGAGGTCACCGACGAGCTCACTGGCCAGGGCGCGAGCGCCAGCGCGGTCGAGTGCGACCTCGAGCGCTTCGAGGGCGCGGCCGCCCTCGTGGAGCGGGCAGTCGCGACGTACGGCCGGATCGACGTGCTGATCAACAACGTCGGCGGAGCGATCAATTTCAAGCCGTTCACCGAGTTCACCGCCGAGCAGATCGACGCCGAGATCACCCGCTCGCTGATGACCACGCTCTACGCCTGCCGGGCCGCTCTGCCGGGCATGGTCGAGCGCGGTCGCGGCGTGATCGTCAACGTTTCCTCGGCCGCGACCCGGGGCATCCACCGGATCCCGTACTCGGCCGCGAAGGGCGGGATCAACGCGATCACCGCCTCCCTCGCGCTGGAGTACGCCGGCGACGGCATCCGGGTCACCGCGACGGCCCCGGGAGGTACGGAGGCTCCGCCGCGCCGGATCTCCCGGGGCACACCAACGCCCAGGACGGAGACCGAGAAGGCGTGGTTCCAGGCCCACATCGACCAGACCCTCGAGACCTCACTGATGCACCGCTACGGCACGCTCGACGAGCAGGCCGCCGCGATCTGCTTCCTCGCCTCCGAGGAAGCCTCCTACATCACCGGCACGATCCTTCCCGTCGCCGGCGGTGACCTCGGCTGAGCCACCAGGTCCTCTCTCGGGGCCGTTCCCCCTTCGCGAGCGCGCTCGCGTCACCCATGGAGATCACCCATGCCCGACAACACCGAAAACACCGACCAAACCGCCCGGGCCACCACCGGGCGCCAGCTGTCCTGGGTCGTCGCGCTCTCCGCGCTGGCCCTGATGTTCGACGGCTACGACCTCGTGGTCTACGGCACGGTGCTGCCGACGCTCATGGCCGACCCCACCCAGATCGGGCAGCTCTCCGCGGGCCAGGCGGGCACGCTGGGCAGCTACGCCCTGATCGGCGTGCTGGTCGGGGCGCTGAGCGCGGGTGCGGTCAGCGACCGGATCGGCCGCCGCAAGGTCGTGCTCGCCAGCATCACCTGGTTCTCCCTCGGGATGGCCGCGACCGCGTTCGCGCCGTCGATCGCCGTCTTCGGCATCCTGCGCTTCCTCACCGGCATCGGGCTGGGCGCGATCCTGGCGACCGTGGGTGCCCTGGTCGCGGAGTTCGCGCCGCCGGAGCGGAAGAACCGGCTCAACGCGATCGTCTACAGCGGCATCCCCGCCGGTGGCGTGAGCGCCTCGCTGATGGCCCTGATCATCGACCCGAGCGGCTCCAACTGGCGGATCCTGATGGCGATCGGCGCCGCCCCGCTGGTCCTGTTGCTCCCGTTCGCCGTCGCCAAGCTGCCCGAGTCGCAGCTTTGGCTCGACTCGCGTGGCCGCGTCGCCGCGACCAGCACCCAGGAGGCGGTCGGCTTCGGTGCCGTGGCCCGCCGCCCGCTCGCCTTCCCGACCCTCGTGCTCGGCCTGATGAGCTTCTCCGGCCTGCTGCTGACCTACGGTCTCAACACCTGGCTGCCGAAGATCATGGAGGACAACGGCTACGGCAAGGCGTACGCGCTCACCTTCCTGCTGGTGCTCAACGGTGGCGCCATCATCGGCGGTCTCCTCGCCTCGTACGTCGCCGACCGCACCGGCGCCAAGAAGGTGGTCTCGACGACCTTCGTGCTCGCCGGCCTGATGCTCCTGCTGCTGCCCCTCGGGCTGCCGCTCGCCGTCCTGTTCCCAGCCGTCGCGATCGCCGGCGTCGGCACGATCGGCACCCAGGTGCTCATCTACGGGCTGGTCGCCAACTACTACCCGACCCGGGCCCGCGGCGCGGGCGTCGCCTGGTGCGCCGGGTTCGGCCGGCTCGGCGGGATCGTCGGGCCGATCATCGGCGGGGCACTCGTCGCTGCCGGTGTCGGCGGCACGACCGCCTTCCAGATCTTCGCGGGTGTCGCGGTGCTCGGTGCGGTGGTCACCGTGGCGGTGCCGCGCTCCCCGCAGGAGACCGTCATGGACGTCGCGCTCGAGGAAGGCCTGCCCGCGTGAGGAGGCCTAGGGTGTGACCGTGCTCATAGAGAGAGCTGGGTGTGTCGGTCGCGAGGACGAGCTCGTCGAGCTCACCTCGCGGCTGGCCCTGGCTCGCACCGAAGGCTCCGCCGCCGTCCTGGTCCTCGGGGACCCGGGACTGGGCAAGACCGCGCTGCTGCGTGGCCTGGCGGACCGGGTCGCGACGCCGGCCCTGACGGCCCGCGCGGGTGCCTGGGAGCAGGACTGCCCCGGCTCGGTGCTGCGCCAGCTGCTCGGTGAAGAGCCACCGGACGACGCGGTCGCCGCGGCCGACACCCTGATCGCACGAGCCCTGGCCGAGTATGCAGGGGAGTCCGGTCTCGTCCTGGTCGACGACGCCGACCTCGCCGACACGCTCTCGCTGCAGGCGATCGCCTCCGCGCTGCGCCGCCACCACGACGCACCGGTGCTGGTGGTGCTGGCGGCCACCCGCAGCACCCCGTTCCTCGGCGAGATCGCCGCCGAGACCGTACGCATCGAGGGGCTGGACGCGACCGCGGTCGGCGAGCTCGCGGCACTGCGCGGACGGGTCCTGCACCCGGCGATGGCCGAGGTCCTCACCCGCCACACCGCCGGCAGCCCGCGCGACGCGGTCGCCCTGCTCGACGAGCTCCCGCCGAGCCGCTGGGCGCGGCCGGACACCCAGCTGCCCGCCCCCGTCCACGTACGCGACGAGGTCCAGCTCGCGCTCGCCGGCTGCGGTGCCGACGGGCGCGCCCTCGCCGAGGCCTTCGCGATCCTCGGGGAGGACGCGTCGCTGGGTCAGGCGGCGACCCTCGCCGGCCTCGACGACCCGCTGTCCGCGGTCGACGCCCTGGCCGCGGCCGGGCTGATCGAGACCACCCGCGACCACCGCCCCCGATGGCGTACGCCGCTGGTCGGCGTCGCCGTGCTGGGCACGATGGGCGCCCGCCGGGCCGCCGACGCCCACCAGCGGGCGGCCGCGATCGTCGACGACGAGGTCCGACGGGCCCGGCATCTCGTCGCCGCGACCCCGGTGCCCGACGCCGAGCTCGCCGACGAGGTCGCCCGACTGGCGCAGCGACGGGGCGACGAGGGTGCCTGGGCGCAGGCGGCGGCCCTCTACCGCGACGCCAGCCGCCTCACCGAGGACCCGGTATGCCGCGACGACCGGCTGATCCGCTCGGTCGACGCGCTGGTCGCGGCGGGCGACGGCATGGGCGCCGCGGCGCTGGTGCCCGTGGTCGAGAGCCTGCGCGAGACGCCGCTGCGCGACGCGGTGCTCGCCTACCTGGCGATCCTGCGCGGCCGCGCCACCGAGGCCGAGGTGCGCCTCGCGCGCGCCTGGGACATCGTCAACGCCGACCGCGAGCCCGAGACCGCCGCGCTGATCGCCACCCGCCGGGTGCTGCACTCGCTGGCCCTGTGTCGCGGCGAGGAGCTGGTCTCCTGGGCCGACCGGGCGATCTCGCTGGCCGGACGTGACTCGGCCGCGGGCGTCGAGGCGGCGGCGATCCGCGGGCTCGGGCTGGCGATGGCCGGCCGGTTCGAGGAGGCCCACGAGGCCTACGCCCTGGCCGCCCGTCGCGTCGGCCACAGCGCCCAGACCCAGCGGGTCACGATGGGCCGTGGCTGGCTCGACGTGCTCGCCGACGAGCCCGACGAGGCCCGTAGCCGGCTGGAGGGGGTCACCGACCCGAGGATCCTCGGCGGCTCGACCCGGATCGCGATGTGGGCGCTGGCCTGGCTGGCGCGGGTGCAGTTCCTGACCGGCGAGGGCGACGCGGCCCTGCAGACGGTCGCCGCCGGGCGAGCGCTCGCGACGACCTCGGGCATCGCCCTGGTCACGCCCTTGCTGGAGTGGACCGCCACCGAGACCCACCTGCTGCGCGGCAGCTGGGAGGAGGCCGCCCGCACCGCCCGCGCCGCCGAGATCGGCGCCCAGGGCTACGAGATCATGCGGGTCCCCGCGCTCCTCGCCCGCGCCCACATCGCCGAGGCGCGCAGCGACTTCCGCGCCGTCCTCCGCATCCTCGAGCCGCTCACCCACGCCCCGGCCGGCAGCGCCCTGACCGAGCCGGCCATCTGGCCCTGGGCCGAGACGTACGCCGCCGCGCTGGTCGCGGAGGGCCGGCTCGACGAGGCCGACGAGTTCCTGCGCCCGCACGAGACCCGCGCCCGGGAGGAGCAGCACCGCTCAGCCCAGGCCAGGCTGGCCACCGCCCGCGGCCGCTGGTACGGCGCCCGCGGCGATCTGGCCGGGGTCCGCGACACCTTCGACCGCGCCCTCGAGCTGCTCGACGGGCTGCCGCTGCGCTACGAGCGCGCCCGGGTGACCTTCGCCTACGGCCAGGCGCTGCGCCGTGCCGGCCGCCGCCGCGACGCCGAGGCGCTGCTCTCCTCCGCCCGCGACCTGTGGGACGGCCTGGGCGCGACGATGTACGTCGACGCGGCCGAGCGCGAGCTGCGCGCCGGGGGAGTGCGGGCACCGCGCGGCCGGCGAGGCCCGGTGGACCTGACCCCGCAGGAGGAGACCGTCGCCGAGATGGTCGCCTCGGGCCTCTCCAACCGCGAGGTCGCCGCCCAGCTGTTCGTCTCGCCCAAGACCGTGCAGTACCACCTGACCCGCATCTACGCGAAGCTCGGCGTCCGCAGCCGGACCGAGCTCGCGGCGATGGCGGCCGAGCCGACGGAGGAGCCTTGAGCACCGACCTCGACGTCCGGGACGCCCCGACAGGCCTGAGGCGAGACCTCGGCCGCCACGAGCTGGTCAACGGCTTCATCGGCTTCCTGTTCTCCTGCACCGGCCCGGTCGCGGTGATCCTGGCCGTCGGCCAGGGCGCCGGCCTCTCCGCCGGTGTCGTCGCCTCCTGGGTGAGCGTGGTCTTCTGCCTCAACGGTGTGCTGACGATCGTCGCCTCGCGCTGGAGCCGGCAGCCGCTGGTCTACTTCTGGACCATCCCCGGCACCGTGGTCGTCGGCCAGGCGATGGCCGCCGGCACCACGTGGCCGGAGGCGGTCGGCGGGTTCGTCATGGCCGCGGTCCTGCTGGTCGCGCTGGCCCTGACCCGGCAGGTCGACCGGGTGATGCACCTGCTGCCGATGCCGATCGTGATGGCGATGGTCGCCGGGGTGTTCCTCCGCTTCGGCACCGACCTGGTCCTCGCGGTCGACCGCGACGTGGCGGTCGCCGGGCCGATGGTGGCCGCCTTCGTCGCGGTCAGCGCGATCCCACGGCTTGCGCGCTGGCTCCCCGCGGTGCTGGTGGCGCTGGCCGTCGGCGCGGTCGCGGTGAGCCTCGCGGACCGGCCCGCCGTCGAGGTCTCCGGCCGCTGGGTCGTCGACCCGGTCTGGACGACACCCGTCTTCACCGGGTCCGCGTTCGTCGAGCTCACCATCCCGCTGCTGATCACCGTCCTGGTCGTCCAGAACGGCCAGGGCATGGCCGTCCTGCGCGCCGCCGGTCACGACCCGCGGATGAACCAGGTGACCGGCTGGTGCGGGGTGACGTCGCTGGTCGCGGCCCCGTTCGGCGGGGTGTCCACCTGCCTGGCCGGGCCGACCAACGCGCTGGTCACCGCCTCGGGGGAGCGGCGGCGGCACTATGCCGCGGCGGTCTGGTGCGGCGTACTGGCGATCGGGTTCGGACTGCTCGCCCCGGGCATGGTCCGGGTCATCACCACCATGCCCGAGGCGTACGTCGCCGCGCTCGGCGGCCTCGCCATGCTCAAGCCGCTCCAGGGTGCCTTCCAGACCGCCTTCAGCGGGCCTCACGTCACCGGCGCGCTGGTCACCTTCCTGGTGACCGTCGCCGACATCACCGTCCTCAACATCGGCTCAGCCTTCTGGGGGCTGGTGGTCGGTGTCGCGGTCAGCATCCTGCTCGACCGCACCAGCAAGGAGAATCCATGACCACGACCGACACCACCTACCCCGACGCGACGATGCGCTACGGCGCCACCGCCCGCCAGGTCGCCGACGTCTTCGAGCCGGCGGAGGCGACCGACTCGCTCGTCCTGCTGCTCCACGGCGGGATGTGGCGCGACTCCGACCGGATCCGCACCTGGGCGGCCGGCCGGGCGCTGGCCGACGCGGGTCACCTGACCGCCACGGTGGAGTACCGGCACGGCCCGGGCCAGTGGCGGCAGGCCTTCGAGGACGTCGAGACGGCGATCGAGTCGATCCAGCTCAGCGGCCGGGAGTGGACGATCCACAACGACGCACCCCGCCGGATCACCCTGGTCGGACACTCCTCCGGCGGTCAGCTCGCGCTCTGGGCCGCCTCGCGCCCGGGCACCCTGGTCACCGGGGTCGTCGCCCTGGCTCCTGCCGCGGCGCTGGCCGCGATGAGCGAGGACGGACTCGGCGACGGGGCTGTCGAGGAGTTCCTCGGGGGCACCCCGGCGCAAGCCCCCGAGGCGTACGCCGCCGCCGACCCGCTCGCCCTCGCTCCTCGGGTCCCGGTACGGGTCCTCCACGGCGCCGCCGACACCCTGATCCCGCTCGCGATCTCCGAGCGCTACGCGGCAGCACACCCCGGCGTACGTCTCGAGGTGGTCGACGGCGTGGACCACGCCGCCTGGGGCGACCCGGCCTCGCCGGCCTGGCCGCACCTGCTCACCGCGGTCAGAGAGGGATGAGGGTCGAGGCCAGCCCGAGCAGCGCGCAGACACCGAGGGTGCGCAGGGTGGACCACTTGCGCCAGAACATGAGCGCGATCGCGACCGCCGTGATCGCGAACGCGACCGGGTCCCACGAGGACAGCACCGGGAGGTCGAGGTCGACCGGGCCCCACGCGAGCGTGCGGGAGCGGTCGAAGAGGGTGTGCAGCGCGAAGAACAGCGCGAGGTTGGCGATCACGCCGACCACCGCCGCGGTGATGCCGGTGAGCGCCGCGGTGAGGTGGTGGTTGTTCCGGAGCCGCTCGACGTAGGGCGCGCCGTGGAAGATGAACAGGAAGCAGGGCACGAAGGTCACCCAGGTCACCAGCAGCGAGGCGATCACGGCGGCGACCCAGGGGTCGAGCGAGCCGGGGTTGCGGTAGGCGCCCACGAAGGCGACGAACTGGACGACCATGATCAGCGGCCCCGGCGTGGTCTCGGCGAGCGCGAGACCGCGGACCATCTCGCCGGCCTTCAACCAGCCGAAGACGTTGACGGCCTGGTGGGCGACGTAGGCCAGCACCGCGTACGCGCCGCCGAAGGTGACCACGGCGGCACCCGAGAAGAACAGGCCCATGTCCACGAACACGCTGTCGCGGCTGAACACGATCGCCGCCAACGCCACCGGAGCGAACCAGAGCACCAGCCCGAGCACGAGGATCTTCAGGCCGCGGACCTTTGAGGGGGCGTCATGGTGCAGGGCGTCGTCGCTGATCAGCGGCTCCGGACCGTCGTCGCTGCCGCCGTGGCCCTTGCTCCGGGTGAAGGCGGGGACCCGGGTGCCGACCAGCCAGCCGAGCAGGCCGGCCACGAAGATCACGATCGGGAACGGCACCTTGAAGACGGTCAGCGCGAGGAACGAGGCGACCGCCATCGCCACCAGGATCGGATGGTGCAGGGCTCGTGTGCCGACGCGCTGCACGGCCTGGACCACGATCGCGATGACCGCGGGGGCGAGACCGGCGAACAGCCCGGTCACGACCGCGGTCGATCCGGCGCCGACGTACAGCGCCGAGAGGGCGAGCAGGGCGACGACGCCGGGGAGCACGAACAGGATCCCGGCGATCAGCCCACCGAGGGTGCCGTTGAGCAGCCAGCCGACGTAGATGGCCAGCTGTTGGGCCTCGGGGCCGGGCAGCAGCATGCAGTAGTTCAGCGCATGCAGGAACCGCTGCTGGCCGATCCAGCGCTTCTCGTCCACCAGCTTGTGCTGCATGACCGCGATCTGGCCGGCGGGGCCGCCGAACGTCTGCAGGGAGATCGCGAACCAGGCGCGCGTCGCCTCACGCAACGGGATCACGTCGCGAGCGCGGGTCTTCTCGGAGGTCATGGGGTGTCCGTTTCCGTGAGCGTGGTCCGTCGTGCGTGGTGTGGACGGCGTCGAACATCGGGGCGGTGAGCTCGACGACATCATCGTCGTTCCCCACCACTCGTCGGGATCGGGGGGTGTGGTCCGCGTTCGCTGCGACCATTCCGGGGCGATCATCCGTTGATTGTTCGACTAACGAACAAAAGGCTTCCCGGTGGTAGTGTCGCTCCATGACGAGCCAGACGACGGAGGACCTGCGTCGGCGCAACCTCTCGCGGGTGTTGACCTTGCTTCATGAGGAGGGCGCGAGGTCGCGAGCCGAGTTGACCCGAGAGGTCGGTCTCAGCAGATCGACGATGGCCGGGGTGGTCGCCGACCTGGTCGGCCTGGGGCTGGTCACCGAGTCGACACCGGCTCTGACGGGTGGAGCGGGTCGGCCCAGCGGCGTCGTTCGGCTGGCCGAGGACGTCGTCGCGGTTGCGGTCAACCCGGAGGTCGACGCGGTTCATGTCGGCCTCGTCGGCCTGGGCGGGCGAGTCGTCAAGCACGTCCGCATCGAGACCCCGGACACCGAGGTGGCCACCGTCGTGGGGCTCGCGGCGGCGACGGTCCGGGGCATGCTGGCCGGCGACTCGGCGCGGGTGCTGGGCCTTGGGCTCGCCATCCCTGGTCAGGTGCGTATCGGCGATGGTGTCGTGCGCCAGGCCACTCATCTCGGCTGGAGCGAGGTGCCGATCGTCGACGAGGTCACCAAGGCCACGGGGCTGCGCTCCTGGGCGGCCAATGCTGCCACGCTCGCGATGCGTGCGGAGAGTCGGTTCGGTGCCGGAAAAGGCGTCGCTGACCTGGTCTATCTCATCGGCGGGGCAAGCGGTGTCGGCGGTGGGGCGGTGGTGGCGGGACGGCTCCTGACCGGTGCTGCCGGCTACGCCGGCGAGTTCGGGCACACCGTCGTGCGGCCCGGGGGAGCGCGGTGTCACTGTGGCGCCGCAGGCTGTCTCGAGGCCGAGGTCGACCAGGCCACTCTGCTCGCCGCCGTAGGTCTGGGCGCGGCCGACGCCGGACGCCTCGGCCACGAGTTGACCGAGCGGCTGTCCGGGCAGCGGGGCGAGGATCCTGATAGCGCCCTCGCGGACCTGGTCGAGGAACTTGCCGGCCTGCTCGCGGTCGCGGTGCGCAATGCTGTCAACGTGCTCAACCCGCAGGCCATCGTCCTCTCCGGGTTCCTCGCCGCGTTGCGGGATGCGGCGCCCGTCGACCTGATCGGCGACGCGGTCGCCTCCATCCGCGAGGGCGTCGAGGTGCGCGACGCGGCGCTCGGGGAGGAGCAGCTGATGATCGGGGCCGCCGAGCTGGTCTGGGCGGAGCTGCTTGCAGACCCGGCCGGCTTTCTGCTGGGCGGCTGAGCGCCGCGTACAAAACCTCCGGGCGCGACGGAGATTTGGCTTTGTTGTGCCTTGCGTCACACTGAGACCCGCGTTATGTTCTGGTCTCGAACAAATATCGGCGGTGCGTCGGAGGACCGCCAGACGAGGAGGTACGCCATGCGCAGCACGAGATGTGCGCTCGGTGCCGTCATGCTCGCCGGAGCGCTGGCCATGAGCGCTTGCGGCGGCTCGAGCACGAGCTCGGACAGTGGTGACGTCGACACGAACGTCGACGGAAAGGGTCGCACGCTCACGCTGTGGCACTACGAGGACGAGTCCAGTGCCATGGGTGTGGCCTGGGCCGCCGCGATCGAGGAGTTCGAGAAGGAGACCGGAGCGAAGGTCGAGTTCGAGGCCAAGGCCTTCGAGCAGGTCCGCACCACTGCCAGCCAGGTGCTCAACTCCGACAAGGCGCCGGACCTGATGGAGTACAACAAGGGCAACGCCACCGCCGGCCTCCTCGCCAGCCAGGGCCTGCTGACCAACCTCGACGGTGCCGTCGAGGCCTACCAGTGGGACGACAAGCTGGCGCCGAGCCTGCAGACCACCGCGACGTACGACGACAAGGGCGTGATGGGGTCGGGCGGCTACTTCGGCATCCCGAACTATGGCGAGTACGTCGAGTTCTACTACAACGAGGATCTCTTCGAGAAGCACGGCGTCAAGGTGCCCACCACCTTCGCAGAGCTCGAGGAGGCGATGGCCGCGTTCGAGGCCAAGGGCATCACTCCGCTGGCCGAGTCGGCCGCCGAGTACCCGCTCGGCCAGCTCTGGTACCAGCTGGCGATGACGAAGGCCGACCGTGACTGGGTCACCGCCTACCAGACCTACACCGAGAAGGTCGACTTCACCGGCCCCGAGATCAGCTACGCGACCCAGACGATCAAGGACTGGGTCGACAAGGGCTACATCTCCAAGAGTGCGACCGGCCTGAAGGCCGAGGACGCCGGTGTCGACTTCATCAACGGTGAGGCGCCGATGTTCTTCTCCGGCAGCTGGTGGTACGGCCGGATCGTCGAGGAGGCGAAGTTCAACTGGAGCACCGGGCTGTTCCCCGGGGCCGAGATGTCGCCCGGCTCCTCCGGCAACCTGTGGGTCGTGCCGACCAAGGCCGAGGAGAAGGACCTGGCCTACAAGTTCATCGACATCACCATGAGCCCGAAGATCCAGAACCTGATGGGCAACAACGGTGGGGTGCCGGTCGCCGCCGACGCCGAGGCGATCACGGACGAGAAGAGCAAGGAGCTCATCGCCAACTTCAACACCCTCACCGAGCAGGACGGTCTGGGCTTCTATCCCGACTGGCCGACCCCGACGTTCTACGACGAGCTCAACGCGGGTCTGCAGGAGGTCGTCAACGGCACCAAGACGCCTGAGGCGGTCGACGAGGAGCTCGGCGGGCTCTATCAGGACGGCGTCGACAGCGTCACCGGCGGCTCCTGACCCGATGAACTCCTCGAGGGCCCGCACGGGCTACTGGTGGTATCTCCTGCCGGGGATGCTGCTGGTGACAGCGATCGTGGTCGTCCCGCTGGCGATGAACATCTACTACAGCTTCACCTTCTACCGCGGCATCCTCCCGCCGCAGTGGATCGGACTGGAGAACTGGCAGCGGCTCTTCTCGGACGCCAAGTTCTGGACGTCGTTCCGCAACAGCATCGCCATGATCGTGGCGATGGTGGTGGCGCCGACGCTGCTGGGACTGGTCATCGCCTCGGTGCTCTTCGACCTCGTCGGGAAGCGGTTCGGCGGCAAGGTGGCGAGCTTCCTGCGGGCCACCTACTACATCCCCCAGATCATCCCGATCGTCGTCGCGGCCATCGTGATCGGCTGGATCGCGCGCCCCGACGACGGGGCCTTCAACTCGATCCTCGCCACGGTCGGACTCGACCGGGCCCAGCAGAACTGGCTCGGCGATCCGACCTGGGCGCTGCCGACCATCATGGTGGTGCTGATCTGGGTGCAGATCGGCTATCCGGTGGTCGTCTTCATGGCCGCGCTCGCCCGGGTCGACCCCGAGCTCTACGAGGCCGCCGAGCTCGACGGCGCCAACTGGTGGCACCGGTTCCGGGCGATCACGGTCGCCGTCATCCGCCCGGAGATCTTCGTGGTGGTCCTGACCTGCACGATCGCGGCGCTGAAGGTCTTCGCGCCGGTCTACGCCCTCACCCGGGGTGGGCCGGGCACCTCCACGATCGTGCCGAGCTACTACTCCTACAGCGAGTTCTTCCAACGTACGCAGGTGGGCTACGGCGCAACGATCTCGACCGCCCTGACCGTGGTGATCGTTGCCGTCTCGATGGTCTTCCTGGTGGCCCAGCGACGCGCCGAGCAGGCCGAGGAGGTCCGATGAGTGGCCGGAGGACTGGCCGGAGGACTGGCCGGAGGAACCGGCCGCTGGACTGGGTGCTGCTCGCGCTCGCGGTGCTCGGCGCGCTGGTCGTGGTGGCTCCGCTGCTGCTGATCGTGCTCAACTCGTTCAAGTCGCCCGACGACTACAACCAGGGTGGCCCGCTGCAGCTCCCGTCGCACCTCTACTTCGACGGCCTGGCAAGGTTCTGGGAGGCGTCCGACTTCCCGACGAAGCTGTGGAACAGCATCTTCATCTCTTCGATGGTCGCGGTGCTCGGGGTGCTGGTCTCGCTGTTCAACGCCTATGCCCTCGGCATCGGCCGGGCTCGGGGCAGGTTGCCGCTGCTCGTGGTGTTTCTGCTGGCCAACATGCTGCCGCAGGAAGCCCTGCTCTATCCGCTCTACACCATGTCGAAGGCGGTCGGTCTCTACGACAGCCAGTGGTCGGTGATCATCATCTTCACCGTCATCCAGAGCGCGTTCGGCACCTATCTGCTCACCAGCGTCTACAGCGGGTTCCCGCGGGAGCTGCTCGAGGCCGCCGAGATCGACGGCGCCGGCCGCTGGCGCTCGCTGTGGCAGGTGGTCGTCCCGGTCTCGTGGCAGACGCTGTCGGTACTGCTGATCTTCTTCTTCATCTGGACCTGGAACGAGTTCTTGATCCCGACGACGTTCCTGGTCAGCAACGACAAGCAGACCGTGCCCCTCGCGGTGGCCGCGCTCCAGGGCGAGAGGCTGATGGACGTCACCACCACCAGTGCCTCGGCGTTGCTCGGCCTGATCCCCACGCTCGTCTTCTTCCTCATCTTCCAGCGCACGCTCACTCGCGGGGTCACCGCCGGAGCGGTCAAGTGAGAAAGGCTCATCTGTGAAGTTCACCGACGGTTTCTGGCGCACCCTGCCCGGGGTCGAGATGCTCTACGCCAAGCAGGCCTACGACATCGAGGCGAGTGACGACACCGTGGTCGTCACCGCGCCGACGAAGGTCATCGAGTCCCGCGGCGACACCCTCAACCGACCGACCCTGACGGTCACCCTCAGCTCGCCGTCGGACGGCATCATCGGCGTACGCATCGAGCATCTGCGCGGCGCCCGCAAGCCCCGCGGGTTCGAGCTGATCGGGGCCGAGGAAGGCGCCGCGAAGGCCACCACGACCGAGGCGGGTGGGGTGCTGCGCAGCGGGCCTCTGCAGGCGACCGTCGCCGCCGGGGCACCCTGGGACCTGCGTTTCGAGGCCGACGGCACGGTGCTCACCCGCAGTGGGGAGCGGTCGGTCGGCTACGCCGCCACCGCCGGGGAGACGTACGTCCACGAGCAGCTCACGCTCGGGGTGGGTGAGCTCGTCTACGGGCTCGGTGAGCGGTTCGGGCCGCTGGTGAAGAACGGGCAGACGGTCGAGGTGTGGAACGCCGACGGCGGCACGTCCAGCGACCAGGCGTACAAGAACGTCCCGTTCTATCTCACCAACCGCGGCTACGGGGTGCTGGTCAACCACTCGGGAAAGGTCTCCTTCGAGATCGGCAGCGAGGCGGTCGAGCGGGTGCAGTTCTCGGTGCCGGGGGAGAGCCTGGAGTATTTCGTCATCTACGGTCCGACCCCTGAGCAGATCCTGGAGCGCTACACCGCGCTCGTCGGGCGGCCGGCGCGGGTGCCGGCATGGAGCTATGGACTGTGGCTCTCGACGAGCTTCACCACCGACTACGACGAGGACACCGTCAGCGGGTTCCTGGACGCGATGGCCGAGCGTCGGCTGCCGCTGTCGGTGTTTCATTTCGACTGCTTCTGGATGCGCGAGTTCAACTGGTGCGACTTCGAGTGGGACCCGCGCACCTTCCCCGATCCCGACGGGATGCTCGAACGCCTGCACACCGAGCGTGACCTGCGGGTATGTGTCTGGATCAATCCCTACATCGCGCAGCGCTCACCGCTCTTCGACGAGGCGGCCGGTCTCGGCTATCTGGTACGCCGCGAGAACGGGGAGGTCTGGCAGTGGGACATGTGGCAGGCCGGGATGGGGTTGGTCGACTTCACCAATCCCGGAGCCGTCGAGTGGTTCCAGGCGAAGCTGCGCCGGCTGATCGGGCAGGGGGTCGACTGCTTCAAGACCGACTTCGGTGAGCGGATCCCGACCGACGTCGTCTACCACGACGGCTCCGATCCGGTACAGATGCACAACTGGTACACCCAGCTCTACAACCAGGCCGTGCACGACGTCCTGGTCGAGGAACGCGGGGAGGGCGAGGCGATCCTCTTCGCCCGTTCGGCCACCGTCGGTGGCCAGCGGCTGCCGGTGCACTGGGGCGGTGACAGCACCTCGACCTACGAGTCGATGGCCGAGACGCTGCGCGGTGGGTTGTCGCTCGCGCTGAGCGGGTTCGGCTTCTGGAGCCACGACATCGGAGGGTTCGAGGGCACGCCCGATGCCGGCGTGTTCAAGCGCTGGGCCGCGTTCGGACTGCTCTCCAGCCACTCCCGGCTGCACGGCAGCGGCTCCTACCGGGTGCCGTGGACCTTCGACATCGACCCGGTCACCGGTGTCGTCGACGAAGGGCCGCAGAGCGCCGTCGCGGTGACCAGGCGATTCACCGAGCTCAAGCTCTCGCTGATGCCCTATCTGTACGCTGCCGGGCTGGCCGCCAGCACCCGGGGCGTACCGCTGATGCGTCCCCTCGCCCTGGCCTTCCCCGACGATCCCGGCAGTGCCTACGTCGACCGGCAGTATCTACTCGGACCGGACCTCCTCGTCGCACCGGTGTTCTCCGCCGACGGGTCCGTCGACGTCTACCTGCCACCGGGTAGCTGGACCGACTGGTGGACCGGCCAGGTCGTCTCCGGCGGCGGATGGCGCCGGGAGCAGCACGACTTCTCGTCGCTTCCGCTCTACGTACGCTCCGGAGCTGTCATTCCCGTCGGCGCCCGCACCGATCGGCCCGACTACGACTATCTGGACGATCTCGTGCTGCGGATCTTTCCAGGGCTCGAGCCCGGGCAGCGACGTGTGGTCGAGGTGGTCACGCCGTCGGGGGCGGTGGGGGAGTACGAGGTGGTGATGGGAGCCGACATGCGCCCGGTGGTGACCGCCACCTCCACCGCGCCGTGGCGGGTGGAGGTGGTCGGGCCGGACCCGGGGCAGACGGTGGTGTAGCCGATGCCCCGGCAGCCACTGGCTCGTGCTCAGGCGCCGCTGCCGACGACGTCGTCGGCACGGTCGCCGGCGTCGGCGTCGGGGTAGAGAACCAGGACCAGGAGCACCCCGACAACGAGACCGACGAGCTGCGCGAGGACGAACGGGGCGACCGAACCGGGCGCGATGCCGGCGAAGGTGTCGGAGAAGACCCGGCCGATCGTGACCGCCGGGTTGGCGAACGAGGTGGAGCTGGTGAACCAGTAGGCGGCGCCGATGTAGCCGCCGACCGCGGGCGCCGCGAGAGCGCCGCGGTCGCTGCGTACGAGGGCGAAGATCAGCGCCACCAGGCCGGCGCTGGCGACAACCTCGGCCACCAGGTGGCCGCCGGTGGCGCGGTCCTTCGTCGAGATCGCCTGGTCGACGTCGAACATGACGTTGGCGAGCGCGGCACCCCCGACCGCGCCGAGGATCTGGGCGACCGCGTAGGCGCCCACCTCGGC
Organism: Nocardioides luteus; assembly: GCF_015752315.1. Classification (NCBI taxonomy): domain Bacteria; kingdom Bacillati; phylum Actinomycetota; class Actinomycetes; order Propionibacteriales; family Nocardioidaceae; genus Nocardioides; species Nocardioides luteus. Next base: position 1,029,151 of record NZ_JADOVJ010000001.1, read on the forward strand.
GAGCGAGAGCCCCGTCCCTGCGCGGCGGCCGAGGAACCAGTCGGCGAGCGAGACGACCGGGTTGAAGTGCGCGCCCGAGACCGGGCCGAACATCAGGATCAGCGCGGCCAGCCCGAAGACGGTCGCCATCGAGTTCTCCAGGAGCTGCAGGCCGATGTCGTCGGGGGAGAGCTGCTGCGCGGCGATGCCGGAGCCGACGACGACGGCCACGAGCAGCGCACTGCCCAGGAGCTCGGCCAGCAGGCGGCGCGGAAGGGAGGAGGTCACGTCAGCATTCTTGACTTCCCGAGATTGCTCAGTCAACATTGAGTCAATGGAGGTTGAAAGACAGGCCGAACTGGAGCGCCGGGCCAAGATACATGCCGCGCTCGGCGATCCCGTGCGGCTGCGCATCGTCGACAGCCTCCAGACGAGTGATGCCTCCCCCACAGAGCTCGCCGGGATGTTGTCTGTCCCGTCGAACTTGTTTGCTCATCATGTGCAGACGTTGATGAGCGCAGGCGTTGTTTCCCGTCATCGTTCCGAGGGCGACGGGAGGCGTACGTATCTGCACCTCGAGCAGGACACGCTCGAGAGCCTGGGCACCGCGTCCCCCGTGGCGGTGCCCAGGCGTGTCCTGTTCGTGTGCACGGGTAACTCGGCGCGGTCTCATCTGGCGGCGGCGTTGTGGCGGCAGGTGAGCTCGATCCCGGCTGCTTCGGCGGGTACTCATCCTGCTGATCGGATCAATCCGGGCACGGTGGATACCGCTGCCCGCCATCATCTGGACCTGCCGATCGTCGATCCCGCCAGCCTCGATGACGTGATCGACCCGGAGGATCTCGTGGTCACGGTCTGCGATCGGGCTCATGAGACACCGAAGGTCCCCGGTGAGCTGCACTGGTCGATCCCGGACCCGGTGGACAAGGGCCCCGAGGCCTTCGACGCCGCCTACCTCGAGCTCGAGCGCCGGGTCAGGGCCCTCGCGTCCCGCTTCGACTCCTGACCCCTGCTCTCCCTCACACCCCCACCACCCAGGAGAAGCTCCGTTGAACGCTGATCGATCGACGACCGACCCCAAGCCGGCCGTCCTCTTCCTCTGTATCGAGAACGCCGGCCGCTCCCAGATGGCGCTCGGCTTCTTCCAGCACTACGCCGGTGACCAGGCGATCGGCTGGTCCGGTGGCTCGGCCCCGGCCGCGGCGATCAACCCGGTCGCCGTGGAGCTCATGGCCGAGCTCGGGATCGACATCTCCGGCGAGTTCCCCAAGCCGTGGACCGACGAGGTCGTACGCAGCGCCGACGCCGTCATCACCATGGGCTGCGGCGACGCCTGCCCGTACTACCCGGGTAAGCGCTACGAGGACTGGAAGGTCGCCGACCCGAAGGGCGGCGACATCGACCACGTACGCGGCATCCGGGACGAGATCGAGCAGCGGGTGCTCGGCCTCCTCGATGAGCTCGGCGTGACCCCGGCCCGCTCCGTCACGAGAGAGTGATCGGCGCCCGGCTGATCGTGAACAGCTCCTCGCTCGGCGCCGCCGGACCGCAGCAGCCGCCACCGTTCTTCGTGCTGTCCGGGTCGTCGAAGACCCCCGCGCCGCCGCAGACGCCGGTGTCGGGGAGCTCGAGCTCGACCCGGGCGGCTGCGTCGTGGTCGCCGGCGAGCTCGGCCACCACGCTGCGTACCTGCTCGTAGCCGGTCATCGCCAGGAACGTCGGGGCCCGGCCGTAGGACTTCATCCCAACCAGGTAGAGGTCGGGCTCGGGCTGGGCGAGGTCCTTGGCACCGGTCGCGCTGACCGAGCCGCAGGAGTGGACGTTGGGGTCGATCTGGACCGCGATGTTGCGCGGCGCCTCCAGCGTCGGGTCGAGGTCGAGCCGCATCTCGCTCAGGAAGCCCAGGTCAGGGCGGTAGCCGGTCAGCACCACCACGTGGTCGGCCTCAAGGACGCGGCCGTCCTCGGCGATCACCGTGGCGCCGTCGACCTGCTCCGTACGGAACCCGGTGACCAGCTCGACGGTGCCGTCCTGGACCGCCTTCTTCGCGCGTACGCCGAGGGCGCCCCGCTCCGGGAGCTCGTCGGCCTCGCCGCCCCCGAAGGTGTTGGTCGAGACCGCGCGGCGGATCGCCCAGGTGACCCGCGTCCCCGGGTGGTCCTTGGCGATCGCGGTGAGCTCGTTGACCGCGTTGAACGCCGAGTCACCTGCGCCGATCACCACGGTGTGCTTGCCGGCGTAGGCCGCGGCGTCGGCCCGGTCGGGCACCGCGTAGGTGAGCGTGCCGGCCGCGTGGGCGGCGCGCTCGCCGAGCGCGGGGAGCCCGTCGGCGCCGGCCGGGTTGGGCCGGCGCCAGGTGCCGGAGGCGTCGATGACCGCGCGCGCCTCGATGCGCTCCTCGCTGCCGTCGGCGCTGGTCACGTGGAGGACGAACGGCTGCTCGGCGCGGCCCGCGTCGACCAGGCGGTCACGCCCCTTGCGGGAGACGCCGGTCACCGTGGCGCCGTAGCGGATGTGGTCACCGAGGGCGTCGGCGAGCGGGACGAGGTAGTCCTCGCGCCACTGTGCGCCGGTGGGGTAGCCCTTCTCGGGAGCGACGTAGCCGGTCGGCTCGAGGAGCCGGGCGGCGGCCTTGTCGATGAGCTCGGGCCAGGCCGAGAAGAGGCGTACGTGGCCCCACTCGGCGACGGCAGCGGCCGGCTCGCGGCCCTGCTCGAGCACGAGCGGGGTGAGGCCGCGCTCGAGGAGATGGGCGGCGGCCGCGAGGCCCTGGGGTCCGGCGCCGATGACGGCAACAGGCAGGTCGGTCATGATGCTCCTCGGATTCAAGAACGTCGATATGTCGGCGACCCTAGGTCACGTATCGACGTTCGTCAATATCATTGGGTAGACTCCTCGCCATGACCGTTCTCCCCGTGCTTCCCTCCGCTGCTGCCGCGTGCTGCTCACCGGTGACCGCGGGCGTCCTCGACGACGAGCAGGCCGAGGCGCTGGCGCGGACGTTCAAGGCGCTCGGTGACCCCAACCGGGTCAAGCTGCTCTCGATCATCGCGGCCTCCGAGGGCCAGGAGGCGTGCGTCTGCGACCTCACCGAGCCGGTCGGGCTGTCCCAGCCGACGGTCTCCCACCACATGAAGCTGCTGGTTGAGGCCGGCCTGGTCGCCCGCGAGCAGCGCGGCCGGTGGGCCTACTTCTCCATCGTCCCCGGCGCCCTCGACTCGCTCGCGGGTGCGCTGGCCTCGCGCACGAGCTGACCGTGGGGTGTCAGACGGTGGTGTAGCCGCCGTCGATCTTCCAGTACGCACCGGTGACGAACGAGGCGTCCTCGGAGAGCAGGAAGCGTACGACCGTGGCGATCTCCTCAGGGCGGCCGAGGCGGCCCAACGGGTGCTTGGCGACCAGGGCCTCGTAGGCGCCCTCGACGGCGGAGACGGCCTGGACGGCTGGGGTGTCGATGTAGCCGGGGCCGACCGCGTTGATCCGCAGTCCGGCCGGGCCGTACTCGGCGGCAGCGTTCTTGGTGAGGCCGATGACGCCGTGCTTCGCGGCGGTGTAGGCCGGATTGCCGAGGGCGGCGACCTCGCCGTGGATCGAGGCCATGTTCACGATCGCGGACTCGCCGGCGCCGGTCTTGAGCAGCTCGGGGATCTGGTAGCGCAGGCCGTACGCCACGCCGGAGAGGTCGATGCCGATGACGCGGTCCCAGTCGCTGGGGACCAGCTCGCCCACCGGGGCCGGGGGCTCGCCGATGCCGGCGTTGTTGACCGCGTAGTTGAGCTTCCCGTAGGTCTCGACGGCGAAGGCGACCGAGCGCTCCGCGTCCTCGACCTTCGAGGTGTCCGACCGCAGCGGGGTCGCCTCGCCGCCCTGTGACTTGATCTCCTCGGCGACCCGGGTCGCGGCCTCTAGGTTGATGTCTGCGACCACGACCTTCGTACCCAGTCCGGCGAGCTCCTTGGAGATCGCCTCTCCGAGCCCGCTGCCGCCACCGGTCACCAGGGCGACCTTGTTGTCGAACGTCATGTGTTCCTCCTCGCGTCTGTCCGGGCCGGGGTCCGGGCGTTATTTGATCCAACATTCAAGTAACGCTGGCGAGGGATGGTGCCCTTCCATTTGCATAGGTGATCTATGCCTCGATGAGGCGTGGCTCACCGGGTGGCCGCGGCGATGACCTCCAGCAGCCGGCGGTGGAGTTCCATGAGCTCATCGACGCTCATGTCGAGGCGCTCGACGATCGTGGGCGGGATCTTCTCGGCGTCATCGCGCAGGGCCCGTCCTCGATCGGTCAGCACGACGGCGAGCGAGCGCTCGTCGTGCTTGTTGCGCTCGCGCCGGATGTAGTCCTGGGCCTCGAGGCGCTTGAGCAGCGGGGAGAGGGTGCCGGGGTCGAGCTGGACCTTCCGGCTCAGCTCCGAGACGCGCAGCGGCTCCTCTTCCCAGAGCGCGAGCATGACCAGATACTGCGGGTGGGTCAGTCCCATGGGCTCGAGCAGCGGTCGGTAGAGCGCGATGACGCTGCGGGCGGCGACGGCCAGGCCGAAGCAGACCTGCTGATCGAGGGCGAGCGGGTTCTCGATCTCCGAGAGTGGATCCTTCTTCGTCGGCATGTGAGTTAGCGTACCAATAATTGGTGCACAAACAATTTGTCTGGTAAGTATGGTGTCGTGAACGAGCAGCAGCGACGACCGCGCCACCTGATGGACCCGGACAACCCGATCCGGCCCGTCAACGACAAGTCGCTGACCCATGTGAAGCAGTGGGTCGCGTCCGTCCTCGTCGTCTTCACCGTCGCTCACCTGGTGGTCGGGCTGGTCATCGGGGCGGTGGCGATCGACCCGGTCTACCAGAGCTCCCGCATCGGGCTGTGCGTCATCGCCGCGGGCTTCGGGGTGCTCGGTCTGGCCGGAGGGTTCCTCATCCACCGGCGCAACCCGCTCACCCCGTGGCTCATCCTCGGGCTCCTGCCCTCCGCGGTCGGGCTCTGGCTCGTGCTGCGCTGAGGACGGCGCCCGGGGGAGGGGCGCCGTCCTGTCAGCAGTGAGGACGACCGGTCAGAACAGGTCCGGCACGGTCCAGCCGTCGAGGTCGTACTCGGCCAGGAACTCGTCCGCGAAGCCCTTCATGGCGTCCGCCCCGCCGCGGTTCTGGGCGGCGAAGAGGAGCTCGGCCTTCACGTTCTCGTGGTTGCCGGAGTAGTTGCGCTCGTAGAGCTCGTGACGGCCGCCGAACTCGGAGCCGATCGAGTCCCACAGCGCCTTCATGACCTTCACTCGGTCGACGGCGGTGATGCCGTTGGAGCCCCGGACGTACTTGTCCAGGTACGGCCGCACCTCGGGGCTCTTGAAGTCGGCGGCGCCGGAGGGCAGGTAGATCAGCCCGGAGGCGACGTCCTGCTCGATGATCTCCTTGACCCGCGGATAGCCGTGGATCATGAACATCCGGTACGTCAGGCCGTACTCCAGCTTCGGGATCACCGCGTCGCCGACCCACGGCTCGGGGTCCCGGGCCATCGACTCGGTCAGCGACCAGAACAGGTTGCGCCAGCCGATGACCTCGCCCACCCGCGTCTGTACGCCGCGGAAGCCGCCCGAGCCGGTGGCGTCGAGCGCCTTCATCAGCAGGCCGGCGATGAAGTCGAGCTTGACGGCCAGGCGGGTGCAGCCCTGGAAGGTGAACCGCGGCAGGAACCCCGACTGCGGGAAGAACGCGTTGATCCGGTCGACGTCGCCGTACATGAAGACGTTCTCCCAGGGCACGAGCACCTTGTCGAAGATGAAGATGGTGTCGTTCTCGTCCATCCGGCTCGACAGCGGGTAGTCGAAAGGCTCGCCGTTCCGGGCCGCCTGCTCGGTGTAGGAGGAGCGGCAGATCAGCTTGATGCCCGGGGCGTCCATCGGGACGGTGCAGATCAGCGCGAACTGCTTCTTGCGGATCGGCAGGCCGTAGTGGGCGATGAAGTTGTAGTTGGTGATCGCGCTCCCGGTCGCCACCACCTTCGCGCCGGAGACGATCAGGCCGGCGTCGGTCTCCTTCTCGACCTTCATGTAGACGTCGCCGACCTCGTCCGGCGGCAGCTGGCGGTCGACCGGCGGGTTGATGATCGCGTGGTTCCAGTAGAGGACCTTCTCCTGGGACTCGCGATACCAGCGCTCGGCGTTGTCCTGGAACGGGGCGTACAGCTCCTTGTTGGCGTGCAGCGTGCCGAGGAAGCTGGCCTTGTAGTCGGGGGAGCGGCCCATCCAGCCGTACGTCATCTTCGCCCAGCGCGCGATCGCGTCGCGCTCCTTGAGCAGGTCAGCCGAGGAGGTCGGGGTCTTGAAGAACGGCATCGTGACGCCGCCGTTGCCGGTGTCGGTCGGCACGGTGACCTCGTCGACGTGTGGGCCGGTGTGCAGGGCGTCGTAGAGGCGCGCGGTCATCCGCACCGGGTTGCGGAAGGCCGGGTGCGTGGTGACGTCCTCGACCCGCTCGCCGTGCAGGTAGATCTCGCGGCCGTCGCGCAGGCTCTCGATGTACTCGTCGCCGGTCATCGGCCGCGAGGCGAAGTTGGTCTGCTTGTTGGCGGGCGACTCGGCGGCCGGGTTGACGGTCGGCGGGCCGTCCGTCTGGGACTCGGGGGCGAGGGTGTCGGTCATGGTTCTCTCCTTGGTCTGGCTGTTGGTGGGCGTCAGTAGCGGGTGGATCGCGGGATCGCGGGAGTCTCGATGGCGGTGAACGACGTGGTGGCGTCGAACCAGCCGGTGCTCGGGTCGTCCTGGCAGCCGAGCCAGACGACCTCCGAGGACGGGTTGCCGATGTGGTGGAAGGCGCTGTCGTGGAAGAGCAGCGGCTTGCGGTCGGTGGTGATCACCTCGACGACCTCCCCGAGGAACAGCAGGTGGTCCCCGCCGTCGTCGGTACGCCACGGCCGGCACACCAGCGTCGCGGCGGTCCCGCCGAGCCGTGGCGCCGTCGCGCCCTCGCGCCAGGGGAGCGGGTCGCCGCACGGGCGTCCGGCGAAGTGCATGGCGACATCGCTCTGGTCGGCCGCGAGCACGTTGACCGCGAAGGCGGCGCCCTCGAGATAGGCGGCCGCCTTGGACGTACGCGTCAGGGCGACCTGCACCAGCGGCGGGTCGAGCGAGATCGGTGTGAAGGCCGTGACCGTGGCGCCGTGGTGGGCGCCGTCGGGGGTACGGCAGGTGATCACGGTGACGCCGGTCGCGAAGCGGCCGAAGGTCGACCGCAGGGTGCGTGGGTCCATGGAGCTCCTCCTTCGTCGGGCCGCAGGATGTGTGGCGGCGGTCACGTCGGGGAATGACGCTAGATCCGGATCGCGAGGGCGGCGATCCGCTGGGCGAAGGGGTTGTCCGGATTGCGCACCGGGTTTCCGGAGGCTCTCGGCGGGACGCCGATGCGCTGTTAATGTGAAGGACGTCACTAAGGGGGTGACAGATGAGCGTGACCGGCACTCTCACCGCATCGTCCGGGTCGTCCGGCGACATGGAGACCTTCTCCGACGAGGTCTCCCGGGCCTACTTCCCACATGCCCTGACCATGCGCGGTCGCCCGGCTCGTCCGGCGGAGCTGCGTGCGGTCGACCTCGGCCCGGTCCGGCTGACCCGGATCGGCTGGGGCGCCGAGGTGTCGGTCGAGTCCGACCACCCGGGCGCCTGGGCGGTCAACGTCCCGCGCAGCGGTGTCCTCGAGGCCAACGTCGGCGGCGCTCACGTGCTCTCGCTCGACGGTCAGGCGACCGTCTGTCCACCCGACCGTCCGACCAAGATGACCCGGTGGTCGGCCGACTGCTCCATCGTCGGGATGCGGGTCGACCGCGACTACCTGGTCGACGAGGTCGCTGCCCTGGTCGGCCTGCACACCGACCGGCTGCCCGCCCAGCTCGACCTGCGTGCCGACGGCGCCCGCGCCTGGATCGGCCTGCTCGGCTCGCTCGGCACCGAGGCCATGCGCAACCCGGCTCTGGTCGGCGACGAGCGGGTGCGTCGCCGGCTGGCGGGGACGCTGACCGCGGCCTTCGTCGCCGCCTGCTTCCCCGAGGAGCCCGCCGTCGGCTCCGTCCAGCCCCGCATCGTCTCCCGCGTCGTGGAGGCCATGGAGGCCGACCCGGCCCGGGAGTGGACCGTCTCGGACCTGGCCCGCGAGGCCGACGTCGGCATCCGCCGGCTCCAGCAGGGCTTCCAGCGCTACCTCGGCCGCACCCCGACCCAGCGACTGCAGGAGATCCGCCTCGAACGCGTCCACGCGGATCTCATCGCCAGCCGCGGGGACACCGTCGCCGAGGTCGCCCACCGCTGGGGCTTCACCCATCTCGGCCGCTTCGCCGCCGCCTACCGTCAGGCCTACGGCGTCGCCCCGTCGCAGACGCTGCGCTGCCGCTGAGCCGCCTCGGCTAGTTGTGATGTCCAGGGAGGTTGGTCAGCTGGGTGATCGGTGGTTGGCCTCCAATGGCGGAGTGGGCGCGGTGATGATTGTAGAAGTGGAGCCAGCCGGGTAGCGCGGTGTTGCGTTGCTCGGTTGACTCGTACAGGCGGGCGTAGGCCCAGCCGTCGGCCAGGGTGCGGTGGAAGCGTTCGATCTTTCCGTTGGTCTGGGGTCGGTAAGGCCGGGTGCGTTTGTGCTTGATGCCGAGTTCGGTGCAGGCGTTGCGCCAGGCGTAGGACCGGTAGGCCGAGCCGTTGTCGGACAGGACTCGTTCCACGTTGACGCCATGGTCGGCGAACCAGGCCACGGCTCGTTGCAACACTGCGATGGCGGTGGCGGCCTTCTCATCGGTGCAGATTTCGGCGTAGGCCATCCGGGAGTGGTCATCGATGACGGTGTGCACGAAAGCGGTCCCGATCCGGGGACGGTAGTCGTGACCGCGCTCTCCAGTGCGGCGGGCCGTGGATTGGGCGTTGGCCTTGCTCTGCTGGCGTCCGATGAAGCGGTGGCCGCCACCATCAGGAATGTTGCCGAACTTGGTGACGTCGACGTGGATCAGCGAGCCTGGGTGCGGGTGTTCGTAACGGCGGATCGGCTCACCGGTGACGCGGTCGATGTGGGAGAGCCGGCTGATCCGACACCGCACCAGAACCGCGTGCACCGTCGAGGCCTGCATCCCGAGCCGGCCGGCGATCTGGACCGGGCCAAGCCGGTGGCGCCATCGCAGCCGCACGATTCGCCGGACGACCACAGGCGCTGTCTTGGTCGGACTCGAGTGTGGCCGTGAGCTGCGGTCGGTCATCCCCGCAGGCCCCTCGGACCGGTAGCGGTCTGCCCACTTCTTCGCGGTTCGTGGAGCGACCATGAACATCTTGGACGCCGCAGCATAGGTCCACCCGTCATCGACAACGAGCCGAGCGAGTCGTAAACGGGCGCGTGGGGTCAGAGCAGCGTTAGCGTGGGACACGAAGGCCTCCTGGTTCGTGAAGCGGTTCCTAGACAGCTCCACTTCACAACCGGAGGCCTTCGCCTGTCAGACAGGCTCACCGATGCCGGGCGATACAACCTCCCTGGACATCACAGCTAGTCGGCGCTGAGACTCGCCAGGATCGTCAGCGCGCGGGCGAGCAGCGGGCTCTCGTCGCCCGCCCGGGTGGCGGCGACGAGCTCGACGCCGGGGGTGCCGGTGAGGGGTACGTAGACGACGCCGGGGACGGCGAGGGCGGCGGTGGGCTCGGGGACGATCGCCACGCCGAGGCCGGCGGCCACGAACGTGACCAGGGTGGAGGTCTCGGCGACCTCGTGGGCGATGTGGGTGCTGATCCCGGCCTCGTCGAAGAGGTGCTGGATCATCGCGTTCATCGCCGAGCGGCCGCCGCCGGCGTGGATGACGAGGGCTTCGCCGTCGAGGTCGGCGATGCGTATGCGACGACGGGCGGCGAAGCGGTGGTCCTTCGGCAGCGCCACCAGCAGGCTCTCCTGCCGCACGTGGGTGATCGAGAGGCCGGGGCCGGGGGAGGGATTCGTGGGCAGGGGACGGAGCAGGCCGAGGTCGAGGGTGCCGTCGGTGAGCGCCGCGGCCTGGTCCGGCGAGAGCATCTCGCCCCGGAACCCGAACTCGACCTCCGGCAGCTCCGCGCGCAGGGTGCGAGCGAGGGCCGGGAGCAGCGAGTACGTCGCCGATCCGACGCACCCGATCAGCAGCCGTCCGCGCCGCCCGGAGGCGATGCTGGCGGCCTCGTGCGCGGCGGCGTCGACGGCGCCGAGGATCTCCCGCGCCCGTTCCAGGTACGCAGCCCCGGCCGGCGTCAGGTCGACCCGTCGCGTCGTCCTGGTGAGCAGGGTCAGCCCCAGCTCGGCCTCGAGCTGGCGGATCTGCTGCGACAGCGGCGGCTGCGCCATGTGGAGCCGTTCGGCCGCCCGGCCGAAGTGGCGCTCCTCGGCGACCGCGACGAAGTAGCGAAGATGGCGCAGCTCCATGCACTCATACTCGCAGAGTCTCAGTCGGCCGTCAGTGATCAGCCTGCCGAGGCGTCGCCCCCGTCGGCCGAGGCGTCACGTACGTCGGCCGAGCCGGCACAGCGATGCCAGCTCGGCCGACGCGGTTGACGCCTGGGCCGACCTGGCCGACGCCTCGGCCGACCTGGCTGACGCCTCGGCTCAGCCCGGCAGCGAGTCACCCTGGACGGCCTGGATGTCCAGCTCCACCTTGAGGGTCGTACCGATGGCGGCGATGCCGGCGGCGACGGCCTGGTTGTAGTTCATCGCGAAGTCCTCGCGCCGCAGCTGAGCGGTGGCGCGGAAGGCGGCGCGGGTGCCGCCCCAGGCGTCGGGGCCGGTGCCGAGGTAGGCGACGTCGAGGTCGACGGGACGGGTCTGCCCGTGCATCGAGAGATCCCCGTGGACGGTCCAGCGGTCCGCGCCGGCCGGGGTGAGGCCGGTGGAGCGGTAGACGATCTCGGGAAACGCCTCGACGTCCAGGAAGTCGCCGCTGCGGAGGTGGTCGTCCCGCATCCGGTTACCGGTGTCGATCGAGGCGGCCCGGATGACCGTCTCCACACGTGACTTCTCCAGATGGTCCGGGGCGATCTCGACGACCCCGGCGAAGTCGGTGAACCGGCCGCGCACGCTGGAGATGCCGAGGTGCTGGGCGACCGCGCCGACGGTGGAGTGGGCGGGATCGATGGTCCACGGCCCAGGGGCCGGCAGCGAGGTGTCGCCCTGGCGGGTCAGCGTGACGGTCCCGAGGGAAGCGAGACCGGAGCCGGTCACCAGTGCGGTCGCCGCCGTGGGGGACCAGCCGATCGCGGTGACGATCGCGACGTACGGCCCGGGGGCGAGGACGGTGTCGTCGGTGACGACACCGTCCTCGTCGGCCTCGGCGCGCAGCACCTGACCGCCGGCCGTGTCGGTGAGGGTGACGACCGCGTGCGCCACGGGCCAGCCGTCGCGGGTGCGGATCTGTGCGGTCAGTGCCATCGCCGATCAGTCCTCGGGGTGGGAGAGGACGATCTCGTGGCCGTCGACACCGTGGCCGGTGAGGCTCACGGCGCCGGCCGCAGGCGGATAGCTGGTCGCCAGGACGGTGTAGTCGCCGCTGTCGAGATCGGCGAAGGCGTACGCCCCGTCCGCACCCGTCGTCGCGGTGCCGGCCACGTTGCCGGCCGCGTCGATCAGCGTGACCCGGGCGTCGGCGAGGGGACCGAAGGCCGACCTCACGACACCGGTCAGCCGGGCGCCGGTGGCCATCTCGACCTCGATCCGGGTCAACCCGGTGGCGCCGATCTCGATCGGCACCGCGCGCGGACGGAAGCCCTCCGCGTTGACCGCCACCGTGGCCGGTCCCGGGACCAGCTCGTCGATGAAGAAGGTGCCGTCCGCGACGGTGGTGCCGGTGGAGAGCAGGTCGCCGCGTACGTCGGTCACGATCACCATCGCGTCCCTGATCGGCGCGCCGTCCTCGCCGCCGCGCACGATGCCCTTGAGGCCGGTGGTGCCGCTGAGCAGGAGGTCGTACGCCACCGGCTCACCGCCCACGACCACCGTGGAGGCCTGCGGCTGGAAGCCGTCGGCCGACGCGATCAGGACGTACGTCCCCGAGCCGGGCGCGTCCACCGAGTAGGAGCCGTCGGCGTGGGCGACCGAGCGGCCGAGCTGGCGCCCGGACAGCGAGATCAGCGTGACCGCGGCGTGCGGGACCGGGACGTCGCCGGAGCCGCGGACGGACCCGTGCAGCGGGATCCCGTGAGAGACCGGGGCGGCGTGCTGCTCGGGCACCCCGGCGACGCCCTCGGCGACCGCGGCCGGCCCGTCGACCGAGGCAGCCTCCTCGGCGGCCTGGGCGAGCCCGCCCTTGGTCTTCAGCGGCACCTCCTTGATGAACACCACGAACAGCAGCGCGATCACGGCTGCACCGGCGGCGACCAGGAAGATGTCGGCGATGCCGTGGCCGTAGGCGCTCTCCAGCACCGAGCGCAGCGGCTCCGGGACCTTGTCCATGTCCGGGATCTCGCCCGAGGTGCCCTGGGCGAGCGTTGCATAGCGCGGACCGAGGTCCGCGAGACCGTCCGAGACGTAGTCGGTGACCCGGTGGGCCATCAGCGCACCGAGCGCGGAGACGCCCATCGCGCCGCCGAGGCTGCGGAAGAAGGTCACCATGGAGCTGGCCGCGCCGAGGTCGGCGGGGGTGACCTGGTTCTGCGTGGAGAGGACCAGGTTCTGCATCGTCATGCCGACGCCGAGGCCGAGGACGGCCATGAAGACGGCGACGTGCCAGTACTCGGTGTCGTAGCGGATCGTGCCGAGCAGACCCAGCCCGCCGACGATGAGGACGGCGCCGACGACCAGCCAGGCCTTCCATCTCCCGGTGCGGGTGATGACCTGGCCGGAGATCGTCGAGGAGAGGAACAGTCCGGCGATCATCGGGATCGTCATCACGCCGGCCATCGTCGGCGACTCGCCGCGAGCCAGCTGGAAGTACTGGCTGAAGAAGATCGTGCCGGCGAACATCGCCACGCCGACGAAGAGCGAGGCGAGCGAGGAGAGCGTGATCGTGCGGTTGGCGAAGAGCCGCAGCGGGATGATCGGCTCCTTGGCCCGAGACTCGACGAGCACGAAGATCAGCAGGAGCAGCACGGAGCCGCCGACCATGGCCGCGGTCTCCCAGGAGGCCCAGTCGTACTTGTCGCCGGCGAAGGTGACCCAGATGAGCAGCAGGGAGACGCCGGCAGCCATGAAGAACGCGCCGGCCCAGTCGACCTTGACGCCCTCGCGCCTGATGACGGGCAGGTGCAGGGTCTTCTGCAGGACGACGAACGCGATCACCGCGAACGGGATGCCGACGTAGAAGCACCAGCGCCAGCCGAGCGAGTCGGCGTCGGTGATGACGCCGCCGATCAGCGGGCCGCCGACGGTGGCGACCGCGAAGACGGCGCCGAGGTAGCCCGAGTAGCGGCCACGCTCACGCGGCGAGATCATCGCCGCCATGATGACCTGGGCCAGGGCGGTCAGCCCGCCCATGCCGATGCCCTGGACGGCCCGCGCGGCGATCAGCTCGCCCGGGTTCTGGGCCAGGCCGGCGACGGCCGAGGCGGCCACGAACAGGACCAGCGCGATCTGCATGAGCAGCTTCTTGCTGAACAGGTCGGCCATCTTGCCCCACAGCGGGGTGGTGGCCGTCATGGTCAGCAGGGAGGCCGTGACCACCCAGGTGTAGGCCGACTGCCCGCCGCCGATGTCGGCGATGATCTCGGGCAGGGCGTTGGAGACGATCGTGGAGGAGATCATCGCCACGAACATGCCGAGCAGCAGACCCGAGAGCGCCTCCATGATCTCGCGGTGAGACATGTGGAAGCCGTCCTCGGACGGGCTTCCAGGTGGACCGGCGTGAGTCCGCTCGGCTGTTGTCGTTGCCATGGACTTCCCTTCTTCGAGAGCTCAGCGGGGGTGAGCAGAGCGTTGGTTGCGTACGTGGGTGAGGGGGTGTGCCGGGCAGGCGAGGCTGTCGTGCAGCTTGGCCATGAGCCGGATCAGCTCGTGGACGTCGTCGTCGCTCCAGTCGCAGAGCCGCTCGGCGAGGAGCTCGGTGATCTGGTCGGCGAAGCCGCTGAGCAGGTCGTGCCCGGAGTCGGTGAGTCGCAGCAGACGCGAGCGCCCGTCGGCCGGGTTGGGGGAGCGTTCGAGCCAGCCCTGGTCGGCGAGGTACGACACGTGGCGGCTGGTCACCGAGATGTCGATGGCGAGCAGATCGGTGAGCTCGCTGATCGTCATCTCGCCGTGCCGGCTCAGCAGGCCCAGCACGCCCGCCGAGCCGGCCGGCAGGTCGGGCGGGAGGTTGCGGGCGAGGCTCTTCTTGACGGCCCCGACCTCGCTGAGCCGATGCATCAGGTCGCGGTAGGTCGCCTGTTCCATCATCGCCCCTCTGATTGGTTGACTTTTACAACCTTATGGAGGATAGGGGAACGATGCAAATTGCCACGCCGGACGAGGGCGTGGTCGAACGAGCGATCAGGCGACGATGCCGCGGGCAGCCCAGGCCGTCGCGGTCACCGTGATCGGGCCGTTCCCGAGCCGGCGCCGGGCGACCTCCTCGAGCGCCGTACGGCCGGCGTCGTCGAGGGACGCCACGTAGTCACCCGCCGGGCCGACGCCGAACGTGTAGGGGTCCCACCAGTCCTCGAAGGTCGGGTGGGTGACGCGGATGACCAGGCCGCTGGGCTCGACCCTGCGGAGGCCGAGCTTCTTGAACAGCTTCTCGAGGTCCCCCAGGCGCGACCCCGCGAGGAAGGCCTCGTCCTCGGCGTCCGGGTCGATCTCGTGCACGCACGCCCAGAACGGCGCGACGGCACCGGTGTCGCCGTCCCACACGCAAGCCGCGACCGTGCCGCCGGGGCGGGTGACCCGGATCATCTCCTTGATCCCCGCTTCCGGGTCGGTCATGAAGTGCACGACCAGCTGCGCCAGCGAGGCGTCGAACCAGTTGTCGGCGAAGGGGAGCGCCTCGGCCACGCCGGTGTGCACGTCCACCCTGGCCAGCTGCCGTGCGACCGCCTCGATGAAGGGCGGCGAGGGGTCGACGGCGGCGACCAGGTGCGCCTCGGTGAGCGTCACCAGGTGGCGGGTGAGCGTGCCCGGGCCGCAGCCGACGTCGAGCACGCGCTGCCCCATGCTGATCCGGGCGAAGTCGGCGAAGTGAGGGGCGAGGGGTTCGGCGTAGCGCCCCATGAAGCGGGCATACCTCTCGGCGGCGACATCGAAGCCCATGCTTCAGGCTAGGACCGCCGCTCGCTACGCCGACAGACCCAAGTTCGGTATCTAGTGCGTCGAGGGTGTCGTCGCGATCTCCGAGCGGTCGTCAGACCACAACGTGTGGAAGGTGCCGTCCTTGTCGATGCGCTTGTAGGTGTGCGCACCGAAGAAGTCCCGCTGGCCCTGGATGAGCGCCGCCGGAAGCCGGTCGGCGGCGAGCGAGTCGAAGTAGGCCAGCGCCGAGGAGAACCCCGGGGCCGGTACGCCGGAGGCGGCCGCGATCCCGACGACGCGACGCCACGCCTCCTCGCCGGAGGCGACCGCGTCGGCGAAGTAGGGGTCGACCAGCAGCGTCTCGAGGTCGGGCTTGGTGGCGTAGGCGTCCACGATCCGGTTGAGGAACCGCGCCCGGATGATGCAGCCGGCCCGCCAGATCTTGGCGAGCGCACCGAGGTCGATGTCCCAGCCGTACTCCTTCGCGCCGGCCACGATCAGGTCGAACCCCTGCGCGTAGGCGACCACCTTCGAGGCGTAGAGAGCCGCGCGTACGTCGTCGACGAACGTGTCGGGGACCTCGGGCGGCTTCGGACGGTTGGTGACGGTGGCCCGCATCGCGCCGCGCTGCGCCGGCTTGGAGGAGACCGCCCGGGCGAAGACCGCCTCGCCGATCCCGGAGACCGGGATGCCGAGGCCGAGCGCGTTCTGCACGGTCCACACGCCGGTGCCCTTCGAGCCGGCCTCGTCGAGGATGACGTCCACGAGCGGCGACCCGGTCTCGGCGTCGGTCTGGGCAAGCACCTCGGCGGTGATCTCGATCAGGTAGGACTCCAGGTCGCCGGTGTTCCAGTCCTTGAAGACGTCGACCAGCTGCTCCACCGAGAGCCCGCCCACCCGCCGGAGGAGGTCGTAGGCCTCGGCGATCAGCTGCATGTCGGCGTACTCGATGCCGTTGTGGACCATCTTCACGAAGTGGCCGGCGCCGTCGGTGCCGACGTGGGTCACGCAGGGCTCGCCCTCCGCGACCGCCGCGATCGACTTCAGGATCGGGCCGAGCGTCTCCCAGGCCTCGGCCGAGCCGCCGGGCATGATCGAGGGGCCGTTGAGCGCACCCTCTTCGCCGCCGGAGATGCCGGTGCCGACGAAGTTGAGGCCCCGCTCGCGCAGCTCACGCTCGCGCCGGATGGTGTCGTTGAAGTTGGCGTTGCCGCCGTCGACGATGATGTCGCCGGGCTCGAACCGCTCGGCCAGCTGCTCGATCACCGCGTCGGTGCCCTTGCCGGCCTGGACCATGATGATCGCCGTGCGCGGCTTGGACAGCGTCGCCACGAAGTCGTCGATCGTCTCGGAGGCGAGGAATCCGGCCTCGGGATGATCGGTGACGAGCTCCTCGGTGCGGGCGTAGGTGCGGTTGTAGACCGCCACCGTGTTGCCCTCGCGGGAGGCGAGGTTGCGGGCCAGGTTGGACCCCATCACGGCCAGGCCCACCACGCCGATGTTCGCGCGGCCATTGTCGTTGTTCGGCATCGTGCTCCTCGGTTGAGTCGGTGATGCCATTCAACTCCGCTCGTCAAGCAGCGACGCCGGGAGGCTCGGCGCGGAACCGCGCCGGCCGGCCGTCGACCCCGAGCACCCGCCAGGACCACCGGGTCAGCGGCGTACGCAGCCCGAGGTTGTCGAAGAGCATCCGGACGTCGGCGAAGAGGTGGCGGCGGAACGCGGCGGCCTCGGGACCGGTGCCCCAGACCTCGCGTACCACCGAGTCGGGAAGGCCCATGAGCTCCCGGTCGGCGCGGGACGGGATGATGATCGCGTCCGAGCCCAGCCGCATCGCGAGCGGCGTGAGGATGCCGAGGGCGAGACGCGAGACCGGGTTGAGCGACGGCGCGTGCTCCTCGAGCCAGGCGTGCGCGAAGCCGATGTGGCGCGCCTCCTCGGCGATGTGGATCGCCATGATCCGGTCCAGGAGCGGGTGGGTGCCGCCGCCGCGCATGGCCTCCTTCTGCACGTGGTCGATCGGCTCCTCGCCGGCCAGGATGATCGCGAAGAAGAGGGCCGGGTAGAGCGCGCCGAGGTGTCCCACGAGCGGGATGGACCGCATCAGCCAGCCCGGTGCGCCCGCGACGTCGGGGCAGACCCGGTTGGTGAACTCCTGGAACATCTGGATGTGGTGCGTCTCCTCGGTGAGCTCGTGCATGAAGTAGCGGAACTCGGGGTCGCCGTTGTCGACGCCCATGAGGAACTGGGTGCCGCCGAGGAGGAGCAGCTGCTCGAACTGGGAGCCGGTCTTGACCATGGCGGTGAGCCGGTGCCGGCCGACCTCGATCTGCCGTGCCTTGGGCAGCGACTGGTACCACGGGTGGGCGCCGAGCAGGTCGAGCGTGGGCAGGATCCAGCGCTCGTCGTCCTCGTCGACGGCCATCTCCGGGGCGTCCCAGTCGACGTCCTTGAACGCGTTGAAGTACTTCTCGACCGATGCCTCCGACAACGTACGCAGCGTCTGGTCGTACTCCCGGCGAGGCTGCGGCCTGGTCGGCGTGATCATCCGGACCGGGGTGCCGGCGACGGCACCCACGTAGCCACCGATCGAGCGAAGTGTCTGCACAACCATCCGAGCCTCCTTGCACGACGTTGATACGTCACCAAGGTACATGGGATTTGTGTACCGGGAAACAGGTTCGGCGTGTGTGTCCCGCTCAGCAGATCTCGGCGGCGAGGGCCTTCCGGACCCCGGCGACGAGGTCCTCCGGTGTCCGGGCGGGCCGGTCGAAGGTGGTGCGCGCGCTGTGCGCGCCCCGCTCGTCGACCCACTGGAACTCGAAGCCGTCGGCGCAGAGGCCGGTGATCTGGGCGGCCAGGATGGTGTCGACGGGGATGTAGGAGCGGGTCGCCACCGCCTCGCGGAGCTCGTTGCCATGGTGGTTGTTGAGGTGGTCCTGGTTGCGGTGGAGCACGCCGTCGTTGAGGTCGAGGTCGCGGTCGGTGAAGGCGTCGAGCGGGATCGGGACCGCCTCGCCGGTGGGACGGACCAGCATCACGTTGGCGACGTCCATGACGATCTCCTCCCACTCCGTCTCGCAGCACGTGCAGGCATCCGTACGCAGCCACCGCAGCGTGCCGGTGAGCCGGACCGCCTCGCGGTCGCCCAGCGCGCCCTGGAGGACCAGCACGACATGGCTGCCCCGGCGGCCGGCGTACGCCATCCGCTGCTCGGGCGGGCACAGGAAGGTCGGCCGCCCGCCGTCGTCGGCGAACCCCTGCATCTCGAGCTCCTCCATCGAGTAGGGGATGCCGTCGATCACCACGCTGCCCCCGCGGGGGCAGGACAGGATGCTGCGGGCAATGCGGGGAGTCGACTCCATGACACCTCCATGTTTAGGTAAGGCTTACCTAAACATGAATCGGGTGGCGGGACAAGTGACCCTTCAGAATCCGATCGGCAGCCCGGCGTAGTTCTCCGCGAGCCCGGCGGCGGCGTGCTCGCTGGAGGTCACCCAGCGCAGCTGGGAGAGCTGGAGCTGGGTGTCGAACGGGTCCTCGGCGGTGTGCAGCATCGTGGTCATCAACCAGGAGAAGTGGGTGCAGCGCCAGACGCGCCGCAGCGCGGTCTCGGAGTAGTCGTCAGCCAGCCGCGGGTCGCCCTTGAGCAGCGCGGTGAGCGCGGGTGCGAGCAGCGCGACGTCGGCGATCGCGAGGTTGAGGCCCTTGGCGCCGGTCGGCGGGACGATGTGGGCGGCGTCGCCGGCCAGGAAGAGTCGCCCGTGGCGCATCGGCGTGGAGACGTGCGAGCGCATCGGCAGGACGCTGCGGTCGGTGATTCGGCCCGACTGCAGCGTCCAGCCGTTCTGGCCATGGCCGAGCCGGGTGGCGAGCGCGTCCCAGATCTGGTCGTCGGACCAGGTCGCCGGGTCGGTCCCGTTGGGCACCTGGAGGTAGAACCGGGAGACGTTCTCCGAGCGCATCGAGTGCAGCGCGAAGCCGTCGGGGTGCCAGGCGTAGATCAGCTCGTCGGTCGAGGGCGCGACGTCGGCGAGGATGCCGAACCAGCTGTACGGGTAGGTGCGGTCCCAGCTCTCCCGGGCGGGGATCGCGGCGCGGCTGGGGCCGAAGGAGCCGTCGCAGCCGACGATCACGTCAGCCCGGATCCGCCGGGCGACCCCGTCGGCGTCGGTGAAGGTGACCGACGGCCGGTCGGACTCGATGTCGTGCAGCGCGGTGTCGCTGACCTCGTAGTGGACCACCTGCCCGGCGGCGCGCCGGGCCTCGATCAGGTCCTTCTGCACCTCGGTCTGGCCGTAGACGTAGACCGCCCGGTCGACCAGGTCGACGAAGTCGAGGTGGTGTCGCTCCTCGGGCCACTGCAGGTAGATCCCGCGGTGCTTGTCGGCGTCGCGGGCCAGCCGGTCGCCGAGCCCGACCTCGGTGAGCAGGTCGACGCTCGACTGCTCCAGGATGCCGGCGCGGATCCGGGCGGCGACGTACTCCTCTGACCGGGTCTCGACCACGACCGAGTCAACCCCGTCGGCGGCGAGGAGATGGCTCAACAGCATCCCTGCGGGGCCGGCGCCGACGATCACAACCTGCGTACGTTCATCTGCCATGGGGTGAGTGAACTCCTGTCCGGGTGGCCGTCGCCACAGCCGCTTTCCGTTGAGTGGAAAAGTTCCGATGGCATGGATTCTCAAATGGTGCGGACGGGCTCTTGTGTCCGCGCCGGTGCGTCCCTACGGTCGAGGCAACTCAATTGTGACCCGAGTCACAACCTATGAAGGAGCGACCTGATGCCCGACGTTCTCGCCGACCGCGCCGCCCTCGAGTCCCAGATCGGCGACCAGACCATGGTCGACGTGCTTGCGAAGGTGGTCGCCGAGCGCGGCACCGAGCCGGCCTTCTCCGACCGGCACACCGCCGACGGCACCGGCTGGCGCACCCTGACCTGGGCCGAGCTGCACCAGCGGGCCCGCGAGCTGGCCGCCGCGTACGTCAAGGCCGGCCTCCAGCCGGGGGAGTCGGTCGCGATCATGGCCGCCAACCGCATCGAGCACATCGTCGCCGACCTGGCCGCGGTGCTCGCGGGTGGTGTGCCGATCAGCATCTACAACACCCTCGCGCCCGACCAGGTGGGCTACGTCGCCGAGCACGCGGACCCGCGGATCGTGGTGCTGGAGACCGACGACCACGTCGCCCGCTGGGCGCTCGGGCTGAAGCGTGAGGAGATCCTGCGCGTCGTCACCATCGACACCGCGGTGCCCGACGACACGCGGGCGGTCTCGTGGGACGACTTCGTCGCCTCGGGGGCGGAGGCGCTCGCCGAGGTCGGCGAGGAGCTGGACGCGCGCAGCGCGGCGGTGACCCCGGAGGACACGGTCACGATGCTCTACACCTCGGGCACCACCGGGCAGCCCAAGGGCGTGGTGCTCACCCACCGCAACATCGTCTTCGAGACCACCAGCTCGCTGTCGACCTCGGGGATCGAGGAGCCGGGCATCCTGGTCTCCTACCTGCCGTTCGCGCACATCGCCGAGCGGGTGCTCAGCCTCTACATCCCGCAGTTCAACGGTGGTCACGTCTACCTGATCCAGGACCCCTCGCTGCTGCTCGCCACGCTCCAGGAGGTGCACCCGACCAGCTTCTTCGGGGTGCCGCGGGTGTGGGAGAAGATCCGCACCGGCGTCACCGCCCTGCTCGCCGCCGAGACCGACGACGCCAAGCGGGAGGCCGTGGAGAAGGCGATGGCGGTCGGCCTCGCCTACGTCGAGTCGCAGCAGACCGGGCAGACCACCTCGCCCGAGCTGCAGGCTCAGTTCGAGCAGGCGGACGCCGCGGTCCTCTCGACCATGCGTGCCCTGCTCGGGCTCGACAAGGTCGAGTGGGCGGCGAGCGCGGCCGCGCCGATGCCGCTCGAGGTCGCGAAGTTCTTCGCCGGGCTGGGGATCAAGGTCTACGACGTCTACGGGATGACCGAGACCACCGGCGCCGCGACCGCCAACGGGCCGGACGGATTCCGGCTCGGCACGGTCGGCCGGCCCCATCCCGGGATCGAGGTGCGGATCGCAGAGGACGGCGAGATCCTGTTCCGCGGTCCGATCACGACCCCTGGCTACGTACGCCGGCCGGAGGCGACCGCCGCGCTCCTCGACGCCGACGGGTGGCTGCACACCGGCGACATCGGCTCCCTCGACGAGGACGGCTTCCTCAGCGTCGTCGACCGCAAGAAGGAGATGATCATCAACTCGGCGGGCAAGAACATCGCGCCGTCCAACATCGAGAACCTCCTCAAGGAGAGCCCGCTGGTCGGCCACGCGATGGTGGTCGGCGACGGCCGTTCGTACGTCGTCGCCGTGCTCACCCTCGACGGCGAGATCGCCCCGGTGGTCGCGCAGAAGCTCGGCGTCGAGGCCGGCTCGCTCGCCGAGCTGGCTCAGCACCCAGTCATCCGGGGTGCGGTGGGCCAGGCGGTCGAGGCGGCCAACGCCCGGCTGTCGCGTCCCGAGCAGGTCAAGGCCTTCGAGCTGCTCGGCGAGGAGTGGACCGCCGAGTCCGAGGAGCTGACGCCGACCCTGAAGCTCAAGCGCCGGGTGGTGAGCAAGAAGTACGCCGACATCATCGACGGGCTCTACGCCGCCGGGGAGTGAGAGGGGTCGCCGGCCAGGCTCAGCCTGGCGACCTCCTCGTCGGTGAGCCGGAGGGCGCCGGCGGCGATGTTCTCCTCGAGATGGTCGGGGTCGGCGGTGCCGGGGATGGTGAGCACGTGCGGGCCCTGGTGGAGCGTCCAGGCGAGGCGTACCTGCGAGGGGGTCGCGGCATGCGCCTCGGCGATGGCCTCGACGATGTCGCGACCGGTCTCGTCGGGGGAGGTTCCGGGGACCGCGCCGGGGACGGCGGCGCCGATGGAGTTGAAGGGTACGAACGCGACCCCGTGCTCGCCGCACAGCCGCAGCAGGGCATCGTCCTCGCGGCGGGTGGTGAGGCCGTACTGGTTCTGCACGCAGGCAACCGGTCCGATCGCGAGCGCCTCGGTGAGCTGCTCGGGTCCGATGTTGGAGAGGCCGACGTGCTCGACCAGGCCTGCCTCGCGCAGGTCGAGCAGCGCGCCGAAGTGGTCGGCGATCGACCCGGTGCCGCGCTCGAGCCCGACTCCCCAGCGCAGGTTCACCACGTCGAGGTGGTCGAGGCCGAGCTGGCGGATGTTCTCCTCGACCTGGTCGCGCAGCCGCTCGGGCCGGGGCTCGGACTCCCAGGCGCCGTCGCGGCCGCGCGGGGTCGGGCCGACCTTGGTCGCGATGACCAGGTCGTCGGCGTACGGCTGGAGGGCGGTCGCGATCAGCTCGTTGGCCGAGCGCGTCGGGGTGAAGTAGATCGCCGCGGTGTCGATGTGGTTCACGCCGAGCTCGACGGCGCGGCGGAGCACCGTGATCGCGTTCTCGCGATCGGGGGCGACCGGGGTGGACAGGTTGCCGATCAGGCGCATCGCGCCGAAGCCGATCCGGTTGATCCGCTTGTCGCCGAGCTGCCAGGTGCCGGCGGCGCCGGCGGTGAGGTTGTTCGTCGTCATGCTCTCCAGCGTCGCGGCCCGTCGCTGCGTACTCACGTCCTTGGCAGGTTGTTGCCGATCGCCGCCCGCCCCTTGGTGGGCCGGGGGAGAATCGACGCCATGACCAACACGGTGGGGACGATCCGCACGGGTGGGACCGTCGCCGTCGTACGGGGCGAGGAGGAGCTCGTGCGACGCACCTCGCACCTGTTCGCGGCTGCCACCGACATCGCCTGCGCCGCGATCGACCTGCGCACCTGGTCGGCCGCACGGACCGAGGCCGGCATCCGGGCCGCGCTGTGCGGTCGCAACGGCGGCGGGGTGCGGCTGCGGAAGGTCTACCAGCCCAACGTCCTGCTCGACCCGGTCTCCGCCGCCCATCTGCGCGAGATCCGCGACATCCGCGGCGCCCAGATCCGGATCACTCCCGACGAGATCAACGAGACCATCCTGATCGACCGCCGCATCGCGATCCTCGCCGGTGACCGGCGGCTGGGCGAGCGCAGCTTCAGCATCGTCACCCAGTCCGAGGTGGTCCAGGGCGTCACCTCCCTCTTCGACGCCGCCTGGCGCTCGGCGACCTCGGTGGACGCCTACGACGCCCGGATCGCCGAGCTGCGCGACATCGCGCCGCAGGTGCTCGACCTGCTCGGCCGCGGCGTGAAGGACGAGGCCGCGGCGCGCACTCTGGGGCTCGGCGTACGCACCTATCGGCGCCGTGTCGCCGAGCTCATGGAGGCGCTCGGGGCCTCGTCCCGGTTCCAGGCGGGCGTACGTGCCCGGGAGCTCGGGCTCGTCTGATCCGTTCCGGTCAGCGGTGTCCGGATCCTGACGCTGCTGTCTCGTTCTCAGGATCCGCCCGGTAACGTCGAGAGCGACTTGTTCGGGCGGGTCAGGAGGTCTGGTATGCGTTGCTTCATCGTCGTCAAGGAGCGCAGCGACGCCGAGAGCTGGGACTGGGTTCTGGCCGGTCCGGGGCTGCACGCGGCGGGATCGCTGGGTGCCCGCGGGACCGAGGACGCGATCATCGCGGCGGTCGGGGCTGCGTACGACTCTCTCGTGCGGATCGCGCCGGTGCAGATCGTGGTCGCGCTGCCGTCCAACTCCCGGTTTTGGATGCTGACCGACGAGATCGCGGACGCCTATCCGGGGGTCACCGTGGTGCCTTTCGTCGAGGACGACGCGGACATCCGGGCGGAGGCGGTGGAGGCCCTGGCGGTCTACCGGACGGGGCCGCTGCCGCCGCTGGTGGTGGCGACCGACGGTTCGGCCCATCGCGGGTTCATCGGTTGGGGGTGGCTCGCGGGCGACGGCCAGCACGGCTTCGGCCGGCAGGTGCCCAACGCCCGGATCCGGGACCCGCAGTCGCTGGTGGTGCTGGCCGAGCTGCAGGCGATCGCGGAGGCGGTGCGGGCGCTGCCGCGGCGCACGCTGACCATCCGGACCGACTCGCGGGTGGCGCTCGCGCTGATCGAGGACTGGCTGCGGGGCGAGGAGTCGATGCCGAAGGGCTACGAGACCGAGCACCGCGCCGAGCTCGCCGGCCTGACCCGGATGCACGACGACCTGTGTCGCGAGTCCGAGCGGCTCTCGTTCGAGTGGGTACGCGGCCATGTCGGTGAGGCGCTCAACGAGGGCGCCGACTCGCTGGCGAAGCTGGCTCGGCGCTTCGCCGAGGGCACCTGGGGGCTGACCGCCGACGAGATCCCGGGCAGAGCGCGGGCGATCGCGGAGACCTTCGCCGCACCGATGGCCTCGGGCACCGCGTCCGCCGGGTAGGTTCGCCTGTCGTGAAGCCTCCGACGGTCACCATCGCCCCGGACGAGCCGGCGCAGATCCGCGCGCGGCTCGATGCGCTGGGGCTGGACGGCATCTTCGACGTACACACCCACTTCCTGCCGCAGCGGATGCTCGACAAGGTGTGGGGCTACTTCGACTCGGCCGGGCCGCTGACCGGCCGGCCGTGGCCGATCGCCTATCGGCACTCCGAGGAGGAGCGGCTCCGGGTGCTGCGCGCCCTCGACGTACGTCGCTTCTCGGCGCTCACCTATCCGCACAAGCCCGGGATGGCGGCGTGGCTGAACGAGTGGGGCGCGGAGTTCGCGGCGGACAAGCCCGACTGCCTGCAGTCGGCGACGTTCTACCCGGAGCCGGGTGCCGGCGACTACGTGCGGGAGGCGGTCGAGGCGGGTGCGCGGATCTTCAAGGCGCACGTCCAGGTCGGCGACTACGACCCCAACTCGCCGCTGCTGGACCCGGTCTGGGAGGTGCTGTCGGAGTCGCGTACGCCGCTGGTGATCCACTCCGGTCACGGGCCCGCTCCGGGGCGGTTCACCGGGCCGGCCGGGATGGAGGCGCTGCTCGGGCGCTATCCCGATCTGGTGGTGATCGTCGCCCACATGGGGCTGCCGGACTACGCGCGGTTCCTCGACCTGGTGGAGAAGTACGACGGGGTGCACCTGGACACGACGATGGCGTTCACCGCGTTCACCGAGGCTTCGACGCCGTTCCCGGCCGAGGAGTTGCCGCGGCTGAAGGCGCTGGGGGAGCGGGTGCTCTTCGGGAGCGACTTCCCGAACATCCCCTACCCCTACCTGGAGGCGGTCGACGGGGTGCTCGGCCTCGGGCTCGGGGACGAATGGGCGCGCGGGGTGCTCCACCAGAACGCCGCGCGACTCTTCGGACCGCCCTCGGGCAGCTAGGCGACAGCGGTCTCGTCGTAGCTGTCGGTGAGGATCTGGACGATGTCGGGAACCCCGAGCGCGAGCCGGTTGAACCGGGGCGACTCGGCGGCGACGACCAGGTGCTTGGCGAGCTCGATCTCGTCGCGGGCCCACGGGATCAGCCCGGCGCGGTCCAGGTTGGCCGAGTTGGCGGCGCCGTGGCCGGAGATCGAGCGGTAGGTGATCACCGGCGTGCCCGAGGCCAGGGCCTCGAGCGAGGTGAAGCCGCCGGCGTTCTGGACGACGCAGTCGCTGGTCGCCATCAGGGCGCGTACGTCGGTGCGCCAGCCGAGCGCCACCACGCCGGGGATCCGCTCCAGGCGGCGCTTGAGACAGGGGTCGGTCGCGCAGAGCACGATCGGGGTCATGTCGCTGTGCTCGAGGATGTCGCGGGCAGTCTGCTCGAGCGCACCGGCGCCCAGCGAACCGCCGGTGACCAGCGCCCGCGGACCCTTCAGGTCGAGGTCCGCCAGGGGGTCGGGGAAGACCTGCCCCGGGACGTACTCCGCACCCGGCGGGACGAGCGGCTGGACCACCGCCGCGTTGCCGCCGAGCATGCGCGCCTCGCGGGCGGCGACGTCGTGGATGGCGAGGTTGAGGTCGATGCCGGGGTTGATCCACAGCGCCGGGACCGCGGCGTCGGTCAGGTAGGTGACGGCAGGGACGGTGAGCTGTCCGGTGGAGCGCAGGTGTCCGATGACCTGGGAGCAGAACGGGTGCGTGGAGATGACCAGGTCCGCGCCGTGCATGGCCTCGGTGATCTTGCGGGTGGAGAGGCGGAGGAACCGGTTGAACGGCTTGTGGAGCGGGCGTCCCGGCATCACGAGGCTCATCGTGGTGCCCCAGGAGTCGGGGCTGACCTGGAGCTGCATCTTGTAGCCGACCTTCAGGCTGTGCCCGAGCCGCCAGGGCATCAGGTCGACGAAGTCGAAGATCTCGACGTCGCATCCGGCCTCTCCGAGTGCTCGTGAGATCTCCCGGGAGGCCGAGTTGTGGCCGGCGCCGTAGCTCGCCGAGATGATCGCCACGCGAGGTGTCGCGCCTGGCCGGAGTGGGAGGAGGGGCCTGAGCCGCTCCGAGTCGATGGACATGCGCCGGATTCTGTACGCACGGTGTGACGTTGTGGTGAACGGGGGCACCCCGACGCGTCACTCTTCACCATCGGTTCGCCTCCCCGAACCTGCGGGCGTTCTAAGGTTCATCCTGTGATCACGGCCCGAGGACTGCGCACCCGTGCGCGGTCGGCCGTGGCCGAGCTGGGCGGCGGCCCCTCGGCGGTGGTCGCGGTGATGCGCCGGGTCGTGGCGGCGTTCGCGGAGGAGCGGGGCATGGTGCTCACCGACTCCGCGCTCGACGAAGCGGGGCTGCTCGTGCCTGCCGCGGACCATCCGCTGCCGGATCATCTGCTGTCGAACTATCTGTTCCCGGACGGGATGGGAGCGGACGACCTGGTCCTGGAGGAGATCGGCTACGTCTACGAGGCGCTGCTCGAGGACTCCTCCCGGCGCGACAACGGCGCCCACTACACCCCGCCCGAGCTCGCCGACGAGGTCGTCGCGCACACCCTGGCGCCGATCGCCGCCCCGGACGCGACGGTGGTCGACATCGCCGCCGGGACCGGTGTCTTCCTCCTCGCCTCCGCCCGCTACCTCGCGACGTCGTGCCGGCTGCCGATGGCCGAGGTCGTCGGCAGATGTCTCTACGGCGCCGACATCGACCCGGTCGCGGTCGACCTCGCGAAGCTGTCGCTCTGGCTGCTCTGCGAGGACCCCTCGCTCCCGCTGACCTTCCTCGACGACCGGATCCTGTGCGGCAACTCGCTGGTCGGGCTGGTCGACGCCGAGGATCTGCCTGCCGGCCTCGGCGACCCGAAGGCCTACGCCGATGCGATGGTCGCGGTCGCGCTGCCGCTGGGCGGCCGGCCGGGGAAGCGGCTCGAGGAGGCGTACGCAGCGCTGGGCCGCGCCCGGCGTCTTCCCGTTCCCGCGGTCCGGCCGATCCACTGGGCGCTGGTCGCCCCCGAGGTGATGGCGCGCGGCGGCTTCGACGCGGTGGTCGGCAACCCGCCCTACCTCGGTGTGAAGCGGGTGCGCGACGCGATCGGCCAGCAGCTGCGCGACTATCTCGCGCACACGCTCGCCGCCGGCACGACGAGGCGGGCCGACTACGTCATCTACTTCCTGCTCCGCGCCGCCGCCCTCAGCCGAGGCGAGATCGGGCTGATCACGACCGACTCGATCAGCGAGGGCGACACCGCACGGTTCGGGCTCGGCGCGCTCCTCGACCGCGGCTGGCAGGTCGCCCGGGCGGAGCGGTCGGCCCCGTGGCCGACGGCAGGGGTGCGGTTCGCGAAGATCTGGCTCACCACCCGGCCGCTCGACAGCGCGTGGCTCGACGGCCGCGAGGTCCCCGCGATCACCGGGACGCTCGAGGACGGCTTCTCGCTCCCGGAGCCGGCGCGGCTGGACCTCGACGTCCCGCTGCCCCACGGCTACCAGGGCACGATCGTGCTCGGGCGCTCGCTCGTGCTGACCCCGTCCGACGCGCAGAAGCTCGGTGCCGGGCCCCTCGGTCACACGGTGCGGCCCTATCTGAGCGGCGAGGACCTGGTCACTCCGTGCGGCTCGACCGCCTCCCGCTTCGTGCTCGACCTCGGCAAGCTGGGGCTCGAGGAGCTCGCCGAGGACCGCGCGCTCGCACGCCTGGTGCGGTCCAAGGTGCGGGCCGAGCGCCGCCGCCAGTTCGTGAAGTACCCCCAGCTGAAGGAGCGCTGGTGGGGCTTCCTCAGCCCGGTCGACGAGCTCTACCGCGACGCCGCCGGGCTGTCGCACGTCATCGCGTTCAGCAAGCACAGCAAGCACCTGTGGCCGGTGCTGGTCGGTGCCGACCATGTCTTCTCCAACGGTCTGGTCGTCTACCCGACGCAGGATGCGGCTGCGTACGCGTTCCTGGCCTCGGACCTCCACCGCGTCTGGGCGATGCGCGCGGGCGGCACCATGCTCAACACCGCCTACCGCTACAACCCCTCGCGCCTGCGCGCCACCTACCCGTTCCCTGCGGATCTCGCGCCGCTCGGTCCGGCCGGGGAAGCGCTCCTGGCGGCCCTGGACCGGGTCGGTGGCGAGCGTCGGCTCGGGATCACCGGCGTACTCAACCTCGTCGGCGACCCCGGCGCCCGGGATCCCGCCACCGCCGCCCTCCGGCAGGCCATCGCCGACGTCAACCACGCCACCGCCCGCCTCCACGGCATCGACGAGTCCCTGGCCACCCCCGACTTCACGCCCTCCGGCTTCGGCCTGACCCCTACCCGACAACGGGCTCTCATGGCGGCCCTGATCGACCAGAACCTCGCGCTCGCCGAGAAGGCACAAGCGTCGGCCGAGGCGTCAGGTACGTCGGTCGAGACGTCACCCCGGTGACGTCTCGGCCGACGCGAGTGACGCCTCGGCCGACCGGGCCGACGCCTCGGCAGGCCTAGACCGGCGTCGCCGGACCACCTTCGACGGGAGCGGTGAAGTCGACGGTGCGCTTGGCGTTGGCGAGGGCGGTGACGGTGGCGGTGCCGATGGTGCCCTCGCGGTCGAAGACCTCGGCGGTGCCGACGGAGATGCCCTCGTGGGCGACGTGGTCGATGGTGGCGAGGCCGACCTCCATGCCGGCGGGGCGGCGGGCGAGGGCGAGGGAGATGTCGGTGTTGATCCACTCGACGCCGTTGCTGCCCCAGTTGGTGACCATCGAGGTGGCGTCGGCGATGGAGGCCACGGTCTGGAACGGGGTCATCGGCTCGCCGGCGACGGTCGGGACCGCGACCTGCCAGGTGACGTGGCGCCCGGCGTTCTGGTGCTTGCCGAAGTCGTCGGACCAGGGGTTGTCGGAGACGAAGAAGGGTACGTGCGGCTCGGAGGTCGGCGGCGCCACCTCGAGCGGCGGGGGAGTGGCGCGATCGGTCGCCGACCAGACCTCGCCGGCCGGGTTCTCGCCGGTGAGCAGATAGGTGCAGGTCGCCCGGGCCACCACCTGTTCCGAGCCGTCGCCGGACGACTGGACCATCTCGGCGTCGAGCAACGCGATGCGGGGGCCGTTGCGTACGACGCTCGTGCGGATCCTCGTCGGCACCATCCGCGGCGGCCGGAACAGGTCGACGTGGTAGCGCGACGGCACCAGCTCGGCGGCCCGGCCGAGGACCTCGATCTGGTCCTCGAGGCCGCGGGCGATCAGGCCGCTGGCGGCCACTCCGTGCATGTGGTCGTCGGCCCACATGCTGCGAGCCATCGGCGTAGGCTCGAAGCCGTCATCGGTGCGCCGGAAGAATGCAAGATCCATGAGCACATTCTAGAACGTGTCCTAACTTCGGATTCAGTTGCGAAAACCGGTAAATAGTAACGGTTCCGTCATTACAAGTGGCCTAAAACCACGTATCATCGCACTCAAAGCAGCCCCGATCGAAGAGGACGACGATGAGCACCACGCCTCCCTACCAGGTGACCGACCCCGCCACGGGTGAAGTGATCGAGACCTTCCCGTTCGCCACCGACGCCGAGGTGGAGGAGGCGCTGGCGCGGTCCCAGAAGGCGTACGAAGCCTGGCGCGCGACCCCGATCGAGGAGCGCTCCGCGATCGTGAAGCGCGCCGCGGACCTCTTCACCGAGCGCGCCGCGGAGCTCGGCTCGATCATCCGCACCGAGATGGGCAAGAAGACCTCCTCGGGCGCGGGCGAGGCGGAGTTCTCCGGCGAGATCACCGCCTACTACGCCGACCACGGCCCCGAGCTCCTCAAGGAGACCGACCTGCCCGGCCACGAGGGCAAGGCCGTCATCCAGCGCCTCCCGCTCGGCCCGGTCCTCGGCGTGATGCCGTGGAACTACCCCTACTACCAGGTCGCCCGCTTCGCCGCGCCCAACCTGGTCGCCGGCAACACCGTGATCCTCAAGCACGCCGAGAACTGCCCGCGCTCCTCGGCCGCGATCGCGAAGATCTTCGAGGACGCCGGCCTTCCCGAGGGCGTCTACCAGAACCTCTACGCCACCCACGAGCAGATCGCCACGATGATCGCCGACCCGCGGGTCCGCGCGGTCTCCCTGACCGGCTCCGAGCGCGCCGGCACGGCGGTCGCCGAGGCCGCCGGCCGCAACCTGAAGAAGGTCGTCCTCGAGCTCGGCGGCTCCGACCCCTACATCATCCTCGACTCCGACGACATCGACGAGGCCGCCGAGACCGCCTGGGCGACCCGGATGGAGAACGTCGGCCAGGTCTGCAACGGCAACAAGCGGATGATCGTGAACGAGGGCGTCTACGACGACTTCGTCGCGGCCCTCACCAAGCGCGCCGCCGCGATGAAGCCGCTCGAGGGGGAGGACGGCGACGACACCGTCTACTCCCCGCTGGTGGCCCGCAAGGCGGCCGAGGCGCTGCGCGCGCAGATCCAGGACGCGGTCGACAAGGGCGCCACGCTCCACGCCGGCGGCGAGATCTCCGACGGCCCCGACGCGTTCTTCGCACCCGCCGTCCTCACCGACGTCACCCCCGAGATGCGCGCCTACACCGAGGAGCTCTTCGGCCCGGTCGCCGTGGTCTACAAGGTGAGCACGGACGAGGAGGCCGTCGAGCTGGCCAACGCGGTCGAGTACGGCCTCGGCGGTGCCGTCTTCTCCACCGACGAGGCTCGCGCGATCGCCGTCGCCCAGCAGCTCGACGTCGGCATGGCCAACGTCAACACCCCGGCCGGCGAGGGCGCCGACGTCCCCTTCGGCGGCACCAAGCGCTCCGGCTTCGGCCGCGAGCTCGGCCCGCTCGGGATCGACGAGTTCCTCAACAAGCGCCTGTTCTACGTCGAGCGCTGAGCTGGGCTGAGCACACCTGAGCGGTCGCGCCGGACTCTGCGAGAATCCTGTGCGTGGCTGAGAAGGTGACCTTCAAGAGTACGTCCGGACCCATGCTGGCCGGTCTCATCGACCTGCCCGAGGGTGAGGTGCGTGGCTGGGGAGTGTTCAGCCACGGCTTCACCCTCGGGAAGGACTCTCCGGCCGCCGCGCGGATCTGCAAGCAGCTGGCCGCCGAGGGCATCGGGATGCTGCGCTTCGACAACCTCGGGCTCGGTGACTCCGAGGGAGACTGGGGCGACGGCTCCTTCACCCACAAGGTCGCCGACACCGTCGAGGCCACCCGCTTCATGGCCGAGCGCGGCACCCCGTCCGAGCTCCTCGTCGGCCACTCCTTCGGCGGTGCGGCGGTCCTGGCCGCGGCCAGCGAGGCGGTCGGGGTCGACGCCGTCGCCACCGTCGGCGCCCCGTTCCAGCCGGCCCACGTCGAGCACAACTACGACGCCGTGCTCTCCCGGGTCATGGAGGACGGCGAGGCGCCGTGGATGGCCGGCGGCAAGTCGCTGACCCTGCGCAAGGCCTTCGTCCATGACGTACGCCGCGCCGACCTGCGCCACAAGATCATGCAGCTCAAGAAGCCGCTCCTGGTCATGCACAGCCCCACCGACACCACGGTCGGCATCGAGAACGCCTCCGACATCTTCAACACCGCCCGCCACCCGCGCTCCTTCGTGGCGCTCGAGGGCTCCGACCACCTCCTCACGAAGCGCGGCCAGGCCCAGCGCGCCGCGCGGATCATCTCGGCGTGGGCGGACCAGTATCTGAACGACTGAGTCGTAGCGCCGGACCGGGTCCGGCC
The DNA here is from genome assembly GCF_015752315.1 of Nocardioides luteus. Lineage (NCBI taxonomy): Bacteria > Bacillati > Actinomycetota > Actinomycetes > Propionibacteriales > Nocardioidaceae > Nocardioides > Nocardioides luteus. The sequence continues at coordinate 1,061,230 of NZ_JADOVJ010000001.1, forward strand.
TCGGATAGGTTCGGCTCATCAGGCGGCGACACCGTCGTCGAACGACGCGGAGGGCAGATGAGCAAGAAGCCGAAGTTCCCGGTCAAGGAGCTGATCAAGGCAGGTCCGGCGGCGCCGCAGGTGCTGGTCGGGCACCTGGTGGCCACGCAGGGTCCGGAGATCGCCAGGAAGGTCGCCGCGGACCGCGAGGAGCCCGGCTTCGACACCGAGGCGTACGTCGACGAGCTGATCAGGAAGCACCGCTGGCTCGCCCGCCTGCAGGGCGCCGGCGGTGGCGCGATGATCGCGGTCGCCGAGGTGCCGGCCGTCATCGGCGGTCCCGCGGCTGTCGTGGCCGCGGCCGGCACGGCGATCCTCGGGGACCTGGTCGCCCTGGCGTGGATCGAGCAGCGGCTGGTGATGCACATCGCCGCGGCGTACGGGCAGGATCTGGAGGACCCGGCCCGGATCGACGAGTTCCTCAGGCTCGCCGGCGTGGAGCTGCTCTTCGCCGGCGGCGGCAGTGCGGCCGGCACCGCGGGCAGCCGGTTCGGCGTCCGTGCCGCCTCCCGCTGGGCGGCCAACAAGACCGTCGAGGCGACCAAGGGGATGGCGCAGCTCGTCGGTGCCCGGGTGGCCCGGCGTGTCTTCCTGCGCGGCATCCCGGTGCTCAACATCCCGCTCGGCGTGGTGCTCTCGGACACCGCCACCAAGCGTCTCGGACGGCGCGCACGCGAGTTCTACCGGGCGCGTCCGCGGCCTGCCTGACACGCATGTTTGATCAATCGACAGAAAACACCGAACGAGACTTCCACTAACGGGTGTGGGTGGGGTTACACTCGCTGCAAGCGCCCGGCTCGTGGACGTTCGTCGTGGGGACCGAACGAGTCACTGCCCGGTCGATGAGGCGCCGATCGCGGGTATCCGCTGTTGTACGCGGTCGTCAGTCGTCAGCCATCGACCTGCGCGAGCCCTGGGAGGGCGACCGGCCGATGAGGGTCGGCATTTGGACATGCCACTCACCCGTGCGTGGCCCAAGGAGGATTCAGTTGGCTCAGGGAGCCGCTACCCGGCGCAACAACCGGTCCGGCCGTTCACGTAGCAACGGCAACGCCGGCAAGTCCGGGCAGAACGGTCGCCGCAAGGGCGTCCACAAGGACAACGAGGGCATCATCCCGGTGCTCGCTCAGGTCGTCCGCGAGGTCGAGTCGGCGGTTCAGCGCCGCTCGGCGATGCCCGACGTACGGACCAAGTTCCAGGTCGTCGCGCTGCTCGCCCGAGACGAGCGCCACCGCGTGCTCGAGGACGAGACCCTCAACGAGGGCCGTCGCGCCGAGCAGCTCAAGCGTCTGGACGGGATCGCCACGATCCTGGCCAAGACCGCGACCATGGACTCGCGTCTGTTCGAGCTCCTCGCCGAGGACGCCGAGATCTCCGAGGCCGCCGTCGACCTCAAGCACGAGCTGATGGCCCGTGGTGGCGTCGACGTGCCCGAGGACGAGGAGGAGGACGAGGACGAGACCCCCGCCGTCGTCGTCCCCGACAAGCGCGTGGTCCCGACGAGCGTCATCCAGCGCCAGCTCTCCAACCCCTTCCTGGCGCCCGACTTCACCAACGCCCGCCCGCCGGTGCACGCCCGCCGGCTCTCCGGCTGGGAGCTCCTCGGGCCGCTGTTCCGCAGCTTCGAGTACGCCGACTCCGGGCCGTCCTGCATGCCGCTGCCCGACCCGCCCGCCTACGGCCCCGGCCACGTCGACGCGCCCGGCACCCGCGAGCTCATGCACCACCAGGCGCAGCTCGTCGCCTCGGCGGCCGAGGGACACCGCTCCTACCTGCTGGCCGACGAGCCCGGCCTCGGCAAGACCGCCCAGGCGCTGCTCGCCGCCGAGGCGGCCAACGCCTACCCGCTGCTGGTGGTCGTGCCCAACGTCGTCAAGGCCAACTGGGCCCGCGAGGTCAGCCTCTGGACGCCGTCCAAGAAGGCGACCGTCGTGCACGGCAACGGTGAGGACATCGACGGCTTCGCCGACATCATCGTGGTCAACTACGAGATCCTCGACCGCCACGTCGGCTGGCTCGGCGAGTTCGGCTTCAAGGGCATGGTCGTCGACGAGGCCCACTTCATCAAGAACAAGTCCTCCCAGCGTTCCCAGCACGTGCTGGCCCTCTCGGAGAAGATCCGGCAGCGTACGGCCAACCCGCTGCTGATGGCCCTGACCGGGACCCCGCTGATCAACGACATCGAGGACTTCCGGGCGATCTGGCAGTTCCTCGGCTGGATCGACGACGTCAAGCCGCTCAACGGGCTGCTCGAGGGGCTCGAGGAGACCGGGCTGACCCCGCAGGACAACAGCTTCTACGGCGCCGCTCGCCGTGTCGTCGTCAACCAGGGCATCGTGCGCCGCCGCAAGATCGACGTCGCCAGCGACATCCCGGCGCGGCGCGTGGCCGACCTCCCGGTCGAGCTCGACGACGCCGAGGGCCGCTCGATCCGGGCCGCCGAGGCCGAGCTGGCCAAGCGGATGATGCAGCGCTACGACACCGCGATCGAGACCCGGGTGACCGGCGCCAAGCCGGCTCCGGGCGAGCTCGACCTCGAGCTGATCCGTCGGGTCGCCACCTGGGAGCGCGAGGACCAGGACGCCTCCACCGGCGAGAACGTCTTCGGCATGATGCGCCGCATCGGCCGGGCGAAGGCGTCGCTGGCCGCCGACTACGCCGCCCAGCTGGCGCGCAACGTCGGCAAGGTCGTCTTCTTCGCCAAGCACATCGAGGTCATGGACACCGCGCAGAAGCTCTTCGAGGAGCGCGGCATCCGCTACTCCACGATCCGCGGCGACCAGACCTCGAAGGCGCGCGAGAAGGCCATCGACGAGTTCATGAACGACCCCGAGGTCGAGATCATCGTCTGCTCGCTGACCGCCGCCGGTGTCGGCGTCAACCTGCAGGCCGCCTCCAACCTGGTCCTGGCCGAGCTCTCCTGGACCGACGCCGAGCAGACCCAGGCGATCGACCGGGTCCACCGCATCGGCCAGACCGAGCCCGTCACGGCCTGGCGCATCATCGCGAGCCAGACCATCGACACCCGGATCGCCGAGCTGATCGACTCCAAGGCCGGACTCGCGGCTCGTGCCCTGGACGGCTCCGACGAGGAGGTCACCGACTCCGCCGACGTGCAGCTCGAGGCCCTGGTCTCGCTGCTCACCGACGCGCTGCGCAAGCGCGAGTCGGGCCGCCGGGGTCGTCGCGCCGCCTGACCCGGTCTCCGGGACTCGATCCGGGCCCCATCTCAGGGAGAATCCTGAGGTGGGGCCTGGGTGCTGCGGCGTACGCTTGCTCACATGTTCTGGATCATTCTCCTCCTCGTCGCGGCGGCCGTCGGTGGCTACGTTTTCCGGGTGCCGATCGTCGCCAAGCTGACCGGGCAGCCACGCAGCCGCATCGAGCGGCACATCGGGCCGAAGGCCAAGCGCCTTCCCTGATCCCGCGGGCAGGCGCCCCGGGAATCCTCAGCGACACCCGTGCGTTGAGGCGTACGTGTCCGCCGATCCGGCGCGCACACGAATTCAGACCGGAAGTGAGAGCCCCATGCCCACCGTCGAGCTCGGCGCAGAGAACTTCGAGAGCACCGTCACCGACAACGAGATCGTTCTCGTCGACTTCTGGGCGTCCTGGTGCGGCCCGTGCCGCCAGTTCAGCCCGATCTACGACGCCGCCTCCGAGGAGCACCCGGAGATCGTCTTCGGCAAGGTCGACACCGAGGCCGAGCAGGCGCTCGCCGGTGCCGCCAACATCACCTCGATCCCGACGCTGATGGCCTTCAAGAAGGGCAACCTCGTCTTCTCCCAGCCCGGTGCGCTGCCCGCGCCCGCGCTCAAGCAGGTCATCGACGCGGTCGTCGACCTCGACATCGACAAGGCGCTGGCCGAGCAGGCCTCGAAGGAGTCCGGCGAGTAAGACTCGTCGTGGCTCCGCGGCCGCCATCAGGTTTGATAGCGCTGTGACCGAACCCGATAGCGCCGCCCACGAAGAGCTCCTCCGTCTGCGCGGCAGCATCGACAACCTCGACGCCGCCCTCGTCCACCTTCTCGCCGAGCGCTTCAAGTGCACCGAGCAGGTGGGCCGGCTGAAGGCGCGCGCGGGGTTTCCTCCTGCCGACCCCAACCGCGAGGCGATCCAGATCGAGCGGCTCCGCCGCCTCTCCGACGACGCCGGCCTCGACCCGGAGTTCGCCGAGAAGATCCTCAACGTGATCATCGCCGAGGTGATCCGCAACCACCGGCAGTTCCTGGAGAGCTGACGCCACCGGACTACCCCGGAAGTCTCAGCCCAGGCAGGTCAGTCGAGCACCCGGGCCAGCCAGGCGTTCCAGAACCGGCGGTCCGGGTCGAAGCGGCGAACCAGGTCCTTGAAGTCGTCCCAGCGCGGGAAACCGGCGCCGGGCTCCGAGGTGGCGAAGAGCTTGCCCCAGTGGGGCCGCGTTCCGGCCGGGAGCCGCTGCTCCAGCTCGGGCAGGAGCTCGCCCACGCCGACCGGGTCGGCGTTCCAGGTGAAGTGCAGCGCCAGCACGTCGGTGCCGTAGGCGGGGGAGAGCCACAGGTCGTCGGCCGCGACCGCGCGGATCTCGCCGACCTGCAGCAGCGGCCGGACCCGGTCGGCGAGCGACCGGACGGCGTCGACGGCTTCCTGGGCGCGGTCGAGAGGCACCAGGTATTCGCTCTGCAGCTCCGCGCCGACGCTGGGCTGGAAGTCGAGCCGGAAGTGGGGCAGCCGCTCGTGCCACGGTCCCGGCACCCCGAGCTGCTCGGTGCACGGGGCCGGGTCGAGACCGGGGATGACATGGCGAGGCTGGGCCGCGAGGACCGTCCCGGGGATCTCCGGAGTCGTCGAGCGCGACTTCACCCAGACCCGGCCGACAGAGCCGTCCGGCTCGTCCTCCCAACGCGTGAAGATCGAGACCGAGTAGGCCGCCCCGAGGATCTCGGTGAGATGTTCTCGCAGGTCAACGTAGGTGAGGCCGTCGTGGACCGTCTGCCTGATCTGGTAGGTCGGCGAGGTCGCCAGCTCGAGATGAGTCACGACTCCCAGGGCGCCGATGCCCACCACGGCTCCCGCGAAGTCGGGGGACCCGGCCTCCACGCGCACCAGCTCGCCCCGGCCGTCGACGATCTCCAGCGCGGTCACGGACGTGGCCAGCGACCCGTTGCCGATCCCGGAGCCGTGGGTGCCCGTCGCGACCGCTCCGGCCACGGAGATGTGGGGGAGCGAGGCGAGGTTGGGCAGCGCCCGGCCGCGCTCCTCGAGCCAGGCGGCGAGCTCGCCGTAGCGCATCCCGCCGGGCACCCGGACGACCTCCCCGGCCAGGCTCGGCGAGGACTCCAGGGCGTCGAGCGAGACCAGCACTCCCGAGGTGTCCGCCAGATCGGTGAAGGAGTGCCGAGAGCCCAGCGCCCGCAGTCGTGGCTCGCGCAGCACGAGGTCGCGTACGTCCTCCACGGAACGTGGTCGCACGAGCGCGCGGGCGGTGTAGTCATAGCTGCGGGCCCACGTCGATCCGGGAGCTTCGCGGGCAGGGGTCTCGGTGCGCATGAATCGGATCGTAGCCGGGTGCGAGCTTCTGCGCGCCTCTTCAGAAAACGTTATCGACAACGATTGACAACCCCGCTCCACCAAGGCCAGTCTGTGATGCCGATCACACTTATTGACTGGAGGCACCGTGAAAATTCGCTATCTGGCCGCCGCCGTCGCCGCGACGGTCGCAGTCGCCGGCACCGCGTCATCCACCGCTTACGCTGAGCCGCGAGGCTTCCAGCCCCCGTCGGACTCGCTCCGCTCCTACGGCTCCCAGATCGGCCTGCGCGTCGGGGTCGCGGTCAACCCCGAGGTGCTGGCCGACGACGTGCTCGCCGGCATCGCCGCCGACGAGTTCTCCAGCCTCACCCCCGAGAACGAGATGAAGTGGGAGACCGTCGAGCCCACCCGCGGCACCTACGACTGGTCGGGTGCCGACGCCGTCGTCGAGTTCGCCGAGGCCCATGGCCAGAAGGTGCGCGGTCACACCCTGCTCTGGCACAACCAGAACCCGGCCTGGCTGACCGAGGGCGTCGCCAACGGGACGATCAGCGCCGGCGAGCTCCGCGCGATCCTCAAGAAGCACATCACCGACGAGGTCCGCCACTTCCGCGGCAAGGTCTACCAGTGGGACGTCGCCAACGAGTTCTTCGCCGACTCCTGGAGCCCCGCCCCGCTCCCCAACGGCATGAACGGCGACAACTTCTGGATCAAGCACCTCGGCACCGGCATCGTCGCCGACGCCTTCCGCTGGGCCCATGCCGCCGACCCCAAGGCCCAGCTGTTCTACAACGACTACAACATCGCCGGTGAGGACGGGAACAGCGCCAAGTCGACCGCGGTCTACAACTGGGCCAAGGAGCTGATCGCCCAGGGTGTGCCGATCCACGGGATCGGCAACCAGGGTCACCTCGACACCCAGTACGGCTTCTCCGGCGAGCGGTTCCGCGCCGACCTGCAGCGCTACGCCGACCTGGGGCTGAAGGTCGCCGTCACCGAGGCCGACGTACGCACCTTCGTCGACTCCGCCGAGACCCAGGTCCCGACGGACAATCTGGCGCTCTTCGCCCATCCCTACGAGTTCTCGCAGATGCTCCAGGCCTGTCTGGCCGTACGCGCCTGCACCTCGTTCACGGTCTGGGGCATCGACGACACCCACTCGTGGGTACCGGGCTGGTTCGAAGGACAGGGCTACGCGCTGCTCTGGGACGTGAACAAGCAGCCCAAGGTGGCGTACACCACGCTGAAGCAGGACCTGCGGCTGGCTCTGGGGGCGCCCCGTCGCCGCTGAGGCAGCCGAGCCACAGCTGGTCGTGGCGACTCCCGCCCGCCGGTGGTCTACTGGAGACCGAGCACATCGATCGATCTGAGCGAGGGTAGATGAGCGAGTACGCAGCAGAAGCAGACCTCGAGGAGCAGGCGACCGACGTCGTGAAGACCACCGTCGACGACGAGGCGCCGCTGGACGCCGAGGAGACCGCCACCTCGGCGCCGGACGACGTCGACGAGGCCGACTACGCCGAGCAGAAGCTCGACGCGGGCGGCCCCGACGACGACTACGACTACTGACCGGGTAGGCGGCTAGGAGTTCTGCGGGAACCCGAGGTTGATCCCGCCGTGCGAGGGGTCGAGCCACCGGGTGGTGACGGCCTTCTCGCGGGTGAAGAAGTCCAGCCCGGCGGGACCGTAGGCCTTCGCATCGCCGAACAGCGACGCCTTCCAGCCGCCGAAGGAGTGGTAGGCGACCGGCACGGGGATCGGCACGTTCACACCGACCATGCCGACCTGCACCTCACGCTGGAACCGGCGCGCAGCGCCGCCGTCGTTGGTGAAGATCGCGGTGCCGTTGCCGAACTGGCCCGAGTTGATCAGCTCCAGGCCCTCCTCGTAGCCGGAGACGCGGACGACCGAGAGCACCGGGCCGAAGATCTCCTCGGTGTAGACGGTCGAGGTGGTCGGCACCCGGTCGACCAACGTCGGCCCGACCCAGAACCCGTTGGGGTCGCCGTCCACGTCGATCCCGCGGCCGTCGACGACGACCTCGGCGCCGTCGGCGGCCGCCACGTCGACATAGCTCGCCACCTTGTCGCGGTGAGCCCCGGTGATCAGCGGGCCCATGTCGGTGCCGCGGGTGCCGTCGCCGGTCTTGAGCGTGGCCATCCGGGAGGTGATCTTCGAGATCAGGCTGTCGGCCACCGAGTCGACCGCGAGCACCACCGAGATCGCCATGCAGCGCTCACCGGCCGATCCGAAGCCCGCGTTGACCGCCGAGTCGGCGACCAGGTCGAGGTCGGCGTCGGGCAGGACGAGCATGTGGTTCTTCGCACCGCCGAGCGCTTGGACGCGCTTGCCGGCGGCGGTGCCGCGCTCGTAGACGTAGCGGGCGATCGGGGTGGAGCCGACGAAGGAGATCGAGGCGACGTCGGGGTTGTCGAGGAGCGCGTCGACCGCCTCCTTGTCACCGTGGACGACGTTGTAGACGCCGTCGGGCAACCCCGCCTCGGCCCACAGCTCCGCGATCCAGTTCGACGCGGTCGGGTCCTTCTCCGACGGCTTGATCACCACCGTGTTGCCGGCCGCGATCGCGATCGGGAAGAACCACATCGGCACCATCGCCGGGAAGTTGAACGGGCTGATGATGCCCACGACCCCGAGCGGCTGCTTCAGGGTGGTCACGTCGACCCCGGTGGAGACCTGCTCGGAGACGGTGCCCTTGAGCAGGTGGGAGAGCCCGCAGGCGAACTCGACGACCTCGAGCCCGCGGGCGATCTCGCCGGCGGCGTCCGAGAGCACCTTGCCGTGCTCGGCGGTCAGGATCTCGGCGAGCTCGCCCTTGCGGGCGTTGAGCAGCTCGCGGAACTTGAAGAGCACGGCCGTACGCCGCGTCAGCGAGGTCTCGCTCCACTCGTCGTAGGCCTTCTTCGCCGCGGTGACGGCGGTGTCGACGTCGGCGGCCGAGGCGAAGCGTACGTGCTTCTGGACGGTGCCCAACGCGGGGTTGTAGACGTCGCCGAGACGGGTGCCGGTGCCGGGGTTGGTGGCCCCGCCGATCCAGTGGTCGAGGATGGGGAGATCGGTCATTTCATGCGTCCTTTGAGTGTTACAGCGAGCCGAGCACGTCGTCGTAGATCGAGATCGCCTCGGCGACCTCGTCGGGGGTGACGACGCACGGAGGCACCACGTGGATGCGGTTCTCCATGATGAACGGGATCAGGTTGCGGGCGATGAGGTCGGACTTGATCCGGCCCATCGTCGCCGCCGGGAGCGGCTCCCGCGTCTCGCGGTCGGCGACGAGCTCGAGGGCCCAGAAGACCCCGGTGCCGCGCACCTCGCCGATCACGTCGTGCTTCTCGGCCAGCGCGGCCAGCCCGGGGGCGATGTGGTCGGTGCCGATGGTCGCGGCGTTGTCGACGATGCCCTCCTCGTTCATCGCCTCGATGGTCGCCACGATCGACGCCATCGCGAGCGGGTGGCCGGAGTAGGTGAGGCCGCCGGGGAAGACCTGGTCGTCGAAGGTCGCCGCGACCGGGTCGGAGATGATCACCCCACCGGCCGGTACGTAGCCCGAGTTGACCCCCTTGGCGAAGGTGATCAGGTCGGGGACGACGTCGTAGGCGTCCAGCGCGAGCCACTCGCCGGTGCGGCCGAAGCCGGCCATGACCTCGTCGAGGATGAGTACGATCCCGAACTCGTCGGCCAGCGCCCTCACCCCAGGGAGATAGCCCGGGGGCGGGATCATGATCCCGGCCGTGCCCGGGATGGTCTCGAGGAGGATCGCCGCGATGGAGGCGGGACCCTCGGCCTCGATGACCCGGCGCAGGTGGTGGAGGGCGCGCTCGGACTCCTGCTCCGGCGTGGTCGCCCAGAACTCCGAGCGGTAGAGGTAGGGGCCGAAGAAGTGCACGTGGCCGCGGGCGTACTCGTTCGGGATCCGTCGCCAGTCGCCCGTCGCGACGATCGCGGCGCCGGTGTTGCCGTGGTAGGAGCGGTAGGTCGAGAGCACCTTGTCGCGGCCGGTGTGGATCCTGGCCATCCGGATCGCGTTCTCGATCGCGTCGGCGCCGGCGTTGGTGAAGAAGACCTTGTTGAAGCCGACCGGTGCGATGTCGGTGATCCGCTCGGCGGCCTCGCCACGAGCCAGGTTGGCCGTCGTCGGCGCGATCGTGGTCAGCGTCTCGGCCTGCTTCTTGATCGCCTCCACCACCCGGGGGTGCTGGTGGCCGATGTTGGTGTTGACCAGCTGGGAGGAGAAGTCGAGGTAGGTGTGCCCCGAGTCGTCCCACACACGCGAGCCCTGCCCGCCGGCGATGACGAGCGGCTTCAGCGACGCCTGGGCGGACCAGGAGTGGAAGACGTGGGATCGGTCGAGGTCGTACGCGCGGGCGTCGCTGGCGCTGGTCAAGGCTGTCCCCTGGGGTGCGTGGATGGACATGGATCTGGCACTCACTCTACGCCGGAAACAGCAACGTAGCCGCCGAACAAGAGTACCGATTACGACGGTATATCAGGTCGACGGCTACGTTTTCGTTACATTGAGGTGCCATGCGCGACTGAATCACGCGCCACCAGCGGTGACCTCCACCTCGATGGGCTTGAAGTCGGTGCCCTTGCTGTCGACCTCGTCGCCGAGCTCGTCGAGCGCCTTCTCGATGTACTCGTTGGAGTAGGCCGTCTCCGGCGGAGCCTTGGTGATCAGCTTCTCGCCCTTCTCGTTGGTCGCCGAGAGCGCGCCGTCGACGGTCTGCTTCCAGGCCGCCTCGTCGATGACCCCGACCCCGTTCTCGGCCGGCCAGATGAGCTTGTTGGTCTCGTTGAGCATCCACAGCTCGTGGGAGGGGCCCCAGGTCGACTCGTGCTCGGCCATGGTCGGGGCGACCTCCTCGGCGTTGTCGCGGGCGTAGGCCCAGCCCTTGACGACCGCCTTGAGGAACTTGACGGTCGTCTCCTCGTAGTCGGCGTCCGAGGAGAGTCGCTCGGTGTCGGCCCAGAGGGCGTCCTGCAGCATCGCGCCCTCGGTGTCCTCGTAGGAGATGACGTTGAAGTCGGAGGGCTGGTAGAGCTTCCCGGTCTTGGGGTTCTCGGCCTCCAGCAGCTGGGCGTACTCGTTGTAGGTCATCGCCTGCGCCGCGTCGATGTCGCCCTGGAGGAACGCGTTCATGTTGAAGTCCTGGGTGACGATCGAGACGGACTTGGAGTCGAGTCCCTCCGCGGCCATCGCGGCGAAGATCTCCCACTCGTTGCCGAAGCCCCACGAACCGATCTTCTTGCCCTCGAAGTCCGCGACCGACTCGATGCCGGAGTCTGCCCAGGAGACCTGCAGAGTGCCCGAGCGCTGGAAGATCTGGGCGACGTTGGTCAGCTCGGCACCGGCCTCGATCGAGCCCAGCACCTTCGGCACCCAGGCGACGGCGTAGTCGACGTCGCCGTTGGCCAGGGCGTCCTGCGGCACGATGTCGCCGCCCGAGGGGATGATCTCGACGTCGAGCCCCTCGTCCTCGAAGAAGCCCTGGTCCATCGCCGCGTAGTAGCCGGCGAACTGCGACTGCGGCAGCCACTGCAGCTGCAGCTTGACCTGGGTCAGGTCGCCGTCTCCCTCGCTCTCCGAGCTGCCGCACGAGGCGAGCCCCAGTGCCAGCGTCAAGGCGGCCGCGGCCGCCAGTCCCTGTCGTACGCGTCCCATCATCGTTTCCTCCGGTGGTCGAGGTGTTGCCCGTAGGCCCTGTGCGCCAGCCGCTCCAGCGCGGCTGTGATCGCGAAGACCAGCAGGCCGAGCACGATCGCGCCCCCGACGTACGCGAATGCCCGGGCATGGTTGGTGGTCGCGGCGTTCTTGATGGCGCTGCCGAGTCCGTTGTTGACGCCGCCGAAGTACTCCGCGACCAGCGCCGAGATGACCGCAAGCGACCCTGCCACGCGTAGCCCGGTGAGGGCGTACGGGATCGCGACGGGGAGCGTGACGGTGCGGAAGCGCTGCACCGGCCCGGCGGCGTACGTCCTCATCAGGTCGCGCTGCAGGGGAGTGGTCTGCCGCAGCCCGCGGAGGGTGTTGACGAAGACGGGTACGAACGCGGCGATGCCGCCGATGATGCGCCGAGGGGACTCCTGGTCGGTGCCGAGCATCGTGTAGAGCAGCGGCGCGATCGCGACGATCGGGATGACCGCGAGGACCGCGACCAGGGGGCCGAGCATGCCGTCGAAGAGCCGGGCGGTCGCGGCGATGCCGGCGAGCGCGATGCCCAGGACGGCGCCCGCGGCCAGGCCCCACAGCGAGTTGACCGCGGTGACCCGGAAGGCTGCCCGGATCGGCTCCCAGCTCTCCCCGAGCGCGGTGACGACCTCGCCGGGGCCGGGAAGGAAGAACGTTCCGATGCCGAGCACGTCGACGGTGAGCGCCCACAGGGCCAGGCCGAGCAGCCCCACCACGAGCGGGGCGAGCAGGCGTGCGGGCGACAGTGTCATGCGCCGGCTCCCTCGGGGGCGCGCTCGTCGGGGGCGGGTCTCGCGTGCAGCGCCTCGCGGACCTCGGTGACCAGCTCGTAGAAGCGCTCCGACTCGCGCAGCGCCTCGTCGCGGACGACGTCGGGGCCGATCCCGGTGTCCACGATCCGGGTGATCCGGCCCGGCCGCGGCGACATCACCACCACCCGTTCGGAGAGGAAGGCCGCTTCCGGGATCGAGTGGGTGACGAAGACGACCGCGGCTCCGGTCTCGCGGACCAGCCGGGACAGCTCGGTCTGGAGCCGCTCGCGGGTCATCTCGTCGAGCGCGCCGAACGGCTCGTCCATCAGCAGCAGCCGAGGTTGCTCGGCGAGGGCGCGGGCGATCGCCACCCGCTGCTGCATGCCGCCGGAGAGCTGGTCCGGGTAGTGCCCGGTGAACTCCTCCAGCCCGACCAGCGCCGCCAGCTCGGCGACCCGCTCCTGCCGCCTGCGCCTGGAGACCTTGTGCAGCTCCAGCGGCACGGCGATGTTGTCGACGACCGTACGCCACGCCAACAGGCCCGCCTGCTGGAAGGCGATCCCGTAGTCCTGGTCCCGGCGGGCGCGCGACGCGGTCTTGCCGAACACCCGCACCGTCCCCGCCGTCGGGCTCTCGAGATCGGCCACCAGCCGCATCAGCGTGGACTTGCCGCACCCCGATGGCCCGATGAGCGAGACGAACTCTCCCGGTGCGATGTCCAGGTCGATGTCGGCCAGCGCGTGCACCTGGCCCTGCTTGCTCGGGAACTGCTTGGTCACGCCGGCCAGCGAGACGGCGGTCTCGGATGTCGGCGTCGTCGTGGGGGAATCAGGGGTCACGGTGACCTTTCCGTCGTCGATCATGCCGCCTCACCCCGCCGGTAGCGCCGCAGCGCGACACCGATGAGCCAGACCACGCCGGCGGCGAGCAGTCCCAGCACGGCCGCGCCGAAGATCGGCGCCCAGGCCTTGGCCGGGTCGCCGGAGGCCTGGCCGCCGTAGCCGATCAGCTTGCGCCCGATGCCGTCCATGTAGGCGATCGAGCCCTCCGCCACGACCGTCCCGACGACGGCGGCGGCCGCCGCCAGACGCAGCGCGGAGAGCAGGTAGGGCACGGCGGCGGGCAGCTTGACCTTGCGCAGCGTGGGCCAGTAGCCGGCGTCGTACGTCGTGAAGAGCTCGATCTGCTGCACGGTCGGTGACTGCAGCCCTCGCAGCGCTCCGACAGCGATCGGGAAGAAGGCGAGGTAGGAGGCGATCACGGCGACCGACATCCACGCCGGCCACTCCCAGCCGCCGACGGCGATGTTGGAGCCCCACGACTTCACCATCGGCGCGAACGCGATCAGGGGCACCGTCTGGGACAGCACGATCCACGGCAGCAGGCCGTGCTCGGCAAGCCTGAACCGATCCATGACCAGCGCCAGCGCCAGACCGACGACGGTGCCGACGAGCAGCCCGACGCAGGCGATCCCCAGTGACACCAGCGCCGCCTGGAGGACGACCAGCCACAGCGGCGACGAGGTCGAGGCGGAGGTCTCCGGCTCGAGGAGTCGGCTGACCATCTCCCAGACGTGCGGCATCGCCAGGTCGGTCGCCCTCGGCAGGATCCGCGCCTCGCCGATGCTCCAGCCGGACTCGGGACCGAGCTGCTTGTAGCCCTCCCACAGCGCGACCACCAGGGCCAGCCCGAGCAGCCCGGCCGCCGTCCGGGTGACCCCGGTGAGGACGCGATCCACGCTCAGGCCTTTGCTGTCACGGGCCGGTTGACCCGGGGGATCACCAGATCGCCGTACGCGGCCAGGGTCTGGTCCATCGCGTCGTGCTGCAGGTAGACGGCGAACTGGTCGACCCCGAGGCTCTTCAGCTGCTCGAGCTTGGCGACCTGCTCCTCGACGGAGCCGAGGAGGCAGAACCGGTCGATGATCTCGTCGGGCACGAACCCGGTGTGGGTGTTCCCGGCCCGGCCGTGCTCGTTGTAGTCGTAGCTCTCGCGGCCCTCGATGTAGTCGGTGAGCGCCTGCGGGACCGCGCCGCTGCCGTACTTGGCGACGATGTCGGCGACGTGGTTGCCCACCATCCCGCCGAACCACCGGCACTGCTCCCGGGCGTGCGCGAGCGTCTCGGGCGACCCGTCGGTGACGTACGCAGGGGCGGCCACGCAGAACGTCAGCGACTCCGGGTCGCGGCCGGCGTCGGTGGCGGCCTTTTTGACCGCCCCGATCATCCACTCGGTGATGTCGGGGTCGGCGAGCTGCAGGATGAACCCGTCGCCGACCTCGCCGGCCGCCTTCAGCGCGAGCGGGCCGTAGGCGGCGATCCATACCTCCAGCTCGGAGCGCTTCGCCCACGGGAACTGCAGCGTGGTGCCGTTGACCTCGACCGGGCGCCGGTTGGCGAGCTCGCGGATCACCCGGGTCGCCTCGCGCATCTCCTTGATCGTGGACGGCTTCCCGTTGAGCACCCGCACCGCCGAGTCGCCGCGGCCCATGCCGCACACGGTGCGATTGCCGTACATCTCGTTGAGCGTTGCGAAGACCGACGCGGTCACCGTCCAGTCGCGGGTCGCCGGGTTGGTGACGAACGGACCGACCTTGATCGTGCGGGTCTCGGCGAGGATCTGGCTGTAGATGACGTACGGCTCCATCCACAGCAGGTGGCTGTCGAAGGTCCACACGTAGTCGAAGCCGTACGCCTCGGCCCGCTTCGCCAGGTCGACGACCCGCCAGGCGGGCGGGTTGGTCTGGAGCACCACACCGAAGTCCATGACGTCACACCAGGTACTGGGAGAGGTCGCGCTTGAGGTAGCTGCCGTGGCCCTTGGTGCCGTGGAACTCGCCGTCGGCGACGACGACGGACCCGCGGGAGAGCACCACGTCGACGTGGCCGTCGATCTCGTAGCCCTCCCAGGCGGAGTGGTCCATGTTCATGTGGTGGGTCCTGCCCTCCCCGATGCCGATGGAGGTGTGGCCGGCCGGGTCGTAGACGACGATGTCGGCGTCGGCTCCCGGCGCGATGACGCCCTTGCGACCGTAGAGCCCGAACATCCGCGCCGGCGTGGTCGCGATCAGCTCCACCCATCGTTCGAGAGTGATCTGCCCGGTCACCACACCCTGGTAGAGCAGGTCGACGCGGTGCTCGATCGAGCCGATCCCGTTGGGGATCGCCCGGAAGTCGTCCTTGCCGAGCTCCTTCTGCTCCTTCATGCAGAAGGGGCAGTGGTCGGTGGAGACCATCTGCAGGTCGTTGGTGCGCAACGCCTGCCACATCGCGTCCTGGTGGCCCTCCGCGCGCGAACGCAGCGGCGTCGAGCAGACCCACTTGGCACCCTCGAAGTCGCCCCACTCCTCCGAGGAAGCGCCGAGCTGCTCCTCGAGGGAGAGGTAGAGGTACTGCGGGCAGGTCTCGCCGAACACGTTCTTGCCCTTGTCCCGGGCGGCGGCGAGCTGCTCGACGGCCTGCTTGGCACTGACGTGCACGACGTAGAGCGGTGCCCCGGTCACGTCGGCGAGCATGATCGCGCGATGGGTGGCCTCCTCCTCCATCTGCCAGGCACGCGCGATGCCGTGGTAGTAGGGGCTCGTCTTCCCCGACTCGGCCAGCTGCGCGGCGAGCACGTCGATCGCCGGGCCGTTCTCGGCGTGCATCATGGTCAGCAGGCCGTGGTCGGTCGCCTTCTGCATCGCCCGCAGGACCTGCGCGTCGTCGGAGTAGAAGACGCCCGGGTAGGCCATGAAGAGCTTGTAGGAGGTGACCCCCTCGTCCACGAGGGTGTCCATCGCCTTGAGCGAGTCGTCGTCGACCCCGCCGATGATCTGGTGGAACCCGTAGTCGATCGCGCAGTTGCCGGCGGCCAGCTCGTGCCAGTGCGCCAGCCCGTCCTGTACGCGTTCGCCGTAGCGCTGCACCGCGAAGTCGATGATCGTCGTGGTGCCGCCCCAGGCCGCGGCCCGGGTGCCGGTCTCGAAGGTGTCGGAGGCGTTGGTGCCACCGAACGGCAGCTGCATGTGGGTGTGGGCGTCGACGCCGCCGGGGATGACGTACTTCCCGGTCGCGTCGATCGTCACGTCTGCGTCGATGGTGCCGAAAGGACTGGCTCCGGGCGAGATGAGCGCGACGATCTTCTCGCCGTCGACGAGCACGTCGGCCTGGGTGCGCCCGGTCGCGGAGACGACCGTGCCGCCCGTGATGAGCGTGGTGGTCATGCCGGCCTCCTCAGGGTCGGGGGATGGCGGTGTACGAATCGGGCCGCCGGTCGCGGTAGAACTGCCAGTCGTCGCGCATCTCCTGGACCATGTTCATGTCCAGGTCGCGTACGAGCAGTTCCTCCTTCTCGCCCGAGCCGAGCTCGCCGACGTAGTTGCCGCGGGGGTCGACGATCTGCGACATCCCGTAGAAGTTGACCGCCTCCGGGCCGTACTCGTTGTCCTCGAGGCCGACCCGGTTGGGCGCGAGCACGAAGTAGCCGTTGGCGACCGCGGCGGCGGGCTGCTCGACCTCCCACAGCCGGTTGGAGAGGCCGGGCTTGGTGGCGTTGGGGTTGAAGACCATGTGGGCCCCGTTGAGGCCGAGCTCGCGCCAGCCCTCGGGGAAGTGGCGGTCGTAGCAGATGTACATCCCCACCTTGCCGACCGCGCACTCGAAGACCGGGTAGCCCAGGTTGCCCGGGCGGAAGTAGAACTTCTCCCAGAACTTCTCCACGTGCGGCAGATGGTTCTTGCGGTACTTGCCGAGGATCGTGCCGTCGGCGTCGACCAGCACGGCGGTGTTGTAGTAGATCCCGGTGTCGGCCTCTTCGTAGATCGGCAGCACCATCACCATGCCGAGCTCCTTGGCCAGGCTCGCGAAGCGCTGCACGATCGGCCCGTCGGCCGGCTCGGCGTAGCGGTAGTACTTCTTGTCCTGGGTGATCCCGAAGTAGGGCCCGTAGAAGAGCTCCTGGAAGCAGATCACCTGGGCGCCCTGCGCGGCCGCATCACGCGCGAAGCCCTCGTGCTTGTCCAGCATGGAGACCTTGTCCCCGGTCCAGGTGGTCTGGCTGATTGCGGCCCTGACGATGGTCATGCAACTACCTCCCAGTCATGAACCCGCGGAGCTACGAGTCCCGCCATCGTTCCTGGGAGTCGTTTCCCCTGAGTTTCCTCTTAAATACAAACATGCCGCCGAGGCCCGTGGGGCTGCGACGGCAATTTTGCTGAAACTATCTCGGGCGTGAGGATTTCTTGATCTAGGCGGCGCTCGCCGGATGACGTACGACCACGTGCTCGACGGCCCTGGCGAGCTCCTCGCGGAGCTCCGGCGCGAGCTGCGGGCAGTCGACCGAGAGGAACAGCTCCATCGCGGAGCGGGTCGCGCGGGCACGATCGCCCGGCGTGCCCTCGGCAAGGGTGGGCGCGATCTCGGCGAGATGGGCGCTGGTCTCGACCACGGTGTTGCAGTCGTGCGGGGTGAGTGGGGCGCGGGCCTCCCGGCCGGCGCGGACGAGGACGCTGAGAACCTCCACCTTGGCGGCGGTGGTCAACGACATAGCGCTCCTCGACGAGTCGAACAGATGCGACCCCACACCGTCCGCGTTGTGCGACGACATGTATCTCCTCGGTGGGACGTGTGCCTCCCCCGAGGCACTCTCGCCCACTCCAACGATCAGGGGAAGGGATCGGTGACGCCCTTGGGTGCTTTGTAACTCACCTGTGGGCCAACCCGTGAGTAGCCTATAGAAACTAGGGTCCTGGTGTTGCTGTCGCCGTCGCGTGGGGCGACCCGGCACAATTGAGCCCATGAGTTCTCCTGGGGGCGTCGGCATCGGCGGCCTGATGGTCGAGACCGAGGCCGATGTCGTACGCCGCCAGGCACTGCGCCGCATGCGCATCGTCGCCACCGGGCTCCTGGTCGTGGCCGCCATCGTCTATCTGCTGACCCT
The DNA here is from genome assembly GCF_015752315.1 of Nocardioides luteus. NCBI lineage: Bacteria > Bacillati > Actinomycetota > Actinomycetes > Propionibacteriales > Nocardioidaceae > Nocardioides > Nocardioides luteus. The sequence continues at coordinate 1,079,158 of NZ_JADOVJ010000001.1, forward strand.
GGGTATGCACGGGTTCTGGGGATTCGTGAACGCCGGCGCCGAGGCGTCCATGGTCGGCGCGATGGCCGACTGGTTCGCGGTCACCGCGCTGTTCCGTCACCCGCTCGGGCTGCCGGTGCCGCACACCGCGCTGATCCCGAAGCGGAAGGACGAGCTCGGCGCCAGCCTGGAGGAGTTCGTCCAGGACAACTTCCTGCAGGAGGAGACCATCCGCGAGCGGCTCGGCGTCGCGATGCCGTCGCTGCGGCTCGCGCTGTGGCTCTCCGAGGAGGCCAACGCCAAGCGGGTCGTCGACGAGGTCTCCACCGTGGTCGCCGACGGGCTCTCCCGGATCAGCAACCGGCACATCGTCGAGATCATCCAGGACGGGTTCGTGCCCCGCCTGCGCGAGGAGCAGATCGCGCCCCTCATCGGCGGCACGCTGCAGGCGGCGCTGGACGACGGCGTCCACCACGGCCTGGTCGACCTGGCGCTGGTCGAGCTGCACGGCTGGCTCGAGGAGAACGAGGAGATCGTCACCGAGGTGCTCGGCGAGCGCGCGCCCTGGTGGACACCACAGGTGCTGCGCGAGCCGGTGACCGCCCGCATCCACGTCGAGCTGGTCCGCTGGATCGCCGACATCCGCGACGACCCCGAGCACCGCGCCCGCAAGGCGATCGACACGATGCTCGCCGACCTCGCCGACAACCTGCAGCACGACGAGGCCACCATGGAGCGCGCCGAGCGGCTCAAGGAGCGCGTGCTCGACCACCCCGGCGTCATCAACACCGCCATCTCCATCTGGGACGCGCTGCGCCGCGCGCTGACCACCTCGCTGCGCGACCCCGAGGGCGTCGTCCGCCGCCGCGCCCTCGACGAGGTCGTCCGCTACGCCCAGAAGGTCGTCCTCGACGAGACCCTCCAGCGCCGCTACGACGCCCTCGCCTCCGACGTCGCCGTCTACGTCGTCAAACGCTACGGCCGTGAGGCGACCACCGTCATCACCCACACCATCCAGCGTTGGGACGGCAAGCAGGCCGCCCGCCGCATCGAGCTCTTCGTCGGCCGCGACCTGCAGTTCATCCGTATCAACGGCACCATCGTCGGTGGCCTCGTCGGCGTCATCATCCACACCATCACCGTCCTGGTGTCCTGACCCGCCGAGGCGTCACGTACGTCGGCCGAGGCGTCACCGCGTGCCCTCTCGGCCGATATTTGTGACGCCTCGGCGGGCGGGAGAGGATGAGAGGGTGAGCGAGCCCTTCGACGTACCCATCACCGACGAGGTCATCCGCCTCGGTCAGTTCCTGAAGCTGGCCAACCTGGTCGAGACCGGCTCGGAGGCGCGCCCGGCGATCACCGCGGGCGAGGTGAAGGTCAACGGCGAGACCGAGCTCCGCCGGGGCCGCCAGCTCCGCGTCGGCGACGTGGTCGAGTACGCCGGCCAAGCTGCCCGGGTCTCCGACGAGGCCGACTTCGACGTCCCCTGGTGACCCCCGCCGAATCGGTGGTTTCGGACGCCGAAAAGTGAGTTGTGGGCGACGAAACTGGAGTTTCGTCGCCCACAACTACGTTCTCGGCCGCCACAACTACCGACTCGGCGACCAGTTCTACTGATTCGGGTGGGTTACTTCTCGACCTTCACCAGGTCGCAGACGAAGATCAGGGTCTCGCCGGGCTTGATGACGGCACCGGCGCCGCGGTCGCCGTAGGCGAGGTGGGGCGGGATGACGAGCTGACGGCGGCCGCCGACCTTCATCCCGAGGATGCCCTGGTCCCAGCCCTGGATGACCTGGCCGATGCCGACACGGAAGTCGAGCGGCTCGCCGCGGTTGTAGGACGCGTCGAACTCCTCGCCGGTGGACAGCGCCACGCCGACGTAGTGGACCGAGACGCGGTCACGCTCGGTGGCCTCCTCGCCGTCACCGACGGTGATGTCTTTGATGACGAGGTCGGTCGGAGGGGTGGGGTCGACGAAGTCGATCTCAGGCTTCTGGCTCATGAGAAATCAGTCTACGTATCGAGTCTCGCTGGGGCACACCGCCGCCGCGTCGGCCGTGTCGGTCGTCGCGGGATAGGTCGGGGTCATGCCGTCGGCCCGCTCGCGGCCGAGGTTCCACTCCAGCCAGTCGCCCTCGCGGTCGTTGGTGCCGAGCACGCAACCGCGCAGGTCGTCGGGGAGCTTCTCGAGGGCCGGCACCGCGTCGTCGCTGAGCCCGGCGAGGAAGTCGGTGTCGATCTTCCCGGTCTCCTCGTAGCGCGAGACGTTGTGCTCGGCGATCCAGGCGTCCGGGTTGATCGCCGCGATCCCGAGCAGTGCCGCGGCACCGCTGACCAGCGCGAACCGGCCGAGCCAGAGTCCGCCGCCGATCGCGCGGCCGGCCACCGCGGCGACCAGCCCGGCGATCACCAGCAGACCGAGCCACGCCTCGAAGACGTCGACGAGCAGGCGGAGCTGGGTGAAGCCGTACGCCTCCTGGTAGAGGTGCATCCGATACAGCGCCGACCCGACGACGACCAGCGCCTCGGCGGCCAGCAGCCCGAGCGCGACCCGCAGCCACAGCCGGTCGGCCACGGTCTCCACCGGGGCCTTGCGCGCCGCCGCCCAGATCACCAGCAGGGTCAGCGCGGTCGCCACGGTGAGCTGGCCGAACCCCTGGTGGACGTATTCGGCGTACGTCAGCCCCGTCGTCTCCCGCAGGTAGTCCTCGCCGCCGAAGACCGCGGTCGCCTGGGCGATCAGGAAGGCGGCGAAGACGGCGACGACGACACCGACCGGGGCCAGCCACTCGTAGCGGTTGGCGACGGGCTGGGACGTACGCTCGCTGCGGTCGATCCGGGGCGGGTTCACGGCCAGGTAGGCGGCGCCCATCACGACCCCGAAGACGAACACGGTCATGAAGATCCGAGCCGCGAAGGTGTCGGGACGTACGTCCGGAACGAACTGGTCGACCCAGCTGCCCAGCACCGCGTCGGCGGTGGTGAACAGCAGCCCGAAGATCACCAGCCCGAGCAGCGAGAGAACCGTGGTGCGCGCGACCGCGGCTCCGTGACCGTGTCCGGAGACGCTGGTCAGCGTACGGCCCAGCCAAGGGATCCCGCGGAGACCGGCCAAGGGCCAGGAGATCCCGGTCAGCACGATCCCGAGCAGCGTCTTGGCTCCGGTCGAGGCGCAGAGGATCACCGCGATCGCGGTGAGCAGGCACAGGACGACGATCCACTCGGCGTCGCGGAACACCGCGACCGAGGAGAGCAGCGCGAACAGCACGTAGCAGACGATCGAGAACCAGCTGCGACGCCTCTCGCCCGCCAGCATCACGACCCCGCCGGCCGCGAGCAGCACGATGACCGTCCCGAGCCCGGCATTGCGGTCGGGGATCAGCAGCCCGCCGAGCAGGCCGGCGACCACAGCGCCGATGAAGAGCCCGAACCTGCCCGCGACACCGGAGTCGGGCCAGTAGGTGCCGAAGATGTCGTCGAGGACGGACGGGGTGGCGTAGGCGGCCTTGGGGTCCGTCGTGGGCGCGTCGACCGACGGGGAGGGTTCGGCGGGCTGGGCGGGTTCGGCCGCCGGGGGAGTGGTGGGCATCTGGCTCTCCTCGTGGGTGGGGGTGAGATGACTGGTGATGGGACGTGCGGGTGGCCGCAGCGGAAGGTCGACACGCACTCGGGCGCCGGCGGCCCCGGGCAACGGGTCGAGAAAGGCGATGGAGCCGCCGTGCAGGTCGGTGACCCACCGGGCGATGGCGAGCCCGAGCCCGGTCCCGCCGCCCTCGGCGGAGGCGCTGAGCGTGCCGAAGGGCTCGAAGACGCGACCCCGGTCGGCGGCCGGGACACCGGGCCCGGAGTCGAGGACCTCGAGGTGGTAGCGATCGCCGTCGAGACCGGCGCGCACGACCACCACGCCGTCGCGCGGACTGTGCCGGGAGGCGTTGTCGAGCAGGTTGACGACGAGCTGGCTGAGCCGATCGGCGTCGGCCTCGACGACAAGAGAGTCCGGCGCGTCGATCTCGTAGGTGACCGGCCGCCCGTTGACCCGTGCCTCCGCGACGCAGGCCTCCAGCAGCGGTGCGAGCTCGACCGATGACGTGCTCAACGGCGCCTTGCCGGCATCGACGCGCGCCAGGTCGAGCAGGTCCTCGACGAGCCGGCTCAGGCGCTCGGCCTGGCCGAGCGCGGTCTCGAGCGCAGCCGGGTCGGACCCGACGCCGTCCACGAGGTTCTCCAGCACGACGGTGAGAGCCGCCAGCGGCGTACGCAGCTCGTGGGAGACGTTGGCGACCAGATCGCGGCGCTGGCGGTCGACCGCGCCGAGATCGCTGGCCATCGTGTTGAACGCGCGGCCCAGCTGGCCGACCTCGTCGGCCCCGCCGGCGGGCACCGAGACCGAGTAGTCGCCCCGGGCCATCCGGCGGGCCGCGACCGTCATCTGCCGCAACGGCGAGGTCATCCCGGCCGCGAGCAGCTGGGTGACCGCGAGCGCGATCCCGATCGTGACCGGGATCGAGATCCACGGGGAGACCCCGGTGATCCGTCCGACGGAGGCGACCACCGCCGCCACCAGGGCGCTCGCCGCGACCAGCAGGCCGAGCTTGACCTTGATCGAGGAGACCCGTTCCAGCGGAGTCATTCCCCGGCCTCCAGCGCGTAGCCGACACCGTGCACGGTCCGGACCCGCGCGGACCCGATCTTGGCGCGCAGCCCCTTCACGTGGCTGTCGACGGTGCGGGTGCCCGAGGCGTCGTTCCAGCCCCAGACCTCGGCGAGCAGCCGCTCGCGGGTGACCACGGCACCCGGGTCGGCGGCCAGGCAGACCAGCAGGTCGAACTCGGTCGGCGTGAGCCTGACCTCGGACCCGTCGACCCACACCCGTCGCGCCGCCGGGTCCATCCGCAGCCCGCCGATCTCAGCCGTACGCCGCGGCGCCCCGGCCAGCTCGGCCGCCCGCTCCACGCGCCGCAGGAGCGCGTTCACCCGGGCCACCAGCTCGCGCGCCCGGAACGGCTTGGTCAGGTAGTCGTCAGCCCCGACGCCGAGCCCGACCAGCACATCGGCCTCGTCGACACGGGCGGTGAGCATGAGCACCGGCACGGGGCGTACGGCCTGGATCCGGCGGCAGACCTCGAGGCCGTCGTAGCCCGGCAGCATCACGTCGAGGACGACCAGGTCCGGCGAGGTCTCCTCGAAGCAGGAGACGGCTCCCGGCCCGTCCCACGCCCGGACGACGTCGTATCCCTCGGCGGTGAGGCGATCCGAGACGGCCTGGTTGATGACCGGCTCGTCCTCGACCACGAGAACCCGGCGCGTGGCGGTCACATGTTCTGGCACATGCTCAGGCTAGAAGCCGCAGCGGCCGGAAAGGCTGCAGAAGTTGTGAAGGTCCTGTGCAGACCTGTGGAACGGCCTTACGTCTGGTGGACGTACGCCTCGAGCTGGTCGCGCTCGAAGGCGAGCTGGTCGATGCGGTGCTTGACCAGGTCGCCGATGCTGACGATGCCGACCAGGGCGCCGTCGGCGACGACCGGCATGTGCCGGATCCGGCGCTTGGTCATGATGCCCAGGATCTCGTCGATGGTGGCGTCGGGGGCGCAGGTCTCGACCTCGGCGGTCATGATCGAGGAGACCTCGGCGGCGAGCAGCGCGTCGTTCTCGTGGAGGCGCCGCACGACGTCGCGCTCGGAGACGATCCCGGCGACGGCCGCGCCGTCGCTGCTGACGACACAGGCCCCGATGCCGTGCTCGGCGAGCACCCCGAGCAGGTCACGCACGGTGGCGGTTGATGCGATCGTGACGACTTCTGCGATCGCCTTGCGAGTGAGTACGTCCGCGATCTTCATGCATCAACGGTAGCGGCTGTGACTCGCGTCACGCCAGAGGTTCGTGTGACGGTCTACTCGCTCGCCGGACGACGGAACGCGGTGACCGACCCGGGCTGGGCGGCCGGCCAGTCGGCGTCGTTGTTGCCGTCGGGGAGCCCGCCCAGGAAGGAGAGCACCGCGTCGTGCAGGTGGCCGTTGGTGGCCAGCGCGTTGCCGCCCCACGGCCCCGGGTCACCGGCCAGCGACGTGAAGGACCCGCCGGCCTCGCGCACGATGATGTCCAGCGCGGCCATGTCGTAGACCTCGAGCTCCGGCTCGACCGCGATGTCGACGGCGCCCTCGGCGACGAGCATGTAGGACCAGAAGTCGGAGTAGGCGCGGGTGCGCCAGCAGCTCCGCATCAGCGCCAGGAAGTCCTCGAGCCGCTCGCGCTCCTCCCAGCCGTGCAGCGAGGAGTAGGACATCGAGGCGTCCTCCAGGCGGCGTACGTCCGAGACCTGGCAGCGGGTCGACTTCATCAGCGACTTGCCGGTGTGGGCCCCCTGACCCTTCGCCGCCCACCAGCGCCGCCCGAGCTGGGGCGCGGAGACGACCGACATCACGACCTCGTTGTCGACCGCGAGCGCGATCAGGGTGGCCCAGACCGGCACCCCGCGCACGAAGTTCTTCGTCCCGTCGATCGGGTCCACGATCCAGCGCCGGCTGGAGGAGCCGGAGGACCCGGACTCCTCACCGGTGATCGCGTCGCGCGTCCGCGCGCGGGAGAGCGTGCGCCGGATGGACTCCTCCACGGCCTTGTCCGCGTCCGAGACGGGGGTCAGGTCGGGCTTGGTCATGACGTGCAGGTCGAGCGCCTTGAACCGCGACGTCGACAGCGAGTCGGCGTCGTCGGCCAGCAGGTGCGCCAGCCGCAGGTCGTCGTTGTAGTCAGGAGTGCTCGCCACGAGGCATCACTCTAGTGGCTCCCGCTCCGCAGCGAACCCTCCCCTGGTAACCGGTTGCCCACGAAAACACCGCCCAGGGCATGGGAAGTCGCCCCAGGTCAGAGCGCGTACGCCGGCACCGACCGGGCTTCGAGCAGTCGACGGAACGACGCGACCCGCTCGGGATCGAGGCTGCCGGCCTCGATCGCCGCGTCCAGACCGCACTCGGGCTCGTCCGCTGCGTGGGTGCAGCCTCGCGGGCACTCGGCCGTCGCCTCCTCCAGGTCGGGGAAGGAGACGATGAGCCGTTCGGGCTCGACGTGGGCCAGTCCGAACGTACGGATCCCCGGGGTGTCCACGATCCAGCCCGCGTCGTCCGGCAGCGGCAGCATCAGGGCCGAGGTGGACGTGTGCCGTCCCCGGCCGGTGACCGCGTTGACGTGCCCCACCTCTCGCCCTGCGTCGGGGACGATCGCGTTGACCAGCGTCGACTTGCCCACGCCGCTGTGGCCGAGCAGGACCGACGTACGCCCGTCGAGCTTGTCGCGCAGTGCCGTCATGTCGCCGCCCCGCTGGGTGACCACCCACGGCACCCCCAGCGACCGATAGGTCGAGACCAGCGTCTCCGGGTCGGCCAGATCGGCCTTGGTGATGCACAGCAGCGGGTCGATGCCCGCCTCGTAGGCGGCCACCAGCGCGCGGTCGATGAACCCGGTGCGCGGCTCGGGGTCGGCGATCGCGGTGACGATCACCAGCTGGTCGGCGTTGGCGACCACGACCCGCTCGACGGGGTCGTCGTCGTCAGCCGTACGCCGCAGCACCGTCTCCCGGGGCTCGACCTCGACGATCCGGGCCAGTGCGCCCTCCGCACCCGAGGTGTCGCCGACGACCTTCACCCGGTCGCCCACGACGACGCCCTTGCGGCCGAGCGGGCGGGCCTTGACCGCCCACACCTCGACGTCGGGGACGTCGTCCATGACCAGCGTGAACCGGCCACGGTCGACCGTGATCACCCGGCCGAGGTCGGCGTCGTCGTAGCTGGGCCGGTCCTTCGTCCGCGGGCGGGTGCGGCGCCGGGGACGGTCGTAGTGCTCGACGTCCTCGGTCCCGTAGCGCCGCTGTGCCTTCGCCATGTCGTCAGAACAGGTCTGCCCAGAAGGGCGCGAAGTCGGTGAAGGTCTTGGACGTGGTGGTGATGTTCTCGACCAGGACGTCCTCGACGGCGGCGCCGATGATCACGCCGGCGTGGGCCATCCGGTGGTCGGCGTAGGTGTGGAACACCCCGCCGTGAAGCGTCGCCGGCCGGATGGTCAGCCCGTCGGGGTGCTCGGTGACGTCGGCCCCGAGAGCGCCCAGCTCCCGGGCGAGCGCGGCGAGCCGGTCGGTCTCGTGGCCGCGGATGTGGCCGATGCCGGTCAGGTGCGAGGGCGTCTCCGCGAGCGCGCAGAGGGCCGCGACCGCCGGAGTGAGCTCGCCGATGTCGTGCATGTCCAGGTCGATCCCGGTGAGCCGCTCGGGCCCGGTCACGGTGAGCCCGTCGTCGCCCACCTGCACCTCGCAGCCCATCAGCGCGAGCACCTCGCGCAGCTGGTCGCCCGGCTGGTCGGTGGCCTGCGGCCAGTCGCGCACGGTCACGGTCCCTCCCGAGACCGCCGCCAGCGCCAGGAAGGGGGCCGCGTTGGACAGGTCCGGCTCGATCGTGCGGTCCAGGGTCTTGATCGGCCCCGGCGCCACGGTCCAGCGGTTGGCGTCGCCACCCGATGACGGAGCGTCGACCGCGACGCCGTGCTCGCGCAGCATCGCGACCGTCATGTCGATGTGGGGGAGCGACGGCACCGGCTTGCCGTCGTGGCGGATGTCGACGCCCTGCTCGTAGCGCGCCCCTGCCAGCAGCAGCGCGCTGATGAACTGGCTCGAGGCCGAGGCGTCGACCACCACGGTGCCGCCGGGCACCGAGCCGGCGCCGCGGATGGTGAACGGCAGCCCGTCACCCTCGATGTCCACGCCGAGATCGCGAAGCGCGCGCAGCACCTCGCCGACCGGCCGCTTGCGCATGTGCGGGTCGCCGTCGAAGGCGATCGTGCCGGTGGAGAGCGCGGCCACCGGAGGTACGAACCGCATCACCGTCCCCGCCAGCCCGCAGTCGACCTCGGCGTCGGCGCCGAACGTCCCAGGCGTCACCACCCAGTCGTCGCCCGAGGTGTCCACGTGCGACCCCAGCGATGTCAGCGCTGCCGCCATCAGCAGCGTGTCGCGCGACCGCAGCGCACGACGTACGACACTCGGCCCGTCCGCGATCGCGGCCAGCAGCAGCGCCCGGTTGGTGAGCGACTTGCTCCCGGGCAGCGACACCGTCGCCGTCACCGGACCCTGTGCACGGGGAGCCGGCCAGGGGTCGGCCGGTCCGTTGGCAGGGTCAGCGGCACGGTCGGTCGTCGTAGTCACAGGTCCAACTTTAGAGGTTCTGAGAGCCGAGGCGGCCGTCGGTCACCGGGGATGGAACCGGCGATGGGCTCACTCGATCCCGAGCGCCTTCAGGAAACCCTTCCAGGTCAGACCGCCGGACACGGACCCACGCTCGACCTCGGGTGTCTCGTCCGGGTCGGCGCTGTCGCTGGGCTCGTCGGGGTCTTCGGGCAGCGACGGGCTCTCGCTGGGAACGCTCGGCGTGCTGGGCACATCTGACGGAGTCGGCACCTGGGGCACGTCCGGAGTGGTCGGCGGCGTGGGCACCTGCGGCACGTCGGGAGTGGTCGGTGGCGTCGGCACCTGCGGGACGTCCGGGGTCTCGGTGGGAGAGGGCGTCGGGGTCGGCGTGGGCTCCTGGCCCGCGGACCCCGAGACGGTGCGGTGGTTGTTGCTCGCGTCGCTGTCTTCGTAACCGTCCGGCACGATGCGGGCCTCGAAGGTCCAGGTCTCGCCCGCCCTCGGGATGAAGTTGACCTGCGCCGCGGTGCCGTCACCGGTCAGCTCGCACTCGTAGGAGTAGGTGCTGCCCGTCGGCGGGGGAGCGAAGGTGCCACAGGCCTGCCAGCCGAGGTAGGCCGGCTCCAGGCCCGTCACCGTGATCACGAGGTTGGTCGACCGACCCGCTGCGGTCTCGGGGAGGCCGGAGACCTCGGCGGTGGCGGCCACGTAGCTCGTCCACCCGGCCAGGCCGAGGAACGTCGCACCGAACCCGCCGCCCTGCTGGGTGGCGCTAACCTCGACTTTTGGGTCGTGCTTCGGAGCATCCTCGAAGGTCACCTCCACAGCACCGACGTCCTTGCCGCCGTGGCCGTCCGAGATCCGATAGGTGAAGGTGTCGCCGGCGCCGTCGTAGCCGGGGGTCATCGTGTAGGCGACCTTGCCGTCGACGATCTCGGCACGGCCGTGCGCAGGCTGGTCCACGATCTCGACGAGTTCGAGGGTGTCGTCGTTGTCGTCGGTGTCGTTGGCGAGCACGTCGATGGTGCCCTGCGCCGTCGACGGCTGGTTGCCGTTTCCGTTGCCGTTGTTGCCCTCGCCGTTGCCGTTCGATCCCGGGGTCCTGGTCAGGGTCGCGGCGTCGCCGGTGGCATTCGGGTCGGCGTTGGGCGTGGTGACGTCGACGGTGCCGGCGACCTCGCCGCCGTTGCCGTCGGTGAGGACGTACTCGATCGTGTCGGTCCCGCGCCAGCCCTTGTCGGCGGTGTAGGTGACCGTGGTGACCGGCTCATCGGCCATCCGCAGGCCGCCGAAGATCATGCCGCTCGGGCCGCGGCCCTTGCCACCCGAGGACGTGCCGCCCACGGTGACGGCGCCGTGGGCGGGGGCGCGGACGTTGGCCTCCTTGACCGAGAGCGAGTCGCCGTTGGCGTCGGTCGCGCCCTGGGTCAGGTCGATGACCGCCTTGCCACCCGGAGCGACCTGCACCTCGGGCAGCGGCGAGGTGATGACCGGCGCCTCCTGGGTCTGCGCCGGGGCGGTGTCGGCGGGCTGGTCGGCGGGAGGTGCGGCCGGCGGGTCGGCAGGAGGTGCGGCCGGCTGGTCGGCGGGCGGCGCGGCAGGCGGAGCGGCGGGAGGCGCAGCGGGAGGAGCGGCGGGAGGAGCGGCGGGTGCCGGGTCGGCGGGTGCCTCCGCAGCGGGCTCCTCGGCGGCCGGCACCTTCGGGGCCGGGTCGCCACCGGTGAGCACCAACCCGGCGGCCACGGCCGCGGCGGCCGCGACACCCGCACCACCCGCGACCGTACGTCCCACCGGATCGCCCAGCACCCAGTCCCTGACCCGCCCGAAGAAGAGCACGACACCGCCCTTGGCGGCGACACCGCCACCGACGGCGAGGTAGCCCGCGCCCGCGGTGCCGAGCAGGGCCGGAGCGAGCCAAGCACCCATCCCGGAGTTGACCTCGGTGAGCTCGAGGTAGATCGCGGTGCACGGACGGCAGTCCTGCAGGTGGTCGTCGACCTTCTTCGCGTCGCGCTTGGACAGGCCGTTGCGGATGTAGGCGCCGAGGTTGGCGCGCGTGGTGGCGCAGGCCTCCTCGACGGCGTCCTGCGCGTGCATGGAGATGAAGGCCTGCTTGAGGCCCTCACGGGCCCGGTAGGCGAGCGCGGAGACCGAGTTGGCGGACATGCCGAGCATCGGCGCGATCTCGGCCGGCTTCTGGCCCTCGACCTCGGTGTGCCACAGCACCTGCTGCCAGCGCTCGGGAAGCTGCTGGAACGCCTTGGCTGCGGCCTGGTTGTCAAAGCCCGACACCGCGGTGTCCTCGAAGGGCACGCCCGGGTCGAAGGGCGTCAGGTCGTCGGTGGTGGTCAGCTTCGAGGCGGCCCGGATCTTGTCCACGTGGAGCCGGCGCAGCGAGGTCAGCAGGTAGGCGCGGAAGGCCAGGTCCGGGCCACCGCCCCTCTGCAGCACGTTGAGCACCTTGGCGAACGCCTCGGAGACGAGGTCGTCGACGTCTCCCTGGGACACCAGCTGACGGGCGAGGCGGCGAGCGGCCTCGACATGGCGCTCGAACAGCGTCCCGTACGCATCCAGGTCGCCACCGCGGACGGCGGTGATCAGCTCGGCGTCGCCAGGGGCGTCGAGGGTAGGTAGGGAGGTGGGGGTCGTTTCGCTCACGGCACCAGAGACGTTAGAAGGACGGAGGTATGACGCGGCTTGCGCCGACGGAAGACATGCGTTGTGCTAACGACTGCGGCGGCCCGCACGTCACGCCCCCTTCCCGGGATCGGACAACAAGTTGGAGAAAACCCGGAAAAGGTGGGTCTCTATCGCGTCATGCTTGCCGATTTCGCCCGTCACGTCCACGTGGGCGCGCAGGAGATCGGCGCGCGCACCACTGTATCCATCGACCGACGATTTCGAACGAGGAACCACAGCAACGTCAGGAAACACGAGGAAAGAGGTGAGTCGTGCGGCTGTTCTCCCGGGGTTGGCGTGCGCGTGCGTCCACCTCGCCTGAGACCACAGAGCTCTCCGAGGAGCAGCGGGCGGCGCTGCCGCCTCGGTTCGAGGCTGTCGCAGAGGCGCTGGCCGAGCGGAGCAGCTATGTCGCCGAGGCCTGCTGGGTGGTCGGTCATGACCTCGCCGAGATCGGCGTACCGCTCGGGGAGAGCCTCGAGGACCTCCGGCTGACGACGCAGACCGTCCACAGCCGCGACCCGGCCTTCGCCGAGGTGCACGCACTCTCCGTCGCCTGGAGCGAGGCGACGCTCGGCTACCTGCACACGATCTCCTGCGCCGACCCGCTCACGGGCCTCTCCACGCTCGCCCACGTACGTGAGCGCATCTCGGACCTCTACCGCGAGGCCAAGGCGTGCAGCCACGCGCTGGTCGTCACCGACGCCCACGTCCCGGGCACCGGCGGGCAGACCGACAGCATCGCCACCGCCCGTCGGATGTCGCTGCTGGGCCAGACGGCCCGCACGGTCTTCGCCGGTGCGGCCGCCGTCGGACAGGTCGGTCACAGCCGGATGGTCGTGGTGGCCCCGCGCGACGAGACGCTGGTCAAGCGGCTGGGCCTTCTCAAGCGGATGGTCGAGCACAGCGCCGACCGGATCTGGATCGAGGGGCTTCCGGAGAACGACAGATCGGCAGGCTTCCTGCTCGACGAGCTCGCCCGCGGAGCCTCGTAATACCTGGAAACAGCACCGTCCGGCGGCGCTAAGGTGAACGTATGTGCGGTCGTTACGCGTCCAGCCGCCAACCCGACGAGCTGGCCGAGGAGTTCGAGATCGATGAGCTGCGCCTGCAGGAGCCGCTCACCGAGAGCTACAACGTGGCGCCGACCGACCAGGTCTACGCGGTCCTCGAGCGCCCGCCGCACGAGGAGAACACCTCCAGCGAGCGCCAGCTCCGTTCCGTACGTTGGGGTCTGGTGCCCTCCTGGGCCAAGGACGTCAAGATCGGCAACCGGATGATCAATGCCCGGATGGAGACGGTGGGCGAGAAGCCCGCCTACCGCCGGGCCTTCGCCAAGCGCCGCTGCCTGCTGCCGGCCGACGGCTACTTCGAGTGGTACGCCACCGACGCGAAGGACGCCAAGGGCAAGCCCCGCAAGCAGCCCTACTTCATCACGCCGAAGGACGGGGGAGTGCTGGCGATGGCCGGGCTCTACGAGCTGTGGCCCGACCCCGCCAAGGACGAAGACGACCCCACCCGCTGGCTGTGGAGCTGCACGGTGATCACCACCGAGGCGGAGGACTCCCTGGGCCGGATCCACGACCGGATGCCGCTCATGGTCGAACGCGAGCGCTGGGACCAGTGGCTCGACCCGACCCGGCCCGGCGACGTGGACCTGTTGACCCCGGCGGCGCCGGGCCGGCTGGAGGCCTACCCGGTCTCGACGCTGGTGAGCAACGTACGCAACAACGGCCGTGAACTCATCGAGCCCCTGCCGCTCGAGGAAACCTGGTGATGACATGGGTGGAACCACGACGCAGATGATCGACACGCCCTACGGAGAAGGACGGCTCTACACCCGCCGGGCGCGACGACCACAGGCGACGCTGCTGCTCTCCCACGGCGCCGGCAACGGGATCGACACCCACGACCTGATGGCGCTCAACGACGCGCTGCCGGCCCAGGGGATCACCGTGGTCCGCTTCGAGCAGCCCTGGCGCGTCAAGGGGAAGCCGGTCGCCACGCCTCCCAAGTCGCTCGACGCCGCGCTGACGCTGGCCGCCAACTGGATGCGGGTGCGTACGCCGCTGGTGGTCGGAGGCCGCTCCGCCGGTGCCCGCTCGGCGGTCCGCACGGCGCGCGGGTTCGGCGCCGCGGGAGCGCTCTGCCTGGCCTTCCCGCTGCACCCGGTCAGCAAGCCCCAGGTCTCACGAGCCCACGAGCTGCTGGAGGCGAGGGTGCCGACGCTGGTGCTGCAGGGCACCCGCGACAGGTTCGGCAGGCCCGAGGAGTTCCCCGAGGGGATCGAGGTCACCCCGATCCCGGGCGCGGACCATTCCCTCATCGTCGGCAAGCGGGGACCGGTCACCCAGGCCGACGCCGACGCGATCCTGGTCGAGTCCACCCTGGAGTGGCTGGTTCGCGAGGTCATCGCCTAGCCGCCCGTTCTGCGGGCGAGCACGACCGAGTGATTTTCAGCGCGCGCCGTGCTTGCCGGCGCTAGGGTTTACCACGTGGTAAACGCCCCCCGACTGCGCAGCCAGGACTGGTTCGACAACCCGGCCAACCCCGCGATGACGGCGCTCTACATCGAGCGCTACCTGAACTGGGGCGTGACCCGGGAGGAGCTCCAGTCGGGCAAGCCGGTGATCGGCATCGCTCAGACCGGCTCGGACCTGGCGCCCTGCAACCGCCACCATCTCGGGCTGGCGCAGCGCGTACGCGACGGGATCCGGGAGATGGGCGGGATCGCGTTCGAGTTCCCGGTGCACCCGATCCACGAGATGGGGAAGCGGCCGACGGCGGCGCTGGACCGCAACCTCGCCTACCTCGGTCTGGTGGAGGTCCTCTACGGCTATCCCCTCGACGGGGTGGTGCTGACGACCGGGTGCGACAAGACCACGCCGGCGTGCGTGATGGCGGCGGCCACGGTCGACATCCCGGCGATCGTGCTCTCGGGCGGGCCGATGCTCAACGGCTGGCTCAAGGGCGAGCGCATCGGCTCGGGCACGATCATCTGGAAGGCGCGCGAGATGCTCGCGGCGGGGGAGATCGACGAGGCGGAGTTCACCGAGCTGATCGCGTCCTCGGCGCCCTCGCCCGGCCACTGCAACACCATGGGCACCGCCGCCACCATGAACAGCCTCGCCGAGACCCTCGGGATGAGCCTGCCCGGCTCGGCGGCGATCCCGGCGCCGCACCGTGACCGCGGCCGGGTGGCCTACCTGACGGGCCGGCGCATCGTCGAGATGGTGCACGAGGACCTCAAGCCCTCCGACATCCTGACCAGGGACGCGTTCGAGAACGCGATCGTCGTCAACTCGGCGATCGGAGGCTCTACCAACGCTCCGGTCCACATCAACGCGATCGCCCGGCACATCGGGGTCGACCTCGGCATCGAGGAGTGGGAGAAAATCGGGCACCCGGTCCCGCTCCTGGTCGACATGCAGCCCGCCGGCAGGTTCCTCGGCGAGGAGTTCCACCGCGCAGGTGGGGTGCCGGCCGTCGTCCACGAGCTGATGCGGCACGGGCTGATCCACGAGGATGCGCTCACCGTGAACGGACGGACCATCGGCGAGAACTGCCGCGACACGGTGAGCGAGGACCCCGAGGTGATCCGCGGCTTCGACGACCCGCTCGTGGAGCAGGCCGGCTTCATCGTGATGACGGGGAACCTGTTCGACAGCGCGATCATGAAGACCAGCGTGATCTCGGACGAGTTCCGCGAGCGCTACCTCTCCGACCCCGAGCACCCGAACGTGTTCGAGGGTCGCGCGATCGTCTTCGAAGGGCCCGAGGACTACCACGCCCGCATCGACGATCCGGCGCTCGAGGTCGACGAGGGGTGCATCCTGTTCATCCGTGGTGTCGGCCCGATCGGCTATCCGGGCTCGGCCGAGGTCGTCAACATGCAGCCTCCCGCCGCGCTCATCGAGCGGGGCGTGCACTCGCTGCCGTGCGTCGGCGACGGCCGCCAGTCCGGTACGTCCGGGTCGCCCTCGATCCTCAACGCCTCGCCCGAGGCCGCCGCCGGTGGAGGCCTGGCGCTGCTGCGTACCGACGATCGGGTCCGGATCGACCTCAACACGGGACGGGCGGACATGCTGGTCACCGACGAGGAGCTGGCCGAGCGGCGCGAGGCGCTCGGGGAGTTCCCGGTGCCGGAGTCGCAGACCCCGTGGCAGGAGATCCAGCGGTCCATGGTCGGCCAGCTCGCCGACGGCATGGTCCTCGAGCCCGCGGTGAAGTACCAGCGCGTCGCGCAGACCAAGGGCACCCCACGCGACAACCACTGAGGAGCAGACGATGCACCTTGTCCGATACGACAGCGGGAACGGCCCCCGGGTCGGCGTGCGCACCGATGACGAGATCACCCCGGTGAGCGGCGTCGGGTCCATGGCCGACCTCCTCGCGATGCCGCACGACGAGCTGCGGGCGACCGTCGAGTCCGCCTCCGCGGCGCCGGTCCCGGTCGCGTCCGCACGCCTGCTCGCCCCGCTGGACGGCCGGGCCGAGCTGTGGTGCGCGGGTGTCACCTACGCCCGTTCGCGCAGCGCCCGGATGGAGGAGAGCGCCGAGCAGTCGGTCTACGACAAGGTCTACTCCGCGCAGCGGCCCGAGCTCTTCCTGAAGGCACCGGCCTGGCGCCTGGTCACCGACGGCGAGCCGGTCGGCATCCGCACCGACTCCGGCCACGACGTACCCGAGCCGGAGCTCGCCGTCGTGGTCAACGCCCACGGCGAGATCGTCGGATACACCGTCTGCAACGACATGAGCTCCCGCTCGATCGAGGGCGAGAACCCGCTCTACCTCCCTCAGGCCAAGGTGTACGCAGGTGCAGCAGCGCTCGCGACAGGCATCAGGCCGGCGTGGGAGGTCCCCGACGCCACCGACCTCGCCATCACCCTGGTGGTCCGGAGGGGCGGACGCGAGGTCGTCGCCGCGGAGACATCGTCCGACCAGCTCGTGCGTCCGATCCAGCAGCTCGTCGACCACCTGTTCGCCGCCAACGACTTCCCCGACGGTGCGGCGCTGGCCACCGGCACCGGGATCGTCCCCGACATGGACTTCAGTCTTCAGCCCGGCGACGTGGTGGAGATCGAGGTCGCGGAGGTCGGCAGGCTCGTCAACCGGGTGGAGGCCGGGAAGGAGCCCTTCGCGTGGCTCAACCGTTGAGTGCCTGAGCCGTCGCGCCGGGCTTCCGTGACGAGGCCTCCGCTGCCCCGGAAGCGGTCCCGCCGGAGGACTCCCGCACGATGACGTCGAAGGCAGCCTTGTGCAGGCGGGCCGGCCGCGACGACCCCGCGCCCCACTCGATGCGCTCGACGAGCATGCCGACCGCCGTCTCCGCGATCTCGGCGCGGCCGGGGTCGATGCTGGAGAGCGAGGGCATGGTGAGGTGGCTGATGGTGATGTTGTCGAAGCCGATCACGGCCACGTCGTCGGGCACGACGCGCCCCGCTTCGCCGAGAGCCCGGAGAGCACCGAGCCCGAGCGCGTCGGTCAGGGTGAAGATGGCGTCGAACTCCAGCCCCGACTCGATCAGCAGCCGGGCCGCGTCCGCCCCGTCCTCCGGATGCCAGGGCGCGACGACGCGCTCGAGGCGTGGGTCGTGCTCGATACCGGCGGCCGCCAGCGCCTCCCGGTAGCCCTGGATCCTCAGGTTCGAGGGCCCCATCACGCGGGTCTCGTCGTCCGGGTGGGCGCCGATGACGGCGATCCGCCGGCGCCCCTGCGAGATCAGGTGCTCGACGGCTGCGCGGGCCGCGCTGACGTTGTGCATCGTCACGTGGTCGGTGGGCCCACCGAAGATCCACTCGCCCAGCATGACCATCGGGAAGTCGACGTACGCCAGCAGGTCGCGGTCCTCGGTGCCGAGTCGCTCCGGGCTGAAGAGCAGACCGTCGGTCTGGGGGAGCCCGTGGGTGAGGAGCTCGATCTCGTGCTCGCGGTCGCCGCCGAGCTGTCCGACGATGACGCTCAGCCCGCGCTTGGCCGCCGCCGCGATGACCGCGTCGGCCAGCTCGGCGAAGTAGGCCTGCCTCAGCTCCGGCACCGCCAGTCCGATGACGCCGGTGCGGCCCGAGCGCAGGCCGCGCGCGGAATGGTTCGGCCGGTAGCCCAGCTCGGAGATCGCCTGCTGCACGCGGGCACGCGTGTCGGGGTGCACGTTCGGATGGTCGTTCACCACGTTGGACACGGTCTTGGGCGAGACGCGGGCCAGGATCGCGACGTCGCGCATCGTCACAGCCATCGTCGCCTCGTGTTCCCTCGTGCCCCCGGTTCAGGGGCAGCCTACATCGGTGTTTCGCGCCAGCCCCTGCCTGCCCTTTTCCACACTTCGTGTGGCGAATGTCACGTTCGGGTCTTGACAGGGTCTGACCGCAGGACAAGGATATGCGCTGATTACCACGTAGTAAATCCGCTGGTGAGAGACGTACATCGTCGTAAACCGGTGGTGATGCCCCCACCCGCGTGTGATACCTCAGCGAAGAGGAGTCTTCATGGTCGTTCTCCGGCGGCTGCTGTACTCGCAGAGGGCGGCGCCCTATCTCTTCATCGCGCCGTTCGTGATCACGCTGCTCGCCTTCTGGCTGCTCCCGCTCGCGCGCACCTTCATGCTGAGCACCCAGGAGGTGGTGTTCGGACAGGCCGCCTTCATCGGTCTGGACAACTACCAGCGGCTCTGGGAGGACCGGCTCTTCTGGAAGGCGATGTTCAACAGCGCCCGCTACATGGTGCTGACCATCGCGCTCCTGATCCCGATCCCGCTGGTGCTGGCGGCGCTCATCAACTCCAAGATCGGCAGCGACCGCGTCAAGGCGGTCTTCAAGGCCTCGATGTTCGTGCCGGCGCTGACCTCCGTCGTCGTCGCCGGGATCATCTTCCGGCTGATGTTCGCCGAGACCGGCACCGGACTGATGAACCAGATCGTCGGGCTGTTCGGCCTCGACCCGGTCCGGTGGCTCCGCATCGACACCGGCGGGCTGATCGCCCTGCTGGCACTGGCGATGTGGCGCTGGACCGGCGTCAACATCCTCTACTTCCTCGCCGGGATGCAGTCCATCCCGGAGGAGTACTACGAGGCCGCGACCATCGACGGGGCCAGCAGGCTGCAGCAGTTCTTCCACATCACCCTGCCCAACCTGAAGCCGACCATCGTCTACGTCACCACCATCAGCGTGTACGGCGGTCTGGCGATGTTCCTGGAGAGCTTCATGCTCTACCGCGGCAACTCCTCGCCCAACGACCAGGGGCTGACGGTGATCGGCTACCTCTACCGGCGGGGGATCGAGCAGAACGACCTGGGCTTCGCCTCCGCGGTCGGTGTCGTGCTGGTCGTGGTCATCATGGCCATCAACCTGACCTTCCTCACGCTCAGCGGAACCTTCAAGAAGGAGAGCGCCCGATGAGCGCCGAGCGGTCGCCCCGTACGAGGGTGCAGCTGCCCTACTGGCTCCACGGCTCGATCCAGACCACGTTCCTGCTGGTGCTGACCCTGGTCGTGCTCGCGCCGCTGCTCATCATGTTCGTCGCGACGTTCCAGGACGGCAACGACGTCATCCGGCGAGGACTCTCCTTCGACATCGATCTCGGCTCGCTGTCGCTGGACAACTACGTGATGCTCTTCACCGACTCCGGGCCGTACTTCCGGTGGTTCGCCAACTCGATCCTGCTCACCGTCGTACAGGTGGCCGGGACGCTGCTGGTGAGCTCGTTCGTGGCCTACGGCTTCGCGGTCTACGACTTCAAGGGCAAGACCGCGATGTTCATCGCCGTGCTGCTGCTCATGGCCGTGCCGTTCGAGATCATGATGCTCCCGCTGTACGTCCTGGTGAACGACGTCGGCCTGGACGACTCCTACTCGGTGATCGTGCTGCCGTTCCTGGCCGCCTCGGTGACGATCTTCTACTTCCGGCAGTACTTCCTCGGCATCCCCAAGGACCTGCTCGAGGCGGGCCGCATGGACGGCGCCACGGAGTTCGGCATCTTCTTCAAGATCGTGGTGCCGGTGGCGAGACCGGCGTTCGCGGCGATGGCCATCCTCAACGGGATGATCATCTGGAACAACTTCCTCTGGCCGCTGCTGGTGCTGCGCTCGGAGTCGAAGTTCACCCTCCCGATCGGGCTCAACACCCTGCTCACCCCGCATGAGAACAACTACGAGCTTCTCATCATCGGATCCATGTTCTCGCTCCTTCCCGTCCTGGTGCTTTTCCTGCTGTTCCAGCGGTTCTTCGTCGCTGGGATGACGGCCGGGGCGCTCAAGGGGTGACCCCTTGTACAAACCTCACAGATGGAGAGAACCATGACGACAAGGCGGAGAATCACCTCGTTACTCGCCGCAGGGCTCGCCGCGACGCTCGCGCTGAGCGCCTGCGGCGGATCCGAGGAAGAAGGCGGGCCCGACGCCCAGGGCCGCACCAGCATCGAGATGTGGGTGTTCGCCGAGCTGCACGGCACCTACTACGAGGCGATGGCCGAGGCGTGGAACGAGAAGAACCCCGACAAGGAGATCAAGCTCGACGTCACGGTCTTCCCGTACGACGAGATGCACAACAAGCTCCAGCTGGCGGTGAACTCGGGCAAGGGGCTCCCGGACGTCGTGGACATCGAGGTGAACAAGTTCTCCAACTTCGTCTCCGAGGACGGACGTACGCCGCTGGCAGAGCTGTCCGAGGCCGCCGAGCCCTACGAGGACGACATCGTGCAGGCCCGGATGGACCTGTACAACCGTGAGGGGAAGCAGCTCGGCTTCCCGACCCACGTCGGTGCCCAGGTTGCCTTCTACAACGTCCCGTTGATGGAGAAGGCCGGGGTCGACTACAAGACCATCAAGACCTGGGACGACTTCAAGGCGGCCGGCGCCAAGTACAACAAGGCGACCGGCAAGGCGTTCGGCATCGCCAGCACCGACACCAACATCGTGCAGCCGCTGATCATGGCGCAGCTCGGCGGGAACCTGTTCGACGAGGACGGCAACGTCACCGTCAACAGCCCCGAGGTCGTGGAGGCCGTCGAGATGCTGCAGGACATGCAGAAGGCCGGCGCGCTCTCGACCATCCCGGGCGGCAGCCCGGACATCGAGGAGGCCTACGGCCCCATCAACGACGGCGAGTACGCGGCCGTCGTCTACCCGGCCTGGTACACCTCCCGGTTCGTCGACTACATGCCCGACCTGGCCGGCGACATCGCGATCGCACCGGCGCCGATCATCGAGGGCGGTGAGGTCGCCACGATCGGTGGCGGCGGCACCGGCACCGCGGTGATCGACAGCTCCCCGGACAAGGAGTTCGCGATGGAGTGGCTCGGCTTCGCGAAGCTGTCGCCGGAGGCCAACGTCGCCGTCTGGGAGGAGCTCGGCTTCGACCCGGTGAACATGTCGGTGTGGGAGGACAAGGAGGTCACCCACAACCCGGAGAACAAGTTCAACAAGTACTTCCGGACCAACCTCTTCGACGTGCTCAACGAGGTCAAGGGCGACATCGGCCACTTCGAGTCCTTCGCGGACCCGAACCTGCCCAAGGTCGACGAGGTGTTCACGACCAGCACGTACAACCAGATCTTCGGGGACGGCGTCCCGGCCAAGCAGGCGCTGGACCAGGCGCAGGCCGATCTGGAGAACCAGCTCAAGTAGCCGCGAACGATCCCGGGCGCCGGACGGATGCCGGCGCCCGGGACGCCGCTGCCCAGACCAGAGAGAGGTACCCATGGAGAACGGCAAGCTGACGATCGATCCGGCGTTCACCGTCGCCCCCGTCAACAGGAGGATCTTCGGGTCGTTCGTGGAGCACATGGGGCGATGCGTCTACGGCGGCATCTTCGAACCGGGGCACCCGACGGCGGACGAGGACGGCCTGCGCGGGGACGTACTGGATCTCGTACGTGAGCTCGGGGTGACCGCTGTCCGCTACCCCGGCGGCAACTTCGTCTCCGGCTACAAGTGGCAGGACGGAGTGGGCCCGCGCGACCAGCGGCCGACCCGCCTGGACCCTGCGTGGCGGACCATCGAGACCAACGCGTTCGGGCTCAACGAGTTCATGACCTGGGCGCGGAAGGCCGGTATCGAGCCCATCATGGCGGTGAACCTGGGCACCCGCGGTCTGGCGGAGGCGATCGAGCTGCTCGAGTACGCCAACCACCCCGGCGGGACCGAGCTGTCCGAGCGTCGTATCGCGCACGGCGCCGACAAGCCGCACGACATCCGGATGTGGTGTCTCGGCAACGAGATGGACGGCCCCTGGCAGCTGGGCCACAAGACCGCCGAGGAGTACGGCCGGCTGGCCAAGGAGGTGGCCGGCGGCATGCGTCAGTACGACGCCGACCTGGAGCTGGTTGCCTGCGGCAGCTCGGGCCGCTCGATGCCGACCTTCGGTGCGTGGGAGGCGACGGTGCTCGAGCACACCTACGACGTCGTCGACTTCGTCTCGGCGCACGCCTACTACGAGCTCGAGGGCGACGACGTCGCCAGCTTCCTCGCCTCGTCGGTCGACATGGACCTCTTCATCCGCGAGGTCGTCGCGACCGCCGACCACGTCGGGGCGAAGCTCTCCTCGCCGAAGCGGATCAACATCTCCTTCGACGAGTGGAACGTCTGGTACCTGAAGAAGTTCCAGCAGGAGGGCACCCCGGAGGAGTGGACCTCCGCCCCTCGGCTCAGCGAGGACGCCTACACGGCGCTCGACGCCGTCGTCGTCGGCTCCCTGCTCATCACGCTCCTCAAGCACAGCGACCGGGTCACTGCCGCCTGCCAGGCCCAGCTGGTCAACACCATCGGCTCGATCAGGTGCGAGCCCGGCGGGCCGGCGTGGCGGCAGTCGATCTTCCACCCGTTCGCGCTGACCGCGCGGTTCGCGCAGGGGGAGGTGCTCGAGCCGCGGGTGGTCGCTCCGACGATGGCGACCGCCAAGCACGGTGACGTCTCCGTCCTCGACGCCGTGGCGACCCACGATCCGGACAACGGCCGGGTGGCGGTGTTCGTCGTCAACCGGCACCCGTCGGAGTCCGTGGCCTTCTCCACCGACGTGCGCCACTTCGGCGACGCGGATCTGGTCGAGGCGACGGTCCTGGGTGGCGAGGACCTGTACGCGGTGAACAGCATGGAGGACCCCGACCGGGTGGTGCCGAAGACGTTCGACTCGGCGAAGGTCGTGGGCGGCGCGCTCGAGGCCGAGCTTCCTCCCGCCTCGTGGAGCATGTTCGTCCTGCAGACGTCCTGATGTAGCCGGCGGCCGCCTGCAGGGATCCCTGACAGCAGGGAATGTTTGGCGGCCGCCGCGGTGTTCATGAAGCATGACCATCCTCCTCGAACGCCCTGCGGAGATCGTGGCGCCGATGGGCGCCCCGATGCTCACGCGCGTACCCTGGGACGTGATGAGCGACAACAACGATGAGGTCGACCTGGCCACCGAGACACCCGAGGAGCGCGCGCTGCGCTTCGAGCGGGACGCGCTGCCCTTCCTCGACCAGCTCTACTCGGCCGCGATGCGGATGACCCGCAACCCGTCCGACGCTGAGGACCTGGTGCAGGAGACGTTCGCGAAGGCGTACTCCTCCTTCCACCAGTTCAAGCCCGGCACCAACCTGAAGGCCTGGCTCTACCGCATCCTCACCAACACCTTCATCAACACCTACCGCAAGAAACAGCGCCAGCCGCAGCAGTCGATGTCCGAGGACGTCGAGGACTGGCAGCTCGCGCGCGCCGAGTCGCACACCTCGACCGGGCTGAAGTCTGCGGAGATGGAGGCCCTCGAGCACCTGCCCGACTCCCAGGTCAAGGACGCCCTGCAGCGTCTTCCGGAGGAGTTCCGGCTCGCTGTCTACCTCGCCGACGTCGAGGGATTCGCCTACAAGGAGATCGCCGAGATCATGGAAACCCCGATCGGCACCGTGATGTCGCGGTTGCACCGCGGCCGGCGCCAGCTGCGCGATCTTCTCTCCGACTACGTACGCACCAACGATCTCACCGGCGCTCGTGGAGGTGCGTCATGAGTGCCCACAAACACGACGCATCTCCCAGCGACTGCGCGGACTTCCTCGAGCAGATCGTCTTCCTGATCGACAACGAGCTGGCCGAGCCGGACGCCGACCAGGTCAAGCGCCACCTGCAGAGCTGCAACCCCTGCCTGGAGACCTACGACCAGCAGCGCATCGTCAAGGCGGTCGTGGCGCGCTCGTGCACCGAGGTCGCTCCCGGTGAGCTGCGGGCGAAGATCATGGTCCAGATCCAGGAGCTTCGCACGAAGTCCTGACCCGGCCACAGACGCGACGAGAGCCCCAGCCGATCGGCTGGGGCTCTCACGTCGTCTACAGCTGTGTTCAGCTGTTGGGGCGCTTGCCGTGGTTCGCGCCCTTCTTGCGGCGCGCGCGGCGCTTGCGGCCGGTCTTGCCCATGATGATCTCCTCCATTGGGGTACGTGGACCCCGAGGGGCCTCGGCACAGTCTCTCAAACCCAGGTGGGTGAGAGCCAATTCAGGTCAGGTAGGGGCGGTTCGAGTTCTTCAGCGCCGCGACGACGACCAGCAGCAGGTCGCCGCGGATCTGCGGGGTGTCGTTGCTGAGGGCGAGCTGGATGTAGAGGGCCCGCAGGAAGGCCTCGGCGTTGCCGGTGAGCAGGAACGGGTCGCGGTCGGGAGTCTCCGGGGTGGCGGTGGCGACGGTGACGATCCGGTTGATCCACGGCTCCATGATGTTGAGCGGGACCAGGTTGCGGCGCAGCACGGACATCGTGGCCGCCGCCAGCCGGTCGGGCTCGCCGTGGGTGTAGATGGTGTCGCCGCGGGCCAGCACCCGGTCGGCGACGACGTCGAGGATCACCGTCAGCTCGGGCTTGCCGAGATGCTCGGAGGCGGCCAGGGTGCCCAGCGCGTCGGCACCGCGGGCGACCGCGTGCGCCCAGCCGCGCTCGGGGACGAAGGCGCGCAGGTCGCGCTCGCGCAGCAGCCAGGTGGCGATCCGGTCGCCCCACTCCAGCACCTTCTCCGCGGGCACGAGCGAGCGGGCGTTGTCGCGGGCGATGCACTCGGCCAGGGCCTCGACCGAGGAGGCCCGGCGGAAGACGCCGTTGTTGCCGGAGTCGCCGAGCCCGACCACGAGACCGGCGGCCATCCCGTCGCCCAGCCCCGCGAGCAGGTCGTCGTAGACACCGCGCTGGATCCACGTCGACAGGGCCGGCACGGCCAGCCCGCTGCGTACGTCCGGGTCGGGGTCGCCGAGCATCCGGGTGAGCTCGATGGTGAGGTCGCCCAGGGGCCGGTCCGTGGGTACGGCGAGACCGGTCGAGTGAACCTCCCGCCAGTACGCCTCCGACATGGGGAACATCCTGCCAAACCCCGCCGCGCGTGGACATCCGACCCGCGCAATGCCCTACCAAGGTCTACATCTACGCTGTGCCCGTGCCCACCCTGAGTGAGCTTGCCCAGAACCACACCGACCTCGACAGCGAGGATGTCGGGTGGCTTCAGCTGCTCATGGCCGACTGGCAGATCCTGGCCGACCTCTCCTTCGCCGACCTGGTCCTGTGGCTGCCGGACAAGTCGGGCAACGGCTTCTGGGCGGCCGGTCAGATGCGCCCCACGACGGGCCCGACGGCCTACGTCGACGACATCGTCGGCATGTTCGTGCCGAAGGGTCGCCATGCCACGCTCGACAACGCCGTCGACGCCGGCCGGCTCGTGCGCGAGGGCGACCCGGAGTGGCGCGACGACCTCCCGGTGCGGGTCGAGACGATCCCCGTACGCCGCGCCGGCCGCATCATCGCGGTGCTGAGCCGCAACACCAACCTGCTCGGCGTACGCACGCCGTCCAAGCTCGAGCTGACCTACCTGCAGACCGCTGCCGACCTCACCCAGATGATCGCCAACGGCTACTTCCCGGCGGTCGGTCAGCGCAGCGACCACACCGACACCCCGCGGGTGGGCGACGGGTTCGTGAGGGTGGACGCCGACGGGGTCGTGGACTATGCCAGCCCCAACGCCCTCTCGGTCTTCCGCCGGCTGGGCCTCTCCGGCGATCTCGCGGGCCAGTCGCTGGCCGGGATGACCCGGGCGCTCGTGCCACCGCGCAAGCGGCCCGACGAGGAGACGCTGAGCGCGGTGCTCGGCGGTCGGGCCCATCGCGACACCGAGATCGACACCGGGGTGATGGCGATCATCATGCGCTCGATCCCGTTGCGGCCACGCGGCGAAGCGATCGGTGCGCTGGTGCTGCTGCGCGACGTCACCGACCTCCGCCGACGCGATCGCGAGCTCGTCACCAAGGACGCGACCATCCGCGAGATCCACCATCGGGTGAAGAACAATCTACAAACCGTGGCCGCCCTGTTGCGGATGCAATCGCGCCGGGTCGACTCCGGGGTGGCGCAGGACGCACTGAACGAGGCCGTACGACGTGTCGGGTCGATCGCCCTGGTCCACGAGATCCTCTCCCAGCAGGCCGTCGAGGAGACCGTCGAGTTCGACGAGATCGCCGACCGGCTCGCCTCCATGGTCGGAGAGGTCACCTCGGTCGGCGTCGCGGTGCGGGTGCGCCGGGAGGGCTCGTTCGGGTCGCTGCCCTCGGAGGTGGCCACGCCGATGGCGATGGTCGTCACCGAGCTGCTGCAGAACGCCGTCGAGCACGGCTACCGCGGCACCGGCCCCGGCGATGCCGAGACGGGCACGATCGTGATGTCCGTACGACAACAACCCGCCGGGCATCTCCAGGTGACCATCGAGGACGACGGTCATGGACTACCCGACGGGTTCAGTCTCGACACCTCCACGAACCTGGGGCTGTCGATCGTCAAGACTCTCGTCGAAGGTGAGCTCGGTGGCCGGCTCTCGTTGGGGCCCCGGCCTGGCGGCCACGGGGCGAGAGCTTCGGTCGAGCTGCCGTTGGAGCTCTAGGTGGATCTCTAGGGGTTGATGGCCTCTAGGGGTTGGTCAGACGGCGGTGCGGACACGGGAGCGGGCGTTGCGGCGCTTCAGCGCACGACGCTCGTCCTCGCTCAGTCCACCCCACACGCCGTGGTCCTGACCGGCCTCAAGAGCCCACTGAAGACACTGCTCCCGGACGTCGCAACGCCGGCAGACCTGCTTGGCTTCCTCGATCTGGAGGATGGCCGGACCGGTGTTTCCGATGGGGAAGAACAGCTCCGGGTCTTCATCGAGACAAGCCGAACGGTGGCGCCAATCCATGGCTGGGTAGACCCTCTTTCTGACGTAGGATGGGCAAGGCCCTGGTGCTGCGAGACCCTGCGAGTGGGCACGTGGCGGGGATGTGTGAATGTCTTCACGTGCGTGCTGGTCTCTAGAGTTCCAAGAAATGGACTCCGAAACAACCCCTAACCAGTGTCTGGTTCGTCACCGGACCGTAACACTCAGTCTTCCTGGGGCTAGACATTTCGGTAACGCGGTGAGTTACCCGCAAAACCGGTGGTGTATGCTCTCGCCGTTTCACGCCCGTGAGCTCCAGTCTACGGGCATGGCCTAGGCTGCTGAAGTGACCGCGCCGCATCGACCTTGGACTCTCTTGCTGACCGTGTTCGCCGCAGGCATCGAGGCCGCGGCGCTGCTGTTCTGGGGCGCGCTGGAGTTCGTACGCATCCCCGACGCCGCCTCGCTCACGACCGCGATCGCGGGCGGGCTGTTCTTCCTGCTCTGCGCCGCCGGGATCGGGTGGTGCGCCGTCATGTTCTGGCGACTGGAGTCGTGGGCGCGGGCGCCGCTCGTGCTCGTCCAGCTGATCGTGCTCGGCCTGGCGTGGAACCTGCGTGAGGACCTCGCCCTCGCGGGCGGGCTCGCGCTGGTCGCGGCCGTCGCCCTCGTCGGCGTCTTCGCGCCGCCCAGCATCGCCGCGCTCGAGGAGCGCTCGAGCTAGTCCTCCTCGAGCGCCTTGCGGAGCTGGGCGAGCGAGCGGTTGAGCAGCCGGGAGACCTGCATCTGCGAGACGCCCAGCTCGCCGGCGATCTCGGTCTGGGTCTTGTTGCGGAAGAACTTCAGCATCAGCACCTGCTTCTCGTGAGCCGAGAGGCTGTCGAGCACCGGCTTGATCGACTCCCGCACCTCGACGTCGTCGAGGCGCAGGTCGTGGGCGGTCAGCGAGTCGAGCATCGGCGCGGTCTCGTCGCTCTCGGAGTCGAGCGACAGCGCTGCGTACGCGTTGCTGGACTCCAGCCCCTCGACGACGGTCTCCAGGCTGACGCCGAGGCGGGTGGCGAGGTCGCGGGCCGTGGGGGAGCGGCCGAGCTCCTGGGAGAGCTCGGCGGTGGCGTCGCGCAGGTTCTGCTGCAGGTCGCGCAGGCGGCGGGGGACGCTGACGGCCCACCGGCTGTCGCGGAAGTAGCGCTTGATCTCGCCGAGGATCGTCGGCACGGCGTAGGTCGAGAACTCCACGTCGCGGGCGAGGTCGTAGCGGTCCACGGCGTTGAGGAGACCGACCACGCCGACCTGGACGAGGTCCTCGTGCGGCTCGCCGCGGCCGTAGAACTGCGAGGCGCAGTACTCCACCAGCGCCATGTTGAGGTGGACCAGCTCCTCGCGCGCGGCAGTGCGCTCGGCGTCGCTCAGGTCGGTGCCGGCGAGGGTCGTGAAGAGCTCCCGGGAGCGGGCGCGGGCGTCCTCCACCTCGCTGGTGCTCCTGGACCTCGACGACCGAATCGTCTCCTGCGCCATGTCAGCGCGCGGCTCCAAGCGGGGTCGCTCCCGCGGCCAGCGAGATCCTGAGCTGGTCGCCGTCGGGGGTGGCGGTGACGTCCCTGGCGAGCGTGGTGAGCACCTGCCAGGCGAAGCTCTCCTCGTCGATCTCGGCCTCGGCGTCGCAGGTCGTGGTCACGGTGACGCCGATGGTGTCCTCGCCGAGGTCGAAGACGACGTCCAGGTCGGCGCCCTCCGCGGCGCACTCCAGACAGAGCGCCGCCGCCTCACTGACCGCCATCCGCAGGTCCTCGATGTCCTCGAGGGTGAAGTCGAGGCGCGCGGCGAGCGCGGCGGTCGTCGTACGCAGCACGGAGACGTAGGCGCCTTCTGCGGGAAGACGCAGCTCGACCTGGGGCATCTGGGTTGTCAGTCCTTCGTGTTGGCTTGCGCCTGATTATGCAACGAGATCTCGTGCGTGGTGCCGGAAACGCACCGCAGCCGCTCCGGGAACGGAGCGGCTGCGGCGTACGGCTGATTCTCGAGGAGTCTCAGGCCTTCTTGGTCGCCCAGAAGATCTCGGCGATCTCGTCGATCTTGGCGAGGAGCTTGTCGGCGGTCTCGAGGTCGAGGGTGCCCTTGGTGCCGGAGGCGCCGGCGAGCTTGGTGGCCTCGTTGACGAGGGTGTGGAGCTGGGGGTAGGCCTCGAAGTGCGGGGGCTTGAAGTAGTCGGTCCACAGCACCCACAGGTGCTCCTTGACCAGGTTGGAGCGCTGTTCCTTGATGATGATGGCGCGGGTGCGGAAGTCGGGGTCGTCGCTGTCCAGGGCCTTCTGGATGACCGCCTTGACGGACTCGGCCTCGATGCGGGCCTGGGCGGGGTCGTAGACGCCGCAGGGCAGGTCGCAGTGGGCCGAGACCTCGATGGTGGGAGCGAAAAGTCGCGCGAACATGCGGGTCCTCTCAAAGAGTGTTCATGTGTCCTACGGATTGCGACACTACTCCGCATGGAAGACATCGCGGCCAGGGCACCCCGACACACCTGGGGGATGGCGAAGGTCGTAGGGGTCTCGATGGAGCCGACACTGCGGGCGGGGGACCGGTTGTGGGTCGCCTACGGACGTACGCCGGTGCCGGGCCGCGTGGTCGTCGCCCGGCTCGCCGACGGGGCGGTCGTCGTGAAGCGGGCGGTGGAGCGGCGTACGACCGCGTCCGGCCGCTCCGGGTGGTGGCTGCTCTCGGACAACCCGGCCGCCCCGGGGGTGGTCGACTCCCGTCATCGGGGGCCCGTCGCGGATACCGACGTGCTCGGTGTCGTCGTGGCCAGGCTGTGGCCGCGCCCGGGCCTCCTGGGCGAAACTCTGCACGAGGGCTCCAGATGAGGGCTTCGTCACCTGTAGGAAACATCAACCGCTTCCTCCGGTAGCCTGTGCGAAACTGCCATCCGGGCAACACATCCCTGTAGATGGCGCCTTGCGCGGCTCCACCCCTCGGCTCGCGTTCGACCGCCCGACGTCCGAGTCCGTAGTTTTCTGGAGGCCCCCAATGACCGAGTCCACCCTGTCCACCGAGACCACCGCCTATGACGGCGACCCGGTGTTCGAGCTCCACCGCGGCGGCAAGATGGCGATCGCGGCGACCGCATCGGTCTCCGACAAGGCCTCGCTGTCGATGGCCTACACCCCCGGCGTCGCCCGGGTGTGCACCGCGATCGCCGAGCAGCCCGAGCTGGCCCACACCTACACCTGGGTGCCCAACACCGTCGCCGTCGTGACCGACGGCACCGCGGTCCTCGGCCTGGGCGACATCGGCCCCGCCGCGGCGATGCCGGTGATGGAGGGCAAGGCGGTGCTGTTCAAGGAGTTCGGCGGCGTCGACTCCATCCCGATCTGCCTCGACACCACCGACGTCGACGAGATCGTCGAGACCGTCATCCGGATGGCGCCCTCCTTCGGCGGGATCAACCTGGAGGACATCTCCGCGCCGCGCTGCTTCGAGATCGAGGACCGCCTCAAGGAGGCGCTCGACATCCCGGTCTTCCACGACGACCAGCACGGCACCGCGGTGGTCACGCTGGCCGCGCTGATGAACGCGCTGAAGCTGACCGGCCGCAACCCGGAGTCGACCCGTGTGGTCATCTCCGGCGCCGGTGCCGCCGGTGTCGCGGTCGCCAAGATCCTGCTCGAGTTCGGCATCAAGGACCTCGCCCTGCTCGACCGCAAGGGCGTCATCTCCTCGACCCGGTCGGACCTGACCGCGTCGAAGAAGGCGATCGCCGAGGTGACCGCGGACGTCACCGGTCGCACGGGCTCGCTGGCCGACGCGCTCGCCGGCGCCGACGTCTACGTCGGCGTCTCCGGCGGCACGGTGCCCGAGGAGCTCGTCGCGACCATGGCCGACCAGGCGATCGTCTTCGCGATGGCCAACCCGAACCCCGAGATCCACCCCGACGTGGCGCACAAGTACGCCAGCATCGTCGCCACCGGTCGCTCGGACTTCCCGAACCAGATCAACAACGTCCTCGCCTTCCCCGGCATCTTCCGGGGTGCGTTCGACGTGCACGCCTCCTCGATCACCGAGGGCATGAAGCTGGCCGCCGCCCAGGCGCTGGCCGCGCTGGTCGGGGACGAGCTCAGCGAGTCGAAGATCATCCCGGAGCCGTTCGACCCGCGCGTCGGCCCCGCGGTCGCCGCTGCGGTCGCCGAGGCTGCCCGGGTCGACGGGGTCGCCCGCCGGTAGCCGACCCGGCCGGTTTGGACGACCGGTTGCGCCGGCTCGGCGGGTCGGTAGGGTCGGGCGCATGTTCGCTGCGTACGCCGAGAAGTTCTCATCCGACGACCCGATCTCCGGCCTCGTGCTGGGGGAGCGGCCCGAGCCGGTCGCGCCCGACGGGTGGACGACGGTCACCGTCAAGGCGGCCTCGCTCAACCACCACGACCTGTGGTCGCTGCAGGGGGTCGGGCTCAAGGCCGAGGCGCTGCCGATGATCCTCGGCTGCGACGCGGCCGGCCTCGACGAGGACGGCAACGAGGTCGTGGTCCACTCGGTGATCTCCTCGCCGGACTGGACCGGTGACGAGACCCTCGACCCGAAGCGGTCGCTGCTCTCCGAGCGCCACCAGGGCACCTTCGCCGAGAAGGTGACCGTGCCGCGTCGCAACGTGGTGGCCAAGCCCGCCGGCATGTCGTTCGAGGAGGCGGCGTGCCTGCCGACGGCCTGGCTGACGGCCTACCGGATGCTGTTCACCCAGGGCGGGCTCAAGGCCGGTGACTCGGTGCTGGTGCAGGGCGCCGGCGGGGGCGTCGCGACCGCGGCGATCACGCTCGCGCGGGCGGCCGGCCTCAAGGTCTACGCCACCTCGCGTGACGAGGCGAAGCAGAAGCGCGCCCTCGAGCTCGGTGCCCACGAGGCCCTGGCCTCGGGGGAGCGGCTGCCGGTCAAGGTCGACGCGGTGATCGAGACCGTCGGGCGAGCGACCTGGACCCACTCGGTGCGCTCGCTGCGTCCGGGCGGGGCGATCATCATCAGCGGCACCACGTCGGGCCCGAACCTCGACGACGCGCTGCTGACCAACATCTTCTTCCTGCAGCTCAAGGTGATCGGCTCCACGATGGGCACCCGCAACGAGCTGGCGAGCCTGGTCTCGCTGCTCGAGGCGACCGGCACCCGCCCGCTGATCGACCGCACCATGCCGCTGACCGAGGCCAAGGCCGGCTTCGAGGCGATGCACGCCGGTGATCTCTTCGGCAAGGTCGTCTTCACGCTGTGACCCGGTAGAGCTGACGCCGGCAGTGATGCCGGCCGTGTGACGTACGGAATATCGTTCGACTCCCCCGGGTTCAGCAAGGGACCATTGAGTGTCACTGCCGAGGGGCTCGAAAAGTTTCTCGTGGCGTGATGTCGAAATCGGCCTCGCCCGTTCGATCTATGTATGAGAGCGGGCGGCACCGGGCCCCTGCGTACGACCCGAGGAACTCGTCATGACTGCTGCCGTCACAACATCGCATCGTCCGCTCGACGGTGAGAAGCGGCGTACGCCTGCCGTCATCACCCTGCTCGTGCTGGCCACCTTCGTGGTGATCCTCAACGAGACGATCATGCTCAACGCGATCCCGAACCTGATGAACAGCTTCGGGGTCACCGAGCACGCCGCTCAGTGGGTGTCGACCGCGTTCATGCTGACCATGGCCTCGGTGATCCCGGTGACCGGCTGGTTCCTGCAGCGGGTCACGACCAGGACGGCGTACGCCACGGCCATGGGCGTCTTCATCGCCGGCACCGTGATCTCGGCGATCGCGCCGGTCTTCGGCATCCTGCTCGCCGGCCGGGTCATCCAGGCGGCCGGCACGGCCGTGATGATGCCGCTGCTGATGACCACCCTGATGACGGTCGTCGACGAGAGCGACCGCGGCCGGGTGATGGGCAACGTCACCATGGCCGTCTCGGTCGCGCCGGCACTCGGGCCGACCCTGTCCGGCCTGATCCTGGGCTTCGGCTCGTGGCGGCTGCTCTTCCTGCTGGTCCTGCCGATCGCCGTCGGCGTCGCCTGGTCCGGCCTGCGCCGCCTGGAGAACGTCAACGAGCCCGCGGAGTCGAGCGTCGACTGGGCCTCGGTGGTCATCGCCGCGCTCGGCTTCGGCTCGCTCGTCTACGGGCTGAGCCGGTTCGCCGAGGGTGAGGTAGGGATCCCGCTGGTCATCGCCGCTGTCGGTGCGGTGCTGATCCTCGGCTTCGTGCTCCGTCAGCTCCGGCTGCAGCGCACCGGCTCGCCGCTGCTCGACCTGCGCGCCTTCCTGCACGGCACCTTCACCAAGTCGCTGGTCCTGATGGCGGTCGCGTTCCTGGCGATGATGGGCTCGATGATCTTGCTGCCGCTCTACCTGCAGACCGTGCGCGGGCTCTCGCCGCTCTCCACCGGCCTCCTGGTGATGCCGGGCGGTCTCGCGATGGGTCTCCTCGGGCCGACCGTGGGGCGGATCTTCGACGCGTACGGCGGCCGGGTGCTCGTCATCCCGGGCTCCATCGGCATCGTGGCCGCTCTCGGCGGGCTCTCGCAGATCTCGCTGACCACGCCCTACTGGCTCGTCCTGGTGCTCCACCTGGTCCTGATGGTCAGCCTGGCCGCCGCCTTCACCCCGGTCTTCACGCTGGGCCTCGGGTCGCTGCCGGCTCACCTCTACTCCCACGGCTCCTCCATCCTGGGCACGCTGCAGCAGGTCGCGGCCGCGTTCGGCACCGCCCTGGCGGTGACCGTGATGTCCGTACGCAGCGACCAGGTCGTCGACGAGGTCGGTGCGGTCGCGGCCCACGTGAGCGGTCTGCAGGCCGCGTTCATGGTCAGCGCAGGGCTGGCTCTGATCGTCGTCCTGATGGCCGTGCTCCTGCCGGCTCGGGCCGAGGGACACGAGGAGTCTGCTGACGGGGCCGCTGAGGAGCCTGCCGCGGATCTCGACGCCGAGCTCGCCGAGCTGTGCGAGCACGGGCGCGAGCCCGCGGTCTGCGGCTGCTGAGGCGTTCGGAGTCGTATTCCTGTGTAGGAATACCCGGTCAACCGGGTATTCCTACGCTTCGGACCGCCACTGGTAGACGCCGATCAGCAGCATCCTCAGCTGCGTGCGCACGGTGGCGATGATCTGCTCCTCCTGCTCGGGGCGGGTGGTGGAGAGGATCTGCTCGGCCGTGGCGACCAGGACCGTCACGAACAGCGACGAGAGCACGTGCAGGTCTTTGGCGGTCCAGGTGTCGGTGCCGGTCATCAGCGCGAGGTCGGTGGCGAGCTCGCGCTCGCAGAGCTCGATCTCGCGCCGGATGGCCTCGCGCACCGATCGCGGCCCGGCGACACGTTCGCGGGCGATGAACCCGAAGTGATCCCGGCGCCGGTGGACGTGGTCGACGAGGGCATCGATCGAGCCGTCGACGACGTCCTTGTCGGCCCGGGCGTTGCGGCGTACGTCGCGGAAGAGGTCGCGCAGCGAGTCGAAGGACTCCTCGACCAGGGCCAGCCCGAGCGACTCGATGGAGTCGAAGTGGCGGTAGAACGCGGTCGGCACGATGCCGACCTGTTTGGCGACCTGGCGTAGCGAGAGCGCGGTCAGCGAGCTGTCGGCGCACAGCTCCAGCGTCGCGTCGAGGATCGCTCGCCGGGTCCGGAGCTTGCGCTCCGCACGGCTCTCCGGCTCCGCACCCGTCTCGATCACCAGACCATCCTAGGGGCAGAGGCCGGCGAGGCGTCAGGTGCACACCTGTACACCGTGACCTGGACCACGTGCGTCTTGTCTTGACGCGGGTTGTGCTGACCCGCCATCGTTGTCGGTGTACAGATGTTCACTGAAAGGCGAAACACATGGCACTCGACCTCGGCGGCCGGATCCTCCGCTCCCGCACGGTTGCGGCGCTCGCCTCCCCGCACGGCATCGACCGCTACCTGACCCAGATCAACCCGATGCTGGCCGCGCACGAGGTGCGCGCCCGCATCACCGACATCCACCCCGAGGTGAGCGCGCCCGGCGCGCCCCGGGTGGCGACCGTGACGCTCCAGCCCACCTCGACCTGGCGCGGTCACCGCGCCGGCCAGCACGTCAGTGTCGGCATCGACACGGGGGAGGGGCGGCGCACCACCCGCGTCTTCACCGTCTCCAACACCGAGGGCAAGGCCGGGGAGCCGCTCACCATCACGGTGCGTGCCCACGACGACGAGCACGCGACCCCCTACAGCATCTCCAAGTACCTGACCGAGCGCGCCACCGTCGGCACCCTTGTGCACCTGTCGCAGGCCGAGGGTGACTTCGTCCTTCCCGACCGCGTGCCCGAGCACATCGTCCTGATCTCCGGTGGCTCCGGCATCACCCCGGTGATGTCGATGCTGCGCTCCCTCCAGCGGCGTACGCACCGGGGCAAGGTCACCTTCCTGCACTGGGCGCCCAGCGCGGACCGCCAGATCTTCGCCGAGGAGCTCGCGGAGATCCGGCACCAGGGCCACGGCGTCGACCTGCACCTTCTCCACACCGGCGACGGGGCGCCCTACCTCTCCCCGGCGCTGCTCTCGAAGCTGGTCCCGGGATATCGGGACCTGCCGACGTGGGCCTGCGGGCCGGCGTCGCTCATCGAGGCGGCCCAGGCTGCGTACGCCGGCACCGAGTCGCTGAAGGTGGAGTACTTCAAGCCTCCGAAGACCGCCGGTGTGGCCGGCGGCGAGATGGAGTTCGCGCGCACCGGCACGACCGTCGCCAACGACGGCGCCACGATCCTCGACCAGGCCGAGGCTGCGGGGCTGACCCCCGAGTCCGGCTGCCGGATGGGGATCTGCTTCTCCTGCACCACCAACAAGAGCTCCGGACGGGTCCGCAACATCCTGACCGGCGAGACCTCCGAGCTCCCCGACGAACAGATCCGGATCTGCGTGAGCACGCCCGAGGGCGACTGCTCCGTGGACCTCTGACGATTCCCTCGAGGAGACACCCCCATGACCACCGTTGAGAACACCGGCAACCGCCGCCTCTCCGCCGAGGAGCTCGAAGCCTTCGGCCAGGAGATGGACGCCATCCGCCAGCGGATCGTCGCCGACCTGGGCGAGAAGGACTCGGCGTACATCTACGACATCGTCAAGAAGCAGCGCGCCTTCGAGATCGCGGGCCGCGCGCTCTTCTACCTGCCCGTGATCGGCTGGGTCCCGGCCGTCGCCTGTCTGTCGATCTCCAAGATCCTCGACAACATGGAGATCGGGCACAACGTCATGCACGGCCAGTACGACTGGATGGGCGACCCCGACCTCAACTCGCGCATGTTCGAGTGGGACAACGTCTGCCCCTCCGACCAGTGGAAGTACTCCCACAACTACATCCACCACACCTTCACCAACGTCCTCGGCAAGGACCGCGACATCGGCTACGGCATCCTGCGGATGGACGAGGACCAGAAGTGGCACCCCTACTTCCTGGGCAACCCGATCTACGCCTTCCTGCTGATGATCTTCTTCGAGTGGGGCGTCGCGATGCACGACCTCGAGGTCGAGAACCTCGTCGCGGGCAAGCGCACCTTCGCCGACAACGCCGACCTGCACCGCGGCCTGATGAAGAAGGTCAAGCGCCAGGCGCTGAAGGACTACGTCCTGTTCCCGCTGCTCTCCGGTCCGCTGGCGCCGCTGACGTTCCTCGGCAACGCCACCGCGAACCTGGTCCGCAACATCTGGGCGTTCAACATCATCTTCTGCGGCCACTTCCCGGCCGGCGTCGCCTCCTTCTCGCAGGAGGAGTGCGAGGACGAGACCCAGGGTCACTGGTACTACCGCCAGCTCCTCGGCTCGGCCAACATCACCGGCGGCCGCATCTTCCACATCATGTCCGGCAACCTGTCGCACCAGATCGAGCACCACCTCTTCCCCGACCTCCCCGCACGCCGCTACCCGGAGATCGCCGAGGAGGTCCGCGAGATCTGCGAGCGCTATGGGCTCGCCTACAACACCGGTCCGCTGCACAAGCAGCTGTGGGGCGTCTTCAAGAAGATCTGCCGCTACGCCCTCCCCGACCGCAAGCGCCCCGCCGCCGAGGGCGTCGAGACCGCTCCCGCCCTCGAGGGGGTCGCGGCATGACGGATGACCGGCCACAATGGGTGGTCATGGCACCAGATCTGAGCAAGAACGAGATCCGCAAGGATGTCGCACAGAGCGCCGTCGAGGTCACGGCCACCACCGTCGGTCAGGTGGCGGTCATCATCACCGGCGCCGTACGTGACGTGGCCGGCGCCATCGGCGGCCTCGCCACCGAGCTGTTCGAGCTCCGCGCCGCGGCCAAGCGCGCCGAGAAAGACCTCGACGAATAGGTAGTTCTGACGGCCGAGTCCGCAGTTGTGGGCGACGAAACTTCAGTTTCGTCGCCCACAACTGATTTCTCGTCCTCCAGAACTACGGACTCGGCGAGGGGTCAGTCCTCGGGGTCGTCGAGGCGGGCCAGCCAGGTGGCGAGCCGCTCGATGGCGGTCTCGTGCTCAGGGTGTACGTCGACGAAGGCCTGGAGCTGCTCGGCCAGCCAGGCGAGGGTGACCTCCTCGTCGCCCCGACGGGTGACGAGCTCCTCGATGCCGCGGTCGGTGAAGTACATGGGCTCAGTCTTTCATTCTGCGTTCAGCGGTGAGTCGGAGGCCGGGCCACCGGAGAGGCCGCGTACGACCATGCCGAGGGTGGCGTTGATGAGCTGGTCGCGCTCGGCGTCGGCGAAGACGCGGTACGGGCCGTCGATGAAGAGGACCGCGAGGCCGTGGACCGTGGCCCAGGCCGCCGTCTCGGCGTTCGGGCGGAGCTCGGGGGCCAGCCAGCCGGCCTCGACCAGGTCGTCCAGGGCGGTGGTCAGGAACGCGTAGGGCGGGGCGTCGGCGAGGAGCGCGGAGATCTCCTCGGGCGGGTGCTCCTCTCCGTTGTGCGGGCGGAGGAAGGCCGTGCGGAACAGGCCGGGCTGGGCGAGCGCGAACTGGACGTAGCCGCGCCCGGCGGCGGCGAGGCGCTGCACCGCGGCCTCGGCCGGGTGTGGTGCCGGCTTCTCGGCGGCCAGGAGGTCGAGGATCGTCGCGGCCAGCCGGTCCATCGCCTCGTGCTTGGCGGCGACGAGCAGGTCGGCCTGGTTGGCGAAGTGGCGGTAGGTCGCGGTGGGGGTCACGCCGACCGCACGTGCCGCGGCGCGGATGGTCACCGCGTCCGGGCCGCCCTGCTCGGCGAGGGTTGCGGCCGCATCGACCAGGGCGTTGCGGAGGTCGCCGTGATGGTAGGGCCGGGTGCCCTCGTCCGAGCTCTCTGAGGATTTCACGGAATTCATGTTGACACCTGCCCACATCGAAGGGAAAGTTAACACCTGCAAAGTTTACGCCTGCCCACATTCCTCTGGAGGAATCATGTTCCACCGACTCGGCACCCTTGTGGTGCGAAACCCGCGCCGGGTCCTGGTGATCGGCCTGATCGCCCTCCTCGGCGCGATCTATCTGGCCACCTCGGCCTTCGGCAAGCTCGACGACGCCGGCTTCGACGACCCCGCCTCGGAGAGCAGCCGCGCGGCCACCGCGCTGGAGGAGGGCTTCGGCAACGAGGCCGGCTTCCTCCTCACCGTCAGTGCCGACGCCGGCAAGGTGACCGACGGCGCGGCTGCGAAGGACGCCCAGGCGCTCGTCGACCGCCTCCGGGCCGACGACGACCTGACCGACGTCGTCTCCTACCTCGATGCGCCCGGACCGGGCATGGTCTCGGACGACGGCACCCAC
Organism: Nocardioides luteus; assembly: GCF_015752315.1. NCBI lineage: Bacteria > Bacillati > Actinomycetota > Actinomycetes > Propionibacteriales > Nocardioidaceae > Nocardioides > Nocardioides luteus. The sequence goes on from NZ_JADOVJ010000001.1 coordinate 1,117,823, forward strand.
GGGTTGATCTCGGTCGGCGCCAAGGACCCCGACGGCATCGACGCCGCCGCGGTGATCGATCGCTACACCGACGACACCGCGGCCGACGGAGCCACGACCGTCCACGTCGGCGGCCAGCTCGCGATCTTCGAGGAGGTCGGCACCCAGATCGGCGCCGACCTCGGTCTCGCCGAGGCGATCGCGATCCCGCTGATGATCGCGCTGCTGGTCCTCGCCTTCGGCAACGTCGTCGCCGCGTTCGTGACGATCGGGGTCGGCGGGTTCGCCATCGCCGGCACCTTCGCGGAGCTCTCGGTGCTCGGTAACTTCACCGACGTCTCGATCTACGCGCTCAACCTGACGACCGGACTCGGCCTGGGCCTGGCGGTGGACTACGGCCTGCTGATGGTGGCGAGGGTCCGCGAGGAGCGGGCCGCCGGGGCCAGCCACCCCGACGCGGTCGTCCGTGCGGTGGAGACCGCCGGCCGGACCATCGTCTTCAGCGCCACCACGGTCGCCGTCTCACTGGCCTCGCTGCTCGTCTTCCCGCTCTACTTCCTGCGCTCCTCGGCGTACGCCGGGATCGGGGTCATGGTCATCACCGCCGTCGTCGCGGTCGTGCTGCTTCCGGCCACGATCACTCTCCTCGGCGACCGGATCGACGCTCTCCGCGTCCCGGGTGTGCGTGGCCTCCGCGGCGGCGCGGCTCCGTTCTGGACCCGGCTGGCCGGCTTCGTCACCAGGCGGCCCTGGGTCGCGCTCCCCGTCGTGGCGGTCCTGCTTGCGATGGCCACGCCGCTGGCCGGCATCGAGTTCGGCACGCCCGACGACCGCGTCCTGCAGACGTCCGCCGGGAGCCGCCAGGCCGGCGACCTGCTCCGTGACGAGTTCGGCGGTGACGGCACCAGCCCCATCCGCGTGGTGACCACCTCGACCGTCGACGACGAGAGCCTGGCGACGTACGCCGCCGACCTCTCCCGGGTCGATGACGTCGACCGCGTCGACACCCGCGTCGGGACGTACGCCGACGGTGCCCTCGTCTCAGAAGCACCCGCCCTCCCGCCCGGCGACGGCGCGGACGAGCTCGCCGTCGTCAACCAGCTCGACCGCCAGTCCGAGGAGGCACGCGATCTCGTCCGTGACGTTCGCGCCGTCCCGGCCCCAGACGGCACCACCGCGCTCGTCGGCGGCGGCGCCGCGGAGCTGCTGGACTCGCTGGACGCGATCGGGGCCAAGCTGCCCTACGCCGTCGGCGGCCTCGCGATCGCGATGGTGGTGATCCTGTTCCTGTTCACCGGCAGCCTGGTCCAGCCGCTGCGGGCGCTGGTGCTCAACGTCATCGGCCTGGGAGCGACCGTCGGGACGACCGTGTTGATCTTCCAGGAGGGCCTGGGCGCCGACCTCCTCGGCTTCACCGCGATGCCGCTCAACGTCTCGATGGTCGTGCTGCTGCTGGTCATCGCGTTCGGGCTGTCGATGGACTACGAGGTGTTCGTGCTCGGCCGGATCACCGAGATGCGCCGGCGAGGCCTGGGCAACGTCGACGCCGTCGTGCAGGGCCTGGCCCACACCGGTCGGATCGTCACCACGGCCGCCGCCCTGATCGCGACCAGCTTCTTCGCGTTCATGGTCAGCGAGATCAGCTTCATGAAGTTCTTCGGCCTCGGCGTCGGGCTGGCGATCCTCATCGACGCGGTCCTGATCCGCGGTGTGCTCCTGCCGGCCGCCATGCGGATGCTCGGCGAGGCCGCCTGGTGGGCGCCGCGCCCGCTGCGGCGCCTGCACACGAAGGTCGGGCTGAGCGAGGAGGGGAGCAGGGCGCCCGTATCGGTCCCCGCCTGACCCGAAAAGCAATGCCGAGTCGGCGCGTCAGAACGCGCCGACTCGGCATCGTGGTTGATCCGGGGATCAGGCGAAGGCGCGCTCGATGAGCTCCTTCTGCTCGACCGTGTGCCGCTTGATCGTGCCGACGGCGGTGGTGGAGGAGGCCGGGCGGGTGACCGGCTCGACCTCGCGACCCAGCTCGGGGACCACGTTGAGGTAGTAGCTCGGCCACGGACCCTGGTTGAAGGGCTCGTCCTGGACCCACTTGACCTTCGCGTTGGGGTACTTCGCGAGCTCGGTGGCGAGCTGCTCGGTCGGCCACGGGTAGAGCTGCTCGACGCGGACGATCGCGACGTCCTCGCGGCCCCGCTTCTTGCGCTCGACGGCGAGGTCCCAGGTCAGACGGCCGGAGACCAGCAGAACGCTGGTGACCTTCGAGGCGTCCGCCTCGGAGTCGCCGATGACCGGCTGGAACGAGCCCGAGGTGAAGTCGGCCGGCTGCGAGGCGGCCTCCTTGCGGCGCAACATCGACTTCGGGGTGAAGACGATCAGCGGACGGTGCTCGGCACCGAGCGTGTGCGTACGCAGCAGGTGGAAGTAGGACGCCGGGGTCGAGGGCTGAGCCACGACCATGGCCTCGTCGGCGCACAGCGTGAGGAACCGCTCGATGCGCGCCGAGGAGTGGTCGGCACCCTGACCCTCGTAGCCGTGCGGCAGCAGCAGCACGACGCCGGAGTCCTGGCCCCACTTGGTCTTGCCGGCCGAGATGTACTCGTCGATCACCGACTGGGCGCCGTTGACGAAGTCACCGAACTGCGCCTCCCACATGACCAGCGCGTCGGGACGCGCCACCGAGTAGCCGTACTCGAAGCCGAGGGCGGCGTACTCGGAGAGGAGCGAGTCGTAGACGTAGAACTTCGCCTGCTCCTCGGTCAGGTTGTTCAGCGGGGTCCACTCATCGGCGTTCTTGCGGTCGATGATGGTCGCGAAGCGCGAGGCGAAGGTGCCGCGACGCGAGTCCTGACCGGCCAGACGCACCGGACGGCCGTCGAGCAGGAGCGAGCCGAACGCGAGGATCTCGCCGGTGCCCCAGTCGATGTTGCCCTCGGTGATCGCGGTGGCGCGACGCTGCAGCTGCGGCATCACCTTCGGGTGGACCGTGAAGCCCTCCGGCGGGGTGACGTACGCGTCGGCGATGCGCTTCAGCACGTCGGTGGTGATCGCGGTGACGGTCTCGCCGGCAGGCTTCTCCGGGTAGTCCGGGACGGTCTCCCAGGCCTGCGGCATCTTGTCGGCCTCGCGGACCTCGGTGAAGACCTGCTCCAGGCGGGCCTGGTAGGCGGCCAGCACCTGCTCGGCCTCCTCGATCGTGATGTCACCACGACCGATCAGCGACTCGGTGTAGAGCTTGCGGACCGAGCGCTTCTGCTCGATCAGGTCGTACATCATCGGCTGGGTGAACGACGGGTCGTCGCCCTCGTTGTGACCGCGGCGGCGGTAGCAGATGAGGTCGATGACGACGTCCTTGTTGAACGCCTGGCGGTATTCGAAGGCGAGCCGCGCGACGCGTACGCAGGCCTCCGGGTCGTCGCCGTTCACGTGGAAGATCGGCGCCTGGACCATCCGCGCGACGTCGGTCGCGTAGAGCGAGGAGCGCGAGGAGCCCGGCGAGGTGGTGAACCCGACCTGGTTGTTGATGACCAGGTGGACGGTGCCACCGGTGCGGTAACCACGCAGCTGGGACAGGTTGAGCGTCTCCGCGACCACACCCTGGCCGGCGAAGGCGGCGTCACCGTGGACCAGCAGCGGCAGGACCGGGAAGACGGCGCCCTGGTCGAGCACGTCCTGCTTGGCGCGGGCGATGCCCTCCAGGACCGGGTCGACGGTCTCCAGGTGGGACGGGTTCGCGGCCACGGAGACCTTGATCGTGTCGCCCAGGTCGGAGAGGAACTCGCCCTCGGCACCGAGGTGGTACTTCACGTCGCCGGAGCCCTGGACCGTGCGCGGGTCGATGTTGCCCTCGAACTCGCGGAAGATCTGGTTGTAGGACTTGCCGACGATGTTGGCGAGCACGTTGAGGCGGCCGCGGTGGGCCATACCGATCGTGACCTCGTCCAGACCGGCCTCGGCAGCGGCCTCGCAGACCTCGTCGATGACCGGGATCGCGGTCTCGCCGCCCTCGAGGGAGAAGCGCTTCTGACCGACGAACTTGGTCTGCAGGAAGGTCTCGAAGGCCTCGGCCTCGTTGAGCTTCGACAGGATCCGGAGCTGCTCCTGGCGCGGGGTCTTGTCGTAGGGCCGCTCGACGCGGTCCTGGATCCACCGGCGCTGCTCGGGGTCCTGGATGTGCATGTACTCGATGCCGGTCGTGCGGACGTAGGAGTCACGCAGGACACCGAGGATCTCGCGCAGCTTCATGAACGGCTTGCGGCCGCCGGCGAAGGAGCCGACCGGGAACTCGCGGTCGAGGTCCCACAGGGTCAGCCCGTGCGACTCGATCTGCAGGTCGGGGTGCGAACGCTGCTTGTACTCCAGCGGGTCGGTGTCGGCCATCATGTGACCACGCACGCGGTGGGCGTGGATGATCTCGCCGACCTTGACCTGCTTGGAGATCTGGTCGTCGTGGGTGGTGTCGATGTCCTGGTTCCAGCGGATCGGCTCGTAGGGGATCCGCAGCGACGCGAAGATCTCGTCGTAGAAGTCGTTCTCGCCGAGCAGGAGCTTGTGCACGGTGGCCAGGAACTCACCCGACTGCGCGCCCTGGATGACCCGGTGGTCGTACGTCGAGGTCATCGTCATGATCCGCGAGACCGCGTTCTGGGCGAGCTTCGAGGGGGAGGCGCCCTGGAACTCGGGCGGGTAGTCCATCGAGCCGACGCCGATGATCGCGGCCTGGCCCTGCATCAGCCGCGGCACCGAGTTGTTGGTGCCGATGCCGCCGACGTTGGTCAGGCTGACCGTGGTGCCGGAGTAGTCGGCCATGGACAGCTTGTTGTCCTTGGCCTTGCGGACGATGTCCTCGTAGGCCGTCCAGAAGCCGGCGAAGTCCATCAGCTCGCAGCCCTTGATGGAGGGCGCGACGAGCTGGCGGGTGCCGTCCTTCTTCTGCTGGTCGATGGCCAGGCCGAGGTTGATGTGCGGCGGGGTCACCATGGTCGGCTTGCCGTCGATCTCGGCGTAGGTGTTGTTCATCGCCGGCATCGCCTTGATCGCCTTGATGATGGCGTAGCCGATGAGGTGGGTGAAGGAGACCTTGCCGCCGCGGGCGCGCTTGAGGTGGTTGTTGATGACGGTGCGGTTGTCCCACAGCAGCTTGACCGGCATGTTGCGCACGGAGGTCGCGGTCGGCACCGAGAGCGACACGTCCATGTTCTTGGCGGTGGCCGCGGGGATGCCGCGCAGCGTGGTGTAGGTCGGCTCGTCGGTGACGGCGACGGCGGTCGGCTTCGGGGCGTCCTTGGGGGTGGGCGTCGCGGTGCCCTTGGCCGGCTCGGCGGCCTGGGCGTCGGGGCGCGGCTTGGCCTTCGGGGCCGGGGCCGCCTTGGCGGCCGGAGCCTCGGCCGATGCGGGGGTGGTCGGCGCGGGCGCGTTGGCCGGCGCGGGGGAGACCGGAGCCTTGGCTGCCGGAGCGGCGGGCGTGGCCGGGGCCGCGGCGCCGTTCGGCGACGCGCCAGGCTGTCCGTTGGTCTCGAAGAACTTCACCCACACGGGGTCAACACTGCTGGGGTCCTTCGTGTACTGGTCGTACATCTCCTCGACCAGCCACTCGTTGGCGCCGAATTCCGCGGGGATGTCGGCAGTGTTGGGGGACGGGGTGCCTGAGGACACGGCTTGATTCGCCTCTTCCGAATTTTCGCACTGTAAGAAATGGGTTGCCCACGGGCAAGGCTATCCCCACGAACACGCAAATGCCCGACGCAGGCCCTACCTGTGGACAGGATGTAATCCGTGCCACATCTTGCGTTATCAGCCGGGGGAAGTTGCAACCCGGGTCGTTGTGCGTATGGTGGCCCGGTCCCGGAGCAGGTCGACGAGGTGGATTCCCCACATGACGAGCAGCAGTACGAAGCGCTTTCCGCGCGTCGCAGCGGCCCTCACGGCTGCGGTCCTGAGCGGCACCCTGGCGCTCGCCGGATGCGGTGGTGAGCCCGACAAGCCGGCCGCCTCGCCGTCCCCGTCGCCGGTGCCCGCGCCGACCGTGAAGTCGGCCGCGAAGCTCGTCCACGTGCAGGGCAAGTTCCCCAGGAGCCGGCACCAGGCGGTCGCCACCAACGTGGCCAAGGTCGTCGACCGCTGGCTGCAGGCTGCGTACGTCGGGGGTGACTACCCGCGGGCGACCTCGACCTTCACCGCGAAGTCCTTCCCTGGCTTCTCCAAAGGCACGATCGCCCAGGCGGGCAAGCAGATGAGCCTGATGAGCAACGCCACGATCGCCCCCGACATCGACGGGGTCGAGGTGGTCTCCAGCGACGTCCACGTCGACCTGCTGGCCAACAACAACTACCCGGTCGGCGCGGTCGCGCGGGTCCGGCTGGTCTACGACACCACCGGCGACCTGGAGTCGCGCCAGACCGTCCGCGGCAGCCTCGACATGGTGCCGACCGAGACCTCCTGGGCCGTCTTCGGCTTCAACATCACCCGCGAGGAGAAGCCCGCCACGGCGCCCTCCGCCTCGCCGAGCCCGTCGGGAGACAAGTCGTGAGCCACCTGAGGACGTTCGTACGCCGCCGCCTCCTGACCACGCTCGCGCTCGGTGTGGTGCTCGCGCTGACCGCCGTCCTGGTGCCTGACGCCGAGGTCGCCGAGCCGCGCGCCGAGCTGATCGCGACCAAGTGGGCCAAGGGCCTCGACGTCGCCAAGTTCACCCGCAAGGGCGGCACGATCTGGGTCCTGGCCGTCGGCTCGGACGCGCGCCCCGGCCAGAAGGTCACCCGCACCCGCGGCGACGCCCTGCACCTGATCGGCTTCAACCCGTCCTCGGGCTACGCGACCGACATCAGCATCCCGCGCGACTCCTACGTCAACATCCCCGGCCACGGCCGCGACAAGATCAACTCCGCGCTGCTCTACGGCGGCCCCAAGCTGATGGGCCGTGCCGTCGGCGACCTGGTCGGCGTGCAGCCGCAGTACGTCTTCGTCACCTCCTTCTCGGGCATGAGCGACATGGTGATCGGGATCGGCGGCGTCGACGTCGACAACCCACGTGCCTTCAGCGACCCGTACGTCGCCCCCTACGGCTTCAAGAAGGGCCGGATCCACATCAACGGCCCGCACTCGGTCGACTTCGCCCGGGCCCGCAAGACGCTGCCCGGCGGTGACTTCGACCGCTCGGCCAACCAGTCCCGGGTCATCCGCGGCATCCACCGCAAGATCGTCGCCCGCCAGCACGACGTCGGCTTCATGGCCAAGGGCGTCTCGCTGGTGATGCGGAAGATGCACACGACCGGCCTCTCCGGCCGCGACCTCTACCAGCTCGGCCACGCGGTCGCCGCCGTCAACCCCGGCAAGATCCGCACCTGCGTCGTCCCCGGCGGGATCGGCTACGCCGGTGCCGCGAGCGTCGTCTTCCCCAACGTCGGGGCGGCACGGGCGATGGGCGACGACGCGCGCCACGACGGCCGGCTCAACCGCGGCTGCCGCGGCTGATCACCCGTGCGCGGCGACGAAGTCGCGCACCAGCGGCGCGACCCGCTCGGGGTGGTCGGCGACCACCCAGTGCGAGCCCTCGACCTCGTGGACCGTCAGGTCCGCGACGTACGGCTCCGGGGCCTCGGCGGCGAGCGCACGGCTGACGTAGGCGTCGCCGATCGGGGCGATGACCTGGACCGGGACGTTGACCGGGCGCGGCTGCGGTCGGCCCATCCGGGCGATCGCGTTGGCGCGGTAGAGCTCGAGGCCGTTGATCCGGTCGGCCCGGGTGCGGTCGACGGCCGAGCCGCCGACGATCCGGTCGAGGACTCCCGAGCGCCAGGCGAGCTCGGGGAGCAGCGGCGCCTGGAAGAAGCCGATGTAGGTCGACTCGACACCTTGCTTGAGGCGCTCGAGAACACCGCGGGCGGTCCTCCCGGGCGTACGCAGCCAGGCTCCCGCCTGGTCCAGGCTCGGCCCCGAGATCGAGGTGAACGACGCGATCCGCTCGGACGGTACGTTGCCGGCGACCGCCTCCCAGGTCTGCGTCGAGCCCCAGTCGTGGGCGAGCAGGTGCACCGGCGCCGACGGGCTGACCGCGTCGATGACGGACTCCAGGTCCGCGTTGAGCTGCTCGATCAGGTAGCCCTCGCGCGTGGCCGGTGCCTGTGAGCTGCCGTGGCCGCGTACGTCGTAGGTCACGATCCGCAGGTCGCCGCCCAGGATCCTGACCAACGGCAGCCAGACGCTGGAGTTGTCGGGGTAGCCGTGGACGCAGACGAGGGTCGGGCGGGTGTCACCGGAAGACCCGAAGTCGGTGACGGCCAGCCGGAGCCCGTCGGTGGTCGTCACGTAAAGGCTGCTCATACCGGCGAGGCTAGTCGGGCGGCGTTGACGCCGACGTGACACGATTCGCCCCATGGACATCAGCTATCCGGTCACGATCGCCGCGGCTCGCACCTGGTTCAAGCTCGGCGACATCAAGATCAACATGACCGGCGCGGAGCACATCCCCGAGAAGGGTGGCGCCCTGCTGGCGATCAACCACCTCTCGTTCGTCGACTACATCATGGCCGGGTTTCCCGGCGCCGAGCGCGGTCGGCTGACCCGGTTCATCGCCAAGAAGGAGGTCTTCGACCACCCCGTCGGCGGCCCGGTGATGCGCTCGTTCCACCACATCCCGATCGACCGCAGCTACGGCGCGGCCGGGATGAAGAAGGCCGTCGAGTACCTCCAGAACGGCGAGGTCGTCGGGATCTTCCCCGAGGCCACGATCTCGCGCTCGTTCCTGATCAAGGACCTCAAGACCGGCACCGTACGCATCGCCGCCGACGCCGGCGTCCCGCTGATCCCCGTCGTGCTGTGGGGCACCCAGCGGATCATGACCAAGGGCCAGAAGGTCGACCTGTCGCGTCACAAGACGATCGGCATCGAGATCGGCCCGCCGCTGCCGGTGACCGGGGAGGACCCGGCCGCCGAGACCGCTGCGCTCAAGGCGCAGATGGAGGCCATGCTCGACCGGCTGATCAAGGCGCACCCCGCCGAGGAGCAGCCCCCGGGCTCGTGGTGGCTGCCGAAGGCATACGGCGGCTCGGCCCCCACGCTCGAGGAGGCCGAGGCGATGTACGCCGAGGAGCGCAGGCTCCGCGCCCAGCGGAAGGCCGCGAAGCGGCAGGCCGACAAGAAGAAGAGCTAGGCGCTAGGTGGTGACGCCGGCGCGCTCGGCGACGGCGCCGACCTTCTCGTGGAAGAGGCCGAGCCTCGCGTCGTTGCCGGTCATGTGCTCGATCGCGGTGATCGCCACATCGAGGAGCTCTTCGACGACGTCGTCGTAGCTGTGGGTGTTGCCCCAGAGAGGGCGCAATCGGGGATTCTGGCCGGTGGCTCCGACGAGTGCGGCGATGGCTTCGCCTGCCTCTTCGCTCACCTTCGCGACTCTCCCCCAGAGAACGGCTTCCGCCTCACGATCGCCCTGGGACTCATCGAGCCACCGGGACAGATACGCGAGCAGAGCCGGCGTAGCGTCGGTCATGCGGTGGGAGTCTAGGGCGGTCCCCGTAATTCGGTCGAGCCTTAGGTTTAGCGGCTACTCCGCGGGTTGGTACACGCCGAGCCGGTTTCCGGACGGATCGGTGAAGATGAACCGGCGTCCGCCGGGGTAGTCGTAGGCCGGCTCGGCAATCGTCCCGCCGGCCTTCTCGACCGCCGCCACCGCGGCCTCCAGATCGGTGGTGCGGATCAGCGGGAGCGGCGCGACCGGGGTGTCTCGGACGCGTACATCCCGCCGTTCTCGTCCTTGCCGTCAGGCCCCACGATCCCGGCGTACATGCCGCCGTAGTCGTTGAAGGTCCAGCCGAAGGCGGACTCGTAGAAGGCGCGCGAGCCCGGGAGGTCGGTGACCGCGAGCTCGAGGTAGTCGATGTGGAGTGCGTTCATGCTCCTCGACGCTACGCGCAGCCACCGACACTTTGCTCAGCTGAAGTCGACCTCGAAGCCCTTGCCGCGGAAGGAGCCGAGCTTGGTGGCGTCGCGGAGGTAGGCGAGGGGGCCGTCGGGGTCGAAGGTCCAGGTGCCCCGGGCGGGAAGCAGCTTGGCGCCGCCCTTCATCGTCAGCCAGGCGGTGTCCGGGTGCTCCTCGATGCCGGGCTGCTCGACGTTGCCCTGCATCGGGATGCGCGGGGCGAGCTGGGTGACGTCGTTGAACCTGGCCGTCGCGATCGGGCCATCGTCGTTGCTCGCCTCCCAGGTGTGGGACGCCAGCGGCCCCTTCTCGGACGACCCTCCGCTGAACTTGGCCAGGCCCTTCGGGATCGCCCACAACGTACGGCCGCCGGCCACGGAGTCGGGGGAGTCCACCCAGATGTCGACCACGCTCACCGCCTTCTTCCCGTTGGAGGCGGTGATCACCCGGGCGGAGAGGAGCTCGTGATAGGTCAGCGGGCTCGGCTCGGTGTAGTCGACCAGCGCGACGGCGTAGATGCCCTTCGGGTGCCGCTCGTCGACGTCGTGAGCGAGCCGGTAGACCGAGAGCCACATCGATCCGTGCATGTGCCAAGGGGCTGGGGGATAGCTGGTCACGAGGTCTCCCGAATTTTTTGGTTGGTCCGTGTCGAAGCGGTCGTGCTGAGTTCGACGCGTAGGCGTGTGGCGATCGTCGCCACGGTTTACCAAGGAGACCAGAGATGACCGACCAGGTGAAGGGCCCCGCCTCCTACTTCCCGTCCATCGAGAAGAAGTACGGCCGCCCGATCGCGGAGTGGCAGCAGATCATCCGCACCTGCGGGATCACCAAGCACATGCAGATCGTGGCCCACCTGAAGACCGAGTACGGCCTCGGGCACGGCCACGCCAACGCGCTCGTCGCCCACACCGTTGCCGAGGGTCTCTAAGTCGCAGATGCGTCAGAGGTCCAGTGCGAGATAGCCCGCGGGCACCGCGTCCGTCAGCCAGACGTCGTTGTCGGTGCGCCAGAAGATGAGCCCCTCGGCGCGCATCCTGGCCGCATCGACCCGGAAGACGACGAAGTCGCCGCGGCGGGCGCCGACGCGCTCCGCGGTCTCGCGGTCGGGGGAGAGGTGGACGTGGTGCCGCTGGCGGCGGTCGAGACCGGAGGCGAGGATCGACTCGACGTTGGTGCGTGGTGTGCCGTGGAAGAGCACCGCCGGCGGTTCGGCGGGGGCGAGACCCAGGTCCACCTCGACGGTGTGGCCCTGTCGTGCCCGGATCCGGTCGAGCACTGCGTCGATCTCGAAGCGCTGCTTGTCGTTGCCGCGTACGACTCGGTCGACGTCATCGCGAGTCATCGGGGAGCCGTGGGCGGCGAGGGCATCGAGAAGGGTGGGCAGATCGATCCAGCCGTGCGGGTCCAGCTCGATGCCCACGGAACCGGGTTGGTGCCTGAGCACCTGTGAGAGCCGCTTCGAGCGGCGTACGTCTGTCTTGTCCATGCTGGCCACAGACTGGCATGCCGACGGCCTCGGTCGCTTCCGGTTATCGGCTGAAATGAAAGAAACCGCTGGTCACCCAGCGGTTCCAACTGTGCCCCCGGCAGGAATCGAACCTGCGGCCTACGGTACCGGAAACCGGCGCTCTATCCCCTGAGCTACGGAGGCAATGCACCACCTGAGCGGTGCAGATGGAACCCTACAGGCTGGGACGGATAACGGTGAAACCGACTGGCGCTTATACGCTGGACCCCGTGACTCCTGAGCAGCTTTCCACCGCGGTCGTCGATGTCCTCACCGCGCTCGTCGATGAGGGTGCGATCACCCTTCCCGACGGCGTTCCGAGCACTGTCACGGTGGAGCGACCCAGGCAGAAGGGTCACGGCGACTACGCCACCAACGTGGCGCTGCAGCTGGCCAAGAAGGCGGGCACCAACCCCCGCCAGCTCGGCGAGCAGATCGCCGCGAAGCTCAAGGAGAGCGACGGCGTCGCCGACGTCGAGATCGCCGGTCCGGGCTTCCTCAACATCTCCGTCGAGGCCGGTGCCCAGGGCAAGCTGGCGGGCGAGATCGTCGCGGCCGGCAAGGCCTACGGCAACAACGACTCCTTCAAGGGTCACAACATCAACCTGGAGTTCGTCTCCGCCAACCCGACCGGCCCGCTGCACCTCGGTGGCGTGCGCTGGGCCGCGGTGGGCGACGCGCTGGGCCGGGTGCTGGAGGCGTCCGGCGCCGAGGTGACCCGGGAGTACTACTTCAACGACCACGGCGGCCAGATCGACAGGTTCGCCCGGAGCCTCCTGGCCTGGGCGCAGGGCAAGCCGGTCCCCGAGGACGGCTACGGCGGGGCCTACATCGAGGAGATCGCCAAGCAGGTCCTGGCCAAGGAGCCGAACGCGCTCGAGGCCGACGACCCGCAGGAGGTCTTCCGTGCGATCGGCGTGGAGCTGATGTTCGCGGAGATCAAGAAGAGCCTGCACGACTTCAACGTCGACTTCGACGTCTACTTCCACGAGGACAACCTCCACAAGTCCGGTGCCGTCGAGCGCGCCATCGAGAAGCTCCGCGAGCTCGGCAACGTCTACGAGAAGGACGGCGCGATCTGGCTGGCGACCGAGAAGTTCGGTGACGACAAGGACCGCGTCGTCATCAAGGCCGACGGCAACGGGGCCTACTTCTCCGGCGACCTCGCCTACTACCTCGACAAGCGCGAGCGTGGCTTCGACCGCTGCTTCATCATGCTGGGCGCCGACCACCACGGCTACGTCGGCCGGATGATGGCGATGTGCGCCGCCTTCGGCGACACGCCCCACGAGAACCTCGAGATCCTGATCGGCCAGATGGTCAACCTCCTCAAGGACGGCCAGCCGATGCGGATGTCGAAGCGTGCCGGCACCGTGGTCACCATCGACGACATCGTCGAGGCGATCGGTGTGGACGCCGCCCGTTACGCGCTGGCGCGCTACTCCAGCGACTCCAACATCGACATCGACCTGGACCTGTGGGCCAAGGCCGACAGCGCCAACCCGGTCTACTACGTGCAGTACGTCCACGCGCGCACCTGCCGGATGATGGCCAACGCCGCCGACCTCGGCATGGCGATCGACCTCGACACCTTCGATCCCTCGCTGCTCACCCACGCGCGCGAGGGCGAGCTGCTGCGCGCGCTGGCCGAGCTGCCGCGCGTGGTCGCGACCGCCGCCGAGCTGCGCGAGCCGCACCGGGTCGCCCGCTACCTGGAGGACACCGCCGGGATCTTCCACCGCTGGTACGACGATGACGACTGCCGGATGCTGCCCAAGGGCGACGAGCCGGTGGCTCCCGTCAACCTGGCCCGGCTGGCGCTCGTCTCGGCTGCCCGCACCGTCTTCGCCAACGGCCTCGGCCTGCTCGGCGTCTCGGCCCCGGAGCGGATGTGATGACGGCGCACGCTTCGCCGGGCTCGTTCACCGGCACCTCCCCGGTCTGGCTGAAGACGCCGGACGACGTCAACGCCCTCGTGCCCGCGCTATGGTCGGCGACGGCCGAGAAGACCGACGGTGTCCTCACCGTCGGGGGTGTCGCGGTGCCCGACCTGGTCGCGAACATCAACACACCTGCGTACGTCCTGGACGAGGTCGACTTCCGCGAGCGCGCCCGCGCGTTCCGTGACGCCTTCACCGGCTACGACGTCTACTACGCCGGCAAGGCGTTCCTGTGCACCGAGGTCGCGCGCTGGGTGGCGCAGGAGGGGCTCTGCCTCGACGTCTGCTCCGACGGTGAGCTCTCGGTGGCGCTGCGCGCCGAGGTCGACCCGGCGAAGATCGGCTACCACGGCAACAACAAGACGCCGATGGAGCTGCGCCGGGCGATCGTCGCCGGTGTCGGGCGGATCATCGTCGACTCCTTCCACGAGGTCGAGCGGGTCGCGGCGATCGCGGCCGAGACCGGCATCACCGCGCGCGTGATGGTGCGGGTGACCGCCGGGGTCGAGGCCCACACCCACGAGTACATCGCCACCGCCCACGAGGACCAGAAGTTCGGTTTCTCGATCTCGTCGGGCGACGCCTTCGAGGCCGTACGCCGCCTGCTGGCCGCCCCGAACGTCGAGCTGCGCGGGCTCCACTCCCACATCGGCTCCCAGATCTTCGACTCCTCCGGGTTCGAGGTGGCCGCGCGGCGCGTGCTGGCACTGCAGGCGCGGATCCGCGACGAGCTCGGCACCGAGCTGCCCGAGATGGACCTCGGTGGTGGCTTCGGCATCGCCTACACCACCCAGGACGACCCCTCGACGCCCAAGGCCCTGGCCGAGGAGCTCACCGCGATCGTCGAGCACGAGTGCCGCGGCTTCGGTCTCGCGGTGCCGCACCTCTCGATCGAGCCCGGTCGGGCGATCGTCGGGCCGTCGATGTGCACCGTCTACACGGTCGGCACGGTCAAGGAGGTCGCCCTCGACGGCGGCGTCACCCGCACCTACGTGAGCGTCGACGGCGGGATGAGCGACAACATCCGCACCGCTCTCTACGACGCCGACTACTCCGCCACCCTGGCCGGGCGGGCCTCGTCCGCCGGACCCGTGCTCGGGCGCGTGGTCGGCAAGCACTGCGAGGCCGGCGACATCGTGGTCAAGCACGAGTTCCTGCCCGCCGACATCGCTCCCGGTGATCTGATCGCCGTCCCGGGCACCGGTGCGTACGGACGCTCGATGGCCTCCAACTACAACCACGCGCTGCGGCCGCCGGTCGTCGCGGTCCGCGACGGGGAGTCCCGGGTCATCGTCCGGCGCGAGACCGAGGCCGACCTGTTCGCTACCGATATGGGCTGAGCGGGCGCGCGAACCCCTCAGGCCCGCAGCGCCCGAAGCACCGCCCGCCCGCGCGGCGAGAGCCGGTAGCCGACGGGCAGGGACTCGGTGAGACCGAGCTCCTTGAGCCGCCGGATGTCGGCCTTGAACGGCTTCTTCTCGCGGCCGATCGAGGCGGCGATGGTCTCGGCCAGCTCGCCGGGCCGGGCCTCGATGAGCTCGAGGTGCTCCCTGGTCCACGGGCCGCGGCGGCTGCGGCGGTCCATGTCGGCCAGCCTCGCGACGAGCGCGTCGGTCTCCTTCTTGCCCGGGCGCTTCGCACGCAGGGCGACACGCTCGTCCTCGCCGGCGAAGCGCATCTCGATCCGGTAGACCTCGCCGTCCTTGCGGGACAGGAACGCCAGCAGGTCCGAGAGCGTCGTGCCCGCCCGGCGGGCGTCGTCCTCGGTCAGCGAGTCCGGGGACACCGGTGAGACGGACACGAATTCGACCACGCCCATCCGGGTGCGCTGGCGGCCGCCGGCGACGTGCATGGGCCGTTTCCAGCGGCGGAAGGCGAGGTCGACGTCGCCGGTGCGGATGCGTTCGAGGTCGGCGTTGGGGAACAGCACCCACCCATCAAACCGCGCAGAGCAGGAAATTCGGTTTCGCCTTCCCGAAATCCGGGGGTTCGTGAGCCTACGATGGTCCGCATGCCGAGGGGGGTCTACTCAGAAGGACCGCTCGCGGCGCCCTCCCAGGCGCCGCGAGCGTCCTTCGCCCGGCTCACCAAGGAACGGCGCGAGAGCGTGACCCGTGCGGCCCAGACGTTCGGCTGGCCGGTGGTGACCGGCAAGGCCGCCGCGCAGCGGCCGGTGCGGTGGGAGGTGCTGGGCCCGGACGTACGTGCCGAGCGCTGCGACCTCGTCGTCGACGGCACCTGCGACGGCATCCTGGTCGAGTACTGGCACGGCAAGGCGTCCCCGGGAAAGGGCCCCTGGCGCCCGGCCCGCTGGGTGGTGGTCCGGGTCCCCGCCCATCTGCCCAAGACGGCCGCGATGATCGGTCTCTCGCCGGGCTCCGGCAACACCGGCACCGGCCGGGTACCCACGCCGGTCTTCTTCCCGCCCGAGTTCCGCGCCAAGACCAACGTGACCACCCCCGACGGCGCGGTCATCGCGGCCGACGAGGAGCACGCCCGGTCGCTGTCCCGGTTCGCGAGCCACGTCGTCGACGAGCGCCTGTGGGTGGTGGCGCGCGAGGACGCGATCACCGTCACCACCGATGTGGAGCCCGACGTGGAGGAGCTGCTCCGTCGCGTACGCCTGGCGCGTGACGTCGCCGCCGTGCTCCGGCCGATCCCGGAGCTCTCCTGAGGCTCCGGAAATCGCTTGACCTCAAGTCAACTTGAGCAGGTTGACTCGAGGCATGCGAGCGATCAGACAGCACGAGTTCGGTGGTCCGGAGGTCCTGCGCCTCGAGGAGGTGCCCGACCCGACCCCAGGTCCGGGCCAGGTACGCATCAGGGTGGAGGCCGCCGGCGTCCACCGCCTCGACACATCGATCAGAGCGGCCGATCTTCCGCCGACGATGCCGCGCCCGGAGCTCCCGATGACGCCCGGCCGTGAGGTATCCGGGGTGGTCGACGAGATCGGTGAGGGCGTCGACGAGGCCTGGCGGGGCGCGAAGGTCGTCGCCCACCTCGGCCCGGGAAGCAGCGGCGGCTACGCCGAGCTCGCGGTCGCCGACGAGAAGCAGCTCTACCGCCGTCCCGACGGCCTCGACTCGGCCACGGCGGTCGCCGCGATCGGCACCGGACGCACCTCGGCCGCGGTGCTCGAGGCCGCCCAGATCACTCCCGACGACGTCGTCGTGGTCACCTCGGCGGCGGGCGGCATGGGCGCGATCCTGCTCCAGGGCGTCCGCAACGTAGGCGCACGCGCGGTCGGGCTCGCGGGGTCGGAGGCCAAGCTCGAGATCGCCCGCGGGTTCGGGGCGCAGACGGCGATCGACTACCGCGCGGACGGCTGGCTCGAGCGCCTTCGAGCAGAGGAGCCGCGCATCACGGTTCTTCTCGACGGGGTCGGGGGTGACGTACCTCGGCAGGTCTACGCCCACCTCGAGAACGACGGCCGGATGGTCCGGTTCTCCGGCGACCAGGACGGCTACGAGGGCGGCGCGAAGATCATCGACATCCTCGGTCCGTGGGTCCAGGGCCGGATCAAGGAGTTCGAGCAGGCCGCGCTCGAGGCCGCCGCGGACGGCACCCGCAGGCCGTACGTCGGCTCCAGCTTCCCGCTCGCCGAGGCCGCCGAGGCCCATCGTGCGCTCGAGGCTCGCGAGACCAGCGGCAAGGTCGTGCTCCTGACCTGACCGGATCAGCGTGCGAGTGTCCGCACCTAGAGCGGAAGTCGGACCCTGGAGCCTGTCCCGGATACCCTTGGGCGCGTGAGCAGCAACAAGACGACCGCGCACGCCGTCGAACCCCTGGGCGTCGCCGTCCTCGGCTGCGGTGTGGTGGGGTCCCAGGTGGTCCGGCTCCTGCTCGAGGGCGATGCGGATCTCGCCGCCAGAGTGGGTGCGCCGCTGGAGCTCAGGGGCGTGGCGGTACGCCGCCTCGACGCTCCGCGCGACGTCGAGGTCCCCGCCGAGCTGCTGACGACGGACGCCCACGGCCTGGTCGCCCGCGACGACGTCGATCTCGTGGTCGAGGTGATCGGCGGCATCGAGCCGGCTCGCGGCCTCATCCTCAAGGCGCTGGAGAGCGGCGCCAGCGTCGTGACCGCCAACAAGGCGCTCCTCGCCGAGGACGGCCCGACGCTCTACGAGGCCGCCGAGAAGGCCGGCACCGACCTCTACTACGAGGCTGCCGTCGCCGGCGCCATCCCGATCCTCCGCCCGCTGCGCGACTCGCTCGTCGGCGACCACGTCACCAAGGTGATGGGCATCGTCAACGGCACCACCAACTACATCCTCGACAAGATGGACACCTACGGTGCCGGCTTCGAGGAGGCGCTCGCCGAGGCCCAGGACCTGGGCTACGCCGAGGCCGACCCGACCGCCGACGTCGAGGGATTCGACGCCGCCGCCAAGGCCGCCATCCTGGCGAGCCTCGCCTTTCACACCCGGGTCACCGCCAGCGACGTCTACCGCGAGGGCATCACCGAGGTGACCGCCGGTGACGTCGCCTCGGCCAAGGCCATGGGCAGCGTCGTCAAGCTGCTCGCGATCGCCGAGCTCGACGACGACGACGTCTCGGTCCGGGTCCACCCGGTGATGATCCCGCGCAGCCACGCGCTGGCGACCGTACGCGGCGCCTACAACGCCGTCTTCGTCGAGTCCGCCTCCGCGGGTGACCTGATGTTCTACGGCCAGGGCGCGGGCGGCGAGCCGACCGCGAGCGCGGTCCTGGGCGACCTGGTCACGATCGCGCGCAACAAGGCCCTCGGCGCCCGTGGCTTCGGTGAGTCCGCCTACGCCGCCCGAGCGGTGCGCCCGATGGGGGAGACCGTCACCCGTTACCACGTCAGCCTCGACGTGGCCGACAAGGCCGGCGTGCTCGCCGCCGTCGCGACCGCCTTCTCCGAGCACGGCGTCTCGATCAAGGCCGTCCGACAGGAAGGCAGGGGAGAGGACGCCCAGCTCGTCGTCGTCTCCCACGAGGCCCCCGATGCCGCGCTCGCGGCGACCGTGCAGCACCTGCGCGAGATGGAGTACGTCCGCGACGTCGCCTCGGTGATGCGCGTAGAAGGAGCAGTCTGATGACCACAAGCCAATGGCGCGGCGTGATCGAGGAGTATCGCACCCTCCTCGACATCCCCCAGGACACCCCGGCGGTGACGCTCGGGGAGGGTGGCACCCCGCTGGTCCACTCCGAGTGGCTCTCCGGCGCCACCAAGGGTGAGGTGTGGCTGAAGGTCGAGGGCCAGAACCCGACCGGCTCGTTCAAGGACCGCGGCATGACCGCGGCGATCTCCGTCGCCGTCCACGAGGGCGCCAAGGCCGTGGTCTGCGCCTCGACCGGCAACACCTCCGCATCGATGGCCGCCTACGCCGCCAAGGCCGGGATCACCCCGGTCGTGCTCGTCCCCAACGGCAAGATCAGCGCCGCCAAGATGGCCCAGGCGCTGGTCCACGGCGCCGAGGTGGTCAAGGTACGCGGCAACTTCGACGACTGCCTCAAGCTCTCCCGTGCGCTCGCCGACAGCTACCCGGTCGCGCTGGTCAACTCCGTCAACCCGGTCCGCCTCGAGGGCCAGAAGACGGCGGCCTTCGAGGTCGTCGACCGTCTCGGCGACGCCCCCGACTACCACCTCATGCCGATCGGCAACGCCGGCAACCTCTCCGCCTACTGGCTCGGCTACGAGCAGTACGCAGCGGCCGGCCACGCCACCAGGACCCCGGTCATGCGCGCCTTCCAGGCCGAGGGTGCGGCGCCGCTCGTGCTCGGCCACCCGGTCGAGCACCCGGAGACCAAGGCGACCGCGATCCGCATCGGCAACCCGGCCTCGTGGCAGCTCGCCGAGGCCGCCGCCGCCAAGTCCGGTGGCCGTTTCCGGGCGCTCTCCGACGAGCAGATCCTCTCCGCCCAGGCCCAGCTGGCCCGTAACGACGGCGTCTTCGTCGAGCCCGCCTCGGCGGCCGGTGTCGCCGGGCTGCTCGCCGACCTCGAGCTGGGGGAGACGTACGCCGGGGCCACCACGGTCATCACCGTCACCGGTCACGGGCTCAAGGACACCGCCACCGCCCTGGAGTTCTTCGGCGAGATCCCCGAGATCGTCATCGACGCCGACCTCGAGGCCGCCGCGGCCGCAGCAGGGCTCGCGTAGCACTCATGACGTTCGTAGAAGGCCCGGTGACCGTCACCGTCCCGGCCACCTCCGCCAACCTCGGCCCCGGCTATGACTCCCTCGGCCTCGCGCTCGACCTGCGTGACGAGCTCACCGCCGAGGTGGTCTCGACAAGCTCGACCACCGGGGATCGGACCTTGGAGGTCACCGTCGAGGGTGCCGGCGAGGGCACGGTCCCGCTCGACGAGTCCCACCTGGTCGTACGCTCCATGCGGGCCGCCTTCGACATCATCGGCAAGCAGCCGGCGGGTCTGCGGCTCCACTGTCACAACCGGATCCCGCACGCGCGCGGGCTGGGCTCGTCCTCGGCCGCGATCATCGGCGGCCTCGTGCTCGCTCGAGCCCTCGTCGCCGGCGGCGAGCTGATCCTCGACGACGAGACGCTCTTCCAGAAGGCCGCCGAGATCGAGGGGCACCCCGACAACGTGGCGCCCGCCTTCCACGGTGGTTTCACCATCGCCGGTGAGGACGACGGGTTCTTCGCGGTCCGCACCGCCGTCGACCCCCGGGTCAGCGTCGTCGTCTTCGTCCCGGCGACCGGGGTCGAGACCAAGGCCGCCCGCGGCCTGCTGCCCGAGACGGTCCCGCACTCCGACGCGGCGGCCGACGCCGGGCGTACGGCGCTCCTGGTCGCGGCGCTCAGCGACGCGCCCGAGCACCTGCATCGCGCCACCCGCGACTTCCTCCACCAGGAGTACCGCCGCCCCGCCATGCCGGAGTCGCTCGCCCTGGTCGACGAGCTGCGCGCCGACGGTGTCGCGGCCATCGTCTCGGGCGCCGGGCCGACGGTCCTGGCGTTCAGCAGCGGGGTGGAGTCGGCCGAGACGACCAAGCTCGCGGCCCGCTGTCCGGCGGGCTGGGCCTGTCATGCGCTGAGCGTCGACATGGACGGCGTACGCATCCTCTGACCGGGGTTTCGGGCCCCTGCTGTGGGGGCCGCTATGCGTGTTAGCCTGGATCCACATCCGTCGGGCCGTTCAGGTCTACGGGTGTGCTATCCCCCTTTCGTGCCGTGCCACTTCGGTTGGCACGCATCGGCGCGTCAGGGGTTCTGACAAGACGAGCCGTCGGCGTCGTACGCCGATCGGCGATACGTGGGAAAGGACTCACGTGACTGAGACCATGGAATCCACCGCGCCGGAGCCGAACGCCGCCCCGAAGAAGCGCGGTGGCCTTGGCGGAATGCTCCTCGCCGACCTCAAGGCGATGGCGAACGGCATGGGCATCAGCGGGGCCAACTCGATGAAGAAGGCCCAGCTGATCGACGCGATCAAGGCTGCTCAGAGCAGCCGCGCCCAGTCGGCGCCCGCCCCGGCGGAGAAGGCCGAGAAGCCTGCCGCCGAGAAGACCGCGGACAAGCCCGCGGAGAAGCCGGCCGACACGGCCGAGAAGCCCGCGGAGAAGTCCGCCGAGGCTGCCGACGCCGGCAACGAGGGTGCCCAGCGCCCGCGCCGCCAGCGCAACCAGAACAAGAGTGCCGGCCAGGCCCAGGGCGGCCAGTCCGGCCAGGGCGGTCAGTCCGGCCAGGGCGGTCAGTCCGGCCAGGGCGGTCAGGGCGGTCAGCCCGCCGCCGGTGGCCAGAACAAGGGCCCGGCCAAGGCCGGCCAGCCCGCCGCCGAGAAGAAGAACGAGGACGCCCCGAAGGACAGGCCGTCCGAGTCCGCCGACGACGCGGACGACGACCAGGGTGAGGGCGGCAGCCGCCGCAACCGCCGTCGTCGTGGTCGCGACCGCGACCGCAACCGCCCGGGACGCGGCGAGCCGGACACGACCATCCTCGAGGACGACGTGCTCGTGCCCGCGGCGGGCATCCTGGACGTACTCGACAACTACGCCTTCGTCCGCACCTCCGGCTACCTGCCCGGACCCGACGACGTCTACCTCTCCCTGTCGCTGGTCAAGCGCCTCGGCCTGCGCCGTGGTGACGCGATCGTCGGCCAGGTGCGCCAGCCCCGCGAGGGCGAGCGCAAGGAGAAGTACA
Source organism: Nocardioides luteus (assembly GCF_015752315.1). NCBI lineage: Bacteria > Bacillati > Actinomycetota > Actinomycetes > Propionibacteriales > Nocardioidaceae > Nocardioides > Nocardioides luteus. The sequence goes on from NZ_JADOVJ010000001.1 coordinate 1,139,291, forward strand.
ACCCGATGGTGCGCATCGACTCCGTCAACGGTGCCGACCCCGAGGTCGCCAAGCACCGCGTGGAGTTCGACAAGCTCGCCCCGGTCCACCCCGACCAGCGGCTGCGCCTCGAGGGTGGCGCCGACCCGGTCACCGGCCGGGTCATCGACCTGGTCGCGCCGATCGGCAAGGGCCAGCGTGGCCTGATCGCCTCCCCGTCGAAGGCCGGCAAGACCACCGTCCTGCACGCCATCGCCGGCGCCGTCACCGCCAACAACCCCGAGTGCCACCTGATGGTGGTGCTCGTCGACGAGCGCCCCGAGGAGGTCACCGACTTCGAGCGCAGCGTCAAGGGTGAGGTCATCGCCTCCACCTTCGACCGGCAGCCCGCCGACCACACCGTGGTCGCCGAGCTGGCCATCGAGCGGGCCAAGCGTCTGGTCGAGCTCGGCCACGACGTGGTCGTCCTGCTCGACGGGCTGACTCGTCTGGGCAAGGCCTACAACCTCTCCGTCCCCGCCTCGGGCCGGATCCTCGGTGGCGGCGTCGACTCCGCGGCGCTCTACCCGACCAAGCGGTTCTTCGGCGCGGCCCGCAACGTCGAGGACGGCGGCTCGCTGACCATCCTCGCCACGGCCGCGGTCGACACCGGTTCGAAGACCGACGAGATCATCTTCGAGGCGTTCAAGGACACCGCCAACTCCGAGCTGCGGCTGAGCGAGGACTACGCCGAGGCCGGGATCTTCCCTGCCGTCGACGTCAACGCCTCGGGCACCCGCCGCGACGACCTGCTCTTCGCCGGTGGCGAGGGTGACGCGGTGCGCAAGCTGCGTGCCTCGCTGGCCAAGCTCGACGGAGCCAAGGCGGCGTCGGTGCTGGCCGAGAAGGTCGCCGGGTCGGCCACCAACATGGTGCTGCTCAACGAGGTCTCGAAGAACTGAGACGACCGGAGCGACGAGCGTTCTGGGGCCGCCGGGAATTATTGGCGGCCCCAGGCGTTCACATACACTGAATCCTCGGTGCCGGTTCACGTCCCGCAACCTGCGGCGGCGACCCGGAACCCCATGTCTTGAGAGGAACCTCATGAAGTCCGACATCCACCCGACGTACGTCGAGACCCAGGTCACCTGCACCTGCGGCAACTCGTTCACCACCCGCAGCACCGTGGCCGAGGGCGCCATCCGCGCCGACGTCTGCTCCAACTGCCACCCGTTCTACACGGGCAAGCAGAAGATCCTCGACACCGGCGGTCGCGTGGCTCGCTTCGAGGCTCGCTTCGGCAAGCGCAACAAGTAGCTGCTTCCCAGCGCCGGCCCCTGCATTCGCAGGTGGCCGGCGCTGGCGTGTTTGGAGGGTTTCACAGGCGTACGAAGCGAGGCGGAGATGTCACAGTTTGAAGCAGTCGAAGGGCTGATCGAGGAGCACGAGGGGCTGGAGAAGCGGCTCGCCGAGCCCGAGACCCACGCCGACGCGCGCCTGGCGAAGAAGCTCAACCAGCGGTACGCCGAGCTCAGCTCGATCATCGACGCCTACCGCTCCTGGCAGCAGCTGGGGGACGACATCGAGGCCGCCCGCGAGCTGGCGGGTGAGGACCCGGCGTTCGCCGAGGAGGCCGAGGCGCTGGTGCCGCAGCGCGAGGCGGCCGAGGAGCGGCTGCGTCGCCTGCTCGTGCCTCGCGACCCGACCGACGACAAGGACGCCATCCTCGAGGTGAAGTCGGGGGAGGGCGGCGAGGAGTCGGCGCTGTTCGCCGGCGACCTGCTGCGGATGTACACGCGCTACGCCGAGCGTCAGGGCTGGAAGCTCGAGTTCCTCGACGCCACCGAGTCCGACCTCGGCGGCTACAAGTCGGTCACCGTCGCGGTGAAGGCGAAGGGCAACCCCGAGCCCGGCCGCGCCCCCTATGCGCTGCTCAAGTTCGAGGGTGGTGTGCACCGCGTCCAGCGGGTGCCGGTCACCGAGTCGCAGGGCCGGGTGCACACCTCGGCCGCCGGCGTGCTGGTGGTCCCCGAGGCCGAGCCCGTCGACGTCGAGATCAACGACAACGACCTCCGCATCGACGTCTACCGCTCCTCGGGCCCCGGCGGCCAGTCGGTCAACACCACCGACTCGGCGGTCCGGATCACCCACATCCCCACCGGCATCGTCGTCTCGATGCAGAACGAGAAGTCGCAGCTGCAGAACAAGGAGCAGGCGATGCGCGTGCTGCGCTCGCGCCTGCTCCAGGCCGCGCAGGACGCCGCCGACGCGGAGGCCTCCGACGCCCGTCGCTCCCAGGTGCGCACCGTCGACCGTTCCGAGCGCATCCGGACGTACAACTTTCCGGAGAACCGCATCTCCGACCACCGCACCGGCTACAAGTCCTACAACCTCGACCAGGTCCTCGACGGTGACCTGGAGCCGGTCATCGGCAGCGCGGTCGACGCCGACCTGGCCGCCCGCCTGGCCTCGCTCGACTCCTGAGACCGAAACGCCGAAGGTCGCAGTCACCAGGCGGTGACTGCGACCTTCGTGCGCGTGGTGCGGGCCGCGCTCAGGCGTTGGCCTTCTTCTTGAAGCCGATCACGAAGCCGGCCGCCTCGGCCGAGGCCTCGCTGTCGAACCAGACCTCGGCCTGGGTCCGCTTGAAGGCGGTGCTGGCGGAGGTGTGGTAGCGCTTCGCGCCGTCCTTGCGGATGTTGCCCTTCACGACGTACGCCGGGTGCGGGCTGGAGCCGTCCTCGAGCGGGTCGGCACTACCGGTGCCATAGCTGCTCGCCGGCGGCAGCGGCTGCTCGGTCTCGGCGGCCGCGGCCTTCTTACCGCGGTCGTAGAAGTCGCTGCTCGCCCCGACGAACCCGGCCGCCTCGGCCGACTCCACGGTGTCGAAGTAGACAGCCGCCTTCGTACGTCCGTAGTAGGGGCTCGCCGTCGTGTGGTACTTCTTCCCGCTGCTGCCCTTGATCGTGTACGCAGCATCCGAGCTGCTTCCGTCGGCAGCAGGCAGCACGGCGCCGGCGTAGGGAGCGCCCTTGGTCGCGGCGGGCGCCTCGGCGGCGGGAGCGGTCTCGGTGACCTCGGCGGTGGGAGCCGGGGTCTCGGCGTCGTCGACCGTCGGCTCGGCGGGCGCGTCAGCGGCAGCGGCGGCGGTGACGCTCTCGGCCTCGGCGACCACGGCAGCGGTGTCGGCCTCGGTGACCTCGGCCACCGGGGTCTCCGATGCCTCGGCGGCAGGAGCCTCGACCGGCTCCTCAGCGGCGGGCGTCTCGTCAGCCGTGGCCTCGGCCGCGGGAGCCTCGTCGGCGACCGTCTCGGTCGCGGACGCCTCGGCGGGGACCGCGGCCGCGGCGACGGGAGCGCTGGTGGTCTCGGTCGCCGGGTTGTCCTTGTCTGCGCGGTGCGCGGCCTTGGCGTCCTTGCGGACCGGCCGTCCGAAGAAGAACCAGATCAGGAGGGCGAGGACGAGAATGAGTGCAAGCAGCAAGGGCCACTTCATGGGGTGATGTTTCCTTCCGGGGGAGAACTCGGGTGTGTTGGTGGGGCACCACAGCGCCCGACGAGGGTGGCGGCCATTCCCCGCGTCCCCCCATATGACCGGAAGAACCCTTGAGGCGCCCGAACGTTACCCTCAGCCGGGTAAAGCATGACTAACACATTCAGGAGCAGTTGCCCATGACCGCCCCGCGCACACTTCTGGCAAGTGCCCGAAAGCAGCTCGCAGAGGCCGGAGTCGACAGTCCCGACGCCGACGCGGCCATCTTGCTGGCCCATGTCCTCGACACCGACCGCAACCGTCTCTTCCTCGTCGACGACGTGGCGGAGCACCAGGAGAAGGCCTACGCCGACCTGCTCGCCCGCCGCGCGCACCGTGAGCCGCTGCAGCACCTGACCGGGGTGGCGTACTTCCGGCACGTCGAGCTCGCCGTCGGCCCCGGTGTGTTCGTGCCCCGGCCCGAGACCGAGCTGCTCGCCGGCTGGGCGATCGACCGGGCCACCGCGATCGACGCACCTGTCGTCGTCGACCTCTGCACCGGCTCGGGTGCGATCGCCAAGAGCATCGCCGACGAGGTCCCGGGCGCCGAGGTGCACGCGGTCGAGCTCTCCGAGGACGCCTATCCCTGGGCCGTACGCAACCTGACCGGCACCGGCGTGGACCTGCGCCAGGGCGACATGGCCGACGCGTTCGCGGACCTGGACGGCGGCGTCGACGTCCTCGTCTGCAACCCGCCCTACATCCCGCTCGAGGCCTGGGAGTCGGTCGCGCGCGAGGCGCGGGACCACGACCCCGACCTCGCCCTCTTCTCCGGACAGGACGGCCTGGACGCGATCCGGGTGCTGGAACGCCGGGCGGCCGAGCTGCTCAGGCCCGGGGGAGTGGTCGGCTTCGAGCACGCCGACGAGCAGGGCCCGGACGGCGCCGGCGGGGGTGCACCGGCGGTCTTCAGCGGCACGGGGAGATGGAGCGACGTACGCGATCATCTCGATCTGGCAGGCCGTCCGCGCTTCACGACCGCGCAACTGGCAACATGAGCACTGTGACTGAGCGCTACCCGATCGCGACCGAGGACGAGCAGACCAAGGCGATAGATGCGGCTGCGGCCGCCCTTCAGGCCGGCGAGCTCGTGATCGTGCCGACCGACACGGTCTACGGTGTCGCCGCCGACGCGTTCGACAAGGGAGCGGTGGCCGGTCTGCTGGCCGCCAAGGGCCGGGGCCGTGCGATGCCGCCGCCGGTGCTGATCTCCAACGTCGCCACCCTCGACGCCCTCGCCACCCGGATCCCCGACTGGGCCCGCACCCTCGTCGAGGAGTTCTGGCCCGGGGCGCTGACCGTCGTCTTCCACCAGCAGCCGTCGCTGCAGTGGGATCTGGGCGAGGCCCGCCAGACGGTGGCCGTACGCATCCCCGACTCCGACATCCTGCGCCGGATCATCGACCGGGTCGGCCCGCTGGCCACCAGCTCGGCCAACCGCACCACGATGCCGGCCGCCACCAACGCCGACCAGGCCGACGAGATGCTCGGCAAGATGGTCAGGGCGATCATCGACGGGGGCGAGTCGCCCGTCGGCGAGGCGTCCACGATCGTCTCCGCCACCGGTGACGAGCCGAAGGTCCTGCGAGAGGGTGCGATCAGTATCGACCGGATCAACGAGCTGCTGGCGAAGCACGACGTCGCCATCCGGCGTCCGGGCGACCCGGACCCGGCCATGACCGACACCGACACGCCCGACACGGACGCCGACGCAGAAGCCTGATGCGCGCCTACGTCCTCCTCTTCCTGGTCGCCGCCGTGGTGACCTACCTGCTCACCGTCGTCGCCCGCGAGTTCGCGATGCGCACGGGGGCTGTCGCGAAGGTCCGTGACCGTGACGTACATGCCGTGCCGATTCCCTACATGGGCGGCGTGGCGATGCTGGGTGGCCTGGTCGCCGCCTATCTGGTCGCCCGCGAGCTGCCGTTCCTGGCCGACGCGCCCGACTTCGTGCTGCAGGACACCGGCGTGGTGATCCTCGCCGGTGCGCTGATCTGCATCGTCGGTGTCGTCGACGACATCTTCGAGCTCGACGCCCTCACCAAGCTGGGCGGTCAGGTGCTGGCCACCGCGATCCTGGTGGGCTTCAACCTGCAGTACACCTTCATCACCTTCCCCGACGGCACCCAGTTCGCCGTCGACCCGGCCCAGGGTGCGCTGCTCACCGGGCTGGTGGTGATCACCGTGGTCAACGCGGTCAACTTCATCGACGGCCTGGACGGCCTGGCGGCGGGCGTCGTGGGCATCGGCGCGCTCGCCTTCTTCCTGTTCTGCTACCAGTTCACCCGCATCAACGACATCGGCCGCGCGTCCACCGCCGCCCTGCTGAGCGTCGCGCTCGCCGGAGCGTGCGTCGGCTTCCTGATCCACAACTGGCACCCCGCGAGGCTCTTCATGGGCGACAGCGGCTCGATGCTGATCGGCCTCATCCTCGCCGCCAGCGCCGTCACGCTCTCCGGCTCCTACAGCGCCGGCGGCCTGAACGTGAACGCCTTCGACGCCTCCACCGCGCTCCTGGTGACCTTCCTGCCGCTGCTGCTACCCCTGACCATCCTGGTCGTCCCACTCGTCGACCTGGTCCTGGCCGTCGTACGCCGCACCCGCGCCGGGCGCTCCCCGTTCGCCGCCGACAAGAAGCACCTCCACCACCGTCTCCTGGAGATCGGCCACTCCCAGCGCCGTGCCGTGCTGATCATGTGGCTCTGGGCCGGCCTGATGTCCTTCGGATCGGTCTTCGTGACCCTCTACCGCGGTCCCGTCGTCATCACCGGCCTCGCCGTCGCCACCGCCCTCATCGTGCTGCTCACCTTCGTCCTCCCCAAGATCCGCGGCGAGCGCACCGACAAGCTCCTCGAGGTCCCCGAGGAGCTCACGCCGCTGGAGGAACAGCCCCGCTAGCGGAGCCTTGATCGATCAATTAGGGAGCCCAAAGACGCTTGTGATAGTTTTCACGAGCGTTCGGGATCCGCTCCTGAACACGTGAAATGCCCCCAGAGAGAACGGCCGCCGACGATGACGACCGCAACCAGCAAGTCCAAGGTGCTGCGAGGTTCTGCCGCAGTGTCCGCAGTTGCTGTGCTCGCGGCCCTCGCGGTGGCCTTTGTTCTTGCCGGGACCCATGGTCTGACCGGTGCTGCGATCGGTTCGATCGCCACCGTTGTCGTGCTGGCGATCGGCTCTTGGGCGATGTTCTGGATCGCGGCGAAGTCGCCCGCTCTGTCGCTGCCCGCCGCCGTCGGTGTCTTCACCCTGTCAGGCATGGTTCTCTTCGTCGTCCTGCTGGTTGTTTCGCAGACCGGAGGAGACGCTGTCGTACGTCCGGCAGCCTTCTCGGTCATGGCGCTCACGGTCGCATGGACAACCACGTTTGCGTTCCTGGTGCGACGCGAGCGGATCCCGCTCTTCGACCTGCCCGGGGCAGACTCGTGACCCGCCAGTAGTGCCTGATATCGTCCGGGCCGTCGGGGGCGGCCGCCGGGATGATGCCCGAGCCTTTGAAGCTCGCCACCCAGAATCGTAAGTTCGAACAAACAGGAGACAGCGTGAAGTCGCTTGCCGCCACCGTTATGGCGTCGGAGTCGGGGCCTCATATCCCGGGGCCCGCGGACTTCTTCCTTCCGCCGATCGTCGGCTCCGGCGACTGGGCTCTGACCAAGGTGAGCCTCCTGGTCCTGCTGTCCGTCGTGATCGTTCTCGGCTTCTTCTACGCGGCCTCTCGCAAGGCCGCCGTGGTTCCGGGCCGACTGCAGTTCGCCGGTGAGTACGTCTACGGGATGGTCCGCAACTCCATCGCGCGCGACATCATCGGCTCGCACGACTACATGAGGTTCGTGCCGTACCTGTTCACGGTCTTCACCTTCATCCTGGTCAACAACTTCTACGGGATCATCCCGCTGATCCAGTTCCCGACGATGTCGCACATCGGCTACACGGCGGCGCTGGGGGCCATCACCTGGCTGATCTACAACATCGTCGGCATCGCGAAGCACGGCTTCGTCGGCTACCTCAAGCTCCAGACGGTGCCCAGCGGTGTCAGCGGCCCGATCCTGCTGATGATGGTTCCGCTGGAGTTCCTCTCCAACATCGTCGTCCGGCCGTTCACCCTGGCGATCCGTCTCTTTGCCACGATGTTCGCCGGCCACCTGCTGGTGGCGCTCTTCTCCATCGGCGGCGCCTGGCTGATCCTGCACTACGCTCCGACCTGGCAGGGCGTCGCGGCCGGCGTCTTCGCCTTCCTGCTCGGCATCTTCGTGTCCTTCCTGGACATGCTGATCATGTTCCTGCAGGCCTATGTCTTCACGCTGCTCTCGGCGATGTACATCGCCGGAGCGGTCGCCGACGAGCACTGAGTCTCGTCTAAACAGCCAACCCAAGTCGACGCACAACAACTGACGCAGTTCGCGTCACAACCGAAAGGAATATCCCCATGGAGGGACAGCTCGGAATCATCGGCCTCGGCCTCTCCGCCATCGGCCCGGGTGTCGGTGTCGGTCTGATCTTCGCCGCGTACGTCGCCGGTGTTGCCCGTCAGCCGGAGGCCCAGAGCCGCCTGCAGGCGATCGCGATCCTCGGCTTCGCTCTGTGTGAGCAGTTCTTCATCATCTCCCTGGCTCTCGCCTTCGTCCTTCGCTGACGTAGGGAACTACTGAAGGTTCCGACATGATCCTTACCCAGGTAACCGCTGCGGAGACCGAGATCAACCCGTTGGTCCCGCACGTCCCGGAGATCATCCTCGGTGTCATCGTCATCGCCATTCTCTTCGTGGGAGTCGCGAAGTTCATCGTTCCGAACTTCGAGAAGGCGTATGCCGATCGAACCGCGGCGATCGAAGGCGGCATCGAGAACGCCAACGCCAAGCAGGCCGAGGCCGATGCCAAGCTCGCCCAGCTGGAGGCTCAGCTGGCCGATGCTCGTCACGAGGCTGCCCGCATCCGCGAGCAGGCCCGCGAGGAGGGCGCCGCGATCAAGGCCGAGCTTCGTGCTGAGGCGCAGGCCGAGGCCGAGCGCATCATCACCGCAGGCAAGGCGCAGATCGAGGCCGAGCGCCAGGCGGCTGCCGCATCGCTGAAGACCGAGGTCGGCTCGCTGGCCACCGGTCTCGCCGGTCGCATCGTCGGCGAGTCCCTCGACGACGACGAGCGTTCCAGCCGTGTGGTCGAGCGGTTCCTCGCTGACCTCGAGGCAGGGGTTCACTGATGGACTTCCGTGGAGCGTCGGCCGACGCCGTTGCCGCCCTGACCGAGGAGCTGAAGACCGCTGTCTCCGCCTCTCCTGAGGCGGCGGCGAAGGCGGCCGACACCCTCTTCGAGGTCTCCCAGACCTTCCGCGCCGAAGCAGCTCTGCGCCGCTTCGTCACCGACGCATCGGTGCCGGCGGAGGCCAAGACCGGCCTCGTCGGCGAGCTCTTCGGCGGGAAGGTCGACGCGACGGGCCTCGGCGTGGTCGAGTCGGCGGTCAAGCACCGCTGGACGCACGCCGGTGACCTGAGCGACGCGGTCGAGCGACTGAGCGAGATCGCCGCGGTCCGCAGCGCCGGTGGCGAGGCCAAGCGCCTCGCCGACGAGCTGTTCGCGGTCCAGCAGGCCGTGCAGGAGACGCCGGAGCTGCGCGACGCGCTCTCCGACCCGGCTCGCACGACCGCGGACAAGGTCACGCTGGTCGACGACCTTCTCGGCGGCAAGGCGCTGGCGGCGACCGTCGCCCTGACCAAGCAGGCGCTGGCGGGCACCTACCGCACCGCCACGGTCGCGCTGGGTGAATACCAGAAGGTGGCCGCTGCGGTCGCGGGCGAAGGCACCGCGGTCGTCCGCGTGGCCGCTCCGCTCTCGGAGGCGGACACCACCCGCCTGGCTGCGGCCCTCGCGAAGAAGTACGGCCGCGAGGTCCACCTGAACATCGTGGTCGACCCGGCCATCGTCGGCGGCATCAAGGTCTCGATCGGTGACGACGTCATCGACGGCACCATCTCCAGCCGCCTCGACGGGGCGCAGCGAGCACTCGCCGGCTGATCCGGCATCACGGCCCCAACTGGCCGTATGACCCCTGTGTGACACAGACTTCGACGTAAGAACGAGAGAGAAGGCAGAGATGACGGAGCTCACCATCCGTCCCGACGAGATCAGGGACGCGCTGGCAAAGTACGTCGCGGACTACAAGCCCGAGGCGGCGAAGACCGAGGAGGTCGGCACTGTCGCGCGGACCGCTGACGGCATCGCCCAGGTCTCGGGCCTGCCCTCGGCCATGGCGAACGAGCTCCTCGAGTTCGAGGACGGGACCCTCGGTCTCGCCCTGAACCTCGAGACCCGCGAGATCGGTGTCGTCATCCTGGGCGACTTCGACAAGATCGAGGAGGGCCAGTCGGTCCGACGTACGGGCGAGGTTCTCTCGGTCCCCGTCGGTGACGGCTACCTCGGCCGCGTCGTGGACCCGCTCGGCAACGCGATCGACGGCCTCGGCGACATCGAGACGGTCGGCCGCCGCGCCCTGGAGCTCCAGGCTCCGGGCGTGATGCAGCGCAAGTCGGTTCACGAGCCGCTCGCCACCGGCATCAAGGCGATCGACGCGATGACCCCGATCGGCCGTGGCCAGCGTCAGCTGATCATCGGTGACCGCGCGACCGGCAAGACCACGGTCGCCATCGACACGATCATCAACCAGAAGCAGAACTGGGACTCGGGCGACCCCGACAAGCAGGTTCGCTGCATCTACGTCGCGATCGGCCAGAAGGGCTCGACCATCGCCTCCGTGCGTGGCGCCCTCGAGGAGGCCGGCGCGCTGGAGTACACGACCATCGTGGCCGCTCCCGCGTCCGACTCCGCCGGCTTCAAGTACCTCGCCCCCTACACCGGCTCGGCCATCGGCCAGCACTGGATGTACGAGGGCAAGCACGTCCTGATCGTCTTCGACGACCTGACCAAGCAGGCCGAGGCCTACCGCGCCGTGTCGCTGCTGCTGCGCCGCCCGCCGGGCCGTGAGGCCTACCCGGGTGACGTCTTCTACCTGCACTCCCGTCTGCTGGAGCGCTGCGCGAAGCTCTCCGACGACATGGGTGCCGGCTCGATGACCGGTCTGCCGATCATCGAGACGAAGGCCAACGACGTCTCGGCGTTCATCCCGACCAACGTCATCTCCATCACCGACGGTCAGATCTTCCTGCAGTCCGACCTGTTCGCGGCCAACCAGCGTCCGGCGATCGACGTCGGTGTCTCGGTCTCCCGCGTCGGTGGTGCGGCGATGACCAAGGCGCTCAAGGCCGTCACCGGCTCGCTCAAGGTCGACCTCGCGCAGTACCGCGCGATGGAGGCCTTCGCGATGTTCGCCTCCGACCTGGACGCGGCCTCGAAGCAGCAGCTGGCCCGCGGTCAGCGCCTGATGGCGCTGCTCAAGCAGCCGGCCTACTCGCCCTACCCGATCGACGAGATGACCGTCTCGCTGTGGCTGGGCACCACCGGCCGCCTGGACATCGTCCCGACCGAGGACGTGCTCAAGTTCGAGCAGGAGTTCCTCGACTTCCTGCGTCGTTCGCACGAGGGCATCCTGGCCGCGATCCGCGAGTCGCTGAAGTTCGACGACTCCACCGAGTCCGCGCTCAACGATGCCTACGACAGCTTCCTCGACCAGTTCGAGACCTCGGAGGGCGCCTCGGTCAAGCCGGGTTCCGCCAAGGCCGAGGCCCTGGCTGACGAGGACGTCGAGCAGGAGCAGATCGTCAAGCAGAAGCGGGGCTGACCCATGGCCGTGTCAGTGCGTGAACTCCGCGCGCGGATCAAGTCGACGGAGTCGATGAAGAAGATCACGCGTGCCATGGAGCTCATCGCTGCGTCCCGGATCATCAAGGCGCAGCAGCGGGCCAATGCGGCCGCGCCGTACGCCCGTGAGCTCACCCGCGCCGTCTCGGCGGTGGCGACCTACTCCAACGTGGACCACCCGCTGACCACCGAGCCGGAGGCGCCGACCCGTGCCGCCGTGCTGGTGGTCACCAGCGACCGTGGTCTGGCCGGCTCCTACTCCTCGAGCGTGCTCAAGGAGGCCGAGGGCCTGGTCGAGAAGCTCAAGGCCGAGGGCAAGGAGGTCGACCTCTACGTCACCGGACGTAAGGCCGAGGCCTTCTACAAGTTCCGCGGTCGTTCCGTGGCGCAGGCCTGGACCGGCTTCTCCGACCGTCCGGACTACGACGCGGCCAAGGAGATCGGCGAGAAGCTGATCGAGGTCTTCGTCGAGGGCACCGAGGCCGAGAAGGCCACCGCTCCCGGCGTCGACGAGGTCCACGTGGTCTACACGCGGTTCATCACCATGATGACGCAGAAGCCCACCGCCGTACGTCTCCTGCCTCTGGAGGTCGTGGAGGGCACCGAGGCTCCGGCCGAGGGCGACGTCCTGCCGCTCTACGAGTTCGAGCCGTCGGCCGAGGCCGTGCTCGACTCGCTGCTCCCGCAGTACGTCGTGAGCCGGATCTGGTTCGCGCTGCTGCAGGCGGCCGCCTCCGAGCTGGCCCAGCGTCAGAAGGCGATGAAGTCGGCTACCGACAACGCCGACGAGCTCATCAAGAAGTTCACCCGGGTTGCCAACCAGGCTCGCCAGGCAGGCATCACCCAGGAGATCAGCGAGATCGTCGGTGGCGTGAACGCGCTGGCCGACGCCCAGGCTGCGAACGACTGAGAACCCACAGAAAGACTGACTAGAAAATGACCGCACAGGTTGACGAGAAGACCACGACGGGCCGCATCGCCCGCGTGATCGGCCCGGTCGTCGACGTGGAGTTCCCCGTCGACGCCATGCCGGAAATCTACAACAAGCTCGAGGTCGAGGTCACCGTCAACGGTGAGACCTCCGTCCTGCCGCTCGAGGTTGCCCAGCACATCGGTGACGGCATGGTCCGCGCGATCTCGCTGAAGCCGACCGACGGCGTCGTCCGCGGTGCCACCGTGTCCGACACCGGCGCTCCGATCACCGTGCCCGTGGGTGACGTCACCCTCGGCCACGTGTTCAACGCGACCGGTGACATCCTCGACGTCGACCCGTCCACGGTCGAGGTCAAGGAGCGCTGGGGCATCCACCGCAAGGCTCCGGCCTTCGACCAGCTCGAGTCCAAGACCCAGATGTTCGAGACGGGCATCAAGGTCATCGACCTCCTCACCCCCTACGTGACCGGTGGAAAGATCGGCCTCTTCGGTGGTGCGGGCGTCGGCAAGACCGTCCTCATCCAGGAGATGATCGCCCGAGTCGCCAAGAACCACGGTGGTGTCTCCGTGTTCGCCGGTGTCGGCGAGCGCACCCGTGAGGGCAACGACCTCATCCACGAGATGCAGGAGGCCGGCGTCTACGACAAGGTCGCCCTGACCTTCGGCCAGATGGACGAGCCGCCGGGCACGCGTCTGCGCGTGGCCCTCTCGGCGCTGACGATGGCGGAGTACTTCCGCGACGTCCAGGGCCAGGACGTGCTGCTGTTCATCGACAACATCTTCCGCTTCACCCAGGCGGGCTCCGAGGTTTCCACCCTGCTGGGCCGGATGCCGTCCGCGGTGGGCTACCAGCCCAACCTCGCCGACGAGATGGGTCTGCTCCAGGAGCGGATCACCTCGACGCGTGGTCACTCGATCACCTCGATGCAGGCGATCTACGTGCCGGCCGACGACTACACCGACCCAGCCCCGGCGACCACCTTCGCCCACCTCGACGCGACCACCGAGCTCTCCCGTGAGATCGCCTCGCTGGGTATCTACCCGGCGGTGGACCCGCTGACGTCGACGTCGCGAATCCTGGACCCGCAGTACATCGGCCAGGACCACTACGACTGCGCCGTCCGCGTCAAGCAGATCCTCCAGCGCAACAAGGAGCTGCAGGACATCATCGCGATCCTGGGTGTCGACGAGCTCTCCGAGGAAGACAAGATCATCGTCTCCCGCGCTCGCCGGATCCAGCGGTTCCTCTCGCAGAACACCTACGTTGCCAAGCAGTTCACCGGCATCGAGGGCTCGACGGTTCCGGTCAAGGACACCATCGAGGCGTTCAACAAGATCGCCGACGGTGAGTACGACCACGTCGCCGAGCAGGCGTTCTTCATGTGCGGTGGCCTCGACGACGTCGAGGCGAAGTGGGCCGAGATCCAGAAGAGCCTCTGATGACGGACGCACTTCAGGTGGAGCTCGTCGCTGCAGACCGCGTGGTCTGGAGCGGCGGGGCCACCATGGTCATCGCCCGAACGGTCGACGGTGACGTCGGCATCCTGCGCGGTCACGCGCCGGTGCTGTCGGCGCTCACCGAGGCGGTCGTGGAGATCACGCCGGAGGAGGGCACCGAGGTCATCGCGACCGTCGACGGTGGCTTCCTCTCGGTGGCCAACGACCGCGTCTCGATCCTGTCCGAGCACGTGCTGCTGGCCCACGAGATCGACCTCAACAAAGCGCAGGTCGAGCTCGAGGAGGCCCGTCGCCTGCTCGGCACCAACAACGACGCCGAGAAGCGCATCCGTCACGCCGAGGCGCGCATCCGCGCTGTCGAGAAGGCCTCCTAGGGAAAGAGGGGCGATACCCGGATGGCATGGTGGGAGCTGCTCTTGGCCGTTGTGGCCGCATTGCTTCTGCTTGTCCTCGCCTATGGCATCGGGATCGCCGCTCGTCGCCGTCTGCTCGCTCGCAACGGCGGCGTCTTCGAGCTGAGCCACCGCGTCCGGGACACCAGTCCCGGGCGCGGTTGGGTCATCGGCATCGGCCGCTACTCCGGTGACGCACAGCTGGAGTGGTTCCGGATCTTCTCGCTCTCGCCCAAACCCAAACGGGTCTGGCGCCGCACCGAGATGGCCTACATCTCCAGCCGCTCTCCCGAAGGGCTCGAGGAGCTGGTCCTCTACCCCGAGAGCCTGATCGTGACCTGCGAGGTCAACGGCGAGCACATCGACCTGGCCATGGACCCGCAGACGCTGATCGGCTTCCAGGCGTGGCTCGAGTCGCGCCCGATGCGGTCCACCTGGACCGTCTTCTAGTCTTCTTCCTCCGGCCGTCCCTGGCCTGACACCGGGGTCGGCCCGTTTGCTTTCGGGGGCTTCCCTGATTGTCCGGAGGGCGTCTGCGGCGGATCGTTGAGGTATGTCCTCAACCGCTCCCATTCCGACCCCGCCCACCGCGCCCGCTTCGCCTGCTGGCGACGAGCTCCGCTGCACCGACGCCGATCGCGACCGCGTGATCGACCTGCTCAAGGCGTCCTACGCCGACGGCCGGCTCGACCAGGCCGAGTTCGACGTCCGGTTCGACCTGACCATGAAGGCGAAGACGTACGCCGCGCTGGAGCCGATCACCCGCGACCTGGTCGCGCAGCCCACCCCAGCCCCGGCGCCGGCCAAGCCCGCCCGCGACCTGCTGCCCCCGCCGACCACCGAGGAGCGGCTGCTGGCCGCGCTCGCCCAGGCCACGACCTGGGTGCCGATCGTCGTCGGCCCGGCGATCCTCTACTACACCGTCGGCAAGCGCTCCGAGTTCGTGAAGCACCACGCCGCCGGTGCGCTGAACCTGCAGCTCACCCTGCTCGCCGTCACGATCGTGACGTTCGGGCTCGGTGGTGCGCTCTACGGGATCGCCTGGGTCCTGGCGACCGCCTTCGCCGTCGTCGCGCTCGCCGGCGCCCCGCTGCGCCAGCCGTGGGTGCTGCCGATCTTCGGTCGCGGCGGTCCCTACGAGAAGAAGCGGGACTGAGACCCGCCTGGGTGCGGCCCCGGGGTCACTAGCCTTTACTCGTGACGCCTCTTCGCCGTGCCCAAGCCGGATCGGTGGTGGCGTTCGCCACCAACGGCCTGCTGTCCGCGACCTTCATCTCCCGCATCCCCGCACTGCGCGAGGGCCTCGGCCTGAACAACTCGGCCGTCGGCCTGATGCTGCTGGCGATGGGGATCGGGTCGGTCGCCGCGCTGCCGCTCGCCGGGGGACTGGTGATGCGCTGGGGCGCCGCCCGGGTCGTACGCCGCTGCGCAGCGCTCTGCGCCGCCGCCCTGTGCCTGGTGGCGGTCTCCGGCAGCTGGCTGGGGCAGGCGTGGCTGGTGGCACTGTTCCTGGTGGCGTACGGCGTCGGCTACGGCATCTGGGACGTCGCCATGAACGTCGAGGGGGCCGCGGTCGAGCGGCTCGGCGGCAAGACGCTGATGCCGCAGCTGCACGCGATGTGGAGCGTGGGCACCGTGCTCGGTGGGCTGCTGGGCATCGCTCTGGTCGGCACGCTGCCGACGGTGTGGCACGTGGCCGGGGTCGCTGCCGTCGCGCTGGCGGTCTGCTGGTGGGGGACCGCCGGGTTCCTCCCGGCCGAGCCGCCACCCGAGGGGCACTCGCCGCGGCGTGAGCTGCTGGCCGCCTGGCGCTCGCCCCACACCCTGCTGCTGGGCCTGATGGTGCTCGCCTTCGCCGCGGCCGAGGGAAGCGCCAACGACTGGGTCTCGCTGGCGATGATCGACGGCTACGACGTCAGCCACCGGGTCGGGGTGGCGTGCTACGCGGCGTTCGTCTTCTGCATGAGCCTGGCCAGGTTCGCCGGCGCGAAGGTGATCGACCGGGTCGGCCGACAGCCGGTCCTGATCACCTCGGCCGCGCTGGCCGGCGCCGGGATCGTGCTGACCGTCCTCGCCGGCTCGTTCGGGCTCGCGCTGGTCGGGATCGTCCTGTGGGGCTTCGGTGCGGCCCTGGGCTTCCCTCTGGGGATCAGCATCGCCGCCGACGACGAGACCCGCGCCGCTGCTCGCGTCTCGGTCGTCTCCACGCTGGCCTACGGCGCCTTCCTCGGCTTCCCGCCCATCCTGGGCGCCGTGGGGGACCAGATCGGCACCCTGAGGGCGCTCCTGGTCGTCGCCGTCCTCATGCTCCCCGCTGCGGCGTTGGCTGCCACGGTGGCGCGGCGGCGGGCCGTGTAACACGCTGTTCGTAGGTCTATCCGGTCGTTCAGACAGGGCGAGTAGTCCTACGAACGACGTGTTACACCAGGAGCGACGCCGTTGGCCGGGTCAGTCGAACAGCGCGCGGATGTCGTCGGCGCCGATGGTGGAGCCCATGGCACCCTCGCCGTCCACGACCTTCGCGAAGAGCTCAGCCTTGCGCTCCTTGAGCTCCATGACCTTCTCCTCGATCGTGTCGGTCGAGACCAGCCGGTAGACCATGACGTGCTGGGTCTGGCCGATGCGGTGGGCGCGGTCGACGGCCTGGGCCTCGGCGGCGGGGTTCCACCACGGGTCGAGCACGAAGACGTAGTCGGCCTCGGTGAGGGTCAGGCCGACGCCGCCGGCCTTCAGCGAGATCAGGAAGACCGGGGCATCGCCGTCGCGGAAGCTCTCGATCACCGCACCGCGGTCGCGGGTGGCGCCGTCGAGGTAGGCGGCGTCGATCCCCGCCTCCGCGAGCCGGGTGCGCGCCCGGCCGAGGAACGAGGTGAACTGGCTGAAGACCAGCGCCTTGTGGCCCTCGGCGGCGAGCTCCTCGATGTGGTCGACGAGGGTGTCGAGCTTGGCCGAGCCGACGTGGTCGTCCTCGGGGTCGACCAGGCCGGGGTCGAGGGAGAGCTGCCGCAGCCTGGTCAGCGCGCTGAGGATCGCGACCCGGTTGTCGTTGAAGTCGTCGAGCAGGTGCAGGATCCGCTGCCGCTCCTTGGCCAGGTGGGCGTCGTAGATCTTGCGGTGGGCCGGGTTGAGGTCCACGCCGAGCACCTGCTCCTGCTTGGGCGGCAGGTCGTCGGCGACGAGCTCCTTCGTACGCCGCAGCAGGAACGGGCGCAGCCGGGTCCGGAACCGGCGCAGCGCGCCGTCGTCACCGGACTTCTCCACGGGCGAGACCACCGTGTCGCGGAACATCCGCGGGCTGGGGTAGAGGCCGGGCGCGGTGATCGAGAGCAGCGCCCACAGCTCCATCAGCCGGTTCTCGAACGGTGTGCCCGTCACCGCGAGACGCCAGCGGGCGTCGATGCGGCGGGCCGCTGCGTACGTCTTGGACTGGTGGTTCTTGACCTGCTGGGCCTCGTCGAGGACGAGACCGGCCCAGGGACGCCCGGCGAAGGCGTCCTGCTCGAGCCGGAGGATGGCGTAGGTGGTGACCACGACGTCGGCGCCCTCACGGGCCTCGGCCACGGAGTCGACGCGCTTGCTCACCGTGCTCACCCGGAGGCCGGGGGTGTGGCGGCGGGCCTCCTGGACCCAGGCCGGTACGACGCTGGTGGGCGCCACCACGAGGTAGGGCGCACGCGGGCCCGGCTGCGAGTGCACCGCATGGGAGATGGTGGCCAGCACCTGGAGCGTCTTGCCCAGACCCATGTCGTCGGCGAGGATTCCGCCGAGGCCCTGGTCGTGCAGGAGCGCCAGCCAGTGGAAGCCGTCGAGCTGGTAGTGGCGCAGCTCGGTGGCCAGGCCGGTCGGCTCGGGCCGCGGGATCTCGCGCAGGTCACGCAGCGCCTGGGCACGCTGGACCCATTCGGCGGCCTGCTGGTCGACCACGCCCAGCTCGGCGAGCTCGGCCCAGACACCGAGGTCGTGCTTGCCGACCGCGATCCCGTCGCCGGTGCGCTCGTGGAGCTGTCCGGCGGCCTCGACGACGTTGCGCAGCCGGTCGAGCTCGGGGCGGTCCGTGGTGATGTAGGTGCCGCTGGGGAGGATCAGGTGGTCGTCACCGCGGGTCAGCGCGCCGAGCACGTCCGGCAGCGGGACGGCCTCGCCGCCGATCCGGATCACGACCTGCAGGTCGAGCCAGTCCTGCCCGATCCCGGCTCCGCCCTCCGCGGAGCTGATCTCGAAGGAGATCTCCGGGTCCTCGTCGGTCTCGCGGAAGTCGGGCCGCTCCACCTCGGTGACCTCGACGCCCTCGATCTCGCGCAGCGCCGGGAGGTCGTGGATGGCGAGCGCGAGCGCGTCGCCGTCGCGTACCTCCCGCTTGCGGAGCAGGTCGGCGGAGACGCGCCCACGGAGAGAGGCCTCCTGCGCCGGGTCCCGGACGAGGCCGAGATCCTCGCGGGAGTCCACCGGGTAGTGACGTACGCCGTAGGCCCACGTCCAGCCGAGCGTGGCGTGCGTCGAGCTGCGCCAGGTGACGGTCAGGCTCAGGCGCGGCGCGGGAGGCGCCGGGATGTCGAGGGAGCCGTCGGAGGAGCGCAGCGGGACCAGGCGGGCCAGCGGGCCCAGCAGGGCGCTCAGCGTGCCGATCTCGGGCTCGGGGACGATCAGCGGCTCCCGGGCGGTCACCAGCCGCTGCGCGTGCGTCGACAGCGGCCCGGACAGGTCGCCGAGGTGGAGCACCCCCGCGTCGAGCACACCCACCGAGCGGGTCGGGCGACCGATCGGAAGCACGGTCGGGCCGGCGTAGACGCGGTCGCCGTGGGCCAGGCCGAAGCGGAGAACGGCCTCGCCGTCCTCGCGGCGCAGCTCGCCGGCGAGCGAGAGCGGCTCGTCGAAGACCACCACGCCGCGTACGTTCTCGCCGGGCAGCACGGTGACGCCGCCACGGATCGCGTCGCGGATCAGGCTGACGGCGTGCTCGCCGAAGTCGGCGAGGCTGAGCGAGGAGCCGCGGGCGTAGAGCAGCCGGTCGGGCCGCAGCTGCCGAGCGAGCTCCTGGAGGGGGAGCAGCTGGCTGCGTGGGAAGTCCTTGCCGGGCAGCGCGCTCGGGATGTTGGACCAGTCGGCGCCCGTCTTGGCCCAGCGCTCGCGGTTGCCCATCCGCATCGGCCGGAGCTCGACCGTGGGGGAGCTCGCGACCGCCGACCGTGGGCTGTGCACGTCGATCTCGAGGGCCAGCGCCGGCAGGTCGTCCTCGGGCTTGTTGTCCTCGGCGAGCTGGCCGAGCAGCGTACGCAGCTCCGTCTCCCACAACGAGCCCTGCGACGCCGCCGACGCGCTCGAGCCGGCGAGGACCAGGCCCAGGGCGGCACCGTGCTTGCAGCTGTTGCGTACGGGGCAGCTGCACGAGCTGGTCAGCCGGTCGACGCCGTTGCGGGAGTCCAGGCTGAGGGTCACGCGGTAGGGGGCGGGGCCGCTGCCCCGGACCTCGGCCGTGGCACGCAGCGTGCCGCCGACCTCGCTGACCTGGGGCTCGGCGACGCGGCCCTCGGCCGCGTAGGCCTTGCCGCGCTCCATGGTCTGTGGGTCGAAGGTCTCGCGGAGCAGGCCGTTCGTGAGAGCTTCGAGCGAGGACACCCGACCTAGTCTTCCAGCATGAGGGCGGTTCTGCGACTTCGTGGACGCTGGTGGTGAGGAGCGTCTCGTTCGTTGCGGTGGCGGTGGTCTAGACCAGAGGCGCGCCTCGACGGGGTTCCGGTGCATTCAGGGGCCTGCATAGGCGCGCGTCCGCCGCCCGTACGCAGGCAACCGAATCCGAACCCATCGCGACAACTTCGTCGCGCAAAAGGAAAGCCACCTCGATCCGAGCGGGGGGATCCGGACCGAGGTGGCGATGAATACTTTCGGCCAAGTTGCCGGTGATTGCAAGTCGAACCGCTATGGCGGGAATGTGACGTGTCGTATATCTGCCATGATGTCCGTCGTTCCTTCCCCGCCACGAAAGGGTTCTCGGATGCTCGATGCGCTCGGTCTCGACAATCTCGAGGAGACGGTCTACCGCCAGCTGGTCGGCGCTCCGTCGGCCAACCTCGACGAGCTGGCCGAGGCGGCCGACCTGGACAGCTACGCGGTCTCCGCGGTGCTGGCTGCGCTCGAGGGGAAGGGCCTGGTCGCCCGGGCCTCGGCGGGCCAGGACCGATACGTCGCCTCGCCGCCGGCGGTGGCCCTGGGAGCGCTGCTGGTCCAGCGGCAGGACGAGCTGCGCCGCGCCCAGGTCGAGATGACCGAGCTGGCCGGCCTCTATCGCGGGTCGGTCGCTCGCCGCGACGTGGCCGACGTCGTCGACGTCGTCCACGGCACCGAGGCGATCGCCCAGCGGTTCGCCCAGCTGCAGTACTCGGCGAAGAAGTGCATCCAGGCGCTGCAGAAGCCGCAGGCCGCGGTCGTCACCCGGGAGGATGCCGACGAGGCCGAGCGGGCCGCGATCGAGCGCGGCGTCAGGCACGACATCGTGCTGGAGCGCTCCGTCTTCGACACCCCCGGCATCTACGAGACCATCGACTCCGGGCTCGAGATCGGGATCGAGCTGCGGGTGGTGCCCACCGTGCCGCTGCGTGCCTTCATCGTCGACCGGGAGATCGCCCTGATCCCGCTCATGCAGGGCTCGACTCCGTCGGGCGAGCACAACACGGTCCAGGACGCGCTCCTGCTGCACCCCAGCGGCCTGCTCGACGCGATCCTCGCCCTCTTCGACCTGATCTGGGCCTCGGCGCCGAAGCTGGTCGCAACCCCCGAAGGCACGGTCGAGACGGCCGCCGACCGGCTCGAGCCGCTGGACACCAAGGTGCTCTCGCTGCTGCTGGCGGGCCTGACCGACGCCTCCATCGGGGCGCAGCTCGGGCTGTCGCTGCGTACGGTCCAGCGGCGGGTGCGCCAGATGATGGACCGCGCGCAGGTCGACACCCGCCTCCAGCTCGGCTACGAGGCGGGTCGTCGCGGCTGGCTGTGACGCCGAGCCCTACCGCTCGCCGCCGGGCACCCACAGGACGTCGCCCTGCTCCCGGTTGGCGTGCCGGGCGAGGATGAAGAGCAGGTCGCTGAGGCGGTTGAGGTAGGTCAGGGCGAGCTTGTTCATGGTCTCGCCGTGCACCTCGTACGCAGCCCAGGCCGCCCGCTCCGCACGACGCACGACGGTGCGGGCCACGTGCAGATGGGCCGCGGCGACGGTGCCGCCGGAGAGGATGAACGAGCGGAGCTTCTCCAGCGGCTCGTTGTAGTCGTCGCACCAGGCCTCGAGCCGGTCGATGTAGGCCTGCTCGACCCGCAGCGGCGGGTACTCGGGGTCGGGGACGACCGGCGTCGAGAGGTCGGCGCCGACGTCGAAGAGGTCGTTCTGGACGGTCGTCAGCACCGTGACGACGTCCTCGTCGATGCCGCCATGGGCCAGCGCGACGCCGATCGCCGCCCCGGCCTCGTCGGTGGTCGCGTACGCCTCCAGCCGCAGGTCGGTCTTCGCGGTCAGGCTCATGTCGCCGAGGCGGGTCTCGCCGGCGTCGCCGGTGCGGGTGTAGATGCGTGTCAGGTTGACCATGCGCTGAGCCTATGCGGACGGCCTACTTCCGGGCGAGCGTGGTCATTTGACAGAAAATAGTGACGGAAGTGACGAACGAGGCTGGTGAGGTGCAACCAATCGGAGCTGCCGCGCGTCATAGTGGGCGAGAGGGAGCGTCTTGTTCTGTGTGAGGGCAACCCATTTCTGGGGATGGAGGCAGGCATGGAGATCGTGATCGACGGGCCGACGCTGGTGTTGAACGGGGACTTCGACGTACGCAGCACCTGGATGGCGCGCAGTGTCATCTACGACCACCTCGAGTCGGTCGAGGGTGATGTCGTGCTCGACGTCTCCGGCGTGTCCAGTGCGGACGTGACGGCGCTGAAGCTGCTCGCCGTCGCGACGCGACAGGCTCACGCCGAGGGTCGCCACCTCACTCTCCACGGCTGCACCCCCGCGGTTCGCCGGATGCTCCACCTCTCGAGGCTCTATCGTGTGCTCGAGGTGGAGAACTCGCCGCTCATCGCGTAGTCGTCGCGTGGTCGGTAAAGAGTCCGCCAGGGAGTGACATCTTCCACACCGGAGTCGGTTACTGATCGGTAACCGAGGGGCTAGCATGCCTCTTATGACGGACACCACGCCTTCCGAGCAGAGCCGCCCGGCGAAGGATCGCTCCTGGCTGATGCGCACGTACGCCGGCCACTCGACCGCCGAGGCGTCCAACGAGCTCTATCGCACCAACCTCGCCAAGGGCCAGACCGGTCTCTCGGTCGCCTTCGACCTGCCCACGCAGACCGGCTACGACCCCGACAGCGTCCTCGCCCGCGGCGAGGTCGGCAAGGTGGGCGTGCCGATCATGCACATGGGGGAGATGCGCAAGCTCTTCGACCAGATCCCGCTCACCGAGATGAACACCTCGATGACGATCAACGCGACCGCCATGTGGCTGCTCGCGATGTACCAGGTCGCCGCCGAGGAGCAGAACCCGGACATGGACCCGGCCGAGGTGGCCGCCAAGCTCGCCGGCACCACCCAGAACGACATCATCAAGGAGTATCTGTCCCGGGGGACGTACGTCTTCCCGCCGGAGCACTCCCTGCGCCTGATCAGCGACATGATCGCCTACACGGTCCACCAGATCCCGAAGTGGAACCCGATCAACATCTGCAGCTACCACCTGCAAGAGGCCGGCGCGACGCCGGTGCAGGAGATCGCCTACTCGATGTGCACCGCCATCTCGGTGCTCGACGCGGTCAAGGCCTCCGGCCAGGTCTCGGAGGAGGACTTCGGCAAGGTCGTCGGCCGGATCTCTTTCTTCGTGAACGCGGGCGTGCGGTTCGTCGAGGAGATGTGCAAGATGCGCGCCTTCGTCCAGCTGTGGGACGAGATCACCCGCGAGCGCTACGGCGTCGAGGACCCGAAGATGCGCCGCTTCCGCTACGGCGTGCAGGTCAACTCCCTCGGCCTCACCGAGGCGCAGCCGGAGAACAACGTGCAGCGCATCGTGCTCGAGATGCTCGCCGTGACGCTGTCCAAGAACGCGCGGGCGCGCGCGGTGCAGCTGCCCGCCTGGAACGAGGCCCTCGGCCTGCCGCGTCCGTGGGACCAGCAGTGGTCGCTGCGCCTGCAGCAGGTGCTGGCCTACGAGTCCGACCTGCTGGAG
Source organism: Nocardioides luteus (assembly GCF_015752315.1). Lineage (NCBI taxonomy): Bacteria > Bacillati > Actinomycetota > Actinomycetes > Propionibacteriales > Nocardioidaceae > Nocardioides > Nocardioides luteus. The sequence continues at coordinate 1,162,506 of NZ_JADOVJ010000001.1, forward strand.
TACGGCGACCTCTTCGACGGCTCGCCGGTCGTCGAGGCCAAGGTGGCCGAGCTCGTCGCCGGCGCCAAGGAGGAGATCGACCGGGTCCAGGCCATGGGTGGTGCGATCGCCGCGGTCGACACCGGCTACATGAAGTCCGAGCTGGTCTCCTCGCACGCGCGCCGTCGCGCCGCGATCGAGGCCGGCGAGGAGATCATCGTGGGCGTCAACAAGTTCACGACGACCGAGCCGAGCCCGCTGACCGCCGACCTGGACGCCGCGATCATGGTCGCCGACCCGCGTGCCGAGGAGGCCGCCAAGGCCTCCCTCGAGGCGTGGAAGGCCGAGCGCGACGAGACGGCCGTCTCCGAGGCGCTGGCCGCGCTGGCCGCCGCCGCGAAGACCGACGCCAACCTGATGGAGGCCACCCTGGCCGCCGCCCGTGCGGGCGCGACCACGGGGGAGTGGGCCGGCACCCTGCGCGAGGTCTTCGGCGAGTTCCGGGCGCCCACCGGTGTCTCCGGCGCCGTCGGTGCCGCGGAGGCCGGCGCCGAGCTGGGGGCGGTACGCGACCGGGTGAAGGCCACCGGCGAGGAGCTCGGCGTGAAGCTGCGCATGCTCGTCGGCAAGCCGGGTCTCGACGGCCACTCCAACGGCGCCGAGCAGGTCGCGGTCCGGGCCCGTGACGCCGGCTTCGAGGTCATCTACCAGGGCATCCGGCTCACCCCGGAGCAGATCGTCGCCGCGGCGGTCGCCGAGGACGTACACGTCGTCGGGCTGTCCATCCTCTCCGGGTCGCACATGTCGCTGGTGCCGTCGGTGGTCGAGGGCCTGCGCGAGGCGGGTCTCGGGGACGTACCCGTCATCGTGGGCGGCATCGTGCCGGAGTCCGACGCCAAGGCGCTGCTCGCCTCGGGCGTCGCGGCGGTCTACACGCCCAAGGACTTCAGCCTGACCGAGATCATGGCCGACATCGTCGAGGTCATCCGCAAGGCCAACGACCTCTCCTGAGTCCGCCGTCGACACGTCTCCCGAAAAACTTCGGGAGACGTGTCGATCCTGCGAGCGGCCGTTCGTGGAAGGGGCAGAGGGAGGCGGACAGCGCCTCCCGCCACTTCACGGGAGAACGAGATGTCCACGATCACCACCGCTCAGCAGACCACCCGCTCGACCCGCTCGACCCGCGCCGCCGACCGCAAGCCGGTCTGGCTCCATGGCCTCGGCGCCACGGTTGCCGCAAGCGCGGTCGTCACCGCCTTCGCGGCCGCGGCCTCGGCGGCCGGGGTGAGCTTCGAGACCGCCTCGGGGCCGATCCCGATCCTCGGCTTCGCCCAGCTGACCGCCTTCTTCTCGCTCATCGGCGTCGCGATGGCCGCGGTGATGGCCCGCGTCGCCCGCCGCCCGCGGCGTACGTTCGTGGTCACCACCGTCGTGCTGACCGCCGCCTCGCTCGTCCCCGACGTCACCTTCGGCTTCGACGCCGCCAGTGCGGTCGTCCTGATGCTCCTGCACGTCGTGGCCGCCGTCATCGTCGTCCCGGTGCTGGCTCGTCGCCTGGCCGAGGAGCGCTGAGGTCGGCCCTACGACGCGCCGAACCGATCGTGTAACACGTTGTTCGTAGTACTACTCGCCCTATCAGATAGGGCGAGTAGTACTACGAACAACGTGTTACAGCGGCGCCCGGTAGCCTGCCGCGCATGCGGGTAACGGTGGTGGGAGCCGGAGTCATCGGGCTCTCGTGCGCGGTGCGGTTGCTGGAGGCCGGCCACGAGGTGAGCGTGATCGGCCGGGAGCGGACGAGCGGAACGACATCGGCGGTGGCCGGCGGGTTCTGGTTCCCCTACCTGGCCGAGCCGCGCGACCGGGTGACGGCCTGGGCGGCCGAGACCTTCCTCGAGCTCGCCCGGCTGGCCAGGGAGGAGCCGGAGGCAGGCGTACGCATGGTGCACGGCACGCAGCACAACCCCGGGACCGACCTGTGGTGGGCCGCGCCGCTCACCGACCTGGCCGTCAGCGAGGACCGGGCCGAGTTCACCGTCCCGATCGCCGAGATGCCGGTCTACCTGCCGTGGCTCGAGCGGCAGGTCACCGAGACCGGCGGGAGCATCACCACCGGGACGGTCGACGACCTGGAGAGCCTGGACTCCGACGTCGTGGTCAACGCGACCGGCCTCGGCGCGCGCGAGCTGGTCGGCGACACCAGCCTCTACCCGGTCCAGGGCCAGATCGTCCTCCTCGAGCCGGGCGCCACCGAGGAGTGGCTGGAGGCCGAGGGCGAGGCTCCCTCCTACGTCTTCCCGCGCGGCGGGGACACCGTGGTCGGAGGTACGTCGGTGCCGCACGCCTGGGACCAGAGCCCTGACCCGCGTACGGCTGAGCGGATCCTCGCCGATGCCACCGCCGCCATGCCGGAGATCGCGAACGTCGAGGTCAGGGGCCACAAGGTCGGCCTCCGGCCGGCCCGCTCCTCGGTCCGGCTGGAGCGCGAGGGGCGGGTCGTGCACTGCTACGGCCACGGCGGCGCCGGGGTGACCCTGAGCTGGGGCTGCGCCACCGAGGTGGCCGCGCTCGTGAAGTAAGGCTCGCCTAACTCTGCTGTTACCCTTCGAGCGTGGGCAAGAAGAGGAAACCTCCCAAGACGGAGTGCTGCGTGTCGAAGTCGCGGTGCAAGCGGTGTCCGATCCGCATGCTCAAGGAGGGCACCCTGCCCGAGGGGATGACGGTCAAGAAGCGCCGTCTGGTGACCCTCGACGGCAAGCCGGTCAAGAAGAAGCACCTCGCCGCCTGAGCCTGCTCATCCCCGCCGTCCGTCGCGGCAGGGTGAGAGTGAGGCCGCCGACCGCCAGCATCGCGACCGCGAGGACGTATCCGGTCCGCGCGAAGTCGCCGTCCCAGCTGAGGTAGAGAGCGCCGACGAGCGCGGATCCGAGCGCCAGGCCCACCTGCATCACGGTGATCAGCAGGCCGCCGCCGAGGCCGGCGAGATGGCTCGGGACCTGGCTCAGCGCGATGCCCATGAGCGGCGACCAGAGCAGGCCGAAGCCGGCGCCGATGACGACCATGCCGACCGCGACCGTGGCCGGGCTGAATCGTGATGCCGGTTCGAGGGCGGCGATCGCACGGCTGACCAGCGCGAACCCCGCCGCGCCGAGGACGGCCCCGGAGGTGAGGACGCCGGTGCCGAAGCGCGGTGTCAACCGTCCCGAGACCACCGAGGTGGCCAGGAATGCCAGTCCGAGGGGAAGCATGCTGGCCCCGATCTGAACCGCCGAGAGCCCTCGGGTCGCCGCGGTGATCGAGAAGATGAACGTGAAGCCGCTGAACGCGACGTACATCGGCAGTCCGGTGCCCAGGCCGGCCGAGACGCTGCGGAACCTGAAGAGGGAGAGCGGAACCAGCGGGATCGACGCGCGGCGCTCGAGCCTGGCCTGCCACCACACGAACGCCGCTGCCGCCACGGGGGTGCCGGCGAGGCAGATCCAGGTCCAGGCCGGCCAGCCCAGGGCGCGCCCCTCGGTGAGGGGCAGGACCAGCAGGGTCATCAGGATGCCCAGCAGCGCGGCACCTCCGATGTCGAGCCGGCTCGGTGCCGGGGCCTTCGACTCCGGCAGGTAGCGCACCACGACGACGATGACGACGGCGACCAGCGCGGACGTCACCCAGAAGAGGGAGCGCCAGCCGAGGGATGAGTCGGTGAGGACGCCGCCGGCGAGGAACGCGACCGAGAAGGCCACCCCCGCGGTCGCGCCGAAGAGCGCCATCGCGCGGACCCGGTGGTGGCCGTCGGTGTTTGCATGGATGCTGGCCAGCACCTGTGGGGCGACGAGGGCGGCGGTCGCGCCTTGCAGCAGCCTGGCCCCGACCAGCACCTCGGAGCTCTGCGCGACGGCGCAGAGCAGCCCGGTGACGGCGAAGAGCACCAGCCCGATCGACAGCATCCGACGGCGGCCGTGCGAGTCCCCGAGCCGTCCGCCGATGACGACGAGAGAGGCGTAGACGACGCCGTACGCCGCCACGACCAGCTGCAGGACGCCCGGTGAGGCATGCAGCTCGGCACCGATCTCGCCGAGGGCGACGGTGACCGACACGAAGGAGATGACCGGCACCGCGACCGCGCACAGCGCGGCGGCGAGCGCCAGAGGATGGAGTCGGCGGGGCTCGGTGGCACCACCGACGGCTTCAGGAGATGTCATGGTCATGTTCTCAACCCTGAGGGTGGTGCTATCCCGGTGGTGAGTGCCTGGTTATCCAGGTATCAGCGGTGCCTGGCTAACCGCTGGCCATCGGCGTACCGCGGGGTGACCATAGGAGCCATGGCCACCAGCACCGCCGGGCGAGCAGAGCTCGCCGCCTTCCTGCGCACGCGCCGTGAACGGATCACCCCGGAGGACGTCGGGCTGCCCGGCGGCGGCCGGCGACGTACGCCTGGTCTGAGGCGCGAGGAGGTCGCGCTGCTCGCCGGGGTCGGTGTCACCTGGTACACCTGGCTCGAGCAGGGCCGCGACATCAATGCGTCGGTCCAGGTGCTGGAGGCGGTCGCGCGTACGCTGCGGATGGACTCCCAGGAGCGTTGGCACCTCTTCCAGCTGGCCGGTGTCACCGTCGTGCCTCCTGCCCAGGAGGGTTCGCTGGTGGACCGCCCGCGGCAGGAGGTCCTGGACCAGCTCGACCCGCTGCCTGCCGTGGTGACGTCGCCCCGCTTCGACATCATGGGATACAACCGGGCGTACAACCGGATGATGGGTGACATCGACCGCGTGGAGCCGGGGGAGCGGAACACCGCGTGGCTGTTCTTCACCGACCCTTACTGCAAGAACATGTGCGTGGGCAACCGGCCGGCGGCGGCCGCGCACCTGGTCGGAACTCTGCGGGCGACGATGGCCCAGCACCTCGACGACCCGCTGTGGACCGGTCTCGTGCAGCGACTGCGGGAGGCCTCGCCGGAGTTCGACGAGGTGTGGATGCGCCATGACGTGGTCGACGCCCCGGTGCCGGCCAAGGACTTCGTCAGCCCGGTGGGCGACCTTCATCTGACCTCGACGCGCTTCGGCGTCGGCTCCGGCGGCTCCCGGATGATGGTCTACACGCCTCGTGACCAGGTGACCGCGGAGCGCTTGGAGGCACTGGTGGCCTACGACGAGCGGCACCGGCTGCGGGCAGTCTGACGGACGTGCTGGTTCCGGTCCTCGAACAAGTGCGGAAATTGGGCCGCTGATCCATTGCCCGGGTGGTAGGAATTGCTTTGCAGTCGATTACCTACTCGTGCAAGGACGTTACCGATGCCTCACGCCACCCGCCGCTCTGTCCTGTCCGGTGCTGCTGTCACGGGCGCCGCGGCGCTGAGCGCTGCCGGTTACACCGCCACCCCGGCGTACGCGGGAAAGCCGGACACCGTCCGGCTGACCGTGCTCGGCACGACCGACCTGCACGGCAACGTCTTCAACTGGGACTACTACAAGAACGCCGAGTTCTCGAACAGCGCCGGCAACGAGATCGGCGTCGCCAAGGTCAAGACGCTGATCGATGCGGTGCGCGAGGAGCGACGCGGCGAGCCGATCCTCACGATCGACGCCGGTGACACCATCCAGGGCACCCCGCTGGCCTACTACTACGCCCGGATCGACCCGATCACCGAGGGCGCGATCCACCCGATGGCTCGGGCCATGAACCTGGTCGGCTACGACGCCGCGGCGCTCGGCAACCACGAGTTCAACTACGGCATCGACACGATCCGGAAGTTCGAGGAGCAGGTGAACTTCCCGATGCTCGGCGCCAACGCGGTCGACCCGTCGACCAAGCTGCCGGTCTTCCCGCCCTACATCATCAAGGACTACGACCTCGGCCGCGGCCGCCGCCTCCGGGTGGGTGTGCTCGGTCTGACCAACCCCGGCATCGCGATCTGGGACAAGGCCAACGTCGAGGGGAAGATGGAGTTTCCCGGGCTGGTCGAGCAGGCCAAGATCTTCGTGCCCGAGCTCAAGAAGGCCGGCTGCGACCTCGTCATCATCAGCGCCCACTCCGGCGCCGACACCTCCAGCTCCTACGGCGACGAGCTGCCCCCGGAGAACGCCTCCACCCTGGTCGCCGAGCAGGTGCCGGACGTCGACGCGATCCTCGTCGGCCACGCCCACCGGGAGATCACCCAGCGCTACGTCACCAACACCGAGACCGGCAAGCAGGTGCTGCTGACCGAGCCGCTCTACTGGGGTATGCGCGTCTCCGTGATGGACCTGGTCGTACGCCGCGAGAAGCGTCACGGCCGGCCCCGTTGGGTCCTGCAGTCGGCGACCTCGCAGACGCTCAACTCCAACACCGTCGACGCCGACCCGGAGGTCTCGGCCGCCGTGCAGGAGCAGCACGACGTGGTGATCGACTACGTCAACTCCGTCGTCGGCACCTCGGCCGTGGAGATGCTGGCCGCGCGGGCGGTCGTGGAGGACGTACCGATCATCGACTTCGTCAACTTCGTCCAGGCCGACGCGGTCAAGGCGGCGCTCACCGGTTCCGACGCGGAGCTGCCGGTCATCTCGATCGCGGCCCCGTTCAGCCGTGCCGCGGCCTTCCCGGCGGGCGAGGTGACCGTACGCGACGTCGCCGGTCTCTACATCTACGACAACACCCTGATGGCCGTGCGCATCACCGGCGCCCAGCTCAAGGACTACCTCGAGTTCACCGCGCGCTACTTCAAGCAGGTCAGCGGCACCGGCCCGTTCCCGATCGACCAGGTGACCAACGCGCCGACCAACACCGCGCCGAACGGCACGCCCGACTACAACTTCGACACGATCGCCGGCCTGGACGCGCCGCTGACCTACGACATCGACATCTCCGTCCCGGTGGGTTCGCGGATCACCGGCCTCGCCTACGGCGGCGTCGCGGTCACGGATGCCCAGGAGTTCGTGCTCGCGGTCAACAACTACCGCCAGTCCGGTGGCGGCGGCTTCCCGCACGTCACCGACGCCACCGTGGTCTACAACCAGCAGGTCGAGATCCGACAGCTGCTCATCGACTGGGTCACCGCTCACCAGGTCATCGACCCGGCCGCCTTCGCCTCGGTCGACTGGCGCCTCGTCTCCGGCGGCGAGCCGATCACCGTCAACTCCTGAGCGCCGACTCGGCTCGTCAGCGGGGGTTGATCCAGTTGAGCAGCTGACTCATCGAGATCAGCAGGTCGTCCAGCCGCCGCTCGACGCTGTCCAGGCGCGCGTTGACGCTGTCGATCGCGGCGTCGGTGCGCTCCATCCGCCCCTTGATCGCATGGAACTCCGCCGTGTGCATCTGCTGCATCGTCAGGAGATCGATCATGATCGCCTCGACGTCGCTCACGGACAGGCGGCCCCCAACGCCATGCCCCGAGTAGTTCATGGACATGGCGTGAATCTTGTCACGCAGTTCCATGCGAAACGTATGGAATGGTGTTTCGCCGACGTGAACTTGCCTGACCGTGCACCAACTGTTGGTCAGAAGAGTCTCTCGGTCGGATCGTCGAGGCCGCGCAGCGCGTCGTAGTCGACGATCGCGCAGGTGATGCCGCGGTCCTCGGCGAGCACGCGGGCCTGCGGTTTGATGGCCTGGGCTGCGAAGATGCCCCGCACCGGCGCCAGCAGCGGGTCGCGGTTGAGCAGCTCGAGATATCGGGTCAGCTGCTCGACACCGTCGATCTCACCGCGTCGCTTGATCTCGACGGCGACCGACTTCCCGTCGGCGTCGCGGCACATCAGGTCGACCGGGCCGATCGCGGTCGGGTACTCGCGGCGTACGAGGGTCAGGCCCTCGCCCAGCGTCGCCGGGTGGTCGGCGAGGAGCTCCTGGAGGTGCTTCTCGACGCCGTCCTTCTGCAGACCGGGGTCGATGCCCAGGTCATGCGACGTCTCGTGGTGGATCTCGTCGATCAGGATCCGCAGGGTGTCATCGGTCTTGGAGGTGACGGTCCACTCGACGCGGCCGTCCTCGGACTTGCCCTCCGAGAGGGTGCAGGGCGGCGACATCCAGTTGAGGGGCTTGTAGGAGCCCCCGTCGGAGTGGACCAGCACCGATCCGTCGGCCTTGAGCATCAACACCCTGGTGGCCATCGGGAGGTGGGCGGTGAGCCGCCCCGCGTAGTCGACCTGGCAGGTGGCAACGACGAGTCTCACCGGGAGAACGTATCGCATGGGCCCATGTGAGCAGCGTCACGCCACCAGGGGTTACTCATGGGTAATAAATTTGGCAGTCTTCCGTCGCATGACGGTTTCGACTCAGGGTTCCATCCACGACGTGCTCGTACTGCCCTACCTCAACCACGCGATTCGCATGCTCGAGTCGGGCTACGCCACCGCCACCGACATCGACAACGCCATGCGCTTCGGCTGCGGCTACCCCCAGGGACCGCTGGCCACGGTCGACGAGATCGGCGCCTCCGTCGTACGCGACGCGCTGCTCGCCCGCTTCGAGGAGACCGGCGACAACCTGCACAAGCCCGCCGACCTGCTCACCCGGGTCGCCGACGAGGCCGGGTCGTTCACCGGCGCGGACGGGGACGACGTACGCGCTCCGGAGCTGCGCCACACGATCGAGAAGATCGGCGTGGTCGGCACCGGCACGATGGCCTCCGGCATCGTCCAGGTCTTCGCCCAGGCGGGCTACGACGTCGTCTTCGTCGGCCGCTCCCAGGAGAAGCTCGACGGCGTCGTCGCCGGGATCACCAAGTCGCTCGACAAGGCCATCGCCAAGGGCCGCTCGGACGAGGCGACCAAGGCGGGCGTGCTCGGCCGGCTCACCGGGAGCACCTCGCGCGAGGACCTCGCCGAGGCCGACCTGATCGTCGAGGGCATCGCCGAGGACCTCGAGGTGAAGACCGAGCTCTTCAAGGACCTCGACCGGATCGCCAAGGCGGGCGCCATCCTGGCCACGACCACCAGCTCGATGCCGATCACCGAGCTCGCCAAGGTGACCGCGCGCCCCGGCGACGTCATCGGGATGCACTTCTTCAACCCCGCGCCGGTCATGAAGCTCGTCGAGGTGGTCACCACCGACCTCACCTCCGCCGAGGTCGACGAGACCGTGCGCGCGCTGTCCACGGCGGTCAAGAAGGTGCCGGTCTCCTGCGGCGACCGCTCCGGCTTCATCGTCAACGCCCTGCTCTTCCCCTACCTGAACGACGCCGTCAAGCTGCACGAGTCCGGCGTCGCGATGGACGAGATCGACACCGCGATCAAGGAGTCGGCCAAGTTCCCGATGGGCCCCTTCGAGCTCCTCGACGTGGTCGGCAACGACGTCTCCCTGGCGATCCAGTCCGAGCTCCGCAGCGAGTTCGGCGAGCCCGGCTTCGACCCCGCGCCTCTCCTGGTCCAGAAGGTCCAGGAGGGCAAGCTCGGCCGCAAGACCGGCGAGGGCTTCCACACCTACTGATCCCGCCCGGCCGAGGCGTCACGTACGTCGGCCGAGGCGTCACCTACGCGAATCGAGTCGTCACCCCGGTGACGGCTCGATTCGCCTGTCTGACGCCTCGGCCTCCTCGGTCAGGGGCGGGGGTAGCCGCGGCGTACGGCTCGCTCCAGGATTCCCAGCGTGGCCCGGATCGACTTCTGGTCGATGACCGGGAAGATCGGCTTCCACTCGGGGAGGGCGGTGGACCAGTCGCAGTAGGAGGTGACGCGGGTGTCGCCGGAGTCGAGCTGCTCGAGCTCGTAGCCGAAGCGGTGGCCGATCGGCGGCTTGACGGTGCCTTCGATGGTCCACTCGATCGCCCGGTCGGGGTCGAAGCCGGTGATGATCACGGTGACGTCGTACCTGCCCATCGGGTAGTCGCCGAGGGCCTCGCGGTCCATGTGGACGACGAACCGGTCGCCGATCGCGGCCACGGCGGACCCGTCCGCCGACTGGAGCATGCCGGAGGCGTCGATGGCGACGTGCCCGTCGGGGTCGACCAGGACGGCGAAGATGTCGGTGGGGGAGGCGGGGATGATCCGCTCGGCGTCGATGCGTTCGGCCTCGACGGGCTCGGCGGCCTGGGTCTGTTCCGTCACGGGGCCTGAATCTAGCGGCGTCCTGGCGTACCCGGCACCACCCCGTGGCAGGATGCTCGACATGAGCGAGCGCACGATCGAGACAGTCGGAGTCGTCGGCCTGGGCACCATGGGTGCGGGGATCGCGGAGGTGTTCGCCCGCAACGGGTTCACCGTCGTCGGGGTGGAGCGGGACGAGGAGGGCCTCGAGCGCGGCAAGGCGCACCTGGCGCACTCGACGGGTCGTGCGGTCAAGCGTGGCAAGCTCAGCGAGGAGGAGCAGGAGGCGCTGCTCGGCCGGATCTCCTTCGCCACCGACGCGACGGCGCTCAAGGACGTCGACATGGTCGTCGAGGCGGTCGTGGAGTCGTTGGAGCTGAAGAAGTCCATCCTCGCCACCCTCGACGAGATCGTGGCTCCCGAGACGATCCTGGCGACCAACACCTCGTCGCTCTCGGTGACCGAGATCTCGACCGCCTCCAAGCACCCGGGGCGGGTCGTCGGCGTGCACTTCTTCAACCCCGCGCCGGTGCAGAAGTTCGTCGAGATCGTACGCACCGTGGTGACCGAGCCCGAGGTGCTCGAGGACGCCCGCGCGGTCGTCGGCAAGCTCGGCAAGTCGCCGGTGGTCTGCGGTGACCGGGCCGGGTTCATCGCCAACGCACTCCTCTTCGGCTACCTCAACCACGCGGTCGCGATGTTCGAGGGCCACTACGCCACCCGCGAGGACATCGACACCGCGATGCGGCTGGGCTGCGGCTACCCGATGGGGCCGCTGGCACTGCTGGACCTGATCGGCCTGGACACCTCCTACGAGATCCTCGACACGATGTACCGCCAGGGTCGCGACCGGCTGCACGCCCCCGCGCCGATCCTCAAGCAGATGGTCACCGCCGGGATGCTCGGGCGGAAGTCGGGCCGCGGCTTCTACACCTACGAGGCCGCCGACTCGCCGGTCGTGGTCCCGGACGCGCTCACCCCGAGCGCCGACGCCACCCACGAGCTGCGCCGGTCGATCACGAAGGTGGGCGTCGTCGGCACCGGGACGATGGCCTCCGGGATCGTCGAGGTCTTCGCCAAGGGCGGCTACGACGTGACGTACGTCGGGCGTAGTCAGGACAAGGTCGACGGCGTCGCCGCGCGGATCACCAAGAGCCTCGACAAGGCGATCGGACGAGGCAAGCTCGAGGAGTCGGCGAAGCCGGAGATCCTCGGCCGCCTGACGGGCACCACGTCGCTGGACGACCTGGCCGACGTCGACATCGTCGTGGAGGCGATCGCCGAGGACCTGGCCATCAAGACCACGCTCTTCGAGAACCTCGACGACATCTGCAAGCCCGGCGCGATCCTGGCGACCACGACCTCGAGCCTGCCGGTCATCGAGCTGGCGCGGGTGACGAAGCGGCCGGCCGACGTCGTCGGGATGCACTTCTTCAACCCGGCGCCGGTGATGAAGCTGGTCGAGGTCGTCTCCACCGTCACCACGGCCGAGGAGGTCTCCGAGACCGTCCGTGCGCTGTGCGCGAAGGTCGGCAAGTCGCCGGTCTCGTGCGGCGACCGCGCCGGCTTCATCGTCAACGCGCTGCTCTTCCCCTACCTCAACGACGCGGTCAAGATGCTCGAGGGGCACTACGCCACCGCCGACGACATCGACACCGCGATGAAGCTCGGCTGTGCGCTCCCGATGGGTCCGTTCGAGCTGCTCGACGTGGTCGGCAACGACGTCTCGCTCGCCATCGAGCGTGAGCTCTACCTGGAGTTCCGCGAGCCGGGCTTCGCGCCCGCGCCGCTGCTCGAGCACCTGGTCACCGCGGGCTACCTCGGCCGTAAGACCGGCAAGGGGTTCCGCGACTACAGCTGAGCCGCCGGCGGCGTCAGTTCGTCTAGGTATGCAGCCAGACTGCCGCATCCCACGTGGAACTCCGCTTGGGATGCGCGGGCTCGCCTGCATACCTAGACGAACCGCGCCCCCGACCACCCCGGCAGTACGCTGAATGACGTGGGACTTCTGATCGCACTTCTCATCGTCGTCGCGGTGATCGGGACCGTGGTCGTGACCAGCAGGCGTTCGCAGGCGCGAGCGCTGGAAAAGCAGCGCGCCGAGCTCGAACCGGTCAAGCAGCTCGCCTTCGAGGACGTCACCGCCTTCGGTGAGGAGCTGCAGAAGCTCGACCTCGACATGTCCGGCAAGGAGCTCGACGAGGGCGCCAACGCCGACTACCAGCGGGCGCTGGACGAGTACGAGACGGCCAAGCGCACCGTCGACAGGATGACCTCGCCCGACGACGTCAAGCAGATCACGACGATCGTCGAGGACGGTCGCTACGCGATCGCGTGCGTCAAGGCGCGGGTCGCCGGGGAACCGCTGCCCAAGCGCCGCCCGCCGTGCTTCTTCGACCCCCGCCACGGCCTCTCGGTCGAGGACGTGGCCTGGGCGCCGCCGGGCGGCACCACTCGTGACGTACCTGCCTGCGCGCTCGACGCCGAGCGTGTCAAGGCCGGCGCCGAGCCCGACACCCGCAAGGTGATGGTCGGCAACGAGCGGGTTCCCTACTGGCAGGGTGGCCCGGCCTACCGGCCCTACGCCGCCGGCTACTTCGGCGCCTTCTCGCCGATGGACTGGATGTTCGCCGGGCTGATGTTCAGCGCGTTCGGCGGCTTCGACGCCTTCGGTGAGATCGGTGAGGGCATGGGCGACGCGATCGGCGGCATCGGCGAGGGCATCGGCGACGCCTTCGGTGGGATTGGTGACGGCATCGGAGACATGTTCGACGGCTTCGATTTCTGAGCCCTTACGATCCTCCGGTGACACTTCATACGCTCGAGCTCGGCGAGTCCGGCAACCGCGTCGTCTTCCTGCACGGGCTCTTCGGCCAGGGCCGCAACTGGAACACGCTCGGCAAGCAGCTGGCCGACAAGCATCGGGTCACGCTCGTCGACCTGCCCCACCACGGCCGCTCGCCGCAGCCTGACACCTTCGACTACCTCGACGTGACCGCGGCCGTCGCGGAGCTCCTCTCTGCTGATGACGGGGCCGACGACCCCGCGACCGTGGTCGGCCACTCGATGGGCGGCAAGGTGGCGATGCTGCTCGCGATCACCCGCCCCGAGCTGGTCGCGAAGCTGGTCGTGGCCGACATGTCCCCGGTCGTCTACGAGCGCGTCGGCGGCTTCAAGACGTACGTCGACGCGATGCAGGCGCTCGACCTGAGCCGCATCACCCGGCGCGAGGAGGCGGACGCGGGGATGCAGGAGGCCGTCCCGGACCCGACGATCCGCGGCTTCCTGCTGCAGAACCTGCGCCGCGATGGCGACGGCTGGCGCTGGGCGATGAACCTGGACGTGCTCGGGCGCGACCTCGACCGCATCGGCGCCTGGCCGGCCGAGGAGCTGAAGGCGTACGAGCCCTACGACGGGCCCGTGCTGTGGGTGGCCGGCGAGCTGTCGAACTACGTCACCGACGACTACGCGCCGGCGATGAAGGAATGGTTCCCGCGCTACCGCAAGGTGACCATCAAGGGCGCCGGTCACTGGGTCCACTCCGAGAAGCCGGAGACCTTCCTCGCCGCCCTGCGTCAGTTCCTCGGCGACTGAGCCGCTGCGGCGTCTACGCTGTGCGGCATGGAGCGCGACAGGCCCGTCATCGTGCTGGTCGGCGGCGAGCACGCCGACCTCATCGAGCAGGAGTTCAGGGCACGCTACGACCGTGACTACCGGATCGAGCCGGTGGTGGGCTTCGCCGCGGGCCTGGACCGGACGCGCGAGCTCGTGGCCGAGGGTGCGCAGATCGCGATGGTCGCCGCCGAGCACGTGCTCGACGAGGGCACCTCGATCGAGCTGCTGCACCGCGTACCGGGCATCGTGGCGACGGCACGCCGGGTCGCGCTGGTCTCGTGGGAGGACTTCTCCGATGCACTCGACGACCTGCGTGCCGCCGCGCTCGAGCGCGAGATGGACACCTTCGTCCTCATCCCGCGCGGCCCGCGGGACGAGGAGTTCCACACCGCGCTGATCGAGCTTCTCTCGGAGTGGGGATGGTCGGTGGGCAGGCCTCTGGTGACCGTGACCGATGTCGTCGCCGAGCCGGGCGACCGCGCTGCGGCGGCGATCCGGGACCTGCTCGAACGGATGGGCTTCCCGAACCGGCTGCTCGAACCGGGCGACGACGAGGCGCAGGAGCTCATCGAGGCCGCCGGCCCGGGGGCACAGCTGCCTCTGGTCCGTACGTTCCGGGGCCAGGTGGTCTCCGGGGCGACCGCGGCGACGGCCGCCGAGGCCATCTACGGCGGGTTCGACGAGATTCCCGAGGGTGTGATCGCCGACGTCGCCATCGTGGGCGGCGGACCGGCGGGCCTCGCTGCGGCCGTCTACGCGGCGTCGGAGGGCTTGGCGACGGTCGTCGTCGAGCGCGACGCGATCGGCGGCCAGGCGGGGTCGAGCTCCATGATCCGCAACTACCTCGGCTTCCCCCGCGGCATCTCGGGGATGCGTCTCGCCCAGCGATCCCGCATCCAGGCCAGCCGGTTCGGGGCACGCTTCTTCTCCGGGCGGCCGGTGACCGGGATCGAGCCCGGCCCGGCCGACGAGCCGGAGCACCAGCACGTGCACGTACGCGGCGCCCAGTTCTGCGCGCGAACGGTCGTGCTCGCGATGGGCGTGACCTACCGGCGGCTCGGGGTCGCCGGCGTGGACGACCTGGTGGGTGCGGGCGTCTACTACGGCGCCGCGACGTCGATGGCGCGCGAGATGCAGGGCCGTGAGGTCTTCGTGGTGGGCGGCGGCAACTCGGCCGGACAGGCGGCCATCCACCTCGCCAAGTTCGCGAAGGCCGTGACGATCCTGGTCCGGCGGCACGACCTCGCGGAGACCATGTCGGCCTATCTGGTGCGGGAGATCGACGCGACCTCGAACATCCAGGTTCGGCCCCGCACGATCGTCGCCGACGGCGGCGGCGAGGGCCAGCTGGAGTGGCTCCTGCTGGAGAACCTGGACACCGGCGAGGACACCAAGACCTCCGCCGACGGCCTCTTCTGCCTGCTCGGAGCCGAACCCGACTGTGCGTGGCTGGCGGAGGGCGTGGCCCTCGACGAGCACGGGTTCGTCCTGACCGGCCGCGACGTGCCGCGCGAGGAGTGGGTCGACGGCAGCCCGCCCGCGAGCCTGGAGACGACGGTGCCGGGTGTCTTCGCCGTCGGCGACGTACGCGCCGGGTCGATGAAGCGGGTCGCCTCCGCGAGCGGCGAGGGTGCGTCCGTGCTTCCGCTGGTGCACGCCCACCTGGCGCGACTGCGCGCCCGGGAGTTCGGCGCCTGAGCCGCTGAGACCTCAGGGCTCGATGAGGCCTGCCCTGATCGCGTACCGGGTCACCTGGGTGCGGTCGCGCAGGCCCAGCTTGGCGAGGATGTTCTCGCGGTGCCGCTCGACGGTCTTGTAGGAGATCGTCAGCTCGCGGGCGATCTCGCGGGTCGAGTGGCCCTCGGCGATGAGCTTGAGCACCTCGTCCTCACGCTCGGTCAGGACCGTACGCGGCAGGCTCTCGCCCCGGTTGAGCCGGTCGAGGTAGTCGCGGACGAGCGCGCTCATCGCCCCGGGGTAGACGAAGGCCTGGCCGCTCATCGCGGTGCGGCACGCCTTGACCAGGTCCTCGTCGGCGACCGACTTGAGGACGTAGCCGCTGGCGCCGACCTTGAGCGCCTCGAAGAAGTACTGCTCGTTGTCGTGCATCGAGAGCATCAGCATCTTCGGTGGCGTACGCATCCGGACGATGCTGCGAGCGGCCTGCAGCCCGGTCATCCGCGGCATCGCGACGTCGAGGATCACCAGGTCGACGTCGACGTCGCGCAGCGCGGCGACGGCCTCGGCGCCGTCCGCCGCCTCGGCGACCACCTCGAGGTCGGGCTCGGCGTCGAGGATGAGGCGTACGCCGCGGCGTACCAGGGTGTGGTCGTCGGCCAGCAGGATCCGGATCTTCGCAGGCGTCGGGGTCACAGCGGCACCTCCAGGACGACGGTGGTGCCGCGGCCGGGAGCGCTGGTCACCCGGAGGTCGGCGCCGACGAGCAGGGCCCGTTCCCGCATGCCGCTGATCCCGGCGCCGGCGACGAGGTCGGCGCTGCCGCGGCCGTCGTCGGTGACGGTGAGGACGATCTTGTCGCCGACCTTGCACAGGGACAGCTCGGCGGTGGCGGCGTGGGCGTGGCGGACGACGTTGGTGAGCGCCTCCTGGGCGACCCGGTAGATCACCAGCTCGCGGTCCTGGGGCAGCTCGGGCAGTCCGCGCCCGACGGTGCGGCGTACGCTGGTACGGCCGAGCGCGCCGACGTCGGTGGCCAGCGCAGCCAGGGCGGCGTGCAGGCCGAGGTCCTCGAGGACGCCCGGTCGCAGCTGCCGCGCCACCCGGCGTACGTCGTCGATACCCGTGCGCGCGGACTCGCGCACCGCGGCCAGGTCGGGTCGCACCGACTCGGGCACCTGTCGCTCCAGCCCCTTGAGCCCCAGGAGCACGACGGTCAGCGACTGGCCGACCTCGTCGTGGAGCTCCTGGGCGATCCGGTGCCGCTCGGCCTCCTGGGCGGCGAGCGCCTTGGCGTTGCTGGTGCTCCGCTCGGTCTCGAGCCGCTCCAGCATCGCGTTGTAGCTGGCCACCAGCCGGGCGCCGGCGCCCTTGCCGTGGGTGGTCAGACGCTGGTCGGGGGAGAGGTGGTCGACCGAGTCCATCGTGCGGATCACCCGGTCGATCGGCGCCAGGCTGCGCAGCAGGAGCAGTGCGTTGAGGGTCGCCATCACGACCAGCCCGACCGCCAGCACCACCGCCTCGGAGGCCAGGACCCGCTCGGAGACCCGGGCCGGGGACAGCGCCAGGACCAGGGTGCCGACGCAGAAGACCGCCCAGTTCGTCAGGCAGACCCGCCAGTAGAGGGGCAAGTGGCTCATGCCCCAACCCTGACATGCTCTCTGGCCTGGACTTATGGGTGGCAGCACCCATTCGGATCCGGCGTGCGGTCGCGGAGAGTCGAGGGCATGGAGCTCAACGCATGATCGTGTACGCAGCGGTGGCCGTCTTCATCGTCACCTACGGCCTCATCGCCACCGAGCGCGTCCACCGCGTCGCCGCCGCCCTGGGTGGCGTCGCCGCGATGGTCGCGCTCGGGATCATCAGTGCCGAGTCGGCCTTCTACAGCCACGAGACCGGGGTCGACTGGGACGTCATCTTCCTGCTCTTCGGGATGATGGTGATCGTCGGCGTCCTCAAGCAGACGGGGCTGTTCGAGTTCCTCGCGCTCTGGGCGGTCAAGCACTCCGGCGGCCGTCCGGCGCGGCTGGCGACGCTGCTGATCCTGGTCACCGCCGTGCTCTCGCCGATCCTCGACAACGTGACCACGGTGCTGCTCGTCACGCCGGTGACGCTGTCGGTCTGCGAGCGGCTGGGGCTGCGGCCGATGCCCTACCTGATCTCGCTCATCCTGGCCGCCAACGTGGGCGGCACCTCGACCCTGATCGCCGACCCGCCCAACATCATCGTGGCCAGCCGGGCCAACCTGACCTTCGACGACTTCCTGATCCACTCGCTGCCGCTGTGCCTGATCCTGCTGGTCGTGCTGATCGGGCTCGTCCGGGTCCTCTTCCGGCACGACTTCCGTGGCCGGGTCGATCTGGACGGCCTGATCGAGCCGCCCGCCTCGGCGATCCCGGACCGCGGGCTGCTCTACCGCTGCCTGGCCGTCCTGGCCCTGGTGATGCTCGCCTTCGGGCTGCACACCGAGCTCCACCTCGACCCCTCGCTCGTCGCCATGCTCGGCGCCGGCGCGATGGTGGTCGTCTCCCGGACCAGGACCGAGGCGTTCCTGGAGGAGGTCGAGTGGTCGACCCTGGCCTTCTTCATGGCCCTGTTCGTGCTGGTCGGCGGCCTGGTCGAGGTCGGCGTGATCGGCTCCCTGGGCACCTTCGCCGCCGACCTGATGGGCGACAACGAGCTCGCCGGGGTCACCGGGCTGATGATCGGCTCGGCCGTCGTCGGCGGGTTCGTCGACAACATCCCCTACACCGCGGCGATGGTGCCGATCGTGGAGGAGATGGTGGCCGCGACACCGTCCTCGGGGGCCGACAGCCCGCTGTGGTGGGCGCTCGTCTTCGGCGCCGATCTCGGCGGCAACACGACGGCGGTCGCCGCGGGTGCCAACGTGGTCGTGCTCGGCCTCGCCGCCAAGGCCGGCCATCCGATCAGCTTCTGGAAGTTCACCAGGTACGGCATCGTGGTGACGATCGTGACCCTGGCCGTCGCCTGGGTCTACGTCGCCCTGCGCTACTTCGTGCTCGCCGCCTGACGCTCCCGGTAGGCCGCGACCGCGTTGCGGTTGGTGCAGGTCGGCGAGCAGTAGCGCTTCGACCGGTTGCGGGAGAGGTCGACGACCACCCCCGCGCAGCCGTCGTCGGCGCAGATCGAGAGCCGGGACAGCTCATCGTCGCGGATCACGTCGACCATCGCCATCGCGGTCTCCACGGCGATCCGCGTCGCCAGCGGCGCGTCGGGCTCGGTGGCGTGGATGTGCCAGTCGTACGTCGTGTGGCGGACGAGCTGGGGCGTGGCCCGGTGCTCGGCGAGCAGCGCGTTGGTCAGCCGCACGGCCTCGTCGCCCTCGGCGGTGAGCAGATCGCGCAGCCGGATGCGCAGGGCACGGACCTCGTCGAGCTCGGCGCGGTCGCGGTCGTGCCGCCCCGTGTAGTCGTACGTCACGAAGAACTCGTCGAGCGCCGCCACGGTCCTCAGCTCGTCGACCGAGCCGGGGGAGAGGGCGAGGGTGTTCGCCAGCGCCGCGGCCGCCTGGAGGCCTACCTCGGTGTCATGGGTGAAAACCATGTTGACACATTACCGCGTCGCTGGGATCGTCATGTGTCATGACGACTTTGACCAATGACGAGGCGGTGCCGCAGAGCACGACGAAGACGCCGCTGGTGGCGGCCGGACTGCTCTTGGCGGTCGTCTCGGCGGTCACGTTCAGCCTGTCCGGGCCGCTGGGACGCGGCCTCTTCGACACCGGCTGGTCGACCGGCGGCGTGCTGGTCTTCCGCGTCGGTATCGGCGCCCTCGTGCTGGCCCCGTTCGCGGTGCGCTCGCTGGCTGGCCGGTGGCGGAACATCGCCGCGAGCTGGCGGGTCGTGGTGGCGTACGCACTGCTGGCGATCGTGGTGCCGCAGTTCGCGTTCTTCTCGGCGGTGCAGTGGATGGCGGTCGGGCCGGCGCTGCTGCTGGAGTACATGGGGGTCGTGCTCGTCGTCGCCTGGATGTGGCTGCGGCACGGCGAGCGGCCCTCGCGGCTGACGATGGTGGGCGCGCTGGTCGCGATCGCCGGACTCGTGCTGGTCCTCGACCTCGTCAGCGGCGCGAACGTGCACCCGCTCGGTGTCCTGTGGGGCTCGGCGGCAGCCGTCGGCCTGGCCGGCTACTACGTGCTCAACGCCCACTCCAGCACCACGCTGCCGCCGCTCGCGCTGGCCTGGCTCGGCCTGACCGGTGCCACGATCCTGCTCGCGCTGCTCTGCCTGGTCGGGGCGATCCCGTTCGCGATGGAGACCACGCCGGTGGTCCTGGCGGGCCTGGAGATGCCCTGGTGGGGGCCGCTGATCGGCCTCGGCGTGCTGACCTGCTCGGTCGCGTACGCCGCCGGCATCGCCGCCACCCGCACCCTGGGGTCGCGCCTGTCGTCCTTCGTCGGACTTCTCGAGGTCGTCTCGGCCGTCGTCTTCGCCTGGCTGCTGCTCGGCGAGGCGCCCGGCCTCATCCAGCTCGTCGGCGGCCTGGTCGTGCTGGCCGGCATCATCGCGGTCCAGCAGGGCGAGCAGTCGACGAGCGCCTCCTGACAGCCCGAAGCGCCGCATGCCTCAGCTGATCAGCTGAGGCATGCGGCGCTTCGAAGGGTCCTGCTAGCGCTCGTCCTGAGCTCTGACGTAGACCTCGCGGATCAGCATCAGGATGGCCGCCGCGGTCGGGATCGCCAGCAGCGCGCCGACGACACCGAGCAGCGAGGCGCCGATGAGGGCCGCGATCACGGTGACCACGCCGGGGATGTCGACCGAGCGGGACATGACCCGCGGGTAGACGACGTAGTTCTCGAACTGCTGGTAGGCGATGTAGAAGACGACCGCGATGAGGCCCGTCTTCACGTCGGTCGTCGCGAAGGTGATCGCGCAGACGATGACCGCGCCGATGGTGGCCCCGATCATCGGGATCACGTCGGTGATCATGACGACGAAGGCCAGCGCCACCGCGTACTCGCCCATGCCGATGACGAAGAGCAGCACCAGCGTCGACAGACCGGCGCACAGGGCGACGATGAAGGCGCCGGAGACATAGCCGCCGATGCCGTCGAAGACCCGGTCACCGAGCTTGCTGACCCGGTCGCGGCGCGAGGCCGGGGCGAGCCGGTAGATCGCGTTCTTCGTCTGGTCGTAGGCGGCGATGAAGTAGAGCGTCAGGACGATGACGATGAACGCCGTGACGAGCACGTTGATCACCGCCAGGCCCACGCCGAGCGCACCACCGAAGGCGCTGCTGACGAAGTCGCCGCTGGCGACGTACTCCTGCACCTTGTCGAGGATCTGGTAGTCCTCGTTGAGCTGCTGGATGCGCTGGTTGCGCTGGAGCTCCTCGATCCAGTCGGGCACGTTGGCCGAGATCTTGGCGACCTGGTCGCTGATCACCGGCACGAGCGCCACGAAGAAGAGCGCGAGCGCGCCCAGCACGCCGAGGATGACGGTCAGGACCGCCCACGGACGCGCGAAGCCACGCCTCTGCAGGAAGACCACCATCGGGTTGATCCCCGCCGCGATGAAGAGCGAGACCACCACCTGGAGGATCACGCTCCCCATCGTGGTGAGGAGGTTGCCTGCCGCGTACGCGGTCAGCAGGCCGAAGCCGAGGAGCAGCCCGAAGAGGTAGGGCGAGTTGCGGTCGAACCGCGGTCCGGGCTTGCCGTACCGCTTGTCGCGCTCGCTCTCCTCCTCGGGCTCCGGCTCCTCGACGTCGATCGCGGTCTCGCTGTCGACCGCTGGGTCCTCGTTCGAGCCGTTTTCGGCAGACGTCGACTCAGGACCGTCCGTGGGACGGTCGGCAGCGGCCGCGTTCACCGGCTTTCGGACTTCGCAGTCTCGGGCTCGCGGATCGCGGTCTTCTCCGAGGGCTCGTCGTAGTCGTCGTAGTCGTCGGAGAGGTCGTCGTCGGAGTCGACCAGGGTGACGCTCTCATCGACCACGAGCTCGCCGTCGACGATGTCCTCCTCCTCGGCGCGCGGCTTCGGCGCCTCCAGCTCGGCCGGGTCCTCGGTCTTGCCGAACCCGGAGACCAGGTCGGTGAGCGAGGAGAGCTGAGCGGCGATGGCGTCGCGGCGCTTGGTGAGACGGTCGACCTCGGCCTTGATGATCGCGAGGCCCTTCTCGGCCTCGACGGTCGCGGTGGAGGCGAGGTGGTCGGCCTCGGCGCGAGCCTTGGACAGGATCGCCTCGGCGTCGCGGCGGGCGCGCGAGATGATCCCCTCGGACTCCTTGGCCAGCTCGGCGCGCTGGTCGGCGACGTGCTGGGCGGCGATCCGGGCGCGCTCCTCGGCGTCGGCGGCGCGGGTCTCGCCCTCGGCGACGATGCGAGCGGTCTCGGCCATCGCCTGGTCGTGGTGGTCGGCGGCCTCGCGGGCGAGGCGCTCGCGCTCGACGGCGAGCATCCGCCGTGCCTCCTGGACCTCACGGTCCGCGCCCGCACGGGCCTTCTCGACCTCGCGCTGGGTCGACGTACGCAGCTGGGTGACCTCCTGCTGCACGGCGAGCCGGATCTGGTCGGCCTCGCGCTTGGCGGCGGCGAGCATCTCGTCGCTCTCGGCCTGCACCATCGAGCGAGCCTGCTGGACCTCCGACATCACCTTCTCGCGGTGGTCGTCGATCTCCTTGTAGTGAGTCGTACGCAGCGACTCGATGTCACGCTGGGCGGACGCCTTCGTCGCGGCGGCCTCGCGCTGGGCGGCCTCGCGGATGACCGCGGCCTCCTTCTCGGCGGACTCCTTGACGGCGGCGGCCTCTTCCTCGGCCAGCCGGAGCATCGCGCTGGCGCGGCCACCGAGCGAGGCGTAGGAGGGGGCCTCGTTGCTCTGGGCGGCTGCTGCCTTGAGGTCGTTGACCTTGCGCTCGAGCTCGGCGATGCGCCGCTGCGCGTTGCGCAGGGCCGACTGACCCTGGCCGTTGGCCTGGAGCAGCTGCTGGACCCGCGCGTTCACGGTGCCGGGGTCGTATCCGCCACGACGCACGACCGGGAAGGCTGGGAGCGAGCCTGGAGCCGGTGGTGGCGAGTTGTGGCCGGAGCTGGGTGAACCAGATGCGCCGGGGACCCTGGGGAGGACCTGTGTCTCGGTCGAGTCCTGCTCGGGCTTCTGCCGAGGCTCTGAAGCCTCGTTGAAGATGGACAGTCCCTCATTCGTCATTTGTGGCGGATTCCTCACACTGTAGGTCGTCTACGAGCTGCCTCTGCTCCCAAAGGGCAAGACTACGGCCGGTCGCCCCTCGCGCAAGGGGAGACCGGCCGTGAATCCAGTCTCAAACGGTTCTATTTACTGAGACTACGGGTCTCAGATTCCCCGGAAGAGGTTGATCTTGTCGATGTGCGCGGCGCGCTTCTCCTCGTCGAGGACGCCGAGCCCCTCCTCGGGGGCCAGGCAGAGCACGCCGACCTTGCCCTGGTGCTTGTTGTGGTGCACGTCGAGCGAGGCCTGGCCGACCTCCTCCAGGGTGTAGGTCCGGGAGAGGGTCGGGTGGATCTTGCCCTGCGCGATGAGGCGGTTGGCCTCCCACGACTCGCGGTAGTTGGCGAAGTGGCTGGAGATGATCCGCTTGAGGTTCATCCACAGGTAGCGGTTGTCGTACTCGTGCATGTAGCCCGAGGTCGACGCGCAGGTGGTGATGGTGCCGCCCTTGCGGGTGACGAAGACCGAGGCGCCGAAGGTCTCACGGCCCGGGTGCTCGAAGACGATGTCGATGTCCTCGCCGCCGGTGAGCTCGCGGATGGCCTTGCCCAGGCGCAGCCACTCCTTCGGGTTCTGCTGGGTGCCGTCCTCGTTCCAGAACTTGAAGTCCATCTCGGAGCGGTTGATGACCATCTCGGCGCCCATGTTGCGCACGATCTTGGCCTTCTCCTCGTTGGAGACCACGCAGACCGGGTTGGCGCCGCCGTTGAGGGCGTACTGCGTCGCGAAGCCGCCGAGGCCACCGGAGGCACCCCAGATCAGGACGTTGTCGCCCTGCTTCATGTTGCCGCCGTTGGCGGAGACGAGCTGACGGTAGGCGGTGCAGTTGACCAGGCCGGGGGAGGCGGCCTCCTCCCAGGTGAGGTGCTCCGGCTTCGGCATCAGCTGGTTGGCCTTGACCATCGCGACGTCGGCGAGGCCGCCGAAGTTGGTCTCGAAGCCCCAGATGCGCTGGGAGGGGTCCATCATCGTGTCGTTGTGGCCGTCGGGAGCCTCGAGCTCGACCGAGAGGCAGTGGGCCACGACCCGGTCGCCCGGCTTCCACTTGGTCACGCCCGCGCCGACCTTCAGCACGACGCCGGACAGGTCGGAGCCGACGATGTGGTAGTCGAGGTTGTGGCGGGCACCGAGCTCGGACTCCTTGCCGTAACGCTCCAGGAACCCGAAGGTGGAGACCGGCTCGAAGATCGAGGTCCACACGGTGTTGTAGTTGATCGCCGAGGCCATCACCGCGACGAAGGCCTCGCCCGGGCCGAGCTCGGGAAGGGCGACGTCCTCGACGTGGAGGGACTTCCGGGGGTCCTTCTCCTTGGTCGCGACGCCCTCGAACATGTCGACCTCGTCCTTGTGGACGGTGGCGGCACGGTAGTGGTCGGGGATCTCGAGGTTCGCGAACTCCTCGCTGGGCGTGTCGCCCGCAAGGATCGCGTCGAGGATTTTCTGCATGGTCGGCTCCTGCGTCGTCGTAGGGGTCGCGGTTGGCTCTATTTCGCTGGACATTACTGGTGAGTAACCGTTAACGCCAGCCTGATGTGACACATGACTCTTGGATCGTTCACGTGCCGTGGTGGGCTCTCAGTGGGCGGGGTTCGCGGCCGGCTCGACGAGCTCGACCAGCACGCCGCCGGCGTCCTTCGGGTGGATGAAGTTGATCCGCGAGTCGGCGGTGCCGCGCCGCGGTGCGTCGTAGAGAAGACGTACGCCGCGCTCCCGGAGGATCGCCGAGACCTGCTCCACGTCGGTGACCCGGTAGGCCAGCTGCTGCATGCCCGGGCCGTTGCGGTCGAGGAACTTGGCGATGGTGCTGTTCTCGTTGAGCGGGGCGAGCAGCTGCAGCTTGTTGTCGGAGTCGCCGATGGCGATCATCGCCTCCTCGACGCCCTGCTCCTCGTTGGTCTCCCGGTGGGCGAGCTTCATGCCGAAGGTCTTCTCGTAGAAGTCGATCGCCGCGTCCAGATCGGCGACGGCGAGGCCGACGTGGTCGATCTGGGTGAACAGGTGCGGCGGGATGTCAACGGTAGTCATGGGCCTACTCTCCTTGAGGTCGGGCCTAAGAGGCACAATGTGTGATGACAGCCACACCCAGCTGCTGTCATCTCTCTTCCCACTGAGGTTACTAATAAGTAACCTCAGTGGCAGATCAGCACCACCAACATCCTTGGAGGACCCATGTCCAACGTCATCGTCGCCGGGGCGCGTACGCCGATCGGCCGCCTGCTCGGCGGGCTCAAGAGCCTGTCCGCGGCCGATCTGGGCGGCGTCGCCATCAAGGGCGCCCTGGAGAAGGCAGGCGTCTCGCCGGAGCAGGTCGACTACCTGATCATGGGTCAGGTCATCCAGGCCGGCGCAGGTCAGAACCCGGCTCGCGCGGCCGGCATCGCCGGCGGGCTGCCGATGAACATCCCGTCGATCACCATCAACAAGGTGTGCCTCTCCGGCCTCAACACCATCGCCATGGCCGACCAGATGATCCGCGCCGGCGAGGCCGAGATCATCGTCGCGGGCGGCATGGAGTCGATGACCAACGCGCCGCACCTGCTTCCGAAGTCCCGCGAGGGCTTCAAGTACGGCGACACCACCCTGGTGGACTCGATGGCCTACGACGCGCTCTACGACCAGCTCACCCAGCAGGCGATGGGCGGGCTCACCGAGCAGGTCAACGCCGAGGGCGTGAAGCTCACCCGCGAGGAGCAGGACGCCTTCGCCGCCACGTCGCACCAGCGCGCCGCCGCGGCCCAGAAGAACGGCGTCTTCGACGACGAGATCGTCCCGGTCTCGATCCCGCAGCGCAAGGGCGAGCCGATCGTCGTCAGCGCCGACGAGGGCGTACGCGGCGACACCACTGCCGAGTCGCTGGCCAAGCTCCGCCCGGCGTTCTCCAAGGAGGGCACCATCACCGCCGGCTCCGCCTCGCAGATCTCCGACGGTGCCGCTGCCGTCGTGGTGATGAGCAAGGAGAAGGCCGAGGAGCTCGGTCTGGAGTGGCTCGCCGAGATCGGTGCCCACGGCATGGTCGCCGGCCCCGACTCCTCGCTGCAGCTGCAGCCGGCCAACGCCACGGCCAAGGCCCTCGAGAAGGAGGGCATCACCGCCGCCGACCTCGACCTGGTCGAGTTCAACGAGGCGTTCGCGGCCGTCGGCATCGAGTCCACCAAGAAGCTCGGTCTCGACCCGGAGATCGTCAACGTCAACGGCGGCGCGATCGCGCTCGGCCACCCCGTCGGCATGTCCGGCACGCGCGTCGTGCTCCACCTGGCGCACGAGCTCAAGCGTCGCGGTGGCGGCACCGGTGCGGCCGCGCTGTGCGGTGGTGGCGGTCAGGGTGACGCACTGATCGTGCGTGTGCCCAAGGCGTGAGCCATCGCTGAAGTGAGCGACCTGGTCGCGCGCGCCCGGGGCGGTGAGCCCCGGGCGGTCGCGCGGCTGGTGTCGTACGTAGAGAACGCCCCCGTCGGCGGGGGAGAGCGCCTCCGCGAGGTGATGGCCGCGCTCGCGCCGCACGGTGGGAACGCCCAGATCGTGGGGCTCACCGGTGCCCCGGGCGTCGGGAAGTCGACGACCACCTCAGCGCTGGTCCGCGAGCTGCGCTCCGCCGGGCGGACCGTGGCCGTGCTGGCGGTCGACCCGTCGTCCCCGTTCTCGGGTGGTGCGCTGCTCGGTGACCGGATCCGGATGACCGACCACGCCACCGACCCGGGTGTCTTCATCCGGTCGATGGCCTCCCGGGGCCATCTCGGCGGTCTGGCCTGGTCGGCGCCGCAGGCGATCCGGGTGCTGGACGCCGCCGGTTTCGACGTGGTGCTGGTCGAGACCGTCGGTGTGGGCCAGTCGGAGGTGGAGATCGCCGGCCTCGCCGACACCACCGTGGTCCTGCTCGCGCCCGGGATGGGCGACGGCATCCAGGCGGCGAAGGCCGGGATCCTGGAGATCGGCGACCTCTACGTCGTCAACAAGGCCGACCGGGAGGGGGCGACCAAGGTGCAGCGCGACCTGCGCGGGATGCTCCGCCTGGCCGACCGCCCGACGGAGGCCTGGACCCCGCCGGTCCTCACCGCCGTCGCCCAGTCCGGCAAGGGCCTGGCCGAGGTGGTCGCCGCGCTCGACGAGCACCGGGCCTGGCTCGAGTCCAGCGGCACGCTGGGGCTGCGGCGTACGCGACGGGCCAGGGCCGAGATCGAGGCCATCGCCGTCGAGACGCTGCGGGCCAGGTGGACGACGGTGGGGTCGTCGAGCGACCTGGACGCCCTTGCGGAGAAGGTGGTCACGGGGGAGAAGGACCCCTACGCCGCCGCCGACACGCTCCTCGCCGAGTAGCCGGTCGCCGGCCTTTCCGCAGGAGTTGTCCCGGCGTACGGCTTGTTCTGTCGACTCTCGCTTCGCGGAGTCACTATCGTTGCCGGTGTGAACCTCTTCGGTGTCGACATCTCCAAGCACCTTCTGCGAGACGAAGGTGAGGTCGTCGTCGACGAGGTCACCCATCACTGGGTGTCCTACATCAGGCCGGTGGCGGAGGCGATCCTCGGTCTGGCGCTGATGATCGTCGCCGCGACGATCGACATGAACGTCGCCTGGATCATCGTGCTGCTCGCGTTCGCGCTGGTCGGGCACGCGTTCTGGCGGTCGCTGGTGGTCAGCCGGGACCGGTTCGTGGTCACCAACATGCGCATCTTCCGTGTCCACGGCGTGCTCTCGAGTGAGCTGGCGACCATGCCGCTGGCCCGAGTCCTCGACATCACCGTGAAGCAGTCGTTCACCGGCCAGATCTTCAACTACGGCCACTTCGTCTTCGAGTCGGCCGCCCAGGAGCAGGGCCTCAACAACATCTACTTCGTCGGACGGCCGAACGAGCGTGACCTGACCATCCAGCGCGTCGTCCAGCGTGCGGGCCTCCGTGGCAGCGTCGGTTAGACCGTCCTCATAGGATTGGCGACATGACGCAGCAGCCGTTCTCCCGTCCCGGAGCCGTCGACCTCTCCGGGCTCGCCAGCACCCCCGCACAGGACGCCCCCTTCGGCGGTCCGGCCGATGCGGCTCCCGCCCAGGGGCGGAGCGCCGGCTCCTACACCGTCGAGGTCGACGAGCAGATCTTCCAGTCGGTGCTCGAGGCGTCGATGACCGCCCCGGTCGTCCTGGTCTTCTACTCCGCCTCCCGCGCTCCTGAGAGCGTCACCTACGCGCGCGACGTCTCGACGGTCGTGGAGCAGTACGACGGCCGGTTCCTGGTCGGCTTGGTCGACATCGACAAGAACCCGCAGATCGCGCAGGCGCTGCAGGTGCCCCAGGTGCCGCTCCTCTACATCCTGCTCGACGGCCGGCCGGTCACCCAGCCGATCCCGGGCGCGCTCAACCTCGAGGAGCTGCGTACGGTCTTCCAGCAGCTCGGGCAGCAGCTCACCACCCAGGGCATCGGCGGGCGGCACAAGCCCAACGCCATCGGCGGTGGCGCGACCGAGGAGGGCGCCGAGCCGGCGCTCGACCCGCGCTACGCACCGGCCCAGGACGCGCTGGAGCGCGGTGACATCGACGCGGCCGTGGCCGAGTACGAGAAGCTGATCGCCTCCAACCCCGCCGACTCCGAGGCCGCCGCCGGGCTGGCGATGGCCAAGGTCCTGCAGCGTACGCAGGGGGTCGACCTCAACGCCGCCCGTGCCGCCGCCGCGGCCGCGCCCGAGGACGTCGACGCGCAGACCCTCGTCGCCGACCTGGACCTGCTCGGTGGCCACGTGGAGGACTCCTTCCTCCGGCTGGTCGAGCTGGTGCGGCGTACGTCGGGGGACGAGCGCAACAAGGCGCGCGAGCACCTGCTGGGGCTCTTCGCGGCGGTCGGCAACGACGACGAGCGCGTGCTCAAGGGTCGTCAGTCGCTGGCCTCTGCGCTGTTCTGATCCGCGCTGTTCTGAGCGGCTAGGGCCGCGAGCACGGCGGTGACCGCCGGTGAGGCGGTCATCGTGCGCCGGTGCAGCGCGAGGATCTCACGGGTGGGGACCGGGTCGACGACGCGTACGGCGACCAGGTCCTCACCCAGCGCCGCCCGCCCCAGGCGCGGGACGAGCGCGATCCCGAGGCCTGCCCGCACCAGCGCCAGGTGGCTGTCGAACTCCATGGAGACGTGCGCGATCCGCGGCAGCCGGCCGGTGCCGGCGTACATCCGGTTCAGCCACTGCCGGCAGATCGTGCCCTCAGGTGTCGCGATCCAGTCCTCGGCGACCAGGTCGTGCGGGGTCACCTTGGCGAGCTGGGCCAGCGGGTGGTCGCGATGGGCGATCACGTCGGCGACGTCGCGGAGGAGCTCGGTGGTGACGAGGTGGTCGGGGATGGAGAGCGGCACGTCGCCCCAGGAGTGCACCACGCCGATCTCGCTGTGACCGGTCGCCACCAGGTCGACGGTGTCCCACGGCTCCCGCTCGGAGAGGGTGAGCAGGAGGTCTGGATGGGCGGTGCGGAGCTCGCCGGCGACCGGCGCGATCAGCCCGCGCATCGCGGTGGAGAAGGCGGTCAGCCGCAGCCGCCCGGCGACGGTCGTGGCCTGCTCGTGCAGCCCGGACTCCAGCGACTCCATGTCGGCGAGCAGCCGTGAGCCCTCGTCGACCAGGTGCCGCCCGGCATGGGTGAGCATGACGCCGCGCCCGATCCGCTCCAGGAGCGGTACGCCGACCTGCCGCTCGAGCCGCTTGACCTGCTGCGAGACCGCGCTCGGTGTGAAACCCAGGGCGTCGGCGGCCGCCACCACCGAACCATGGGTGTCGACGGCACGGAGAGCGACGAGCGCGGACAGATCGATCATGAAGCGATGCTACGTCATCCGATGAAGAATCATTCGCTGGTGCTTCATGATCTTTGCCTTCATCCTGGTGGATGTGACTCGCCGTGACTCGCTGCTCGCCGTCCTCGTCGCCGTCCTGTGGGGCTTCAACTTCGTCGTCATCGACTGGGGCCTCGAGACGCGTGACGGGCACCCGGTGCCGCCGCTGCTGCTGCTCGCCGTGCGCTTCGTGCTGGTCGCCTTCCCGGCCGTCTTCCTGCTGCCTCGCCCGAAGGCGTCGTGGAAGGTGGTCGCGGCGGTCGGGGCCTTCATGAGCCTGGGCCAGTTCGGCCTGCTCTACACCAGCATGGCCGCGGGGATGCCGCCCGGCCTGGCGGGGCTCGTGCTCCAGGCGCAGGTCGTGCTCACCATCGTCATCGCGGCCGGCGTGCTGCGTGAGCGGCCGACGCTGATGCAGGTGGTCGGCGTCGTCGCCGGTGCGCTCGGCCTGGTCGTGGTGGCGCTGGGACGCGGTGGCCACGTGCCGGTCGTGGCGTTGGTGCTGTGCCTGCTCGCGGCGCTGTCGTGGGCGATCGGCAACGTGATCTCCCGTGCGGCCAAGGTGCCCGGCGGCCTCTCGCTGACGGTCTGGTCGGCGCTGGTCGTGCCGCTCCCGCTGCTCGCGCTCTCCTTCGTGATCGACGGACCCGAGGGGGTCCGCGACGGGGTGGCCGCCTTCGGCTGGGAGGCGCTCGTCTCCACGGCCTACACCGTGGTGCTCGCCTCGTTCGTCGGCTACGGCATCTTCAACTCGTTGCTCGCGCGGCACCCGGCCTCCTCGGTGGTGCCGTGGATCCTGCTGGTGCCTCCGGTGGCCATCGGGTCCGCATGGCTGCTGCTCGGCGAGGTGCCGAGCGCCGGCGAGCTCGCCGGTGGTGCCCTGCTGGTGCTCGGTGCGCTCGTCGCGCAGGGAGTGCTACGCGCGCCCCGACTCGGTGTAACCCGGGCCGCCCCGCAGCGCGGCCAGAGCGGCCTCGACCCGGCGGGCGGTGAAGTCGGCGGCCCGCTCGCGGACCTCGTCGAGGGTGCAGAACGCCACTGAGCGGATCTCGCGGGGCTGGAGGGTGGTCTGCTCGAGGACCGAGGAGGGGTGGACGCCCCCGTCGAAGACCAGGCAGACGGCGTCGTCCCAGCCGCCCCACGGCGGCAGCCAGTCGGTGAGCAGCAGGTCGCCGGCGGGGAGGACGAGGGCGAGCTCCTCCTCGATCTCGCGGGTGGTCGCCAGCTTGGGCGACTCGCCCACCTCCACGATGCCGCCGGGCAGGTCCCAGTCCTTCTTGTAGGTCAGCTGGCACATCAGCACGCGGTCCTCGGGGTCCCGCACCAGCATCTGGCCGATCGCGCGCTTGCGCGGGAGGAAAGAGTTGAGCAGGGCCCGGAAGCCCTCGGGGGCCTCGACCGGAGCGTCGCTCGCCACCCGGGCGTAGAGCATCCGGTCCTTGCCGCCCGTCACGCCTCGGAGCAGGCCCTCGCGGTGGAGCCCCGCCCAGGTCGCGGTGCGTTGCTCGACGGTGTCGTCCGGGTCGACCAGCGCCTCCACCCGATGGTGGGTGAGCAGCGCGGCGGCCACCTCGCGGCGTACGACATCGACGGCCTCGCCCGCTGCCCACTCGATCCGGGCAACACCCTCCGCCACCGTTGTCGTCTCTGGCTCGCTCACGCCCCAACCCTAGTGTCACAACCTGATGGTTGTCGGTGTCTGGATGGTGACGAGACGCACGAGACGACACAGGAGGGCGACGATGCCCAGTATGTTCACGATCATCCCGCCGGCCTTCGCGCCGGTCGAGCCGCCGGTAAGGTCGCGGGCATGAGCGATGATGCCGCGACGGAGGTCTTCGTCGCCCACCGCAACCTGCTCTTCACCGTCGCCTACGAGATGCTCGGCTCGGCCGCCGACGCCGAGGATGTCCTCCAGGAGACCTGGCTGCGCTGGGCCGACGTGCCGCTGGAGGAGGTGCGCGACCAGCGCGCCTATCTGGTGCGGATCACGACCCGGCTCGCGCTCAACCGCATCCGGACGCTGTCGCGCCGCAAGGAGACGTACGTCGGTCCGTGGCTGCCCGAGCCGCTGCTCACCGCGCCGGACGTCGCCGAGGACGCCGAGCTGGCCGACTCGCTCTCGACCGCGGTGCTGCTGGTGCTGGAGACGCTCTCGCCGACCGAGCGGGCCGTGTTCGTGCTGCGCGAGGTCTTCGCGCTGGGCTATGACGAGATCGCCGCGGCGGTCGACAAGTCGCCGGCCGCGGTGCGCCAGATCGCCCATCGCGCCCGTGACCACGTCGCCGAGCGCCGGCCGCGCGAGTCGGTCTCGTCGGCCGAGGCACGTCACGCCCTGGAACGGTTCCGCGACGCCGCGACCGGCGGCGACCTGCAGTCGCTGCTCGACGTGCTGGCGCCCGATGTCGTGCTCTTCTCCGACGGTGGCGGCGTGGTCCAGGCGGCCCGCAAGCCGATCCACGGCGCCGAGAAGGTGCTGCGGTTCTTCGCGGGGCTGGCGACGAAGTACGGCGTCCCCCGGTTCGAGATGGCCAGCGTCAACAGCGCCCCCGGGATGCTGCTCTACTTCGGCGACGAGGTCGACGGCGTGGTCACGCTGCACGTCGAGGACGGTCTGGTGACCGGTCTCTACTACGTACGCAACCCGTCCAAGCTCAGCGGTGTCCTCGAGCAGGTTCATCTGGAACGCTGACGGGGTGGGGAGTCGGTCGCTTCGCGGGGTGCTGGTCACGCTCTGCGTGACCGTCACGGCGGCGTACGGCGTCCTCTACTACGCCTTCACCGTGCTGCAGCCGCGGATCGTCGACGACACCGGGTGGTCGGCGGCCGCGATCACCACCGCCTTCTCCGCGGGCACGCTCGTGGGGGCGGTCGCGGGCATCCCCGTCGGGCGGGTCATCCAGCGCTTCGGGCCTCGGTGGGTGATGGCGGGCGCCAGCCTGCTGGGCACGCTGGCGCTGCTCGTGGTCGCCGCCGCGCCCTCGTACTGGATCTTCGCGCTCGGCTGGCTGGTGGTCGGGCTCTCGTCGGCGGGGACCTTCTACCCGCCGGCGTTCGCGGCGCTGACGCACTGGTTCGGTACGCGGCGCGTGGATGCGATCACGACGCTCACCCTCGCCGGTGGGTTCGCCTCGACGATCTTCGCGCCGCTCACCGAAGCGCTGGCGGCGCGGGTGGAGTGGCGCTGGACATACGTCATCTTGGCCGGCGCCTTCGTCGTGCTGACGTTCGTGCCGAGCGTCGTGGTGCTCGACCTGGCCTGGGAGCCGGCCGCTCCGGACGAGGACGGTCGGCCGGTGCGGGACCGCGACGTGCTGCGGAGCCGCCGGTTCGTGCTGCTCACGCTCGCGGGCACGCTGGTCACGATGGTCGTGTTCGCCTCGATCGTGCACCTGGTGCCGTTCCTCGTCGAGCACGGGCTGAGCCCGGCCACGGCCGCCTGGGCGCTCGGGCTCAGCGGCGCCGGCCAGGTCGCCGGGCGTGCGTTCTACCCGCTGCTGGCCCGGCGCTTCGGCGTCCGCGCCCGGATGACCGGGGGAGTGCTGTGGTTCGCCGCCTCGGTCGCGCTGCTGCCGCTGCTGCCCGCGGTCGGCTGGGTGATGATCGTCGTCGCGGTGCTCACCGGGACCGCCCGCGGGCTGTACACGCTCATCGCGGCGACCGTCGTCAGCGACGTATGGGGACCCGAGAGGTACGCCGCGCTCAACGGGGTCTACTCCGCCCCTGCCGGGGTTGCGGGTGCGCTGGCTCCGGCGATGGGTGCTGCGCTCGCTGCTGTGATGGGCGGGTACGACGCGCTCTACTGGGTGCTTGCCGGGACTGTGTTGGTCGCGGGGTTGCTTGCTGGGATCGCCTTGTCGCTTGACCGGCGGTGACGGCTCGGGGTCGTCTGGTCGAGACCCGCATCCTCCGGTGGTCGAGCTTGTCGAGACCCCTTGTCGCGGACTGGTTCTTCGGGGTCGGTCTGGGCCGCCGACCCGTTCTCGAGGGTCTTCTCGACGGGCCCCGGAGTAAAGGACGGCCTTCGGCCGCCGGCTTCGCCGGCCGCTTCGCGGTCCTTGACACCGGGGCCCGTCGAGAAAAGATCTGGCTGGCTATCGGGGCGGCGGCCCGGGTGTGGCGCAGCGAGATTCTTACTGGTTTCGGCGGTGTTGGCGCGGTGGAATCGTGGCCCTTCGGGCCACTTATCATCCACAGGAACGATCTCGTTCGCTCACCGCAAAAAACGCAGTTGAACTGGGAAAATAGGTGGCTCTACTTGGCCCGGAGGAGTAGAATCAGGCCAATCACAGCACGCCTCTGAAGGGAGGGAAGCGATGAGTCTCGGCCACGGGATCAACCCCTGGGGCACCAACCCCGGCGATGCGATCGACACCGCGCTGAGCGCCATCGAAACCTCCCTCCACGACCTGCTGTCCGGCGATCCTGTGTATTGGCGGACTAGTCAGAAGAAGGACGTCCTCGAGCGGTTGGAGAGACTTCAGGCCCAGCAGGCTGCGTTGAAGTTGCGCGTGCTCGCTGCTGCCGGCGATATCGCCGAGGAGACCGGTGCCAAGGACGCCTCCGGGTGGCTGCGGACCGAGCTGCTGGTCGACCAGGCCGTCGCCCGTTCCCAGATCAAACTCGCCGCCAGTGTCGCGAAGTACGACGTCGTGGCCGCTGGTCTGGCGGAGGGGGTCGTGTCCCAGGACAAGGCCCGGGTGATCACGAAGGCCCTCGACGCGATCGAGGCCGACCCGGCAGCCAGCGTCGAGGACCTGATCTTGGCCGAGAAGCTGCTGGTCGACTACGCCACCCGGCTGACCGCGAACGAACTCAAGATCGTCGGGAAACGCATCCTCGCCGAGATCGACCCCGACCGGTTCGAGCAAGCCGAAGCCAAAGCACTGTTGGCGGAGGAAGAGCATGCGCAGCGGCGCACGTTCTTCCATGCCCGTGACAACGGTGACGGGACCGTCGACATTCAGGCGCGGGTCTCCCGAGCCGTCGGAGCGAGACTCCGCACGATCCTGGACTCCCTGGCGCAACCGAGAAAGCTCTCGGCCGAGAACCGTGGCCGCAAGGCTCCCTATGACCGGTTGCTGGGTCAGGCGTTCGCCCGGGTGATCGAGACCTACGACGTCGACCAGCTCCCTCGCCACGGTGGCCACGGCACCACGGTGTTCATCACGATGAGCGTGGAGGACCTCCGCAACGACCTCGGCACCGCTGCGTTGGGGTTCGACGGAGACAAGATCGCCGCCGCCGAAGCCCGCCGGATGGCCTGCAACGCCGACCTCGTCCCGGTCGTCCTCGGAACCAACTCCGAGATCCTCGACTTCGGTAGGACGGCGCGGTTGGCGCATCCGATCCAACACCGGGCACTACGGTTACGCGATAAGTGTTGTCAGGCCGAGGACTGCGATGCACCGGCGGCGTGGACCGAGGCGCATCATCTGAAACCGTGGTCTGAGGGCGGCCGCACCGACCTCGAAAACATGGTCTTGTTGTGCGCGAGTGACCATAGGCGCAT
This sequence comes from Nocardioides luteus, assembly GCF_015752315.1. Lineage (NCBI taxonomy): Bacteria > Bacillati > Actinomycetota > Actinomycetes > Propionibacteriales > Nocardioidaceae > Nocardioides > Nocardioides luteus. Next base: position 1,197,284 of record NZ_JADOVJ010000001.1, read on the forward strand.
TCATGATCCGAACTACGGCTATGAGCGTCTCCCGGATGGTCGGATCCGGTTCATCCGGCGTACCTGAGGCCGCGTTCCCCACTGGGGTGGAGTGTTCCCCATCGTGGGGGTGGTTCCCCATGCTCCGGAGCGTGGGGAACCACCTCAGGTGTGGGGATGTGTCCCCAGCGGTGGCGAAACGACGAGGGGACGCTCGTGAGCCCGTCCCAGGCCACGTTCATGGCCGTTGGGCGAGAGCATGTCTTCGCAGGAGCGGCCCGTCAGGTTCCAGGTCCGCGCCGATGGCCTTGCGCGAGACCAGTCCTCTTGGGAGCGTCCGGCCGGGTTCGAAGTCCGCGCCCATGCCCTTGCGCGAGACCAGTCCTCCCGAAACCGGCCGCCCGGTCCCCAAGCCCGCGGCCAAACCCGAACTTTGCTGCGCCAAACTGCCGCCGCCGACCCGATAGCCAGCCAAATCTTCTCGGCGGAGCCCGGTGTCCAGGATCGCCGCAGGCGACCGGCGAAGCCGGCGGCCGAAGGCCGTCCTTGACTCCGGGGTTCGTCGAGAACACCCTCCGTAACGGGTCGGCGGCCACCAGCCTTCGAGTCGAGATCAAACGAAGTGCCGCACGAAATCACGAAACCCGAAAGACGCCTCGGTGCCCCACCCCGCAGGACACCGAGACGCCTACGGACTCACTGACCGAAGATCTGAAGCTCAGCAGCGTGGACGATCGTCCCGCGGTCGGAGCCGGTCTTGCAGTCGGTCGTGGTGGTGGGGTCGGCGTCCTGCTCACCGGCGTACCCGTCGAAGCCCGTGCACTGGTTCTCCAGCGCCACCAGACGTACCGCGGCGGCGGTGGTGTCGGGGACGTCGAAGGTGCGCAGGTTCAGGTTGGGTGCGACCGGCCTCGGGCGCTTTCCGGGGAAGGCGTCGTCGGCCGAGGTGTAGAAGCGCTTCCAGACCGCGCCGGAGGTGGTGCACGCGGAGACGCACGCCTCCAGCGCGAACTTCCGCAGAGCGGTGAAGCGCGACCCCGAGTCCGCGTCCGTGTCGGTGGCGGGGGAGAGGTAGGCGCTCACGTTCACCTTGGTCACCGTGTGGGTTCCGCCCGCCAGGTCGACGGCGACGGACGGCGTGGTCGTGTCCACGTTGTCCGCGGTGACGCCGCCCCAGTTGGTGCCCTCGGTGCCGTCGATCAACGCGTCCGGGTTGCGCGAGCCCTCGGTCGAGGCGATCACCGTCGCGCCCTTGGCAGCCGCGGCGAGGTTGGTGCTCGCTGCGAAGGAGACGGTCTTGGTGATCTCCGAGGAGGAGATCGTGACCGTCTTGCGCTGAGCGCCCCCGGTCTTGGTGACGTAGAGGAACTCGTACGTCCCCGGGACGAAGTGCGCCACCGACCCCATCGCGGTGTCGACCAGCGTGTCGGCGATGGGCGTGGCCCGAGCCTCGAAACGGCCGACGTACACCTTCCCCGGCGTGCCGGAGGGCGCGCTGAAGGTGACCTTGACGTTGCGCGAGGCCGGTGAGGCGAAGCTCGGGGTCGGCTCGTGGTCGTCGGCGGTCGTGGTGGCGTACTGGCCCATGCCGCGTCGTGCGAACGCGTCCGCGATCACCTGGCGGTTGGCACCGCCGAAGCGCATCTGGTCGGCGGCGAGGAAGGCGTCGCGGGCGTCCAGCATCGAGGTCGCGCCCTGCTGGAGCAGGAACGAGTCGAAGACCAGCTGGATCCAGCGGCGGTTGCCGGGGCACTTGTCGGCGGCGAGCGGCGAGGCCGTCGTCGTCCCGACCGAGCAGCGCCGCTGCAGGGCCCTGTCGGCGTAGGGGTAGGTCGCGTTGTACTTGTCGACCAGCGCCTGCCGGACCGACCACATCGTGCCGTTCCAGATCTCGCCGTCGGCGTGGACCTCGGGACCGGTGGAGTCGAACCCGTAGTCGGAGAAGTTGAGCGGGTTCCTGTCGATCGCGAAGTCACGGATGGCGACATCGGTGTTGCCGGTGGCGTAGGACCCGACGGCCCACGGGCTGCCGCCGTTGTAGAGGTCGTGGGCGAACATGTGCTCGGCCGCGGCCAGGTCGCTCCAGGACTCACCCATCGCGCCACCCTGCTCCGAGGTTAGCCCGTCGTCGGGGCCGCCGACCATCCGGTTGGAGATGGCGTGGGTGTACTCGTGGCCCACGATCCCGAAGTCCAGCGAGCCGTCGGTGCAGGGCGCGTAGAAGGCGCCGGCGGCGGGCTGGAAGAGGTACTGGTTGGTGATGCCCGGCACGCCGTCCATCAGGGTGAGCTGGTTGGCGTTGTTGCGGCCGGTCAGGATGCCCGTCTGCTCGATGACCTGCGAGTCGAGCGCGGCGGCCTGCGCGTTGCCGACCTCGGCGTCGAGGCCACGGCCGCCACGGGCGAGGTTGTCGGTCTGCAGGTTGTAGTTCTCCTCGGTGAAGCCGAGGAAGTAGGACCAGTCGTGCATCCGGTTGTGGCTGGCGAACAGATTGCCGACCACGTAGTTGACGTCGTTGCCGCCCGGCACCAGGTTGGTGGGCGCGCACTGCGCGTTGTTCCAGGCATCGGTGAACGTGCCCGAGTAGTCACGCACCGGCGAGACCGGAGCCTGCTCCAGGCCACCCGCGGCCAGCGGGGAGAGCCAGCCCTCGTGGGTGTTGGCGTTGTTGCCGATCGTGGTCAGGCTCGGCACCCCGACGGTCGTGTTGAGCAGCGTGTCCCAGGGGCCGGCGTTGG